>NZ_JAVBIS010000010.1:0-90281 GCF_030757775.1 Bacillus sp. MHSD_36
CGAAATACTTATATTTTTTTCAAAGACAAATGTTATTGTACCATAATGACCAATAAAAAACAACTGCCAATTAGCAGAAGTTAAAATGGCGGTCCCGACCGGGGTCGAACCGGCGATCTCCTGCGTGACAGGCAGGCATGTTAACCACTACACCACGGGACCATTTAATCTTTAAATTAATGTCATTTTAATTTTCAATATAATATTATGGTGGAGGATGACGGGATCGAACCGCCGACCCCCTGCTTGTAAGGCAGGTGCTCTCCCAGCTGAGCTAATCCTCCGAAGTGGTGACCCGTACGGGATTCGAACCCGTGTTACCGCCGTGAAAGGGCGGTGTCTTAACCACTTGACCAACGGGCCAATATGAATGGCAGAGAAGAAGGGATTCGAACCCTCGCACCGCGTTCGCGATCTACTCCCTTAGCAGGGGAGCCCCTTGAGCCACTTGGGTACTTCTCTGTATGGCTCCGCAGGTAGGACTCGAACCTACGACCGATCGGTTAACAGCCGATAGCTCTACCACTGAGCTACTGCGGAATAATGAAGACAATTTGTATCTTATAAAATTTCTCATTGTAAGTCAAGAGGTTTTTTACAACATCTTGTACAAACGTGACATGTTTATAATATACTGGATTGCGTTTTCACTGTCAAGATGTTTTCTTTATGAGAATTAGTTTCCCTTTACACTTTCCGCAGACATATTTTTTTGTATTTATTTGACGTCTTCTTACATATTGAAGTAAACACTCCATACATTCATACATATAAACCTTTTTTTCTTTCTCTTCATTTACCATTCGTTTACAAAAGCGTGGTGCACCAACTGCCTTTAATAGTTCACGAAAATCCTTATCCCTGTGCTTATACCCTCTTCCTGTAATATGTAAGTGATAATGACAAAGTTCATGTTTAACGATTCCAACTAATTCTTCTTTTCCATACATTTCGTAATATCGATAATTCAGTTCAATATTGTGTGTATTCAATAGATAACGTCCACCAGTTGTACGCAATCTACTATTAAACATCGCCTTATGTAAAAACGGCATTCCGAAATATTGTAGCGATACTTCTTCCACTAGCCGTTGTATTTCTTGCTCATCCACTTTCATTCCTCCCAAACAAAAAAATATTTTTACACTTTTCTCCTCTCTTATACATATATTAAATAGTACATATACCCATCCTCATTCAAGAAGCGTGGTTTCTAAAAACATAGCAAAAGTAGAAATCCACTCACCAACCTCTCATCAATAGTACCTTACATTTTTGAGAGTAGGATTAAACAAGGAGGGATTCCTATGCCTACATGGCTCAAAAAACAAATGCAACGCGCATATTTCGAAAAAAACCGGTATCAAATTAAATTACTAAATGAATGCTGGTTTTATTATAGCAAAATACATCAAAGCTCATAATTTCATTACACTTTCTATCCTATTAAAAAAAGAGCAGTTTCATCTGCTCTCTTCTTTTACTATTCAATCGGCAACATAGATAGTGCAACGCGACCTTTTTTCGTATCAATATCATCTACCCATACTTTAACGATTTGTCCGACAGATACAATATCTAACGGATGCTTCACGTATTGTTTGCTTAATTTAGAAATATGTACTAAACCATCTTGTTTTACACCTACATCGACAAAAGCACCAAAATCAACAACGTTACGAACTGTTCCTTCTAATTCCATACCACGTTTTAAATCTTCTAATTTCAAAATCCCTTTTTTCAGAAGTGGTTTAGGCAACTCATCCCTCATATCTCGCTCTGGACTAATGAGTGCATCTATAATATCAACTAATGTAGGCTCTCCAACTCCCGTTTCTTGCGACAACTTAGCAATCTCCACTTCCTCTAAACTCTTTTGTAATTGCGGTTGCCCTACATCATCTTTTGATAATCCCAGATTTTTCAATAACAATTCAACATTTTTATATTGTTCTGGATGAATACCCGTTCGGTCTAATGGATTCGCCCCTTCTAATATACGTAGGAAACCTATACATTGTTCATACGTCTTCGCACCTAGACGTGGGATTTTCTTTAAGTCTGTTCGTTTTGTAAATTTCCCTTCTTCTTCACGCTTTGCTACAATATTTTTCGCAACAGTTTTCGATAAACCCGAAACATATTGCAATAACGCAACTGAAGCTGTATTTACATTCACACCGACTTGGTTAACTGCCGTCTCTACTACAAACGTTAATGATTCATTTAACCTCTTTTGAGATACATCATGTTGGTATTGTCCAACCCCAACTGATTTAGGATCAATCTTTACAAGTTCAGCAAGCGGATCTTGCAGACGTCTTCCAATAGAAACAGCACTTCTTTCTTCAACCTGTAAATCCGGGAACTCCTCACGGGCTAAATCAGAAGCCGAATACACACTCGCACCAGCTTCGTTCACAATAATATAGAAGACTTCTCGTTTCACATTTTGTAATACATCAACTATAAATTCTTCCGATTCTCTAGAAGCTGTACCATTCCCAATCGCAATCATTTCAACTTGATACTTATCTATAATAGAAAGAACTTTCGTTTTTGCATCTTCATATTTACGCACCGGTGGATGCGGATAAATAACATCAATATATAGAACTTTCCCAGTATCGTCTACAATAGCTAATTTACAACCCGTTCTATATGCAGGGTCTACAGCTAACACAACCTTTCCTTTCATTGGAGGTTGTAATAACAAATTACGTAAGTTCTCAGAGAAAATATGTATCGCTTGTTCCTCAGCTGTTTCTGTTAATTCTTTTCGAATCTCTCTTTCAATAGAGGATTGAATTAAACGTTTATAACCATCCTCAATTGCCAATTTTACATACTGTGCACTTTTTGAATCGTTATCACGAATTACTTTCTTATATAAGAAAGCTACTATCTCATCTACTGGTGGAACAAGAGAAACTCTCAATATATCTTCTTTCTCACCACGATTCATCGCTAATACACGATGCGGCACCACTTTCTGCAACGGTTCTTCATAGCTATAATACATTTCATATATATTCTTTTCATCTTTCTCTTCATCTTTTACAACCGAAGACATAACACCTTTTCTAAAAGTAACATTCCGAATCCAACTACGATACGACGCTTCATCTGAAACAATTTCTGCAATAATATCTTGAGCACCTTGTAATGCTTCTTCTGCAGATTGCACCTCTTTCTCGGCATTCATAAACTCCATTGCCTTCTGATTTGGATCTTCTTTCGTATATAACAATAACCATTCAGCTAATGGCTCTAACCCTTTTTCTTTTGCAATCGTTGCTTTCGTTCTTCTTTTCTCTTTATATGGACGATATAAATCTTCTACTTCTTGCAACTTGGCAGCTTTCACAATTTGCTGACGTAATTCTCCTGTCAGTTTCCCCTTCTCATCAATAAGACGAAGAACCTCTTCTTTCCTATCTTCAAGTTGCATCATATATTGCCATCTCTCTAAAATCGTACGAATTTGTACTTCATCTAAAGAGCCTGTCCATTCTTTTCGGTAACGAGCAATAAATGGAACTGTGTTACCTTCTTCTGTTAATTGAATAACATGACGAACTTGCTTTTCGGTAAAGCCTAATTCCTTCACTAACATTTTCATTAACGCTTGTCGATTATCTACCATTTCCATATACAACCGTAACCTCCTCTATAATAAAAAAAGTTGCCCTGCAAAGAGAGCAACTTAAACTGCCGATTTAAAAATCTATTAGTCCTAAACTAATTTGTAGCGCTTCATCTACACGAATCATCATCACTTCATCTAAGTGAGTGATTTTGTCCGTTAAGCGCTGCTTATCGATTGTTCGAATCTGCTCAAGTAAAATAACAGAATCTCTCTCAAAACCGTACTTTTTCGCATCAATTTCCACATGAGTAGGTAATTTCGCTTTTTGAATCTGTGCAGTAATAGCCGCTACAATCACCGTTGGACTAAAACGATTTCCGATGTCATTTTGAATGACAAGAACCGGACGAACGCCTCCTTGCTCAGAACCAACAACTGGGGAAAGGTCTGCAAAATACACGTCGCCGCGTTTTACAATCAAAATATTACCCCCCGCTAACTAAGCGTTCTACTGTATGAGCTGCTTCATACTCTGCTAAGAAAGCTTCAGATGCAATACCAAGATTAATTTTTCCCATTTCAATGTACCCACGTCGCATTGATTCATGTTGGTAGCGTTTCTTCGTCTTATGTTGACGCAATAACAGTTGTGTTGCCTGGCAAATTAGTTCATGGCGATTCTTATTCTCTTGTTTTCCAATTCCGTCCAATTCCGTTACCATTTGCTTTGGCAACCGAACCACGATTTCAGTAGTTACACTTGATTCGGACACAAAAATACACCTCCACCGTCAACTACACACCCAAATATATATATGACACCTATTGTAATAATACCATTGTATGGAGCCTGTTGCAAAGACTTCCTTATTCCTTGCTTATGTTTTCCAATTCACAAACAAAACATTCATATTCTTTTATTTTTTATCTCGGTACAACAAAACACTGAAGAATTTCTGCATTAAATTATGTTAAAAGTACTGATAAGTAAAAAGCTTCTCGTCAAAAAATGAACTTATTCTTAACTAATGAACAGTCCTCTCAAATGACAAGAAGCAAATCATACTACCTTCTATATATTGTTCAAGTAATTAATTACTTCTACAACCTTGCCATTCCGTATAAATATTCTCGGTACCCGGAAGCTTATCGTTGAAATAATTTCATAATTAATAGTCCCCGAATATTCAGCAACCTCAGTAGCACTAATATACTCATCACCTTGTCTTCCAATGAGTGTAACTTTCGTACCAAGAGGCACTTCACAAGGAAGGTGTATCATGAATTGATCCATCGTTACTCGACCTACAATCGGTACTCTTTTACCATTTACAAGCACTTCAAACCCTTGTAATCTTCTAAGCCATCCATCTGCATATCCAATTGCAACGGTTGCAATCCATTCTTCCGTTTTCGTTCGATAAGTGACGTTATAACTAATTCCATCCCCTTTAATTACCTGTTTAATATGAGCAACCTTCGTATGCAGTGATAGCGCTGGTTCTAATTGAAACGGTAAAAAAGGGCGTATTTCTACAGACGGGGATAACCCATACATCGCTATACCAATTCGTACTGCATTAAATGTAATCCCTTGAAAACGTAGCGTTGCAGCACTATTAGCTGTATGAACAAACTTAGGATCCACTCCGAATTCTTTCAACCAACTTAACTGCTCCAAAAATGTGTTATATTGCTTATCGAAGTAAGAAGTCTCCACCTCATCCGCTGTTGCAAAATGTGTATAAACTCCTTCTAATTGTAAAAATGGTGCACCTTCTAAACTCTTTAAAAATCCTTTTAATTCTTTACGTTCGCGTATTCCAATTCTCCCCATGCCACTATCAAAATTAATATGGTACTTCATTGTAGACGAACCATCCCAAAGTTTGATTGCTTCATCCACCCATTCTTTTTGAAAAACGGTTAACGCCACATCATTTTCGGCAGCTACATTGACATCACGAGGCGGGGAAGGACCTAACACTAAAATCGGCACAGTAATACCAGCCCTCCGAAGCACTAAAGCTTCATCTAAAAAGGCAACCGCTAACCTTGTTGCCCCTGCTTCTAATGCCGTTTTGGCTACCGGTACATAATCGTGTCCATATGCATTGGCTTTAACTACAGCAAAAATCTCTACATTACTTGGAATGAAATTTTTAATATGTGTAATATTGTTATAGATTGCATCTAAATCGACTTCCACCCAAGTGTCACGGTAAAATGGTGCTTCTTCCATAAATACACTTCCTTATACACGATATGCGAAGCTTATTCTTTTATATGCTTCTTTTATGAAATCCACTCTTCAAACTAAGAAAAGACGTGGTGCACATATATCACCACGTCTAAGAAGTTTACTTCACTTGCTTCTCTGTAACTGAACGAGCAACCATTAATTGCTCCTTCGGCTCTAAACCTTTAGACACGAGCATATATTCTACTCCGTTATGCGACCACGTTAAAGAGTCTTTCGTCAATGCTCCAATTGTAAAGCCAAGGTCAACCAATTCTCCGCTCACACTTATTGCTGACGAAGCCTCTGCAACTTTTGCCTTTTCTTGTATTAAAGTAAAGGATTTCTTACTTCCAGTGTATGTGAGTATCGCACGCTTGCCACTGTCTGTCTTCAACTCTTTTTCGTCTTTCAAGACCATACCTTGTGGTGTATCACGCGGATACAAAATAGCAAATGGTTTGTCTTCTTTCGCTGTCGTTTGAACATCTACTTGCGCTCTAGACATATTTTGTTTCGTATCAAATGCACCTTTATCAAATTTCGCATCAAATTTCACTTTTGAGAAATCTACTTTCACAAGAACATTTTGATCATTATCCATTAACTTCACCGAAACTGGCGTTAAATCACTTTTCTTCAATGTAATCTCTTGTTTCGGCAACATGTTTTGATGTTGATAGTTTGTTTTTGTTTTAAAAATATAATACTTATCTGTTTTTTCAAAAGTAAGGTTTTTCTTATCCTGCAAAATATCTCTCACAAGGGATTCATATAAGTAAGCCTGGCTACTATTTTGCGGCCAATCACTTTGGAAACGGAAACTCTTATTAAGCGCTGGCGTTAATACAAATACACCTTCTTCATTTCTTAAAATAATTTGACTTTGATCTTTTTTCGCATTTTGCAAATTCACACGATAAAAAGAAGGTTCTTTATGCCATATTTCTACCTTATACTCCTGAGGCTCATTCCCTGTTTTAATAGATAGTTTTGCTTCAGCTTGATAACTTTTCATCCCTTTTACTTTCGACTCTAAATCTCTCACAACATCATCTTGTTTCTTTTCCATACAACCGGCCAACACAAAAACGGTTAATAAACCGACAAGAACTAAAAACAGACGCCTTTTCATCACTTCAGCCCCTTTGCCCCTATAAATGAGTGGAAGATGTGCCTTCCTTATCGCTACCACAAATATATGAGACAAAGATATAAAATATGCAGACTAGCTTGACGAGCTTTCTAAAATCACTTGAGCAACAGCAAATTCCTTACTATGACTAATTGATAAATGAACAATATGCTCTGTACTTGTAATAAGAATTGGCTTCCCTCTATCATCATTTCTTACTTCGATATCTAAAAAACTTACTTCTTTCCCGATACCAGTGCCTACCGCCTTTGAATACGCCTCTTTTGCTGCAAATCTTCCAGCTACAAACTCTATAAGACGGCTTCCCTTCAGCCCCTTAGCAACATTACGTTCGCTTTCAGTTAAAATACGTTCCATAAATTTAAGCTTTCCATCTAGCATTTTTTCAATTCGATTCAATTCAATTATATCGATTCCAATCCCTACAATCATTTCAAAATCCCCTTCTTCTATTTAGCTTTCTTTTTTCATATTGTAAGAATAACAGAGAATCTTTCTGATGCAAAAGGAGTGATACTCACAACATGCTAATACCATCCGCCCGCATTTCCTTACAACCAATTGTCATCGCTTTACTTCTCATACAATTATCCATGATTATGTTAGGCGACTTTTTTCTCTTTCCTATGGCAGCTTATAATGAATATATCGCTAAAGGAGAATGGTGGCGTCTCATAACTTCCCTGCTTGTACATGTAGACTTACAACATTTTCTTTCTAATAGTATTTGTTTATTCGTTCTTGGCTCTTCTATTGAGAAACAACTAGGGCATTTTTCTTTTATCATTATTTTTTTCCTTTCCGGCATCCTTGGAAATATTTCTTCTTATCTTATTATGCCTCTTGAATATATTCATGCCGGGGCATCTGGCGGTATTTTCGGATTACTAGGTGCACATTTATTTCTATTGTATAGCCGATATCGTTCTTCCAATCCGAGAGACATCGCTATTTTTTCAATTATGATATGTATATTACTACTATTCACTTTCTTCAATCCCTCTGCCAATCCTATCAGCCATTTAACAGGATTGATCATTGGTGGTATTTGCACTCCTTTATTGATAAAGTGAAACTTTAATCAGCGGGGGGTGTCCATCCCCCACTGATTATTAGCCCACACCAATCGGGGTTTTACGGGCAGCCATACTCCCACCTCCCCCTCGTATTCACCAAATTTCAAGGTGGGAGTATGGCTGCCCGTTAATAGCGGGGTTAAAAAACTCGATGGTGCAGAGCTCATTTAATATAAAAGCTCGCACCATCGATAATTTCCACATCTGTTTGTTCACTTAAATCTCTCATGAGTTGAAATAAAGACTCATCCTTCTTCTTCGCTTCAATCATACAATCAATTTGCGGAACACTTCCCTTTATCTTTTTTAAAAAAGATAAAAAAGTATCTACATCAATAAAGTCCGCATGTGCTCTCGGGTCTTTTCCCTCTCTAGGACTAGAAATATGCATTTTCACTGGTAACAAAGACGATTCCCACGTATGTACAACACGCGCCCAATCTTCATGCCAATCTTCTCGATCATGATTCATCATATGATGATGCAAATCAAATACAACAGGAATGTCCAATTTTTCTCCTAAATATAATGTTTCTTCCAGCGTAAAGGTCGTATCGTCATTTTCTAACATAATCATTTCCTGAATACCTCTTGGGACGTTAGACCAATTCTCTATAAAACGCTCTAATGCGAGCTCTTTATCTTTATATCCGCCACCAACATGCATTACACATCGTTGCTTATGTTCAATCCCCATGCCTTTTAACAACTTTTTATGCATTTGTAATGTCTTTACAGATTGTTTAAAAATACTCTCCTCAGGAGAATTGAGTACAACAAAATGATCTGGATGGAAATCGATACGCATGTTCATACGAATTGCATATTCACCTAACTCTTTCAATTTCTCTTTTAAAGGACGAATATAGTTCCAATCTAACAACTCCTCATGATTCGCCAGAGGAATGAGCTTGGAACTAAGTCGAAAGAACGATATGTCATGTCCTCTATTATGCTTTAATAATCGTAAACAGTTTTCCAAATTCGAATTAGCAATTCTTTCAAGTTTACGAATCGCCGCTTCTCGATCATCTATTTTTTGAAACTGCGCGTACGTCATCGTTTGAGATGGAGATGCGCTTTTCAAATGTACACTCATTGCAACATACCCAAGTCTTACAAGCATGTAGCACCTCATTTCTACACAAGTTATTATGTAGTATGTACAATTACAGAAATAAAAAAAGAGAATGCCGGCAAAGGGCATTCTCTTTTTTATTAAGCTTGTGGACGGCTATGATGTTTTCTTTCGCCGCGTCCATTTGAAGATCCAGGGCGACCTTGACCTTCACCTTTACGACCACGGCTACCGCCATCACGATTACGATCACGGTTACCACCATCACGATTGCGATCACGGTTACGATCACGGTTACGGCCATCGCCTCCGCGTCCGTCACGACTACGATTACGGTTACCATCACGGTATCCGCCTCCGTTACCACCGCGTTTTTTAGAACCGCCACCTCTTGAAACAACTGGTGGTTCTGATGTTAAAGCGATTGGAGTTGTATCCGGCTCTTTAGTCATCATTTTTAAAGCAGCAGCTACTACTGTTACAGAGTCGTTCTCTTCTAACATTTCTTCTGCAATACGCTTGTAGTATGATAAGTTCTCATTTTGGATTGTGTTTTGAAGCTTTTCAGCGATTAAACGTTGTTGACCTTCTAATGCCTCGTCAAGTGTCGGTGCTTCCATACGGTCAACTTTACGTTTTGTTGTACGCTCGATATTTTTTAATTGTCCTGATTCACGTGGTGTTACAAATAGCATTGCAATACCTTTTTTACCTGCACGACCAGTACGACCGATACGGTGAACATATGATTCTGGATCTTGTGGGATATCGAAGTTGTATACGTGTGTTACGCCTGAAATATCAAGACCACGTGCAGCAACGTCTGTTGCAACAAGAACTTCAATAGCACCTTCTTTAAATTTACGTAATACAGACATACGTTTCGCCTGTGTTAAGTCACCATGAATACCTTCTGCTGCATAACCACGTAAGTTTAATGCTTCTGATAATTCATCAACACGACGCTTTGTACGACCGAATACGATTGCAAGCTCTGGAGATTGAATATCTAGTAAGCGTGTTAACACGTCAAACTTTTTCTTTTCTTGCACTTCTAAATAGAACTGCTGAATGTTTGGCATTGTTACTTCTTTTGCTTTTACTTTAATGTGTTGAGGCTCAGTCATGAAACGCTCAGCAATACGACGGATTGGATCTGGCATTGTCGCTGAGAATAATAATGTTTGATGTGTTTCTGGCACATCTGTTAAAATCGCTTCAATATCTTCAATGAAGCCCATGTTTAACATTTCATCCGCTTCATCAAGAACAACTGTCTCTACGTTTTGTAGGCGAAGTGTTTTACGGTTAATATGATCTAAAATACGACCCGGCGTACCAACAATAATGTGTGGGTGTTTTTTTAGAGCACGAATTTGGCGGTTAATATCTTGACCACCGTAAATTGGTAAAATACGAACGCGTTTATGTTTACCAATTTTGTATAGCTCTTCTCCAACTTGAATTGCTAATTCACGCGTTGGCGCGATAACAATACCTTGAACTGCTTCTTTATTTGTATCCACTTTGTCTAATAGTGGTAATCCGAATGCTGCTGTTTTCCCTGTACCTGTTTGTGCTTGCCCAATAATATCTTTACCTTGCAATGCATGTGGAATTGTTTCAGCTTGAATCGGCGTAGCCTCTTCAAAGCCCATACTTTCAACAGATTGCAGTAAAGACTCACTTAATCCTAATTCTCGAAATGTTGTCAATGTTACTTCTCCTTTTCTATCCTATACTTATCATTTAAAAAAAGGCGTTTTCCGAATTTGCGGAAAAGCCCTTTTCCTGAATGCTCACGTATATAAACGGGCGTATATTCTTCGCGAAAATACTTCTAAACGTTATTACACTTTATCAATTATAAGTTTTGTATGTGTAAAAAGCAAACCCAACTGTTACCTTATTTTCATATTCAGAGTTTTTTTCTTCACTTTTATTTTTTTTATATTTACTGTAAGCGCTTATTATAAGTTTCTTCTATTTTCGTAGCTATCATCCCTGTTTATATACACCAATTATTTCAACATCGTAATTACTTCTTCTAATTTCATACCACGAGATGCTTTTACTAATACAACATCTTTCGCGTCAACTACTGCTTGCAACTCTTTTACTAACTCTTCTTTATTATCATACGCCTTTACACGTTCATTAGGGAAATTAATTTTCGCTCCTTCAGCAATTTGAGCCCCTAATTTACCATATGTGAATACGTATGAAATCTTTGCGGGATCGATTAATTTACCTACTTCATAATGAAACTGTACTTCTTGATCCCCAAGCTCTAACATGTCACCTAGCACGACAATTTTTTTAGAGAATCCATCTAAACCATTCATTAGGTGGAATGCTGCTTCCATAGCTGTCGGACTTGCATTATAAGCATCATTGATAATTGTTAATCCACTATTTGTTTTTACAATTTCCATACGCATACCTGTCATTTGAAGTGTTACTAAACCTTCTTTCATCTCTTCCCACGTTACACCAAAGTGTTTCGCAATTGCCATGGAAGCAAGCGTATTATATACATTGTGTTTTCCTAATACAGGTAGATAGAATGAAATGTTTTCTTCTCTATTCATTTTAAAGTGTGTCCCAGTTGCTTGTAACGTTACAGTCGTTGGGTAGTAATCATTTGCTCTAGCATCACCAAACGTAACTGTTTCAGCTATTAAATTCATTTCAGGAACACGATTCGTTAATAACGGCTCATCTCCGTTATATACGAATACTCCGCCTTCTTGTAATCCTGTCACAATTTCTAATTTTGCTTCAGCAATTGCCTCACGAGATCCTAAATCCATTAAATGCGCCTCACCAATGTTCGTAATGATGGCTGCATTTGGACGAGCTAATTTAGATAAGAATTCAATTTCTCCTCGGCTTGACATACCCATTTCTAATACAGCTACTTCTGTATTTTCTTCTAAGTTTAAAATAGTAAGAGGTAGCCCAATATGATTATTGAAGTTTCCTTCTGTTTTTTGAACTTTAAATTTAGTCGCCAGAAGACTTGTTACAATATCTTTTGTAGATGTTTTACCGTTACTACCTGTCACACCAATCACTTTCACATCCAATTGATCGCGATAGTTTTTCGCTAACATTTGTAATGCTGATAATGTGTCTTCTACAAAAATAACCGGAAGATTCTCAGGTGGATTTGCTACATCTTTCATCCATAATGTTGCCACAGCCCCGTTTTCAACAGCTTTATCCACAAAAGCATGTCCATCGAAACGTTCGCCTTGAATCGGAACATATAAGTTTCCTTTTTCGATTTTTCTCGTATCAATAGACACTCCTTGTATAGTAATTCCCTCATACTGCTCTGCTAATCCCGTACCATTTACCATTTGCTCTACTTGTTTTAACGTTCGATTTATCATAAAAAAACACTCCTTACATAGAGGAAGCACTATTCCTTTGAATAGTGCCTCCTCCTTTTTTGTTAGATTGTATATTTAATTTTTTGTTTTTCTTCGTGACGCTCAATCGCTAAACGAATTAGCTCTTCAATTAATTCCGGATATGGTAATCCAGTATGTTGCCATAATAGAGGGAACATACTAAACGGTGTAAATCCTGGCATTGTATTTACTTCGTTAATATATACTTCTCCATCTTTCGTTAAGAAGAAATCAGCTCGTGTTAAGCCAGCACCATCTAACGATTGGAATGCAATAATCGCATCTCGCTTAATAACATTAGACTCTTCTTCTGTCATTTCAGCTGGAATAATTAACGCTGTATCACCATCGATGTATTTCGATTTATAATCATAGAAGTCTTTTTTCGGTACAATTTCACCTACAACTGAACATTTCGGTTCATCATTACCTAGTACACCAACTTCTACTTCACGTCCAACGATATTTTCTTCTACAATAATTTTACGGTCAAATTGGAATGCCTCTTCAAATGCATTCTCAAGTTCTTCACGATTTTTACACTTATTAATACCAACACTTGAACCAAGGTTTGCTGGTTTTACGAAGCAAGGATATCCTAATACTTCTTCTACTTTTTCATATGCTGTTTCACGATCTTTTTCCCATGTGCTACGAATGAATGATGCATATTTTGCTTGTTTCAATCCAGCTTCTGCAAAGATGTTTTTCATAACAACTTTATCCATACCAGCAGCAGACGCTAGAACACCGTTTCCTACATAAGGAATGTTCATCAATTCTAATAATCCTTGAACCGTTCCATCTTCACCATTTGGTCCATGTAGTAACGGGAAAATAACATCGATAGCATTTTCCTCAGAAGTTGCAGATGGAATGATTTCTGTACTTAATGATAACGGAGAAATTGCATTTTCTGCACCGCTCATTTTTAGAACTTCAACATCCGTTACTTCACCTTCAATACGCTCACCGCGCACCCATTGACCTTGTTCCGTAATATAAATTGGATGAATCTCGAATTTATCTTGATTTAATGCTTTAATAGCAGCAAGAGCCGTTTGTAGCGAAACTTGATGCTCAGCTGATTTTCCACCATATAATAAACCTAATTTAATTTTTGTCACTGAAATCACCCTAACCAATTGTTTTCATTTTTCTATTTTAGCACTTTTTATAAAAATAGGTAGTTCCTATTTGAAATAAAATGTAACTTCCACAAATAATTAAATGACACCACTTATTGGTTTTCTACACTTTTCCACTTAACCTTCTTCGTAAATATATAAAATCACAACCCAATCTAGTTATGTACCTAAAATATGTAGAAATCTCCTTTTTGTGTATGTCATCTACTTATTAAGAAGATCGTTTGGTCAGTGTGCTTTTTTGCCTTTGTTCAACGAGACGATCTAAAGAAACATATACAATACCTGCAACTACACATCCTACAGCTAAAATTGTAAATAGCAAGTGGCCAAGTAATTGATCTAATAAAAAACCTCCAAGAAGTGGACCGAATGCGCTTCCTGTAATCCACTGCAAACTCGCAGCTCCCATATACGTCCCTCTCAAATGCTCAGGAGCCAAATTTGCTACAAACGTCATCTGTACAGGCGACATAATCATCTCACCTAACGTATATATGGCATACACAAGCATTAGTGTTATTAAAATAACTGTAACATTTGCATCAAATTCCCCAAACCACTTCGGTAACCACCCTATAAAAAATAATCCAATCCCAAACAAACATGCACCATATAACATCGTCTTTCCGACCGGTTTATCTGTGGCCCATTTTGAAACTTGAAATTGGAACAACACAACTAATAATCCGTTTAGCGCCATTAAATATGGGTATGGATTATTATTTCCAAAAATATCCCTCATTTCATTATCAAAATGCAGTGGCAACATGCCTTCTGTTTGAGAAAATCCCATTGAAATAATGATACCTGCTAATAAATAAATCATCAGTGCCTTATCTCGCAATACAATTTTCCACACTGCTCCTGATTCCTTTTCTTTATCCTCTTCTTTATTCGCACTCTTTGGCATCGTCTCTTGAATAAGGATGAATACAAGTAATGCATAAAATAACATCGTAGATGAAGCAATAATAAACACTAGGTTCTTCGACAACATAACTACCGAAGCCCCCATTATCGGGCCAATTGCAGCACCTATATTGTGCCCCATTCGCAATAAACCATATGCTTCTGTTCTTTTTTCTGGCGCTGTTACATCTGCAACCATCGCTGATGCAGCTGGATGAAATAAAGAATTACTTAATCCTAAAAAAACAGATAAAATCGCATAAGGAATAAATCCTTCTATAAATAAAAAACCGAGCATGAATACCGCATTACTCGTCATCGAAAATATCATAATCGGCTTTCTTCCATATATATCAGCAATTCTCCCCCCTATAATTGATCCAAAGCTTGCAGCAATTGGAGAAAGCGCCATAATAACCCCAACCTGTAATAATGAATCTACTTTATCTTTTAAATATAATGCAAAAAAAGGCATCAACATCATCATTGCAATTCCATTTAACGTCTCACCAATAAACCGTATCCATACGTTACGGTCCATCTCCCTTAACTCACGCCACGTGTTTTTCATCATTCCACCCCTTTGTTCACCACCAATTATCTTATAACACATTCAGAAAAATGTAAATTTTCAGAATAAAAAATCCACCCTAACAGAATTAGGATGGATTTTTCTACTTATAGATTTGCTACATCGTCTTCGTCTTTACTATTATTTAAAGCACTATGTTTTCGGCTATATAAGAAGTAAACCGCAATACCGATAACCATCCATATACCAAAACTAGTCCAAGCCGTTCCGGATAATTGAAGCATTAAGTATAAACAAAAAATTACCGTTAACGCTGGTAAAAATGGTACAAGCGGCGCCTTAAATGCTCTTGGTAAATCAGGATGAGTTCTTCTCATTACAATAACAGCAACGGCTACAAGTGCAAAGGCTGATAAAGTCCCCATATTTACAAGATGGGCCAATACATTTAAATCTATTAATCCTGAAATAAGTGCTGCAATAATTCCCGTTGTCCATGTATTTAAAAACGGTGTTTTAAATTTAGGGTGAACTTTAGCAAGACGCTTCGGCAATAATCCATCTCTACTCATTGCATACGAAACACGTACTTGCCCATACATCATAACTAACATTACTGTTGTGATCCCTGTAATCGCTCCTACTGAAATTACTCCCGCTAAACCATCTTGTCCAATAAATTGAAGTGCAAAAGCGACTGGATCTGATATATTTAGCTGACTGTATGGAACGATTCCTGTCAAAATAAGTGAAACAACAATATAAAGAACCGTACAAATTAATAAAGATGCGATAATGCCAATTGGTAAATCACGTTGTGGACGTTTCACTTCTTCTGCTGCCGTTGAAACTGCATCAAACCCTATGAATGCAAAGAACACTGTAGCAGCTCCAGCCATGATACCATCTAAACCAAATGGCATAAAAGGCGTCCAGTTTTCAGGTTTCACATAATTAAAACCAGCAAAGATAAAAATAAGAACGACTGCTATTTTAATAAACACCATAACATTATTTACACGTGCACTTTCACGAACACCTCTAGATAAAAGAACTGTCATCACTAAAATAATTAGAACTGCAGGTAAATCAATTATTCCACCCTTACCTGTACCAGGTGCTGAGGAGAGAATGGTAGGGATATGAATTCCAAATCCCTTTAATAAAGATTGGAAATAAGCGGACCAACCGTTTGCCACAGCAGATGTAGCAAGTAAATATTCAAGCATTAAGTCCCATCCAATTAAAAATGCGAATACTTCCCCCATCGTCGCATATGTGTACGTATACACACTGCCTGATACAGGAACTGAAGAAGCAAATTCAGCATAACAAAATGCAGCAAAGGCACAAGCTAACGCGGCTATCGCAAATGATAATATAATAGCTGGTCCAGAATGTTTTGCTGCTACCACGCCCGTTAGAACAAAAATACCAGTTCCAACAATCGCCCCGATTCCAAGCATCGTTAAATCCAATGCGCCCAATGTTCTTGCTAACGTCTTTTGTTTACTCTCTTGCATTAACTTTGCAATAGGCTTCTTTTGAAAAATTTGCTTCATAGCATGCTCCTCCAAGTTTTAAATTTTCTGAAAATTTTTAATTCGCTTTTTCATTTTACCTATAGTACTTTTCTCAGTCAATACTTTTGTCGAAATAAGTAGAAATTATTATGAATTTGCAATACCTTTATCATTCTTTCCATATATCTTTCTATAATTTTTTTTGGTATTATTATACATGTCGATTCCATAAAAGAGGCATGCTCCCTTATTGAGCATGCCTCTTTTTCCTATTTCACAATATATGAACCTTCTTCAATCCAGCTATACATATATTTTTCATCTTCTGTTTCATGTGCTTGTTTTACAATACGAAGTGGACGGAATGTATCTATCATAACAGCCAGTTCAAGCGTTTCTTTCTTCCCTATACTTCCCTCTGTTTTCCCAGGATGCGGCCCATGCGGAATTCCACTCGGATGAAGTGTAATAGAACCTTCTTCCACGCCTTTCCGACTCATAAAGTTTCCTTCTACGTAGTACAGTACTTCATCACTATTCACGTTACTATGATAATATGGTGCTGGAATAGATTCTGGATGATAATCGTATAAACGTGGCACGAAAGAGCAAATAACGAAATTGTGACCCTCGAACGTTTGATGTACTGGAGGTGGCTGATGAATACGGCCTGTGATTGGTTCAAAGTCCTCTATATTAAAGACCCATGGATATAAATAACCATCCCATCCAACAACATCTAACGGATGATGCCCTAAAACATGCTTATGCATATATCCTCTCGACTTTGTCATTACAACAAACTCACCTTTGTCGTCATATGTCTCTAATTTCTCCGGCCCACGAATATCTCTCTCACAAAACGGACTATGCTCTAACAACTGTCCGTATTCATTACGATAGCGACGCGGCGTTGTAATTTGGCTATTTGCCTCTACAACAAGAAACTTAGTCTCTCCTTCATCTGGAATAACACGATAGATTGTTCCAATTGGAATCGTTACATAATCACCTTTTCTATAGTGAATCGTCCCAAACATCGTTTCAATTTTTCCTGTTCCGTAATGAACAAACAACATTTCATCTCCATCACCATTACGGTAGAAATAATCCATTTTTTCTGTTGGACTCACTACTCCGATTAACAAATCTTCATTCCCAAGTATGAAGTTTCTTCCACTTATTGCATCACCACTTTTTTTATTTTCTTTCGTGCGGAAGTGGCGATGAGCAAGAGCTACATCTTCTTCATACTGCAACTGACAAGAATGCGATAAAGCCGAATGCGATACTTCCGTTGGCATATAATGATGATACAAAATAGATTGCGTGCCAGAAAAACCTTTCGTTCCCATTACCTGTTCGCGATAAAGCGATCCATCTTTTTTACGGAATTGTACATGTCGTTTATGAGGTAGCTCCCCCATGTGACGATAAAACATGCCCATCACCTGCTTCCATTTCTTTTTTGACCGTATTACGTAATGTACCTAAACCAGTAATCGTAAGTTCTACAACATCTCCATCTTGTAGCCACTCTTCCGTACCCAGTTCTAAAATACAACCTGTTCCTACTGTCCCAGAACCAATCACATCGCCTGGATATAACGTAACGTCTTCCGAAGCACGTTCGATCATTTCAGCAAATGTATAGTAAATATCTCGGAAGTTCCCCTTTGATAATAACTTTCCATTTACATGAGCAGTCATCTCTAACTCATAACGGTCACCATTACGATAAACATCTAACTCCTCTTTCGTAACAAGGTGCGCTCCTAATGCTGTTGCAAAATCTTTTCCTTTCGCTGGACCGAGTCCTACCTTCATTTCTGTTGCTTGTAAGTCCCTTGCACTCCAGTCATTCATAATACAATAACCAAAAATGTATTCCTCTGCCTGCTCACGAGAAATATTTCTTCCTTCTTTCCCAATTACGCAAGCAATCTCTAACTCATAATCAAGTTTTTTAGATTTCTTCGGACCAATTACAAAATCATTCGGACCAATTACAGCACGATGGTTCGTAAAATAAAAAACCGGGATATCGTACCATTCAGGTACAACATCTAGCCCTCTTCGGCCGCGAGCTGTTTTTACATGCTGTTCAAATGCGTAAAAATCTCGAATACTACTCGGATTAGGAATTGCCGCTGCCAATTGTACTTCTTCTAAGGAATATATACCCTTTTCCGGATTCTTAATATTACGCAATACTTCTACATACTCATCCGCTTTCTCTAAAAAGGCGAACATAGAAGAAGGTAATTTCCCACCACTAGCAAGATTCATATCAATTACCTTATCACCTTCAAGCCATCCAGCTCGCATTTCTTTCGAAGGAAGACGAAATGTAACAAATTTCATCCTGATTCCTCCCTATGAAAATGAAATTTCCACCAACAAAAGAATTTTTGCTGGTGGATATAAATTTTATAAATTTCCGCGACGCTCTTGTTCTCTTTCAATCGATTCGAACAACGCTTTAAAGTTCCCTTCTCCAAATCCACGAGAACCTTTACGTTGAATGATTTCGATAAATAGAGTTGGACGATCTACAATTGGTTTCGTAAAGATTTGTAGTAAATAACCTTCATCATCGCGATCTACTAAAATCTTTAATTCTTTTAACCTATCAATTTCTTCATCAATTTTCCCAACTCGCGCAGTTAACTCATCATAATAAGTATCTGGTGTATCTAAAAACTCCACACCATTTTCACGCAGCGCTTCTACTGTTTTAACAATGTCATTCGTTAATAAAGCAAGATGTTGTACACCTGCTCCATTATAGAACTCTAGATATTCTTGAATTTGTGATTTTCTCTTTCCATCTGCTGGCTCATTAATAGGGAACTTAATACGACTTCCATTCGTCATTACTTTTGACATTAATGCTGAATACTCTGTACTAATATCATCATCATCGAAATGGATCATTTGTTTAAAGCCCATAACGTTCTCGTAATAACTAACCCACTCTTCCATCTTTTCAACATTACCAACTACATGGTCCACAGCAATTAAACCTGACTCTTCAAATGGAATATTAAACTCAACCTTTTGGAATCCTGGCATAAATGTTCCTTTATAATTTTTACGCTCTATAAGCGTGTGAATTGTATCACCATACGTACCAATAACTGCTTTTTTCAATGTACCGTTCTCGTCTGTTAACTCTACAGGTGGAGCAATTGCGACGGCACCACGTTTCACAGCTTCTGAGTATGCTTTATCAACATCGTCAACAAGTAATGCCACATCTTTCACACCATCACCATGAGTCTTTACAAACTCTGCAATACGATTGTCGCTACTCAAAGCTCCAGACACAACGAAACGCATATTTTTTTGTACAAGAACATAAGATACCTTTTCACGGTTACCAGTTTCCAATCCGGAGTAAGCCACAATTTTGAATCCAAATGCTCTCGCAAGGTAATAACTTGATTGCTTTGCATTTCCTACGTAAAATTCCAAATGATCTACATCACGTACTGGAAAAAAGTCCTCCATTTGTGCAGCTAGCGTATCCATAGATTTTTGTTTCATAAAATCCTCATCCCCCTGTAAATAGATTAAATAGTTCATACTTAAAACCAACCGAAAACGCTTCCAACATCAATTAATAGAAATTAGTTAGCAAGCTAACAAATTCTGACCTTTAAAATTTTCTATCTTTTCTGTCAAATTCCTCTTTTTTTCTTACATATAAAATTCGACTTTTTTCTCTTTAAAATAAAGGGAGGCTATTCATACTTGGAGATATATATAGAAGAAAACAAAAAAGACCCCAACATATTAACTACTTACTAATATGCTAGAGTCTTTATTTTTTTTGAATGATTGTATTTATATGTCTCATACTAATGCCTTTGCAAGGAATAGAATAAATGATGTTAATACTACCGCTCCACCTAATGATCCTAATAAATCTGTTTTTGTTACTTGTAACACTTGTTCAATGTTCATATTCCTCATTCTCCTTTCATTTTGTATGTTTTAAAACTTCTATTATACTAATACACTTGATAGAAATACGATTAATGCTGTTAATACTACTGCTCCACTTGCTGATCCTACAAAGTCACCTTTTGTTACTTGTAATACTTGCTCTTTCATTTCCCATTCTCCTCTCTTTTTCTTTTGTTACAAAACTTCTATTATACTAATACGCTTGATAGAAATACGATTAATGCTGTTAATACTACTGCTCCACTTGCTGATCCTACAAAGTCACCTTTTGTTACTTGTAATACTTGCTCTTTCATTTCCCATTCTCCTCTCTTTTTCTTTTGTTACAAAACTTCTATTATACTAATACACTTGATAGAAATACGATTAATGCTGTTAATACTACTGCTCCACTTGCTGATCCTACAAAGTCACCTTTTGTTACTTGTAATACTTGCTCTTTCATTTTCCATTCTCCTCTCTTTTTCTTTTGTTACAAAACTTCTATTATACTAATACGCTTGATAGAAATACGATTAATGCTGTTAATACTACTGCTCCACTTGCTGATCCTACAAAGTCACCTTTTGTTACTTGTAATACTTGCTCTTTCATTTTATGTATCCTCCTTTTTAATAAGTTATCTATATGTAATTTCTAAGAAATGTTTATTTCATAGTTTTTATGTTGTCGTTATATTAAATTTAATAACGTAACGTTTGTAACATTAATGTAACATAACTATCGTTACGTTGCAATATAATTACGTAAAATTTATTACACTTTTTTTACGTTTTTTTATAAAAACCTTTAAAAACTCTATTTCAATGCACTTTCTACTAATTTTATATTTGTAATGATTTTGTAATATTACAGTCATATAACGAAACATTTCCATACTCACCTCTACTTTTGTTACAAACTAAAACGCATATTCAAATGAATACGTTGGAATCTATCAAATTTTTACTAACGATTCATGCGAGATAAAATACAATTTTTCCAAGATAAGTTTATATGTTTCCTCTATATAACTATGTATAATAAAAGCAAAGAGGTGGTCATTTTGAAATTAATCGCATTAGATATGGATGGTACACTACTATCATCTAATCTTGAAATCTCCAAAGAGAACTTACAAGCTATCCAAGCTGCAAAAGAGGCTGGTCATATCGTTATGATTTGTTCTGGCCGTGCAAAAGAGGATGCTTTAAAATTATTGGAAGAATATAAACTATCTCTTCCAGTTGGAGCGAGCAATGGGGCAATTGTTTATGTGGATGGAAAAGTAATTAACTCGCGTTGTTTACAAAACGATAAAGTATACAAACTTGCAAAATTACTGGAATCTGAAGGTTTTCCTTATAAGCTATATACGAATAAGGGAGTTTATTCTCCATATACATGGCAAGATCAAGTCATGCAAGCGTTTGAAGAGAACAAGAATGCACTAGATGTTACACTTGAGGAACTTGAGAGAATTACAGAAAAACAAAAGAAATCAAACTTAATTACTGATTTCCAAAAAATAGAAGATGTTGTAAATAATCCAGAATTAGAAATATCTAAATTCTTCATTTTGACATTTAATGCAGCGCATCGTGCACAGCTATTAAGTATGTTACAAGAAGACACTGGTATTTCAGTTACAGCATCAGCTCCTACTAATGTAGAAATTATGGATAAGCATGGTCATAAAGGGAACGGTCTACAAGAGATGGCTGCTTATTTCAATATACCAATTGAAGATACTATTGCAATCGGGGACAACTTTAATGATGTACCAATGTTACAAGTAGCTGGTTTATCAGTTGCAATGGGAAATGCCGAAGAAGATGTAAAAAAACTATGTGATGTTGTAACATTAACAAACAATGAACATGGTGTTGCTCATGCAATCGAGCAATTTGTATTGAAACAAACTTCATCTAGTAAATAAAAAAAGACTCTTTCAATTTGAAAGAGTCTTTTTTTATACATGATGACAAGCAACAAAATGCTCCTCACCAACATTACGGAATTCTGGTACCGTTTGTTTACAAATATCTGTTGCAAACGGGCAACGTGTATGAAAGCGACAGCCTGAAGGTGGATTTGCTGGACTCGGAATGTCACCCTCTAGTATAATTCTCTCTCGCTTCACTGTTGGATCTGGTATTGGCACTGCCGATAACAATGCTTTTGTATATGGATGAAGTGGGTTCGTAAATAACTCATCACGCGGCGCTGTCTCCACGATCGTTCCTAAATACATAATCCCGATCTTCGTACATAAATGTTCGACTACACTTAAATCATGTGAAATGAACAAATAAGATAGTCCCTTTTTCTCCTGTAACTTACTAAATAAATTAATGATCTGTGCTTGAATAGATACATCTAGTGCTGCCACAGGTTCGTCAGCTACAATAAATTCTGGGTTTAATACCATAGCTCTTGCGATAACGATACGTTGACGTTGTCCACCAGAAAATTCATGAGGATACCGGTCAATATGATATGGGGCTAAGCCACATAACTCTAATACTTCTATCACTTTTTCACGAACATTTTCTTTCGTCGCT
Source organism: Bacillus sp. MHSD_36 (assembly GCF_030757775.1). Lineage (NCBI taxonomy): Bacteria > Bacillati > Bacillota > Bacilli > Caryophanales > Bacillaceae > Bacillus > Bacillus sp. MHSD_36. The sequence continues at coordinate 23,188 of NZ_JAVBIS010000010.1, forward strand.
AATCCGTGGGCCAACATTGGCTCGCCAAGTGCTTCTCCAATTCTCATTCTCGGATTTAATGAGCTAAACGGATCTTGAAACACAAGCTGCATATTAGGTCGATGTTTTCTCAATTCTTCCTTAGATAAAGAGTGAACATCCTGCCCTTTAAACTTCACTTCCCCTTCCGTTTTTTGGACGAGACGTAAAATTGTTTTTCCTATCGTCGTTTTTCCGCTTCCCGATTCACCAACAAGACCGAACACTTCGCCTTTATTAATAGTAAAACTTACTCCATCAACTGCTTTTACATGTCCAACCGTTCTACTAAATATTCCGCCTTTAATTGGAAAATATGTTTTTAAGTTTTTTACTTCTAATAATGGTTCACTCATTGTCCCGCACGCTCCTCATATAACCAGCAAGCTACTTTATGATTCTCATCATGTACATTCAGATTTGGCGCTTCTTCTTTACATATTTCCATACAATGCTCACAACGACCACTAAAGTAGCAAAACTCATCCAAACCAACTAAATTAGGAACTTGCCCTGGAATAGAATATAGTTTATCTATTCGTTTTCCCATCACTGGTTTTGATTTCAACAAGCCTTTCGTATACGGGTGTTTCGGATTTTGGAATATTTCTAGTACTGGGGCTTCCTCAATAACTTTCCCGCCATACATAACGACAACGTAATCAGCCATCTCAGCTACAACACCTAAATCATGTGTAATTAGTAAAATGGATGTTTTAAATTCTTCTTTTACTTGTCTTAATAAGTCTAATATTTGAGCTTGAATCGTAACATCAAGAGCCGTTGTCGGTTCATCAGCAATTAATAACTTAGGATTACAACTAAGCGCAACAGCAATCATAATACGTTGTAACATACCACCACTCAGTTCATGTGGATAAGAATGGACAATTTCATCCGCACGAGCTATGCCAACTTTACGAATTAATTCAATAGCCTTCTTATATGCTTCATTTTTACTAAGCAGTTCATGCTCCCTTAACGTCTCTACAATTTGTTCTCCTACAGTGAAGACCGGATTCAGCGATGTCATCGGTTCTTGGAAAATCATCGCAATATCATTACCTCGTAAACTACGAAGCTCTTTCTCTTTCATTCCTAAAAGACTTTTTCCTTCATATAGAATATCTCCACCTACTACACTGCCTGATTCAGCAATAAGTCCCATAATAGATAAAGCTGTTACACTTTTCCCACAACCTGATTCACCTACAACACAAACCGTTTCACCCTCTCGAACAGCAAAACTAACATGATTTACAGCCTTTACTGTTCCTTCCTCCGTTTGAAAGTGTGTTTGTAAGTCTTTTAGCTCTACTACCGCTTTACTCATATTCCCTCACCTACCGTCTCATCTTTGGATCTAACGCATCACGAAGTGCATCACCCAGTAAATTAATGGATACAACTGTTATAAAGATTGCAAAACCAGGCGGAATCCATAACCACGGACGCTTTTGGAAATCGATTAATGAGTTAGCTGCGCTAATCATATTCCCCCATGATGGTGTAGGTGGGACGACGCCGAGACCTAAGTAGCTTAGTGCGGACTCACTTAAAATAGATCCAGCCACACCCAAAGTTGCTACAACAATAAGCAACGGAAAGACGTTAGGAATTAGATGATGAATAATTTTTCGAGAATCCTTTAATCCTAATACATCTGCCGCTTGCATAAAGGCTTGCTCCCGCAAAGTTAAAATTTGTCCCCTCACAAGACGGGCAAGTCCTGGCCATCCTACTAAACTTAAAATAATCATTACAACATATAAACGATATTCCGATGGTAATTTCCATTCTGATAAAATTGCTCCCATTATAATAAGTAGCGGTAATCCCGGAATGGACATTAACACATCCGCAACACGCATAATTAAATGATCTATAACCCCCCGATAAAAACCAGCAATTGCTCCTAATAAAGCTCCTAGTATAACGGATAGTAGCATGGACGCTAAACCAATTGTTAATGAAATACGCCCTGCTTGCATAAGTCTAGTTAAAATATCTCGTCCCAACTGGTCTGTTCCAAGCCAATGTGACAGGCTGGGTGGTTTATTAATTTGTGTTACTTGTACTTTCCCATCAGCATACGGTGAAAAGACTGGACCGATAAAACTAAATAAAAACATAAATATTAAAACGTATAAGCCACAGAGTGCCATCTTGTTTTTCTTGATTTTTTTATACGCTTGGCGCCATGGTGATGATTCATTTCGCTTTTTTCGTTCTTTCTTTTTCTCTATTATTGGTGTAATGGTCTCCATATCTTTCCCCCCTTACTTCAATCGAATTCTTGGATCAACAAACGCATATACAATGTCAGCTAAGAAATTAGCCATAATTGTTAAACAAGAAAGAAACATTGTAAAAGCCATTAATACCGTATAATCACGGAAGTTTAATGCTTCTAATTGAATACTCCCAATCCCTGGCCAATTAAAAATTTGTTCAATAATAATAGCTCCTGAAAATAAACCCGGTAATTCAAAAGCGAGTAATGTAATCGCTGGCAAAATGGCATTTTTCAATGCATGTTTATAAATAACGGTTCTTTCTTTTAAACCTTTTGCACGAGCAGTACGAATATAATCTTGCCTAATAACATCCAACATGCCGGTTCTAAAATATCGTGTTAACGATCCTACGCCAAGAAGCGTTAAAATAAATACAGGTAGAATCATATGACGTAATACTTCTAATATGTATGCTATCCCTGTTGAATTACTCCCAATATCAATCATGCCACCAATAGGTAGTAACTTTAAATCAACTGCTAATAATTTAATTAAAAATAGTCCGATAAAGAATGATGGAAATGACATTGCTGCAAAGACACCGATTGTTACCAATCTATCAAACCAAGAGTGCTGCTTTGTTGCAGAAATAACCCCAATAATAAGAGCAATAATCCAAGTGAAAAATAAAGCTGCAACAGCAACAATAAATGTATTCCAAATGAATTTATTAAGTAATGAAGTTACCGATTCTTGATACTGTAAAGAAAATCCAAAATCACCATGCAAAGCATTCACTAACCAATGAAAATATCTTTCAATAATTGGTTTGTTTAAGCCGTATAATTCCCTTAACTCTTGAGCTCTCTCTGGTGTTAACTTTGGATTTGAATCAATATAATCCCCTGGCAAAAGTGCAAATAAGAAAAAAATAATAATAGATGTACCAAACAATGTAGGGATCATTTGAAGGAACCTACGAATGATATATGTTTTCACCTTTTGTCTCTCCAATCCTATTTACTTAAAAATAGAAGAACATTTTTTCAAAACAGCTACTATTCCATCGCTGTATGAAAAAACGCCTTCTATTATTTAGGTCACCCCTTATTGTTCAATAGATAACACTGGTAAGTTGGAACTAATGCTATCGTACTTTTCTGGATCAATTCCTTTTATACGTGCATTATGAGCATAAAGTAGTTTACGATAGTTTAATAAAATAACTGGTGGATCATCACTTAACTCTTTATACAGTTCTTTATAAATTGCTTTACGTTTTTCAATATCTGTCGTCCCTATACCTTTTACAATCAAGTCATCTACTTTCGGATTGTTATAACCCGTATCACTTTTTGGATTAGTTGATAAGTAATCACTTACAACTTCACTTGGATCACTAATTCCTGGTGTTGAAACTGCCGCTAAATCGTAGTCACCTTTCCCTACTTTTGAAAGCATCGTATTAAAGTCCATCAACTCTGGATTTAATTCAACACCAATTTCTTTATAACTTTCTTTTGCAATTGGAATAAAGATATCATTTGTTTTACTTGTATTTGATGCGTAGTATGTTAATTTTAATTTTTGACCATCTTTTTCACGAACCCCGTCAGAACCTACTTTCCAACCAGCCTCATCCAATAATTTTTTAGCCTTTTCTACGTCGTGTGGATATTTATTAATACCTTCTTCTGTATATGCCCATGAAACTGGCGCAATTGGTACGTTAGCAACCGATCCATATCCTTGTAAAGCTGTATCCACATACTTCTTACGATCTAATCCATAAGTAAGTGCTTGACGTACCTTCTTATCTTTCAAATACGGTTTCTTATTATTTACATAGATATAAGCAATATCACTTGATGATTCAAGATTAATATTTGCAAACTCTAATCCTTTTAATTGGTCTATATTTTCAGGGTTCGCTCTAAATCCACTATAGTCCAGTTCACCCGTTTGGAATAATTGGAATCCAGTATCACCTGATGTAATTTTATAAATAAAGTTTTTAATTTTTGGTTTTCCTGCATAATAGTGTTCGTTAGCAACGAAGCGTACTTCTTGACCTGGAACATATTTTTCAAATTTATATGGACCCGCTGCAATTGGTTGCCCATATAATGCTTTTAAATAGTCTAAACTTGTATTTTGTTTATAATCTTTTCCATAGTAAGCTTTTGATAGCACTGGGCCACCTAAATTCGTTAGCGCCTGTGAATTAACTTTTTCAGTTGTAATTTTAATTGTCTGCGGATCAACAACTTGAATTCCTTCAATAGAAGTTGCTTTTCCTTCTTTATATTCTTTCCCGCCTTTAACAGCATACTGAGCAATATCCAATCCACCTTCATACGCTTTATCATGAAGAAGTGTTAGTGTAAATGCTACGTCATCCGCTGTTAAAGGTGACCCATCACTAAATTTTAAATTTTTACGTAAGTGGAATGTATATGTTAACTGATCAGCAGAAATATCCCATTTTTCTGCAAGATCCGGAACAGGTTTACTTTGTTTGTCTGTTGTTACTAGTGACGCAAAAATTACAGACGTTACATTTCCATCCCAACCATTCTCTTGGAAATATGGAAGGAAAACTCCCCCTGGCTTAGAAATGGCTGTAATAAAAGTATCCTTTCGCTGATTTGCTTTCTCTGGACTTTTCTTTTTATCTGTAGCTGGAATTGATTCGATCTTAGCATCTTTTAAGTCTTGCTTTTTTACTGGTTCTGTAGAAGCCGTATCTTCCTGTCCCCCACAAGCAGATAACACAAGCGAACTACTCAGTAATACCGAAAATACACCAGCCCATTTTTTTGTCTTTTTTCTCATTGTCCCCACCCTAACTTTTCTTTTTTTAATAATTAAACCTTATGAACTGCTTGCCTTATGTATGCCTCCCACAGCAACATTTTATAGCCAATCGGAAAAGTCGGTTTTAATCGTAAAAAAATAGATGTTTTTGAGGGGTAACAATCCTATTCCGACCTTTCCGGTAGACTTTATGGTTATTAGCTTATATCGTCCGTTATATTTTGTCAATTCTTTCTAAATAAATATTTTGAGAATTTTTTAAAAATTATTATTCTATCTTTAATTTAGTTAAAACTTAACCAAGATACCGTTATAGTTATCTTCTTGTAATCCTTGAATGCGCGCATTATGTGCAGACACAACTTTGCTATTATTTAAGAAGATTACAGGCTGATCTTCACTCAACTCTTGGTACAACTTTTTATAAATTTCTTTTCGTTTTTCAATATCTAATGTTTCTAGTGCCTGCTTAGCTAATTCATCTACTTTCGGATTATAGTATCCATCATAATTTCGTTTACTTGTTGAAACAAACTCTTCAATCATTCTCTTTTATTTCGTATTAAAAAATTAAAAATTCACTTCTATTCGTTCAGTATGAGACATAGAATACTAATAACTAATAACCAATTACCAAAAAGGGGGCGAAAACATGGACAACCTATTCCAATACGTCCTGCACTACGTATTATTAACAATGATGATAGCCGGGGCGCTATTACTATTCCCATTCTTCCCAAAGTTCGTCCTCTTTTTAGCTTTTTTTATTATGCTCGGGATCGCTATTATCATTTCAACAAGGGAAGATGCCACACAAAAAGAAAACAGAGTTCAGCGTGTGAAGCTGTAACTCTATTTTTTTATTTCCAATTATGAGCCTCTGTTTCACATACTTATGTCTCGGGAAATAATTAATCGATGCAAAAATCTCCTAATACCATTTATGTTTTAAAATTTATACAAATTACGAAACAAAGATTTATGAAATGTACTGTTTCACGTGAAACACATATTTTCTTTTTCTTTTACAGTAAAATATCGAGATAAAAAAGCGAATTCCTTCAGCAAAACTGAAAGGAATTCGCTTTCTACTTTTCACTCCACAATATTCTCTAACTCATTATATAACTCCGCTCGTAACAACTCTTTCTTCATTTTTTCCTCATACAATTGTTCAAGCATTTCAACATCAACTACTTGTTCCATCTTACACTCAAGTGTATATATATCTTCTTCTACATGCATTAACTCTGTTTCAATCTCTTCAACATTCCTAGATTCTTTCTTTTTTACAGGAGCTGTTTCCATACCTTTTCTTCCTTGGTGCTTCTGCTTTGTTACTTGTTTCTCGAGCTTTTCCTCCCACTTTTGACGAGTCCATGCATAGTTCCCTGCAAACTCAAATAATTTACGCTCATCAATCCAATACGTCTTTTCAAATAACTTATTTAAAAAATAACGATCATGTGAAACAGCTAAAATCGTTCCATTATATTGTTCAAGAGCTTCCTCTAAAACTTCCCTTGATTCAATGTCGAGATGGTTTGTCGGCTCATCTAAAATCAAAAAATTGATATCTTGATACATAAGTTGCGCAAGTCTTAACCTCATTTTTTCTCCACCACTCAGTTGCGTTACTTTCTTAAACACCGCTGGACCATAAAATAAAAACTTAGCTAATATATGTCTCGCTTCTCCCTCTGTTACAGCTACATATTCTCTAAAAGCCTCTAATACATTACTCTTCATATTTCCGTACGCATGCTGTGATAAATAACCGATTTTCACACTACTACCAATTCGAATTTCTCCCGCGTCTGGTTCTATTTCTTCTAATAATAATTTTAGTAGCGTTGTCTTTCCTGTACCATTACGACCAACGATGGCCGCACGCTCTTGAAAACGAACATGTAAATTCGCTTCGTTAAATAAGGGGTGGTCAGCAAATCCCTTACTCACTTCTTTCATTACAACAACATCTTTCCCACTTCTCTCTTGCCCTTCAAACTGAAGTCCCATTTGTTTTCGCTCTAAAATAGGTTTCTTTAGTTTTTCCATACGTTCGAGTGCACGTTCCATACTTCTCGCTCTCTTATGCAATCCTTCATTCGGAGGATTCGCCTGATTTGCCCATTCACGTAGTCGCTTAATTGCTTCTTTCATTTTCTTTATTTTCTTTTGCTGTTCTTGATAAGCTTGAAACTCCTGAAGCAACCGTTCTTCCTTTTCCTCAACAAACTGAGAATAGTTGGTATGGTACACGTGAATCTCTCCATCTTCTAAATCAAAAATCTTCGTTACAACTTCATCAAGGAAATAACGATCATGTGAAATGACCATAACCGTTCCATTGTATTCTTTCAAAAATTGCTCTAACCATTCTACCGCAAATAAATCTAAATGATTGGTTGGCTCATCTAATAAAAGTAAATCTGGTTTCTGCAACAGCATGTATGCAAGGCTGACTTTTGTTTGCTCCCCGCCACTTAACTCCAGAAATGATCGAGGAAATAGTTCTGTCACCTGTAGACCATTTGCTACCTTCATAATATTCGCTTCTATTTCATAACCACCAAGGAATGCAAACTTTTCTTGGATTACTCCGTACCTCTCCATTAATCTTTGTAAAGCAGACGATTCCTGTTCTTCCGCCATATGTTTTTCTAAAGCATGCATTTCCCTTTCTAATTCCTTTTCTATTTTAAAAGCAGAACTCAATACATCATATACAGTCATACCTTCATCAAATTTCGGAATTTGCGCCACATGACCAATACGTGTACCTTTCTTCATATGAATGGCTCCTGCATCCAAACTTTCCATTCCAGTTAGAAGTTGAAAGATTGTAGTCTTCCCACTACCGTTTCGACCAACTAATCCAACACGTTCACCGTTCTTTATTTCAAGCGATATATTTTCAAATATGATGTTTCCACCAAAAGATTTCGTTACATTATTTACACTACAAATTGTCATTTTCCGTACTCCTTTCAATATAAAAAACCATGGGAAAGAAACATTCCCCATGGTTTTCGACATAGAAAAAGGAAGCCAAATAGCTCCCTTTTCACACGTTTATTAAAAATGGGTGAAGAGATTTCTATCGTTCAATAGCTACTATGCAATTGTTAAAAAAGGACAGACGTATCCCGTTAACAACTACATCATGAAAAATCGCACGACAAAAATAGATAAAATCTAAAAATTTGGCACGTGCAGCTAAAGAACGTTTCATCTCATTCACCTCTTTCGTACGGAATTTAATACTTACTTCTTTATTATACTTTCCCATTTCATGTTTGAATAGTCATTTTTCTGAAAATAATGAAGATAGACTAAACATTTCAATAAGTGACATCAAATCTTACAAAACTGTTATGTTCACGTAATGGAAAGCGATAGTACGAAAAGATGCCTCCCTATACAATAAAGATGTAAACAAGAGAGACAACAAAAGGAGGAAACAACCATGATGAAAGAAATCGTAAAAGCAATCTTTGAGGTATTAGTGAACGGACAAGCAGTTGTAAAAGAACTAAACGAACTATAAAAAGGAGTGAGAGAATATGATGAACATGGTAAAAATGATTTTACACGCTCTAGTTGATGCAAAAGCAGTTAGCCAAGAATTAAACCAACAATAAAAAAGGGGTAACCGAATATGAAGAAAGCCATTATTGTAATCGCAAGTACAGCAATTGCCTTATACACAATAAAAAATAGAAAAAAGAAGTACAATACAAACGATCTATACTATCCATACACATTATTAAAGAAAAAATAAAAGACAAGGTACCCTATCTTAATGAGGATATCTTGTCTTTTATTTTTCCGATTCCCTTTAAAGGATTTTCTTCTCCTTTTCCCGAATGTATTAAGCGGGATTTTTACACATATTTTAAAGGGGCATATATACAAATGGATACACAACAACTATACTTTTTAAACGATATCGGTAAACAAAAACCAGAAAGCATCCGGAATAGAAGCGCGGCATGTCCTTTTTGTGACAGAGAAAATTTAACGGATATTTTAGCAACTGAAGGATCAATTATTTGGCTAAAAAACAAATTCCCTACATTAAAAGATACATTTCAAACGGTGCTAATAGAAACAGATAATTGTGAAGATCATATTGCGACATATACAGAAGAACATATGAAATCGCTAATTCATTTTTCCATTAAACATTGGTTAGATTTGCAGAAGAATGAAGAATTCACATCTGTGATTTTATACAAAAATCATGGTCCATTCTCCGGTGGAAGTTTGCATCATGCACACATGCAGATTATCGGAATGAAATATGTAGACTATCTCGATAACGTTGAACAGGACAATTTCCAAGGAGTCATTGTACAAAAAAACGAGCGCATTGAACTCAATATTTCAGATCGCCCTATTATCGGTTTTACTGAATTTAATATCATCATTGAAGATGTTGAATTCATCGATGAATTGGCAAATTACATTCAGCAAACTGTACGTTACATACTGACAGATTTCCATAAAGGATGTAGTAGTTATAACTTATTCTTCTATCACGTAAACGGAAAAATCATTTGTAAAGTTGTTCCTAGATTTGTCGTTTCACCATTGTATGTAGGATATAAAATACCGCAAGTTTCTACAAAGCTAGAAGAGGTGAAAATACAACTAGCAGAGTATTTCACAAAACAACGCGATTATCCACAAAAAATAGAGTAGGTCTCAAAAACCTACTCTTTAATTACACCTTTATTTCGATAGTACACATCCTCTAATCCGACGTTATACTTCATATTATTATCCGTCCACTCCGGCCCTAAATTCCCTGGCCATCCAGATGTATTTGCTATATATTTTAGTAATGCAAAATCAGTCAAACCTTTTTGCACCCCGCGCTTATATCCTTTCATTAAATGCGGCATTGCAATTTGCGCATTTATACGTGGATCTTTCAACTCTTCATCAGTTAAATGCTCTGGTGCAAGCCCACCACCGCGATGCAATTGAAATAATCCGAATGAAGTTCCGTTATCTCCAACACTTCTCGGATTTAACCGGCTTTCATGTTCGGCAATTGTAAGAGGTATCCATTCTGGAAGATTGACTTTCTTTGCTTCCTCTATAATAATTTGTTTCATCTGTTTTGCTTCTTCTGAATCAACATAGCTTGTCTCATTTACTAATTTGCCCATTCCTTCAGACTTTCCTTGGAAATATAAGTACACCCCAAGAACAACTAAAAATCCTACAAAGAATTTCTTCACTACCTCTACCTCTTTCTCCGCTGAAATTTGTCCCCTTTCAGCCTTCTTCCCTTTACAATTACCCACATTCTATCATTCTCTTACCCTTTTATCATAGCAAATAACTATACATATTATCATCATGCTTCAGACCGATTTTGTGAAAAAACAGCTGGTAAATACGTGCAAAAATGTAACTTTCATAGACTACAACGTATTTCTTGTATATAATTGTAAATTGAACTCTACATATAGAATAGGAGCAGACCAAATGAAAAAGTGCATAATACTCTTGTTCAGTATTTTACTTCTTATCCCTATCCACACCTCTGCACAAACGTCATCAAAGCCAAAAGTACTTGTTTTATATAGTACAAAAGACGATAAAATTACAAATAATATTCAAATCCTTAATACTCAATTAGGACATTTTACAAACGATATAACTACAAAAAGTTTAAAAAAAGCTAATGAAATTACTAATTCATCTTCTTATACACATATTGTTTATATCGGTGAACAAAAAGAAGAGTTTCCTACTGAAGCAAAACAACTTATAGAAAATTTCTCAGGCCCAGTATTAGTGCTAGGGCAAAATGTTGAACAACTATCTAATCGCTTTTCTTTCATTACTCTAAAGGATAATGATGTACGAGTGAATGAAATCGAATATCCAAGTAATAAACTAAAGAACACGTTAGAAGAAGAACGATTGATTCAATCTTTTGATACAAATGGAACTGTTCTTGCTAACGCTTTAAGCTCAAATAGTAAGAACCCACTAATCGTTCAGCATGAAACATCTTATTACGTTGCAACGCCAAATCTCTTCGACTGGATATCCCATTACATAGGTGAAATGTTATTTTCTTATTTCGGAAAAAAGCCAACGACAACTAAAGTAGAGGCTTATTTACGTCTTGAGGACGTCCATCCAGCCGCAGATATAAATCAATTAAAAGAAATTGCTACATTACTAAAAGAGAAAAAAATTTCTTACATGATTACGGTCATACCGGTATATAAAGATCCAGACACAGGAAAAACAATACATTTAAAAGAGAAACCCGAACTAGTCGATCTTTTACGCTCTATGCAAAATGATGGTGCAGCAATTATTATGCATGGTTATACGCACCAATTTTATGATAGTGAAACTGGTGAAGGTTTTGAATTTTGGGATGTCAAAACAGATCAACCAATTCGTCAACCAAATCATGAAAAACCAAAAACAAAAGATGATTTCCCTAATATAGAAGCATATAATGCATATGTAAAAAAAGGGGAAGAATTTGAAGAAAAATATACGACTGATCATATTGAAAAAGGTATTCAAGAACTTGTAGATACAAAACTATATCCTGTCGCATTTGAAGCACCTCATTACACGATGTCTCAAAAAGGATATGCAATATTATCAAGGTACTTTTCAACTTATGTAGGACAACTACAGTTAAGTGACACAACTTGGAAATCTATGCACTCACCATTTTATACAAGTACTCCATCATTTTTACACGGGATGAAATTAATTCCTGAAACAGTCGGATTTATTGAAGAAGATAAGCCACATACTATTGCAAAGATGAAGGAACGTGCTGTATCTGTTGCTAAATTATCCGATGGAGTTATTGGTGCATTCTATCATCCTTACTTAGGTGTGAAACCATTAAAAGAAGTATTAAAGGAACTAGAGAGCATTCCAAATATAGAATGGATTGATTTACAAAAAGAAACAAATGAAGTGAAAATGAAAGATATTCATATTACTACTAATAAAGACGGCATTCACGTTGAAAAACCAACAAGCGCAAATGACATAATGGATTATATAAAACAATATGGATTCTTCCTTATACTTGGCCTCTTTGTCATTGTCTTTCTTTTCTTATTAAAACGTGGGAAAAAATTAGAATCCTAATACAAAACCACCAAGCAGAATGCTTGGTGGTTTTGTAATTTAAATTAAAATGTGGCATATTATGAATATACCATTTGATTATCAACCCTCACCTAACTTCTCTACTTACACTGAATTTTGAGGTGGGAGTCTTACCGCCCGGCGAATAGCGGGATAACATTGAATCGTATTTTCATATATCGTTTTCGTAACCTTATCAACAGACATGTTTTTTATAACACTAATTTCCTTTAGTACCTCTCTAATCATTCTCGGATGCGTCATAACATCGTCTTGAAATTCCCACGGTCCATCCGTTTCTACCATCATATATTCAAGTGGATAATACGAAACGATTTTTCTAATTTTCTCCTTATGTAAAACATCTGGCGTGATAGAAATGTAATAACCATTCCTCATCATCCGTTTCATTGTTGTTTCACTTCCTTTAAACCAATGAAAGTGTGCACGTGAAACTTTATATTTCTCCAGTAAATCACATACAATATCAGCGTCTTCATACACTGCATGCAATATAATTGGTAAATCATATTTACTAGCTAGTTCAACAAACCGTTGTAACACCGAAATATATGAATTGATAGCAATGCGCTCATCTTCTTTTCTTACATAATACGGCAAACCTACCTCACCGATCGCAACTATGTCCTCTACATGATCTTCAATTAATTTATAAATTTGCTCACATTCTTCTTTATGAATCAATTGCTCTGGGTGAAAACCTATTGCTGGATGAACAAAGGGATATCGCTTTGCTAAAGATAAAGTTTCTTTACATGATTGATAATTCATAGATACTGCAATAAGCCCCTCTATCTCTTTACTATTTTCCACATCTTTAAGTAATTTACTTTTCTCTTCATCCTTATATTGGTCAACATGTATATGACTATCAATCCACTTCATTTTTATTCCCCCATAAAAAAAACAAGAAAGGATCTCCCTTCTTGTTTTGTCATCTATATTATTTAACAATTAAGTTTGTTATGATATCAAATAATCCAATACATACTACGGCAACAGTAAAGTAGCTACAGAAATCTTTAATTGGAAACTTCACTACTTCTTCTTTACGCATCCCATTCTTCTCCCTTCTTACTATATCCCTAATTATTTTTATCTATTTGTATCTATTATGCAAAAAATATGACAAATTTACTATCGAATTAACTTACGTAAACCTTACAATGTTGTAAGGTTTAAAAGAACAGCCCCATCTACATAACAGATGAGGCTTATTAAAAAGTAGTTGGTTTTTCATTCTTCATTAACATTATAAACAGAAAGTAATACAGTGAGCCTTTCTAATTACACTATATAAAATTCGCTATCTTTTAACCATCGAATTACATTACAGAAGACTTACATGTTTGTAAGCTATGTGTAATGTAATTCGATAGTTTCTCTTACTTATATCTCGTACAATAAAGTTAACAAGTAAGCCAAATAAGAAGAACACTTAAATAACCAAATTACATTGTTAGTAGCTACCCTTCTTATACTTTTCACTCATGCTACTACAATGTACCCCCTTCCCCTTTATATAATAAAAAAAGCCTTAGTCCTTAGGGACTAAGGCTTTTTTACGAACCTATAATATACCCCTACCTAGTATTTTTATTTTCGACAAAAAATAGGTAGGGGTATATTGCGCTATCTCATCGCTAAAAGTTTACTCTTTGCATTAATAGGAATATTTATCGCTTCAATTTCTTCAATTGCCTCGCCGTAACGTCCTTTTGCATACACCTTTAATGTTTCATCTCTCTTTAACATATGCTTAACAGTCTTCTTTATTTTTTGTTCTCTTCCACGTTCGTCAAATGCAATAAATTCATATTCATACCACTCATCACCAATATGCTGACCAATTGTATTCACAACCGTATAGTATTCTTTCGTCTTATAAAGCGGATTATATTTATCGATAACCGGTCCAAGTTTCGTAGGTAGTAACATTATTACTATGACTATCATCGCTATTATAGTAGTGATCATTTTTTTCTTCATAATAAACATTCCTCCTCTGCAGGATATATATACATCCATTTTAAAAAGAAGGAATACAATCTACTATTGAATCTCATTACATTACACTTACACTTTTGTAAGAATTAAAAAAAAGGTGAACGAATTTACTCGTTCACCTTTTAACTCGCTTTAAAGCCTCCACCAAGTACATCACGTACATCATGGATAACAACGAAAGCATCTTCATCCACTCGACTAATAACTTGCTTTAGCTTAACAAGCTCTTGTTTATTAATAACAACATATAAAACTTCTTTATTTTTACCAGTATATCCGCCGCGCCCCTCTAATACAGTGACACCGCGTGTCATGTTTTTCGTAATAGCCTCACGTATTAACTCTGGTTGATTTGAAATAATTGTAACAGCCGTTTTTGTATCCATTCCTTCTACAATGAAATCAATCACTTTCGCTCCGATAAATACCGCAACAAGTGTGTACATCGCTTTTTCCTGCCCTATTATAAATACGGAACCAGCAATTACAACGATATCAATAATAAGTACACCCTTACCGACGCTCCAACCTAAATATTGATTTGCTAACCGCGCTAAAATTGCCGATCCCCCTGATGTACCTCCAGCTTTGAACATACAGCCTAATCCGATACCGACAAATACACCAGCAAATAGTGCCGCTAATAACGTATCACTATTTACATGATACTCAATATGTTCTGTAACATATAAAAACAAGGATGTTTCTACAATCCCTAAAATTGTATAAACCATCGTTTTCTTATCAAAAAATTTATAACCAACAGCTAGTAAAATTGCATTTATAGCAAAGTTCACAATCCCAGGCGACCAATCAAATAAATAGTACGTAACAACCGTTAAACCAATAATTCCACCCTCTGATAGACGGTTTGGAATTGCAAAGTAATTAATACCAATTGCGAATAATAATGAACCAATTGTAATTAGTGTTATTTCCTTTATACGTTGATTAACCATAGTTCATACCCTCCCCCCATTTGACATTGTATCACTATCTCCTAGAGGTTTAGAAGTTGTTTTTATTGCGCATTTCACCTCTTGAAAATTGAGATATTATGTTTAAACGAAGGGGTGATTAATTATTCATATTTGTTCTCACTGTATGGACAAATCGCTCCACATTCCCTTGCTGAATATACTTAGCTCTAACCGTTTCATGATTACAAGTAAATTCAAAATACGGACGGAAATCTATGCTATCTATATGCAAATATGAGTACTCTTTAAATGTTGAAGGATAGTAAGGAAATTTCCCGTAAAACAGGAGACGTCTAGTAGTGACAACAAAAATTCCATGTTGATAACATAACGTGAAATTATCCTTCTCAAAGATCCCCACCACAAAGGCTAAAATATTTTCGTCATTCTCTAAATACTTTTTTATACTTAATAAAAATTCATTCATGCATATCCCTCCAAATACTATTCTTGAAAAGGATCCATGGATTGTTACAAACCGGTTTAACTCCTTTATAAAGTATGAAACGCGTTTCTTGTCAAAGATATTTCAAAAAAATAATCCGTTATGCACTTATGCACATAACGGATTAAAATTACACTGTAGATCGCTCCACAAGTTCATATGGAATTTCCACCTTTTCTTGTTTAGAACTCTCGTCACTTATTTGCTGGTAAAACATTTCAAAAGCCGCTTTCCCTATCCCCTTCAAATTTTGATCAATGGTTGTAAGTTGCAACACTTGCGAAATAGGTTGGTTATCTAAACCAATAATCGCTAAATCCTCAGGAACTTGAATACCCAATTTCCCAACTTCCGTCATAACCCCAATCGCAACTTCATCTCCTGCTACTATTAATGCTTCAGGAAGATGCTGCATCTCCTTTAATTTATGAGCCACTCTCACACCATCTTCTAATGTAAAACATTCTGTGAAAATCCATTCTTCATTCACTTCTCCATCTATAGATTGCAATTGATGTTTATACACATCAAAACGCTTTTGACTACTCGGTCCTAGCTTTCTCCCCGTACAATAACCAATTTTTTTATAACCTTTTTCAATAAGGTGGTTCATTCCTAGCTGGAAAGCTGCCGAATGATTTGTATATACACTTGAGATATTTGAAATATCATTATCTTCACAAGCAATGATTGTGCCGTAAGAAGCATACGGTTCTATCATTTCCCAATCATTCGCACGTGAACAAATAATAAGACCATCCAATTGTTTCGTTTTTAACATATGTAAACTTTTCATTTCTTCTTTTTTATTATAATTCGTTTGGCAAAGCAGTACCCTGTAGTTATGAGTTAACGCTCCCTCCATCATTCCCCCTACCATTGCATCGAAGCTCGGGTGATTAATGTAAGGGAGAATCACACCAACAATATTCGTCTTTCCTTTTGATAAATGAACAGCATTTGCGTTTTGTGAGTAATTCAACTTCTCAACTATCTCCATAACCGCTTTCCTTTTTTCTTCACTTACATACGGATGATCATTCAATACTCTCGAAACAGTCGTAACTGAAACTCCCGCCATCTTTGCAATATCTTTAATATTAGCCATACACTCACCTCTACTTTTAAATTAATAAATTCCATAAACATATGTCAAACCTTCTCATCATTACACCCCCATTCGTTTTTCTTACAAAAGTGTAATTTTCCTGTAAGCTAATTCGATAGTTACTCTCTGCTTTTTTTCATACAATTAAGTCAGAAACAGGGCAACAATTATTCGAAAAGGAGCAGATTTATATGATGAACAAAATGAAATCAAACAATTTTTTACATACAATGGGCATGGTATTTTCCGCTCTTATCGATGCAAAAGCTGTTGCTTCTACATTAAACAAGTAAGGAGAATGTCTGATGAATAACATTACTTTCAACAAATTAGATTTTTTAGGACTAGCTAGCGGATCAGTTCTTCTTACTGCTTTTATTTACGCCGCTACGCTTGTATAACTTTTGTGTCCCCTTTCCCCTTTATTATAAATAGTAATAGAAAAGACGACCGTCTATGCCCGGTCGTCTTTTCTTACTTTTGATTTGATTGCAAAGCTTCCTTTAG
Source organism: Bacillus sp. MHSD_36 (assembly GCF_030757775.1). Classification (NCBI taxonomy): domain Bacteria; kingdom Bacillati; phylum Bacillota; class Bacilli; order Caryophanales; family Bacillaceae; genus Bacillus; species Bacillus sp. MHSD_36. The sequence goes on from NZ_JAVBIS010000010.1 coordinate 40,480, forward strand.
CTCCTCAAACTTCTCATTTAATTGATCTGTCATCATTTTCATAGCTGTTTTTCGATCTATTTGTTCTTCAGCATCAATTTGAATTGGGTCTCCAAAAATCAATTGCGCCTTTTTCCCTTTTATTAATTCCTTTACACTTGATGGGCCAATATAAGCTGCCGGTATTAATGGAACGTTAGAACGCATCGCAATTGTCACAGCACCAGCTTTTAATGAAACGTCTTCTGTTGATCTCGTTCCACTTGGGAAAATCCCTACGACTTTTCCTTCTTTTAATAAGCGTGATGGAATTTTAAGTGTACTCGGTCCTGGATTTGCACGATCTACAGGGAATGCATTTACATTTTTAAAGAACCAATTTTTGAATTTCCCTTCAAATAATTCTTTTTTGGCCATGTAATGAATTTCGGTCGGATACATCCCTGTCGCTAACATTAACACATCCATAAAGCTTGTATGTGTACACGCAACAACATACGGACCGCCTTCTGGTAATTTTTCTCTTCCTTGCACTTCTACTTTCCCAGCTGTTTTAAATATATATTTCAACAAAAATGTAATTGGTTTATACATTTGTTTCGTTCCTTTCTAAACATCCGAAGTATAGTCATTTTCTTACCACAATTATAACACTAAGTTTTAGGAGTTGGTAATAAAAATAAGTATTAATTGTTAAATTTCAATTCTTACAAAAGTGTAATTTTCTTGTAAGCTAATTCGATAGTTACTCTCCCCAATATTTCATACAATTAAGTCAGAAAGAAACAACAACTATTCGAAAAGGAGCGGATCAATATGATGAACAAGATGAAAACGAACAATCTTTTAAATACAATGGGCATGGTATTTTCCGCTCTTATCGATGCAAAAGCTGTTGCTTCTACATTAAACAAGTAAGGAGAATGAATCATGAATAACATCACTTTTAAAAAATTAGATTTTTTAGGATTAGCTAGCAGCTCTCTTCTTCTTACTGCTTTTATTTACGCTGCTACGCTTGTATAACTTTGTGTCCCCTTTCCCCTTTATATAGAAAAAGACGACCGTCTATGCCCGGTCGTCTTTTTAAATGTTTCTTTCTTTTAACTCTTTTAAAAGCTGTATCATTTCAGCTTGTTGTTTTATCTTCTTACGACCATTTCGATTAATTGCTGCAAGCTCACAAGCAACTCCAACGGCGAAGAAAAACAATAAACTTTCTAACATGTGAAATCCTCCAATTGCCTATTAAACAGCTTGACGTAATTGCTCTTCTTGTAACATTTCCTTATTTATATTTTCTTCTTTTCTCTGACAAACATTATTGCGAATAAGTGCTGCAATAACAAGTAAAGTTCCTATAATATCAAACATTGTTATTTGATATCCTCGCATCATCATAATCATTAAAGTTGTAATAGGTACAAAGTTAATAAACAAAATCCCATTAATAGATGATAAAATCTTCACACCGTAATTCCAAGCAAGTAATGCTACAATTCCCGGTAATGTCATCATAAATAATAAATCATATTTCACGACAGAAATCGTTCCCATACTCGGAACTGAAACATATCCAAGCGACGTAATAAGTACCGTTATAATTCCTGTAACCGTCGTACCGAATACACACGTCAATGTAGAATAACGTAATGTCGACCAATCGCAACATGTTTGACCACCCATCGTATAAATAACCCAACCTACAACTCCAACAAATATACATGCTAGTGAAAACATGTTATCTTTCAATGTTAAAAAGAAACTCATGTCGCCCTTTGTAATAACAAACACAGCCCCTACAAAAGCGATAATCATGCTCGTTATCATATATTTTTTCGGTTTTACATGCTTATATCCCCATAAAATACAAATAGAAATCATCGGCATAAGTGCTTCCATAATAGAGGCTACCATGACGCCTGATTTTCCCATTAACATTTGACCTAAAAATACAAGTACATTATATACCGTAAACGCCATCGTTCCGAAAAAGACGAGTAACTTTCCTCTTCCCTCTAAACGAAATGCCTGTTTTCCTTCTTTCATTAACAATAATACAATCAGTACGATCGCCACCGCTCCATAGCGAATAAGCGAAAAGTAAAATGGATCTATGTATTCTAACGCATGATCAGCAACTGGAAACATTGCTCCCCATGACATACTTGCTATTAAACATGCGAAAGCACCTATGATTATTTGACCTCTTCTCACCACAATCCCCCACTTCTTTCTATTTGCACAAAGAGAATTGTAAAAGAAAAAATATATCACGTAAAATGATTCAAAATGATGTTAACTATCATTTATAATGATAGTTAACATCAAGGAGGAGCATAAAATGGAATTAAGAGACTTACAAATCTTCCAAAGCGTTGCCGATCAAGGCAGTGTAAGCGGCGCAGCAAAGGAATTAAATTACGTACAATCAAATGTAACAGCACGCATTAAACAACTAGAAAATGAGCTAAAAACGCCCCTCTTTTACCGTCATAAACGAGGCATGACTCTAACAGCTGAAGGAAGAAAAATGCTTGTTTATGTTAATAAAATTTTGCAAGATGTCGATGAGCTAAAGCAAGTTTTTTTAGATAGTGAAACACCCTCTGGCATATTAAAAATCGGTACTGTCGAAACAGTAAGTACATTACCTACCATTTTATCTTCTTACTATAAAAGCTATCCGAATGTCGATTTATCATTACAAGCAGGCCTAACAGAAGAATTAATTAGAGAAGTACTGGATCACCAATTAGATGGTGCTTTTATATCAGGGCCTATTAAACATCCACTAATTGAACAATACGATGTTAGTACAGAAAAGTTAATGCTTGTAACACAAAATAAAGCTTTTCATATAGAAGAATTTACAACAACGCCTCTACTCGTTTTTAACCAAGGATGTGGATACCGTTCTAAACTAGAACGATGGCTGAAAGACGAAGGTTTGCTGCCAAAAAGAATTATGGAGTTTAATATATTAGAGACAATATTAAATAGTGTGGCACTTGGCCTTGGAATTACACTCGTACCACAGTCTGCTGTCCACCATCTTTCTAAAGCGGGGAAAGTACATTGTCATGCAATCCCTGAAAAATACGGCAGTATTTCAACAGTTTTCATACGCCGTAAAGATAGCTATATGACGAATTCAATGCGTAGTTTTTTAAAAACAATTGAAGAGCATCATCACATCAACATGCTTTAAAAGACATTCTTACACGGATGTCTTTTTTTCTTACAAAAGTGTAAGTCTTTCGTAAGCTAATTCGATAGTTGCAGGCAATCATATTTCCTATAATTAAGATATAAAGCAGGGCAACAACAATTCGAAAAGGAGCGGATACGCATGATGAACAAAATGAAATCAAACAAATTTTTAAATACAATGGGCATGGTGCTATCCGCACTTGTCGATGCAAAAGCTGTTGCAACTACATTAAACAAATAAGGAGAGATTATAATGAACAACATTACATTTAACAAATCAGATTTCTTCGGACTTGCAAGTGGAGCGACTCTTCTTACAGCTTTCATTTACACACTTGCTCAAGGTCTTGTTTAACACTTTGTTTCCCCAAACCCCTTTATATATAGAAAAAGCTGCTCGTCTTATAGACAAGCAGCTTTTTAGTTTATCCCGCTTTAATGGGCAGTAAGACCTCCACCTCAAAATTCAGCGAAAGCAAAGAAGTTTGGTGGGGGATCAACTGCCCATAAAAGTCCGATTGGTGAGGGCTAATAATCAGTGAGGGATGAAGAAAACCCCCACTGATTAAAGTTTCACTTTATTTCATATATAATTTGACCTGTTTTCGTCATATCGTATCCGCCAATTACTTTTAATTCATTATGAAATTCTTCCGATTGCAGAATGTCTTTCACGACTTCAATCAACTCTTCATTCTCTTTATTCTTCAAAATCACTAAATCATACTGTTCTTTCATGATTGGAATAAAGTCTACATTTACAATTTGCGAAAACTTTTCTGATCCTACCCCCACATCAGCTTTTCCATTTGCGACCTGCGTGGCAACACCAAGATGGTTTGATTCTTCCCATTCATATCCACTTATACGTTCTTTATTTAACTTTTGAATGCGCAATTGTTCATCGACTAACACCCTAATACCAGAGCCCTTTTCTCGATTTACAAATCGTATAGATGACTGAGATAAATCAGCCCATGTTTTTATGTTTTTTGGATTTCCCTTTTGCACATAAAACCCAACGTTCCTTGCTAATAAATTAATCATCGTACATGGTTGTCCAACTAAAATACGTTTTACGTAAGGAACATTATATGTACCCGTTTCGCCATCAAACAAATGCAAGCTAACGATACTTCCTTCTCCTTGATACATTTTTACTAAGCTCGTTAAACTACCTTGATATGCTCTTAATATATTTGAACTTGGCAGGCGATTTTCTATACGTTTTGCCAACATATCTAACGTTAGTTCTTGTCCACTAATAATACATGTATCCAAGCCTCTACTATCTTCGCTCTTTACAGAAGTACCTTGTATTTTCCCTGTTTTCATTTGTTTTATATATTGTTCTAAATCCGTTGCATCGATGCGCATCTGTCTACCAATTCTATAGGAAGGCAGTTCTCCTTTTTTAATTAAATCGTATACTGTTAATTTTGATACTTTTAATCGCTTCGCTACTTCTTCCGTTGTGTAGGAATGATGATCCATAGACGATTCCTCACTTTCTTCCTTCATTGTAACAAAGAAAAGAATATTTCTCCTATATTTTAAGAGCAACTACATCGTTCAAATTATATTCAATTATAACTAGTTATATTTAGTTATAATTAGTTATAATTGAATATGTCAAAACGAAAGGGGATTTTCTTATGAACAAGTTTATATTACGATCCATAGGGGCGCTTATACTTTCTTTTCTTCTTATATTTAGCGTTGCATGTACAAACGGAGATAAGAAAGAGAAATCAACTGCTAAAGAAGGAAAAACAGTTGAACTTACTATATCCGCAGCTGCAAGCTTACAAGATGCATTAAAAGAAATTGAAACAAAATATAAAGAACAAGAACCTAATATTAAACTTTCTTTTAACTTCGGTGCTTCTGGTGCACTTCAACAACAAATCGAACAGGGCGCACCTGCTGATTTATTCTTCTCAGCAGCCGAAGATAAATTCCAAACTCTTGTAAAAAAAGGATTCATTAATGAAAAGGAAGGGAAGAATCTTCTTGGAAATGAACTCGTTTTAGTCGTCCCAAAAGATAGTTCTCTTACAAAAATTCAAGATTTAAAAGATGAAAAAATTAAGAAAATCGCACTTGGTACACCTGAATCAGTACCTGCAGGAAAATATGCAAAGGCTTCTCTTACAAATGAAAATCTATGGAATGACGTTCAAAATAAAATCGTATTTACAAAAGATGTTCGGCAAGTGTTAACATATGTAGAAACAGGTAATGTAGATGCTGGTATTGTATACAAAACAGATGCTCTTATTTCAGACAAAGTAAAGATTGGTGAGACAGCAGCGACGACTTCTCATGAGCCAATTCACTATCCTTTAGGTGTTATAAAAGAATCTAAGCATAAGAAAGAGGCGAATTCATTTTATGAGTATTTGCAGTCAAAAGATGCACAATCTATCTTTAAGAAATATGGATTTACAGTCCTATCATAATCGCCATGAGCTTTGATGCTATTTTGTCACCAATCTTTCTATCTTTACGAGTAGCCGCATGTGCCACCATTATCGTTACCATTTTAGGAACGATAATCGGGCGAGCGCTAGCACGCTCCTCATCGAGATATAAAGTAATACTAGAAACGATTTTCTTATTACCAATGGTACTTCCGCCAACTGTAATCGGCTTTTTTCTCATTATCATTTTTGGAAATAATAGTCCCATTGGAACGTGGATAGAATCAATATTTCAGCAGTCTATTATGTTCACATCTACTGCTGCGATCATTGCTTCTACAGTTGTTGCATTTCCGCTCATGTACCAATCAGCAAAAACAGGATTTTCTATTACGAATGTACAAATTGAAGAAAGTGCTCGTGACCTTGGCGCAAGTGAATATCAAGTTTTTCTACACGTCACACTTCCGCTTGCATTTCCTGCTTTACTAAGCGGAATGATTTTGAGTTTTGTTCGTGCGCTCGGTGAGTTTGGTGCTACACTCATGTTTGCTGGGAACATCCCCGGTAAAACACAAACAATCCCAACTGCAATTTATATGGCGATTGATGCAAGTAATATGCAGCTCGCCTGGACACTTGTCGTTATCACTATTAGTATGTCACTCCTATTTCTACTATGTATTCAGCTTATTAACAAAAGAATTACCAACTCTTAAAGCAGCTTTTTTCGAAGCTGCTTCTTTATTTCTCAGGAAATAAAATAGGCTATCGGGAAATAACTGAATTTTATCTTTTATTTAAATATACATTCTATTTGAATTTACTTTCTAAAATAGGCAATTTCCTGTTATTATATGTAGGTGTTTGAAAAAAGGAAGAAATGAAAACGCATTTATATCGTGAATTCTTCATCCCGTTTTAGCGATCGGTAATCTTCTACTCTATCAGTGGAGCATTACCGATCGTTAGAACGATATGTAATTATATTGGTATAGCAAACCGAAGGGAGTCTTGTAATGGACATTTTATTAGCGCTTCTTCCTGCAATTGCATGGGGAAACATCTTATTAGTAAGCGTAAAAATGGGCGGTGGTGCATATAGCCAAACGGTAGGTATGACAATCGGTGCTCTATTCTTCGCAACAATTATGTATGTATTTACTCAACCAGCTTTAACAATGACAATCTTGATTGTTGGTTTTATTTCAGGTTTATTCTGGGCTTTAGGACAAGTAAACCAATTAAAAACAGTTGAAAAGTTAGGTGTTTCTACTACTGTAACGATTTCTACTGGTATGCAACTTGTTGCAACTTCTATCTTTGGAGTTATCGCTTTCCGTGAGTGGACTACTACAACAACAATCATTCTGGGAACGATTGCAATCCTATTAATCGTAGTTGGTGTTGTATTCACATCATTAGATGATAAAGAAAATGCTCAGCCACCAGGACAATTGAAAAAAGGACTTCTTACTTTAATTGTTTCTACTTTCGGCTACCTTGTATATGTAATTATTATTCGTTGGTATAATATCGATGGTTGGTCTGCTATTTTACCACAAGCAGTTGGTATGTTTGTCGGTGCGGTTGTACTGACGTCTAAACATAAACCATTTAACAAATATGCAATCCGTAATGCTTTATCTGGTTTACTATGGGGAACTGGAAACTTATTCTTACTTCTTTCATTACCACGTGTCGGAGTAGCAACAAGCTTCCCCTTATCTCAAACTGGAATCGTTATCTCAACATTCGGTGCGATTGTCTTCTTAGGTGAAAAGAAAACAAAACGTCAATTGATCTTTATTGCACTAGGTAGTGTTTTAATTATCGGCGGCGCTGTATTACTAGGTATGACAAAAGCATAAACTTATATTCTATTAATAAACCCCTGAAGCATATATGCTTCAGGGGTTTTTCTCGTCCAATTACTTTCTAAATATAATTGTTTACATGCCCTTGTCTTTTATAATTGCTCTTCCACTCTAGTAAACCAGCTATACATATAAAGAGATTAATAACAGCTAATATTAGCATGACGTATAAACCTGTGGAAATATAAATCACAATGCTAATCACGTTATACAAAATCCATAAATACCAGTTCTCTAAAATTTTTCGACTTAACATAAATTGAGCTACTAATCCTAATACAGCATTTAAAGCGTCTAAATATGGACTTGTTGATTCTAAATAACGGATTTGATAATAGCCCCAACCAACCCAAGCAAATAACATGAAGATTATATAAATCGTCCATCCTTTTATATTTAAACGAACTGTTGCCTTTACCTCTTCCTCCCCACTACGTGCAATCCAATGATACCAACCATATATATTAAATATAAATTGAAAGGCTGCTAATACTGCCATTGCATATAAACCTTGTGTAATGAAAATATATAGAAATACCGCAACCGTAATCATGCCAAACAAAAAATTAGATACCTTTTCCCTCGCTAATAACCAAACATTAATAATCCCCATAACCGATGCAAAAATTTCAATATAACTCGATTGAATATATAATCCAACCAATACGCAAATGATACTAGAAACAACTAAAAATAGCGGACTTCTAATCATGATCATCTCTCCCCAGATGTATAATAAATTCCCTATCACCAGTATAAGGAATAGCCCTTACATTTACCATGAATTCCCTGATTTTCATTATCCATTCCACTTACAGGAAGTCTTTTCTTTTTACAAAATTCTCTTAAAAATGGTATCGTTTTTATAATATACCTCCACTAGAAAGGAATAGAGGATATGCTAACTAAACATCGAATTTTATTTATTGGTGCTGGTCGTATGGCAGAAGCTATATTTTCCGGATTACTTAAAACAAGCAAAGAATACATCGAAGAAATTATTATTTCTAACCGAAGCAACGTAAAAAAGCTAAAGCAATTACAAGGGCAATATAATGTGTCTACTACAACGGATTGGAAGCAGCATATTACATCTGTTGATACGATTGTTTTAGCAATGCCGCCTTCTGCACATGAAGAATTATTAGCAGAATTATCTCCATTACTATCGAATCAACTTGTCGTAACGGTAGCTGCTGGCATTGGTCCATCTTATTTAGAAGAAAGACTTCCTCAGGGGACACCTGTTGCTTGGATTATGCCAAATACAGCTGCTGAAATCGGAAAGTCTATCTCCTTATATACAATGGGACAATCAGTAACCGAGATGCATCAGGAAACCTTGCAACTACTTTTAAGAGGCATTGGTACTTCGCAACTTTGCACTGAAGAGGAAGTTCATCAGCTTACTGCCGTTACTGGAAGTGCACCAGCTTTCCTTTATTACTTTGCTGAAAGCTTAATTGAAGCAACAAAAAGTTATGGGGTCGATGAAGCCACTGCCAAACACCTTGTCATTCAAATGATTTCTGGCTCTGCTTCTATGCTTGAACAAATACAAGACCCAGCTAACCTCCGCGAACAAGTAACAACACCAGGTGGTTCCACAGCTGAAGGTCTCAAAGCTTTATATGAATATAATTTTTCAGAGGCAATTCAAAAAGCAGTAGAAGCAACAAACAAAAAAGCTAGGGGGAACTAATATGAGTTTAACAAGTTTAAAAGACTATACAACATTACATAACGGTGTAAAAATGCCTTGGTTTGGTTTAGGTGTTTTTAAAGTAGAAGATGGTTCAGAAGTAATTGAGTCTGTAAAAGCAGCAATTAAAAATGGCTACCGCAGCATTGATACTGCCGCAATTTATCAAAATGAAGAAGGCGTTGGCCAAGCAATCCGTGAATCAGGTGTTTCACGTGAAGAATTATTTATTACATCAAAAGTATGGAATAGCGATCAAGGATATGAAACAACACTTCAAGCATTTGAAACTACATTAGAAAAATTAGGCCTAGAGTATTTAGATTTATATTTAGTACATTGGCCTGTAAAAGGGAAATATACTGAATCATGGAAAGCGTTAGAAAAACTTTATAAAGACGGCCGTGTTCGTGCAATTGGCGTGAGTAATTTCCACATTCACCACTTACAAGACGTATTTGAAATTGCTGAAATTAAGCCAATGGTCAACCAAGTGGAATATCACCCACGTTTAGCACAAGAAGAGCTGCATGCTTTCTGTAAAGAACATAACATCCAACTTGAAGCTTGGTCACCATTAATGCAAGGCCAACTGCTAGACAACCCAACATTACAAGACATTGCAACAAAACATAATAAATCAACTGCACAAATTATTTTACGCTGGGATTTACAAAATGAAGTTGTAACAATCCCTAAATCTATTAAAGAACATCGCATTATTGAAAATGCAAATATATTTGATTTTGAATTAAGCGCTGATGACATGAAAGCAATTCAAGCTCTAAATGAGGATCGTCGCGTTGGTCCAGATCCAGATAACTTTAACTTCTAATAGAAAAACCACTGCATACAGCAGTGGTTTTTCCGTTTAATAAAACTGAAAATTTAAACTATACACCATCCGGTTGACACTTTATTATCAAAGGTGTAAGATTTTGAATTATCAAAGAAACACAAAAATTAATAAAGTTTATTCGTTTACTCATTGTATCAAGAGAGGTGGAGGGACTGGCCCTTTGAAACCTCGGCAACAGGTTCATTTTGAATACTGTGCCACTTCCTGCAAGCTTTATGCTTGAAAGATAGAATGAGGGACTTCGTTTATATACGGGTGCATAACTTGTACGTAAAAATCCCTCTTTCTCAATATGAAAAGAGGGATTTTTTATTTTTCATTTCCCTCATCATCATCCAAACTTAATTATTTAGGAGGAAAATCAAATGAAAAAGAAGTTTGTACCCGGTATTGCATCAGTTGTAGGAGTAAGTATTTTATTAACTGGTTGCGGTAGTTATAAAAACGAAGCAAGTGGAGCAAATGCAAAAGACGAGGCGCCTAGTAAACAGGTTTTAAACTTATCTTCACCTACTGAGATACGAACAATGGATACAGCTCGTGCTACAGATACTGATTCTGGTCAAGTAATGAGAAACGTATTTGAAGGTTTGTATAATCTTGGTGAAGGTAACAACCCTGTCCCTGGTGTTGCAAAATCTCATGAAGTAAGTGGTGATAAAACGAAATACACATTCCACCTGCGAGATTCAAAATGGTCAAATGGCACTCCCGTTACAGCGAAAGATTTTGTCTTCGCTTGGCAAAGAGCTGTAGATCCAGCAACAGCCTCTGAATATGCATTTCTATTCTTTGATATTAAAAATGCAACAAAAATTAACAACAAAGAACTTCCAGCCGATCAACTTGGTGTAAAAGCAATTGATGACCATACGTTTGAGGTAGAATTAGAACGCCCTGTTCCTTACTTTATTAGCTTAACAGCGTTCCCAACATTTCTACCAATTAACGAGGAATTCTTTAAAGCACAAGGTGATAAGTATGCCTTAGAAGACAATACAATCTTGTACAATGGAGCTTTTACACTAAGCGATTGGAAGCACGAACAAAGCTTTAAATTCAAGAAAAATCCTACCTATTGGGATAAAGATACTGTCAAACTAGAAGAAATCAACTTTAACATCGTAAAAGAAAAGTCTACAGAAGTAAATTTATTCGAGTCAAAACAATTAGACCGTATAAAACTAACATCTGACTTCGTTGATAAATATAAAAAGGATGCTAACTTTAAAGAACGTCCAAACGTAGGGGTACAGTTTTTACGTATGAATCAACAAAACAAAATACTCCAAAACGTTTCTGCACGCCAAGCAATCGATCAAACAATTGATCGAAAATCCTTTGTAAATACGTTATTAAATGACGGCTCTGCACCAACCTCTAGTCTCGTGCCGAAAAACTTTGCAAAAGGACCTGACGGAACAGACTTCCGTGCTGCAAATGGCGATTTAACAAAGGTTGATACAAAATCTGCACAAGAACTATGGAAAAAAGCTAAACAAGAGCTTGGGTCTGAAAAAATAACGTTAGAACTATTAACAAGTGACGGTGACCTTGAGAAGAAAACTGGTGAATTCTTAAAAGGACAACTAGAAAAGAATTTAGATGGCTTAACAGTGAAGATAAAGCCGCAACCACGTAAACAACAAGTTTCACTTTTATTAAAAGGTGACTATGAAATTGGAATTGACGGCTGGAGCCCTGACTTTGCTGATCCAATTACATTCCTTGAGCTATTTACAACGAATAACCCTTACAACTTAGATCATTACTCTAATAAGGAGTTCGATGAAACAATAGCAAAAGTAAAAACAACTTTAGCCGGTGATGAAAAAGCTCGTTGGGAGGCATTACTAGCATCCGAGAAAATATTATTTAAAGACTCTGTTATTGCTCCTCTTTACCAAAAGGGGGAATCTTATTTAGAACGTTCTTATGTGAAAGGAATTGTGCAAGTAGACTTTGCGGGTCAATTAAACTTCAAGTGGGCAAAAATTGAAAAATAAGGTGAAACTTTAATTAGCGAGGCTTTCTTCATCCCCACTGATTATTAGTTCACATCAATTGTTTTTTTAGTAAAACATATGAAAAGCAGGTTCTCCATCATGGGGAAACCTGCTTTTTTAATATATTATTCTAAGAAATTAACAATCTATTTTTATTATTGACATATAGTTCTTTCCAGTGTTAATATTCTAAATAATCAAAGAAACGAAATATTTAACCATCAAAATATAATGTCTTTTACGTTGGAATATATAACGATAGATTATAGTTCAACATGTATATACATATAGAACACCAGATTACCTATATGCACATATATAATAGGTTTTCTCTTCTTCTATAGCTACGCTTCAAGACATGGATATTATGACATTACGAACAACACATTTTGGGAGGAACGAACAATGAAGAAAAAAGTTGTACCTGTTGTTGCATCTGTTTTAGGGGCAAGTCTATTACTAACTGCTTGCGGAGGGAATAAAGATAACGCAAGCGGAGCGAAAGCAAATGATAAAGCACCTGATAAACAGGCAATTAACTTATCATTCGCTTCAGAAATTCCAACAATGGATGTTGCAAAAGCAACGGATGGGGAATCCATGAACGTAATGCGAAATGTTTTTGAAGGTTTATATGCGATGGGAGAAGATAATAAACCGATTCCTGGTGTTGCTGAGTCAGTTGACGTTAGTCCCGATAAGACAAAATATACATTCCACCTGCGTGATTCAAAATGGTCAAACGGTACTCCTGTTACAGCAAAAGACTTCGTCTTTGCTTGGCAACGTGCCGTAAATCCAGATACAGCAGCTGAATACGCATTCTTATTCTTTGATATACAGAATGCGAAACAAATAAACCAAAAACAATTGCCAATTGATCAACTAGGAGTCAAAGCTCTTGATGATAAAACGTTAGAAGTACAACTAGACCGTCCTGTTCCCTACTTCTTAAGTTTAACGACGTTCTCAACGTTCTTACCAATTAACGAAGATTACTTAAAATCTCAAGGCGATAAATATGGTTTAGAAACAAATCATTTAATTTACAACGGTGCTTTCACATTGGATAACTGGAAGCACGAGCAAGGCTTCCAATTGAAGAAGAACCCTAACTATTGGGATGCTAAAACCGTAAAATTAGAAGAAATCAACTTCAATGTCGTTAAAGATAAGTCTACAGAAGTTAACTTATATGATTCAGGACAAATTGATCGCGTTGCTTTAACTGCGGAGTTTGTTGATAAATATAAGAGCGATCCAAATTTCAAAGACCGCGCTGAAGTTGGCATTCAATTTTTACGACTCAATCAAAAAAATGAAACATTAAAAAATCAACATGCACGCCTTGCTATTAACGGTGCAATGAATAAAAAGGCATACGTAGAAACAATTTTAAATAACGGCGCTGTTCCAGCTGAAGGAATGATTCCTGCGAAATTTGCAAAAAGCCCTGAAGGCAACGACTTCCGTAAAGAAAATGGAAATCTAGTGAAAGATGATGTAAAAACAGCGAAAGAAAACTGGAAAAAAGCGAAGCAAGAACTTGGTACTGACAAAGTAACAATTGAACTCTTAACAAGTGATAACGCTTTAGCTAAAAAGACTGGTGAATATTTAAAAGGTGAACTAGAAAAGAACTTAGATGGATTAACAGTGAATTTAAAACCACAACCACGTAAACAACAGTTAAAACTACTATTAAGTGGTGACTATGAAATCGGTATTGATGGCTGGGGCCCTGACTTCGCTGACCCAATTACATTCTTAGATTTATTTACAACAGATAGTGCGTATAACTTCGATAAATACTCTAACAAAGAGTACGATGAGCTAATCCATAAAGTGAAAACAGATTTAGCTGGTGATGAAAAAGCTCGCTGGGAAGCAATGAAGCAAGCTGAAAAAATTCTATTACAAGACGGTGCTGTCGCTCCTTTATACCAACAAGGTCGTTCTTACTTACAACGCGGATTTATTAAAGGACTTGTAACAACTGACTTCGGTGGTGAGTTTAACTACAAGTGGACAGAAGTTGCAAAATAATAAGTGCTAATAAAAAGGTATCCAATTGAGGATACCTTTTTATTTTATGCTTCTTTAACTACAGAGCTTCTTCCCTTTACCATTCCTTTTATAGCTAAAGTCATCACTGCTACTGATTGTGTAACCAATACAATAACTAATAATGAAATAATACTTCTCTCTAAACTAACTCCTCCAAATATTATTGTATAATAGCCATTCGCTGCATATGTTGCGGGAAATAGTTCACCGATTGTTTGATATGTTTTAGAAAGCATCTCATGTGGGACAATTACACCGGAACTTACAAGTTGTAACGATAGTGAGATAATATTAAAAATCATACCTGCATTTCCAAACACAGCTAGAAACATTTGTGTTAATGAAAGAAATGCAAAGAAAACTATCGCTTGAAATATCCATACATTCCATACTGTTTCATGCATTTCAATTTGAAATCCTTTCATTAAACCAATTGTAATACATGCAAGTAAAATCGATGCTGTACCGTTTATAATTTGTCTTGATAAGAAATTACTCCAACCGTCCCTTACTTCCTTTGCAACTTTTGATAATTCCATACTCATTATCATTGCTCCTACAAATGAAGCTAATACGATCATTAGCGGTACCATATTCACTGAAAATCCTTTTGCATCATTTACTTTATGAACTGTAAAACCAATTGAATCTTCAGTTAACCCTTTTATCACTTCTACATTCTCAGGTCCTACAGCTTGTAGCTTTCCAACAATCGCTTGTTTCTTATAACTTGCTACCTCTTTATTTACATTATCTCGAATTTGTTTTGCAGCGCCTTCCATCATTTGCTTTGCCATCATGGCATTCGCTTGATTAATGTGGAAGTTTAAATTTGATTTTCCTGTTTCATTTATATCTTTTGAAAAAGAAGCAGGAATTTCAATGATCATATCGTACACATGGTTATTCATTTCTTTGTTTGCTTTTTCCACAGACCGTTCTGCTTTCACTTGAAATGGTAAATTTCTCTGTAATCCTTCCGCTATTTTACTACCTATATTTACATCTTCATTCACAATAGCGATACGCATTTGATCAGCTCTTTCATTCACTCCATCATACGCCGTTAACCACACGCAAAAGAAAATAAGTTGGAATGATAACGCTACGACCATTCCTACATACGTACCTGGTCTTTTTAAAAACTGTTTTAAATTATCCATCTTTCCGCTCTCCCACTTAGCAAGCAAGTGCTTACTTGCATTTTATTTCAAATAAATACTAGGGTCTCAAAGCCCTAGCATATAAAACTATATTATTCTCGATAAATTTCTCATCATCGATTTCCATAAGTCGGTTTTCAAAACGCAATTTAGATAGAAAGTAACCAAAATTAATCCATATAAAATTCATTACTTGCGCTTCAATGTTTGTATGAATAACCTTTTCCTGCTCCTGCATCTTAGCAAAATAAATTATTAATTCCTCTTTTAATCCTTTTGGAATTTTGGAGATTTCCTCATCTAATTCAGGAAATTCTCTTGCCTCACGTATACCGATAGCAATAATATCTTTTATACTATCTAAAAATTTATGATAATGCCTTGCTAAGTTTTTTAAATCTGTTTCTAATTCCCATACAATCTCTGTTTGCAAAAACTGTTTTAAATGCGGTACATACGAAAATTCCGCAACAGCCGCTTCAATAACACCCTTCTTACTTTTAAAATTGCGGAATATCGTTACTTCATTAACACCAGCACGCATTGCAATTTCTTTCGTTGTCGCTGCTGTATATCCTTTTTCTTTCACTAATTCAATTGCCGCTTGAATAATTTTTTCTGCTGTCTTTGAGCGCGCCATAAAACCCTCTCTTCCTCATGCAAGTGATCACTTACATATAGATTATATAACTTTTCTAATAATTGTCAATAATCCTCTTTTCCTTCTTTTTGCATTGAACCAAAACTCATCATAAATATAAACACAAACATCAAATATGTTCTCCATGTCAAAGAAGGTATATGTCCTGACCACAGATAGCTAATGAAATAATTAATTCCCATAATACAAGACGATATTACTAAACTCATACTTATTAGTTTTGCATATTTGAGCATATCTTTTTCTCCTTACTTCTCTATCTCTTCAAATTGCAGATTTACTGGCTCTTCTAGTAGTGTTTCATAAAAATTTTCAGCCAAATCTGTTGAAGGAATTTTTTCATCCACTTCATCAAATCGAATACTATCTAGCCACACACAACCTTCTCCTGATAATAAAACACCAAATGCAATACCAAGCGCTCCTTCTTTTATATCCAATACAACCGAGTATGATTGCCAGTTATTCGTATTTTTAATTGGGCGATTTTGCATGTTATCCATAGCGAGTGGTTCTGTATCTTTTCCGTCTACTCGCATCCACAATCCTGCCCAATCTCTTACGTTCTCACTCTTAACAAATGCTGTTAAACGTAATCTTTTACCCATATATTTATCCGCCCGGAACATTTGCATTAATGTTGAAAATCCTCCGTGTGTAACATTCTCTTTTGCTTTTATGTATGCAGATACTTTTCCTTGATGAGCAACTTCATAATCTAAACCCATCTCATACTCAGCAGGATGACTTCCACTTAAGATCCATCCTTTCGGTATACCTTTTTGCATTGAAACACCCTCTCTTTCTATATAAAATGACTGAAAGTACTTTCGGTATTTCTTCGGTGGCAATTGAAACATTCTTTTAAAAGCTCTCGTAAATGCCTCTTGTGAGGAGAAGCCGTATTGTACTGCAATATCAATAACCGCACTCTCTGTTGACACTAAGGCTTGCGCAGCATGAGTTAATCTTCTCTTTCGAATATAATCCGTTACACTCATCCCAATATACCTTTGAAAAATACGATGAAAATGGTACATCGATACTGCACTGTGAGAGGCCACTCTTTCTGTTGTAAGCTCCTCATGCAAGTGATTTTCTATATATTCAATTGCTTTTTTGATCATCTCTTTATATTCTTCATGCATTTCAGCACCTCCTCACAACCTTAATTTACCATATACATACAAATTATTTTTGATTTAAATTGCGGATTATCCCTAGTAGCTACAGGATAATAATTTATTTTCAACATATACATAATTACATGATTTTAGGAAAAACTTGTATAGAACGAATTTACATAAGGAGGAATTTATAATGAGAATTTTACTATCAGCTTTATTAGCGCTTATGCTAGTACCTGTATTAACAGGATGTAAAGCTCCTGCAAAAGAAGACACGACTTCTAATAAGAAGACTACAGAAGAGGCAAAGAATGAAGCTCCCGCTGATTTAAAACTAAACTTCAATGAATTTGATTTAAAGGCAGACTACCAAGATACAAAGAAAGACTACGAGGCTGATTATAAAAATGTAGCAGCTGATAAGAAAATGGAAGCAAAAATTGAAGATCATAAAGCAGATGTAAAATTAACAGGAGACGAGGCTATCACAAAATTAAGCCCACTTCTACAAGAATTAAAATTTGATAAAGATACTGCTGACCAAGAAGTAATCGATCAAGTAGTGAACGTGTTCAAGCTTGATAAAGACTACCAAAAGTTCGATTTAGAAGTTGTCTTCTCTGATGGAACGAAAAAAGAATATAAAAGAGAAATAAAATAAAGAAGTAGGCGGTTGCCTACTTCTTTATTTTTGCATATCTTAAATCTGGTTTAGATCCAACATAATATTGAAGTCCAGATACCGTTTGTTTTTGTAAATAGGAATCCGACGGGAATATAATTGGAATTAATGGTGAATCTGTAAACATAATATCTTCCGCTTTATGCAATAACTCAAAACGCTTATCTTCATTTTGTTCAACTTCCGCTTCCTTCACTAAAGCATCAAATTCTTTATTATGCCATTTTGCATAATTGTTTGGACCATCACCTGCATATAAATCTAGTTTAGTAATTGGGTCTAATAGAGAACCGCCCCATCCCATATAAGCTAATTGGAAATCACTTTGCTTATATGTGTCGATGTAACTCTTCCACTCTTTATTTTCTAATTTAATATCTATGCCAAGATTTTTCTTAAACATTTCTTGCATTGCTTCTGCTACTTTTTTATGTTGTGTATCTGTAGTGAATTTTAATGTTACTTCAGGTAATGTAGACCAGCCTTGTTCTTTCATGCCTTCTTCTAATAATTTTTTCGCTTCTGCTGAATCAAATTTAACGTAACCACCTTTTTCTTTACGGAAATCACGCCCACTTTGTGTTTTTGCTCCTTCTGGAACGAATGCATTTGCTTCTTGTGCATTGTTTTTATACAGTTTTTCAACAATAAACTTACGATCAACTGCTAATGAGAATGCTTTACGGACTTTCGCATTTGTGAACGGCTCTTTTTCTACGTTAAACGAATAAATATAAGATGAAAATCCTGCAACACGTTTATATTCTTTATTTCCTTTTTCTTTCTCAATCATTTCTTGCGGTAAACTACTTAGTAAATCTAATTCTTTTGATTTGTATAATTGGTACGCTGTTTTAGAATCTGGAATAATACGAAACTCAATTTCTTTTAATGTTACCTTTTTATCATAGTATTCTTTATTTTTTTGTACTGTAATAGCCTGATTATGCTTCCATTCTTTTAATGTGAATGGTCCGTTCGTAATTAACTCTTTTGGATCTGTTTTTAATTTATTATTATCATCAATTGATTTTTTAGATAACGGAATGAATAATGAGCTTGCCAATTTTTGTTTAATAGAAGACACAGGATGCTCAAGTGTTACCTTTAACGTTTGAGGATCAATGACTTGAATACCAACTTGTCCTTCTTCACCTTTTCCAGTATTATATGCCTCTGCACCTTTAATGAAATACATTTCTGTCGCATTCATAGAACCCGTTTTCGGATTTAATAATCGCTTCCATGCAAATTCAAAATCATTTGCTGTAATAGCAGAACCATCTGACCATTTAATATCTTTTTTTAAATGAATTGTATACTCAGTTCCATCAGCATTTACTTCTTCTTTCTCTGCTAATTCATTTTGATATTTCCCATCACTATCTTGCGTATATAAGCTTGAGAATAAATGTCCAATTACATAACCTGAAGTACTATCTGTCGCAATAGCGGAATCAAGTGTATATGGATCACTACCAATATTCGTTACTAATCGATCTCCCTCTCCCTTACCAGCACTCGCCTTTTGCGTCTCTTTCTTACCGCAAGCGACAGAAGTAATTGCTAAAACAGTCATAATGACAAACAGTAAAAACTTCTTCATCCTACATTCTCCTTTAACCTGAAATTTTTGGTGTTGATGCCAATAGTGTTTTTGTATAAGAATGTTGTGGATTACGGAAGACTTCGTCCGTATTTCCAAATTCAACAAGTTCTCCTTTGTATAGAACAGCCACTTTTTCGCATAAATAGTGAACCATTGGTAAATCGTGCGCGATGAATAAATATGTATAACCTTGTTCTTTTTGAATTTTTTGCAGCAGATGTACAATTTGAATTTGCAATGAAACATCTAATGCAGAGATTGGTTCATCAAGAATTAATACTTCTGGCTCACATAATAACGCCCTTGCAATAGCGATACGTTGACGTTGTCCTCCGCTAAATTCGTGCGGATAACGATCAATATATCGTCTATCTAGTCCAACACGTTCTAGAGCATCACCTGCGACTTTATCTTTCAATCTTTTATCGCCTAAACCGAATGAAATATAGCCTTCTGTTACGCTATCGCGTACTTTCCAGCGCGGATTTAATGCAGCTGTTGAATCTTGAAAAATGAACTGTACTTTCTGCAAGAAATCTCGCTTATGAGCTGACTTCAACTTGTGAACAACTTGACCGTTATAACCAACTTCACCAGACGTTGGACTCTCAATCCCAGCTATGAGCTTACCAAGTGTTGTTTTTCCTGAACCACTTTCTCCAATAATGCCAAGTGTTGTTCCTTTCGGGATAGAAAGTGATATTTCTTTTAGCGCTGCAATTTCTTTCTTTTTACTTCCATACGTTTTCGTTACTTGCTTTACAGTAATTAAATCTGTCGTCATGAGGCATTCACCTTCTCTTTTGATTTCGCTTGGTTATGCTCTAGAACATGTTGCCAACAATGTGAACTGTGTTCCGCGGAATATGTTGTTCTCTCTGGGAAACGGTGAATGCATTCTTGTATTGCTACTGGACATCTATTTACAAATGGGCACCCAAAGCTATTCAATGTTTCAATTGATGGTGTCGTTCCCTCAATTGCTCTAAGTACCTTTTCAGAATCGTCCATATTCGGAATAGCTTGCAATAAACTTTTCGTATACGGGTGCTTCGGTGAACCTATTACTTCTTGTATCGTTCCTTTTTCAACAACACGTCCCCCGTACATCACAACTACTCGATCTGCTACTTCACGTACAAGTGCTAAATCATGTGTAATTAATAAAATACTCGTGTTTTGTTTTTCTTTTCTCGCTTTGAGCAATCCCATAATTTGCTTTTGAATCGTTACATCTAATGCAGTTGTAGGCTCATCTGCAATAACTAGCTTTGGATGACAAGCAAATGCAATCGCTAAACAAATACGTTGCCTCATTCCTCCACTTAATTGATGTGGGTACTGTTCAAAGCGTTTCTCTGCTTCATGTATTCCTAAATCATTTAATAAATTTATTGCAATTTCTTTTGCCTCTTTTTTCGATTTCTTTTCGTGGTGCAAAATTACTTCTGTAATTTGTCTTCCCACCTTCATCGTCGGATTTAAAGAGGACAGAGGGTCTTGGAAAATAAACGAAATATCTTTTCCACGAATTTGATTCCACTCTGATTCTTGTAAATTCGTTAATCCTTGAGATTGGAACAAGATACTTCCATCGTCGATATGAATAGATTCTTGATTTAGTCCGATAATAGATTGTGCTGTAACACTTTTCCCTGAACCACTTTCTCCTACAAGTGCAACAATTTCACCTTCGTTAATAGAAAAGGAAACATGTTTCACAATTGCTTGCTTACTATTCTCTTTTTCAACGGCTAACGTTACGTTTTCTAAAGATAAAAGCTGTCCCATGTTTTTTCTCCTTTCGATTCCGTTTTATGATTTTTGGATCAATTGCATCTTGCAAGCCATCACCCATTGCATTAAATGCGAACATAATGAGTGCAATCATGATTGCTGGGAAGAATAGCTGCCACCATTCCCCACTCAATAATGTCCCGAGTGCATCGTTCGTCATCGTTCCCCAGCTAGCCGCTGGTGATTGCACTCCGAGTCCAATAAAGCTTAAAAATGATTCTGAGAAAATAGCTGCCGGAATTGTAAATGATAAATTTACGATAATAATCCCTGTTAGGTTTGGAATTAAATGTCCATATATAATTTTCATATGCGATGTACCTAATCGCTCCGCTGCAATAACAAATTCCCTTTGTTTTAAAGATAAGACTTGCGCCCTAACGAGGCGTGCCATACCAATCCAACCAGTTAATGCAAGAGCGATTATAATTGTAAAAAGCCCTGGTTTCATCACGATCAATAGTAAAATAACAATTAATAAATATGGGATACCATATAACACTTCAATACCTCTTATAATCCATTCATCTATTAACGTTCCAAGACGATTACGCCCTCTTACATATCCACTAAAACCTCCAATCAGTACACCAAGCCCTATGTCTAGCGCTGCTGCTACCAATCCAACTGTTAGTGAGATTTTCCCACCGGCCCAAGTACGCGCCCATATGTCTCTTCCTAAATCATCGGTTCCGAACCAATGCTCACTACTAGGTGGTAAATTAGTTGCTTCTTTCACTTGTTCACTCGCAGTAAATGACGTTAAACTTTCGCCAATTAATGAGAAAATAATAATGAGTAATAACGTCACTGCCCCTAGAATTGCTATAGGGTTTGATATGAACTTGCGAAACACTTCCTTCTTTCGGCTAATCGTTTGCTGTTCTTTATTTATCGTTAATTCTTTTTTCTCTTCACTCGTTAATAACTGTTTATTAATTTCATAAGCTCCCATTTAAATATCCCCCCTCCTTACGTAATAGAACGAACACGCGGATCAACAATACGATGAATAATATCTGTAATAAAAATACATGCAATTAATAGCGCACTATAGAAAATGGTTGTTCCCATAATGACCGGATAATCTCGGTTAAAAATACTATCTACAAAATATTTTCCGAGACCAGGAATTGAAAAGATTTTCTCGATAACGAAAGTCCCTGTTAAAAGCCCAGCCATTAACGGTCCAACAAATGTAAGTACTGGCACAATTGCATTTCGAAGAGCATGTCTTATAATGATCTTCTTAATTGGTATACCTTTCGCTCTCGCTAGCTTAATATAATCACTCTGCAATACTTCAATCATATTAGAGCGAACAAACCTTGTAATTACTGCGATTGGTCCTAACGCTAATGCGAAGGATGGCAATACCGTATGTTCGAATGTGCCCCAAGACGCTACTGGTAAAAGTTCAAATTGAATAGCAAATACTTGTATAAATAGTGGTGCTAAAATAAAACTCGGAATAGAAATACCGAGAATCGCAAGTAAGCTCACACTATAATCAATTACTTTCCCGTGATATAGAGCTGCAAATGTACCTGCGGCAATTCCAACTGCTAATGAAATAATAAGTGCTTGTAAACCAATAATCGCTGATGGACCAAATCCTGTCGTTATAATTTCTGATACACCTTGTCCCGTCGATTGAACCGATTCACCAAAGTCAAAATGAACTACACCATCTAAATAAGCGACATATTGATTCCATAACGGTTCATCGAGGTGATACTTCGCCCTCATATTTTGTATTACTTCCTCTGGAAAGATTTTCGCATCTGATGAAAATGGATCCCCAGGAATGATATGCATAATCAAAAATGTTACTGTCGTAATCACCCATAGCGTAAACACCATAACCGATAGTTTTTTAATAACATACACTTCAATAACCCCCTAAACAAATGAATTTACTTTGTTTTATTTACATATTTATTCCCATTACTTCTTTGCTTCTTAAAATACAAAAAGCCTTGATCTTAAAAAATAAGATCAAGGCTTAATAAACGAAGGCCCATCACTTATCTTTCAAGACTTGCTTGCTGGAATTAGCACGGTGTTCCTACTACAGAACCCGCTGCTGAGGTGTCATAGGGCCAGTCCCTCTACCTCTCTGGATAAGTAAATTGCTATATTATTATTTGGTTCAAATTGTATATTTCGAATTATAATTCTGAAAAAATGAAAAGTCAATCAAATTGGATATATTTAGAAAAATCAGTTTTCGATGTCATTTATCGAAATTACAGTTTTCACTTATAAGAAAAAGAAATACTGTTAAAGAAGTTATAAGATGCCCCCCTTACTTCTAGCTACCATAGGATTACCCTTAACAATCATTATTCTTGTCATCATCGACTTCTACAAACCCTTCATCCAAAAGAAAAGTATCCTCTCTTTTTTATACCCCATTCGATAATATTACCGGGCAAACTATTTCCGAATTTCACGAAGAACAGAAGATATTAGTATCAGAGGATGGAGATGGAGACGAAGATGGCAAGAAGAAAAAATAACCTTGCACAGGCAAGGTTATTTTTTCATTTCTGCTTGAAAACGTTTATAGTATGTCGATGCTGTTGCAAAGTTAATTTCTATATCACGAATCAATGACGAGTCTTCTTCTTTAGCTAACTTCTGTAATTTTTTCATCGCTTGTTCCGATTCATTCAAGAAACCAACATATACCTCATGCTCTTGCTCTTTCGACTTCGGAACACGAATTTCTTTTCGTATATGATCAATATCTTCTAACATGCTCGTTGTTACCTTTTGCACATCTTCTTTATATGTAGCAGTCGTTATTTCCTTACCGCCCTTTTCTTTTGCTACTTCAAATAACTGTAACGCGTTATTAATTTCCTTATTCATTTTCATATCGTATTTTTCATGTACTGCACGGTATTCTTTCATCTCTTCTGTTTGCTCAGTAGATTGCTCTACCTTTTCTTTCGGTTCTTTCGTATCTTTATTTCCATTACATCCCGCTAGAAGGATCATACTTCCCATTACAGCAATACCCAAAACCTTCTTCATCTCTTCTTCTCCTTTTATCTACAACTACTACTCATTATAGTTTCTTTTATCTCCACTTGTTATTATACCGAGAACATCCTACTTTTTACACTTAAGACGACATCGTAACATATATACCAACATGTTTGTCACAGTATCGTCACTTTATACAAATAACTTTTGCACTGCTTTACTACATCACCTTACAAAACTGTAAGCACACATAAAGAACAAACCATGCTAGACTTACATATGCATAACGCAAACATATGTAAGTTTTTAAGGAGAATCATCTATGTACAATACAATGTCTTTTATGGGAGAAGATATTCGTGTCCTTATTCGCGAAAAATCACTTCATATCGAAAATACAGAGAGCCTTCGCCGCGTATTAAAAAAGAAACATGCTCCATTTAAGTTAGCTCAATATTTAAAACAACAACATACAAATCAATTTCATAACGTGCTAAATATATCAGATAAATCATTAACAATCGAAATCATCGGTCATGTCTACATTGGAAACTTCGCAGATATCTTAAAAGAAATCCCACGTATACCGAAAATTGCTCCTATTATCGTTAAAAAAGCATATAAAATTACCGACCATACCGATATTATCGACTGTGGGGAAAAAGAAGTCGATAGTAATCGCTGGGTGTGGGATAAACTTGCTGTTTTATATGATACGATCATGAATAATATGTATGAGGTATTTCAAAGAAATGAAAAAAAGAACTGATTCAAATATTCCCTTTGAATCAGTTCTTTTTTGTTAAGCCTCTAAATTTTGTCTTTGTTGCAGTTCAAACTGCTTTTCACTTCTTCTGGCCATAAACAAATAACATAACACAGCACCAATTTCACAAATAGCTATTACAACCCCCATCGGTAATGCGGTGTTGCTTCCGCCAATACCTACTAACGGTGCAACAAGTGCTCCTGAAATAAATTGTAATAAACCTAATAGAGCTGATGCTGTTCCTGCGGCTTGTTTCTGATTTCTCATCGCTAACGAGAACCCAGTTGTTGATACAACCCCGACACTTGATACGACAAGGAATAACGAGCATAAAACACCAATTAAACCTATTCCTAGTAAGATTGTCAGTAGTAAAGATAAACCACCAACAGCTGCAATAATGATACCAGAGACAAATAATGTCTTCTCATTCACTTTCCCTGCTAAACGACCCGTTACCTGACTAGCAATAATAATACCAATACCGTTAATCGCAAAGAATAAACTAAATTGCTGTGGTGATGCTCCGTATATGTTCTGCAAGACAAATGGTGAGCCCGAAATGTATGCAAACATTGCCGCCGTTACTAGCCCTTGAGACAATGCATATCCCATAAACAGACGATCCTTTAATAGTTTTCCGTACGTCGCCAACGTCCCTGACAATCCACCTGTTTCTCTCTCTTCAAGAGGTAATGTTTCACGTAATACGAAAGTAGCTGATATTAACATGAATACACTAATTGCCCCAAGAACGATGAAGACGCCGCGCCATGTTGTAAACTGTAGCAATTGCCCTCCAATAATCGGTGCCAAAATAGGCGCTGCTCCGTTTACTAACATAAGCAGCGAGAAAAACTTCGTCATTTCAGAACCTGAATACATGTCACGTACCATTGCACGTGATATAACAATCCCAGCCGATCCTGAAGCTCCTTGTAAGAAGCGTAATAACACTAAAGTCCAAATAGATGGCGCAATAGCACAAAGTAAAGAAGAAGCAACATAAATAATAAGAGCAATAATAAGAGGTTTGCGCCTTCCGTAAATATCACTAATTGAGCCGACAAATAATTGCCCTACTGAAAGCCCAAGTAAACAAGCTGTCAATGTAAGCTGCGCCAGGGATGCACCTGTTTGTAAATCATCCGTTAATTTCGGTAACGAAGGCAAATACATATCGATAGATAACGGCCCAATTGCCGTAAGTGTCCCTAGTACAAGAATCATCCATAACCTATTTGTCTTTACAGGTTTATATATTTCTTGATTAACTCCATTCACTTTTTCTGTTCACCCTTTCCTATACACACTAAATCGTAACAATTATAGTTACAACATAAACATACGTCAAGTATAGCGCATTTTCCTGTTTTATACTGTAAAAAAAAGCGATAAAATTTCTATCGCTTTACTTTTTCAAATTGCTATTTGCAAATTTAGATACGGAAGACATCGCCTCTCCTGTATCTAAATATGTGATTTGAATTGGATCTCCCACTTCTGTAAACATAGCATATGGGAATTTCTTCACAGGTATCATAAATACTTTTTGTTCATTTTCTAATAGTACGTACACAATTGTATTTTCACCTGATTTTTCTTTATATACACGTTGTACAACGCCTTCTTTTTGTGCCTCTTTACCATTTGAAGTTGGTCTAAATGAATCTCCACTTCCGCTCAGCGCATTTTTATAATTCTCAAGCGCTTCTTTTTGCGTCGAACCTGTTGCAAATATTTTCGCATTAGAAGCATAGATAACTGTATGAGCACGTACTAATCCTCCGTCATCAATAACAGGTACAATCCAAGAAGGTTTACCGTACACATTATAAATAACCGGCATCGTTCCATGCCATTTCTCTCTCTTAAAGGAATTATCCACTACTTCCGAAGCAGCTGAACCATCCATAATTCCCTTCACTTCTTTTCCGTTATAGTAATACAACTTACCTGTACGCGCATCAATAAGCGAGTAACCTAACGCAGAATCTACTCCTTCTTTCGGGGAGGTGAAATCAGTAAAGTAATATAACGTTCCATCTTTACCGAAGATTGGTGTAACGCCTTCTTTTGTTCCCCACTCAGTCGGGATTTTCATATCAGTTTGCGAGAATTTTGTATTCCAAAATCCGTGAATATATTTACCGAAATACGTATTTAATGTAGATGCAGTCTCGTGATTTAATACGCCATCAACGAATTTAGGTGCCTTTCCTTTGTCGTATCTTTTCACTTCACCTGTTTGTGCGTCTACTACTACAACGCCCTCTACTTCAAATCCAGATCTTCCTGAAATAAATTCACCATACGTCATTGTATAATACGGTTTCCCTTTATCATCCACTTCAAATTTAGGTTTCCCTTTAAAGATTAGATTTGGTTCTGCCTGCCTTACCACACGCTCTAAGTTATTCCCGAAAAACATGCTTGGCACGTATTTCATTTTATAACCGAGGTGCAGTTTTGCTTCTGCATCTGGATTCGTACCTGACATTGTTACGTACCCTGGAATTGTCTCCGCTTTACGAGCTTTAAAAAAGCCTGAAACTTCAATCGGTGCTACGTATAAAGCCTCACCATTTACCATTTGTGGCGTTAATTCTCCTAGCTCAAAATAAGCTACTTTCGGAATATCCCCAAATACTTTTTTCATCTTATTCTCCGCTGTCTTTGGCGGCACTGTAAACGGCTGATCATTTTCAGTAAATGGCTCTGAAATATCTTTCTCTACCTTTACAACAGAATCATATTTCTTTTGCGAGATTACTATATCGTGCAAATAACCAAAATAGCCGTAACTTGCGAGTAAAACAAACATGAGAAGTCCTTTTAACGTACCTTCTAATTTCCCTATTTGATCTTGTGAAAATAAAACAAGCCCAATTAAAATTGCTACTGCAACAGAATAATGAGTAAGAATTGAATCTGCTCGGTCATCAATCAGCCAAAAATATTCATAGATTGCAATACCTATCCAAAATAAAACTGGAATAACTAAAATGGATGATTTCTTACCCTTTACAACCTTCTCATCGCCTTTCTTATCCACTGCTCGAAGCTTACTACCGCTTCTTCTCGTCCATGGAATCAAAAACAAAGTGAGAATAGCTAAAATTAAAAATTTCATCAAAGGCAATGTCCCCTTTTCTTTTGTCTTCCCTTTTAGTATAACAAATAAAGGGTATTTAGGTAAAAATGGGAATGGCTATATTTTTTTACTACTTAATACAACTCCGCTTACTACATATAAGATAGATGCAATATAAAAAA
Organism: Bacillus sp. MHSD_36; assembly: GCF_030757775.1. Classification (NCBI taxonomy): domain Bacteria; kingdom Bacillati; phylum Bacillota; class Bacilli; order Caryophanales; family Bacillaceae; genus Bacillus; species Bacillus sp. MHSD_36. The sequence continues at coordinate 68,684 of NZ_JAVBIS010000010.1, forward strand.
TCGTACCAATCGTAAAGAAATCTACTAAATATCCCGTTGCAATAATTGCTACTGCTCCTCCAATTGATGTCCAAACATGATATTTTCCAATCTCATAACCAGCATTTTCTTGCACAACCTTTCGCGCTAACGATGTCTTCTCCGTATTACGTTGCACAGCCCCTAAAATACCCATTAAAATTTGAAGAATATATACATGCCATACTTCTGCTGCAATGGGGAAACAAAGCATTAACACAGCCATAGACCAGGCGTATATAATTAATAACTTTCTGTCACCCACTCTATCAGAGATTCTTCCAACTAACGGATATACTAGAGCTGAAGTTAAGGCAAATAAGCCATACGCCCAGCCAAACTGCGAGAAGCTATTTCCAACATTCCGAAGCAATAGAATGTAAAAAGGAAATACCATACTTCCCGCCATCATAATGATACTTTGTGACGCCACAAACCTTTTATATGTCATTTCGTATACTCCCTATAAAATAAATTCACAAATCTCTCTTTTGGATCCGCTTCTTTTTTCTTCTGAAGAAATTCTTCTATACGAGGATATGCTCTCTTTAACTGCTCTTTCGTTGGATAAGAATAATACGGTAAATAATAACTACCGTTATGCTTTAACGTCACATCAATCATCTTCTGAATAACATTCTCTGTTTTCTTTATCTCATGTTCAGAACGCCCTTGATTAATTAAAAAAACCAGTGCAAACATATCATCTTTCGCATAGGATAAAACTGCATTTTCATTCTTTTCCACGTAACGAATCGTAATATTGAGCAAATTAAACTCTTCCTCATTTAATACGTTACGTAAATCATCTATGTATTTTGTGAAAGAATCTACGGGCACAAAGTATTCTTGTAACACCTCTGTCCTATTCGGATTTTCATATTCCATAAAAGTACTATCTGACCTCATAACATTATTTCGCGTTTCGTACTTACCATTTGTACGTTCAAAATAACTTCTTTGTATATCCCAAAATGTATCTTTTCCCCAATCACTATAGCGTGATAAACCGAGTAAAAACTTTGGCGCAGCTATAATATTTTCTTCTTTTAATTTACTGTACTCTCTCAACTTCTGCTGATCTTTCGCTAACACATAATCTGTCACATACATCTCTTTTAAAAATGAGTTTGGAGCAACAGAAATACGTGCTAAATGCATACGTATATTCTCATCTCTTCGCACTTTATCCTTAAAATATGAAGAGTATTCTTTATAATCTAGTACCTTCGTATGCGTTTCATACAATTCATCGTTTGTTAACTTTAACGTCACATCTAAAATAACACCAAATAACCCGTATCCCCCAATTACATACGGAAACAAATCAGCATTTTCTTCTCTACTTACATTACGCACTGTACCATCTGCCATTAACAATCTAAATGACTCTACTGTATCAATCAATGCTTCATGACGAATATCACGACCATGTACATTTACACTTAATGAACCACCAACCGTAAAAATATTTTGAGACTGCATCACTTGAACCGCCAGACCATACGGATTTACTTTCTTCTGAATATCATTCCACGTGACGCCACTTTGAACTGTAATTCGCTTCTTCTCTGGATTAAATTCTAGTATTTTATTATATCCCTTCATATCAAGCATCGTACCATGCGGATAATACGTCTGCCCGCCTTGGCTATGTTGCATACCAGCAATCGAAATTTTCTCTCCAGAAACATTTGCATCTTGCACTAATTTTATTAACGAGTGCTCATCAGTAGCACTTTCAACACGTTTTATTTTTGTCGGAAGCAATTTACCTACATCACTCATAATAGGATGATCAAGTTGTTCTTTATATGTATGTATAGACGTTGCAAGCAACACTGTATAAGCTACAACAACCACCGCTATCTTTCTTTTTCTCAAACGACACTCTCCTCTTCTACAATTTCCCCTCTTCATATTGTACCTATTTTCCTAGAAAGAAAGCATAAATAAAAAGAGAGAGTCCACTCACTTCAGGACCCTCCCTTATCAAGACCATTACTTTGCTGCCGGCAATTGTATCGGATCAAATTTATCATACGATGTAAACTTTGCATCCGTAATAATGTGCGCTTTATCTTCACCATTACTACTCATAACCATATCTATTTTTGCTGATTCATATTTAAAGTCTTTTGTAATAATATATTCCCCATCTATTTCTTCTATCTTTGCATTTTGTCCTTGTAGCATTTGTTTCTGCTTTTCATCCATGCTAGCTAACATACTCTCTGTCTCTTGCCCTTTTAATGCAAACGTAAGTTTATACTTATCTCCACTTTTCTCCATCTTCACTTTATTTAAAATTTCTGATGGAACCTCTAAATTATCTACCATTCCTTGAGTCGCGTTCATTCCGTTAGCATTTAATTGTTCCTCTGGTACAGACATAACTTCACCAGTATTAGGATTTTTCACCTGACCAGCAACTTTGCCACCCACATCATAAACGATCACCTCTGTACCAGAAACATTCATTTCAGAACGAGAATTCTTTTTCTTCGGCTCTAGCTGCATTTTAGCCTTCACTATATTCATCTCTGTTCCTTCAGCCTTTATTCCCACATCATATGTCATCGTTACATTTTCTTCGTTTTTAAAAGCTTCATTCGCTTTATTAAAAACATCCTTCGCTGTTAATTCTTTTTCTTTCTGTACAGCTTCTTGTTTCGGTTCATCAGTCTTTTTTGTTTTCTCATTGCTACACCCTACCCCTAGACTGACTGCAATCACTAAACTTGAAATTAAAATATTTTTTTTCATAACGTCGCCTCCTTCCCGAAAATAATATCATTTCTTTCCCTATGAAATCCATATAATTCTTAATATTTCTCTTTAAATATATTCACTATATAACGACATGTTTGAGAAAGAGTTTAAATATGATGTAAATAACAATAACTAAATTCAGGAGGTCATTATGAAGGCGATCATTTGCACAAAGTATGGACCACCTAACGTTCTTCAGCTTCAAAATATAGAGAAACCTACTCCTAAAAAGAACGAAGTATTAATTAAAATTCACGCAACAAGTGTATCAACTGGAGATTGTAGGATACGCGGTTTTAATAGTCCCCTCTTATTTTGGATTCCTATGCGGATTATATTAGGTTTTAGAAAACCGAGAAACCCTATACTTGGTGTAGAATTATCTGGAGAAATTGAGGAAATCGGATTAGATGTAACCCAATTTAAAAAAGGAGATCAAGTTTTTGCATTAACAGAACTAAATCTTGGTGGTTATGCCGAATACACATGCGTGCATGAAAGTGGATTAATAACATTAAAACCTACCAATGTGACGTATAAAGAAGCGGCAGTCATTCCTTTTGGTGGAACTTCAGCGTTACATTTTCTGAGAAAGGGCCGGATAAAAAAAGGGCAACAAGTTCTTATATATGGTGCCTCTGGATCAGTAGGAACAGCTGCTGTACAACTTGCTAAATATTTCGGTGCGACCGTTATAGCTGTTTGTAGTAATTCAAATTTTGAACTCGTTCAATCTTTAGGAGCTGATAAAATAATTGATTATACGAAAGAAGATTTTACTAAGCGGCGCGAGCGCTACGATATTATATTTGATGCAGTTGGGAAGTATAAAAAATCCCTTTGTACAAATACATTAACACCCAATGGAAAATATGTATCTGTTAATGGAATGATGGCAAAGGTAAGTAAAGAGGATATGATTCTACTAAAAGAACTAACTGAAACAGAACATTTAAAACCTGTTATTGATAGAACCTACCGATTAGAAGAAATTGCTGAAGCTCATATGTATGTAGAAAAGGGACATAAAAAAGGTAACGTTTCGATTACCTTAAAATAAAATATATTCAGAAAATAACGTTGACAATTCTTTTTGTAAGATTTACTATTAGTACCATATTAAAAAATTACATACACAAACTCTTATCAAGAGTGGCGGAGGGACTGGCCCAATGATGCCCGGCAACCGAGCTTATAACGTATAAGCTAAGGTGCTAATTCCTGCAAAACGAGTTTTCGTTTTGGAAGATAAGAGAGGAACCCATTTTGTCTATTCGGCACCTCTCTTATTTTTGAGAGGTGCTTTTTATTTTGGAACGTATACGAAGGGGGAATTATAAATGAAGAAAGTATTATTAAGCATTGTAAGTGGGACAGTCTTATTATTAGGCGCATGTAGCGCGAGTTCAGATAAAGAAGTAAAAGCACTAGATGAGAAAAAGATCACGGTCGGCGTAACTGGTGGACCGCATGAACAAATTTTTGAAAAGGTAAAAGAAGTGGCCGCGAAAGACGGACTCGAAATCGATGTGAAAGTATTTAATGATTATGTAGCACCAAACGTATCTTTGGATGAAAAAAGCCTTGATGTAAATAGCTATCAAACAAAATCATATTTAGACACATTTAAATCTGAACGTAATATGAAATTAACAGAAGTATTTTCAACAGTAACATTCCCTATGGGCATATATTCTAAAGGCATAAAAGATGTAAAAGACTTAAAAGATGGCGATGCGATCGCTGTACCAAATGATCCAACGAATGAACTTCGAGCTTTAAAACTGTTTGAAAAAGCAGGAGTGTTAAAAGTGGATCCCAAAGCTACAGAAAAAGCGACTGCGAAAGATGTAATTGAAAACCCCAAAAATTTAAAGATTGTTGAATTAGAGGCATCTCAATTACCAACTCAGCTAAGTGAAGTAAAAGCAGCTGCAATTAATACAAACTTTGCATTAGGTGCAAAATTAAGCCCTGCGAAAGATTCTATCTTCCGCGAAGGAAAAGATTCACCATATGTGAACTGGGTCGTTGCTCGTACTGAAAATAAAGATGATGCTGTTATAAATAAATTAAAGAAAGCTTATCAATCTAAAGAAGTAAAAGAATTTATCGAGAAAAAATTTGATGGTTCTGCTTTACCATCTTGGTAGGAGCTGACGATAATGATTGAATTAAAAAATATATCTAAAGTATTTACAACGAAAAAAGGGAATGTGGAAGCTCTTAAGTCTACTTCCCTTCAAGTAAAAAAGGGCGAAGTATTTGGAATTATTGGATATAGTGGCGCTGGTAAAAGTACACTAATTCGATGTGTAAATTTATTAGAAAAACCAACGACAGGAAATATCATTATAAACGGTCAAGACTTAACAACTTTATCAGCAAAAGAACTTGCAAAAGCGCGACAAAAAATCGGGATGATTTTTCAAGGATTCAATTTACTTAAAACAGTGACCGTTTATGAGAATATCGCGTTACCGTTACGTCTATCTGGTCTTCCAAAAAATGAAATTGAAAAAAGGGTAGAAAAGTATTTACGTATTGTCGATCTTTTTAATCGAAAAGATGCCTATCCGAGTGAACTTTCTGGTGGCCAGAAACAACGTGTTGCCATTGCACGTGCACTATCACATGAACCAGAAGTGTTATTAAGCGACGAAGCAACGAGTGCTTTGGATCCAGAGACAACTGATTCTATTCTTGATCTATTATTAAAGATTAATGAAGAAATCGGAATCACAATTTTATTAATTACACATGAAATGAATGTTATCCAGCGTATATGTGACCAAGTTGCTATTATGGAACATGGAGCAGTAGTCGAAAGCGGGACTGTGAAGGATATCTTCACAAACCCACAACATGCAACAACGAAAAAATTCGTAAACAGTGCATTTGCAGCAAAGATTCCAGAAGAAGTACAAAAAGAGCTACAAACTACTGGTGAAATTGTAACTCTTTCTTTTATAGGGAATGCTTCAGGAGAGCCAGCATTAGCTGTCGCTACAAAACGCTTTCAAGTGTATCCGAATATTTTATCCGGGAATATTACACAGTTAAAACATGAAGCATATGGGAAACTGATCATTCATATGCAGGGTGAGAAAAATGAAGTAACCCGTGCTTTATTATTCTTACAAGAACAAGGAATCATCGTAGAAGGAGGTAGAACAGATTATGGGAAGCAAATCCTTTTTGGATGAATGGGGTAAAATCATATGGGAAGCAACCATTCAAACATTTCAAATGACATCTATTTCACTATTCATTTCTATCCTTATTGCACTACCACTTGGCGTCACACTTGTTTTAACAAGACCTGGTGGGCAACACGAAAATAAAATCATTTATCCAATTCTTAATACAATTATTAATATCATCCGCTCTCTTCCATTTATCATTCTACTATTCTTTATTTTACCTTTTACAAAGTTTCTAATGGGAACATCCATTGGTGTGCAAGGTGTCATCGTACCACTTGTCGTATTCACAGCTCCTTACATTGCCCGATTAATGGAAACGGCTTTATTAGAAGTAGATCGTGGTGTTATTGAAGCTTACCAAGCGATGGGTGTTTCCACTATAAAAATCATTTGGCACGTTATGGTAAAAGAAGCTCGTCCCTCCCTTGTACTTGGTTTAACAATCGCGACAATTGGATTAATTGGAGCAACAGCAATGGCTGGACTTGTAGGTGCTGGCGGTCTTGGTGATTTAGCATATCGATTCGGCCATTTACGCTACGAACCGGAAGTAATGTATGCAACCGTCTTTATTTTAATTATCCTCGTTCAAGGGCTACAGTCTTTAGGGAATGGTGTTGCAAGGAGATTGAAGAAAGATTAAAAAAGAAGGTATCTCACCAAAGTGAGATACCTTCTTTTTATCTTTTAAACCCACCTTCAGAATGAATAACTTGTCCCGTAATCCATTCTGCCTCTTCACTTACTAAAAACGTAATGAGTCTTGCTGCATCCCTCGGCTCACCAATTCTACCAAAAGGAAACATCGGCTTTAATCCTTGCTTTATCTCTTCAGTCATCCAGCCTGTATCGGTTGGACCTGGGTTAATCGCATTCACTGTTATTCCTAAATGAGCTACCTCGGCTGACAACGAACCCGTAAGAGCATCAATAGCCCCCTTCGTTGTTGCATACGCCAGTTCTCCAACCATAGGCCCTTGAAATTGCCCCGAGGTCATATTCACAATTCTACCACCAGATTTCTTATCAAATCCTCGGGCAAATTGACTACTTAACAATGTAGTTGCACGAACATTTACCATGTAGTGCTTATCTAATTCTTCAGCAGTCAAATTAGAGAAGTCATTATTTGTAGAATACGCTGCATTATTAATTAATATATGAGGGTAGCCTAGTTGTTCAGTAACTTTATTTATAAGCTCTTTCGGTGCATCATTCTGAGTTAAATCTAACTCCATACTAGATACTTTAACACCGTTTTTTAGTAACTCTTCTTTTAATCGTGTTTGTTCACTTTGATCAACGCCCCAAGGCATCTCTTTATCGTACGCTGTCCAATACGTAAAAAATATATCGTATCCTGCTCTAGCTAATTCTTTACAAATTGCTGCGCCTATACCATCTAGACGACTTACACCTGTCACAACTGCTACTTTATTTTTTAATTGATTCATTATATACTCCTCCAATTTTAAAGGACGCATATTTTATATAAGAGATATAAACTTCCCTACACATTATCCTTACAAAAGGGATGTACAAGCCAAACATGCAGTCCTTGAATGATTTATAGATAGCTAAATAAACTCTCACTTATGAGAGAAAAATTTATGTATCTAGTTTCTAATCATTACAGGCTCATCCACATATTGAGTCCTTGTCCCCTTTCCATATATCTCCAAACTTTATTTTAACATTAAATATTTAATACTTCAAAAAAAAGAAATAATCGCTCCTATTTATAAAGTATCATGTACTATAAACCGTAGTTAATAACGAATTTGAATTTAAGTGTATACATTTACTATTACCTATTCGTTGTATAAGTGTAGGGAGGAAAAATGATGGGAAAAGAAAATATATTAACCTCCTATCTTATCAATTTAGGAGAGGAAGTGTTCAAACTATTATTAGCGAAAGGGGCTATAAAAGAAGATGCAGAAGACATCATCCAAAATACCTTCTATAAAGTATACACATTGCTAGATAGCTTAACCGAGGATAACATACGTCCATGGTTTTTCAGAGTCGCATTAAATGAATACATTGACTTAAAGAGAAAAAAAGAGCAACAGAACATCTATTTAACTGAAGAGATTTATTCAAAATTACAATATACAGACCGAGAATTAGACGCTGTTTTAAATAAAGATGAGATTTTCTATTTATTAAAAGATATAAAACCAGAATATAAAGAAGCCTTCTTTTTAAAATACTATTACAACTTTTCATATGAAGAAATCGCTCTAATACTAGATATTCAAGTGAACAGCGTAAAACAAAAATTACATCGTGCACGTAAAACAATTCATTCTACAGTAGGAGGAAAACCTTAATGGATACTTCTTTAAAAGATGCATTAAAAAAAGCTAAAAGAAAACAGTTACTTAAAATCATCATAACCTCAATTATCGTTGTAATCATGCTTATACCTATAATTTATAAAGTTGGCAATTACTTTGCGGCGAAAAGTTCGACAAAGCTTCACGAAAGTCTCTTTTTACATAATGCAATTGCCGAACCTAATGTGCAAATCGATTCTCAAGTAACGAGTAATTCTTCTATGTTTGGCGGCAATATCGTATCTAATCGCTCTAAAAACATTAACGGTTACGTAGTACGATGGAACACACTGACAAGCTCTTACGATTGGTTTCGCTCTAATATCGATTACAACGAGTTAATACCAGGATCCTATTGGTCTAGTTCTAGTAAAGAGGCTTATAATTATGATAAACAAACGAAAAATAAAGTTGCTACATTTTATAATCCAGCCATCAAAGAATATCATAATGGAGTCAAAAATGAATTAAGTGCCGTTTCAACAATGGAAAACTACGTAGCAGAAGTCGCTATCTCTTTCAATCAGCCTTATACATTAAAAGAAATTCGAACAAAAATACCAGATAACTTAAACATTGTATGGTTATACATGACCTCACCAATTAGAGATGAAAGCAAAGGGCCTGCTGGTATGCCCGTTTATGGATTTAATCCAGACAAGTCACCTGGAGAAGCGTATAAAGAGTTCGTTGATTCACTTAACCAATACGATGACGATGGTCATGATAAAGATATCCAGAAGTTTTTAAGATCAAACAAGGACAAACCATTTGATCAAGTGAAAATTTTAGGGGTTATGCTAACTGGGAGAACGGAAAACTTTAAGGCGTTAGAAAACCAAGACTTTATTCGCGGTGCTTCTGTAGGGGTGACTGCACAAGTTGTTCCTTATATAAAACCAGAGAAATAATGATGAAAAGACAAGATAAACTAATAATAGCTAGTTAAAAGAACGTACATGAATCTGTTTACTACGGGAGCTACATATTTTAGTGGAGAGCTCCCTTCATATATTGTTCACCCTCCAAACAATACATTTCCAAATACTTTATGTACAAATGAAAAATCATAATTTTTGTTCACACTTTATCCATTGTGAATTTTTTCACAATGGATATATAATAAACATGTAAATAGAATATTGGAGGGATTTCAATGGTTATCAATTTTTTAAGAACTGATAAACGTGCTGCTTTCATATTATTATTTTTACGACTTTACATAGGATATACATGGCTCGCTGCTGGGATAGGCAAAGTCTTCGGACAATCCTTTGACGCAAGTGGTTTTCTAAAGGGTGCTATCGCTCAGGCGTCAGGTGACCACCCTGCAGTACAAAGTTGGTGGGCAGATTTCCTTCAACATTTTGTTCTTCCAAACGCAGACCTATTTAACTTTTTAGTTCAATGGGGAGAAATTTTAGTAGGTCTAGGTTTGATTTTAGGCGGATTAACAAAAACAGCTGCATTTTTCGGAATCATAATGAATCTTTCATTTTTATTAAGCGGAACTGTTAGTGTAAACCCAAACCTGCTTATTTTGACTATGTTCATTTTAGTTGCAGGACAGAACGCTGGACGTATTGGATTAGATGGTTATGTTTTCCCAAAACTTTTCCGTAAAAACAACCAGGGAATATATAAATTAAGTAAAACTGCGTAGTAACGGTTTACTTTTAAACTATAAATAAGAAAAAGAGCCTACATATTAGGCTCTTTTTTGTTTATTCCAAATTTAAACTCTTAACGAACCGCGAAATCCTCTAGCAGCATAATATGAATCTGCTCCATTGTGGTACACAAAAACGTGTCCGAAGCGATAATCGCAAAATAGAGCACCACCGAGTTCTCGAATATCTGAAGGCGTTTGTACCCAGCTTGATGATTTCATATCGAACTCCCCAAGTTGTTGCAACTCTCGATATTGTTCTTCCGTTAATAATTCAATGCCCATAGCAGTCGCCATATCAATAACGTTATTTTCTGGTTTATGTTTTTTTCTTGCCTCTAATGCTGCAAGATCATAACAAAGACTTCTGCGGCCTTTAGGACTCTCCTTTGAACAATCACAGAAAGTATACTCATCCTTCTCTTCATCATAACCAACAACATCTGGCTCACCGCCAGTTACTTCCATTTCATGAATTGACCATAACTTTTCATTATTAGTAGCTAGCTTTGCTTCAACTTTAGCCCATTCAAGACCTTCATGGCGATTCATATTTTTCTCAAAACGAGCTTGCAATACTTTTAATAGTTCTTCACTTTGTTCTACAGATAACTCATTTTTATTCGCTGTCATATTAGTCCTCCGAATTATGTTTCCTTATAATCATAATGGTTTGCATGCAGTTTACAACAATCCGATCCAATTGTACACTGAAAAACCCCTATACGTATATCCATTATATAGTACTAAAATCTCTCATGCTTTCTCCAAGAATATAGTGTGAAAACCACATCAAGTTCTGCTTCATAATAGCTACTCTCATTCCTGGCTGATTCGAACTATATGCCATTCCTTTAAATATAATTAATTCTGTATCGACTTCCATAGCTCTTAATCCTTCATATAGCTCATATGCATTTGTAATTGGAATTCTTACGTCCTTTTCCCCATGTTGAATTAACGTAGGCGTACAGGCTGATTTAATATATGTCATTGGTGATATCTTCTTATATATCTCTGGATCATTCCATGGATTATCCCCTAAATACATTCTAATAAAGTAAGGGATATCTGTATTTACATAATGAGTACTCCAGTTCGTAATTCCACCTCCAACTGAAATGGCTTTAAATCTACTACTAAATGTAGAACAGAAAGCTGATATATATCCTCCGTTACTCCACCCCATAACTCCTACTCTATCTTTATCTACAATCCCTTTTTTAACTAGTGCCTCCACTCCAGATATAACATCATCATAATCAGCAAATCCTTGTTTTCTATAGTTTTCTTTTAAAAATTCATTACCATAACCAGAACTTCCTCTATAGTTTGGAATAAAGTTTAATAAAAATGAAGTCACAAACCTTTATTTAACAGCAACAACAAAAACTCTATTTAAAAAAAAGATTGATCACCACTCACTTAGAATCTTTTACCCGAAGAAATAAAGCATCACATCTCTTTTATGAACATCGTTAAATTAAAATGAATTTTGACCATATCTGTAATTACTTGTAAAATATTATACATAGAAAGATATTTTAGAATAAACATAGAAGGGGTATGTTTTTTTAGTGTTAAAGGGGCTAAAGTGCATCTATTTTATGTTTTTAGAGGGAGAATTGAAAAATCATATGAAGAATTTTAAAAAGAGTACAGGTAAAATTTTACTAGCATCCGGATTAGTAGTTTCTATGTCAGCTTGTAGTGTAACGAGTTTTTTTGGAGAAAAAGAAAAAACAAATACTGAGTCTGGTAAACAAGAAAGTAAAGAAACTAAGACAGAAGGAACAAGTTCAACTAAGTCAGAAAGTAAATCATCTGAAACAAAGGAAAAATCAACTAACTCGAAAGAAGAAAGTAAAGATGTTAAGATGATTATGGTTTTACCTGAGGATTACCCACAACTTATGGTAGACATTGAAGAAGACTTATTAAGACGTCTAGATTACTATGATGCTTCTGTAAGGGATAATAAAAAGGGAAGTAAATCAAATGAAGAGGTACGAGATAGTATTAAAGACTTAGATAAAGTATTTAATAAAATAGAGCGTATAGATGCACCAGAAAAATACAAGGAAGACCATAAGGAAATTGTAAAAGCTGTTCAAAAGTTAAAAGAGTCTTTCACAGAAGTAGCGAAGTTATTTGATTACTCTAAAACACTTAAAAATACGGATGATGCAATCATAGATAAAGCAAACAATAAATTAGATGAAGCAAAACGCATTTGGAAACCTGTATTTGATAAGTTAAAAGCGGAAGCTAAGGGTGGTTCAACAACTACTTCTACAACAAGTGGTACTAGTTCTTCTAACTCACCAAGTTTATCTAGTGGTAATACAGTTAAAACATACAATACCCAAGATAAAACTGGTATATTCAAAGGAAAAATTGATACACCAGACGAGGATTCCGCTAAGTTTAAGAATGTACAGAACAACTATAAAGACGGTACAGAGCTTGTAGGTAATTGGGGTATTGATTACGGAGACGGAGTCAATACTACGTTAGTCCTAAAAGCAGATAAGACATTTGAAACATATGCAAATGGTTCTTATCCAAATAAAGATAATTACTTAACAGGAACATACCAAGCAGACGTTTCTTCCCATCAGTTAACGCTAATGGTGGAAAAAGGAACTCAAAATGGTCAAGAAGTGAAATTGGAAAGACCTATTTATTCATCATATGAGGTTAAAAACTTAGATGGTAAAGTATTACAGATTTTCCACATAGACGAACAAGTAACAATTTGTTATGTAAAACAATAAATAACTAAAAAAACTCTGTAAAATGATTTTTACAGAGTTTTTTTTCTTAGTTTTAATTTATTATAAACTATCAAAATTTATTTCAAACACATACAGCAATTATTAACCTACTAATCTCCTACTCAACCGTAACAGACTTAGCTAAGTTACGCGGCTTATCAACGTCACACTCGCGGTGAAGTGCTGCGTAGTATGAGATAAGTTGTAATGGAATAACTGCTACTAGCGGTGCTAGTGCTTCGTGTACAGCTGGTAGTACGAAGCTGTCACCTTCCATTTCTAAGCCCTTCATTGAGATGATACATGGGTTAGCTCCGCGTGCTACTACTTCTTTCACGTTACCACGAATTCCAAGGTTTACGTGCTCTTGTGTAGCAAGTGCGATAACTGGTGTACCATTTTCGATTAAAGCGATTGTACCGTGTTTTAATTCTCCTCCAGCAAATCCTTCTGCTTGGATGTAAGAAATTTCTTTTAGCTTTAACGCACCTTCTAATCCTACGTAGAAGTCTACGCTACGTCCGATGAAGAAACAGTTGCGCGTTGTTGCTAAAAATTGTTTTGCTAATGCGTCCATTTCTTCTTTTTGATCACAAAGTTCTATCATTGCATTTGCTACAAGTCCTAATTCATGTGTTAAATCAAAACCAAGAACTTCACCTTTCGCTTTAGCAATATCCGCAGCTAAAATTGAAAGTACCGCAAGTTGTGCTGTGTAAGCTTTCGTTGATGCAACTGCGATTTCTGGTCCCGCGTATAACGGAAGTGTGTAATTAGCTTCACGAGAAAGCGTAGAACCAGGTACGTTTGTAATCGTTAATGCTTTATGACCCATTTCATTTGTTTGTACAAGTACTGCACGGCTATCAGCTGTTTCACCACTTTGTGAAATATAAATGAAGAATGGTCTTTCTGTTAATAATGGCATGTTATAAGAGAATTCACTTGCTACATGCACTTCAACTGGCATTTTTGCAAACTTCTCGATAAATTGTTTTCCAACAAGGCCTGCATGATAACTTGTTCCACATGCAATGATGTAAATACGATCGCTATCTAAAATTGCATTGCGAATGTCTTGATCTAATTCAATCTCGCCATTTTCATCTTGATACTTTTGAATTATATTACGGATCACAAGTGGTTGCTCATCAATTTCTTTAAGCATGAAATGAGGGTATGTTCCTTTTTCAATATCACTTGCGTCTAACTCCGCTGTAAACGGTGCACGTTCAATCGTTTCACCTTGTAAGTTTTTAATTGTAACACTTTCTTTTGTTACGATTACGATTTCTTTATCCATTAATTCAATAAATTGATCTGTAACTTGTAACATCGCCATAGCGTCGCTTGCCACAACATTAAAGTTGTCACCAACACCTACTAATAGCGGGCTTTTGTTTTTAGCAACATAAATCATGTTTGGATTTTCAGCATCAAGTAGTCCGATTGCATAAGAGCCATGTAAAAGAGATAGCGTATTACGGAACGCTTCTTCTACACTTAGTCCTGTGCTCACTTGTTGTTCCATAAGCTGTACGATAATTTCTGTATCCGTTTCACTTACGAACGTTACATCTTGTAAATATTCCTTTTTCACTAATTCATAGTTTTCAATTACACCGTTATGAACTAGTGTAAAACGTTTTGATGTACTTTGATGCGGATGCGCGTTTACTTTGCTCGGAACACCATGTGTAGCCCAGCGTGTGTGACCGATCCCCACGCTTGCTGCTACGTTCTCATCTACGATTTCGCGAAGTTTTGCAATACGGCCTTTTTCTTTGTATACAACAACACCGTTCTCTGCTTGTACTGCAATACCTGCTGAATCATATCCACGATATTCTAGCTTTTCTAAACCTTTTAATAAAATTTCCTTTGCATCTTGCTCTCCAATAAATCCTACGATTCCACACATGTTTAGTCGCCGTTACAAATGCTTACACTGCTCTGCGAACATGTAACGACATAGTCCGATACCATTTTTATTTATACTAAAAAACGGATTACATATTGCTAGCCCTGTAAGCTTGTAACGGCTTTCACCTTCCTCTCGATTGGGTTTAAGTCCGTATATACTTATACAGCTAGTTTGTATCCGTTCCTTTTCTCTCATCACACTTTCACCTTTGTCCACTAAGTCACCTTAATGATTTAAGTAAAAGCTTGCGGTTGTGATGAACAACCGGGAGTCATCCGCCGAAATCTCGATAAACCCCACCTCGTCAACTACACTGCTTGTAGTTCTGGCGCTTTTATAATTTACAATATTTCCTTTGAGAAAAAGAACAAGACCATCTTATAACAAACTTGGATAAACCGTCAATGAAAATTTTTTCATTGTCTATAAAACATATGAAAAAGGAGCACTTCTTGTGCTCCCTTTCAATAAATTTATCGAATTATTCAGCGCCAACTTCAGCTTTTACAACTTCTACAATGCGATGTACATATGCGTCACAAACTTCTTGTGTTGGTGCTTCTGCCATTACACGAATAAGTGGCTCTGTTCCAGATGGACGGACAAGAATACGACCATCACCGTTCATTTCTTCTTCTACAACACGAATAATTTCTTTAATTTTTTCATTTTCTAATGCTAGTTTTTTATCCGTTACACGAACGTTTACTAGTAATTGTGGGAATTTTGTCATCTCCCCTGCAAGCTCAGATAATGGTTTTTTCGTCATTTTCATGATGTTTACAAGTTGAAGTGCACTTAACATTCCATCACCAGTTGTAATGTAATCAAGTAAGATAATGTGACCTGATTGTTCTCCACCCAGGTTATATCCACCACGCTTCATCTCTTCCATTACGTAGCGATCACCAACTGCTGTTTTATCACTTGTAATACCGTTAGCTTCAAGTGCTTTATAGAAACCTAAGTTACTCATAACTGTTGAAACAACTGTATTGTGCTTTAGTTGACCAGTTTCTTTCATGTACTTTGCACAAATAAACATAATTTGATCGCCATCAACGATGTTTCCTTTTTCATCAACAGCGATTAAACGGTCACCATCACCATCAAAAGCAAGGCCGATATCAGCACCTTTTTCTTTTACTAATTTAGCTAATACTTCTGGATGTGTAGAACCTACTCCATCGTTAATGTTCATACCGTTTGGTGAAGTTCCCATTGTTGAAATATCAGCTTCTAAATCAGCAAATAAGTACGGTGCTAAAGAAGACGTAGCACCATGTGCACAATCTAAAGCGATATGTAAGCCCGAGAAATCTTCCTCTACCGTTTGTTTAATGTATTGTAAATACTTTTGTCCACCTTCAAAATAATCACTCACTTGTCCAAGGTTAGTGCCTGTTGGACGTGGTAATTCATCAACTTCTTTGTCTAATAAAGCTTCGATTTCTGCTTCTTGCTCATCTGTTAATTTAAAACCGTCTGAACCGAAGAATTTAATTCCGTTATCTTGTACTGGATTATGAGATGCAGAAATCATAACACCTGCTTGTGCATCTAACGCTTTTGTTAAATAAGCAACACCTGGTGTAGAAATAACACCAAGACGCATTACTTCTGCTCCAGTTGATAACAGACCTGCTACTAAAGCTCCTTCTAACATATGTCCTGATATACGTGTATCACGGCCGATAATTACTTTTGGACGATCTGTATCTTTTGTTAATACGTAACCACCAAAACGTCCAATTTTGAACGCTAATTCAGGTGTTAGTTCCTGGTTCGCAACCCCGCGTACTCCATCTGTACCAAAATATTTACCCATTATGATTCGCTCCTTTTTCTGGCTCTTTTTGATTATCTACTGTTGGCTCTTGACTAGTTTCTTTTTCTTTTTCTTTATTTTGTTCCTGTTCCTTTTCCTTTTCCTTTTCCTGGTCAGGCTTAGGTTCAGGATTTTTTGGTTTTTCAGTTTGATTATCTTGATTATTATTTGAATCTGGTTTTTCCCCGTTACCTTGTACTTCTTTATCTGGATTTTCTTTCTTCACAATTGTGACTCTAGCACTTTTTTGTTTTGGCTCTATTGAAATATTACCAGGGCCGCTCACTTGAATAGAAACATCTTTTGTCCCCGGAGATATATTTTGCAGATTAATTGCTGCTGTTATTTGAGCAGCTGTTATTTTATCTACTATACTTGTTTCTCCTGAAATTTCAACGCTTATCTTCCCATCTTGCGGCGAAAGTAGCTGAGCCGTAACATCTTTAGAAAGTCCATTTTTTTGAATGGATATACCATCAATCGTTCTTGTTTTCGTTTGTTTTGTTTTTTGCACACCTACTGAAACCTTCACTTGATTCGGTTTCGCACTTGTTACACCTTTTGGCAATAAAACAGAGGTATCGAATGTTGTAGACTCTGTCAATTGACTAAGATCTACTTCGACCCCCTCTATCGATTGTATATTATCCAATACATCTTTTGGACCTGCTATCGTTACTTCTCGCGGCTCAACGCTAATATTTGTAACGGCCAATCCTTCTGGCAAACTTCCCTTTTTCGCATACGTTACAGGAACAGTTTTTTCCGTATTATTGGCCGTAGCTTGCGTTGCCACATTTAACGTTACACTAATTTTAGATGGACTCGTTCTTACATTTAAACGTTTTCCTTCTTTATTGTACAATGTAACTTCAGCTGTTTTGGTAACAGTTTTATTAACACCTTTTAAATCAATATACGCCTTAGCAGATGAAATACTTTCAATTTCTTCTTTTGTTCCAACTACCTCAACCGTATCAGGTTTAATATTTGATTTTTCAAGAGTAGCACCCGCTGGCATTTGATCCTCATTTGATAATTTTAAATCTACATGAACATATTTTCTCGCTTTTTCATGAAGAGTAATTTTAATTGTTGACGGCTGAACTGTTCCTTTCACATCATCTGGAAGCCCGTTCGTTTTCAAAGAAACTTCATACGTTCCTTTTTCGCTATCTCTCAAATCAACTGGTATATCAAATTGTTTCTTCGCCTTTGCTGTAGCAACTGCTGCTTTTGGGCCCTCTAACTTTACTTTGACGCCCTCTGCCGGAATACCACTTACAATATATTTCTCTTCATCATACTTAAGGTTAATAGCATAATTAGTTAATGTTTCTTTCGCATCATTTGCAAAAGGTAGTATCCCTGATGTCGTATTTTTTTCAGTTAAAGTCGCTGACATAAAAAGCATACACGCCAATAGTAGTGAGATCCCCTTTAGAAACCAATGATTCTCCATTAACTTATCCATGACGCTTTCTCCTCCAATTCCATAAAGACGAAGAAGTCGTTTTTTCGTTCGAACTAAATTCAGCTAACAACATATCTTTCAGTTGTTCTGTCTTCAAATCACGATGTAACTTACCATTTTTCGTTAAGGAAATTTGGCCTGTTTCTTCCGACACAACTACTGTAATACTATCAGTAACTTCACTAACTCCCATTGCAGCGCGATGCCTAGTTCCTAACTCCTTAGAGATAAATGGACTCTCCGATAATGGAAGATAACAAGCTGCTGCTTTAATGGTACTGCCTTGCATAATTACTGCTCCATCGTGAAGAGGTGTGTTTGGAATGAAAATATTAATGAGTAATTCCGATGATACGTTTGCATTTAGTGGAATACCCGTTTCTACATAATCACCCATACCAGTCTCTTTTGACAAAGTAATTAATGCACCAATTCTACGTTTTCCCATATATTCCGTTGCTTTCGCTATCGCTGTTGCAACGATTTCAGGTTCATCATCCTCATGAGTTCCAGTGCGTGAAAACAAACTCCCGCGTCCTAGCTGCTCAAGTGCTCTTCGCAACTCTGGCTGGAAAATAATAATAACGGCTAAAAATCCCCACGTTAATACTTGCTCAGTCAGCCAATATAGCGTATGCAATTCAAGGAAAATACTGATCATCCGAACGACAATAATAACTGTAATCCCTTTTAAAAGTTGAACAGCTTTCGTCCCTCGAATTATGAGAATTAGCTTATATATAATAAACCATACAACGGCAATATCTAATACCGTACTAAGATATTTCAAAATGGTCGTATCTTCAAAAGGCATGCTAACCCTTCCTCCTACTTACGAGCAATTCTATCCATATATTGAAATATTGTTTTATGCTCTATCTGTATGTATTTCCAACAACTAGTTAATTATACCATACATGAAACAAACAACAATTACAAACAACCTCCTTTAGTCTAAATTGGTAAGATGTCAAACATTCTTATCGTACAGTATAATATAAATCATTATTATACGCCTATTTTCAAATAAAAAAAGCAACTTCTCAGTTGCTTTTCTTACATTTATTTTAGTTTTTCACCGAATAAAGAACCCATTAAAGCAACCGCTGTTGTTGCTGTTCTATTTCGCTCATCTAAAATCGTATTTACCTCAACAAACTCAGCAGATGTAACAATATCAGCTTCCGCTAACATTTCCATTGCTAAATGGCTTTCACGATAAGATAAACCACCAATTACAGGTGTTCCAACTCCTGGCGCATCGTGAGGATCAAGGCCATCTAAATCTAATGATAAATGTACACCATCAGTATGAGATAAATACGCGATTGTTTCTTCCATAACAGCCGTCATACCCATACGATCAATCTCATGCATTGAGAATACTTTAATGCCTTCATTACGAATAAAGTCTTTTTCTCCTTCATCTAGTGCACGTGCACCGATAATTACAACGTTCTCTTTTTTTACCTTTGGATATGCCCCGTATAAATCTACAAGCGCAGGATGTCCATACCCTAAACTTGCAGCAAGTGACATACCATGAATATTTCCAGACGGTGAAGTTTCTTCTGTATTTAAATCACCATGTGCATCATACCAAATAACACCTAAGTTTTTATAATGTTTTGCAACACCAGCTAATGTACCAATAGCGATACTATGGTCGCCACCTAATACAAGAGGAAAACGTCCTTCTTCTATAATATGATCCACCTTACTTGCTAATTCGTTACATACAGTTGCAACTTGTGTAAGGTTTCTTAAGCTTGTATTTACATCTACTTCTTTTTCTCTCTCTATACATATATTTCCCATATCTTTAACGTCATATCCAATTCCTTCAATTCTTTCAATTACACCTGCATAACGGATTGCGCTCGGCCCCATATCAACTCCACGACGCATCTGTCCTAAATCCATTGGAACTCCAATAACTGAGATTTCTTTTTTCATAGATAGTATCCCCCTTTTGTGCCTTCACTAAATATTTTAAATCTTTTCTATAGTCTGACTCAACTAGACATTTTTCTGTATGGATATACAAATTATTCACTTATATCTGCTTTCAAATCTAAATGTTAAGACTATTCTATGTATAAAGTTAACTTAATGAAATAAATACCATCATTATTATTAGATAATAATAAAAAACACTTCTACATTTAGAAGTGTTTTTCTGATGCTATTTTCCACACTGCTGCAATATTCTTTGCTGTCATTTCAACATTCTCTGCTGCTACTTTATATGCTTCCTCTAATGTCATCGGACCCGCTGTAATACTAAATACTGCATCAATTCCTTTTTCATGAACAGCCGGATAATTCGGAGATACAGATCCTCCAATAGCAATAACAGGAATATAAAAACGCTTTGCACGCTCCGCAACACCTACAGGGGCCTTTCCATATGCTGTTTGTTCATCTATTCTACCTTCACCAGTTATAATTAAATCTGCTCCTTCTATATGCTTATCAAAATTTGTATAATCTAATACAATTTCAATTCCTCTCCGCAAGTTTCCCTTTAACACTGCAATAACAGCTGCTCCCATTCCTCCTGCAGCTCCTGCACCAGACATTCGAGATACGTCATAAGATAAGAATTGTTTAAGAATATGCGCATAATGCTTTAAATTCTCATCCAGCTCTTTCATCATCTCTGCATCCGCACCCTTTTGCCGTCCAAATACGAAGGATGCTCCTCTTATTCCAACTAACGGATTATCTACATCACATGCTGCTTCTATCTTTATATGCGCTAAACGGGAATCCATTTGGGAAAAATCAATAGCGACAATCGAATTTAACGTCCCTCCAGATGGATCTATGACTTCCCCTTTTCCATCTATAAACCTGACTCCTAAAGCCGACAACATGCCTGCTCCACCATCATTTGTAGCACTTCCTCCAAGTCCTAAAATAATATGCTCGGCTCCTTCGTCTAGCGCATGTAGTATAAGTTCTCCTGTTCCTCTCGTCGTTGTAATAAGTGGGTTTCGTTTTTTAACCGGAACATGTTGTAATCCTGATGCTGCTGCCATTTCAATAAACGCTGTCTTTTTATCTTTAGACATGCCATAAAAGGCTTGTACGCTCTCTCTAAGCGGTCCTGTCACATGAAGTGATATAATTCTCCCTTCTGTAGCATCAACAAGGGAATCAACCGTTCCTTCCCCTCCATCTCCAATCGGTATCTTTATATATTCTGTATTGGGGAAAATTGCCCCAAAACCTCTTTCTATAGCTTCACATACTTCTATAGCTTTTAAGCTTTCTTTATATGAATCAGATGCAATAACAACTTTCACAATTATCCCCCACCCTTTACTTTTACGTTTTCTTCATTTTAAACGACAAGTATGAAGGTTGTCTTTTCAAACACAAAAAAAGCTTACATCATATGATGTAAGCTTTTCTATTAGATGGAGCCTAGCGGGATCGAACCGCTGACCTCCTGCGTGCAAGGCAGGCGCTCTCCCAGCTGAGCTAAGGCCCCTTAGTAATTAAGCGGAAGACGGGATTCGAACCCGCGACCCCAACCTTGGCAAGGTTGTATTCTACCACTGAACTACTTCCGCAAAAATG
>NZ_JAVBIS010000011.1:0-80954 GCF_030757775.1 Bacillus sp. MHSD_36
TGTTAGAAACCCCCACTTCAAGCTTTGCTAAGTGGGGGAGTGTTCATATGCTATAATGTAGAAACATATAGCTATAAGGAGATGTAAGGCATGATTCCAGTAACAATATTAACTGGTTTTCTTGGATCTGGGAAAACAACATTATTAAATCGTATTTTAACAGAGAATCACGGTAAGAAATTAGCGGTAATTGTAAATGAAATAGGGCAAATTGGTATCGATAATCAGTTGATTATGAATGTTGAAGAAGAAATTATGGAAATGACAAACGGTTGTTTATGCTGTACTGTACGGGAAGATTTACTCGTTGCGTTAAAACAATTACTGGATGTAAAAGCAGAAGGTAAAATGGACTTTGATGGATTAGTAATTGAAACGACTGGTCTTGCAAATCCAGGCCCTATTATTCAAACATTCTTTTTAGATCCTGTTATTCAATCTGCATACCAAATTAATGGTGTTGTAACAGTAGTAGATAGTTATCATATACATAAACATTTTGAAAAAGGGCTAGAAGCAAAAGAACAAATCGCATTTGCTGATGTTGTATTAGTGAATAAGTTAGATTTAATTGAAGAGAGTGAAAAAGAAAATCTCTTGCATGAACTGCAAGGAATAAACCCGACTGCAAAGTTAATTCAGTCGACTAACTGTGAGGTGGATATTCCATCGTTACTAAAAATTCAAACGTTTAAAACGAAAGATACGTTACAAATTTATCCTCATACAGAGCATAATCATCTAGAAGGTGTAAAATCGTTTGTACTGCGCGAAGAGCGTCCGTTAGATTTACAAAAACTGAATGAGTGGATGTCAGCTGTCGTTCAAGAACTAGGTGAATATTTATACCGCTATAAAGGAATTTTATCGATTGATGGAGTAGATAAACGTATCGTTTTTCAAGGTGTGCATACACTGTTTGCTGCATCATATGATCGAGAGTGGCAAGAGGGTGAAGAACGAGTAAGTGAAGTCGTATTTATCGGAAAAGATATTAATAAAGAATGGTTCCAAGCACATTTCGAGGAGTGTGTGAAATAAGTCTGCGCATATTGCAGGCTTATTTTTTAGATTAACTAAGCACTTTGTAGAAAAATGCTAGATTGCAAAAAATGAAGGATAATAAAAAAGCCTGTTTTCACAGGCTTGTATGTTCATCTAAAAGTAACTCCATTACAACACCTACAACAGGGCCTTCATCATCAATATCGCCATTTAAACGGAATCCAAATGATTCATATAATCCCATTGCAAGTTTGTTGTCTGGATGTAAACTTAAATAAATTATTTTACATTCAAATTTATCTTGTAAGAATTGAATGAGTATGCGAAGGAAACGTTTTGCGTATCCTTTTCCTTGATGGTGTTCGTCAATCATAAAGCGGTCTAACCACACGCTTTTACGTTTTTCCAAATACCATCCATACATTGCATATCCTACAAGTGTTTCTTCATCATATAAACCTACTGACGTTCCGTTTTTCTCATATAATGATTCTGCTAGAGAAAACGCATTGCTTTCAATAAATTGCTGTTGGTCTTTTGCGACGTTTAAAGCAGCTACTGAACGCCAGTTTTTTTCTGTTACTTCACAAAAGTGAAGAGTCATAATTCCAACTCGCCTTCTAAATTAATATAGCTTAAAAGCTAATATGGATAATTTTACTTGTTATTTGGGGCAAGTCAAGTAAGAACGAATAAAAAAGAAGCTGAATGACTCGTTCAGCTTCTTAAAAAATTGATTAGTTAGTAGCTTCTTTCAATGTGTTTACGTTTTCTTCCATTAAAGTGAAGTAATCTTTATTACTCTTCGCGTCATCTTCAGAAATAGTAGCAAGATGATTTAAGCGTAAAATTTTTGTGCCCGTTTCTTTTTGAATGACCGATGCTACTTTTGGAGTAGAGAATGTTTCAAATAAAATATATTTTAGATTATGTTCTTTTACTGTTTTTGTAATGTCAGCAAGCTGTTTTTGAGATGGTTCATCAGATGCTGAAATACCGGCGATAGCAATTTGTTTCAGGCCATATCGTTGTTCCCAGTATCCATAAGCCGCATGAGAAACTAAAATATCTTTCGTTTTTGCATTCGCAATAGCTGCTTTAAATTGATCATCTAAATCAGTAAATTTTGTTTGAAGTGCTGCAAAGTTTTTTTCGAACTCTTGTTTATGGTCAGGTTGTAATTCTACAAGTGCATTTTTAATTTTTTCAGCCTGTTTCATTGCTAGAGTAGGGTCTAACCAAATGTGTGGGTCTTTATCGTGATGATGTTCATCTTCTTTATGACCGTCTCCGTGATCATGATGCTCTTCTTCAGTAGAAGTACGCAGTTCAATACCTTTTGAAGCATTTACAATTTTAACATTTTCTTTTTGTAATGATTTTTCCATTTTTTCAGCAAATGGCTCTAATTCAGCCCCGTTATAAACGAATAAATCGGCTTTTGCAACTTTTACTGTTTGTTTTTGACTGGGTTCAAATGTATGAGAATCAGCACCAGGTGGGTAAATCGCTTCAACCGTTACATAGTCGCCACCAATTTTTTTTGCGAAATCTGCAAGAGGAAAAATAGTTGTATAAACAGTTAGTTTTCCATCTTTCTTGGCATTACCTTCTTTTGTATTTGAGCAGCCAGTAAAAATTAAAGTGAAAATAAGTAAGAATGAAAATATAGTCAATCTTTTAGGCATGAAGTTCTCCTCTTTTCTTTTTTACGGATATATTTTCCCCAATTATAGAAGAAAAATATCATTTTAATACAAAACGGAATAATTACGTTTTAGTTTGCGAACTTAGTATAATACATCTTTTATAAAGTTGCAATAAATAATAATCATTCCGATTTGATTTTGTTATAAAGTTGTCAAATATAGATGTGTTATTTTTGCGAATACATGCATATGTGACAACGCTGTGTTCATATATATGAAAGGAGGGCGTAGAGGGGGATGAGTGTTTGGGTTACTTAATGGAAGCTATTTTATTGATATTAGCGGTAGTATTACCATTAGCTTTAGTCTTAATTTTTTTAAGAGAATTAATAAGTAATTTAGGTGATGCATCAACGGTATCAAAATTACGAGAGAAAGATGAGAAAAAAGAGTGAGTAAAGCACTATGCGTACGCATAGTGCTTTACTTGTGGTAAAATGAGAGAAGGAAACTCCTAAAAGTTGTATTTTACTTTAGGAGAGAAAAGTAAAATAAGAGGTATATGCATATATGAATAAGCGAACAGCGTTAGTACTTGGTGCAAGTGGTCTAGTTGGACAAGAGATAACGCGTCTATTACTTGAATCAGATTACTACGATTCGGTTACTATTTTTGTAAGAGAACCAATGCAATGGCAACATGAGAAGTTACAGCAAAAGCAAGTAGATTATTCGGTATTAGAGGAATATAAAGAATTTTTTGCTGTAGATGACGTATTTAGTTGTCTAGGAACAACAATCAAAAAAGCAAAAACAAAAGCAAATTTCAAAAAAGTAGATTATGAATATACGGTACGAGCTGCGTGTCTAGCGGAGAAACAAGGTGTGCAAAATTTCCTTGTTGTGTCTTCAATGGGAGCAAATCCTAAATCGTTTTTCTTTTATTCGCAAGTTAAAGGGAGAATGGAAGAGGAATTACAAAAGTTAGTCATTGGTGGTATTCACATTTTTAGGCCATCTTTATTAGTAGGAAATCGACAAGAATTTCGTTTTGGTGAACGAATGGCTGAAAAGTTATCTCGTATCATTCCTTTTATATTTAAGGGGGCTTTCAAAAAGTATAAACCAATTTCAGCGAAAGATGTGGCGAAAGGGATGTATATCACTGCATTACGAGAAGAAACCGGTATTTATATTTATAACTCTAATGAAATTACAACCATAGAATAAATAAAACCGAGAAGAATGACTTCTCGGTTTTATTTATTCGTATGGATTTTCCCCGGTGCTCGTTTGTATTGATACGGTTCTTCTAACTCAAAGCCAAGTTCATTGGCGGCTATTCTTGGGAAGTAAGGATTACGAAGTAACTCACGGCCGATAAAAATTAAATCTGCTTCGTTATGATTTAAAATTTGCTCTGCCTGTGCTCCAGTCGTAATCAAACCAACAGCTCCAGTTGCAATGTTAGCATGTTCTTTAATATGTTTAGCATATTGTACTTGATACCCGGGATATACATCAATGTGTGCCGGAACAACAGCTCCAGAACTACAATCAATTAAATCTACTCCTTGTTCTTTCATCCATTTTGTATATGGAACGTAATCTTGAACCGTTAAACCATCAGGATGATAATCGTTTGCTGAAATACGAACAAATAACGGTCCGTTCCAAACTTCATTTATTGAGTCAATAATTTCACGTAAGAAACGATAGCGATTTTCAGGTGAACCTCCATACTCATCAGTCCGTTTATTAGAAAGTGGAGAAAGAAATTCATTAATAAGATAACCGTGAGCACCGTGTATTTCAATAACGTCAAATCCGGCTTGTTTGGATCGTATTGCAGCCTCTTGAAAAGCTAATATGGTCTTTTTTATTTGCTGTATGCTCATTTCTACTGGTGTTTTCATAGTTTCATTAAACGGAATTGCGGATGGAGCGAGAGCATCCGTCTCTAATTCAGCTTTTCTTCCGGCGTGAGCAAGTTGAATGGCGGCTTTTGCGCCGTTATCATGTATAAAAGTTGTCGTTTTCTGTAAGCCTTCAATTAGGCTATCATCCCATATACCTAGGTCTTTATTAGAAATTCTCCCTTCAGGTAACACGGCTGTTGCTTCGACCATAACTAAACCAACTTGACCAGCAGCTCTTGTTCCGTAATGAACGAGATGGAAATTCGTTACTTGGCCATCCTCGTTTTCTGATGAATACATGCACATAGGTGACATAACGATACGGTTTTTTAATGTAACTTCCTTAATTGTATAAGGTGAAAAAAGTTCGGAATTCATCCAATAGCCTCCTAGATTGAATTTTCTTACATTGTATCATTCTCGTTTTTGTTTCCCTAATAAAACGCTTATACAAAAAATTTTGTCTATTCGTGTTACAATAATGAATATGAATTGAATTGGAGGATGACATATGTACCAGGCTTATTATGAAAGCGAATTAGGCTTGCTAGAAATTACAGCAAACGATAAAGGAATTACGTCTGTTATATTTGTTGATGAGAGACAAGAAGAAATTAATAATGAAATGATAGATCAATGTATAAATGAGCTAGATGAATATTTTAAGGGGAATAGAAAAGAGTTCACAGTCCCACTGTCTGCCGAGGGAACAGCATTTCAAAAAAATGTATGGGATGCGCTCTATACTATTCCTTATGGCGTAAGTGCTTCATATTTAGATATTGCAGAGAAAGTCGGAAATACGAAAGCTGTACGGGCAATAGGAGGAGCGAATAGTCGTAATCCGATTTCAATTATCGTTCCGTGTCATCGTGTAATAGGAAAGAGCGGGAAGCTTGTTGGATATGCAGGCGGTCTATGGAGGAAAGAGTGGTTATTAAAACACGAAGGTATTTTGAAATGACGTATGGATGGGAAGAGGGATTGTTTTGAAATGTATAAATTGTGGGCAACTTTGTGAGGGAAATCAGTTGAATTGTGAAAGTTGCCAGCGGACTTTGCATACTAAACAAGGTGAAGGAAGCTCGCTAATAGACAAAGAATTAGAAGTATATGTAGGGAGACAATATCCGTATTACAAAAGGAAATGGGAGCTTGAGGAAAAGCGGATTGCTAGGTGGAGCTGGAATGGTTGGGCAACTCTTTTTAATGTAGGTTGGCTGGGATATCGTAAGTACTATTTACCGGCAGCATTATTTGTATTGTTATTAGTAGCGTGTGAT
The DNA here is from genome assembly GCF_030757775.1 of Bacillus sp. MHSD_36. Lineage (NCBI taxonomy): Bacteria > Bacillati > Bacillota > Bacilli > Caryophanales > Bacillaceae > Bacillus > Bacillus sp. MHSD_36. The sequence goes on from NZ_JAVBIS010000011.1 coordinate 5,857, forward strand.
GCGTTTTCTTATTATATGGGTTTCAATGTAGCACTGCCGATCATTAATATGGTGCCTCTTACGTTTTTATTACTCGTTTTTATTTTATTTGGAATGGCGATTTTTGCGAATGGATTATATTATCAATTTGCAGAAAGGCGTATATATCGAATAAAAGCACGAGAAATTCAAGATGAGTCGGTTGAGAAGTACCTCATTCGTGATAGTGGTGGAACGAGTAAAATGGGAGCAACAATCGTTACGATTTTAGCGGTTGCTAGTATTTTTTTCAGCCATTTCTTTTTCCCGACTGATCGAGATATTATTCAAAAAGTTCGTACAGGCTCACTTTATGAATATCCGTTCTTTTCCATTGGTGAATCGTTTGAAAATTATTTTAAAAATCCAGGTTGGGTATATTATCGCGGAACGGAAGGGTTAGAATTGGTAGAATTCCAAGGAGAGAGTCCTGATATGTCGAGGAAAAGGGTGAAAATTCAATTTATTGTTGATTATAAATTGGGTGAGATTGAGCCGTACTCACTTACGATTAATGAAGAATCTAAAAATGAGGAAGAATTTTTAAAGATAATGGACGAAATATTCAAAGTTCAAAATCCATTTGACATAGAGGATGGATTACAAGTAAAAAGAATAGAAAAAGAAGCGGATGGAAGACTTCAATATCCGCTTCTTTTTTTATTGTATAAAAATAATATTTGAAATAATCTGAATCTTTTGTATAATAATATGTATTATACTAGCTTTCATTTATACATATAGATTGGGGGAGGAAGAATGAAGAGAAAGATAACAACGCTTGCTGCAGTAGCATTATCGACTAGTGTATTAGTTGCAGGTTGCGGAAATGGGGAGAAGGCATCTACAACGAAGAAGGAAGCAGGTAAGGAGGCGGCAGATAAGCAAGTATTAAACTTACTAGAAACAGCGGAAATTCCTTCAATGGATACATCAAAGTCAACAGACTCTGTATCATTCCGTGCCTTTGTAAATGCAATGGAAGGATTATATCGTTTAGATAAGGATAATAGACCAACTCCAGGTATGGCAAAAGACGTAAAAATTAGTGAAGATAAAAAGACATATACATTTGAATTACGTGATGCGAAATGGTCAAATGGTGATCCAGTTCGAGCACAAGATTTTGTATATGCATGGCAACGCACATTAGATAAAGCAACGGCAGCTGAGTATGCATTTATTTTATTTGATGTAAAAAATGCGCAGAAGGTCAATAAGGGAGAACTACCGTTAGATCAATTAGGAGTAAAAGCAAAAGATGATAAAACGTTAGTAGTAGAATTAGAACAACCAGCACCATATTTCCTTGAGCTTACTTCATTCCCAACATTTTTCCCTTTAAATGAAAAATATGTGAAAGAACAAGGAGATAAATACGGATTAGAAGCAGATAAACTATTATACAATGGACCATTTACGATGAGTGAATGGAAACATGAACGAAGCTATCAGTTAAAGAAAAACCCTAATTATTGGGATAAAGATACTGTAAAGTTAGAAGAAATTAATGTGAATATTGTGAAGGAAACGAGCACTGCGGTAAATTTATATGATAGTGATCAAGCAGATCGAGTTATTTTAACTTCTGAATTTGTTGATAAATATAAAAAGAATAAGCCAGATGAATTTAAAACGAAGTTAGATCCACGTATGTATTTCTTACGTTTTAACCAGAAAAATGCAACGTTTAAAAACCAAAAAGTTCGTGAAGCAATTGATCTAGCATATGATAAAAAAGGAATTGCAAATGTTATTTTAAATGACGGATCATTGCCAGCATATTTCTTAGTACCTGAAAAATTTACGACAGGACCAGATGGAAAAGATTTCCGTACTGTAAATAAAAATTTCCGTGACAGTAAAGATAATGCAGCAAAAGCAAAAAAATTATGGGAAGAAGCGAAGAAAGAACTTGGTCAAGATACAATTACAGTAGAATTACTAAATGATGATAACGGTAGCCGTAAAAAAGTGGGCGACTTTATTAAAGAAGAGTTAGAGAAAAACTTACCTGGAATTAAAGTGAACTTGAAACAACAGCCATATAAACAAAAGCTAGATTTAGAAAAGAAATTTGAATATGAATTCTCTTTATCTGCATGGAGTCCAGATTATCCAGATCCAATGACTTATATTGATATGTTTGTTACTGGAAGCTCATTTAATGAAATGGATTATTCTAATCCGAAGTATGATGATTTAGTAGCGAAATCAAAAGGAGAGCTATTAAAAGATGATAAAGCACGCTGGAATGCACTTGCAGAAGCGGAAAAAATCTTAATTGGTCAAGATGCTGCCATTTCTCCTACGTACCAACAAAGTACCGCATATTTAGAGAAACCATACGTAAAAGGAATTGCAAATCATACGTTTGGTGGAGATTTCAGTTATAAGTGGGCATATATTACAAAAAAATAGTATAATAAAAGATGAGTGAATTTTCGCTCATCTTTTATTTGTATAGGAGGAATTAGAGTTGTTAAAAGGAATCAATCATCTTTGTTTTTCAGTATCTAATTTAGAAGATTCTATTACATTTTACGAAAAAGTATTGGAAGGAGAATTATTAGTTAGAGGAAGAAAACTTGCATATTTTAATATATGTGGAATATGGATAGCACTTAATGAAGAAACACATATTCCTAGAAATGAGATTCATCAATCGTATACACATATTGCGTTTTCTGTTGAACAGAAAGACTTTGAACGTCTACTGCAGCGATTAGAAGAAAACGATGTTCATATTTTACAAGGAAGAGAACGGGATGTAAGGGATTGTGAGTCTATATATTTTGTTGATCCTGATGGACATAAGTTTGAGTTTCATTCGGGGACATTGCAAGACAGAATTAATTATTATAGGGAAGATAAACCTCATATGACATTTTACTAAGGGGGAAAGAAGTTGCATGCGCTAGTAATTGGTGGGACAGGAATGCTAAAGAGGGTGTCTATGTGGCTTTGTGAGCAAGGGGTTCATGTTTCTATTATCGGACGAGATGAAGTGAAATTAGAAAGAGTTAAGCGAGAGAGTGCTGTACCAGAAAGTATCACATGTCTATCGTTAGATTATCATAATAAAGACGATGTAAAGTTAGCTATAAAAAGCACAATTGAGCGGAATGGCCCAATAAAATTAGTTGTCGCATGGATACATGCAAGTGCGAAGGATACGTTATCACTCATTTGTAAAGAATTAGACTTGTCGTCTGAAACATACAGTGTTTTTCATATTTTAGGTAGTAAAGCATCGCGCATGACTGTCCCAAAAATAGGAGGTACGCGGTGTAGCTACCATAGAATAATATTAGGTTTTATATTAGAGGGTACATACGGCAGATGGCTTACTCATGAAGAAATATCGGATGGGGTAATAAAAGGAATTGAGAGTAAATGTGATGAATGGATTGTAGGAAGAGTAGAGCCGTGGGAATTACGGCCGACATGGTAAGGGGGAATTGAAGTGAAGACAACGGTATATGTAACAAGGCATGGTGAAACGGAATGGAATGTAGCGAAGCGAATGCAAGGACGGAAAAATTCTACTTTAACTGAAAATGGTATACTGCAGGCTAAGCAATTAGGAGAGCGAATGAAAGATTTATCTATCGATGCAATCTATAGTAGTCCGAGTGAAAGAACCCTTCATACTGCAGAGTTAATAAAGGGCGAACGTGATATACCGATAATCGCGGATGAGCATTTCTATGAAATTAACATGGGTATATGGGAAGGACAGACAATTGATGATATAGAAAGGCAATACCCAGACGAAATACAATTATTTTGGTATGAGCCACATCTTTTTCAGTCAACATCAGGAGAAAATTTTGAGTCTGTTTATAAAAGGGTAATTGAGGGGATACAGATTCTTTTAGAAAAGCATAGAGGAGAAAGTATATTAATTGTTTCTCATGCGGCAGCGGCAAAGCTACTTGTAGGACATTTTGCAGGTATTGAAATAGAAAATGTGTGGGATGACCCATTTATGCATAGTGCTAGTCTAAGTATTATAGAATTTGAAGAAGATAAAGGTGAAGTGAAGCAATTTGCAGATATTAGTCATTTTCAGTAAGCATACAAAAAAGGCCGTGAAAACGGCCTTTTTTTGTGTGAAAAACTAGCAATTGCGTTTTTTGTACCAGAAGTGATCGAATTTCTTGTGTTTGCAAGATGGGAATTTATGTCCGCCACCTTTGCAGTCGTTCCATTTCTTTCCGTCATCACACGAATCGTCGCAAGAGCCACCGTGTCCATTCGGGAAGAATTCGCATTTTTTACAGAAACTTCGTTTTGTCCAGAAAAATTTCTTTTCAAAGCGTATGCATTTTGTAACGAACGTACAATGTTTTCTGCGAGTACGTTTTGTAACTAAAACGCATTCTTTTCTACGCGTTACTTTCGTAACAAATGTCCATTTTTGAACACGTACACGAGTACATTTCGTAACAAATGTCCATTTTTTTACATGCGTACATTTTGTAACGAACGTACAATGTTTCACGCGAGTACATCTTGTTCTTGGACATTTACCCCCAGTTGTACATTTACATCCAGTTGTACAAGTATGATGAGTGAATTTATCATCATCGCATTCAAAAGTACTTGGATCTTGGTGTAAGAAATCCTCCATCCCCGCACTTTTGATTTCTTCGACAGCTTTTCTAATATCACGTTTCATAGAAATCCTCCTTATCATGTATTCAGGTGAAAAGGTATTCTTTTTCCTTAACAGGATATGTATATAGGCATCTTTCTGAACAGGACAAGAGTGTAATTTTATATAAATGGTTGATAGCGGATGTATGGACAAGGCAAAGTGCATACATTGAATGAAGAGAACTGAGAAGGGATGGGGAAATATGCTACCTTCATATGATTTTTTTATTCATCCAATGAACCTAGTGGAATTGAAAAAAGAAATTTGGTCAGATAGTCCAGTGCCAGCAAAATTAACTTATGGAAAAAAGAAGTATGACATTGATATCGTATACCGAGGGGCTCATATTCGTGAATTTGAGAAAAAGTCTTATCATGTTATGTTTTATAAACCGAAAAAATTTCAAGGTGCGAAAGAGTTTCATTTAAACTCTGAGTTTATGGATCCGTCTCTCATACGAAATAAATTGTCTTTAGATTTTTTTCATGATATTGGTGTACTTTCACCGAAATCACAACATGTGTTTATAAAAATTAATGGTCAAATTCAAGGTGTATATTTACAGTTAGAATCAGTTGATGAAAACTTTTTGAAAAATAGAGGATTACCAAGTGGTTCTATTTATTATGCGATAGATGATGATGCAAATTTCTCTTTAATGAGTGAGAGAGATAAAGATGTTAAGACCGAGCTCTTTGCGGGTTATGAATTTAAATATTCGAATGAAAATAGTGAAGAACAATTGAGTGAATTTGTATTTCAAGCAAATACTTTGTCAAGGGAAGCTTATGAAAAAGAAATTGGAAATTTTTTGAATGTAGATAAATATTTAAGGTGGTTAGCTGGCGTCATTTTTACGCAAAACTTTGATGGTTTTGTTCATAACTATGCACTATATCATAACGATGAAACAAACTTATTTGAAGTGATACCGTGGGATTATGATGCGACTTGGGGGCGAGATGTACAAGGGAGACCACTTAATCATGAGTATATTCGTATTCAAGGTTATAACACATTAAGTGCAAGATTGTTAGATATACCTGTATTTAGAAAACAATACCGAAGTATTTTGGAAGAAATATTAGAAGAACAATTTACTGTTTCGTTTATGATGCCGAAAGTAAAAAGTTTGTGTGAATTGATTCGTCCATATTTACTACAAGATCCATATATGAAAGAAAAACTAGAAATATTTGATCAAGAAGCTGATATGATTGAGGAGTATATAAATAAAAGAAGAAAGTATATACAAGATCATTTACATGAATTGGATTAATTTTGAAAGAGATTGGAACATTATCAATCTCTTTTTTTGTATAATAAAGATGTATCAATAGAATTGACGTAATATGTACTTAATAAAGAATGGGGATGTGGAAACATGACGATAAAATGGATTGAGTGGGCAAAACAAATACAATCTATAGCTCAAGCGGGTTTAACTTATTCTAAGGATGTGTATGATATAGAGCGTTTCCAACAATTACGGGATATTTCTATTTCGATGATGTCACATTACACTAAGACAGATTGGGAAGTTGTAGAGAAGTTATTTGCAAGTGAGACAGGCTATCAAACACCAAAAGTTGATGTAAGAGCAGTTGTTTTTCAAAATGAAAAGTTATTATTTGTGAAAGAAAAAAGTGATGGGAAATGGGCTTTGCCAGGTGGATGGGCTGATATTGGTTATACGCCGACAGAAGTAGCTGCAAAAGAAGTTTTAGAGGAAACGGGTTATGAAGTAGATGATTTTAAGTTATTAGCTATATTTGATAAAGAAAAACATCACCAGTCGCCTTCCGCAACACATGTATATAAAATTTTTATAGGCTGTAAGATTATCGGTGGTGAAAAGAAGACGAGTATTGAAACAGAAGATGTGGAGTTTTTTGGTGAGAATGAATTGCCTAATTTATCAGTTGCTAGAAATACAGAAGAGCAAATTAGAGAAATGTTTGCCTATATGAAAGAACCTCAGAAAGAAACATTAATAGATTAATAATACTTATGCCGATAATAATGTTGGAATGAAGATATTGGCAGAATGCAACCTTTATGTAATAATGGGAAGGTATGTGAAGAAAAAAGGAGATAGAAAATAAAATGTTAGCAAGCATAATAGATCAGTTATTGCAATTTTTTGCAAGCTTAGGTTACTTTGGAGTAGCGCTAGCTTTAATGATTGAAATTATTCCGAGTGAAATTGTACTTTCGTATGCGGGTTTTTTAGTTGCAGATGGTAAAATTAGCTTTGTCGGTGCAGTTATTGCTGGAACAATCGGTGGTACGTTAGCTCAAATCTTTTTATATTGGCTTGGATACTATGGTGGGCGTCCAGTGGTAGAGAAGTATGGGAAATATCTACTTATTAATAAACATCATTTAGACATAGCAGAAAATTGGTTTAAGCGTTACGGAGCAGGAGTAATCTTTTCTGCACGCTTTATCCCGGTAGTACGCCATGCAATCTCTATTCCAGCAGGATTAGCCAAGATGCCATTAAAACTATTTACACTGTATACAGTAGTTGCGATTATTCCATGGTCAATTCTATTTATATACTTAGGTGAAAAGCTAGGTGGGAATTGGCGACACATTAAAGAGTATGCATCTGATTACACACACTACATAATTATAGGAGCTGTTCTCTTTGTTGCTTTATACTTCGGTTTAAAGTATTTCAAAAAGAAGAAGACAGCGCGTTAAAGTCAATGATTTTTCATTGGCTTTTTTTATTTGTTTCGGTTCTAAAGAAAAGGAGTTGTCCATAATGTGTAATAATAAAGCGTAGCGGAGGAATGTGATGAAAGGGTCACCGTTTTTACGTGGAACGATATTTTTAACGATGGCAACGATGATATCTAAAATGTTAGGGTTTATATATGTTATACCATTTACAGCGATGGTCGGTACGAGTGGGTACGTTTTATACACATATGCATATCGTCCCTATACGATTATGCTCAGCATCGCGACGATGGGGTTACCACTTGCCGTTTCGAAGATGGTATCAAAATATGATCAACTGAATGATTATCATACGGTTAAGAGAGTGCTAAAGAGCGGTATCTTTTTTATGCTAATAATGGGAGTAATCTCATGTTTAACCCTATATATATTAGCTCCACATTTAGCTAAACTTGTAATCGATGGAAATGATCAAACAGGGAATAGTGTAGCGGCGGTCACAACTAATATTCAAATTGTCAGTTTTGCGTTAATACTTGTACCAGTAATGAGTTTATTAAGGGGGTTCTTTCAAGGGTTCCAATCGATGGGTCCTTCTGCTTTAAGTGTAGTTGTAGAGCAATTTTTTCGAGTCTTAACCATTTTAATAGGGAGTTTTGTCGTTTTATATATTTTAAAAGCTTCTATCTCTCTAGCCGTTGGTATTTCAACGTTCGGTGCTTTTATGGGAGCGATAGGTGGACTGACTGTTTTAAGTGCGTATTACATAAGGAGAAGAAAGCACTTAAAGAAAAAAGAAATGGCAAGTATACCGCAAACAACGAAATCTTTTTTTTCGCTATATAAGGAGCTCTTTACATATTCAATACCGTTTGTTGTAGTTGGTTTAGCAATTCCGTTGTATCAGACGATTGATACATTTACAATTAATAAACTACTTATACAAATAGGATATATGCAAGGGGAAGCGGAGAAAATCAATGCAATAATTGGTCTTGTTCAGATGGTTGTACTTATCCCAGTTTCCGTTGCGACTGCTTTTAGTATGTCTCTCGTACCTGAGATGACAAAAGCCTATACAGCAGGAAATGTGAAGTTACTATACAAACATTTTACGAGGACGAATCTATTAGTAGTAGGTATTACGGTACCAGCGGCAATTGGAATGATGGTGTTAGCAAAACCAGTATATACTCTTTTATTCGGTGCCGGAAATGATCCGGAGATGGGGCGAATTATATTACAGTATTATGCTCCTGCTTGTATACTATTTTCGCTTTTTACAGTAACAGCTGCGATGTTACAAGGAATTAATCAGCAACAGAAAACGGTGCTAGGATTAGTAATTGGCATTATTGTAAAGATAATTTTAAATATTGTATTGCTTCCGTATTTCGATTATGTAAGTTTTATTATTTCAACATACGCGGGTTACACGATTTCAGTTGGCTTTAACTTGTGGATGCTTTCTAAATATGTTATAAAGGCAACATAAGCTTTTTAAGGCAGAGAGCGCTCTGTCTTTTTCTTTGTTTAAAATATTTTTCTTATAAAAACGTTTTCAAAATAATTTTTCTATTGAAATTTAAACGTATGTTTCATATGCTGAGAATGGCGGTTCAAAAACTGTTATTTAAGAGAGGTAGATTCCTACATGTAAAAAGAATCGGGGTGATAGTATGTTAAATATTTATTTAACAGACCGAAACGGAAAACTACAAGAGATTGAGGAAATGCAAAAGGGTTGCTGGATTAATGTACTTCATCCAACGGAAGAAGAAATTCAATATCTAGTACAAACTTTAAATGTAGACTTAGATTTCATTAAAGACCCTTTAGATGACGAAGAACGTTCTCGTATTGAAAAGGAAGACAGTAATACTTTAATAATCGTGGATATTCCAACAGTTAGACATGATGAAGAAGGAAATTCGATTTATGACACAATCCCAATAGGTATGATTGTCATGCCAGATTGTTTTGTGACAATTTGTTTAGAAGAAAACCCAATTTTTGAACGTTTTATTAATCAACGTATTAAAGAATTTTATACGTTTAAAAAGACACGATTTGCACTTCAGCTCTTATATACGATTTCTACTTATTATTTAAGATACTTAAAGCAAATTAACAGAAAAACAATTGATTTAGAGCATCAATTAAATCAGTCGATGAAAAATAAAGAGATTTTCACATTGCTAGGCCTTGAAAAAAGTTTAGTTTACTTTACAACATCATTAAAGGCGAATAAAATCGTAATTCAAAAATTAATGCGTAACAGTACATTTTTAAAAATGTATGAAGACGATCAAGATTTATTAGAAGATGTATTAATTGAAAATAAACAGGCGATTGAAATGGCGGAAATATATAGTCACATTTTAAGTGGAATGATGAATACATTTAGTTCCGTTATATCAAATAATTTAAATAGTGTTATGAAACTGTTAACGTCTATAACAATCATTTTATCGTTACCAACGATGGTTTCTAGTTTCTTTGGAATGAACGTAAAGGTTCCGTTTGAAGGAGAAGCACATGGTTTTATAATTGTTCTCATAATATGTGTAACACTGTCTTTCACACTAGCATTTGTTTTTTGGAAGAAACGTTACTTTTAACGATAAGAAAGCTGCTCTAGCATAGTTGTATAACTGCGCTAGAGCAGCTTTTTTGCTATGAAATCGAAAGTTTCGAATAGAATAAAACCTATAAAATGTAATGTATATGAGAGGGGGGAATTCCGTATAAGTCTTGTCCAATTCATAAAATAGGGTTAAAATTACATATTGTTAATGAAAAGTTGGAGGAAATACATCATGGAATTGTTTCAATTACCGAAAGCATTCCTGCAAATGAATACAATCTTTATCTCCATATTAATCGAGGCACTTCCTTTTGTCCTCATTGGTGTATTTATTTCAGGATTCATTCAAATGTTTGTGACAGAAGATATGGTAGCAAAATGGATGCCGAAAAACCGATTTCTGTCTGTTTTAATGGCTACTTTTTTAGGGATGATGTTTCCGGGCTGTGAATGTGGAATCGTTCCGATTGTAAGGCGATTAATCGGAAAAGGGGTTCCGCCATATGCCGGGATTGCATTTATGTTAACTGGGCCAATCATTAATCCGGTCGTATTATTTGCAACATACGTTGCCTTTGGAAGTAGCATGCACATGGTATGGTATCGTTCTATTGTAGCGATTATCGTAGCAATTATTGTTGGAATTATATTATCATTTATGTTTAAAGAACATCAATTAAGAGATGATCACTTCCCAGAAGTGAATCAAAAGCGTCCATTACGTAAAAAAATGTGGGATGTATGTACGCATGCTGTTGAGGAATTTTTCTCGATGGGGAAATATTTAGTATTAGGTGCGTTAATCGCAGCTGCAGTTCAAACGTTCGTACAAACTTCAACACTTCTTGCTATAGGACAAGGGCCGTTCTCTTCACCAGCTGTTATGATGGGACTTGCTTACATTTTATCACTTTGTTCAGAAGCAGATGCATTTATTGCTTCGTCATTCCAAAGTACATTTTCAACAGCGTCACTTGTCGCGTTCCTCGTATATGGACCGATGGTGGATATTAAAAATATGTTTATGATGCTTGCGACATTTAAAACGAAATTTGTAATTGTCGTTACAGTTACAGTTACACTTGTTGTTTATGCAAGCTCACTACTCATTTATGCGATGGGGTGGTAGGTTATGTTTCGAGCATATATATTATTAGGTTTTACAATTTTAATCGCGCAGCTTCATATTTCAGGTAATATTACGAAGTATATCAATATGAAGTATGCCTATTTATCAACAACAGCAGCTATTATTTTAGGATTCTTAACGATTGTTCAAATTATTATCGTTTTCCAAAAAGAACATCAAAAAGAAAAGGAACAGCACAATTGTGGTTGCGATCATAGCCATTGCGGGCATGATCATTCAAAAGATGAAAATACGTGGTGGAAAAAAGCATTTTCGTACACATTGTTTTGTTTTCCGATAGTCACAGGATTGTTTTTCCCGATTGCAACGTTAGATTCAGATATTGTTAAGGCGAAGGGATTTCATTTTCCAGTAGCGCAAGCAGAAAGTACAGATCCATTTATGACAAGGCAATTTTTAAGACCTGATACGAGCATTTATTACGGGAAAGAAGGATACCGTGGTGTAATGGAAAAAGGGAAAAAAGAGTTTGTTACGAAAGATAGTATTAATTTAAAAGATGAAGATTTTCTAAAAGGGATGGAAACAATTTATAATTACCCTGGCGAGTTTACTGGGAAAAAGTTATCTTTTAAAGGATTTGTTTTTAGAGATGATTCTTCTAAAAAAGAACAATATTTCTTATTCCGTTTCGGCATTATACATTGTGTAGCGGATTCTGGTGTATATGGTATGTTAGTGAAAAAACCAGAAGGGGTAGAATGGAACAATGATGATTGGATTCAAGTTGAAGGAGAAATAGCAACGGAATTTTATCAGCCATTCCATGCGAACATTCCGGTTTTAGAAGTAACGAAATGGAATAAAGTTGAACAGCCGAAAGAACAATATGTATTTAGAGGAGCCGATTGATCACATCGGTTCTTTTTTGTGGACTAAGAGTTCTGAATGTTGTTAATATTAAACGTGTAGTGATAGTAAGTTCATACTGTTCTAATTTTAATGGGAAATGGAACTCTTACCGAACTTCTTTGCTCCAGCCGAATTTTGTGGTGGGTAGTTCACTGTCTGCAAATAGTGGATTAAATAATCAAAGAGGTGATAACAATGACTGAAGTAAAGGGAAAAACAGCTAATGAATCCAGAGTGTTTAAAACGAGCCGAGTATTTCCAACAGATTTAAATGATCATAATACGCTATTTGGTGGGAAAATATTAGCCGAGATGGATATGGTTGCTTCTATCTCAGCAACGAGGCATGCAAGAAAAGAATGTGTTACAGCATCTATGGATTGGGTAGATTTCTTACATCCAGTTCGCTCTTCAGATTGTGTTAGTTATGAATCCTTTGTAATTTGGACGGGCAGAACTTCTATGGAAGTATTTGTGAAGGTAGTAGCAGAAGATTTAATTTCAGGTGAGAAACGTATAGCGGCAACATCATTTGTTACCTTCGTTGCACTTAGTAAGGATAATAACCCAGTTCCAGTTCCTCGAGTAATTCCTGAAACAGAAGAAGAGAAAGAATTACATCGCATTGCTGTGTTGCGTGCGGAACAACGTCATATACGTAAGGCGGAGAGTAAGAAAGTAGCCACATTACTAACTTTTTGAGTTGAATATTTAGTCGTTAAAGGTAGTATAACGGACTGAAATGTTTTTCATATGAAAAGCGGACACCTAAAAATAGGTGTCCGCTTTTATAGTTTTTTCATCCACATATCATATGACGATAACTACTTAGCAGAAGCAAGCAGCACCGACGATGATTAAGAGGATAAATAATACGACTAATAGCGCGAATCCATTACCATGTGCGAAGCCCATTGTTATTTCCTCCTTTTATTTTAAGATACAACATACAATATGCAAATGAGCTATCGTTTGATATGGACATATATCATGTAATGACATATTTTCTTGAATGATATTGTATTAAAAAAGGGAAGATATAGAAATAACAGTAAGTGGAGAAAGGAAAATATCCATGAAACACTTTTTCGTTGTAATCCTTTGTTTAATAGGTGTATTCATTTGGATGAACATCGATGTGGAAATGGGGAAAAAAATGGCTAGTGAATATGAAGTAGGACAAGTTCGATTAGGTGAATTTCAACTGTATACGAACGGTGAAGAGTTATATACAAAATTATTTGAGGATATACGTAATGCAGAAAAGTACATATATATCCATTTTTATATTGTAGGTAAAGATGAAATAAGCAAAGAGTTTTTGCAGTTGCTCGAGAAGAAGGCATCGAGTGGAGTAGAAGTAAAATTGTCAGTTGATCGAATAGGTGGATATAAGCTGAAGAAAAAGATAATTCGTCAACTAAAAAGCAATGGTGTCCAGTTTACGTTTAGTAAAAAACCTAAATTGAAATATTTCTTCTATTCATTGCATCAACGAAACCATAGACGCATAGTTACGATTGACGGAAAAGTATCCTATATCGGCGGCTTTAATATTGGAAAGGAGTATCTTGGACAAGATCTGAAATTTGGCCCGTGGCGTGATTATCATGTGCGAGTCATTGGGAATGGTGCCACGGATATGGAAAGAACATTTGCTGCTGACTGGAAAGAAGATACAGGAGAAAAAATGCCTGTACATGAAAATTCACCTGTAATTGGGAATGTAAAATATCAATATTTATTTTCAGATGGAAAAGGGTTATGGGAAAAATATGGGGCGCTTTTAAAGCAGTCTAAAAAGTCTTTAATTATTGCTACACCATATTTTGTACCGAGTAAAGAAATGATGAGAGAGTTGAAAAATGCATTAAACCGGGGTGTCAATGTAAAAATTCTCGTACCATTTAAAAGCGACGCCGTATTGTTAAAACAAGCGGCCTATCCGTATTTGAGAGAGATTAACCATGCTGGAGCGGAGATTTATCAATATCGAAATGGTTTTTTTCACGGGAAAGTAACAATCATTGATGGAGAAATTGTTGATATAGGTACAGCGAATTTTGATAATAGAAGTTTTTATTTAAATTGTGAATCTAACTGTGTCATATATGATAAAAGAGTTGTCGCTGACGTATGGAACCGATTAAAAGAAGACTTTCATAAATCAAAAAGATTTTCGGAAGAAGATTTTGAGAAAATTAGTAAATGGGATTGGTTTTTAGCAAGAATAGCGAATGTCATAGCATCATATTTATAGCATATAGACAAAAGAGAAGGGAGGCACTTTCGTGGATTGTATGAAAGAATTAATGATGTATAGTTATATGGTTATATATAAGGTTGGAGAGTATACAGGCAAGGTAAGAGATGAAGAATTAAAGGGGTTATTACAGCAACATTTACCATATATGTTGCAAGCATATAATGAACAAGTGAATTTTCAAGAAGGAGAGAATGTACAGCATATAGCTTGTGAACCAATTTTATTTCATTTTCATGAAATAGAAAAGGAAATTAATGGTAAATACACAGGAGATATCCATATTGCAACTTGTTATATTTCACATTTAAAACGGTTAGCACTAAAGTTTGCTCAAGTGGCAGTTGAAGTTGCGAATCCAGAATTCCGCTCGTTTTTAGAAAATTGCTTCCTGAAAATGAACCGTTATGCCTATAGTGTATGGCAATATGTTGTGAAGAAAGAGTATAAGATTAAACATGTATATGAAAATGAGAAGTTTGCATAAGAAACTAAGGCGGAAGATGCGCGCCTTAGTTTTTTCTTTTCATAGAGAAAAAAACTAGATGTATATCTGTATTATCAGAAAGTTTACAAAAATTTACCGTTTATTTACTGTTTTTCAATCTTTCCTTTAAAAATAGAGAGTAATATGGGATTGTACATATTCTATCTAAAGGAGGAAACGCAAATGAACAAATGGGTTAAATCATTAACTGCTATGGCACTTGCAAGTTCTTTATTAATGGTAGGTTGTAGTAAAGGTGAGGACAAGAAGAAAGAAGACGATACAACAACACAACAAGAGGACAAAAAGGATAAAGAAACAAGTGGAACTGAGAAGTCTACGGATTCTAAAGAAAAGAAATAATAATTAGAGCTTCCTCTTATATAAGAGGAGGCTTTTTTGTTGTAAATTGATTGAGATTATTGAAAAATAGAGGAAGAATGAAAGAGGGGGAGAACAAATGAAAGTATGTATATTAGGAGCAACAGGTCGAGTAGGTTCAAACATAATTAAATTAGCATTAAAGGATTCAGCTGAAGTGACCGCATTAGCACGTGATATAAATAGAATGGAAATTCAACATGAAAGGTTACGAGTAATAGAAGGGAATGTACTAAATGAAAATGATATACAGAAAGCGATAGAAGGAAGCGAAATAGTAATAAGTGCACTTGGCACGGATCGAAATGGAACGTTAGCGAAGAGTATGCCATCGATTATAAAGCAAATGGAAGAAGAAGGGGTTTATAAAATCATTACTATAGGAACAGCCGGTATTTTACAAGCGAGAACAAATCTAGATTTATATCGTTTTCAATCAACGGAATCAAAAAGGAAGACAACAACCGCAGCAGAAGATCATTTAGCTGCTTATAAGTTACTTAGTCGTAGTAATTTATGTTGGACGGTCGTTTGTCCGACACATTTAATAGACGGTGATGTGACAGGGGTATATCGAACTGAAAAAGATGTATTACCAGAAGGGGGAGCGAAAATAACAGTTGGTGATACAGCACAATTTACATGGAATCTGTGTAGGGAAAACCAATATGAGAATAGCCGAGTAGGTATTTCCTATTAAAAAACCATCCCGAAATTGGGATGGTTAAAAGACGATATAACATACAAATATGATAATCATAATGATTTGGAGAATGGCTTTCGCTACTGTGCTGCTTAAAAAACCAACTACAGTAGCAACTCCTACTAGAAAGGCGTCTTTTGGCGCTTTTTTATGCATCAGTTCTGTAATAAATACCGATAAGAACGGTATGATAATTAAACCGAATGGTGGGAAGAAGAAAGATCCGACAATGATAGAAATCATACCGACACGTTCTCCCCATTTAGAACTCCCGTATTTCTTTAAGAAATACCCATTTGCAATAAAATCAGCAACGAAAATGAAAAGTGTGAAAATGACTTGAATAATCCAAAAGGATATTGTTAGTTCTCCACCATTTATACCAAAATGGTAAATGAAATATCCAGCCCAAACAGCAAGGATGCCTGGAATGATAGGGTAAATAAAGGCGAGAAATGAAACAATGAAACAGGCAATGATACAGATTGTTAATAATGCTGTCACTTTATAACTCCTTCTTCGTGTCTAATTTATGTACTGCAATTTTTTTTACCTGATGTCCATCAAGTTCTAGTGCTTTAAACTGAAAACCGGCAAATTCAATGGAATAACCAGCCTCAATATTTAAGTCCACTGCTTGGGAGAGGAGCCAGCCTCCAATTGTATCTAAATCGCTATCATCAATATGTAGGCCAAACATATCATTCACTTCAGAAATGAGCACTTTCCCATCTAAAACAGTAAGCTTCGGCGTACGTTTTTCAATCATAGGTGATTCATCTGTATCAAACTCATCTTGAATTTCTCCAATGATTTCTTCAAGAATATCTTCCATTGTTAAAAGTCCGGCAGTACCACCATATTCATCCATAACAATTGCCATTTGAACGCGATTCTTTTGTAGATGAACTAACGTTTTGCGAATGGGAACAGTTTCAAATACAGTTAGTACTGGGTGTATGTAAGATTCAAGTGGCTTATGAATGCCTTTCGTTTGATCGTGAAATACTTCTTTCGTATTAATCATACCGATAATATCATCTTTATCTTTTTCAATGATAGGATAGCGTGTATACTTTTCAGTTGCAACGATATCCATATTTTCTTCTAACGTATTTTCAGTAGATAAGCAAATCATTTCTGTACGAGGGACCATAATTTCTTTTGCAACTCGGTCGTCAAATTCAAAAATATTATTTACATATTTATATTCGGTTTGATTTATTTCACCGCTTTTGAAACTTTCCCCTAAAATAAGGCGTAGTTCCTCTTCAGAATGGGCAAGTTCATTTTCTTTCGCAGGCTCTAAACCGAGTAGTTTTGTGAAAAAGATAGCTGTACTATTTAGTAGCCAAATGAATGGATACATAATTTTATCAAATAAAATAAGTGGCCGTGCAAACTTTAGTGTGATGGCTTCTGCTTTTTGAATTGCGAAAGACTTTGGAACTAATTCACCTAATACAACATGGAAAAATGTAATAACACTAAAAGCAATAATAAACGATAAAGTATTCGCCATTGTTCCAGTAATATTAATTTTTTCAAATAGTGGTCGTAATAAATGTTCCACAGTCGGTTCACCGAGCCAACCAAGCCCTAAAGAAGTAATTGTAATTCCGAGCTGACAAGCTGATAAATAAACGTCTAAATTAGATATGACACTTCTTGCAGCTAAAGCTTGTTTATTGCCTTCATTTGCAAGCTGGTCAATTCGACTTTTTCGTACTTTTACAACAGCGAACTCTGATGCAACGAAAAAGCCGGAAATAAGGATAAGTATAAAGATGAGAAAAATATTTAATATGTCCAAGTGTGTTCTCTATTCCGTATCTGGGAATAAAGATGTCACCTCCTGCAATTATGTTATACTTTTATAATAAATCCAAACGAAAAGAATAGTCAAAGAAAAAGGGTAAATATTGGTATGTTTTTGCAATAGTTTTTGAATGTGCTGTTATTTTGTCCGCTATACAAAAGGAATAACCCCCTACTTTCAGATTATAGAGGGTTATTTCAAATTAAGGTTTTGGAATACTTCTCGTTAAAGCGTACGATTGTTGTTTAACGTGGTTTGTCGTCCATAGTGTTTGAAGGAACGAGAGTATGCAATACGGTATATACAAAAGTAATAAGCTAATTGTAACAATAATAGGTGCATTTCCACCGAATTGAACGATAAATTGCAATAGTCCGCTTGCATGAAAAACGCATTCCATAAAAACGAATGAAAGAATAATGGAACCTAAAATGGATTTATGATTCGAAGTAAGCGCCAAAAACAAAGTATCTACAAGGAAAGAAGATTGTTTTATTTCATATTCATTTGTGTTACTTAAAAAAGGAATCCATTTTTTTATGGCTTGCATAACGATAATCATGGAAGTACTACAAACGATGATAAAAGATGAGTAGTAAGGAAGTTTTATAAATTTTGCGATATATAGAAGTGGTAATAAGACTGAGCATTGTAATAATACAGTACAAAAAGAGTAAGGTATCCATCTTAATAAGGAAGTGAACTTTTTAATCGAATGAGGTGCTTTAAAAAATAAATGGCCGATCCCTAAACTGATGAAGAATCCAACCGCAAGGGTAAAGGTAAAACGAACGATCGATAAAAAATATATTTCCCATATGTAAGGGAATAACGGTGTTGAATGATTTGAAGTATGTACTATCTGATTTGCTGAGAAAAAGATAGATTCATGCATCCAATCAATCTTTGGAATTGTCATAGAATAAAGCTGTGCGAAGTTATGAAAAATGCTTATAAATCCAGTTATGTAAGAGTATTTATGTGTAATGAATAATGCCGGAATAGGACTGATGATAAATATAATGAGAACACCAACGATAAATTTATATATATGTGAGCGTAATAAAGACATGTAATCACCTGCTCTTAGAATATTCAGAAAATTCTTATTCTTATTTTAGCTTTTTTCAATGTAAGTTACAATATATTTTTCTTAAAGAAGTTTAGAATTATAGGGGATATAAGTGAATGAAACGTGAATAAATTATGACAAGAAAATGAATAATTTTCAGAAAAGTAAAATAAATCATTTATTTTTTTCTGAAAATATAATATAGTTATGGCACAGAAAGTATTTTAACATAAGGAGGCTGTTTATGAGGATTAAAGGGAATTATGTGCCGAAAAGGGAAGTTTTATTTTGCTCAAGTTCAATTACAATAGGGGAAGCACTGGAGCATTTAAATAAAACTGGCTATCGTTGTGTACCAGTTTTAGATGAAAAAAAAGAGAAATATTTAGGGAATGTATACAAAGTAGATATTCTAGAATATAAAGGTTCACTGGAAGAGAGTGTAGTACAATTATTAAACGATAAAGAAGGTTATGTTAGAGAAGATTCTTCGTTCTTTAAGGTATTTTTTACAATAAAAAAATTACCTTATATATCAGTAGTTGATGAAAAAGGAATCTTTCTTGGAATTTTAACGCATAAAAAAGTTTTCGAGTTATTAGAAGATGCTTGGGGTGTTCATTCTAGTAAATATTCTGTCATGATTGGGACACAGGATTATAATGGGGCCATTCAAAAATTATCGACAGTATTAAAAAAATATACAGGTATCCAAAGTTTAATGACTTTTGATAATGATGCCTTATTAGTTCGGAGAATTATGTTTACATTAGGAGAAGAGTTTAACGACGGTGAATTAGAGACGTTATTGAAAGATTTAGAAGATCACGGATTTAGAGTTGTATATGTGGAAGAGATGAAAAATCCACGTGAAGTTGAAACGATAGAGTAATATGCAAAAGCCATCTAATTTAATATTGGATGGCTTTTGCATGTTATGCAAGTAAAGTTATTTGAAAATAACGATAGGATGAAAGTTGAAATTATAACAATATTTGTGCGAAAGAATAAAAAATGTAGATAATTTGGATTTTCAAAAAAATCAATTTGAAAATATGTTTTTATTTTTCAACTAAATATGTTACTATATGTGTGATAAAAACAAAGAGGTCTGACAACTATACTCCACGCAATACCACTCTAATGAGTTGAATATTCAAAAAAATCAAAAATTAATAATTAGAGTAAAAATAAGGGGAATGGAGAAATTATAGAGAAAGACACTGCTTTGTAAGGGGCGTATTTTATCAGCTTGAGCAGAGAGGAGGATGCATAGCATATTGTGGAAATAGAGATAAACAATGAAAAAGTGCTATGCAAATGAAAAGTATGAAGGGACGTTTAAGGCCAGGTGATACAGTAGCAATTGGTTTAATGTTATTTGCACTATTTTTAGGAGCAGGAAATTTAATTTTTCCACCAGTTTTAGGGCAACAAGCTGGAGAAAATGTTTGGGTTGCTACAATTGGATTCCTTGTGACGGGAGTCGGATTACCCCTATTAGCTGTAACAGCTGTCGCGTTTGTAGAGGGGGACTTGAAAGCGCTATCTTCTAGAGTTCACCCGATATTTGCGTTTATTTTCCCATTGATTAGCTATT
The DNA here is from genome assembly GCF_030757775.1 of Bacillus sp. MHSD_36. Taxonomy (NCBI): domain Bacteria; kingdom Bacillati; phylum Bacillota; class Bacilli; order Caryophanales; family Bacillaceae; genus Bacillus; species Bacillus sp. MHSD_36. Next base: position 26,143 of record NZ_JAVBIS010000011.1, read on the forward strand.
TAGCAATTGGACCATTTTTCGCCATTCCGCGTACTGGAGCCGTTTCATTTGAAATGGGTATGAAGCCATTTTTATCAGAGGCATTGGTTTCCGAATGGTACATGCTATTTCTTTTCACGATAGTTTTCTTCGGAATAACGTGGTATTTATCATTAAATCCATCTAAATTAGTGGATTGGTTTGGGAAATTTCTTACTCCATTGTTAGTATTGATTGTTGCTGTTATTGTCGGAAAGGCAATTATTGATCCAATTGGAGAACCAGCTGCGCCGCTAGCAGCATACAAAGAAAATGCTTTCTTTGGTGGATTTATTCAAGGATATTTAACGATGGATGCAATTAGTGCGCTTGTATTTGGAATTGTCGTTGTACAAGTTATCCGTTCTAAAGGAATACAAGAAAGTAGTCAAGTTGCAAAAATAACAGTAGTATCGGGTATTATTGCAGTACTTGGTTTAACGTTAATCTATTTATCACTTGCTTATCTTGGTTCAACAAGTACATCACTTGGGGTATCAGAGAATGGTGGGCTTATTTTAACGAATGTTGTAAATGAGTTATATGGAACAAGTGGTAAAATTTTATTAGGGCTTGTTATTATACTTGCTTGTTTAACAACTTCTGTTGGTTTAACATCGGCTTGTGCTGGCTTCTTTACAAACTTATTCCCTAAACTTTCGCATAAAACGATTGTAACAATGGTATGTGTGTTTAGTTTAATTGTATCTAACCTAGGTTTAACACAATTAATCGCAGTTACTTTACCAGTGTTGATGATCATTTACCCAGTTGCAATCGTATTAATCGTACTTTCTTACTTCCATAAATGGATTGGGAAGCGTAATACCATTTATATTGGAGCTATTTTAGGTGCATTGTTAATTAGTTTCTTTAACGGTTTAGAAAGTGCGAAGATTAAAATTGACGCGATTTCTAACGTATTGCAAATGTTACCATTATATAACGAAGGAATAGGATGGTTAATCCCATCATGTATTGGCGGGATTCTCGGTTTCTTCTTCTATAAATCAAATGAATCAAGTGAATTACAAAAGAAAGGTGCTTAGGCGCCTTTCTTTTTTTAAAGGGGATTTTTAGGTTTTGTCTAAGTAATAATTGGGAGGAAATAAGAGTAAATAAAAATTTGTAAATAAATATAAAAAAATATAATTTAAGGTTGTTTATTTTATGGAATTCAACACGTAATATTTTTAGGTGATGAAAATGAAAAATTATATTTCAATTGAGAAAGCTACAAACATATTAGGAAAAACACAACAAACTTTACGGAATTGGGATAAAGAAGGTATTTTTATTGCGGATAGAACACTAAAAAATCCGTATTAGAAAAGGGTGGAAAGGATGAAAACAACACGGGCTTGTAAAATCAGTTCTATCACAAAAGAACAAACGGAAGATTTAATTACTTTGATTCGTACGTTTGAAAGTGCAAAACGATATAGTTTTAATCGTTTGATTGAGGGCGAAAACGAGAAAGAATTGATAAAAAAACTACAACCTAAATATTTGTTAAATAAACGTTTTTGTGAAGATGCGATTTTACAAGCGCAAACTATCCTTTTCTCTCAAAAAGAACTTCTTCCTGTTTACCTAGAAAACAATCAAAAAAAGTTAGAAAAGACGTTACAAAAAATAGATGATTATGAACGCGGCAAAAAAAGACCTAAACAAGTTTCATTAGAAACTTGTTTAATTGGTTTAAGAAAACGAAAACAAAAATTAGAACAAAAAATTGAAACGTATGCAAAACATATTAAAAATAAAACATTACCTCCTATTATTTTTGGTGGGCGGAAAAATTTCTATGAAAGAATGAAAAACAAGATATCCAATCAAGAATGGAAAGATTTGCGGACACGACAATTATATTCTCGTGGAGATAAAAGCAAAAAAGGGAATTTGAACATGCGCATTACAGTTGATGACTGTGGGCAAGGATGGTTAGAAATTGCAAATCCATTAAGACTAACAAATGGAAAAACAAAAAGCCCACGAATCAAAGTTCCGATTATCATTCCATATCGTTTTTATCATCAAATTACAAATGTCGTTATGGGAGAGCAAATCGGTGTAAATCCAAAAGGAAAACCGATTATAGAGCATCAAAAATATAGTGTAGAAATCATTCGTAAACAAAATGAATTTTATGTAAATATTACGTTTGATGAAACGGAAATAGGTCGTGTACTAGATCTCAAGGAAACACCAGATGTAATTGCAGGAATTGATGTAAATCCGGACCGCATTGCAGTTAGTTTATGTACAAAACAAGGTAATTTTAAAGGTTCAAAAATTTTTTATCTACACAATCTGAATACGTTTTTAACAAACAAACGCGCAACGATAATTGGACAAATTGTACAACAAATTAAAACATGGTTATTGGAAAACAATGTAGGTGGAATTGTTTTAGAAGATTTAAAGTTTCAACAATCTCATGATACTGATAAATACAGTAATCGAAATTTCCATCAATTTACGTATAAGAAGATGTTGAACAGTTTAATTCGTATGGGTCTTCGTAACGGATTTTCTGTTAAAACAGTAAACCCCGCTTATACAAGTGTGATTGGAAAATTAAAATACAGTAAAAATTTCGGTATTAGCGTTCATGAAGCAGCCGCATTCACGATCGCAAGACGTGGATTAGAATTGCAAGAACAATTACCAAAAGAGATTATATTATTATTAAAAAACCAAATTACAACAAAACTGCGTATTCTTGTTGCTTCCATGGAAGAAAGTAAAAAGAATACGAAAAAAGTATATAAAAAATGGTTACAAACAATTAAAACGTGGAAAGAATATCACAATTGGAAATTGTGGAGCATTCTTCACAAAACTGTTTATATGAGCAATCAACAATTCGTATTTAAAATTTAAATGAGAAGGGGGTACTGGTTTCGTTCTTATAACCTCTTGCATACTACTGACTTGGATGAATGGTAGTATGCAAAAACAGACCGTTCCTAACAGGAACCTGCCGTCACTCTTTCACAATAGGTGGATGAAAAGGTCACAACCCTTACGGACAGGAAAAAAGGTGAGATTCCTTTTCGGTAGTTGGCATTTGACTTGGTTCGCCAACAATGTATAGATTTTTATAAGAATTTCAAACCAGGAATGATAAAATGGCTAATTTTGAAGATTTTTTAACTTTGGATGTAAGAATTGGAACTGTAACACATGCAGAGGAATTTAAAGAAGCGAGAGTTCCAGCAATTAAACTAGAAATTGATTTTGGAGAGCTTGGAATAAAGCATTCAAGTGCTCAAATCACGAAAAGATATAATCCGAAAGATTTAATTGGTCAGCAAATCGTTGCGATTGTAAATTTCCCGCCAAAACGTGTAGCTGGATTCAAATCGGAAGTACTTGTATTAGGAGGAGTTCCTGAGACTGGTGATGTTGTGCTGCTTCAACCTAATATGGAATTACCAAACGGAACAAAAATTAGTTAATGTAAAGGCGGGGGAACATGGATATTGGACGCGAATACGTACAGTGTGCCATTTCGAATTTTGAAGCAACAAAGAAACAAGGGGAACGGGTGCTTTCACAATTAACATATGAACAGATTCAATGGTCTTCTCATGAAGCAACAAATAGCATAGCAATCATAATTAAGCATCTGCACGGTAATATGCGTTCTAGATGGACGGATTTTTTATCATCTGATGGTGAAAAAATAGATCGCAACCGAGATGCTGAATTTGAAGGTGGTTATTCTTCTAAGGAAGAGGTACTTGCAGCATGGAATGAAGGATGGGAATATGTTTTTAAAACGATGAATGTGCTAACGCCGGAACATGTATTACAGACGGTATATATTCGCGGTGAAGCACATACTGTCATGCAAGCAATTGAAAGACAAATTTCTCATTATGCTTTGCATATTGGACAAATGATTTACATTGGTAAAATGTTAAAAGAAAATGATTGGGAATGTTTAAGTATTCCTAGAGGACAGTCTGCAAGTTATGTAGAGAAAAAACGTTCAACATAATAATAGGAAAGAAAACGATATGAAATTGGAAATAAGAAAATGAGCCAAATGATAGATGGCTCTGTAATCATAAGAATGCTGCCAAAAATAAGTCCATATATAATAAGAAAGAAATTAAAAAGTGTATTCACGGGGATAAATCGTGAGATAAACACTTGCTGTCGTTTAAAGCAATCACTGTGAAATAAATAAAAGCGGAAGTACCGTGTGGTAGAAATAAGATCTTTCTTTCGCGTAATTCTTTTTTTACATGTCTGACAGATAAACGGTGGTTGCATCTCATTACGCTCCATTTTTCATATTTGTAATCATGTAAGACAAAAGTAGGTATAAAGTGTATATCCCTACATACGCTCCTGATATAAGAAAAAACGGGTTTAGTAAAATGCCATGAATGCTTGTCATGAAAACCAAATCTTGCATTAAAACATCATATATATGAATAGAAATAATTGTACCGAGTACATAAATTGCTAAGTACGCTGAGATATGGAATGCAACACGGATTGTAGGATACTTAGCGAGCCAATAAAAAATAAATGATAGTACAATGGGTAATGTTCCTATTAGTAGCTTCAATTCAGTTCACCTCATTAACAATATAGCCGGAATTTAGACGGTCTATTCTCTAGAGCTTGTACATAACTTGAAATAGAGAGGGTGATAGTATGAATCGAGGCTTTTTTTATGTGAAATTCACAAGTGTACGTAAGTTAATTTTATTTATTATTGCTACAGTACTAGCGACTTTTTTTCTTATTAGTATGATGGTAACTTCTATGAAAGAGACAAAGTCAACGTATTTATATAATTGGTTAAATGAGTTATCGATGAATGGTTACATGTACGTATTGGGAAAAGAGAATCATTATTTTACACAGGAATATCGAAATTTAAATCAAGATTTTTCGATTTCTTCGTTTCTTTTTTCTATGGCTACGAATATTCGTTTTAACGATGTACGCAGTTTTGTCGGAAAAGAGCTACCTGGTTTTGGTAAGTACGATACAGAAATTGTAATTGCGGGTGAAGGGACAAATTATTCTAACTTACCGATAGAATCGAGTGTGCCACTTGAAGAAGTAGTAAAAGAACGGACTGGAGAAGGTGGACAGGCTCCAAAGCCGGATACGAATAAAGAGAAAAAGCAACCGGCTCAAACGACAGGGAAACGACAAGTTGCATTTATTTATCATACGCATAGTTGGGAATCTTATTTGCCGTTACTGAATTTAGCAAATGATCCAAATCCAAATAAAGCGACAAGTTCCGTTACGAATATTTCAATAGTAGGCGATCGATTTCGTGAACAATTAGCAAGTGAAGGAATCGGAGCTACTAACGATAAGACGGATATCGGTCAAAAGTTGATTAGTAAAGGGTTAAATAGTAATAGTTCTTACAAAATGTCACGGGAAATTGTACAAGAAGCAATGACTGGCAATAAGGAATTGCAGTACTTTTTTGACTTACATCGTGATAGTGCTCGGAAAAATGTAACGACAAAAGCAATTGGAGATAAATCATATGCAAAGCTTGCTTTCGTAATAGGAAAAGGAAATAAAAACTATGAAAAGAACTTACAATTAGCAACGGCTTTACACGAGACAATTAATAAGAAATATCCAGGTGTTAGCCGCGGTGTCATACAAAAAGGATTCCAAACAGGCAATGGAGTCTATAATCAAGATTTGTCAGGGCAAGCAATATTAATTGAAGTTGGTGGTGTAGATAATACAGAGGAAGAACTAAATCGATCGATTGATGCATTAGCTAAAGCATTTGGTGAATATTTTTGGCAGGCAGAAAAGGTGAATGGATAAAGTGATCTTAAATTAGTGGGAGAGTGTGAAAAACGTGAGTGTAATGCTTACGTTTTTTTGTAATGATGAGACGTCACAGAATAGACATAATTTGTCGTTGTTATAGTAATATCGAAATTTGTCAAATTATACTGGGAGATTTACAAAGGGATTTTCGGGAAAGTAGAGAAAATCTTTTTACAAGGAAAGCTTTTTATTATGAAACTGATAGGGTGATTGAAGTGATTAGGAAGATCCAAATAGAAGATGCAGCATCATTTTTGCAATTAAGTAAGCAATTAGATGAAGAAACGAAATTTATGTTGTATGAACCAGGAGAAAGAAAATTTACAGCCGAGCAACAAGAACAAATGATTCATCGCTTTATAGAAAATGAGTATGCAACAATATTGGTAGCAGTTGAAGAAGAGAGAATAGTAGGGTTTATTTTAATGAATGGAAATCATATTCAAAGAAAGAGACATGTAGCAAGTATTGTAATTGGTATTTTGCAAGAGTATAGCGGGCGAGGTATTGGCACGAGATTGTTTAAAGAGGCTGAGAAGTGGGCAAGATTACATGATGTATGGCGTTTAGAATTAACGGTAATGGCCCATAATACAAGAGCTCAGGCACTATATAAAAAAGCTGGATTTGAGAAAGAAGGTGTCAAAAGAGCTTCTCTTGTTATCGATGGAGAGAATATCGATGAGTATGAAATGGCCAAATTATTAAAATAAGAGGTCGTTATATGAAAAAAAGATGGACACTACTTGGTATCGTAGCGATGGTACTTATTATTGGAGTAGCAGGAATTAATTATAAAATGTATAAGGATAAGCAGGCGCGCGAGGTAAATGTAAATAACATATTTCCGAAAGCGAAAGAAACGATTGCGAATATGGATGGTGATATTGCAGTAATTAGTAATCCGAATTCGATGCTTGTGCTTGTGAATAAAAGTAGGCGTTTGCCAGATGGGTACAGACCGCCAGATTTAGTTATTCCGAAAGTGCGCTACTCAAGTGAAGGTGATCAAGAAAAGAAAAAAATGAGGAAAGAAGCAGCAGGGGCGTTAGAAGAAATGTTTCAGCAAGCTGATAAGGAGCGCATTTTCTTATTTGCAGTCTCTGGATTTAGATCTTTTGATCGACAAAAAGCATTAAATACGATGTATAAAAAACAAGATGGAGAAGCAAAAACAGCGATGTCTAGTGCAGTTCCTGGAACGAGTGAACATCAAACAGGGCTTGCTATGGATATTACATCTCAATCTGCTAAGTTTCAGTTAGAGACCGTTTTTGGTGAAACGAAAGAAGGGCAGTGGCTTTCTGAAAATGCCCATAAATTTGGTTTTGTTATTCGATATACAAAAGAGAAAGAATCTCTTACGGGCTATCGATTTGAACCATGGCACGTGAGGTATGTGGGGAATCCACAAGCTACATATTTATATGAAAATCAACTGACACTTGAAGAAGTAACGCAATGAGCAATTGAGGGGAGAGAAGGATTATGACGATGTTATATAAGAAAAAAGTACACGCATATGTGACAAGAGAAAAAGAGGGAGTTATGCAATTGCTTGTTTTTAAACATCGTGATATACCTGAAGCTGGTATACAAATACCAGGGGGAACAGTTGACGAAGGGGAAACGTTAGAAGCAGCGATTTTACGTGAAGTACAAGAAGAGTCTGGATTACGTCATTTATGTATAGAGCGTTTTCTAGCAGATTATATTATACATGTGAAGGACAAACAGGAATATGAAAAACGTCACTTTTTCCACGTAACGTTACTAACAGATGTAAAGGATACGTGGGAACATATTGTAAGTGCCGGTGAGGAAGATGAAGGTTTAGTATTTTGCTACGAATGGATTGATATTGCAACATGCCCTGAATTAGCCGGGAAACAAGGGGAGTTTTTACATCTGTTAGAAGAAGTATACGTGCAGTAATAAAAGAGTCTGAAACGTAAAATCATTCGTTTCAGACTCTTTTTATTTTTCAGGAAATAAAAGGTTTTTATATTAGTGAGTTGAATTCTATTAAAGGAATTGAAGTTGTATATGCGAGGGGCGGAGAAAATGAAAAACTAATAGGTACATGTAATCAATAAAAGGCTTTATCCCACTTTAATGGGCAGTAAGACCCCCCACCTCAAAATTCAGCGAAAGCAAAGAATTTAGGTGGGGGATCAACTGCCCATAAAAGTCCGATTGGTTCAACTAATAATCAGTGGGGGATGAAGAACCCCCCCACTGATTAAAGTTTCACTTTATAGAAGGAGAATGATGATGGAGATTCAGTTCAATACACTACTACAAAAAGAATTAAATATTTATGATATACAAAAAGCAATGGCAGCTGGGCAGTTAACTTCAAAAGAATTAGTTATGTATTATCTTCATAGAATCGCGAAGTATGATCAAGACGGATCGAAAATCAATTCTATTTTAGAAATCAATCCAGACGCCATCTTTATTGCAGAAGCGTTAGATTATGAAAAAAAGATTAAAGGTATAAGAGGTCCATTACATGGTATACCGGTTTTACTTAAGGATAATATTGAAACGAATGACTCTATGCATACAAGTGCAGGTACGATTGCGTTAGCACAAAATATAAGTAGTGAAGATGCATTTCTCGTTACGAAGCTGCGAGAAGCAGGGGCAGTGATAATCGGAAAGACAAATATGACAGAATTAGCAAATGCAATGTCGTTTGACATGTGGGCTGGATATAGTGCAAGAGGTGGACAAACAATCAATCCATACGGAACGGGCGAGGATGACATGTTTGTTGGTGGCTCAAGTACAGGATCTGCTATAGCAGTTGCTGCTAACTTTACAGTAGTATCTGTTGGAACGGAAACAGATGGTTCTATTTTAAGTCCAGCTGTTCAAAACTCTGTGGTAGGTATTAAACCGACTGTCGGTTTAATTAGTCGTAGAGGTATTATTCCGTTTACGTATTCGCAAGATACAGCGGGGCCATTTGCTAGAACAGTAACAGATGCAGCTATTTTGCTAGGGAGTTTAACTGGAGTAGATGAGAAAGATGTAGCTACTCATAAAAGTGAATGGATAGCAGAACGTGATTTTACAAAATATCTTGATGTTAACGGTTTACATGGAGCAAAGATTGGAGTATATAGTAATGCACCAAAAGAATATTATGAAACTGGTGAGTATGATGAAAAATTGTTTAAGGAAACGATTGAAGTATTGTGGAGTGAGGGAGCAACAGTAATAGAAAATATTGATATTCCGTCTTTTCATAGAGAATGGAGCTGGGGAGTATCGCTTTATGAACTAAAGCATAGTTTGGATAACTATCTTTCTAAATTACCTTCTACTATGCCAGTACATTCTATTTCAGAGTTAATGGCGTTTAATGAAAACATAGCTGAAAGAGCTTTGAAATATGGACAAACTAAGTTAGAAAGAAGAAAAGATTTTCCTAATACGTTAAGAAATCCAGAATATTTAAATGCAAGATTAGAAGATATATATTTTTCACGAGAACAAGGTATTGATTTTTCATTGGGAAAATATAATCTTGACGCAATTCTATTCCCTTCATATATCGGATCCACTATATGTGCGAAAGCAGGTTATCCATCTATAGCGATACCAGCGGGATATATGGATAACGGGAGACCATTTGGAATTACGCTTGCAAGCACTGCTTTTTCTGAGGGGACTTTGATTAAACTCGCATACGCTTTTGAACAAGCGACAAAGCATAGGAAAATCCCTAACTTATCATGAACAAAATAAATAGGGCAGGAATTCCTGTCCTATTTATTTTGTTCATTAAAGTGAAATGTTTTTTTGCTTTGTCTGATCATATTTTAATAAGTTAAATGATAAACAAGCAGAGCATAATATAAGGATAGAAGCGAGGATATAAATTGTACGAACACCGAACAAATCGGTAATAATTCCAACACTAAGCATAGAAAGACCGGAAGCTGTCGAAAGAAGTGCGCCATGAGCTGTATACATATTTGATAATAAAGTAGGAGCGACACTTGATTGTAGTACTGTCGTTTGAGAAATATCTCTAATTTGATAACATGGACCCATTAGAACGCATAGAAAAAGCGCAATAAACCCGCTACTTGTCATACCATATAAAAATGTAAGAATACTAAACATAAGAGAGCCTATCGCCATGGAACGTATTAAATTGTTTTGAATGTATGTACTCATTTTCCACGCTAATATCCCGCCAATTAACGTCCCAACATAATAACTTGTATTAATATATCCCCACCATTCCTCTCCTTTATGAAGGACAGTTGTTACATAAGCCATCGTAATAGCACCAACCCAAATCGTCCCTGCGAAAGTTTCCATTAAGTCCATACATGTGACGGTACGGAGAGATGGATTTTGAAATAAGAGTTTCCAACCTTCCAATAAAGCAGCGCCTTTTGAAGAAGAAGGCTCTATTACTCGTTCATTATGTATAGGACGTAATGAAATGTGTAGTGCAACACATCCAAAAATCATCAAAATGTTATTCATCATGAGTGTAGAGGTGGCGCCGATAAGAAGAACAATAACACTTGTAAATGAATAAGCAGCGGCTTGTGCAATTTGTGTGGAAAAGGAAAAGATACTATTTACTTTTACTAAATTTTCTTGTGGTGTAAGGCGCGGTAGAATACCGTAAAGTAATGGAGCGCTCCAGCCACTACATAATGAAATGAAAAAAATGAAAATGAATAGTGCTACAATGTTTGTGGACAGGGATGGGAAGAATATCATTAATAAAAATAAGAGAGCAGTTTTTGTCCATTGTAGTGTGAAAAGTAAGGAATAAGATGAAAAACGATTCATTATAAGTGGTGCAGATGTATTTGCTATAAGATTAGTTATGACCTGGAGTAATGGAAACAGAGCAGTTAATGTAGCTGATTTCGTTGTGATATACATATGGGTTGTAATAATCATGATGTATACGATGTCAGCGAGAGTAATACATATTTTCGATCCTAAATAGTAAGTTAATGAACGATTTTGCAATGAGCACACCGCCTTCCTAAAAATAATATTTTAGTATTTAAAATAATTATAATTTGAAAATTAAATTTTCGAAAGAATTTCATTTTTTGTCGATTCTTGAAAGGGATTTTCATGTATAATGAAGAATATATTAATATAGTATTTTAATAATACTCATTAAAACAGTGAATATGTACAATAGCTTGTAGTAAGCGCCTACGTATTAGAAAGGGCGGATAAACCATTCTTTTCATCATATACATATAGAAAATGAGAAAGAAAGTGAGGGTTGCATATGGCTGCTTGGGTAATATGGTTTATAATAGCTGGTATTTTATTTATTGCAGAAATGTTGTCGATTACCTTTTATATGCTTTGGCTTGGAATTGGAGCTGTTGTCGGAGGTCTAATAGCTTTGTTTGCTCCTGAAGCACTACTGTTACAAGTTATTGTCGGTGCGATTGTAAGTTTAACATTGACTTTCTTTACGAAAAGAATTTCAAAAAACTTTCGAGAAGCAAAAGGTTTTACAGATACAGTAGATATGTTAGTCGGTAAAAAAGGGATTATTATGCAAGCGATTACAAATGAAGCGAATGGTATTGTGAAGGTGGATGGAGATACTTGGACAGCTATTGCAGATGATCCAATTGATGCTGGAGAAAAAGTTATTGTTATAAAGAGGCATAGTACTATATTACAAGTAAAAAAGGAGAGTGAATAAATATGGTTGCAGCATTAACATTAACCATTATTTTCGCACTAATTGTTGTTACATTTATTGCATTAACAATTAAAATTATTCCACAGCAAAAGGTTGGAGTCGTTGAAAGATTTGGTAAGTTTCAACGTGTTATGCAGCCAGGACTAAATTTATTAATCCCGATTGTAGATCGCGTTCGTGTATATCATGACTTACGTATTCAACAAACGAATGTACCACCGCAAAAGGTAATTACGAAAGATAATGTACAAGTAGAAATTGATACGATTATTTTCTATCAAGTCGTTGAACCGGAACTTGCGACATATGGTATTTCAAACTATGAATACGGTGTTCGTAACATTACTTCAGCAACGATGCGCCAAATCATTGGTAAAATGGAACTGGATGAAACGTTATCTGGTCGTGAAAAAATTTCAACAGAAATCCGCTTAGCACTTGATGAAGCTACAGAAAAATGGGGCGTTCGCATTGAACGTGTTGAAGTTGTCGATATTAATCCGCCGAAAGATGTGCAAGCGTCAATGGAAAAGCAAATGAAAGCAGAACGTAATAAACGTGCGATTATATTAGAAGCAGAAGCTGCAAAGCAAGATAAAGTTCTTCGTGCTGAAGGTGAAAAGCAAAGTAAAATCCTAATGGCTGAAGGGGATAAAGAAGCACGTATTCGAGAAGCGGAAGGTATTAAAGAAGCAAAAGAATTAGAAGCGCAAGGGGAAGCAAGAGCGATTGAGGAAATTGCAAAAGCAGAACAAAATCGAATTGAATTACTTCGTGAAGCGAATTTAGATGAGCGTATACTTGCTTATAAATCATTTGAATCATTGATTGAGGTTGCGAAAGGACCAGCAAATAAAGTCTTTATTCCGTCTAATGCAATTGAAACACTGGGTACTCTCGGGGCGATTGGAGAAATTTTTAAAGAAAAACAGGCGAAGAGATTGCCTTTGTCGGATACACCAAAAGAACAATAATAGCGAAAAAGAGAAATGGGATTCCATTTCTCTTTTTATTTTTTAGCATTGTTTTATTTTACAGATTACATGTGTGAGGGACGGAAAACCGTTCTTTTTCATATTTACTAAAAAAATTTAAAAATTTCATAATATGAAATCAAGGAGAATTTGTAAGAAATAAAATTGATATAATAATTGAAAATTCAGTCATCTAATGATGTTTCTAAACTTTTTAGTATATTATTATGGGAAATTGGAGGGGAAAGAATGGGCATTAGAACAGGGGAACAGTATATTGAAGGATTGCGAAAAAGAAATCCTGAAATTTGGATTGGCGGGAGAAAAGTAACGGATGTAGTAAATGAAGATGTTTTTCGTGAACCCATTTTACAAATTGCGAACTTATATGATATGCAGCACCATCCAGAATATCAAGATAAAATTACTCATATATGCGAAGAGACAGGGGAAAGAGTATCAAATGCATTTTTAGTTCCTAAAAATTATGAGGACTTAAAGGTACGCCGTGAATTATTTGAAGTATGGGCAAAAGCTACTTTTGGTTTAATGGGTAGAACACCTGATTTTTTAAATGTAACGGTTACCTCGATGGCAAGTAATTCGTGGTTTTTTGAGAAGTTTAATCCAGAATGGGGAGCGAATATAAAAAATTACTATAAACATATAAGGGATAATGATTTGTTTTTAACACATGCAATTATTAATCCACAAAATGATCGGAGTAAGGCTTCTCATCAACAAGAAGATGAAACAATGCATTTAGGGGTAGTAAGTGAAACAGCGGAAGGGATGTATGTGAGTGGTGCTAAAATGTTAGCGACACTGGCGCCGATTACGGATGAGGTAATTATATATTCATATCCGAGTTTTAAACCAGGTGATGAACGTCATGCGATCTCTTTTGCAGTTCCGATTGATGCGCCAGGACTCAGGATTCTATGTCGTGAGCCAATGCAAGATGGAAAACGTTCTTTATTTGATCATCCACTTGCATCAAGGTTTGAGGAAATGGATGCATTACTAGTATTTCATAATGTGTTTATCCCGTGGGATAAAGTATTTATTTATCAAAGTGTAGAAGCTGGTAATCAATTGTACCCAAAAACAGGAATTGGTCATCAACCAGCGCATCAATCTGGAGTAAGAGGATTAGTAAAACTATCATTCGCTGCTGAAGTAGCTATGAAAGTAGCAGATTCGATAGGAGTAGATGGGTTTTTAAATGTACAAAATCAGTTAGCAGAGCTGATGCAAGGTGTCGAAACGATACGTGCACTCCTGCAAGTAGCTGAATATGAGTATGAAACGAATTCATATGGAGAAGTTATTCCTGCGAGGCTACCGCTTGATACGATTCGTAGTTTATTACCAAAGATGTATCCACGTGCTATTGAGATTATTCAAACCATTGGTGCTGGTGGATTATTAATGTCACCAACAGGTGCAGATTTTATGACCCCCGAGATCCAAGATGATATGCAAAAGTATTATATCGGGCGTGAAGGCGTATCCTCTGAGGAACGAGTTCGCTTGTTTAAATTGGCGTGGGATTTATGCGGTGAAGCTTTTGGGCAACGATTATTACAATATGAGCGTTATTATTCTGGAGATCCGGTGCGTAAAATGGGAATGTTTTATAATGCGTATAAAAAACAACAAACTTTTTCACTTGTAAACAATGCGTTGCAATCGAGTTCATCTGAAGGAGCCTTAAGTTAAATAAAAATGTTTACGCTTACATTTTAATTTGAAAAAGGAAGGAGCAATAGATGATAAAAAGAATTTTACTGTTAGGATGTAATTCTTCTTATATTTTTAATAATATCTAGAACTTTGTGATTGTAACTGGAATAGGGGAGGTAAATGATTTGATCGCTTCTATCGGTAAAATTTGTAAAATTCTAAATTGTTTTACTAGTGATGAGCCAGTACTAGGAAATTCTGAAATAGCTGAAAAGTTAAAGATGAATGCTAGTACAGTTCACCACCTTGTTCGTACGTTGTGTGCAGAAGGAATGCTCATACAAGATGAGCAAAGAAAATATAGATTAGGTTGGAAATTGTTAGAGTGGGGAAATCAAGTCATGTTTCAGCAAGAGATTTATAGTGGAGCAATTCCGCTTGTTGAAGAGCTAGTAAGAAATTTTAGCGGTACTGTGCATATCGGTATGTTTGATCGTGGTGATGTTGTATTTATATTGAAAGTTTCAGCGAAGGAGTCCGTTCAAATTTCAACACATGTTGGATCAAGAGAACCTGCATATTGTACAAGCACAGGGAAAGTGCTGCTTTCATTTCATTCATCACCCTTAGAATATACTTCAGAAAAAGGGCTTTTACGACGAGCACCCAATACCATTACATGTGTCAAACAATTCCAAACAGAGTTACAGAAAATTCGTAAGCAAGGTTATTCAATTAGTGATAACGAAAATGAGCATGGACTATATGGAATTGCAGCTCCTATTCGATCTTATACTGGGAGAACTATTGCGGCGCTTAATATTGTTGGACCTATATCGTATATGCAGGGAAGTAATCGTGAAATCATAATTCAAAGTGTGATGAATACAGCAAATTTGATTTCCAAGGAATTTGGCTATTTGGAAATTTAATTTTAGAAGAAAAGAGATGAGTATCATTTATATACATGAGCAGTGTATACCTGAATTAACGAAATCTATTGTTTCAATTGGAGCATTTGATGGTGTGCATAAAGGTCATCAAGCTGTAATTAAAAATGCAGTTGAGAAGGCAAAGGTATTAAGGATAACAAATGTTGTGTATACATTTGATCCACCACCACGCTCATACTTTCAAGGAGCGAAAGTATTAACACCTATTGATGAGAAGGTGAAACGTATTCAAAGTCTTGGTGTTGAGCATGTGATTGTAATTCGGTTTGATGAGTCTTATATAACAAAAAGTGCGAGTTGTTTTATTCAAGATATAAAAAGACTAAGCCCTGTAGAAATTTTTGTTGGCCAAGATTTTAAGTTTGGACAAAATCGGGAGGGCAATATAGATTTGCTAAGAGAGCACTTCAATATTTCTATAGTGAAAGATATTTGCTGTGATGAAGGTGAGCGAATATCTTCAACGAGAATTAGAGATTATGTTTATCAAGGAGATTTACAAAAGTCTAACTCTTTGCTCGGTTGGTCTTTTAAAACAATATAACTAAAAAGGAATTATGAGGAGGAAATAATATGTCTAAAACATTGCAATCTTTTAATTTACTAAAATGGATTGATGAGAATAAGGAGTTATTGAAGCCACCAGTAAATAACAAAGTGATTTGGCAAGATTCAGAGTTTATCGCCATGATATTAGGTGGTCCAAATAGAAGACGTGATTTCCATGTGGATCCTTCAGATGAATTTTTCTATCAAATTAAAGGTGAATGTTATGTGGAATGTATTACAGAGGAAGGCAAGAGAGAAGTTGTCACAGTAAAAGAAGGGGATGTATTCATGCTACCCGCTATGGTGCCACATTCACCACATCGCGTTGCTAACACATATGGGCTCGTAATTGAAAGAAAACGTAACCAAGGAGAGCTTGAAGATTTTGTTTGGTTCTGTGACGAGTGTAATCATGAAATGCATCGTGTACGTGTCCAATTAAGTGATATTGAAAAACAAGTAAAAGAAGCAATTCATAGTTTTAATTCAAATAAAGAAATTCGAGCGTGTAAAAACTGCGGTCATATTATGCCAGAAGAAGTGGAGGAATGGAAGTGCGAATAGATTTTCATACACATATTATTCCTGAAACTTTTCCGGATTTTGAAGAGAAGTTTGGCGGAGGACGTTGGCCGATATTAAATCGGACTTGTACATGTGGTGCAAGCATAATGGTTGGAGGTAAAAATTTTCGTGATGTGACAGATCAAGTATGGTGTCCTGAGAAAAGAATTGAAGATATGAATCGTGAGGGTGTTGATATTCAAGTTTTATCACCAATCCCTGTTACATTTTCGTATTGGGCAAAACCAGAGGAAGCCGAAAGTATGGCACGTATTCAAAATGATTTTATCGCAGAAACAGTTTTAGCATATCCAGATCGTTTTGTAGGATTAGGAACGGTTCCGATGCAAGATGGAGAAACTGCGATTCGTGAAATGGAGCGTTGTATAACAGAATTACATTTACACGGTATTGAAATTGGCACAAACGTAAATGGTAAAAATTTAGATGACCCATCGTTTATTGAATTCTTTCGGATGGCTGAAAAGTGGCAAGTTCCAATCTTTATTCATCCATGGGAAACATTAGGAAGAGATAGAATGCCACATCATAATTTTATGTACACAGTAGGGATGCCGAGTGAAACAGCACTTGCGGCAGCTACATTAATATGGAGCGGGATAATGGAGAAGTTTCCACGGCTAAAGGTTTGTTTTGCGCATGGCGGGGGATCTTTCCCATATATTTTGCCGAGGTTAGATCAAGGCTGGAAAGTATGGCCGCATTTACGATTGACTACGCATCCTCCTAGTTATTATGCAAAGAAATTTTATTTTGATTCTTTAAATTATGATCCTATTAATTTGAAATATATGATTGAAAGATTTGGACATGAAAAAATTTTCATGGGTTCAGATTATCCGTTTTTATTGCGAGAAGTGGACCCGGGAAAGGTGATTGATGAAACAGCCGGTTTATCAGAGGAACAAAGGGCAGCGATGCTTGGGGGAAATGCAGCGGAATTTTTAAATATTGATATAAGAAAAAGAGGTGTAGCATATGCAGAGAGTACAAACACCTGAGGACAAACTAAGTGAGTTAGGAATCACACTGCCAGCTATTCGTCCGGCCGTTGGAAATTATGTTAGTTGTGTAAAAGTAGGTAATTTACTATTTACTGCTGGACAAGGCGTAGATGAGTATCACGGAAAATTAGGAAAAGATATTTCAATTGATGAAGGATATAAAGCGGCAAGGCAATCAATGTTGAATTTATTAAGTGTTGTGAGGAACGAACTAGGTGATTTAAATAAGGTAAAACGAATTGTAAAGTTGCTTGGTTTTGTAAATAGTACGGAAGATTTCATTAATCAGCCAAAAGTAATGAACGGGGCATCAGATGTATTAGTAGATATTTTTGGGGAAAAAGGAAAACACGCTCGTTCTGCAGTCGGTATGGCTCAGTTACCTAATAACACAACAATCGAAATTGAGATGGTTTTAGAAATTGAAGAGTAGGAGGTCAGGAAGGTGAACAAAGAATTATTAGCTGACAAACGGAAAGTAAAAGATGCGAAATTGTTTATTGATGGAAAATATGTGGATTCTGTATGTGGTGAAACGTTTGATACGTTCAATCCGGCGACGAATAGAAAGCTTGCATCTATTGCAAAGGCAAATGAAGAGGACACTAAAAGAGCAATTGATGTGGCAGAACGTACATTTAAAAGTGGCATTTGGAGTAAAATGCCCGTGGAAGAGCGGTCGAATATTTTATGCAAAATGTCGGATTTGATTATGGAAAGAGTGGATGAACTAGCGTATATAGAAACTCTGGATGTTGGAAAACCAATTAAAGAGAGTAAAGGATTCGATATACCACGTTCGGCTCATAATTTTCGCTTCTTTGCTGAAATGGCTAAATATATGGTACATGAACATTATGACAAACATAATTTTATGTCATATGCAAAGTATGCTCCAGCGGGGGTAACTAGTTTAATCATTCCGTGGAATTTGCCATTTATGCAAATGACGTGGAAAGCATCAGCTGCACTTGCTTCTGGTAATACAGTTGTTGTTAAACCGGCCTCCTATACTCCATTAAGCGCAGTTATGCTTGGTGAAATTGCAAATGATGCAGGATTACCACCAGGTGTACTTAATATTATTACAGGTCCTGGGAGTACTGTCGGGACAAAAATGACGACACATCCAGCTGTTAGAAGAATTTCATTTGTTGGAGAAAGTAATACAGGTAAGACAATTATGCGTAATGCTTCAGAAAACTTAATTCCTGTTTCATTAGAATTAGGAGGTAAATCAGCAAATATTGTATTTGAAGATGCAGATTTAGATGAAGCAGTACAGGGATCAATTGAAGCTATTTATCGAAATCAAGGAGAAATTTGTTTAGCTGGTTCCAGATTACTTGTGCAAGAAAGTGTATATGAACAGTTTTTAGAGAAATTTGTAGCGGCTGTGAAAAGAATAAAGGTTGGAGATCCTCTTTCTGAAGATACAGATATGGGAGCGCTTGTCTCAAAATCTCATTTAGAAACAGTTGATCGCTATGTAGAATTAGGAATTTCAGAAGGGGCAAAATTAGCCTATGGTGGAAAAAGAGTGGAAAGTCTAGTAGAAGGGAATTTTTATGAACCTACTATTTTATACGATGTTGATAACAGTATGCGTGTAGCGCAGGAAGAGATATTTGGTCCAGTTCTAGTTGTTATTCCATTTAAAACGGAGGAGGATGCAATTCGCATTGCGAATGATTCTATTTATGGATTAGCTGGAGTTGTTTGGACAAATGATCTTAGACGAGCACAACGAGTCGTTTCGCAAATTGATTCAGGCTTACTATGGATTAATTGTTGGTATGTCCGAGATTTACGTACTCCATTTGGAGGTTCAAAGGCAAGTGGAATTGGTAGAGAAGGTGGGCGTCATAGTTTCGAATTTTATACAGAAGCTAAGACGGTAACGATGAAATTATAAGGATAATATTTTAACTTAACATACAAAGAGCTCCCATCTGGTGTTTATAAATATAAGTAGATGGGTGGGGGTTAGTCTACAATGTAAAGAATTGAGGATATATAAATTAAAAAATGAGGTGAGAGCAATTGTTAATGAAAGAGTTAGCTGATGAACTATTACAGGCTGAAGATTCACGTATAGGGATACCTCCTTTTACTGAGAGATATGCTAATTTATCAGTTGAGGATGCTTATAATATTCAGCTTGAAGTAGTAGAAAGAAAGTTAGAGAATGGGCGTTGTGTAATCGGAAAGAAAGTTGGACTTACGAGTGTTGCGATGCAGGAGATGCTTGGGGTAAATGAACCAGATTATGGACATTTGTTAGATGATATGAAAATAGAAAATGGAAGTACAATCGCGATAAGTTCTTTTGTATCTCCGAAAGTAGAAGCAGAAATAGGATTTGTTTTAGAGAGAGATTTAAAAGGGCCTAATATTACATATATTGATGTACTGATGGCAACAAAGTATGTTGTACCTACACTTGAAATAATTGATAGCCGTATTGCTGATTGGAAAATCAAATTGATTGATACAGTAGCGGATAATGGCTCGTCAGCAAAGGTTGTAATTGGTAATATATTATCTAGCATCGATAAAGTAGATTTACGTACAACTGGAATGACACTGTATAAAAATAATAGTTTAATTGCGACGGGTGCTGGTGCGGCTGCATTAGGGCATCCTGCACAGGCTATTGCTTGGTTAGCTAATAAACTACATGAATTTAATATGGGGTTAAAAGCAGGAGAGTTAATTTTACCAGGTGCATTATCTGGTGCGGTCTCAGTGAAAAGTAAAGATAGTATTCAAGCTGACTTTGGTTCACTCGGATCGGTTTCTGTTACATTCATATAAATTTAAAGTGCTAGGAAAAGGGGGGATAGATGTGAAGAAAGTAAAGGCGGCTATAATTGGATCAGGTAATATTGGTACGGATTTAATGTATAAATTTAAAAAAAGTGAAGGTATAGAGCTAAATGCCATGATTGGAATAGATTCCGAATCGGATGGTTTAAAGAGAGCGAAAGAAGCCGGATATGAGGTTTTTGATAATGGAATACAAGCAATTATTGATAATCCGAGTTTAGCTGATATTGTATTTGATGCAACTTCAGCTAAAGCACATAGTTATCATGCGAAAATATTAGAAGAACTTGGGAAAATAGTAATTGACTTAACTCCGGCTGCATATGGGCCATTTGTTTGTCCTGCTATTCGAAATAATAATTTTTTAGATAAGCAAAACGTTAATATGATTACGTGCGGGGGACAAGCAACAATCCCGATTGTTCATGCAATTAATGAGGTGGCAAATGTTACATATGCAGAGATAGTTGCTACAATTTCCAGTTTAAGTGCAGGTCCAGGTACAAGGGCAAATATTGATGAATTTACAATTACGACAAAGCGTGGAATTGAAGAAATTGGTGGGGCTAATAAGGGGAAGGCAATAATTATATTAAACCCTGCAGAGCCACCTATATTAATGAGAGATACGATTTATTGTGAAGTTAAGGATATGGATGAGGTTTCTATCCATGAAGCAATTCATAAGATGGTTGAACGGGTTAGGACGTATGTACCTGGTTACTCTTTGAAACAAGATCCGATGTTTGATGGGAATCGTGTAACTGTATTTTTAGAAGTTGAAGGAGCTGGAGATTATTTTCCTCCTTATGCTGGTAATTTAGATATTATGACAGCGGCAGCATTAAAAGTAGGTGAAGAATTTGCAACGCAAATCATTTCAGAGGAGAAAAGAGGTGTAATGAATGAGGCGAAATAGTGAAAGACCAGTGAGAATAACGGAGGTTTGTTTACGTGATGGAAGTCATGTAATGAAACATCAATTTACAGAAGAGCAAGTTCGATCTGTAACAAGGGCATTAGATGAGGCAGGTATGCATTATATCGAAGTGAGCCATGGAGATGGTTTAGGTGGCTCTACTTTACAATATGGGAAGTCATTAGTTAATGAAATGAAGCTCATTGAAGCCGCGGTTGATGAGTGTAAGCAAGCTGAAATAGCTGTCTTGTTAATTCCTGGTATTGGAACAATCCATGAATTAAAGCAAGCTGCAAATATCGGTGCGAAACTTGTTCGTGTAGCAACACATGTAACAGAAGCAGATGTTTCCGCTCAGCATATTCAATTTGCACGTGAGTTAGGTATGGAAGTGTGCGGTTTTTTAATGATGGCACATTCTGCGTCGGTTGAAAAGTTAGTAGAGCAAGCAAAGCTTATGGAAAGTTATGGTGCAGAAGCAGTTTATGTAACAGATTCTGCAGGAGCTTTATTGCCTCATGAAGTACGTGAACGTATTCGTGCTTTGCGTCAATCTTTAAACATTGAAATTGGTTTCCATGGTCATAATAATCTTTCGGTTGCAGTAGCGAATACAATTACTGCAATTGAGGAGGGCGCGACACGTATTGATGGAAGTGTACGATGTCTTGGGGCCGGAGCTGGAAATGCCCAAACAGAAGTATTGCTCGCTGTTTTGGATCGTATGGGATATAAGCTAGATATAGATTTATATAAGATGATGGACGTCGCAGAAGAGGTTGTTGCCCCTTTATTACCAGTACCACAAGAAATTCAAAAAGGCAGTCTAGTAATGGGATATGCAGGGGTATACTCTAGTTTTTTATTACATGCTGAAAGGGCGGCACAAAGCTTTAATGTAGACGCACGTGATATTTTAATAGAACTGGGGAAAAGAAATGTAGTTGGAGGACAAGAGGATATGATTTTAGATGTAGCCGCAGAATTAGCAAAGATAAAAATGGAGGTGTAACATATGGCTTTAGTGAAAGGGGCAGATTTAGAAATTATTGACTATTTACTTCAAGCTGAAAAGGAAAGAAAAGAAGTAGTAAAAGTAACGGATAAGCATCCTGATTTAACAGTAGAGGATGCTTATAAATTGCAAAAACGTTTAATTGAACAAAAAATGAGCGAAGGTTCTAAAAGAATTGGTGTGAAACTTGGATTAACGAGTAAGGCAAAACAAAAAATGATGGGGATTGATGAAGCGATTTACGGATATTTGTTGCACGATATGCTTGCATTCGAATGGGAGCCATTGCAATATGAAACGTTGATTCATCCGAAAGTAGAGCCAGAGATTGCTTTTTTAATAGGTGAAGATTTACAGGGAACGAATGTGACAGCTGACGATGTATTAAAGGCAACAAAATATGTTGCGCCAGCTTTAGAGGTGATTGATAGTAGATATTTAAATTTTAAATTTACATTACCTGATGTAATAGCAGATAATTGTTCCTCTTCAAAATTTTTGTTAGGAAGTAGATGGATTGATGTTAAGAATATAGATTTAGCAAATGTAGGAATGGTTATGTCAAAGAACGGTAAGATTGCTACGACTGGGACAGGAGCAGCTGTGCTGGGACATCCAGCAGAGGCAATTGCTTGGGCGGTAAATAAACTTGGTTTACAAAATGAAGGATTTAAAAAAGGTGATATTGTATTAAGTGGAGCATTATCTGAAGCGATTGCATTTAAATCCGGAGATTCTATCATTGCACAATTTGATGATTTGGGAAGTGTAGCGATGTTTTGTGAATAAATAGTAAAGCGAGAGATAAAAATGCCCATTATACAAATTCAAATAATAGAAGGTAGAAAGCAGGAGCAAATTCAAAATCTAATATTTGATGTTACAGAGGTAGTTGCGAAAAACTTAGATGTAGATGTTGGACGGGTTCGTGTTTTAGTGAATGAAATCCCAAGTTCGCATTGGGGAGTAGGTGGAAGGTCTAAAGAAAGTTTAAAAGAAAGTTAGTTAGTAGTAAAAGCAATTTTCATTCTTATATGAATGAGGATTGCTTTTATTATTTTGAAATTTTTAAATAATATGTTAAAATTTAGTCTTGGTTTTAAGGAGATAAGGGGGAATATACATGCAAATACTACTAATACGCCACGGAGAATCAGAAGCTGATATCTTAAACGTACATGAAGGACGAGCAGACTTTGAATTGACAGAAAAAGGAAGACGGCAAGTGCAAAGACTTATACAGAAAGTGAAAGCAGATTTTCCACCAGATTTCATTTGGGCAAGTACATTAAAGCGTGCTCGCGAAACGGGTGAAACGTTAGCTGAAGGAATTGGATGCCCAATTCAACTAGAAGAGGAATTAATGGAGTTTAATAACGGAGTGCAAGCAGGCTTATCTTTTGAAGAAGCAAAAAAATATCCAGAGCCAAAGTTTCTTCATGATCGTTTTGAAAACGGGGAATCATTTATTGAATTTAGAATGAGAATAGAAGGAATCTTTTCTAAAATCGTGACAGAGAATACATATGACCGAATTGCAATAGTTGCACACGGTGGTGTAATAAATAGTCTATTACGTGCGTTCTTCAAAATGCCAATTTCAATGGACTATTATTTTAAAATGGGAGATACGGGAATAAGCTTAATTGAAATTGATGGTGAACAAAAAACAGTACATTTCATTAATGATACGAATCATTTGGACGGGATGTAGAGACTTATGTACAAAGTTGTATTTTTCGATGTTGACGGTACGCTTTTAAGTGAGATTGATAGAAGTATGCACGAGAGTACAAAAGAAGCGATACATAGGTTAATAGAGAAAGGGATTCATGTAGTTGTTACAACAGGGAGACCATATAGCTTATGCTCGCAATTTAAAGAACTAGGCATAAATACAATTATTTCTGCAAATGGTGCACATATTAAGTGTGGAGAAACAGTAATACATAAATCAGTACTTTCAAATGAAATCGTTCATGATATTTCAGAGTTTGCTGCATTACATGGTCACGGTATTTCTTATTTTAATGAAGGTTTTGCAATGAACGGAATAGCTTCAAATAATGAGCGTGTAATACAAGCACTTAGGGAGACGTTAAATTTAAAGGAGTACCCTGAAAAAAGCAAGGATTTGTCTAAAGAGATTTATTGTTTATGTCTGTATGCGGATGAAATGGAATCTCAAAAATTTATTGAAAAGTACCCAATGCTTACATTCGAACGTTTTCATGGTTATGTCATAAATGTATTGGAAGATAGTAAAGTATCGAAGCTAACTGCAATTCAAAAAGTATTGGAGCATTTAAATATTTGTAAATCAGAAGCGATTGCTTTTGGTGACGGTAGAAATGATATTGAGATGTTGCAGTATGTAGGATTAGGAATTGTGATGGGTAATGCTGGAGAAGAGTTAAAAACAAGAGCTGATTTCGTTACAAAGAAGGCGAGTGAAGGTGGTATTTTATTTGCCTTAGAGAAGTTTCATGTCGTGTAACATACCTTTATTGAAATAAAGGTATGTTAGGATCTTTCATATGCTCACATAATAAAATATGAATTTGCCCACGATGATGATAAAAGTGTGCAACAATTTCAAGCAACCATTCAAAGCGTGAATAAGAAATACCCCAATAAGTAGTCTTCATTTCCGCTAATTGTTCATTGGAATAGGATAAAGTGAAACTTTAATCAGTGGGGGGTTCTGCATCCCCCACTGATTATTAGTTGAACCAATCGGACTTTTATGGGCAGTTGATCCCCCGCCTTACTTCTTTGCTTTCGCTGCATTTTGAGGTGGGGGTCTTACTGCCCATTAAAGCGGGATAAAAAAGTTTTAGAAAGTAAATTGTAGCCCTGTATCATCGTTTGTTGCATTTGCGTAATTGTTTCGGGTGTTTGTTCTTTATAGAAAGTATGTAGTTGTTTTTCTGTACTACCATTTAAAATAAGTAAATCTGCATGGCAAATAAGAGAAAGATGTGCACACATTTCAAATAATGACCGCTTTGAGTGAATGGGGTGTATTTTTAATTCGTCTTCTTTATATTGCATAAGCATTTGAATAGAAGTATCAACAGCAACTTTAAGTTGATGCAATGCAGATTGTACAAACATTGTAATTCTCCTCTTCTCCGTATATAATAGTTTCTTGAGGGTATTATATCATACTCAAAATTCCGAAAATTCTAGTAGTTTGACTAGCATATTGAAAAGTATTATATTGTAAAAGGTCATATGAAACGTGAAATAGAATGGAATGCAATTATTGAGTTAGGAGTTAGACCAATGAGTTTGAAATATGGAAGAGATACAATTGTTGAAGTTGACTTAAATGCAGTAAAACATAATGTACAAGAATTTAAAAAACGAGTAAATGATGAAAATATTGCAATGATGGCTGCTGTAAAAGCAAATGGGTATGGCCACGGGGCAGTTGAAGTTGCGAAAGCTGCTATTGAAGCGGGAATAAACCAGCTTGCAGTTGCATTTGTAGATGAAGCGATAGAGTTAAGAGAAGCAGGAATTAACGTGCCGATTTTAATTTTAGGCTATACATCAGTAGCAGCTGCGGAAGATGCAATTCAGTATGACGTTATGATGACTGTTTATAGAAGTGAAGATTTACAAGGTATAAATGAAATCGCAAACCGTCTTCAAAAGAAAGCGCAAATTCAAGTGAAAATTGATACAGGAATGAGTCGTATCGGTTTACAAGAAGAAGAAGTTATACCATTTTTAGAAGAATTGAACCGTATGGAGTATGTAGAGGTAGTAGGAATGTTTACACATTACTCTACGGCAGATGAAATCGATAAATCATATACGAATATGCAAACAAGTTTATTTGAAAAAGCTGTGAATGCAGCAAAAGAATTAGGAATTCATATTCCATATATTCATAGTTCAAATAGTGCAGGATCAATGGAACTTAGCAATACATTTCAAAATATGGTTCGTGTAGGTATTGGAATTTATGGAATGTATCCTTCAAAAGAGGTAAATCATTCAGTCGTTTCTTTACAGCCTGCGTTGTCGTTAAAATCAAAAGTAGCTCATATTAAACATGCGAAGAAGAATCGCGGTGTAAGTTATGGGAATACGTATGTAACGACTGGTGAAGAATGGATTGCAACTGTACCAATTGGCTATGCTGATGGCTATAATCGTCAGTTATCTAATAAAGGGTACGCATTAATAAATGGTGTCCGAGTACCTGTTATTGGCCGTGTTTGTATGGATCAGCTCATGTTAGACGTTTCAAAAGCAATGCCAGTACAAGTAGGAGACGAAGTAGTATTCTACGGTAAACAAGGTGAAGAAGAAATTGCCGTAGAAGAAGTAGCGGATATGTTAGGTACAATTAACTATGAAGTTACATGTATGTTAGACAGAAGAATCCCACGAGTTTATAGAGAAAATAATGAAACGGCTGCTATTGTAAATATACTAAGAAAAAACTGAATCGATATGATTCAGTTTTTTTATTTTTGACAAATGAAAAACGCTCTATTTGTACCGTGTATTTGAATGTTCTTAAAACCAACTGATTCCAACGAACATATTATTTCTTCATTGGAATAACAAGCTTCTTCAAAAGAAAAGTCACTTCTTGTCCAAGAATTATCTATGTCATGCTGAAATAGTATAAAGTTCATTTCTGCTTTTTTATTTTCTTTATCATATGTAGAATCAATTGTACAAACATATTCTTCCGCTGAAATATGAAACGAAGCAATCCAATTTTCAAGAAACCCTTTCTCCATATTCATATCAAATACGAATGTACCTTCGCTATGTAATACGGAGTAAACATTACGAAAAACATTTTTTAATTCATCTAATTTTAAAATATGGTTTAAGCTATCGCCAGTAGAGATAACATAGTGAAATTGCTCATTTATATTGAAATAACGAGCATCATCAACGATAAAGGTTGCGTCTGGCGCGTTTTGACGTGCGTATTCAATCATTTGGGCAGAACCATCTATACCAGTTACTACAAAAGTATTATCAATTAATTTCTTAGTAAGGTGACCAGTCCCGCAGCAAAGATCTAAAATATGAGAGTGTGGTGGTGCATATTGTAAAATGAGTTTTTCCAAAAGTAGATAGGAGTGTTCAGCATAATGCCCCCAATGTTTATTATAAATGGATGCGAAAATATCATAATCAGAATATATTAGTTTTTTAGACACATGCATTCACCTCAAAATTCATTACATTATAGTAGTCATGCTTCGTTTTTATTTCAAAACCACATTGTGTATATAGTTGTAAAGCATGGTTATTTTTCGTTTCGACGTCTAATTCAATTGTTGAAGCTCCTTCTGTAATAAGGGTATGTACCATATAACTAAGAATATCTTTACCATATCCTTTACCTTGATAAGAAGGATGAACGGCGAATCCTGATAGTATAGTAGATTGCTCTTGTTTAGAAACTGTAATGGTTCCTATCACTTTTTCGTCGATAAGAGCACTATATACTTGATGAGAAGGTGAATTCATCATTTTTTGTAACCATATAGAGGTATTTTCTACTGAATCTCCAAAGGCTTGACTGGAAAGGTCAATAAGATCAAGAAGTGATTCTGAAGATGCAAGAGTGAGCTGTATAGTATTCTTTATTGGTTTTTGAACTTCTTTTCCTTTGAACTCCATACTATATTCACTATATAAATAAGGCACCTTCAAATGTATTGCAAATTCTTTCCCAGAAGCAGAATCCCCATTCATAATAAGAAGAGCTTCGTCTGCTCCTCTTAATCGTATTTCTTTCATTGCGGTTTGTAAAAGAGTAGTACCTATACGTTGTTTCCTATAGTTCGGATGAACAAAGCCTATTAACTCAAGTTTAGTAGGTCTTTCAAAGTCATACATACTTAATGCACCGACTAATTTTGTATCGTCATAAAATAGAAAATCATTTATCTCTTCTTTATTACGGGCAGTTAAAAAGTTTATATGTAAATCTGACGAATAATCAATTCGATCGTGTTGCCCGCAAATATGAGCTAAATCCTTCATTTGTTGTATTTCACATTCTGTTAAAGAACACTTTTTCTGAATTTCCATTTCATAACCCCTCACCTTCGTATTTAAAAATAGGATGGGTGGCTTAGCCACTTTTCTAACTCCACACTGCCCTGAACAGATAATAACCGGTACAAATATCGATAGGGACGTCTACATTCTGCAAGACGAGGAATGGGCATAATGGTTTCGTAACCTTGTTTAAAAGCATGAGCTTCCTTTTCTGTAAATACATATTCTAAGCCGATAAAATCAAATTCTCGGGGAGCAACTGCGTAAGCTTCTGTATCTACTAAACCTGTAATAGTTGTACCATCTGATAAAAACTGAGTAGGGTCCATATCAATTAAAACGAGCGTTGCTTCCTTTGGTACCGGTAAGGAAGAAAGTTGTTGTTCAAAAGTAGGAAATGCGTTACGGATGCTCGCATTATCGGAATAAAACCTATTTACAAGTTCTTTACTGACTTGTAATATGTGAGACTTACATTCTTCTAGTGGAACTTGGAAAGTACCTGATGGGTTTCCTATAAACTCTGCTTGAAACGAATGAATTTCTGCTAGTCCTTTTCCAAGGCTGAATAAAATTGAATCAGATTGTCCGATAAAGGATTGCAGCGTATTTCCTGTTAGTTTTTCGACACTAACAAACTTCCGGCCATTTAAAACATGTTTTTGCAAAATAGTGGGGATGGGCAAGTTAGTATGCTTTTTCAATAATTCGTGTATATGCTCTAAATAATGTACGTTCCTTGGATCGATTCCAAAAAGGTTTTTACATCCCCACCAAAAATCATTATTTGGTTCTTCAGTCATTTTTGAGGAACGAACAATAACTTCTTCAAATGCTGTTTTAACAAGAAACACATCGCTTGCATGTTCTTCATAACCTGGGTGTAAAGTTTGAATAGATAAAATAGGTGAAGCGAATAGTTGTTGTAGCATGAAATTGCTCCTTTTTCTGTAAATTCGATAAATTTATTATATAACAGAATATGTTGCAAGTGGATAATGATAGGTACAACATAGAATTTAAATAAATTTACGGTGAGAAATCAGTTTGAAAATTATATTTCTCTACTTTTGTATGAATTATCAAAATAATATTTTAGATGATAAATCTGTAAAAATATCCAAATATAAATCTCATATTTTTCAGTAAATGAAAAGTTAAGCGCACTTTCAATAGGGGGATAACGTAGGTTATGAAAAATATTTCTCAATAATAAAATAAAGAGAAAAATATGAAGAAGTAGAATAGATTCCTTTATAATAGTTTTAAATTAATTAATATAATTAATTATTAATTATATTAGATAGGAGAGAAGCGGATGGCAAATGTACTCGTAATAAATTTTCCTGGAGAAGGTCATATAAATCCAACTTTAGCTATTATAAGTGAGTTAATTCGTCGAGGGGAAACAGTTGTTTCGTATTGTATTCAAGATTATAGAAAGAAGATTGAAGCAACAGGTGCAGAATTCCGAGAGTTTGAGAATTTCCTCTCTCAAATTAATATTATGGAACGAGTAAATGAAGGTGGGAGTCCTTTGACGATGCTATCTCATATGATTGAAGCATCAGAGCGTATTGTTACTCAAATTGTAGAAGAAACAAAAGGAGAACAGTACGATTACTTACTATACGATAATCATTTTCCAGTAGGACGTATCATAGCGAATGTTTTACAATTACCTAGTATTTCGTCTTGTACAACGTTTGCTTTTAATCAGTACATTACTTTTAACGATGAACAAAAATCGAGAGAAGTAGATGAAACGAATCCATTGTATCAATCTTGTTTAGCGGGAATGGAAAAATGGAACAAACAGTATGGAATGAAATGTAATAGTATGTATGATATTATGAACCACCCTGGTGATATTACGATTGTATATACTTCAAAGGAATATCAGCCGCGGTCAGATGTATTCGATGAATCGTATAAGTTTGTCGGTCCATCAATTGCTACTCGAAAAGAAGTAGACAGCTTTCCTATGGAAGATTTAAAAGATAAAAAAGTGATTTTCATTTCTATGGGAACAGTTTTCAATGAACAACCTGAGCTATATGAAAAATGTTTTGAAGCGTTTAAAGATGTAGAAGCGAAAGTCGTATTAGTTGTTGGAAAGAAGATAAATATAAGTCAATTTAAAAACATTCCGAATAACTTTAAGTTATTTAATTATGTGCCGCAATTAGAAGTATTACAGCATGCTGATGTATTCGTGACACACGGTGGTATGAATAGTTCGAGTGAAGCACTATATTACGGTGTCCCGTTAGTTGTAATTCCGGTAACAGGAGATCAGCCTTTAGTTGCGAAACGAGTGAATGAAGTAGGGGCTGGAATAAGGCTTAATCGTAAAGAATTAACTTCTGAATTGTTACGTGAGTCTGTAAAGAAAGTGATGAATGATGTAACGTTTAAGGAAAATAGTCGTAAAGTTGGAGAGTCACTTCGAAATGCTGGTGGGTATAATAGGGCAGTTGATGAAATCTTAAAAATGAATTCATACTCAAAACTTAAATAAATGTTTGGAGCACACTTACTGTAATATGTAAGTGTGTTTCTATAAATAAATTACATAAAAAGTCACTGTAGAGGTGAAACTTTTGTGTATATAAACTGATATCTTTGAATTAGTAGTAAAATTACGTTAAAATAATACTAAGAAAATATATAAGTTTTGGGGGTAATGAATGAAGAAGATATTTGAATACGTATTATTAACAATTGGCTCAATTATTGTAGCGGGTTCATTAGAACTTATTTTAGCACCTAACGGATTAGTAGATGGCGGGGTAACGGCCATTGCTATTATGGCGAATAAAGTTGCCGGATTGCCGCTTTATGGAGTGTTCTTAGGAATTAATATCCCAATTTTATTATTTACTGCAAAAGTAATGGGAAAGAAGTTCTTTATTCGTACATCCTATGCAAATGTTGTTACAACACTCGGATTGATTTATTTAAAACCATTTCCAGCAATTACAACTTCTGAATTGTTAATTGTTCTTTATGGAGGAGTCCTATTTGGTGTTGGTGTAGGGATTGTAGTAAAAATGGGCGGAGCAATTGATGGGTCAGAAATGCTAGCTGTTTGGATGAATAAACATTTTAAAGTGCCGATTAGTACATTTTTACTTGCTGTAAATGCAGTTATTTTTATCTTTGTTGCCATTCTATTTTCAATTGAACAAGCAATGTTCTCATTAGCAATTTTCTATATTGTTACGAAGATGATTGATTTCATATTAGATGGTATTAATCAAGGAAAAAGTGTTATGATTATTTCTGGTAAAAATAAAGAAATAGGCGATCTACTTATGAAAGAATTGCAATTATCCGTTACGTATCTACATGGAGAAGGTGGTTTTTTAGGAGAACATAAGAGAATCATTTACTGTATTACAAACCGTTTCATTTATCCGAAAATGAAAGATCTCGTTCTCTCTGTAGATCCAACTGCTATAATTGAAGCGTCTTATTCAACAGAAACAACTGGTGTCAAACGTCCGGGAAGGGCAGCGAGATCGGAAAAATAGTGAATGAAAGTAGCTCCACGTAAGTATAACTTACGTGGAGCTATTTTTATTTAGGGAACCACGCTTTTTTCAGTAATTTGACAACAGTTTCGATACGATTCTCTGGAATACTGCCAAAACCGAGCAATACATACGAATCCTCTTTTACATTATGAACAGAATCATATGTGGAGAGAGGATATAATTTAATACGTTCTTTTGCAGCTGCACGAATAAGTTCCTGTTCGTTCATCCCATTATGAACGTGAAGTATGATATGAAGTCCAGATTGTTCACCGAGTATATGAACGTTGTTTCCCATTTCATTTGTAATAGATTTAATTAAAGAAATATGTTTTCTTTTATATAACGTACGACTTCGGTTAATATGGCGCTCCCAATTACCATTTTGAATAAAGGTGGCAAAGGTAAGTTGTTGAAGCGTAGAAACTGTTTGTTTAAACATACCATTAAGTTCTTGATAAGCTCTTAACAGATGAGGTGGTAAAACGATATATCCCATTCGTAAAGAAGGCAAAAAAGATTTCGAGAAAGTTCCCATATAAATAACGCGTTCATTTGAATCTAGTCCTTGTAAAGAAGGAATAGGTTTTCCTATATAGCGAAATTCCCCGTCGTAGTCATCTTCAATAATATATCTCTTACAATCATCCGCCCATTTTAATAACTCGAGTCTTCTAGATAACGGCATAATGATTCCAAGTGGAAATTGGTGAGATGGAGTGACATATGCTACATTGGAACCCGATTCACGTAAAGTGGAAATATGAATTCCTTTATCGTCTAAAGGAATAGGGTGAACGGGAAGGCCAGAACTTTGAATCATAGCAGGTATACGATGAAACCCAGGATTTTCGATTCCGTATTCTTTTTTTGAACCAAGTAGTTGAATTATTAGCCAAAGAAGAGGTTGCGTACCTGCTCCAATTATAATTTGATCAGGTGAAGAGTGTACCCCGCGAGCATGATATAAATACTTTGAAATATGCTCTCGTAGAATGAGCTCACCTTGAGGATCTTCTTTAGCAAATAATTCATTTTCATATTGAAATAAAGTTTCATGTAATGCTCTTTTCCAGTTTGTTATCGGAAAAGATTTTTGATCAATAAGCCCTTGGCTACAATCATAATCATATTGTTCGTTTTCTTTATTGTTAGTACTGTTTGACGCAATTTGCTGTTTCTGTTGAATGACATCAATATCAACTCCTGCAACAAAAATCCCACGTTTTGGTTTGCTTTCTACATATCCTTCAGCTAGTAGTTGTTGATAAGCGGATTCCACTGTAATACGGCTCACATTAAGTTGCACCGCTAAATTTCTGTGAGAAGGAAGGCGTGTACCGGCACGTAGTGATCCACGAGAGATTTCCCGTTTCATATATTCATAAATTTGTAAGTAAAGGGGTGTTTTACTTTGTAATGCTAATGGGATAGTCAGATCCATTCGTATGCTCTCCTTTTTATGCTGACCTTATAAAAAAGA
The DNA here is from genome assembly GCF_030757775.1 of Bacillus sp. MHSD_36. NCBI lineage: Bacteria > Bacillati > Bacillota > Bacilli > Caryophanales > Bacillaceae > Bacillus > Bacillus sp. MHSD_36. Next base: position 59,299 of record NZ_JAVBIS010000011.1, read on the forward strand.
ATAAAACTGTCACTTAAGTTAAGGGCAGTTCCTTTCTATAATGATGATATAACATTTAGAAAGTTTAATAAATAGTAAGGGGAGAAGTATAATGAATATTAGAGAAGTAGTAACAGAAGCGGATTTACATGATGTATTTCCCGTATTACAGCAATTGCGAACAAAACTTTTAAGAGAAGAAGCAAGTTCTTTATTTCAAAAAATGAAAAAAGAAAATTATAAACTGTTTTCGCTACGTAATGAAGGGGAGGAAGTTGTGGGTCTAGCCGGTGTAGCAATTTGTACGAATTTTTATAATAAGAAGCACGTTTTCGTATATGACCTTGTAACAGCAGAAGCACATCGTTCAAAAGGGTATGGGAATGTATTACTCTCGTATATAGAGAACTGGGGAAAAGAAAACGAATGTGAGTCCATCGCTCTTACATCAGCTTTTCCTAGATTAGACGCTCACCGCTTTTATGAAAGAGAAGGCTATGATAAGGTGAGCTATTCTTTTCATAAAGAATTATAAAGAAGGATAGGTTCTATATGACATAATATATAGAACCTATTTTTTTTAGAAAGGTTTATAATTTATGTTGTTGAGTTGTATTTTTATAAATAATACAGAGAATGATGGGGGCGCTTATACTTGGGAAAAATAAAGAAACTATCAATCCCTAATGATGTTAGAGTAATCGTAATATCTGATATTCATGGAGAATTAGCCCTTTTAAAAGAATTACTACATAAAGTTAATTTTAAAGATGAAGATTATTTAATTATTAATGGTGATCTTTGTGAGAAAGGAAGAGATAGCGTTGGCGTCGTAAACTATGTGATAGATCTAGTAGTTAGCAAGCCGAATGTTTATGTAGTCGAAGGGAACTGTGAAGTTGTAGTTGAAGCACTTGTAAATGAAAATCCTGCATTAATAAATTATTTGTGTACGCGAAAGAATACAATTTTTAATGAATGGCTAGGGAAATTGAAAGTCACCGTTAATGAAGAAAGTAATATTTGTGAAGTGAAAAACATATTGATGGGCCATTTTTCAAAAGAAATAAAATGGCTAACAGAATTGCCAACAGTGATTGAAACAGAAGATTATATCTTTGTACATGCTGGTCTTGAAGATAGAGAGGATTGGAAAGAGACAGAACGAAAAAATGCGATAGCAATGCCGGAGTTTTTCAATAAATCACATAGAGCACATAAATATGTAGTTGTCGGTCATTGGCCTGTTGTAAACTATTCAGAAAAAGTGCCGTCTAACAATCCAGTTATTGATAAGAAGAAAAAGATGATTGCGATTGACGGAGGAAATGCGATTAAAGAGGCAGGGCAATTAAACGCATTCATTATTCAGAGGGAACCAACAGGAGATATGTTTTCTTATACATACGTAGACTATTTTCCAGAATATGAAGTGATTGCAGATTTTAATGCGAACACAGAAATGCAAGGCGGGGTTACCTATCCATATTATTACATAGCACCAATGGAGAAGGGGCAAGAATTCACAATATGTAAGCAAAAGGAAACGAATACATTACTTTCTGTGAAAAATGAATACATTAGGCAACTTGAGTCAGGTGAGTACACAGTGAAAACCGATATTTCTTGTGCACAAATAAGTGTAAGGAAAGGGGACGTTGTTTCTCTCATTGATGGAAGCTGTTCAGGATATGATTTAGTTAAAAGAGATGGAATAGAGGGCTGGATAAAGAAAGGTATTTTAGTTGAGATAGAAAAAATGAAAAAGAAAACGTTTATCTGAAATAGGAGGTATAGAACCTCCTATTTTTTATTACATTTTTAAATGAGTAGATTGCTTGCTGTCTTTCATAAGTAAATAAATCGTACTCGGTAAGATAATAAGTGTCATCCCTAAAATAATTGCAAGTATAGCATAGCCTCTATACGGAGCAGGAATGATAAATGGAAGCCCCGCTAGGAAAATACCAGCTATCATCATTGAAATACTACAAATATTTGAAGCTCTTTTTTCAAGATGCTTATCATTCCATTCCAATGAAACCGTTGATTTACTCGTATCAATTTTGGAACTGAAATAGCCTATTAATATAAACAGAAGCCCTAATGCTATAAATATGAAATGATCAAGGGGAAGAGTAAATCCGATAGCGATGAGAGCAATGACAATATCAACAAAAAATAAGAATAGTAACATTGTGTTGCCGATCCAATGGAGAAATTTCTGGTTACTTGCTGCTTTAGATAAAGCTAAAAATAAAAAGAATAAGAAGGAACATATAATTATATTTACGATAACAAAAGTGCTTTTATCCATCATTGACGTAGGCGTTCCATTGAAGTCCCATTTCGTAAAAATACTTGATGGTAAGAAGAAATAGAGAGTAATATTTGTCGTAATAATAGTGAGAAATAAAGCAATACTAAATCGATTATTCATTGAATCACCAGCTTTCTACATGAATAATTGGTATCTTATAACAAAATTATACAATACAATAAACAATATTTGTTTTGATTTTTCTGAAAAAATATTATAATTATATATGAAATAAAGAGGATTGTAGGAGGAAATTATGCAAAACGTAATAGTAAAAGGGGATAAAGTAACAATTCGTACAATTGAAGAATCAGATATAAAACTATTATGGAATCTCGTATTTAAGGAAGAAAATCCAGAATGGAAAAAATGGGATGCACCGTATTTTCCGTTTTCAATGCAAGAATACCCATCCTATAAGGAGAAGATGCAAACTCGTTTAAAAGAAGAACCTCTATCCAATTTAATTATAGAAAATAATGGTCAAGTTATAGGGACGGTCGGATTTTATTGGGAATATAAACCGACGCGTTGGTTGGAGATGGGAATTGTCATTTATAATCCGGCTTACTGGAATGGTGGCTACGGTACAGAGGCGTTAACGTTATATCGAAATTTACTATTTGAAGAGATGGAGATTGGTAGAGTAGGCATCACGACTTGGTCTGGCAATGAACGTATGATGAAAGTAGCTGAGAAAATAGGAATGACTTTAGAAGGTAGAATGCGAAAATGTCGTTATTATAACGGGACGTACTATGATTCTATTCGAATGGGAATGACTCGTGAAGAGTGGGAAGCGCTATATGTTACGAAGGGGTGAGTGAGTATGTACGCTATTATTGCTACATTTGATCGTGTGTTTACTAATAAAATTACAGAATTGCAAAATGAAATAACGAATATCATTGGCACAAATCAATTAGCCGGAGTAGAACCTCATATTACTTTAGCTGATTACAATGAGTTAGATGTTCATTTATATGCGGAGAAATTAGAGGGGTTTGTAGCTGTTCAAGAGAATATGGCTGAGGTAACTTTTCCTTCTGTTGGGATTTTTCCTACAAACGGAACAATCTTTTTAGCACCGACTGTTACCGATGAATTGTTAAAACTTCATTATTCTTATCATGATTATTTTAAAGAATTTCATGATAATTTAAATTCATATTATGTACCAGGAAAGTGGGTTCCGCATTGCACCATTGCAAATAAGTTACATGTAAATCAGTTTTTAAGTGTAATGGAATATATCTATCAAAAATTTGATTATGCAACAGCCTCAATTGAGAAAATAAAATTAATTAAGGTGAATTATGAAAATGGTACTGCTATTTCTTCTCGTATATTAGCAGAATATAAGTTAAAGAGAATGGAGACAACGAGATGACATATGTAATTAGAGAGATGAAGCAAGAAGATATTCACGCTGTACAATCAGTAGCGAAAATAGCTTGGCATGATACATACGAAGGCATTATTCCGAGAAAGATTCAAGATAGTTTTTTAGATGAGGCTTATTCTGATGAAAAAATGAAATATCGTCTTGAAAATACACATTTATTCGTTGCGGAAGAAGAGGGAGAGGTTATTGGTTTTGCAAATTTCTCTCCTGTTAGACTACAAAACGAAGCAGAATTAGGCGCGATTTATTTGTTGCCAGATCAGCAAGGGAAAGGGATCGGAAGTGCTTTATTACAAAAAGGGTTAACGGCATTAAAAGGAATTCGGAAATTATACATTCATGTAGAAGCAGCGAATGAAAAAGGAAAACGTTTTTATGAAGCGAAAGGTTTTGCACAATTAGAGGAATTTGAAGAAGATTTTGAAGGACATATGATGCAGACAGTAAGGATGGTTTTATACATATAAGGAGGATCCGTAATGCAAATTTTTGATTTTAGTGAAAAAGCGGGAAAGCAAATTTCAGCATTTCAATCTAATTTCATAATGTCGAAAATAGTAAACCATAAAGGAAATGTACATATCGGTGCTATGCATTTAAAAGAGTATGGAATAATTGGATATCATGAAGCAGTTGTATCGCAACTGCTTCTTATTGTGGACGGAGAAGGATATGTATGCGGAGCAGATAAAGAAAAAGTGAAGGTAGAAGCGGGACAAGCTGTGTTTTGGGAGAAGGGCGAATTTCATGAAACGAGTACGGAAAAGGGATTGATGGCAATTGTGATTGAGTCGGAGGAACTTGAACGAGCAATATTAATGCCTATTAAAGAGGAGAGTTGTAAAAAATGATAGAAAAGGCGAATCGAGAAGAAACGAACAAAATAATACAATATGCAGCTCAATCGCTTTTTGAAGGCACGAGGGGAAAATGTCAGTTAAGTACAGAGAAAGCAATTGAAATTACAAGACCGATTGTAGAAAAGGGAGCATATTATTTAGTCGTTAAAGAAGAAAACAATGTAATGGGATGGATATTAATAGGAGAAAATACGGACTATTTTTCTCATGAAAAACTAGGGTTTATATACGAATTGTATGTTTTTCCAGAGTACCGCGGGAAAGAATTATCAAGAAAATTAATGGAGGCTGGTATTAAGGAGTTACAAAAGAATTATTCAGAAATTCGTTTGAATGTATTCGCTGGAAATTTTGCAAAAGAGATGTACGAAGAGTTTGGTTTTGTTGAAAGGCAGGTAATTATGACTTTGAAGTGAGAAAAATATCGTGAGTGGGAGAAAGTGAATATATTTCGTATTTACAAGGGGTGTATCGGGTATAACAAATAGAATCAACTTTAAATGAGATAGGACAAAATAATGATTTAGTGAAAACTTTACTGCTGGAATTAAAAATGGAAAAGTTCTTAAAGATACATAAAATAAAAGGTTTTCTTTAAATGTATAGTCGATTTATAGAGTATGCCTAAAAAACAATAAATTATTATTATATAATATAGTGTTATTATAGTAAAAGAGAAAATTTGGAAAAATATCATTTTTTTGTTTAGAAATTTTTAAATTATTGATATAATCAATTTGTAGAATTGATTATTGGTTAATTTTACTATTTTTAAATTTTAAGGGGGATTTAATAATGGCAGGACAAATTCGTATGTCACCAGAGGAGCTTAAATCGAAAGCTACTCGATATGGACAAGGTGCAAATCAAATTGAGGACATTTTACGTCAACTACAAAACTTACAAAATGAATTAAGAGGAGAATGGGAAGGTCGTGCTTTCGAAGGTTTTGACCAACAGTTCAATCAATTAAAGCCAAAAGTACAAAACTTCGCACAGCTATTACAAGAAATTAATATGCAGCTTAATAAAACTGCAGAAGCTGTTGCTAGACATGACGAAGATCTTTCTCGTAATTTCGGTCTACAATAAGACAGATAAAAAGAAATATATAATTTAGCCATGCAACCATACGTTGTATGGCTAAATTACTTTAAAACTAGAGTAAGATACGAAGTCTTTCATTAGATAGACTCGCAGTCGCAGGAGTGATAAGTAGTGAAAAAGTTCAAATGGAGCATCTTGTTGTTTATTATTTTAGCTCTTGTACTATCAACAGGGGTCTCCTATTTAGCATTAAATCAAAATGTTAAGAAAGCTAATGAGAATACTACACCAAAAATGACAGTTGCGTTGGTAAATGAAGATCAGGGCACTGTATTTGAGGGCAATAAAATAGCGTTTGGAGATCAATTTGTTAAAAATGTAAATAAAAATACGAAACAAGAATGGTACGTAGTTAGTCGCGGGGTTGCGGAAAATGGATTGAAAAATAATAATTACAATATGATGATTGTTATTCCAAATGATTTTTCTAGGAAAGCAGTTGCGATTGATTCAGAGATTCCAGAGAAATTAACGTTAAACTACAAAGTAAATGCAACTGGGAATAAGGATTTGAAAGCTGAGGCAGAAAATACAGCTTCTGTTATTTTAGAAGATTTCAATAAGCAAATAATCGACGTTTATTTTGCGAGTATTATCGGTAAGCTACAAGGTGCACAAGATAATATAGGTAAAATAATTGAAAAAGGAAACGTTCAAACAACTATGTATAAAAAAGATATACATAGTCCGTTAGCAAATTACACAAATCAATTTAAAACAGTACAAGATTATACAGGTGTTTCTGTTAATAGTTTCAAAGGATTTCAGGATGTTTTAAAAGGTTTCGGTCAAGCGTTAGATGAAGGGAATAAATCTAACAGTACGTACTTAGATGGTTTTAATAATTTTCAAAAAATGCAAACTGATAACAATTTGTTAGCGAATAATTTCACAAATCAATTCAATCAATATATGAATGATATGAATACAGGCGATGCTTTAAAGCAATTAAGTGCATTGGAATCCGCTAATAAAATTATTTCAAATCAATTTACGTTTTCAGAGAAAGAACCAAATATTTTAACTGATGCTTCAGCAATTCAAAAATATTTAGCAGATGTAAAAAAACAAGTGTCTGAATATGATACAGAACTCGCTGGAAAGTTAGAAAGTGATATTCAAGAGACGGTAATTAAGAAGTTAAAGCAATCTATGTCGAATGATGGAAAGCAAGAAATCTTCATAAATACATTAATGAAACAACCAGATGTTCGAATAAAGAAACAAATCGAGAATTTAATTGCGAAATTACCTAGTTTAAACATAGAAGAAATCGGTCAAAGTGATTTACCAGATGCAACGAAATTACAAATGCAAAATGTAATTCAATTTACAAAAAAATATAATAAAGAAAATAATTTTTATTATGATCCTGTAAATAAAATATCTTTAGGAAACGCTATTAAAGAAGTGAAGGATAGTCTTTATAAGGATGGAACTACATTTAGTGATACTGCTAAAGTAATTAAAATGGAATCTCCGCAAATTTTGAAGATAAAGATTCCGGAAGAATTTAAACTAGATGGAAGTACAGAAGCTTTATATATTGATGATGTGGATCGTACAAGTGACTTTCTTCAAAGCGAAGCAGGAGAAATTACAATAGCTCCTCGTAATGAAGGGGATATAAAAATTAGCTTGCATGTGAAGTTAAAAGATCCAAACATCAATATAGATGTTTTCTCTCCTGTAATGTGGCAGTGGGAATTGAGTGGGACTCATAAAAAAGAAACTAGTCCTGAAAAAGAAAAACCTAACAAAGAAGATAAAGGAACACAAACGGAAAATAGCAAGGTGGAAAATGTGGTTCATAAATCACAGTATGGCATAATGCCGTTAGTACACAGTGCTAAAAACCCTATTATTAAAAAAATGGAAAACACAACAGGGAAAGATAACGGAACGGGAACAGATAACGGAACTGGAGGAAACCCAGGAGGCGGAACGGGAACAGATAACAGAACTGGAGGAAACTCAGGAGGCGGAACGGGGAAAGATAACGGAACCGGAGGAAACCCAGGAGGCGGAACGGGAACAGATAACGGAACTGGAGGAAACCCAGGAGGCGGAACGGGAACAGATAACGGAACTGGAGGAAACCCAGGAGGCGGAACGGGAACAGACAACGGAACCGGAGGAAACCCAGGAGGCGGAACGGGAACAGACAACGGAACCGGAGGAAACCCAGGAGGCGGAACGGGAACAGACAACGGAACTGGAGGAAACCCAGGAGGCGGAACGGGAACAGATAACGGAACTGGAGGAAACCCAGGAGGCGGAACGGGAACAGACAACGGAACTGGAGGAAACCCAGGAGGCGGAACGGGAACAGACAACGGAACCGGAGGAAACCCAGGAGGCGGAACGGGAACAGACAACGGAACCGGAGAAAATCCAGGAGGCGAAACGGGAACAGATAACGGTAAAGTTATTGAAAGTACAACGAATCAAGTTGTACATCAAAAAGCAGAAGTATTAACAAAAAATATATCTAGTGTATTAATAAAAGAAGCAGTAGATACAGTCGAAAGTTATCAAGGTTTAATGAGCCTTTACGAAATGTATTATGGGATTGATTTAAGAACGAAAGATGTAGGTCCTAAGTTAGAAGAGGGAAGTTTAGATGCAATTGCGACGGATCAATCTTTGTACTACGTATTAAATAAACAAAGCTTAATCGATTTAATTTCAAATCTTGTTTCATCAAGTATTACTACAGAAATAAAGCAAGATATGTCAGGTTTAAAACAAAAAATAAACTCTTATCAACAATCCATTGCTAGTGCGGATCAAAATTCTATGCTACTAGCGGAGAAATTAAATGGAACGACGCAACAAGCAACTAGTATGAATGAGAATTTAGGAGAGTATTTAAAAGGTTTAGCGAAATGGCGTGAGAATAGCTTAAAGCTAGTTGAAGAGCAGCAAGTATTAACAACAAATCATGCTGGTGAGCAAACAGCTATTTTATCGTTAGATTCTGGTATTAAATCATTAATGATGCAAAGTCAGTCATTGGTCGAAAGTTCGAAGCATAGTTTAGCAACTTCAGACGATGTATATAAAACATTTGATCAAATTAATGGACAAGCCAAAGAAATTCAAGACAGCGGAACGACCATTGTTTCAAAAGCTGATTTATTATTAAATGACTTTACGAAGAAAATGGAAGATGATAAATCATTCTCCAAAAACTTCACGAAAATTTTAGCGAATAGCCGTATTGGAGATCGTCAAAATGAGATGCTATATGACTTCTTAGCTAGTCCAGTTCAAAAGCAAAATGATGGAGTAATTGTAGCAGGTAATGCTTTTACACCGTACTTAATTGTATTAACTTGTTTCATTGTTGCATTATTTACAGCATACGCAATTGCGAATCAAGAAAAGAAACGAATGCAATCAGATCATTTTGAAGAGAAATTCTCATTAATTGATATGAATGTACCAACTACAGTAGTAGCTTTCGGTATATCAATTGTGGAAGGGATTAGTATAGGTATCATTTCGGGGCGTCTTTTAAAGTTCGGTCAGGATCAAAGTTTACTATGGATTGCGTTCATCACATTTATTATGATGGCGTTTGTATTGGTCTCAACTTACTTATTACGACAAATAAAAATGGTAGGAATGTTTATACTATTAGTATTTTTAAGCATGTACCTATTTTTAACTGAGGCAGTTGGAAGTAAAGTAGATCAAATGTCGTCTGTTGGAAAGATACGTAAATTCTCACCACTTCAGTATATAGAAAGTTTTCTAAATGATTTTATTAGTGGTAAAGATACTGGGAAAGTTATTTTTGTCGTATTGTTTGTAATTGCCATTATTGGATTGGTTGGTAATCTATTTGTATGGCATAAGAAATGGGAGGAAAAAGAAGTAAATGATCAAACAATGGAGCATAGTGGCTAAGTTATCATTTCTCTCTATCCTTTTACTGTTTGTCGCGCTACCGATAAGGAGCGCGGCTGACAGTTATCTTGGTGATGATGGGAAGATTAAGTTTAAAGTGGATCGACTTGAAGAAAGCGACCAAGAAAAAAATAAAAAGGAACATAAGGAAACAGAATTAGATAAAGCATCAATTGAGTTATTTAACAAAGATATAGAAGAAGAGATTGAGAAAAAGAAAAAGAAAGAACAAAAAGATATGGAAGCTTTGCGAGATTCTCTATTTATAAAACAAAAAGAGAATAATAGTGTTAAAGATACGAAAAATAGTTTGTTTAGCAGTGAATACATTGTCAGAAAAAGTGCAGGTGAAGTAGCGAGTAATGAAACAATGAAGGAAGAGCCAATTAGTATAACAATAATATTATTATTTGGCGGCGGCATTCTACTTATTTGCATCGGTATTTATACGGTTCTTCGTAAAAGTTGGAGGTAAAGTGATGGCAATACAAACACATATCAATGTGACAGTAGATTTTAGTAAATGGAATGGAAATACATATGATTTGCGTATTCCGAATCATCAATCTATTAAATATTTATTGAAAAACTTATTAGATACGCTAAAGATTGATAATCATGAAGGTTCACATTTTGTAATTAAAGTGAAAAATAAGTCAATTGTTTTAACAGATAATGATCGTTTAATTGATCACCAAATAACAGATGGAGATATTTTACAAGTTTTATAAAGAATATTTTTTACTTTTAGTTATTTGAAAATAAGTTATTACGGGTTATAAAGAAAAGGAGAAGAGGATAAACATGACGGAAAAAATAATTAAAATTGATGCAATGAACTATCAATTTCAAATAGAAAAAGAAAATTGGAAATTGGAGATGACCAAATCTCAAACACGTATAAAAGACTTCCGTCAATTCGATATAATTACGGGCGTATCATCTGAATTTGTACCATTAACAATAGAAGAAACGGATGATATGTTTACGTTTCTATATCAAGTAGATAAAAAATTATATAAGTGGGATGATCTTAGCCGTTTTGGAAGAAATGAGAAATTAAGACTACTTCGGAATGTTGCGCAGTTTCGTAAATATTTAAATAAACGAATCACGTTCTTTTTACATCCAGACAATATAGTTTTTAATGCTAATTTAATACCAAGTATTATACATAGAGGAATTCGAGATGTTGTTCCACCAACCCCGTTATTAGAAGAGCAATTTTTAACACAATATAAGTGTCTAATTATTGCTTTATTCTCCCAAAAACATAACTTTGATGATTTGTATGCTGGGTTACTAAAAGATGCAAAAGAAACAACATTTGAACAGACCGTTGCTCAAATGGAAAGCTTAGATGCATTACTGCAGTTTCTTGATGACAGCTTTGAGAAGGAACAAACAAAAACGGAAAAAAATATGCAGTTAGTACCTAAAAAAAGCTATAAATCGTTTAAATACTTAGCTTTTTCCTTCATAGCGGCGACAGTTATTTTAGCTGCTCCTTTAATATATTTCACTTTTATAAAATTTCCTTATCAAAATAAATTGTTAGAAGCAAATGCAAGTTTCATAGCAACTGATTATGACAAAGTCATTACGCAATTGAATGAAGAGGAGTTTGAATCATTACCGATTGCATCTAAATATGAGTTAGCATTTGCATACATTACAGCTGAAAAACTAGGTGAAGCTCAAAAGAAATCGATTATGAAAAACATTAGTTTGAAAAGTGATGAAAAGTATTTGCTGTATTGGATGTATAACGGAAAAGGTAATTTTGATAAATCATTAGATTTAGCTAAGACACTTGATGATCCTCAGCTTATTATGTACGGCCTTGTTAAACAAATTGAATCACTGAAAAATAATCCAGATTTATCAGGGGAAGAACGTGATCAAAAGTTAAAAACATATGAGCAACAATTAGATGAATATAAAAAGAAATATGGCAATTCATCAAGCGATAAAAATTTGTCGGACACAGAGAAAAAAGAGTAAGCACTTGATGAGACAGTTGAAAAGGAGCAGTGAACACGGATGGAGCAACTATTAGTATTGACTTATGGAGACAAAATATATAAGTGCACATTACATCCAAATGAGCAATCAATAGTGTCGATTGGAAAAGAGTGGACAAATGATATTACGAATCCAAGTTTAGAACAAGAAGTAGAGTTAAAGTGGAATAATGAAGTAAATGCTTGGATGGTACAGGATCAGTTAATAGAATTTAATAAGGAAATTGAGATTGGGAAAACAAGAGATGTGAGCTTGAAAATCTTTATATCTATTGTTGGCACAACTAAAGTGTTTGATATCGGAACGAAACATTCTCTTACAGTGAGTCAAAACGATTACGATGATATTTCTATTACCGGGACTAGTGTAGATTTAATGCTATCTCGCGAAACGTTGTACGATTCTTTTAAAGTGAACGTGTATGGCGGGGATGTATTTCATAATTATACGAAGTTAAAAGATAGCGTTATGTTGGAATCAGGAGACGTATTATATTTTGATGGTATTTTGTTGGAGATTGGTAGTGAAGACATTCAAGTACTTTCTTCAGAAGATAAAGTGAAATCTGCGTTACCTATTTTAGTAGGATCAGAAACGAATTATCAAAGTGGTTATCCAGACTATCATCGTTCACCACGTATTATTTATCGTGAACCAGAAGAGAAAATGACAATTGCAAAGCCTTCAAGTATGCCATCAAAACCAACGGAGCATTTAGCAAGAATCATTGCACCTTCACTTGTCATGATTGTCGTAACTGTATTACTTGCTATTTTCATGAAATATGGAATGTTTATTATCGCATCGATTGCGATGACATTAGTAACAATCATTGTTTCTGTCACATCGTATATTAAAAATTTGAAGCAATATAAAGTCGACATTGTTGAACGAGATAAAAGCTATAGAGAGTATATAAAACAAAAAACGAAAGATTTACATGCAGAAAGTGAAAAACAGCGTCACGCATTACATTATCACAATCCAAATGTAGAAGTAATACGTAATATGGCAGTTCAAGTAAATCCTAGAATTTATGAAAAAACAATGTTACATCATGATTTCTTAACATTTAGCGTTGGAACAGGACAAGCTAATACGAGTTTTGAAATTCAATTTAATGAAGAAGAATTTAGTCAAACGAAAGATGAATTAATTGATATAGCACGTGAACTAAGACAGCGTTATCTATCATTGGAAGATGTACCAGTTGTAACAGATTTAATGAATGGACCAGTCGGTTATATTGGTCAACGCTCTTTAGTGTTAGAGCAATTACAATTATTAGTTGCACAAACGGCTTTATTCCATAGTTATTATGACTTGCAGTTTATTACTATTTTTCCGGAAGAAGAAAAAGAAAAATGGGATTGGATGCGCTGGTTACCTCATGGAAGTGTTCGCGATATAAATGTACGTGGATTTGTATACCATGATCGCAGCCGGGATCAAGTGTTAAATAGTTTGTATCAAATATTGAAAGAACGAAAATTGAAACTAGATGAGAAAAGTTCTACTAATGAAAAAATGTACTTTGCACCGCACTATGTCGTTCTCATTACAGATGAAAAACTAATATTAGACCATGTTGTTATGGAATTCTTTAATGATGATCCGAGTCAATTAGGTGTATCACTTGTATTTGTACAAGATGTTATGCAAAGTTTACCGGAGCATGTGAAAACGGTAATAGACATAAGAGATGCAAAACAAGGGAACATCATCTTAGAACAAGGAGAGCTTGTTAACCGTCAATTTAAACTAAATCATGTGCCAAAAGGATTCAATTTAGAAGATATTTCACGGGCATTAGCACCATTAAATCATTTGCAAAACTTAAAAAATAGTATTCCAGAAAGCGTAACATTTTTAGAAATGTACGGCGTTGAAAAAGTAAAAGAACTGAATATCACAAGTCGTTGGGAGAAGAATGCAGCGCATAAATCTTTAGCTGTACCACTTGGATTACGTGGTAAAGAAGATATCGTAAACTTAAACTTACACGAAAAAGCACACGGACCTCACGGATTAATAGCAGGTACAACAGGTTCAGGTAAGTCGGAAATTATACAATCGTATATTTTATCTCTAGCAGTCAATTTCCACCCGTACGAAGTAGCCTTTCTACTTATTGACTATAAAGGCGGTGGTATGGCGAATTTATTCAAAAACTTACCGCATTTATTAGGAACAATTACGAACTTAGATGGAGCACAAAGTATGAGAGCGCTCGCATCAATTAAAGCTGAATTGCAAAAAAGACAACGCTTATTTGGAGAAAATGATGTAAACCATATTAATCAGTATCAAAAATTGTATAAAGAAGGTTTAGTAAGTGAACCGATGCCACATCTATTTTTAATTAGTGATGAATTCGCGGAACTGAAGTCAGAACAACCAGAATTTATGAAAGAGTTAGTTTCAACAGCGCGTATCGGTCGTTCGCTCGGAATCCATTTAATATTAGCTACGCAAAAACCGAGTGGTGTTGTAGATGATCAAATTTGGAGTAACTCGAAATTCAAACTAGCATTAAAAGTGCAAAATACATCAGATAGTAATGAAATTTTAAAAACACCAGATGCTGCTGAAATTACATTACCAGGACGTGCTTACTTACAAGTTGGGAATAATGAAATTTATGAACTATTCCAATCAGCTTGGAGCGGAGCAGACTATGTAGAAAACAAAGAGGATAAAGAACATTTAGACGCAACAATCTATGCAATAAATGATCTAGGACAATATGAAATATTAAGTGAAGACTTAAGTGGACTTGGTAGCAGTAAAGAAGTAATAAGCGTACCATCTGAACTGGATGCTGTTATTAACTACATTCACGATTACGCAGAAGTAAATGAAATTGAAGCGTTAGCTAGACCGTGGTTACCACCACTTCCAGAAAGCGTATATTTACAAGACTTACACGCTATTCAGTTCAAAGAAGCATGGACGAAAGAAAAGAAACCATTACAAGCAACAGTTGGTCTACTAGATCAGCCTGAATTACAATCACAAACACCATTAACATTAGATATTAGTAAAGACGGACACGTAGCGGTCTTCTCAAGTCCAGGCTACGGAAAATCAACATTCTTACAATCAGTCATTATGGATGTAGCTCGTCAGCATAGTCCGGAGCATTTGCATGTGTATTTATTAGACTTCGGAACGAACGGTTTAATGCCATTAAAATCATTACCGCATGTGGCAGACATCATTACATTAGATCAAGTTGAAAAATGCGAGAAGTTTCTTCGTCGCATAGAAGACCTATTAAAAGATAGAAAGCAATTGCTAAGTAAATATGGAGTTGCGAGTCTTGAAATGTATGAGAGAGCTAGTAAGGAAGTATTACCAACAGTATTAATTACGTTAGATAACTATGATGCTGTTAGAGAAGCTGGATTTGTCGAAGACTTTGAACGCATTGTTGCACAAATTGTACGTGAAGGGGCAGCAGTAGGAATTCATTTAATGCTTACGGCTACACGTCAAAATGCATTGAGAGTACAAGTAAATACAAATATTAAACTACAAATTGCTCTATATATGATAGATGAGGCAGAATCTAGAGCTATTGTAGGAAGAACAGAGTTAAAAATTGAAGAATTAGCAGGTCGTGGTTTAGTTAAAATTGACGAACCAACAATCTTCCAAACAGCTTTACCGACAAATGGAGAAGATGTCCTTACTCGAATTGAAAATATACAAGCTGAAGGAAAAGAGATGGATTCCTTCTGGGATGGAGAAAGACCGAAAGCAATCCCTATGGTACCTGAAGTTCTGGAATACAAAGAATTCATTGCATGGCCAGAAACAAGAAAAATTATTGAAGCAGGCAAACTAACATTTGGTGTAGAAACAGAAAACGTTACGCCTCTCGAATTAGATTTAACGGAAGCGTCTAATATTGTTGTAGGGGGAATTAAGAAAGATGAAGTTGAAAATGTAGTTCATCAATTCCTTCAACAGTTAGCAGACAGTGGACACTTTGACCTAGGTTTAATTGATACAAGAACACGAAATTTCTCAAACTATAGAGAGAGCGCTGCTTTATATGTAGCTGAAAAAACAGGAATTGAGAAAACGATTAAACAAGTTACAAACGCTTATAAATCGAGAGAAGCGGCGTTTAAAGAGGAGCAGGAAGCATCAAGTGAAACAGTGAATCCGGCAGAATTTATTAAGAAATTTAAGCCGATTGTAATCGTAATTGCAGATGTAAATGATATTTTAAGTAATTTAGAAGATAGCGATATATATAGTTTAGCGGAATTAATAACAAATGGTGCATTTATGGGCATCCACTTCGTAATTGGCTGTGATGTTGATTCAATTGACAGTCGATACGACTTAGTTTCAAAAACAATAAAAACGCAATCTCATGTTATTTTACTTAGAAAATCATCAGGCCAAATGGTCTTCGATGTATCTAATAAAGATTTAAGTAGTACAAAATTAAATCCATTTGAAGGGTATTTTGTTGAAAATCGTTTTGCCACTAGAATTAAAGTGCCAACTATTTAAGGGGGGATTTGCATGGGGATAGCGGAATTAAATAGTCAAAAATCTGGTTTATTAAGTAGTATAAGTCATCAACAAGGGCAATTGGCTGAATTACAAATGAAACTACGAAGGCTAATAACTGCTAAGGGGAAATTTGTAAATAATCTTGAAGCAATTAAACAAAATCAAGAGCAATTTAAGTCTTTAGAAATAAACGAGAGTAGTTGGAAAGGGCAAAGAGCAACTACCTTTAAAGAAACGTATGAACAACAAGTCATTTCGAATTTGGGGAAGTTTATCGGAGAACTAGGGAGAGTGCAAGAAGACATCGATCAAGCCATACGGCGGCTTGAAAGAGAAATCGCTACATGTGAGTCTAGTATTCTTTCTCTAAGTAGAAGTGTTTCAATGGTTGACGCTAGTATTCAAGTAGAAGTACAGAAGGCGGGGAAATGATAAATGGGGGAAATTAAATTAAATAAAGGGGTATTTGATGCGAAAGTAAGTGATTTGAAAAGTGGTGCTAGTGATTTAGGTAAGACTAAATTTAATGGTATGCAGTTACATCGTACTAATTTGACTAGGCTGATTCAATATTGTGAAGCAATTGAACAGTTATCTCAAAAGGTGCAGCGATACGAACAGATATTAGAAAATGACTTAAATAAAATACAACAAACTGGGGAGAAAATAGTCGAAAAAGACGAACAACTTGAAAAACAATTAAGAATGATAGATTCAAATTATCATGCAAAATAGGGAGGGAGAAACGTGGATAAAAATATAGAGTTACAAGAAGTAAAAGAACTTCAAAGTAGATTTCAAGCAAGTGCCACTGAGTTGAATCAACAGTTTGAATCATTATTAGGAAAGATAGCGGATTTTAGTGAGATTAATTCATTTCAAGGTGCTGCTGCTGATGGAATTAAAGGCCATTTATCTAGAGTTCATGGAAGTGTTATTTCAGGTTGTATGGTCGCAGCAGAAAGCTTAAGCATGCAATTTGAAAAAGCAATAGAAGATTTTAATAGTTCTGTTGATAGTGATGCAGATACGAAAATTTATGGGAGTTATTTAGATAATGTAAAGCAAAAAATTAATGGGTATAGTAACAGTTTTAATCAATCAAATGAATTAGCACAACAGACTATCAGTTCAATTAATGATATTGTTCCGATCCATTATCCCTCATCATCAGGAATTTCTGAAGGGGTTGAAAAAAGTCAAAAAGAAATCAGTGATACGTTAGAAAAACTAGAGGCTTACAATAGTCAACAAAATGATCTTCAAAATTTTGATGACATGTTACGCGGATTAGATGGTGCTATGAGACAAATACAAGAGACTGAAGGGAACTTTTCTAGTGATACAACCGAAAAACTTCTGTCTGAAGGAACCTTCGCATCTATAGTTGGAGTAGCTAAAATGATTGCGGGATATACGGGTAAAGCGAAAAAAGGAGTAGTCGGATTATTTTCTGGTTATTTACGCCTTGTTTACATGAAAAAAAATTTGGGATTTGGTGTTAAGTTTGATGTTAATGCTCGAAAAGGAAAAGGAGCATATATATTTAATACTTTAAACGATGCCGATATTGTAGCGGCTTCCAAACTTTTAGCTACAGATGCAAATGAAGATACTATTTTTAAATTTATTTTTAAAGATAAATTTAAAGTCAATTACAACAACGAAACAAGAAATGTAATAAAACAAGCAAAAAAAGATATTTATAAATTGCCTGAATTTAAAGCGGTTGAAGATTTTATGATGACTCGGAATGAAGGAGGTTTTTTAAAAGCATTTAAAAATAGATGGACAGATTCATTTGGGACCGAGTTTCAAAAGAGCATTGACGAATTCAATTTTAAGAAATGGCCAGAGACATTTAAAAAACTCAAAGGTACTGGGACGCTCTTCAAAAGTGTGGCAATTATTGGAACGGGGTTGACAGTTGTAGATAATATTATACAGTCACAAGATGATGGATTTCAGCTACAGGATGTAAGAGATGTTGCATTAGATACAGGTGTGGACTTAGCATATGCAGCGGGAGCGGCAGCAACTGGAGCAGCGATTGGGACTGCTGTGGGACCACTTGGAACCTTGGCAGGAGGAGCTATAGGTGCAGTGGTGGGGATTGGAGCCTCATTGTTTGTGAATAAGAAATTTGATGGCCTCGGAGGAGAAAGTGTAGTTAGTGGAACAAAGAAATTAGTAAAATGGGCAGTAAATATGAACGATAATTTAAAGTCTGGGAATTATAAAGAGTTTACGAAAGAAAATGAAAAGGTCCTGAAAAAATTAAAATCAATATTTTGGTAATTTATATAAAATTAGAAGGTAGGATAAATGAATGCTAAAGATAAAGGAAGAAGATTTGGGCCTTTTTGAAATTGAAAATAGAAACAGATTAAGTCCGGATTATATAAGAATCTTTTATGTAGGAGTTTTTGCATATACTTCTATACCCATGCTTATTATGTTTTTAATTTTTTTGCTGAATGGTGATAAGATTTCTTTAACTCCTTTTGAGAAGATGGTTGTACAAACTGAAGTGAAATTGTATATTTTGGAGTTCGTTTTTTTAATGTTATTCATGTCTAAAAAAATTGCTTTTAAATTACAGAAACTCCAAACCATTGTGACTGTATTTTATTCTTTTCAGTTAGCAACATTACCATTTATGGCTATGGTGGTGGAAGAAATCTTTGATTTTCCATGTGATAATAAAACACTGGTTTATGTTGGTTTAATACTATTAGGTGCAATCTGTATGCACATTGTGGCAACGATTGATGTTTTTAGAAAAGCAAAGCATGGGGGATATAAATTGGAAGGAAAGGCTGTCTCGTTTTTTACTAATACGAAATTATATTTATTGATTGGAATGACAATCATTGTAATAGTTCTACTTGTATTTATTTTTTTAAACCTTAATTATGCATTTGATGAAATGGCAATTTATGTGGTACAAACAATAATATTATATACATTTGCTGTAGTATCAGCAGAGTTCGTCCTGTTAGTGTATTGTCGCTTCAAATTCCCATCTTTTAATATTACGTGGGAACAACATGAAAAGGAACGCCAAGAATTTATAGCAAATAGAAAAAGAATCAGAGAAAAAGAACAAAAGAAAAATAAAAATTGAAATGAGATTTGTAAATGATAGTCATAAACTATTTTTTTATGTGCGTGGAAGAATCTATTTGTGAAGAAATAAATAAATAAATAAATAAATAAATAAATCACTGTATAAGGGGTAGAGATTATGAAAGTTCAGTATAAAGCATTATCGCTTTTAAATTTAATAAGCATCACTCAAATAGTAAAAAAAGATGATTGGTTATTACCAGCTATCGCACTTAGAAATCAAGTAGTTCATAACGATATATACCCAATAGGACCTGTTCTTTTTACGTATTCACCATTAGAGAATGAACCGGAATATGGTGAATATATGTATTGTGTCCCAGTGAATGGAAGGGTAAATATGGAAGAGGATTCACCTTATGAGTATATTGATGCAATTCTTATTGAAGAAGCACTTTGTGTTAGATTCTCAGATGAAGATGGTGATATTGAAGACGCTTATCGTGTTTTAAATGAATTTGCTAAACAGAATCATATGAAATTAGATAGTAGCTTTTATCACGTATGTTTAGATGTATATGGTGATATGTGGTTGGATATTTATGCTCCTATTATTGAAGTAGGTGAATTAGTGCGATGATAGTTGAGGAACAAAGCATTGCTTATACAAATGTTGTATCGAGAGAATATTTTTTTCACTATACTGATATGGAAAAAATAATAGAAGATTTATTGACAGAAATTGCGCAAGCGAATTTAACGGTCAAAGGTCCAATGTTTTATGCGCTGAAAAATGTACCATCAGATGGAGATATGTTTATTGAATTATTTATGCCAGTATATGAGAGTAGTATTCCTAAATCAGAAACAATGAAGTTTCGAAGTTATTACTATGTTGATAACATGCTAATGAAAAGATATGCAGGAGATTTTGAAACATTAACAGAGTATGCATATGCTGAGATTCTTCAGTATATGGAAGATAATGAACTTGATATGATCTCACCTATTTACCATATTTTTAGTGGTGATGAAGAGTTACAGTATGTTGAAATAAAAATTGCAGTAGATACACAATAATAATTTAGTACACTTTTAGTAATAAAGATATGAAAAGTAAAACCCTAATTTTAGTTTTGTTTTATAGAAGTATATAAAGGTATTCTTGAATTAAGAGTTCTAATTGTTGTTTTTAGTAGTAAGGGGCCTACATATGTGGTTATTTTCAAAAGAAAAACCTTTGTACTTTCAGTAAGAGTGTGGGGATAAAACTGGGGGATTAATTGAACAGAAAATATTGGATAAAGTATCGGTGGATGATTGCATAATAGCTGTTGAAATGCTTGATATATTGTTTATATACCTAAATTTGCAGAAGAACTTGCAACGATTTTATATATTAGTAATAAAGAATTATCCCGAACGGTTGCTATGTTTGTTGGTACATTTGAAATTTTTGTACAAGTTTCAAACACAACAAAAGTTATTATCCAATGTATTCCGGTAGATGAGGAAATGGAAGAATAAGTATTTTTGGATATGAAAGTGATTGATTTTAAATATAAGAAAAAAATCCACTGACGAAGAGAAAGAAGAAATAGCAGAGTGGATGCTGGAATATAAAAAGATGTGTAAAACAATAGCAGAGCACTATGAAATAGCTTAAAAAGAATCATTATTATAATGTAAGAATATCTGAGATTAATAGAACCTTCTCTTTTCATCAAAATGAGAAGGTTTTTATTTTTAATCTACATGATTTAAGTGAATGTAGTTAAGGGGGCGACAATTGGATGTGGAATATAAAAGAAGAAGATTTAGGATTTTTTCAAATTACAAATAAAAACCGATTAAGTCCTGATGGTGTAATGGCCTTTTTAGTTGGAGTTTTTGTATACGCTTCATTACCGATGTTTTTTATTGTTTTGGGTTTTTTACAACTTGGTTGGGAGGCTTATCCAAAATCTTTTGAACGAATAATTGTTTCTGTAGAGTTAGCATTATATATTCTGCAAATCCTTTTTTTGATTATCTATTCATTTCCGAAATTAAGATTTAAATTACAAAAGTTACAAGCCGTTGTAATTGTTTTTAACTCGTTTCAGGTTGCAACGGTAGGTTATCCGTATGTACTAATTGAAGCAATATTTGGATATTATTGTGAAAATCTAACGGTATTTTATGTAGGTCTATTATTATTAGGAGCGATAATTACTCATATTGTAATAACAATCCATACTTTTAAAAAAGCAAAATATGGAGGCTATAAGTTAGAAGGGGAGTCAGCCTCATTTTTTATTAATACAAAACTTTGGATGTTAATTGGAATGTTTATTTATATAGTTGTCCTTTTGATATTAATCTTTGCAAGTATTCGTTTTGCGCTAAAGCCGATGGTGTTTTATTTTTTAAAAACAATTATATTATATGTATTTGCCGTTGC
>NZ_JAVBIS010000012.1:0-79606 GCF_030757775.1 Bacillus sp. MHSD_36
CCGCTCATTTGCGACTTCCTTATGTTAACATCTTCGTTTTTCGATGTCAACTAAGTTTTTTAATTTCTTTTTTGTCGTTTTCTGCGTTTCTGCATCAGCGACGGTTATTAATATATCACGCAGTACATACAGGGTCAATACTTTTCACAAAAAAATTTCACATCCCGTTAAAACTTTAAAAACACGTTTCAAAAATCCGTATAATCTCCCTTTACCCTAATCGACTTTTTATATCTTATCACTTTATCACGTTTCTGAACGAATGAAAATTCTAAATTTTATGTTATTATTATGTTATAGGAGTGTGGTGAGAATGAGCATTAAGTATTCAAACAAAATTAATAAAATCCGGACCTTTGCATTAAGTTTAGTATTTATCGGCCTCTTCATTGCATACTTAGGAGTCTTTTTCCGTGAAAACATTATTATTATGACAACATTTATGATGGTTGGCTTCTTAGCTGTAATTGCTAGTACTGTCGTTTACTTTTGGATCGGTATGTTATCTACTAAAACTGTACAAATTATTTGTCCAAGCTGCGATAAACCTACAAAAATGCTCGGTCGTGTCGACGCATGTATGCATTGCAACCAACCTTTAACAATGGATCGAAATCTAGAAGGAAAAGAGTTTGATGAGAAATATAATAAGAAGAGCTATAAATCATAGGCACATATGAGTACAGTAAAGAAAATGTAATCTTACAAAACTAAACATGAAAAGGTGATTTCTTAACCAAGAAATCACCTTTTGTATTTACTCTTAATTAAATCGGATTCTTTACTGTACTAAATCCTCCTGAACCTAACGAAATCCCTATATATAATAAAGAAAGAGGGAGACGTAAACGTCTCCCTCTTTCTTTATTATATATTACGCCTTATGACACTCTGGACAAACGCCATAAATTTCTAAGCGATGACTATTAATAACGAAGCCTGTCGTTTTCGCAGCTTCCTCTTCAAGCTCTTCCAAGCCTCCATAAGGAAAATCAACAATCTTACCACATTTTTCGCAAATCACATGATAATGTTGACTTGTAACATAATCAAATCTACTTGAAGCGTCTCCATAAGTTAATTCCTTTACAAGCCCAACCTCTTTAAATACACGTAAGTTATTATAAACAGTTGCAACACTCATATTTGGAAACTTGCCTTCTAATGCTTTATAAATGTCATCCGCTGTTGGGTGCGTCATTGATTCCACAAGGTACTCTAAAATAGCATGACGCTGTGGAGTAATGCGTACACCCGTATTTTTCAGCATTTCTAGCGCTTCTTTTAATTCTTCTTTGACCACCGTCATGCACCCCGATTCTATACGGATTATTATTTTATAATTCTTATAAAGAGTGTACTCCTTTTCTTATAAATCGTCAATATTTCTACTATAAGTATGTGGTTTATTTTTGTATATAGCCTTATTCTTATGTATCTTCCCCCATTTTCTATACATGTACATAGAAAAAAGTGCGACATAGTCGCACTTGGAATACTATCATCTGAGGAGGTATGCCCTACACTTCACTTTATGTAAGACGATAAAATATGTATAGACACTCGCCTTACTTCTATATATTTTATCTCCACGATGGATTTATTTTATATAAGAAAGAACATCTTCAATATGTCCCTTCACTTTCACTTTGCGCCATTCTTTTACAAGCTCACCGTCTTTATTAATAAGGAATGTAGAGCGCTCAATTCCCATGTACTCTTTCCCAAAGTTCTTTTTCAATTTCCAAACATCATACAATTCCGCTACCTTATGATCTTCATCTACTAAAAGTACAAATGGAAGTTCATGCTTCTCAATAAATTTCAGATGTCTGTTCGCTGAATCAGGACTTACACCAAAAATAACTGTATCTTTCTCTTGAAATAATCCATATGCATCTCGAAAATCACATGCTTCAGTTGTACACCCTGGAGTCATATCTTTCGGATAAAAATATAGAACTACGTTTTTACCACGAAAATCAGCTAAGCGAACTTGTTCCCCGTTACTTCCCTCTAATGTAAATTCTGGAGCCATTTCTCCTACTGTAATCATTGTTATCACTCCTATTCTTTTCTTTTACTATATCAAATGCTATCTTATTTTTCATTGTCTATTACAGACCTCATTACAAAAGCAAACGGTAATGTATATCCAATTAGCGCTTCTGCAATCGCAATCCATCTCCCTATTCCAATCGGAGCTATATCACCGTATCCAACGGACAACAAAGTAACTGCGCTAAAATATAAGCAAATTTCTACCAGTTGAAAAGATTGAGCATGCAAGCTTTCTCCATCTTCTTTCAAAACTGCAAAGCCCATTTCTTCTAATACAACATAACTTAACCCAAACGCAATTAATACCGTTGTATAAATTAGAAACAAGGAGGCTAAATTATACAGCGAAAAGAAACGTCTAGAATCTGAATATGAACTCCATAACAATTGGACACTTCTCAAAATAGCAATTGCTGCAATTAATAGAATAAATCCCCATAACATGTCCTCCACCTCATTTTATATGTATGAGACGACCATTGAATTTATCCCTTAGAAACAAACAAGCCCCTATAATTAATTACCAGCACCACGGTACCTTTTTACCCCTTGATTCCAAAGAGTGATTGCAATCGTAAAACAGATAACACCAACAAATGGTGTTGCAAATGCATAGCTATTCCACTCTGTCTTTCTTAAGAAGTATGCTGCCGGATACACTCCAACAAACGCAAATGGTAGGACAAACGTTAAAATGAAGCGAATCACTCGGTTATAAATATTAACAGGATAGCGACCATAGTTACCTATGTTATACATTAGCGGCATAATTGAACTTTTCGCATCCGACCAAAAACCAAGGCTCGCAAGCGTAACAAATATCCCTCCATATACAAGTGCGCCCCCTCCTACCATTAGTAAGAATAAGAAGAAATCGTACCAGTAAAAAGATAATTGTAACTCCACTGCTGCGTAGCCCATTACAACCATCCCTGTAATCGCTCCAATTAAAGATTCAAGCTCCATTCTTTCTAATATAATTTGAAATAAACTATGAATCGGTCTCGTTAATATACGATCCATTTCTCCTTTAATAATGTAACGATCATTAAAATCCCATATGTTAAAGAAAGCTGAGAAAATGGCAAATGGCACTAAAAAGAAACCATAAATAAAGATTACTTCTTCTCTACTCCATCCTTTTAATGCTTGTGTATGCCCAAACACAACGAGAATAAAAATTAAATTAACAGCCTGTAGTGATAAATCAGAAAGTAATCCAACGATAAAATCGCCCCGATACTCCAATTTTGTTTTTATATATTGGCTTGCATATTGCAAAAATAGTTTTATATATATCATCTCATCATCCCCCTTGTACAATTAGACGTTTTCTCGCCGTTCTCCACATGAGTACAATTGGAATAATAAGTACAATTGCCCAAATTACTTGGAATAATAATGCCTCATACAATTTACTTCCTTGTATACCTTCTGAAAAAATCATACTCGGAATATAACTAATGGCCTGAAACGGTAAAAATACCATTGCCTTTTGGGCCCATAACGGATAAAAACTAATTGGTAACAATAGACCTGAAAATAAATCAATAACAACACGTTTCGCATACATAATTCCACTATTATTAAATAAGAAGAATGTAAGCATTCCCGTCATTAAATTAATTTGTGTATTAATAATAAAACTAAATATTAAAGACAAGAAGAAATATAACCACGTTTGAAAATTCGTTGTAATTTGCAATGAAAATAATAAGGTAACGATAACCATACCCGGAATTGAAAAGAAGGCAAAGCGAAATATTCCTTCACCAAGACCTTGCATCACTTTCATTCCTAAATAGTTATATGGACGAATAAGTTCTACCGCTACACGTCCTTCTTGAATCTCCATCGCAATTTCCCTGTCTATATTATTAAAATAAAAGGCACGTGCCATCCATGCAATTGCGATATACGTAGTCATTTGCGAAATAGATAAACTTTCAATATTCTCTTTTCCGCTATAAATTGCTTGCCATAAAAAATAATACGCGCCGATATTAATTGTATAAATTAAAATCCCGCTATAATAGTTTGTACGATACGCAAGCATCATTAAAAAGCGAATTCGTATCATTTCAATGTACTTACCCATGTTTAATACCTTCTTCATAAATGTTACGAATAATTTCCTCTGTAGACACTTCGTTAATTTTTAAATCTTTAATTTGAAAGGCTTGTACTACTTTAGAAATAAGCATTGAAATAATAACTTCTTCATTCGGGATTTTGGCAATCCACGCGTTTTCCTCTTTCGCTTTCGACCAAACGACATGACTATCTGGCATAACCATTGATAAATCCTGATAGGAAACTGGTGCAACAAACTGAAAATGTATTTCTTTCTCTGCTCCCCACTGCGTACGAAGATTATTTAAAGAACCGTCATACATAATATTTCCTTCATCCAGCATGATAACACGCTCACATAAAGCTTCAATATCAGTAATATCATGAGTTGTTAATAAAATTGTTGTTTTATAACGTTCATTCATTTCTTTTAAAAATTCACGTATTTTCAATTTAACAAGTACATCTAGCCCAATTGTTGGTTCATCTAAAAATAATAACGGCGGATTGTGAATTAATGCTGCCGCTAATTCACAACGCATTCTTTGACCTAAGGATAACTTTCGAACTGGCTTATCCAATAAAGGACCAATATCTAACGTTTCAATCACGTGCTCCATATGTTCTTTATACTGAGCGTCTGATACACCGTACACTTTTTTTAATAAACGAAACGATTCTTGTACAGCAATGTCCCACCAAAGTTGCGAGCGTTGACCGAAAACAACACCAATAGTTCTTACAAATTCTTCTCTCTGCTTATGCGGGTTCATCCCATTTACTAAAATGTTTCCCGATGTCGGAGTCAAAATCCCCGTAAGCATTTTAATTGTCGTTGATTTACCAGCACCGTTCTCACCGATATATCCAACCATTTCACCTTGTTTCACAGTAAAAGATACATCATTTACTGCTGGTACTATTTTATAATTACGATTTAATAAATCGCGAAATGCACCCTTTAAACCTGGACGACTTGAATAGGCTGTAAATTCTTTACGTAACCCTTGCACCTCAATTACCGATTTCATAACCGGACCCCCTTCCTAAATGTCACAACGAATAGTTTACCCAACTGCCTTCTCTATCACAAACAATACGTCTTTTCGAAAAACATGTTAGAATAATACATAGATTTTTGTAAGGAGATGAATGGTAGTGAAATTCACAAAATCAGAAGCATTACATAAAGAAGCTTTAGAACATATCGTTGGCGGCGTTAATAGTCCTTCTCGTTCTTTTAAAGCAGTTGGCGGCGGCGCTCCTGTTGCTATGGAACGTGGAAAAGGCGCTTATTTCTGGGATGTAGACGGAAATAAATATATCGATTATTTAGCAGCATACGGTCCTATTATTACTGGACATGCTCACCCGCACATTACAAAAGCAATTACAACAGCTGCTGAAAATGGTGTACTTTACGGAACACCAACAGCACTAGAAGTAAAATTTGCAAAAATGTTAAAAGAAGCAATACCTGCATTAGATAAAGTCCGTTTCGTAAACTCTGGTACTGAAGCAGTAATGACAACAATTCGTGTCGCTCGTGCTTACACAGGCCGCACAAAAATTATGAAATTCGCTGGTTGTTACCACGGTCATTCTGATTTAGTACTTGTAGCAGCCGGATCTGGTCCTTCTACACTAGGAACTCCTGACTCAGCCGGTGTACCACAAAGTATCGCTCAAGAAGTTATTACCGTTCCATTTAATAATGTAGAAACTTTAAAAGAAGCATTAGATAAATGGGGACATGAAGTAGCAGCTATTCTTGTAGAACCGATTGTTGGAAACTTCGGTATAGTAGAACCGAAACCTGGCTTCCTTGAGAAAGTGAATGAACTTGTTCACGAAGCTGGTGCACTAGTAATTTATGATGAAGTTATTACTGCTTTCCGCTTTATGTACGGTGGTGCTCAAGACTTACTTGGCGTAACACCAGACTTAACAGCTCTTGGTAAAGTTATTGGCGGCGGACTTCCAATCGGCGCTTACGGTGGTAAGAAAGAAATTATGGAACAGGTTGCCCCACTCGGACCTGCATATCAAGCTGGTACAATGGCAGGAAACCCTGCTTCTATGGCATCTGGTATTGCTTGTCTAGAAGTTCTTCAACAAGAAGGGCTTTATGAGAAATTAGATGAACTTGGTGCAATGCTTGAAAAAGGAATTTTAGAGCAAGCTGCCAAACATAATATCGATATTACATTAAACCGTCTAAAAGGTGCTTTAACTGTATACTTCACAACAAATACAATTGAAGATTACGATGCAGCACAAGATACAGACGGTGAAATGTTCGGTAAATTCTTCAAGCTTATGCTTCAAGAAGGAGTTAACTTAGCACCTTCTAAATACGAGGCATGGTTCTTAACGACAGAACATACAAAAGAAGATATTGAATATACAATTGAAGCTGTAGGCAGAGCATTTGCGGCTTTGGCAGACAATAAATAATCCCATCATTAAAAGGAAAAAAGAAAGCACACCTTTCTTTTTTCCTTTTTTCTATTTCATAAATCCCTTATTAATAGTATAATTATTCATAATTATCTGTTTAATTTTCTTATATACCCTTGCTATCTTTGTATACAAGCTGCTTACGCCTTAAATAGTAAGATTATTCAAATTTCAATAAGAGGGGGATTGACGGATGCTCAATAAAACAAATACATGGACACCGTCTTTATTTCGAGATTATAAAAATGCAGAACATGATGCGTGTGGAATCGTTTCCGTTATGGAGAAACGAAAAATTCCTACAAAAGAAAACATTGATCTTTGCATACAATCGCTCGTTAAAATGAATCATAGAGCTGGTTTCATTAATGGTGAAGGCGATGGAATCGGTATTCACATTGATGTACCAAAAGCACTTTGGAGCGAAAAACTAAAAAGTAGCGGATATAATCCAACGATCGTGGATCATCCCCACTTTATCGTTGGACATTTTTTTCTAAATAAAAACGCAAATGTAGTTAATTTAAAAAATCATATTCGTACACAACTAAACAACGAAAACTTTGCAATTCTTTTTGAAAGTGACGATGTAATAAACTCCGATGCACTCGGTCCACTTGGTAAACAAGAAGAACCTTTATTTTGGCAAGTTGCTCTTATCGCTGAAAATGAAGTTAAAAATATTGAGCAAACATTATTTTCAGTAACGATAAAAATAGAGAAAAACGAAGCGATTCATGTTGCTTCCTTAAGTCGTGATCATGTTGTATATAAAGTTCTCGGTGCTGGTGATACGCTTGTGGCCTATTACAATGATTTACAACACCCGCTGATCGCTTCCACTATGACACTGGGACATAATCGCTATTCTACAAATACATTATCTAATTTTTTTCGTGTACAACCATTTAGCATTCTCGGACATAATGGTGAAATTAACACGATTGCCAAGTTACGCGATCAAGCTGACATGATTCATGTTCCACTTACTGCTGGGGGCAGCGACTCCCAAGATTTAAACCGCACCTTAGAAACTCTACTTGTTCAATACGACTACAGTTTATTTGAAGCAATGGATATACTATTCCCACCCATTATTAATGAAATTAAACTTTATGAACCACATTTACAAGATTTATATACGTATATACGTGAAGCATGGGGCCATTTTGCACAAGGTCCAGCTGGTATTATTTCACGCTATAAAGATGAAGCTGTTTTCAGCGTCGATTCCCTTGGACTACGACCAGTTTGGAAAGTAGAGACAGAGAGTTCTTATATTTTCTCTTCTGAACCTGGAGTTGTATCTCCAACTGAATATGTAGCTGAACCGAAACCACTCGCTCCTGGAGAAAAAGTCGGTCTAAAGTGGAATGAACAAGATGAGCTTGTTCTTTATGAATATGACAAATACCAAGATCAAGTATACGACCGTTTTAAAAAGCGAGTTAATACTAAAGATTATCATTTAAACTTATCTACCCCTGAAACGAAAGAAATCCAAGGATTATGTGATTCTATGCAAGTTGAAACGAAGCAATACGTTGCTTTCGGATGGGATCGTGAACATATTCAGCTTCTTGAACAGATGGCAACAAAAGGCGTTGAGCCAATTCGCTCACTTGGTCATGACTCACCACTCGCTGCACTCGATACTGATAGACGAAATATCGCTGACTTCATTAAGGAGAGTGTAGCTGTTGTTACAAATCCAGCAATCGATCGTGATCGAGAAGTTGAACACTTCTCCACACGAACGATACTTGGCGAACGTCCAAGTTTATTTGCTGGTGCTAAACAGCCATTTGTAGTTGAGATGCTTTCCCCAATTATTTTAGAAGGAAGCGTAGCACAATCTATTGCAGAGGAATTACACACAATTACGTACGAGCAACTTATACAGCTATTCAATACTCATAGCTCTATCGCTACAATCTCTACTACATTCAGTCAGGCAGAAACTTTACAATGTGCCTTAAATCGAATTAGTTCTGAAGCAATAACAGCTGTGAACGATGGAGCTTCCCTATTATTAATAGACGATGCTGATGCTCATCTAAATGGACAATTATGGATTGATCCGCATTTAGTTACCGCTAAAGTACATCAAATATTAAGTGAAAATAAATTACGCCGAAACTGCTCTCTCGTTATACGTTCTGGTGCCCTTCGCTCCTTACACGATATCGTCACACTGTATGGATTAGGAGCAGATAGTATTAATCCATATTTATTATTTGCAACCGTAAATGATGGGACGAAAACACCTATTACGAATTTATATCATGCACTTAATAAAGGGCTAGAGAAAGTCATTTCAACAATCGGAATTCATGAATTACGCGGTTACGGTCGCCTCTATTCTTCTATCGGATTACATGAAGAAATCGCAAACATATTACAAATTACGAATTTCTTCGGTTCAAATAATTTAGCTTTCTCGCTTGAGTCACTTGCTGAAGATGCACAAATGCGAGCAGATGATTATAACAATCCTAAAGTTAGAATGCGAAAATCTTTTCATATATTCCCGCGAATTTGGAAAGCAATCGGTGATGTCGCAAAAGGAAACTCTTATGATGATTACCGTGAAAAATTAAGTGAATTAGAAGAAAACAATCCAATCGCGATTAGACATCTTATTCAAACGAAAGAAACAAAACATGTCGTTCCGGCTGAAGAAGTGTCCATCAGTATTCAAAATCATGATTTACCATTTATTATTAGCTCCATGTCATTCGGTTCTCAAAATGAAATTGCCTTTCGTGCATATGCAGAAGCGGCCGATCAGCTAAATATGATTAGCTTGAACGGTGAAGGCGGCGAAATTAAAGACATGATTGGAAAATATCCACATACACGTGGACAACAAGTTGCATCTGGGCGATTTGGTGTAAACGCCGAACTACTAAATTCATCAAACCTAATTGAAATAAAAATCGGGCAAGGTGCAAAGCCTGGTGAAGGTGGGCATTTACCAGGGTCAAAAGTAACAGCCAAAATCGCTGAAGCACGTAACGCTACAATTGGCTCAGATTTAATTTCACCTTCTAACAACCATGATATTTATTCCATTGAAGATTTAGCTCAAATGATTACAGAAATTAAAACGGCCAATCAACTTGCGAAAGTAGCTGTAAAAGTTCCTGTCGTCCCTAACATTGGAACAATTGCTGTTGGTATCGCAAAAGCTGGTGCTGATTTTATTAACATTAGCGGATTTGATGGTGGTACAGGTGCCGCACGTATTCACGCATTGCAACATGTAGGGCTTCCTGTAGAAATTGGTGTGAAAGCCGCTCACAATGCTTTATTAGAAGCAAATATGAGACATAAAGTAGAAATTTGGGCTGACGGTGGTATTCGAAGTGTGAATGATGCCTTAAAAATCATGCTTCTTGGGGCAAACCGCATTGGATTTGGTACATTATCCATGATTGCAATTGGCTGTACAACTTGCCGTGGATGTCATCTAGATACTTGTCACGTTGGAATCGCAACACAAATTGAATCTGAAGCTCAGGCGAAAGAACACGGATTACGCCGCTTCGTCCCACGTGAATTAGAAAGCGCCGTCGCTGGATTATTACATTTATTCACTACTTTTGGCGTAGAACTAAAACGATTAACAGGAAATCTTGGTTATACAAATTTACAAGAAATTGTTGGGCGTTCCGATTTATTAGAACAAGTTCGAGGCGAAAATTTATTAGACTTATGTAATTTACTACAAACGATAGAACATCCATCTGTCACAAAAACAGAAGACGTACCAGAAAAACAATTTGAAACAGTTCATTCCCCTCATTCGAAAGAATTAGTAGGAGTTGGCGTAGAACAACGCGTTATGGGCGGTCTAGAATCTTGCTATCGCGTTCGTAGTAAATTATATGAAGACACGAAGCTTGAACCACTTACATTAAAGTATACGAATGGCTCTATTCCTGGAAATGGATTAGGTGCTTACAATAGTGAGAACTTATTTATACACGTAAATGGCGGTGCACAAGATGGCATTGGTAAAACCTCCTTTGGTGGTGGTATTTATATAACGAAAGCAAAAGGAAAAGACGGCATATATTATAACGGTTCTGTCGGAAAAGGTTTTGGATACGGTGCACAAAAAGGAGCGCTATACGTTCAAGGTAACGCCGATGCTCGCGCTGGCATTCGCCTCTCTGGAGCAGACATGATAATTGGAGGGCGCATGACAAAGCCACTCCGTGAAAAAGAGCAAGGAAATATAGGAGCATACTCTAATATTAAAGGTTTCGCTTTTGAATATATGACAAATGGGCGCGCGCTTGTTTTAGGGGATCCTGGTCCATGGATTTGTGCTGGTATGACTGGCGGTGTTGTTTATTTACGTCATGATTCAAGCTTAGGTTTAACAGAACAGGCCTTAAAAAGAAGAATCGCAAAAGGGGCAAATGTTACATTGCAACCAATTAGTAAAAATGGTGTGCAAGATGTGACTGAATTATTGCTAGATTATATTCGTGTATTAAATGAACATGAGCAATACGAGGAAGTCGCTTTATTAACACCGTTACTCGATGATATGCAACAACAATTTTTTGAAATTATCCCGAAAAAAGAACAGGCTGATCCATCTATCTCAACTGAGTGATACGCCTAACTTTCATTTTCAAGAATAAAATTGACGAAGTACACTTCTCATAGTAATCTATAGTAACAATTTGAAACCTGCTGAAATTCAGCAGGTTTTTTTACTAAAAATTGATGTTTAAAAAGAATTAGGAAAAATTATAAAATGAATCTCAATTTCTTATTAACGTCACTAAAATATCACTTGCTAACATATTGTAATGAATGTATAGTATCATGTTGTACATTCATTATGACAAGAGAAAGGATCTTATTAAGGGTATGAAACTTGGTGCTCGCATTTTAAAAACGGGTATTGCCATCACATTAGCTTTATTTGCTTGTATTTTACTTCAATTACCGAGTCCGGTATTTGCAGGAATCTCAGCTATATTCGCTGTTCAACCGTCTGTATACCGTTCGTATTTAACTGCACTTGAACAAATTCAAGCAAACGTCATTGGTGCGGTATTCGCTATCGCATTCGCTACTGCTTTTGGACATAATCCTTTTATTATTGGATTAACATGTATATTAGTAATTGCACTTACACTGCAATTACGATTAGAAAACACAATATCAATTGCTTTAGTAACAGTTATCGCCATTATGGAGTATCAAGGCGAAGATTTCTTTAGTTTTGCCTTACTTCGCTTTGCAACAATTATGATTGGAATTATCGCGGCTTCACTTGTAAATTTAGTTTTTATGCCGCCAAAATACGAAACAAAGCTATATCATCGTATCGTTGATAATACAGAAGAAATTGTAAAATGGATTCGAATGAATAGCAGGCAAGCTTCTGATTTTACAACACTAAAAACTGATATTGATCGTATGAAAGAAAAAATGATCAAACTAAACCACTACTATTTGCTGTATAAAGAAGAAAGAAGCTACACGAAAAAAGTACAGTTCGCAAAAATTCGTAAGCTTGTTTTATTCAGACAAATGTTAGCGACGACAAGCCGCGCTTTAAGTACGTTAAAATCATTACATCGTACTGAAAATGAACTGCGCTATATGCCAGAAGAATTTCAAGAATCTATCCAGAATGAACTTGATTCATTAACGCATTATCATGAACAAGTTTTATTAAAATTTATTGGTAAAGCAAAAAAACAACAATCCGTTGAAATGCTTGATGAAGTCGAAACAGGTAAACAAGAATTAATTGATATCTTTATGGATTATCAAAACAAAGATGATGAGGAAGCGTATAAAACATGGCTACACCTCTTCCCTCTTATTTCTGCCATTATTAACTATAGTGAAGAAGTAGAGCATTTAGATTTACTTGTGGATAGCTTCTACACATACCATAAACCAGAAGCAGAACTCAAAATCGACGATAAAAAAGAAGACGAATAAAAAACAGCTCCTTTTACGCTAAAGGAGCTGTTTCTGTTATATTTTGAAGTTGATATAAATTGTAATAAAACCCTCTTTTTTTCATTAATTCTTCATGAGAACCTGTTTCTTTAATTTCACCATCTTCAATATAAATAATCGTATCCACATGTGTAATTGTCGCTAATCGATGCGCGATTATAATTGTCGTCCGATCAGCAGCTAACGTCTGAAGTGCCTCTTGAATATATCGTTCATTTTCTAAATCTAAAGCGGAAGTCGCCTCATCTAATATAAGTAACGAGGGATTCTTTAGAAACACTCGTGCAATCGCTACACGTTGCCTTTGTCCACCAGATAGCTTTACACCCCGTTCCCCAACGACAGTATCATAACCATCAGGTAACTCTATAATAAAATCATGAATTTGCGCAGCTTTGGCAGCTGCAATTACTTCTTCCTCTGTAGCCTTCGGATTTCCGTATAAAATATTTGCCCCGATTGTATCGCTAAATAACAAATTATCTTGCAGTACAATTCCAATATGACTACGTAAATTTCTCATATCATACTTTCTGACATCTATCCCATCTACATAAACTGCACCTGAAGAAACATCATAGAAACGAGGGATTAAACTAGCAAGAGATGACTTCCCTCCCCCACTCGCTCCTACAAGCGCAACCTTCTCTCCAGGCGACATTGTTAATGAAAGGTTATGTAATATCTCTTTTTCATCCGAATTGTAACGAAAAGATACATTATCAAATATCACTTCACCATTTAATTTCTTCGCTTGTACCGCACTTGGGACATTCACAATATCATATTTTTCATCTAACAGTTCAAACACTCTATCCATCGATGCGAAAGACTGCGTTAATGTTGTAGAAGAATTAACAAGGCGGCGGAGTGGACTATATAAACTATCCATATACCCAACAAAAGCAACCATAGTCCCTAATGTTAATTGCCCCTGAATCACTTCATATGCTGCAAAACCAATTACAAGTAATGGTCCTAAATCTGTTAACGTATTTACCGCTGAAAATGTTCTCGCAGTCCAACTCGTATGCGTTAACGCTTTCGTCAAAAATTCATTATTTCTTTTTTCAAACTGCTTTCCCTCATACTCTTCTAATGCAAAGCTACGTGTCACTTGCATCCCTTGAATACGTTCATGTAAATATCCTTGCATCGTTGCTAACGCTTGTGAACGTTCTTTCGTCAATTTTCGAAGACGTCCGAAAAAATATTTCACTGCTACCACATAAATAGGTAAAATTAATAGCGCAACAAATGTTAATTTTATATTCATAGAAAACATAACAATAATAGCGATAGCAATCGTTGCCGTATCTAACCAA
Source organism: Bacillus sp. MHSD_36 (assembly GCF_030757775.1). NCBI lineage: Bacteria > Bacillati > Bacillota > Bacilli > Caryophanales > Bacillaceae > Bacillus > Bacillus sp. MHSD_36. The sequence continues at coordinate 13,920 of NZ_JAVBIS010000012.1, forward strand.
ACATTCATCAAACCAGTAATTACAAAGTCCTTCGTTTGTTCTACATCATGAATGACACGTGAAATAATCTCGCCTGTTTTTGTATTCGAATAATAGCGTAAACTCAACTTTTGTAAATGACCAAAAATATGCTTTCGCAAATCATATAGGATTGTATTTGCGATACGCTGCGCGAAATATTGACGATAATATTCAATTGGCGGTCTTAACACTGCAAAAATAAAAAAAGCAATCCCAATCGCTGTTACTAGTTGGGACGTTTTATCTTGAAGTGAACCCCCGCCCTGAATTACATCATCAATAATGTATTTTAATAACCACGGCATAATAAGCGGGATGCCGAATTTAACTAGACCAATCATAATCGTAATAGCAATAAGCCATCGATATGGTTTAACAAATTGCAAATATCTTTTTATACCTTGCACCTAATCCCCCCTCTAATAGGACAAACCTGCCGGGAAATCCCCTGCAGGTTTGTTTTAATTTCTGTACATTAAATATCTCTCATACCACATATCTACAAAGTCCGGCGCGAATGGCCCTTTTCTTTGATGAATCCATTGTGTTAATTGTGCTACATTTCGTTTTAAAATCGTATCAATCACAGGTGGATATTGCATAATTTGACTATGTTTTTCATACTCATCTTCATCTAAAAGCGTATATGTCATATCTGGATACACTTTAATATCTAAATCATAATCAATATACTTTAACGCTTCAGAATCATATGCAAAAGGTGAGCTTAAATTACAATAATAATATACTCCCTCTTCCCTTAACATTCCAATCACATTAAACCAATAGTTTGCATGAAAATAACAAATTGCTGGTTCACGCGTAATCCATGTGCGACCATCTGATTCTGTCACTACTGTACGATCATTCGCTCCGATTACAAGGCTTTGTGTCCCTTTTAAGATTGTTGTCTCTTCCCACATTCTATGAATGGAGCCATTATGTTTATAACTATGTATTTGTACTTTTTCTCCTTCTTTGGGAAATCCCATATATGCTCCCTTCTTTCAACTGCAAATGCCCTTTGAACTGCATTCACTTTTTTTCTATTATAACTTTTTTGTCGAAATTTTAAAACTAAAGCGACAAGACTCCATTTCTCACACTGAATACAATATCTTTAATCTTCTTAGGAGACGAGATTTTATTTACAAACGAGGAAATGAGAATAAAAAAAGTCCTTCCTTATTTCCATGTAAAGAAGGACCTTTCACTTGAAGGTAACGGCATGCCTTATCCTAAATTTGAAATCATTTTTTCAGTTTCAAAAGATTGAATTACACTATTTGTTTGCTCTTCAAATTTCTCATGTAATAACTTGAGTGCTACTTCTGTTCTATATATTTCTTGGCGTATAAAATGTAATTCCTTTTTATCACACGTATCCTTTTCGCTCATTTCAATTTGCTGATACTTCTCTAGATGAGCTTGTAACTTCAACAACTCATCCATCGTTTCCAATTGCTCTCCCACCAACTTATCAAAGTCGTTCATTACTTACCCCCTTTTAGATTTATTGATCAGTTATTATTCCTCATTACATATTTCTAATCTTTAACTTCCTTCTCCTTTGACTACATTTGTTGACTTATTAGAAGTTATGTCGTTCGCTTTATTTTCATTACCATGACCAAAGCACAAAGAAAACACTTCTCCCGAATTAGAGAAGTGTTTTTCTTTCATTACTGATTTGAACTAGAAGATTGTGATTGTTTTGCAGCTGATTGTGCATTTTGTTTTTTCACAGCATGCACGTCTGTTTCAGTTGCAAATTCAGTACCATAACTAGCGTTTGCACTTTGTGCACCAGAAGCTTGTGCTTTCTTTGCTTCTGATTGTGCATTTGCTTGTTTTACTGCTTGCACATCTGTTTCAGTTGAAAACTCTGTACCATAACTAGCATTTGTACTTTGAATGCTAGCGCCAGAAGTTGCCTTGTTATAACCTTGTTGTTTTTTACTCATCTTTCTCACCTCCACAACCAATAATGTAACCAATTCACTTAGAAGCTATCCGTGATTTTCTTTTTTTAATCTCCGTATATATCTCTTATCACTCATTCAAACTATAGGAAATGGAGGTGGAAATATGTATATAGGACGCGATATGACTGAACTGACGATGGTCTCAAAAAATGAGTGGAAAGAAGATGAATTAGCTTATTTTCATCATTCATTACAACAGATTCTTCCGTACTTAAATGCAGAAGGTCAAAGTATTTATAAAGAAATTGTAAAAGAAATTGAAACAAGAGGCGGCTTACAAGAAGGTGAGGCTAGTTGGACTCATGGGACAAAAATTTCTTACGATTAAAAAAGTGTTCCCAATCTAGGGAACACTTTTTATTTATTGTATTGTAATCTTCTCAACACAACTTTCATAAATCTTACGATGTGATTTCGAGAAAGGCAACTGTTCAAAAGCTTCTTTCGATACAAATTTCAATGTATCTGTTTCAACAATATGACCAGTTACTTTTCCGTAAAATACAAATATATCCCAAGTGCGATGGGTAAACGTATGTTGCACATTCATTGCGTATTCTTCAATAGAAATTGAAAGCTCAAATTTTTCTTTCATATAATCTATAAGCTGTTCCTTCTGATTACGAATCCCTTCGCCAAGTTCAACATTCGGAAACTCCCACATATTAGCTAATAAACCGGTACTTGGACGTTTATTAATGACGTAACGACCATCTTCCGTTTGAAGCACTCCTGCAACAATCGGTACCATCGTAGGGGCCTTTGCTTTACTTTTGACTGGTAATTCCTTTTGAACACCTTCAGCATATCCCCTGCAATGCTCACGTACAGGACAAAGTAAGCATGCTGGATTTTTAGGAATACAAATTAGTGCTCCTAATTCCATCAAACCTTGGTTAAAATAAGATGGATTTTCAGCCGAAATAATTTCACGCACGATTTCTTCAAACACTTTTCTAGTTTTCGGTTTTGCAATGTCATCCCATACGGATAAAATACGGGATAATACACGCATAACATTTCCGTCAACTGCTGGCTCTGGTATACCATATGCGATACTTAAAATAGCACCTTTTGTATATGGTCCGACTCCCTTTAACTTTTCAATTTTCTTTACATCACTCGGTACAATTCCGCCGTATACTTCTTTTACTTCCTTTACGGCCGCATGTAAGTTTCGTGCTCTAGAATAATACCCTAAACCTTCCCATGCTTTTAACACTTCTTCATCATCAGCATTTGCCAAAGCTTCTAGAGTAGGAAACTTCCCCATAAAATTCGCGTAATATGGTTTTACAGCTTCCACTCTAGTTTGCTGCAACATAATTTCCGAAACCCAAACACGGTATGGATCTTTATTTTTACGCCACGGTAAGTCGCGTTGCTCTTTTTCAAACCAACCAATTAAATCATTTTGAAACTGCTCTATGTTAAAATTATTTAATATTTCAAGTGTCAAACTTGATCCCCCTCATTTTTTTGCATATAAGTACTATTATAAAGATTTTAGGAAAAAATTTAAGTAAGATGACATAGGAAATAGAAGGCAAAGGACTTGAGGTATCGAATAAAAAGAGTTACATTAATAAAAAACGGAGGTGGATTTCTATGGACACAGCCACTCACCTTGTTATGGGCGTTACTCTAGGCAGCTTGGCCACGTTAGATCCAGCCATAGCACAAAGTGATATTGGGCCACAAGCAGTTATGCTCGCTACAATTGCTGGTTCCAATATTCCTGATATCGATACAGTTTTAAAATTGCGTAATAACGCTAAATATATAAGAAATCATCGTGGGATTACTCATTCCATTCCTGCAGTGATTCTTTGGTCATTCCTTATAAGTGGCATCTCTTTCGCCTTCTTTTCAGACGCTCCATATTTGCATCTACTACTTTGGTCATTTATTGCCGTCTTTCTTCATGTCTTTGTAGATATTTTCAATGCCTACGGTACACAGGCATTACGACCCTTCACAAAAAAATGGGTAGCGCTAGGTATCATTAATACATTCGATACCGTCATTTTCTTCATCCATATACTCGCAATTGCTTGTATGCTCGTAGGTTCCCATAAAGGGTATACTGCCTTAGCAGCGTATATATTGATGATTGTTTACTATATCGGACGGATTATGATGCATAGAAATATAAGAAGCGTTGTACAAAAACGTTTCAAACATGTTGAGAAGATAATTATTTCTCCTTCTTATCGATTTTATCATTATCATTTAGCAATCGTTACAACCAATTATTACTACGTTGCTAGATGGCATCGCGGTAACATCATGATATATGATAAATTCGACCGGGTACCGTTCCCAGACAATACTATTATGCGCGCTGCTAAACAAGATGAAAACATCTCAGCATTTTTATCTTTCTCCCCTGTGTATCGCTGGGACATTTTCGATTATGATCATTATTACGAAGTTCGATTCATTGATTTGCGTTATCGTAGTAAAGATTATTATCCATTCGTTGCGATCGTTCAACTCGATCATAATTTAAATATTATTAGTTCCTATACAGGATGGATCTTTAGTGAAGAAAAACTTCGAAAAAAACTGGAGTTACTTCCACATTAAAAAAAGCGACTTAAGTCGCTTTTTTTAATGTTTCAAATGATCTTCTTGATTGATTAAATGGCTATATTTCGGATTATTTGTACGCATTTCATGAAGGCGTACTCCATGATTATTAATCCATGATCGCACCACTTGTTCAGTCATTTCTTCTCCTTGATAACGACCTGATTTCGCATAAGTTGTTTGAAAATCTTCCCACAGTAATTCGACCCACGCACGAGCTTGCGCGTAAGAAAGTTTGTCATTTTTGTCTAATAGTTCTTTCGTTAATGCTTCATAAATATCATTCATGTTCTAATCTCCTTTACCTAATTATCCCTTCATTTCTAAAGGATAGTTTCTTCTATTTTGCACATTCTATAATTGATACTTCTTCAAGAGGTATCAACTGATGATGAGGAGGGCGTTCGCAATGGGTAAACAAGCCGAGTTTTGGTCTGAGTCAAAAAACAACAGCAAAATCGACGGTCAACCGAAAGCGAAATCACGCTTTGCTTCGAAACGACCTAACGGCACAATTAACACGCACCCACAAGAACGTATGCGTGCTGCAAATCAGCAGGAAGAGTAGTACAAAGTAAATCAACTTCCTACACGAGGTGATAAAGATGAGCTACCGTGATCGCTTAGATAGTCGTTCTGAATTATTTAACCATACGTGGACTCGTCCGAAACATGCAAAAGCGCAAGTTAACGGACAGACGCAACAAACCCAGTCTCTCATTATACTGGCGAATGAATGTAAAAAACGCCAATTTTAGAATCTCCTATCTCCTGTAACGCCTACCAAAGATGAAAACCAGAGAGATAATCGCTCTCTGGTTTTTATTTTTCTTGTAATAAAGAAATCGGTATTCCAATCTCTTCATTATCATTTTGCTTATGTCCCCAAGCAAATACCCCATTGAAATACGTAATTTCAAATAATATACCAGGTTCTTCTACTAATTCATACGTCTCACCGATATGGAATTTGTTTATGTCAGTCATATAAGCGCGGGCCATTGCTATCTTTCGCATTAATACATCGAACTCATTTACAATTCCAAGTTGCTCAGCTTTTATCGCTTGCTCTTTCAAAAGCCCAATTTCTTCCCTTAGCTCATATGGTGTCATTTCACTGTAGCGCTTTGGCATATTCATCTTATTCTCCTCATCCCTCTTCGCGTTTCATTTGCAAAAATACCTCTATTTCATCGATAGAGAATCCTTTTCGATATAACGCTTGTTTCATCTTATTTTCGAATGTCCATCCATCATGCTTCTTATATTTCTCATAATATTTATTCCCATGATAGTGTAACGCTTCTTGTTGCTTTTCGTCATCTTTTTCGTCTTTCAATTCTTCCAAACAAATTTGAATCACATCTCTAGAATATCCTTTACGAACAAGCATTTCATCTAACTTTAGCTTCATTTGTAAAAAGGAATGCTTTTGATAAGATTTTTTCTTCTTTTCTATAAGAATTAAAGCATTCTCAATTTGCTTTTCCTTCGGATATTCTTGTAAACTATGCGTAATAATTAAATCCTGAACACCTTTATTTAACAACTCTCTTTTAATAACAGTGGGACCTTTTCGATTCACATTGCTTTGCGTTCTCGTATATAAAATAGCATACTCTTTATCATTAATATATCGATCATGTAATAACTTCGAAACGACTTCAGAGATGATGGCCTGTCCCACTTCTTTTTTTCGTAAAAAATCTTCTATTTCTTGTTTCGTTCTCATTTGATAGGATAAATAGGAGATTGCTTGTAAATATGCTTTTTGTACCTCTTCATTGTACAAAATATTTCCTAACGCTATTTCATCAATTTCTAAGCCCTTTTGTAATCCGTGTTTTATTAAAATTACTTCATTCACACTAAATCCGTACTCTTCACCTTGACCTTTATCAATATAAATATTAAATCGTTCTTTCGATCGTTTTTGTACTTCTATTTTTGTAATGACAGCCATACTCTCACCTCTCTATTATTTTAACATAGCCGAGGAACATTTTTTCTTTTCAAGAATATATATAATGAGGAGGAAATACTTGTGAAAATCGCAATTTCTGGTGGTACCGGCTTTATCGGTAAATACCTTTCTACTTTTTTCATTCAAAAAGGACATACGGTTTACATTCTCACTCGAAACAAAACTACTGAAACTTCCCACCCTAATCTTCACTACGTACAATGGACACCGAATTTACAAACCTTCCCCCTCTCTTCTATCGATGTAGTTATTAATCTAGCAGGAGAATCTATTAATAGTAGATGGACAAAGAAACAAAAGAAAGCCATTTTAAACAGTAGGATTCAAACGACAAAAGGGCTCATTAAACACTTGCAGACACTCAACATAAAACCGCACACATTTATTAACGCAAGCGCTATTGGATACTATGGAACGTCTGAAACCGAGTCTTTTACAGAACAGCATGAGACTCCTGGAGATGACTTTTTAGCAAATACAGTATGTTCATGGGAACAAGAAGCATCTAAAGCTCGTTCTCTCGGAATGCGAACAGTATACGCAAGATTCGGAGTCGTATTAAGTGCAGATGGAGGAGCTCTTCCCAAAATGCTACTCCCCTATCAATTCTATATCGGAGGTACAATTGGATCTGGAAACCAATGGTTATCATGGATTCATATAGATGATGTCGTTCGCCTGATTGATTTCATCATACAAAAAGAAGAAATTGATGGACCTCTTAATCTCACAGCTCCCTTACCTATAAGAATGAAGGAATTTGGAGAAACCATTGCGGCTATAATGAAAAAACCTCATTGGTTACCTGTCCCTTCCTTTATACTTCACGCTTTACTTGGTGAGATGAGCATACTTGTACTAGAAGGACAACATGTATTACCTAGTAAAGCAATTGAGCATGGGTATCAATACACATTTCCGGCAATAGACCATGCATTACAAAATATACTTTCGCATACAATGTAGTACTTCTAAAACACAGTTTTACAGGGGCCCTTTCAAAACTTTTATTTTGTAGAATCCGGAGCATTATTGTACAAATAATCTTTCCGTTACTTTCCCTTAAATTCCATTAATATTTTAAAGTAACAGAAATGAGGTACCTATGAAAATATTGCTTAAACAAGCCATTGTCTATCCTATTACATCCCAAAAATTTCAAGGGGATGTACTCGTTATAGGAGAACGAATTGCCAAGGTCAAGCCTATCATTCAACCTACTCAAGATATGACAGTTATAGACGCGCGTGCTCTTCATCTTTTACCCGGATTTATTGATGTCCATACTCATCTTGGTCTCTATGATGAAGGCACTGGTTGGGCTGGCAATGATGCAAATGAAACATCTGAAGTTTCAACACCACATATCCGTTCTTTGGACGGAATCCACCCTTTTGATATTGCATTTCAAGATGCTGTACAAAATGGCATCACAACTGTTCACGTTATGCCAGGAAGTCAAAACATTATCGGTGGTACGACTTGTGTAATAAAAACAGCTGGAACTTGTATTGATCATATGATTATTCAAGAACCTGCAGGCTTAAAGATTGCCTTTGGAGAAAATCCTAAAAAGGTCCATAGTAATGGAACAAAAGAATCCATAACACGTATGGGAATTATGGGATTACTTCGGGAATCATTCTATGAAGCACAGCACTACGGGCATGAAGCTGATTTTCGAATGCTTCCTATCTTAAAAGCATTACGTCGCGAAATACCCGTACGTATCCACGCTCACCGAGCAGATGATATTAGTTCTGCTCTACGTTTTGCAACAGAATTTAATCTCGATTTACGTATTGAACATTGTACAGAAGGACACTTTATTGTTGAAGAACTTTCGAAACACAATTTGAAGGTTTCAGTTGGCCCCACGCTTACACGCCGTTCTAAAATTGAACTCAAAAACAAAACATGGGATACTTACCATATATTATCCAAAAATGGAGTGGAAGTTTCCATCACAACGGATCACCCTTATACACCCATTCAATATTTAAATGTTTGTGCTGCTGTCGCAGTAAGGGAAGGATTAGACGAACAAACTGCACTAGAAGGAATCACTATTTTTCCAGCACGAAATTTACGTTTAGAGGATAGAATTGGAAGCATTGAGGTTGGAAAAGACGCTGATCTCGTGTTATGGACCCATCATCCTTTCCATTATTTAGCCAAGCCTGTACTAACCATGATTGATGGAAAAATAATTTACAAAAAAAATAAAAAAAACTAGTTTATTTTTTTGACTAGATAAAGTATTATACGATTATAAACTGAATGAAACCATAATCAATTTGTGTCGTGATTATCATTTTCAAATTGATGAATGGGGAAGGCAAATGGTGCGCCACCAGCGTTAGAAACTGGTTCTAGTGGGTTCGATTCCCACCCCGAAATTTTTTAAAGATTGATATAAAAATTTCGAGGGTGGGGTGTTTTTTCGTCATGCTACCCTCGTGTGAGGAGGAGTTAGTATGTTAAAAAAACGCGACTTACACGACAGCCACGTTCTATACGAGTTAATGGTGGATCCAGCTGTCTTCCCTTTTGTGCGTCAAAAGGCTTATTCTTATGAGGAATATTTATTTTTAACGAAACAAACGATTGAAGCTGAAGAGCGTGGGGAATTAATTTCACGCACAATTTTAGATGAATGGGGTAACCCTATCGGAACAATTACTTTATTTGATGTGCAAGAAAAAGCCGGATTCCTTGGAACATGGCTTGGCAAACCATATCATGGAAAAGGCTATAATAAATTGGCAAAAGATTCATTTTTTAGTGAACTTTTTTACGAATTAGATATTGAAACAATCTTTATGCGTATTCGCAAAATAAATATTCGTTCTATTAAAGCTGCAGAAAAATTACAATACGTAAATCTAGCAAACGAAACAAGAAAAGCCGTTTATGATGAAATTAACGCGAATGAAGAAGTATATAACTTATATGAAATTCCAAAAGATCAATATACACTTGCTACAATGCGAGATACAACGTTCCAAGATGCTCATCACTTAAAAGAGGCATAATCTAAATTTTTAGAAAAGATAATTAACCATTAACATTTTGACATATACGTATATCACCCGGTGTCTTTGGAAACGATAGATAGTGACTTTAGGACACGAGGTGATTTGTAATGGATAAAAAGAAACGTGACAAAGCAAAAAATGCATTATCTAGTACACAAGAAGTTCTCTACCAACGAGAGTTTCGTAAAGCAGATCGCGCAGCGGGTTATCGCTCGAAAAGTATTTAAAGTGAGAATGAATAATTAGAAGTTCTCCCCCCTAATTATTCATTCTCATTACATATTTTTTCTACGTGATAGAGTAGAAAAAAGGTTCCTTATTTATAAGGAACCTTTTTTCTGTGGGTAACGTTATCCACAGAATTGATGGAATTGTGAATAAATTATACAAACCCTTCACAAGTTTGTATTTTGTAACGCATAGCAAATGTTAGAATTGTGGATATTTTTCTAAAAAATGTGGACAATGTGGATATAGTTGTTAATATTCCGACTTTACTGTTTAATGAAAGCGTTATCTCCATGTGGATAAGTCTTTCTCTCAGAAAACAATAAAAAACCCTCTTTAAATATTCAAAAGAGGGTTTCATATTAAGTAAATGATTGTGCAAGAGCAGGTGATTTAATAGGTATATGATTCGGCTTTACATGATTTTCTGCCAAAATTGTATCCACAATATGGCCAGCTGGCTCCGGACGATAAATGCTTTTCATTGCTTCTTTCATTTGAAGAAGCTTCATATCATCTTGTAATAACGCCTCTGTCTTTGCAAAAACCTCACTATCATCACGAATGACAACTGCCGCTCCTTTTCTTTCAAAGTACATCGCATTTTCATTTTCTTGTCCTGGAACAGGTTTATATAAAATGACAGGTACTTGCAATGCTGCCGCTTCACTTAGCGTGATACCGCCTGGCTTCGTAATCATACAAGAAGTAACACGGAATAATTCATCAATATTTTCAACATAACCGAATACTTTTAATGCATCAGGATTATTTTCCTGTAATCCTAATAAATCCTGTTTTAATGCTTCATTTTTCCCACAAACGACAACTACTTGTAAATCAGGTACTGACATAAATGATTGGCATAGTTCTTTTACACTCCCTAATACCCCATGAGCACCTGCTACAATTAGTAAAATCTTTTTATTCTCACATAACTGATATTTATTATATATAATGTCTGGATTGATCTTTAACTCAAAACTATTACGAATCGGAATTCCAGTTTCAACAATTTGTTCCGCAGGCACACCAATATCAACCATAACTTTTTTCACGTGATCAGTTGCTACAAAATAACGATCTACTTCCCGATGAATCCATATTTTGTGCACACAAAAATCCGTTAATACGTTATACACAGGTATTTCAATTCCTGTTTGCTTTTTCAATTCTGGTACAGCTATAATCGGAAAGGTATTAATAACAATATCCGGTTTCTCTGCTTGTAAAAGTAATTTCAAACGTTTTCTTCCAAAATTCGCATACCAAGATGCTATTTTTTTATCATAAATTTTTTCTACGCCATAATAAAACAACCGGTATAATTCTTTTCCTATTGTATAACTTTTTAAATATAAATATTTTGTAATATCGGTTATAACTGGATGTGATTCTCCGAACAAATCGCATACAATTACATCTTTAATTCCTTTTTGGCGAAATGTTTGTTCTAATGTTTTCGCTACTTGCACATGACCGTTACCGTAATGTGCAGTTAATATTAAAACCTTGGGGTTTTTTATCAAACAAATCCACTCCTAGCTTATTGTTTCTCCATATTGCATATACGACAATAGGAAAAACATTTTCCTTAAAAATTACATAAACAGACTCTAATATTTCTCTTTCAGCTATGTACCTGTCGTGGATATGCAAAGCATATAAGATTGACCCCTTAATCCTATCTGTGCTCATATCTTTACATTATACTTTCCTATAAGAGCTTTCGCAATAACTTACAAATGTTCTCTATTACATGATACTCACTCTTTTACTTCTTAATTCTTTTTACTATTTTGATTTCCCTTTACAATTATGTAAATTTCTCCACTTATCCCTTACAAAAATATGGATATTCTATTTTCAGTATACTCTTTTCTATATATATACTCTAGGTTTTATTGTACAGAAAGCAAAAAGCCTAATCCAATATTTGGATTAGACTACTTGTAAAATATGTCTTGCTTCTTCTACATTTTTTTCAGTAGGTGGTTCTACATTCGCTAGTGGATACTTATGCCCAAGCGCTTCCCATTTATATACACCAAGCTTATGGTATGGTAACACTTCAACTTTCTGAACATTAGACAAGCTTTGAATAAAACTAGATAGTTTTTTTAGATCCTCTTCATTATCAGTAATACCAGGAACTAATACGTGTCGTACCCAAATCGGTTTGTTTTTATCCGATAAGTAACGAGCAAATTGTAAAATATGTTCATTTGGTTTTCCTGTTAATTTACGATGTTTCTTTGAATCAATATGTTTCAAATCTAATAAAACTAAATCTGTGTACTCCATTAAAATATCTAGCTTATTTTGGAATTCTGGTTCTTCAGAATAACAACCACCCGAAGAGTCAATTGTTGTATGAATTCCAACTTCCTTACATTTCTTAAATAATTCAATTAAGAAATCTAGCTGTAATAATGGTTCCCCACCACTAACTGTTATACCGCCTCCGGAAGCTTCAATAAAAGGAAGGTAACATGTCACATCCTGCATTACTTCTTCGACTGTTATTTCTTTTCCTTTACCAATCTCCCACGTATCAGCATTATGACAATATTGACAACGTAATAAACACCCTTGTGTAAATATGACATAACGAATTCCTGGGCCATCAACAGTACCACAAGACTCTACAGAATGAATTCTTCCTTTTACCATGTTACTTCCTCCTTTATTGAAACAGCCTCCCTCTGCTATTTATAAAATGCAGAGGGACACCTTTTTCACTTACATGCTTTCATGCATTGTACGGTTAATTACGTCGATTTGTTGTTCACGAGTTAATTTAATAAAGTTTACAGCGTAACCAGATACGCGAATTGTTAATTGTGGATATTTTTCAGGATGTTCCATTGCATCCATTAATGTTTCACGGTTAAATACGTTAATATTTAAGTGATGTCCTTCTTTTACTGCATAACCATCAAGCATTGATACTAAGTTACGTATTTGTACATCATCTTCTTTACCAAGTGCTTTTGGAATAATAGAGAATGTATTAGAAATACCATCTTGTGCGTCTTCATATGGTAATTTAGCTACAGATAATAATGAAGCTAATGCACCTTTTGTATCACGTCCATGCATTGGATTCGCACCTGGTGCAAATGGTTCTCCAGTACGGCGACCATCTGGAGTGTTACCAGTTTTCTTACCGTATACAACGTTAGATGTGATTGTTAAGATTGACATTGTATGAACAGAATTTCTATATGTTTTATGTTTACGAAGTTTATTCATAAATGTTTTTACAAGATTTACAGCAATTTCATCTACACGGTCATCATTGTTACCGTATTTAGGGAAATCTCCTTCGATTTCAAAGTCAACTGCGATTCCGTTTTCATCGCGAATTGGTTTTACTTTTGCGTGTTTAATTGCACTTAAAGAGTCTGCTACTACAGATAGACCCGCGATACCTGTTGCCATTGTACGAAGAACATTTGTATCATGAAGTGCCATTTCAATACGTTCGTAGCTATATTTATCATGCATGTAATGAATAACATTTAATGTGTTTAAATACAGTCCCGCTAACCATTCCATCGTCATATCAAACTTATGCATAACTTCTTCATAATCTAATACTTCAGAAGTAATCGGTGCGTACTCAGGACCAACTTGAGCTTTAGATTTTTCATCTTTACCACCGTTAATCGCATATAATAATGCTTTTGCTAAGTTTGCACGTGCGCCGAAGAATTGCATTTGTTTCCCAATTCTCATTGCAGATACACAGCAAGCAATTCCGTAGTCATCGCCATAGTCAGCACGCATAATGTCATCATTTTCATATTGAATTGCTGATGTTTTTATAGACATTTTCGCACAGTAGTTTTTAAAGTTTTGTGGTAATTGTTTAGACCAAAGAACTGTTAAGTTTGGTTCTGGAGCTGGTCCTAAATTATCTAATGTATGCAAGAAACGGAATGAGTTCTTTGTTACTAATGGACGACCATCTAATGCCATACCACCGATAGACTCAGTTACCCATGTTGGGTCACCAGAGAATAATTCATTATAATCAGGTGTTCTTGCAAATTTCACAAGACGTAATTTCATAATGAAGTGATCCACAATTTCTTGTACTTCTTCTTCTGTTAAAGTACCAGTTGCTAAATCTCTTTCAATGTAAATATCTAAGAATGTAGAAGTACGTCCAAGACTCATTGCAGCTCCGTTCTGCTCTTTAATTGCTGCAAGATATGCGAAGTATAACCATTGGAATGCTTCTTGCGTGTTTGTTGCTGGCTTAGAAATATCAAAACCATGAGAAGCAGCCATTTGTTTTAGCTCTTGAAGTGCACGCATTTGCTCAGATAACTCTTCGCGTAAACGCATTGTCTCTTCGCTCATTACACCACCAGTTAAATTTAAATCAGCTTTTTTCGCTTCCATTAAATGATCTACCCCATATAACGCTACACGACGGTAGTCACCGATAATACGTCCGCGTCCGTATGCATCTGGAAGACCAGTAATAACACCTGATTTACGCGCAGCTCTCATTTCTGGTGTATAAGCATCGAACACACCTTGGTTATGAGTTTTTCTCCAATCTCTAAAAATACGACTAAGTTCTTTATCCATTTCGTATCCATAAGATTCACAAGCTTGTTCCGCCATACGAATACCACCATATGGTTGTAAAGAACGTTTAAATGGTTTATCAGTTTGGAAACCGACTACTTTTTCAATATCTTTATTTAAATATCCTGGTTCATGTGATGTAATAGAAGAAACGATTTTTGTATCCATATCAAGAACGCCACCGTTTTCACGTTCTTTCGTTGTTAAATCCATTACTTGATCCCAAAGTTGTTTTGTTGCTTCAGTTGCTCCCGCTAAGAAAGATTCATCTCCTTCGTAAACGTTTACATTATTTAAAATGAAATCGCGAACATCAATCTCTGCTTTCCATTTTTCACCTTTAAAGTTTTCCCATGCGTTTTTAACATTTTCTAATACTTGAGTCATCCTAATCTCCTCCATTTTTGATTAGTACAGGACTAAGATTTTTTATATAACAGCTTACACACTTAGAATACTACTTTTTTACGAAAGTGAACGAAACAGTTGTGACATGTTTGTGAAATATTGAGCAAACCACTATATGTATAGTGTTAACTTCACTTAAAAGTCTTTATAATTAACCCTTTCCTTAATTGTATTTTTTTGGTATTCTTATATATGAGTCCTATTTTGTAATATAAGAACAATACCCATTGTAGAGCTGTAATACTCTTATCTCCTAATCTGTTATAGTTTTTATAACAGAACAAAAAAGTGTACATATGTTGTACACTTTTTTGTTACTACTCTAAAACATCTCTATTTCTATTCCCATCATAGAATCCGCCACGATTACCTTCTAATACAATTAATTGCTCTAATCCTTCTATATGATCACCTATAATTCGCAAAACAGCTGGAGGATGACCTATTTTTGCAAAATGTTCACTGGGACGAATACGGTTCATCTGATCGACCTCTACACGACTTACACATGCAATTTCGAAACCTAACAGAATCGCTTTCACTTGAGCTACACAAGGTGATAGTAAAGATCTATAACCGATTTCTTTCAAGCATTTACGGCTAAACGCATTCGGTACAGCAATAAGAGAACCTATCCCTAGATCTTTTCTATCACAAGCTAAATTTAACGCATATTTAAACGCAGTTACAAGATGAAGCGGTACTCTTAAATCTAAATAATGATTTAGATCATTTAATGCGACATCCATTCCATCTGCAATAGCTTTTGCGAAAGGATATAGTTCCCTAGCCGGGATAACAAAATCACCGTCTATAAACAACACAATTTCACCTTTTGCAAAGTAAGTTCCAAGTGAACGCCCTACATCGTTTCCAAGTGCTTCTTTATATATAATTGTTGTTGCTCCCTTTTCTTTTGCAATCGTTGCGGTTTGATCAGACGAGCCATTTACTACAACGATAATTTCAACAGGCTCAATTTTTCGAAGTTCATCTATAACATTTCCAATTGTTTTCTCTTCATCTTGTACAGGAATAATGACTGATAATTGCCTTCCTTTATACAATTTAGATGTAACGCCCCATCCTTGATAAAGATCTTCGAAATCTAAAGTATGATAGACACTATCTCTTTTCCTATTTCCATCATAATATCCGCCGCGCTCATCACTACCTACTATTCGCTCCGCTACAGCTTCTATATGATCGCCTATCATCCGTTTTTCAGATTGCGAAAGACCCGTGCCATATGCAGCATGCTCAGTCGGTCGAAATTTATTCGGTGTAATAACGTCAATTGCACAATGTCGACTAATTCTCCATTCACTTTGAACTAGGCGTAAATGAGCCACAATAGGATTAACAAAACTTTCATATCCAATACTTTGAACGACTTCTTTCGTCAACGCATGAGGTGCATCTAATAAAGAATCAATTTTTAATTCTTCACGCTCTAACATTGCATTTAATATTTGGCGCCATACTGTAATAGAATTGGGTTTTTGCCTTTTTAAAAATAGTGCATCCAAGTTATTTAAAACGATGTCGGCCTGACCATGTAAAATCGGATTCAGGAATAATTGTAATTTTGAAGTTTGAATAGCAAAATCACCATCTATAAATAGTAATACATCACCTATCGCATGTTTTGCGCCAACCGCACGGCCAACATCGTTCCCTAGTAGCTCCGTATGCTTGATTACTTTACACCCTAAACGATCAGCAACCTCTTCTGTACCATCGTTACAACCGTTTGCTACTACAATAATCTCTATTGGATTTAATCCTTTTGCCGATTGGATAACATCTGAAATCGTTTCAGCTTCATTACATACAGGTATAATGACCGATAGTGACTTAGCCATTATTTTCTTCACGGAACCACTTAATAGTTTCTTTCAATCCTTCTTCCCACGTTACTTCTGCTTGAAACTGAACAAGTTCTCTTAATTTCGCAACATCCGGTCTTCTATTTGGAATTTCTTCAAAGCCATGTGGGTATACCTCTTCAAAAGGAACTTGGACAATTTTCGAAGAAGATTTCGTTAGTTTTTTAATTACTTCTGCTACTTCTTTTATACTCTTTTCATTCTCAGAACCTATGTTAATAATTTCACCATTTACCTTTTCATTCATCGCTCGAATCGTTGCCTCTACCGCATCACTTACATACGTAAAACAACGTGTCTGCTCTCCATCTCCATATACGAGAATATCTTCTCCTTGCAAAGCCGCACTAATAAATCGTGGGATTACCCCTGCATACGGACCATCTTTCGCTCTTGGACCATAAATATTAAAATAACGAACAATCGTTACCGGTAAACCTTCTAATGCGTATCCTAAACATAATGTTTCTTCTAATGTTTTACACACTGCATAACTCCAGCGTATTTTAGAAGTTGCCCCGTATAATCGATCTCCCTCTTCAGAAAAGGGTGGCTTTGCCTTACCATATACTTCTGAAGTAGAAGCAAAGACCACTTTCTTTTTTTCTTTTAGCGCTGCTTGTAAAATATTTCTCGTTCCATCAAAATTTGTTTCAATAAGCTCTATACTCTTTTCCATTGTCGTTTTCACGCCTAAAATTGCTGCTAAATGAAACACTACATCATGTTGGTTTACTAATTCATAAATAGAATTTTTATCTAAAACACTTATTGGAATAACTCGAATTTCTTTCATTAACTCATCATGATATTTATTTTTCCCTTTATAGAAGTTATCAACGATCGTAACTCCATAGCCTCTTTTCACCAGCTCTTCAGCTAAATGTGAACCAATAAATCCTGCTCCACCTGTAATTAAACATTTCTTACTCATACACTCACCTTCTTTATAATTCCACGTGTATCTATTACTCGCTTCATTCCTTTAAAAAGCTTCCAATCGATATTAGAGTGATCAGTTAAAATTAAAATACAACCCGCTTGTTTAACGACTTGTTCATCCAAAGAAACAGATTGGTACACCTTATCTTCAAACTTTGCAGAAGAAATATATGGATCGTGATATTCGATTTCATATCCTTCTTTTAGTAACAATTCAATAATTGGTAAAGCCGGTGATTCTCTCAAATCATTTACATCTTTCTTATACGCAATCCCTACAATTAAAACTGATGCAGGTGATTGCACCATACCTTTTACTTTCCGGACTATTTTCTCTGGCATTTCTTCATTAATCACATGTGCAGCCTCAATTAATTGACTAATTTCCCCATTTCTCTTTATTCTCCATTGGAAATATAAAGGATCTACTGGAATACAATGTCCTCCTATTCCTGGTCCTGGCCAATATGGGGTAAATCCAAACGGTTTTGTAGATGCGGCTTCAAGCGCCTCATAAAAATCAATTCCTAAACTTTCACATAATGTGTTTAACTCATTTACTAATGAAATATTGACTAGGCGCTGAATATTTTCAAATAACTTACACATTTCCGCTACTTTCGGAGAACTAACTGGAACAACTACATCAAATGTAGTGCTATACAACTCCTGAACTTTTTGTTTACACTTTTCTGTTTGTCCACTAATAACTTTTGGAATCGTTTGAACAGAATAGTGACTATTAGCCGGATCAATTCTCTCAGGGGAATATCCGATATAAAAATCTTCTCCTACCTTTTTACCTGTTTGAGAAATAATAGGAATGATAACTTCCTCGAGTGTACCTGGATATGTGGAGCTTTCAAAAATGAAGGTTTGTCCTTTTTGAAGGTTTTGTTGTATATAATGTGAGGCTGAAATGAGGGCACTTAAGTCTGGTTCTCTTTGTTCATTAATTGGAGTCGGGACAGTAACAATAACATAATCACTATTTTGAAAACCAGCAATGCCTTGATCCGGTGTGTTCACTATTAATTTTTTTTTCATCAATAAACTTTGTAAATCTTTGGAAGAAACATCCGGAATATAACTTTCTCCTTTTATAATTGATTCTATTTTTCTAATATCTTTATCTAACCCAAGTACTGTATGCCCTCTCTCTGCAAAATGGACTGCTAAAGGAAGGCCAACATACCCTAAGCCAATAATAGCTACTTTACTACTATTCATTTGTATTCTCTTCTTCCCTTCTCAATTGTTGAATGATATCTCTATCTCTATCTCCATCCGTAAAGCCACCACGTTCGTCTGTACATTGTAATAAATACGCAATCGCCTCAACTTGATCACCGAAAATACGATCAAATGCTGAAATACGCCCATTTACAAATTCGTGTTGCTCTGGACGTACTCGATTTGTTTTTATAACATCTACTAACTCTACTGCTGTAACAGAGAATCCTTCTAAAATAGCTTTCATCTGAGCTAATGGCGGAATCACAAGAGAATCATAACCAATTTTCTCTATTACTTTTTTATGCATAGCGTGTGGTACTGCCGTTAATGAGTTATTCCATAAATCTGGTCGCTTCGCTATCAAATTCACAAAATATTTTCCCATGCTAATTGGATCTGCTGGATGA
The DNA here is from genome assembly GCF_030757775.1 of Bacillus sp. MHSD_36. Lineage (NCBI taxonomy): Bacteria > Bacillati > Bacillota > Bacilli > Caryophanales > Bacillaceae > Bacillus > Bacillus sp. MHSD_36. The sequence goes on from NZ_JAVBIS010000012.1 coordinate 33,255, forward strand.
AACATATCTAATAAACACTGTAAATCATTTAATGCCACATCACTTCCATCTTCAATAGCGCGCAAAAATAGAATTAAATTTGTTGCTGGAATAACAAAATCACCATCAACAAATAAACAAATATCTGCCGTAGCATGCATGGCCCCTATCGCCCGTGCTACATTATGCCCAAGCGCTTCCTCCAACTCAACAACAATAACATTCTCTAGCTTTACTTGTTTAATGGTCTTTACGGCAGCTCCATTCACAACAACTATAATTTCATCTACACCTGCTTTTTTCACTTCTTGTATAACAGACCTTATAGTTGTTTTCTCTTCTGATACCGGGATAATGGCACTATATTTCGCTTTTTTCTTTTGTAATAAAACTGGTTTATACTTTCCTACAAACTCCCTATCTTTATTGCCTTCTGAAAAACCACCGCGATTACCGTATGTTTCGATTACGTATTGTAAAGCTCGCAAATGATCACCCATAATACGACTAGTCGCTTTCGGATAAGGAGACCCAGGTGATGTGCCCGTATGGACAGGACGGACTTTATTTGTGTAAATGACATCAACTGAAGCCATATCAGAAATATCTACTCCTCTAGACATCGCCATCGCTTGAAATAGTGCTGGATCCGCTAAATTCCACCACCCCAGTTTTTCAATCACTTCACGACTTATCGCATGTGGTATTGCAATTAAAGATCCTACAACAAACTCTTTTTTGTTTAAATAACGGTTTAACATATATTTTCCAACCGTCGTATAATGTGGTCTCACCTTCAAATAAACGGACCATGTTAAATTATTTAAAACAATCTCATGTCCTTGCTGTATTCCTTTAATAAAATTGTATAATTCTTCACTTTTCATGACGATATCCCCATCTAAAAATAAAACAATTTCACCTTTTGCTTCTCTAGCACCAATTGCCCGTCCCACATCATTACCAAGAGAATATCTATAATAAATCACACGGCAATTATGCTGTAACGCTATTTCTTTCGTACCATCTGTCGATCCATTATCTACTATGATAATTTCATACGGTTCCAACTTCCTTACTTCTACTAAAACTTTTGATAAAGTACTTGCTTCATTATGCACAGGAATCACAACTGACACTCTCATACTTGTATCACTCTTACCCTTCCAAGCGAACATAAGCAATAATAGGAATACGTACAACTACATCTTCTGGTGGTCCATACGAAGGAGAAGTACGAACAATTACCGCCCCATCCGTTACAGATAAAAGAACGCCTGCAATGATTTCTACAGCTGTCACAACTTGTACTAGTTCACCAACATGGTTACGTAATTCATCAGTAAATAACATATTTAACTCTCCTTTCTTACGCTTCTTTAATTGATATAATACTTGTAAATGGTAATAAAACTTCTGTTCCTATTCCTTCTTGCAGTGTTAAAAAATCATCCCCAACTGCTACAATCACACCCGTTAACTGTCCAACCGTCACAGTAATTTCTACGTTTTTTCCCAAATACCGCTCTGCAATTTCTTTAAAAGGTGACGTATTACATTCTTTTAAAATGTTACAAATAATAGATTGAAATCTACTTGATTCAATAACTTCTTCAGTAGCTTGCTTAGAGTTTCTTTGAATAAATCTCGCAAAGTTTTGTGAAAATAAAAGTCTTTCCACAGCAGGTAATAACTTATTATCTAAAAAATAATCTAATTGCCTATTAAACAATCTCGATAACTTTTTCCAATACTTACCGAACAGACACATATATTTCTCCTCCTACTATTTTTAAATTCTAAAAATACATTCATACATCTTAATGTATACAGAGCAGGCTTTTTTTGTGATAGGTAAGACATACATTTTTCAAAGAAACTATCTTTTCTAATTACACAAAAAAGATAGATGGTATCCCATCTATCTTTTTATGTACTTTAATTTTTAATTGTAACAATGGCAGGTACACTTCCTCAATAAAAAAAGACTATCCAAAAGGATAGTCCCTTACACTTCAATATTTCGCAACATCGTGTAAATGTCGTTATTCACTTTACCGAACGATTTAATGTTATTTTGAATGTTAGATAATAAAACGACATACACACTTCCGTTTTTGCTAAATCCATTTAAACAATTCCATCCTGGCATTACACCGTGATTAGAATAACTTCCCGGGTCTACATACCAACCAAATCCGTAATCCTTTTTCACGGCCGTAAACATTTGATCATAACTCTCTTTTGAAATCAGCTTTCCAGAGAAGAGTGCTTCATTAAATAGATATAAATCATGTGCACTTGTATATATATCACCACAACCATATAGTTGTGACATACTTGGAATATTAGGTGTTGTCATATTGTTATTTACTATTTTATAGCCTGTCGATGGAAACCTTGTTTGCTCTAACGCTTTACCGAAACCAGAATGTTTCATACCAGCAGTAGCAAAAATATGTTGTTTAATATAGTCTTCTAACGGTTGTCCACTTACTTTCTCAGCGATGTAGGCGAGTATCGAATAGTTAGAATCGGAATATTTCCATTTCTCTCCTGGACCCCCAACACGCTTTTGCTTTCCTATTCGTTTTATCAATTCTTCATGAGAAATATCCTCTGTTCCCTGCTCATACTCTGGAATTCCTGATGTATGTGTTAGTAAATGTTTTAACTGGATACTATTACCCTGAGGGAAATCTGGAATATATTTTGCAACCGTATCTTCTACGTGTAATTTATTTTGATCTTTTAATTGCATAATAGCAGTCGCTACAAATGCCTTTGAAATAGAACCAATATAAAAAGTTGTCTCTGAATTATTCGGTACTTGTTTCTCTTTGTTCGCCATACCGTACCCTTTATTCAAAAGAACTTTTCCGTTCTTCACAATAACAGCTGTCCCGCTAAATCCTGCGTTTTGTAAATATTGATCTAATTGAGCGTTTTCATTAATTTCTTGAGGTGGTCCCTCAGCAGGCTTTTCCACAGCTTGTGCTTGCTTCACTTGTTCTTCCTGCTCTTTTTGTTTTTGTGCTTCTTGTTTCTTTTTTTCTTCTTCTTTCTTTTTCAGCTCTTCTTGTTTCTTCATTTCTGCCGCTGCTTTTAAAGTTTCTTCTTTCTTATTATGCGCAACAATTTTTGTATACATGAAATATACAAGTGAAAATAGTAAGACGAGAATGATTGTTCTTTTTATGTATACAATCGGCCGACGTGCTTTCCCATTCGCATTATTTTTTTCCTGATCCATGATTGCTTTTTTCCCCTTACTCACCAATAATTTACTCCCTCTACTAAAGATTTTTTTAGCAGATTATGGATACTCTATTCGATATCATCCCTACTTTATCACGCACTGCACATATTACCAACCTATATGCATAAAAAAGAAAAAGAAAATTTACAAAAGTAAGATTGCTGTTAAATTTTTAACATAAAAAAGAGGATATCCCCTAAAAACTGATGTTATCAATCTTTTTGGATATCCTCTTATCTAATTATTTATACGTGTTTTTTCATATCATCGGCAACAGATTCAACATTTGTACCTACGATAACTTGAACACTCGTGTTACTTAATTTCATAACACCTTTCGCACCAGCACGTTTTAATGCTGCTTCGTTTACTTGACCAGCATCTTTCACTTGTAAGCGTAGACGTGTTGCACAGTTATCAATAACTGTTAAGTTTTCTTTTCCACCTAAAGCTGCTACGTAAGTTTCACCAATTGAACCTGCAACTGGAGCTTCTTCGCCTTCAGCTACTTCCTCTTCATCTTCACGACCAGGAGTTTTTAGGTCGAACTTCTTAATTAAGAAGTAGAATACTACAAAGTAAATTGCTGCGTAAATTAAACCGATTCCTGCTAGTAACAATGGTTTTGTTGCAATACCGAAGTTTAAGAAGTAATCGATTGCCCCGGCACTAAATGAGAAACCATCGTGAATGCCAAGTGTTGTTGTAATGAATAGAGACAGACCTGTTAATACAGCATGAATACCATATAATACTGGTGATAAGAACATGAATGAGAATTCAATTGGCTCTGTAATACCAGTTAAGAATGAAGTTAATGCTAGACCACCTAACATACCTGTAACCATTTTACGTTTTTCTGGTTTAGCAGCGGCAATCATTGCGAAACATGCTGCTGGTAAACCGAACATCATAATTGGGAAGAAACCAGTCATGAACATACCTGCTGATGGATCTTTTGCAAAGAAGCGTGCAATATCACCATGAACGATATCTCCAGCTGCATTTGTAAAGTCACCAAGTACGAACCAGAAGTATGTGTTCATTACATGGTGTAAACCGATTGGAATTAATAAACGGTTTAATAATCCGAATAAACCAGCACCAACTGAACCTAAGTTCACGATACCATGTGCTACTGCATCAATACCACTTTGAATTGTTGGCCAAATTTGACCGAATACTAACCCTAAAAGAAGCATTACGATTGAAGTAATAATTGGTACGAAACGTTTTCCTGCAAAGAATCCTAACCATTCTGGCAGTTTAATCTTATGGAATTTGTTGTATAGTAAACCTGCAACAACCCCTGCAATAATACCACCGAGTATGGCCATATTAATTTTTGGCGTTAACGCCGCTGCTTTTGAAACCTTTGTCATTGTATCTGCTAATTTAGTTGGGTCTACTGAACCGACTAAATCTTGAACACTTTTTAATTTATCATTTAACTCTGCTGCTGAATATGTCTTACTTAGAGCATTCGTTGTATTTTGTAAAACAAGATATCCGATTGCTCCGGCAAGTCCAGCTGCTCCACTACCGTCAACAGACAAACCGATTGCAACACCAATTGCAAAAATAAGTGCTAAATTATCAAAAATTGCTGCACCGGCCTGTGCCATAACAGGAATGTTAAATACGTCTTCTTGTCCTAAACGAAGCAATAATCCTGCTGCTGGTAGTACGGCGATTGGAAGCATTAACGCTTTACCAATACGTTGTAGAAACTGCAACATTTTAATTCCCCCTATCAAATTTATGAAATCGTTATCATTATAAGTACGCCTTAGAAAACGCTTTCTATTTACATAACCATAATAACATATAGTTGTATAGATGTGTAGTTTTTATTTTTGAATTTTTTATGGATAAATCTCCTATTTCCAAACTGTTATATAAAAGGAAAATTCTCCTTTTTCACTACAGAATACTCGAAACGAAAGACCTGCTATAGAACATGTAACTTTCGTTTTATCATTCCACTTTTTCATGTTATTATTTATTTCCGAGCATATCGGGAAAAGTAAACTTAGTTAATTCGAAATAGGAGCGTTGGTACTATGCAGTGCATTGAAACAAACAACTTACAACAGTTGTTGGAACAAGTAAAACCATATACAAAAAAAGGAAAGCTTGCTACTTATATCCCCGAACTAGGAAATGCAAATCCAGATGATTTAGGGATTGCCATTTTCCATAAAGAAACAGAGTACATCCATGCTGGCAACTCACAAACACTATTTACTCTTCAAAGTATTTCAAAAGTAATTACACTTGCACTTGCCCTTTTAGATCGTGGTGAAGAATATGTATTTTCTAAAGTTGGAATGGAACCAACTGGTGATCCATTTAATTCTATTATTAAGTTAGAAACGACAAGCCCTTCTAAACCACTTAATCCAATGATTAATGCAGGGGCACTAGCTATTACAAGCATGTTAGCAGGAAAAGATAATGAAGAAAAAATGGAGCGCATCCTTCATTTCGTACGTGAAATCACAGATAATCCTACTATTAATTATTCTTCTAAAGTTGCCAATTCAGAATTAGAGACAGCTTACTTAAACCGTTCACTTTGCTACTATATGAAACAAAACGGCATTATCGATTGTGACATCGAAGAACTTATGGATTTATACACTCGTCAATGTGCAGTTGAAGTAAACTGTATCGATTTAGCACGTATCGGCTTAATTTTTGCGATGGATGGCTATGATCCATATAAGAAAAAACAAATTATCCCTAAACACATTACAAAAATCTGTAAAACATTTATGGTCACATGCGGTATGTATAACGAGTCTGGCGAATTTGCGATTCGCGTTGGTATCCCAGCAAAAAGTGGTGTAGCTGGTGGTATTTTCGGCTGCGTAAAAGGAGAAATGGGAATTGGTATTTTCGGACCAGCTTTAGATGCAAACGGAAACAGTATCGCTGGTTTTAAAATTCTTGAACTTCTTTCTGCTCAAGAAGGTTGGAGCATTTTTTAATTGAGAGTTATCCTGCTATACTAGCAGGATTTTTTCATTCCATAAAAACCTTAACTTTATCAGCTACCAATCCCCTACAAAAACAGTACTGAAAGTTTCTCTATATCATGCATATTTGTTCCCCCACCCTGAATAGTATAGTACAACCTAGCGCTATATGTGGAGGTGTGAAGGATGAAACTAATATTTCAGATGGAAAAACAGCCTGTTCTTGAAAAAACAATTCTTCTCTTTATATTGAGTATTGTGGAAAGCTTGAAGTTAAAAGTGGTTTCACTCGATGAAGCTCACCGATACATATTCAATTTAGAAGTACTTGAGCTATTAATGGACCGGAACATCGATGATCAAGTACTTGAACTTATTCATTTCGGAATGGGACTTGAAGACATTCATCATGTACTTCCTGAAGAACTTGAACATACGATTGAAGAATTAAAGTGGCTTTGCATTCAAGTGTTAAGTGAATACAGCATGCACGAAGAATCTGAACAACTAATTGAAGATATACGCTAAAAAGCACCTATGTAGGTGCTTTTAATGTTTTTTTAAACTATTTTTATACGTCTCAATATTTACTGGTAGTTCTTCCTCTTCTAAAGTATGTTCATTTACATCTTTATGAATGAACGCACCTTTAGGTGGTTGATGGTCATGCCCTTTTTTCTTATGATCAAATGCTTTTCCGCGCCCCATACGGATCCCCCTTTCTTTAAAAGAAATCCGTATTAGTATGGGGAAAAGTACGTCGACATATGCAACCCTTTGCCGTATTTCCAAGGAAATACTCGAACATTGTTTTCTGTTCTCCTTACAACAACTGATCGATCCCAATAAGAATTAATAACACTCCTGCGATAACTGTAGCCCATTTCCCTAAGTATTCTGCTAAAAATCGTTTCCCTACATACGCAAAACCACTAATACAAATAAAACTAAACACCCCAGAAATAGTTGCTGTAAGCCACAAATTCAAGTTTGTTACCCCAGCATCAAATCCACCCGCAATATTATTAATTGATAATGCAACTCCTAAAACAATTGCTTCTGAAAAACTAATTGTTTTAGACCCATCAAAATCTGCTTTTTCGGGATCACGTAAAATCCCCATAAGTACACCATCATCTTTAGAGTCTACAGCCTCTTTTTTACTTAAGAAAGGCTGACATAAAATAAACACTCCAATTATTCCCAAAACAATAGCCCCAATCAAGTTTGCTGTAAACTCTGAAATAAATAACGCAATCCAGTTCCCAAAAAAGCCAGCTAATAAAGTAAATAAAAATCCAAAAAATGCGATAATAAAATTGTTAAACCAAGAAATACGGATTTTACGAATGCCATATGCAATCCCAACACCTGCATTATCTAAATTAGAAGCAATCCCGATTAAAAAAATTGAAAATAGACCTGCCGTACTCATAAACAGCCACCCCTTTTTCTCACTTTTCCATGCATCTTATGAAAATGTTGAGCAACTGTGCCTGTCTGTTTCATATACATGTAATAAATGCTCAACATTTTTTCAACAACAAAAAGGAGTGCCTTCGTTATGCCTAAAGAAAATCCAAATGAGCGGCTTAGTACATTAATAAAAAAACTTTTAAAAGAACGTGCCTTATCTATGCGCCAACTCGGAATGCTGACAAATATTGATCCCGCAACAATCTCAAGAATTATGAATGGGAAACAACCGCCAAAGCAAAAGCATCTACAAAAATTCGCAGAATGTCTCCAAGTTCCACCCCAATTGTTATTTGATGAAATGTATCCTGATTCTCCTCACATTAATAAAGAAAAGACGGATATGTACACATCTCTTGATACAATTCAGCAAACGCTGCAATCCTCTAACTTATTCGATTTCGACTACACAACAACTCGCGTAAAACAAGAACTTGAAAACTATGAACGATATGCTCAAACAGCAGAAGGTGAAAAACGTATCCATGAAAGTTTCGCGAGCAAATTAGAACAAATTGATAGTGCTGGTCCTTTCATTGAACAATTAACGGATATGTATCAACAATTTTGCAATGAAACTAATCCAAGAGAAGAGCGTGCAGTTCTTGGAGGAGCGTTACTGTATTTCATTTTATCGACAGATATTATTCCCGATTACCTCTTTCCAATTGGCTATTTAGATGATGCAATTGCTGTTGAATTAGCGAAAGAGAAATTAATCGAACTAAAACGAAAGACATAGAAAAACAAAGAACTATTTCAGTTGTTTCGGTTCAACTCTGAAATAGTTCACTAAAAAATCGTACAAGTATACATACCTGTACGATTTCAACATACTAATCTATTTTTTTGTATGACACCATTCATATATAAATGCTGTTATTACTTTTGTAAATTCAATTAACTGTTCTACTTCAACTTTCTCATTTATTGAATGAGCTTCTTCTAATGTACCTGGTCCATAAATAACGGCTGGAATATGAAATTCACTAAACCAACCACCATCTGTTACCGTTGCAGACATATCTACAATTGCATGTTTAGATAGAATTGATTCGTGTACTGAGCTAAGAGTTTTTACTGCTGCATGTTCACTATCTACTTCTAAAGAAGGAAAAATTTCGCCACGATCCACAATCATTGATTCTCCGCCCCACTTAAATTGTGGTGGATTTTCACTTAACCATGGATCGGCAGCCGCTACTTTCCCAATATACTCTTCAATTTCTTTTATTATTTGTTCATGTGTTTCATTCGGATAGAAGTGCACTGTTATCCATAATTGGCACTCATCCGCAATAAACGCTGCATGTCGTCCGCCCTCAATAACAGCTGGATTAATTGTTGTTGTTCCAGATGGATAGCCTTCATATGTTTTCATAACCGCCCAATGACGCTCTAATTCTTGTAAACTTTGCACAATTTTCATCATTTTTTCAATCGCACTCGCTCCGAATAAACGTCCTCCAGCATGAATCATTTGCCTGCGTGTTGCATCATGAAACGTCTGAGGGCTTTTCACCGTAATCCATCCAGTAATTACGCCGCCCTGTCCTTGCATATGTAAATCACTCGTATCCACTACGACTGCAAAATCAGCATCATAACCTCTTTTGCAGCATTGAAGTGTACCTGCCTCTCCAACTTCTTCCCCAATTACTGATTGAAAGATTAAATCTCCAGGTAATTCAATGCCAGCTTCTTGTAAAAGCTGAATAGCAAATAGCGCTCCAGCCAGTCCACCTTTCATATCTGCCGCACCACGTCCAACTAACCAACCATCTTTTATAAACGGCTCAAACGGATTAGTCTCCCACACCTCATCTGTTGACACTTCAGCTACATCCATATGTCCATTAATAATAAGACTCTTATGTGTGTCACTTTCTATCCCTTTTTTCACCCCAACAATGTTCGGATCATTCGGATATACATCCCATTTATCAACACTAAAATTTCGTTTTCTTAGAAAATCTGCAACAAATTCTTGTGCCTTATTTGTGTTTCTCGCCGGCGGTGCTGGTGTTTCAAAACGGATTAAATTCTTTGTAAGCTCTAGTAATTCATCTTTTCGTAAATCAACCTGTTCTAATAGCTGTGACACTTCTTGATTCATCACTAATTCCCCTTTGCATACTATAGTTTCCAGCTTTATTCTCACAAAAAAAGAGACTGTTTACAAATCTTACAGTCTCTTTTTTTAGCATAAGTTTCTAATATATTTATAAACTTTCTGCTTCTGTTGTATTTACTTTTTCAACATGTTCTATCTTGCTTCCCTTATTTCTTGTCGCACGGTAAAACAGTAAACAAACAATCATAAATGGAATTCCACAATATAACGCCATTCTTTGCTCTGGGATAAAAGCCATAGCAACTATAACTGTTATATTTAATGTTAATGCCAGAAGTGGTACAAATGGATATAGTGGTGTTTTAAATTTCAAGTCTTTCACATCCCCGCCCTGCTTCACATATGACCTTCTAGCTAATAAGTTAGATAGAGCAATAGATGCCCAAACTAATATCGCTCCGAACCCGGCAATAGAAAGTAGCCATAAATAAACTGTATCTTCCGCATAAATACCTGATAGTAATGAAAGACAACCTACAATTGTACTTACAATCAACGCATAAATAGGAACACCATTTTTAGATAACTTACCAAAAATCGGACTAATCATTCCTTGATTGGACATAGACCATAGCATACGAGAAGTTGCATATAATCCTGAATTCGCAACGGATAGTACTGCTGTAATGATAACGAAATTGATAATATCGGCTGCATAAGGAATACCAATTTTATCAAATACAACTACGAATGGACTTTCTATCACTCCTGCTTGTTGCCATGGGAATAATCCTGCAAGAATGAAAATAGATAATACAAAGAACACAAGTATACGCCAAACTGTATTATTAATTGCCTTCGGGATTGTTTTTTCTGGATTTTCACTCTCCCCAGCTGCAATACCAACCAGCTCTGTTCCTTGGAAGGAAAAATTAACAGCAATCATCGTAATTAAAATAGCGGATAATCCATTTGGAAACAACCCACCATAATCAGTAAAGCTAGAAAACATTGGTGCTGGTTCATTTCCTTTCATATCTAGAAAACCAAACATTGCTGCCCCGCCCAAAATAATAAATGCAATGATTGTAATGACTTTAATACTTGCAAACCAAAATTCAACTTCTGCAAAACTTCTTGAAGATAACGCGTTAATAGCAAAAAGTAGTACCGCAAACACTACGCACCAAATCCAAGACGGTACATCAGGAAACCATCGTTTCATTAAAATACTAACTGCAATTAGTTCAATACCTATTGTAGCCGACCAATTTAGCCACGACATCCATCCGACTACATAACCCGCTGCAGGGGAAATATGCTTCGTAGCATACGTTTGATAAGATCCTGCGTCAGGCATCGCAACAGCTAATTCTCCGAGACAGAGCATCGTTAAATACATAACAAATCCTCCAACAAGATACGCTACAATCGCTCCTCCAGGCCCAGCTTCATGAATTGTATACCCCGATCCTAAAAAAAGACCGGTACCAATAACTCCTCCAAGTGCAATCATAAATATGTGCCTGCTTTTCAATTCCCTTTTTAATCCTTGGTTTTGATCCATCATACAAATCCCCCCTTTTCCCTTCGGAAACCCATTTCATGTAAGCGTTTTTAAAATTATTTATACGAAAAATAATTATTGAAAAGAGCAAAATACATAGTATTAATCACTACCTGTTATTAAAAGATCATCCCTCACTGTTATTAATAGCTTTTGATCAGCGATGGCTTGTCCTTCTACTACTTCTAATGATTCGATATACCCACTGATTCCTACCTTAATTTCTACTTTCTGTTTATCTATTGTTTCAATTAACGCTAATTTCTCCCATTCGTATACGTAGGAACTTTCCGTAACAAATAACTTCTCTACTTTCCCGTAACAAGGGCTATACACGCCTTCTATAACCGTCTTCACTTTATAAACTCCCCCTTCTTATTAATTGGTACTGAAACGTTGCATATCCCTCCTTTAGAGATTTCAACTATTATTTATGCAAAATGCGTACCAATCTTCAATTCCTACTTAAAATGAAGGTTCCTAACAAAAAAATCTTCATAACCGCAAAATTTTTCTATCATGTAAGAAGTTTTAAAAGAAAAATAGCAAAAAAATTTTGCGATTTTATAAGAATTTTAATAAAATTATAAAAAGTCAGTCTTCATAGGGTGAAATGAGGAGAAGATAATCTATGCGTACAGAAGAAATTAATTTAAAACAGATCATTGAAATGAATATGCTATATGAAACTTTACTCAATGAGCTCGATATCGGGATTCATATTATTAATGAGGAAAGTAAAACGATTATCTACAACCGCAAAATGATGGAAATTGAATCAATGGAACGCTCAGATGTATTATATAAAAGTCCTTTAGAAGTATTTGCATTTGAAGAAAATAAAAATAGTACTCTTATAGAGGCATTAAAATTAGGAAAAACAAACAAAAATATAAAACAAACGTATTTTAACAATAAAGGGCAAGAAATTACAACGATTAATAATACTTTTCCTATAATAAAAAACGGAAAAATTAAAGGTGCGATTGAAATTTCAACAGAGATTAACCATTCCAAACAAACAATGAAAACAAGCCTTTCTCGAAAACAAAATAATAAGTTTACCTTTGATCACATAATCGGTGATTCTAGTGCTATTCAATCCGTCATTACAGAAGCTAAAAGAATCATTCGTACATCCTCCTCCATACTTCTCGTAGGGGAAACAGGGACCGGTAAAGAACTATTTGCACAAAGTATCCATAACGAAAGTCAGCGTTCAGGCAAACCATTTATTTCACAAAACTGTGCCGCTATACCTGATACACTCATGGAAAGCTTATTATTTGGTACGAACCGAGGTGCATTTACAGGAGCTATCGATAAAGCTGGTTTATTTGAAGAAGCGAACGGAGGAACTTTGTTATTAGATGAGATCAACTCATTAAGTACAGCACTTCAAGCGAAGTTACTGCGAGCTATACAAGAAAAAACAATACGAAGAATCGGAGGCACACAAGAAAAAGAAATTGACGTTCGCATTATAGCAACTATTAATGAAGACCCTCTTGAAGCTATTACACACAATCGATTACGAGAAGACTTATATTATCGATTAAGCGTCGTTACTTTATGTCTTCCGCCTTTACGTGAACGAAAAGAAGATATCCCGGCTCTTGTTCAGCACTTTATCGAAAAATACAACATTCAATTTGGACTTAGTGTAACAGATGTAGATGTGCATGTAAGAGAATTTTTGTATGTATATGATTGGCCTGGAAACGTAAGAGAATTGGAACATATCATTGAAGGTTCAATGAATTTAGTTGAAGATGAAAACATCATTACAGCGTTTCATCTTCCCACTCGCTTTCGCGAACGAATAAAAAAAGAACTCAATATGCAACCTCTCCTAACTAATAACGATACTGATACACCTAAAACGTTAAAGCACACAATAGAAGAAATGGAAAAAAACTACATCAATCAAATTCTGAAAGAGTATCACGGTAATATTTCACAAGCTGCAAAGTTTTTGGGGTTAAGTAGGCAAAACTTACAATATCGAATTAAAAAATTGCATTTACACATATGAAATGAAACTTGAATGAGTCGATTACTAACTCTCACCTATTCGACTTTTATTACTTATTCATATAGCAGAAATCTGCTTTAAAGTACAAACAAACATTTGGTAAAATATGCTACAATAAACATATAACATACTAGAAAGGAACGATATATATGAGTAATGATAACAAATTAAAGTTATTACAATACTTAGCCTTCTTCCCTACCATTGTATGTATGATGTTACTAGTTGATATAAACGCCTATCCTTATGCAAAACTATTAGCAACAATTAGCGGCTCCTTTGCAGCTATTATGCTTGCTGCTTTTTGGAATTTGAAGATACGTATGAAGAAAGAAAGATCTTCTTAACTCCAAACCATAAAAAAAATCGAGCCTACACAGCTCGATTTTTTTATTACTATTAAAACTCAACATTCTCCAAATACAAACCACTCGCCTCAGCAAGGCAATTAATTTGATTGCGTTGTTTCGCCTCTAAAATATGCGGAATTGCTTCTGCATCTAATTGTCCTAATCCAACTTCAATTAATGCTCCAACAATTTTTCGGACCATGTTATGAAGGAATCCGTTACCACTTACTCTAATTTGTACAAATCCTGCTTCTTCCATCACTTCAAGTGTATATACTTCTCGCACCATAGACTTTTTCTTTGATTTTGCATTTGAAAAGGCAGTAAAGTCATGTGAACCAACTAAATGTTTCGCAGCTTCTTTCATGCTTTTCACATTTAATTTTTTACTCACATGCATGCTATATTTACGCATAAATGGATTTGTGTGCTCTTCATTCCAAATTTTATACAGATATGTTTTTGCTTTAGAATTGTAACGAGCATGGAAGCGATCATGTACTTCTTCCACATCCGTAATGCTAATATCATTTGGTAAATATTGATTTAAATATTTTTTCACTTTATGTTCCACTAACTTCTCATCACTTTGAAAGTTAGCAACTTGATTCAATGCATGTACACCAGCGTCTGTTCTACTACAACCGATAATTTCAATTTCTTTTCCGACCATTTCAGAGATGACACTTTCAATTTTCCCTTGAATCGTATTATCGTTATTCCCGAGACGTTGCCATCCTTTAAAACGTGCACCGTCGTACTGAATCGTTAATTTATAATTGTACATTTCATTCTCCTTCATAGAAAATATTCCCTCATATCGTGAGGGAATATGAATATACTTTACTTTCTAACAAGCTTCACTACATTTTCTACATGAGCTGTATGCGGGAACATATCAACTGGTTGTATATATTCCACTTCATAGCTCTTCATTAATGCTTGTACATCACGAGCTAATGAAGAAGGATTACAAGACACGTAAACAACTTGTTTTGGCTTCACTTTTAAAATTGTTTCCAGTAATTTATCATCGCAACCTGTACGTGGTGGATCAACAACAATTACATCTGGACGCCATCCTTCTTTTACCCATTTCGGTAACCATTGTTCAGCTTTACCTGCTTCATATTTCGTATTTGTAAATCCGTGACGCTTCGCATTCTTTCTTGCATCCGCAATCGCTTCTGGAATTACATCCATACCACGTACTTCCGCTGCATCATTTGCAAGCCAAAGACCGATTGTACCAACGCCACAATACGCATCTACAATTTTCTCATTGCCTGTTAAAGCAGCGGCTTTTTTCGCTTCATTGTATAAAACAACCGTTTGTTCTGGATTCAACTGGAAGAATGCACGTGCTGATAATTCAAATGATAGATCACCAAGTGTTTCTTGAATTACTTCTTTTCCAGCTAATTTAAATGTTTTATCACCGAAAATAACAGATGTTTTACGCCAGTTTACATTTTGCATAATTGATTTAACAGCTGGCATCTGTTTTTGTACTTCTGCGATAAATTGCTCCTTATTTGGCAATTCTTCTTTTGTTGTAATAAGTGTAACTTGTACTTCCCCTGTTTGCACTGCCGTACGTGTCACAATTGTACGTACTAAACCTTTTTGCTTTTTCTCATTATAAATAGAAACATTTAACTTTTCTAATATACGTCTTACAACTTTTGTTGCCTCATTCGTTGCTTTATGTTGAATCATACAATGAGCAATATCAATTAACTGATGTGAGTTTTGTTTATACAGCCCTGTAATAACCTTTTCGTCTTTACGTCCCACTTGTAATTGACTCTTATTACGATAATGCCATGGATTTTCCATACCAAGCGTTGGACGGATTTTTTCTTCTAAACTGTTGTTCATATACTTCTGAAATGCTTGTACAACGATATCACGTTTTTGATTTAATTGTTCTTTATAATCTAAATGTTGCAGCTGACAACCGCCGCACTCTTCATATACCGGACATGGTGCTTTCACACGATGTGGTGAAGCTTTACGAACCTTTTTCACTTTCGCTTCAGCGAAGCCACGCTGAATTTTCGTTGTTTCAGCAACAACTTCTTCTCCTGGTAATGCCCCTGGAATGAAAACAACTTGTCTCTTAAAATAACCAACGCCTTCTCCGTTAATCCCAAGACGTTTAATTGTCACAGGAAACGTTTGACCAACTTCCAACTTACTCTCATGTTGCTTTTGTATCATTATTACACCTCTACTCTATACTTTTCCATAAATATAACGCTGCATAACTGCAGTATGGTTCACACTCTTGTTTCACTTTTTCTAAAAATGCATCATCAGGTTTATTATCTAATTGAAATACACCTTGTACTGCACGCTGAATCCCAATGTCCGCTTTCGGGAACATATTTTTCCGTCCAAGCCCAAACATTAAAAAATTTTGCACTGTCCATGTACCAATCCCCCTAATTGGTAACAATTGTGCTGAAACCTCTTCTTCCGCCCTGGTTTCTATACTCTCTAAATTTAATGTGCCGCTGACAATACTTCGACCTAATCCTACTATATATTCAGCCTTTCGTTGACTAAACTTCTGCTCTCTCAATTCCTCTATTGAAATGTTTGCTACTCTTTCTGGAGTTGGGAAAAAGAATACACCGTTCTTCTCTGTTCCATATCGCTTCACAAACTGTTCTGTTAACACAGTAGCAAATTTCAAATTTATTTGTTGATGAATGATACAGCGAAGAAGACAAGCAAAATAATCAAATTCTAAAATAATTGGAGTATAAGCATATGTTTCAAATAGTGGACGTAATGATGTGTTTAAAAAATGATTTTGTATATCTTGAAACGGTTCATTCCAATGAAAAATGGCCCTCATTCGTTTCATGACTTTCTCTGGATCTCCTGTCTGACTAGAAATCCAAAACTGTGGATTTTGAACAGTACCAATCCCTTGCAAGCGAACAACAATCTGTTCCTCGTCTATACAAATCGGGACATAAATAACTTTCTCATCTAATTGAATGACGTTAAGAGGATCAAAAGATAAACGTTTTAATACTTCTTCAAAATGATACGGATACTCTAACGTAACATGCTCGCTCCACATACGTTTCCCCATCCTTTTTACACATCATTATAGCATGAGAAAACCGCAAGCATACATGCTTACGGTTGATTGCTTTTTACTAAGTCATCTAGACTTTTAAAATGATACCCTTTCTCGCGCAAATCATCAATGATTTTCGCAAGTGCTTCTGCATTATCTTTTGATATTGCATGCAGTAATAAAATAGATCCTGGATGAATCATCGTCATAACATTATTATGGGCATATTGCCATCCTCTTTGCTCATCCACTTTCCAATCCAAAAATGCAAGTGACCAAAATACATTATAGTAGCCCATTTCTTTCGTAAGAGCTAACGTTCTTTCACTAAATACGCCGCGCGGAGGACGTACATATTTCACTTCTTTTTGCCCGGTTACTTTCTTAATTTCTTCCGTTACACTCGTTAATTCTTGACGAAGTTTCTCATCATTTACCGCTGTGAAATCAGGATGGCTCCAAGAATGGTTTCCAATAATGTGTCCTTCATCTTTCATTCTTAACAATAAATCTTTTTGTGTTTTAATGTAATGCCCCGTTACAAAGAAAGTTGCTGGTACTTTTTTCTCTTTTAATACGTCTAAGATTTTCCCTGTGTATCCATTCTCATACCCATTATCAAATGTTAAATAAATATCTTTTTTCTTCGTATCCCCTAAATAAAAGCCGCCATTTTTTTGTAGCAAATCTGTATATAACTTTCCTGCATCTGGTACGGTTTCATTTTTAGGGCGCGGGATTCCCCAGTTATGTGGAGTATTTGTATAAGCTAGTGCCGAAACTGGAACAAGTGCCATCATAATTGAAAAAATGAGACCGATATATAACCATTTATGTTTCATAAATAGTCTCCTTTCCATATATAATCGTACTCGTAGTTTCTGTTGCTACGCATTCTTTCATGCTGAACATGTTTTTCTATATATACCAAAAAAATGCATCTCGAATCGTTCGAGATGCATTTTTGTTTACTTAAATACTGGCTCTTTAAAGCTAGCTAATTTTTCAAGTGATGTTTTATCAACATCTGCATGTAAGCTATTACCGTGAGAATCCATTGTTACAACTGCTTTAAATCCATCGATACGTAAATGCCACATTGCCTCTGGAATACCAAATTGTAAGAAATCAACATCTTTCACTTCTTTAATACATTCAGCATAATATTGCGCTGCACCACCGATTGCGTTTAAATATACACCACCGTGTTCTTCTAAAGCTGCTAATGTTTTCGCACCCATGCCGCCTTTTCCAATGACAGCTCTAATACCGAATTTCTTCATAATATCACCTTGGTACGGTTCTTCACGAATACTTGTCGTTGGACCTGCCGCTTTAATTTGCCAATTGTCATTTTCATCTTTCACAACAACTGGACCACAGTGGTAAATAATTTGTCCATTTAAATCTACTGGACAATCGTTATCCATTAAATGCTTATGAATTGCGTCACGACCTGTATACATCATGCCATTAATTGTTACAACATCACCAACGCGAAGTTCACGAATTTGCTCTTCTGTAATTGGCGCTTGTAATACAATTTCACGCTGCTCCGTTTTTTCTTGTACTTCTTGCTCCAGTGTATCTTCACCTTCTTGATATAACCAATCCATAATTTCACCTGTTTCAGGATGGATTGTTACACCAAGGCGACGGTATGCCCAGCAATTATACGCCACAGATACGTAGAAACTAGCTGGCAGACGGTTATACACGCCAATTTTACAGCCAAGTAAAGTTGTTTCTCCGCCAAATCCCATCGTACCAATGCCAAGCTTATTCGCATTTTCTAATACGTACTCTTCAAGTTGTTGTAACTCTGGGATTGGATTGACATCATCTAATGTACGGAATAATTGATTTTTTGCTAATTCGTAACCTGATGTGCGGTCTCCCCCGATACCAACACCAATTACACCTGCACTACATCCTTGACCTTGTGCTTGATATACCGCATGAAGAAGGCATTTACGAATCCCTTCTAAATCACGGCCAGCTCGTCCAAGTCCTTCTAGTTCACACGGTAAGCTATACTGAATATTTTTATTCTCACAGCCACCACCCTTTAGGATTAAACGTGCATCAATATAATCTTTTTCCCATTGTTCAAACTTAATAACCGGTGTACCTGGTCCTAAATTATTTCCACTATTGTCTCCAAAAAGAGAATCAACAGAATTTGGACGAAGTTTACCATCTTTTGTCGCCCGCTCAAGCGCATTATAGATAGCTTCCTTCAACTTTAATTGATTCACACCAACTGGTGTATAAATTTTAAACGTTGGCATCCCTGTATCTTGGCAAATTGGCGAGATGTTATCATCAGCCATTTTAATATTATTTGTAATTGTGCCAAGTGCCATCGCAGAACGAGTCCCTGCATTTTCTCGCTCTTTCGCTTGTTGAATCGCGCGACGAACATCTTTCGGTAAGTTCGTTGACGTTTCAACAATTAGTTGATACATGCTTTCTTGAAGCTTTTCCATTGTTACTTCCCCCTCAATTGTGAACGCTACCAAAACGTTATGAGCTGAAAATTCCATTATTATGCTCTGCAGCTTTTTATTTGTTTCACGCTATTCAAGCATACATGAAATTTTTCACAACTTGATTATACCTCTTTTTCTATCGTCCTTCTATTATCCGCACAGAAAAAGGCTACCAAATTGGAATTGGCAGCCTTTTTAATATATTATTCGTCTTTTTTAAATTGCTCACATTTTAATTCTAATTCATCTAGCATTGCAAGAAGACGATCTACATCTTCTAATTCTACTTCTTCAGGTTCAATTGTATCAATTACTTCAATGAACATATTTAAACGTTCTTTTAAATATACTAATTGTGTGTCTTTATCTTGAATTGCTTTTCCCATGAAGGCACTCTCCTTTTAATTCGAGTTGCTTTTATTATACCGCAAAAATGATTGCTATGGGTATGTAAATTCATCAATATTGTCACAGTCATTCATTTAAATGTAAGCCCTATCTCTTTTTTCACAAAAAAGTTTCACTTTATAAAAAGCGCATATTCTTCTATTATAGAGGATGGACAAATTGTTATTTCAATAGTCAAAGGAGTATTTCATATGACGATATCACAAAAAATGAAGCCGATTACTCCTTCTTACGATCCATGGGAAGCGTATATGGACCTTGAAGAGTACGGCAAACTACTATTAACAAATGTTGAGTTTACAACAACGACGTTATGCAATATGCGCTGTGAGCATTGCGCTGTTGGTTACACGTTACAGCCGAAAGACCCGAATCCGCTTCCGATGGATCTTTTATTAAAACGATTAGATGAGATTCCTCATTTACGTTCTTTAAGTATTACTGGCGGAGAACCTATGCTTTCAAAAAAATCCGTCGACAACTATGTAACACCACTCTTAAAATACGCCCACGAACGAGGTGTTCGCACTCAAATCAACTCAAACTTAACTATAGATTTAGCACGTTACGAACAAATTATTCCCTATTTAGACGTATTGCATATATCTCATAACTGGGGAACAATTGACGACTTTGTTGAAGGCGGATTTGCAATGATGGAGCGTAAACCTACGTATGAACAGCGTGCAAAATTATTTGAACGCATGATCACAAATAGTAAAGCTCTATCAGATGCAGGTGTACTCGTATCAGCCGAAACGATGCTAAATAAACGAACTCTACCACATATTGAACATATTCATCGTCAAATCGTTGATGAAATGGGATGTAAACGTCATGAGGTTCACCCAATGTATCCAAGTGACTTCGCGAGTAATCTAGAGATTTTAACAAAAGCTGAAATTCGTGATGCAATTGAGCATTTACTAGAAATTCGCGATGAAAATGTATGGATGTTATTTGGAACTTTACCTTTCTATGCTTGTAGCGATGATGAGCGAGACATTGCTACATTCAAAAAATTACAAGAGAGCAAAAACGTCACTGTTCGTAACGATCCAGATGGCCGTTCTCGTTTAAATGTAAATATTTTTGATGGAAATATTATTGTAACAGACTTTGGTGATGTTCCACTTCTAGGTAACATACAAACAAATACGTTACAAGAAGCGTATGAAAAATGGAGCGCTTCAAAAACAGCAAAATCATTAAGCTGTCACTGTCCTGCAGTAAAATGTCTTGGACCAAATGTTCTTGTAAAAAACAGCTACTATCCAACCGAAGATTTCTTATCAAAAACAGCAAATATTACATTATAAAAAAACGTCAGCTTATAAGCTGACGTTTTTTATATTATTGCGAATGAGAAGAAGAAATGAATTTAAAATACAAATGATCATGAATTGGGATAGCAGCACCGATTCCTTGAGAAGTAATATTTTTTACAACAAGCCTTTTTTGATTTCCTTTTAATACAAGGTATACTTCTCCAAATGTTACTTTTCCTTTTTCATTTACTGCTGGTGTATAAGCATATAAATATCCAAGTTGACTCGGACTAATATTATACACGCGCTCATGCCCTGTACCATAACCAATAGTCGTTTTAAATGAAAGCGGCAATTGTACTTTTTCAAGTGCTTTGAGAAGCATCATTTTCTTCACATCTGCAGCATCTTTCATATCTGCTGTTAAATCGCCTTCAACCGTCTTTTGTGTTTCTTGCTTATAGCGTAGTGGATATAGGCGATCTCCTCC
Organism: Bacillus sp. MHSD_36; assembly: GCF_030757775.1. Lineage (NCBI taxonomy): Bacteria > Bacillati > Bacillota > Bacilli > Caryophanales > Bacillaceae > Bacillus > Bacillus sp. MHSD_36. The sequence goes on from NZ_JAVBIS010000012.1 coordinate 54,731, forward strand.
ACGATTATCGTAAACATTGCGATTTACTTGTTTATATTCCCAATTAACCGATGTATCAATCGATTCATAATGTAAAGCCCATTGCCCTAAATAAATCTTTGCTCGGTACCCTACCGCAAGCGGCGCATTCGAAATTGTCGTTTCATTAAACATTCGAATTAAGTCCGGATTTTCAATTTTAATATTTGCTGTTTTTAATAATTCTTGAGCAAACTTACTCGGCTGTAAACGCGGTAAATCTTGCGCATCATTTGGAAATGTATTGTCTTTAGAAATATTTAAAACAGATGAAGGCATTTTTGTTTCTACCGTTGTCTTTGCAAAGCCACTGTTAGGAAATAATAAAATAAACGAGACCATAGTTAAAAGACATATGCTGTATACTCGTTTCACCTGTCTGGCTCCTTCCTACGTAAAGGTATATATACTACTTCGTTTATTGTTTTCTCTGAGCACAATTGTTATGCCTATTTTTCATAATAAATAAAAACCAATTCCCATAATGACATACGCTGCTAATAAAGTACCGCCCTCAAACCAGTTTGTATCTCCATCATTTGAAATCGCAATCGTTAAGAAAACAGCTGTAATCATAGAAACAAGTTCTGGTATTGTAAATACTAAAGGCATCCTTTGTGCGAAAAACATAGAAAGCAGTACTAATACGGGAGCAACAAACATGGCAATTTGTAATGTAGAACCTATCGCAATTTCAACTGCAATATTTACTTTATTTTTATACGCCATAATAATTGCAGATGCATGTTCCGCTGCGTTCCCAACAATTGCAACGATAATAACCCCTATAAACAATTCTGACCAACCAAATGATTTTGCAACTGTCTCAAATGTATGCACGAGCGCCTCTGACACATAAGCTACCGCAATTGTCGCTATTGCTAAAATAAGTAGTGCTTTCCCTTTCGACCACTCGGGTTCTTCCTCATGAGCGACTTCATCACTTTTATGTTGATATACACCGCGGTGTGTAACTAACTTAAATAGCAATGCAGCAAGGTACATAATAATCATAATAATTGAAACACCAATACTTAATTGATATGTCTTTCCAGCGTCCATCTTCATTGAAAAAATCTCTGGAATAACAAAAGCTACTACAACAGCAAATATTAATAAAGCTGAATTATGCCTCGCATCATACACATTAAAACTTTGCCTTTTGTATTTAAGCCCTCCTATAAAGAAGGATAACCCTCCTACTAATAATAAATTTCCAAGTACAGAACCTGTTAAAGAGGCCAACACCACTTCAATTAATCCCGCCTGAAGTGCAAAAATCGAAATGATTAGTTCAACAGCATTACCGAAAGTAGCATTTAATAATCCGCCTATTCTAGGACCCGATACAATCGCCAAACTTTCTGTCGCTCTCCCCATAAAACCCGCTAGTGCGATAATCGTAATGCAATATACAGCGAACATAATTGTTTGAGGCCAATGAAGCGTTTTTCCAAGTACAGAAAGTGGTACCCCGATCAGTGCTACGATAAGAAATATTTTATTAAACATGCTTTTCATCCTTCCATCGTATGTATTTCTCCTCGATATTATTATTATTCTTCTCCTAACTTGTCCGATTTCATCACAATTACGTTTAAAAAATCGTGTTGATGAAAAGAGTATGAAAGATACTTCATTTTATTTAGACGGGGAAAATTACAAATTATGAAAAGGGGCTAAAAACATGCATTTAAAAGAAAAAATTGAAATGATTATTTGTGGTCAACGAACTGGTGTATTATCTACTGTACGTGAAAATAAACCTCATAGCGCTTTTATGATGTTTTTCCATGAAGATTTTGTACTATATGTTGCAACAGATCGAAAATCAAAAAAGATAACAGATATTGAAAACAATCCAAATGTACATGTACTACTTGGCCGCGAAGGAAAAAAATTAGATGAAGATTATATTGAAATGGAAGGCTTAGCCTCTATCGAAGAAGACTCCACATTAAAAAACAAGTTTTGGAATAATAGCTTAAAACGTTGGTTGCTCGGTCCTGAAGACCCTAATTACGTATTAATAAAAATCAATCCTGACACAATTTATTACATCGATGGTGCTGGTACGACGGAGCCCGAGTTTTTACGACTATAAAGTGAAACTTTAATCAGTGGGGGGTTTTCTTCATCCCCACTGATTATTAGTTGAACCAATCGGACTTTTATGGGCAGTTGATCCCCCACCTAACTTCTTTGCTTTCGCTGAATTTTGAGGTGGGGGTCTTACTGCCCATTAAAGCGGGATAAAATAAAACAAGCCCCCCTTAGGTGGGCTTGTTTTGTCGAAAAGTTCTTCTGAAAAAAACAATAAAATAGGTGGAACTTTCTAAAGATTCTGTTATATAATAGAAGTAACTTAAATAAACTGTATTAAAACAGATTGAGAGGAGAAATAAAATTGATGAAAAGAGAAGAACGCAAAAACATGATTGAGTTTATTGAAAAGAAAAAAGGGATTGAGCGTGACGAATTATTGTTTATGACAGATGATGAGGTAGAACATATTTATAATGTAACGTACTTTCTATATGAAGAAATTGCAGAGTAGTATAATAATCCCCACCTTATTAAAAATATAAGGTGGGGATTATTTCGTTATTAATACATGAGAATGATTTTCATGTATAATAATGTAAGATTGGAGGAATTTTACTATGAGTTCATGGCTCTTATTCGCACTATTATCAGCAATTGCTGCTGCCCTTGTATCTATTTTTGGAAAGATTGGTTTAGATGAAATCGATGCCAACGTCGCAACAACGGTTCGTTCTATTATTATGGCATTATTTATGGTAGGCGTTATTATTATACAAGGTAAATTTCAAAATATTGGCGACGTACTGCTAAATAAAAAAGCACTGCTCTTTATCACATTAAGCGGGGTTGCAGGTGCTTCATCATGGCTATTTTATTTTCTTGCCCTCAAAACAGGAAAAGTTTCACAAGTAGCTCCTATCGATAAATTAAGCGTCGTATTTTCAATCATTCTCGCTATGATTATACTCGGCGAAAAATTAAACTTTATGACTGGCATTGGTGTTGTCTTTATTACAGCTGGTGTACTATTTATCGCTTTCAGCTAAAAAACCGCTATTAGCGGTTTTTCTTTTTCTTTATATAAAACCATACAACACCTGTAACAACCACTGAAATGAATAAAATCCATATTCCATAATGATGTAAACTATACTCAACGAAACGCCACTTCTCCCCTAACTTCCAACCAAGTCCAATAAAAACACTTATCCAAATAAGTGCACCACCGTAAGCGTATAAACAAAAACGCCAAAGTGTTAAATTCGACACCCCAGCAAAATATGCTGTTAAATGACGTACTCCTGGGATAAAGTAACCAATCATTAAAAGAAATGGTCCATATTTTTCAAATAAAATATGTGTTTTTTCAATGTGATGTTCTTTAATTCTAATTTTCGGTCCATATTTTTTTAAAACAGGGAGTCCAAGTTTTAAACCTAGTATGTAACTTAATGTAATACCTAATATCGCACCAGCCATCCCACTTAAAAACGCAGCAGTTCCTGACATAACGCCTTTTGAAACGTTATAACCAACGAATGTCAATAAAAACTCATCTGGTATCGGTAATCCAACAATTCCGCCAGCTAAAGCTATAATAATTCCAAAATACCCATAATGCGCGATTAACTCGCCAATATGTTGTTCCATTCGGAAGACACATCCTATGCACGATCGTTATTCCACATTGTGCCCTTTCTATCTTTCAGACAAACATGGTATACATATTCACTATACATTGTTTTTATAATGAACTCTACTTCTATCCATTCCTTTAGCAAGAAGAAAGTACACTATTAATCAGTAGAGATTTATTCATTCTCACTAATCTTTAGCACACATCAATCATGCGCCCGCCTTTCCCCCACTTCCCTTGTATTCACCAATTTTTATTTTTTAATCTTACTATCCACAAATAGCAGGATTAAAAAATAAAAATTCATATGCTTATTTTTTTGTTACAATAAAGAAAAGTTACTTTTCGCAACGGTTTAACTCTCAGGAAAAATGATATACCTAGCAAAAACATAGTTTGGTCGATATAATGCAACTTCTACCTATTAAAAGAACATGCACCCTTTACATACAACATCATTTTTCTAAATTATACAGGGGGAACGAACATGACCATTGAAAATCAATTTATCCAAAAAGTTTACTATAAAACATTTTTAACAGAAGAAGCTTCTACTCCGGTATCAGAAGTACTTGGTGAAGCATATATAAATGAATCTACCAATGAATTCTCCAACATTTCTAATATCCGCTTTGCTCAAGGTGAATTTTATTACCAAAATAAAGACTTTGAAGCAGCAATATTTAAATGGGAGAAAGTAAATAACGAACTTGCACTTTGGGCAACCAAAAATATTGCAGATTCTTATTTTGAACTAGGATTCTTGCCAAAAGCAGAAGAAATATATCAATCTATTCAAACGGAAGATACGACTCTTACAATGGAAGTTTCCTTACAACTGCTTTCTCTTTACATCGAACAAGATCGTTTAGGTCTAGCATTTAAGACGATTAGTGAGGCTGTTGCATTCCAACCTGACTATCCAAATATTACTTCCATTGCTCGCTCATTCTATGAAAAACAAGAAGATTGGAATAATGCCATTGAACTTGCCGTTCAAGAAGGAATTCGAACAAAATCATTACACTGGTTCGACACTTTAATCAATTATGTGAATCAAGGATTTACGAAACAAATTAAACCAGAATATTTCTATGAATCTTTAAAAGCTCTATATACAATTGATCAAGTCCAATTTAAAGAACTTGTTATTGCTCTTTGGAACAGTTATCAAAATGAAACATTACATCTATCTTGGATTCAAACAATAAATCATTTATTCTTACATATTGAAACAGACAACAATGACGATTGGCATGAAATTGTTGAACGCTACCAAGATACGTACTTTGAATTAATTACTGGTGAACATTTCATGCATGAAATGCAAGGCCTTGTACCAGATTTATTAACAAATTGGTTTAGTTTAACGAAAGCAAAAGATGCCCTATTTGTCTCTGCTGCAGTGTTAGCGTGGAATGAAGTTTCACCTACAACGTTAGAGTCATTACTCGTAAAAAGTGCGGGAGCCCTCCTCTCTAATTCAACAGCTGAAACAAATGTAAATATGGAAACCGTTTCTCATTTATTCGAAACAATTGCTGTATGGGCTGAAAAAAATGATGTAGATTTAAGTCATCAATTTACGTTACTCGTTCATGAACTATGTGATTTAAATGTTACACAATTGCTAATAGCAGGAACTAGTGACCATGATAAATCATCATTCGTCAATTCAATATTAGGAGAGAACATCTTAACTGAGACTGTAACAACTCCTATTCTATTTAAAGATGATAGCCAAACTGAAATAACAGAATTCACTGCGTTAGATGTACACAATATACCGAACTTTGATGAATTCCATCAAATAATGGCTACACCTTCCGAGTCAGAACTTGAGAAAAAATGTATAGAAATTAAGTTACCAAGTAGATTTTTAAGAAAAAATAAGTTCGCATTCCTTGTTACGCCATCTGCTCAAGGGCAAGTGGATAAAAACAGCTCATACTATGAATACTTACAAGCAGCAGATAGCCTTATTTACGTATTAAATTCTACTTCACCATTACACGGTGAAGAGCTTGATACATTACTTTATTTACGTGAACAAGTACCAAACTTACAAATTCATTTCGTATTACACACAAATAGTGCGGACAATAATGAAAAACTAATAAATAAGATTAAAGTCCATTTCCCAAATGCACAGTTCTTCCCATACTCTCCTTCACAAGAGAGTAGTCAGCAACTCGGAGATGTGACAGAGTCTATTCTTTCTAATCTAGCAGGACGCGACATAGAACAAGAACGTATAGAAAAACTAATATGGTTTACTCAAAAGACAATTGCATACCTTGTAAATGAACGTGTCGAATTAGAAAATACATTAGTGAAATCAGTACGCTGGAATAAACATATCTCAGTAAAACTAAATGGATTCATTAACAATCTTACTGCTCTTGAAAAAGATAAAATTCGTTCTATTACAGAATCTTATCTTTTAACAAAAGAAGAAATCACACGAGACATCCATTCTCAAATTCCTGAATTATTACAGAGCTGTTCTGACCTTGTTCAAGAAGATAGTGATTTCAAATTAGTTCATGAAGAATTAAATACTGCGATGAACGATCGAATTCAAAAACATGTACAGCAAGTACTTCTTCCTAAATTTACTGGGTTTATTCAAGAATGGATTGAAACAGCACATAATGAATTTATTCAAGCTCAATCTTATTTAGATGAAATGAGTGAAACGTTTAATAAATTATACAAAGAAGAACGCATGAAACTTCCTTGCGATTTCAAATTACTAGATGATTGGCATCGAGATGTTGTACGTATGACAAATAGAATTACAGTATCGAACATCAATATTTTATTACGCTTTACACCGACACAATTTTTCTTAAAGAGTGCGGGAAAACTATTTGGTAACATGCAAAAAAATCAATCTATGCTCGCAAACAAATATAAACAATATATTGAAACGGAAGACTATACGGAAATTGCTCAAACAATCTCAAAACAATTCTTCCTTCAGTTTGAAGTATTTGAAGGCGCATTAGAACGAGATATCATGATGTTCTTTAAAGATCCACTTAGCATATTGAAACAAAATGTAGAAGCCGCCCAACTTGAAATACAAGAAGACGAGCAAACATTAGCAACGTTAAGAAGCAATCCAGAAACTTATCACGATCCGTTAGCATTCTTTAAACTACAACTATTGCAGCACAAATTCGTTTTAAGTACACATAAAAATAATGAAGACGTCTATGAATTTAATGAGTCGCCTACGATTTAGCAAAAAAACCAAGCAAACTAAAATTTGCTTGGTTTTTTACTTTAATTCATTATTTTCATATGTTCAAATGGATAGTAAATTGCCGCTAATTCTCCTAATACATCTGCTTTATCAATAAGTCCTAAACCATTTCTACTATCCCTACTTATTAAGCGATTATCTCCCATAACAAAAATCTTATTTTTAGGAACTGTAATTGGTCCAAAGTCCTCTGTTAAATTCATAAGTTTTTTTTCAGCTTGTTTTCTATTACTATACAAATACGCTTCCTCTATCACTTCATGATTCACATATAATTGATCGTTTCTCACCTCAATGACATCGCCAGGCAAACCAATAACCCTTTTCACATAAAAATTATCCGTCTTTACAACAATAATATCTTCTCTCCCATAACTTTCGAATTGCTTTGCCAACTTATTTACAATCACCTTATCACCATCATGTAACGTTGGCTTCATGGACGCCCCTTTTACAGTCGTAGGAAAAAACACGAAAATTTTCGCCAAAAACACCAATAAACATGCAATAGCAATTGTTCCAAAGAATTCACGCAAACGTTTTTTCTTTTGCATCATTCCACCATCTCATCATCTTTTTACTTTTATTATAAAGACTTCAACTGTATAATTTCCATAAAATTCTGAATTAATAAATTCAAATATTACAAAAATATAAATAATAATATTCAAGAATGTATTATTTTGATATACTATATCTTGCATTTATCATTATATTTTTAGTTACTTAGGAGGACTTTTTCTATGAAAGTTATGCTTAAAAATGAAAATACTGGCCAAATTAAGCAAGCAAAAATTGGTTTTAGTTGGACTGTATTTTTCTTTGGTTTCTTCCCTGCTATATTCCGTGGAGATTGGAAATGGTTTTTAATTATTTTAGTCGCTAGCATGTTTACATTCGGATTCTCTAACTTAGTCTTCTGCTTTATTTACAACAAGCTTTATATCAATGATTTATTATCTCAAGGTTATAAAGCAGCAGATGAATACAGCCTTTCTGCTCTACAACAAAAAAATATCGTAGCATAGTAACAAAAAAGATACTCTTTGAATAGCCTACTCACTATTCAAAGAGTATCTTTTTATATTCCCACATATACAATACACATTTGAGCCGCTACATATGTAAACCAAATCCAAAGTGGTTCATACTTTAATTTGCGCCCTCCAATATCTGTCACGCCAATAATAAAATCAGAAATCACAAATAGTAAACCACCCAAAGCCGGTATCCACCATATTCCTGTATTCTCATAGTATAAGGCGAATGCAAAGCAAGCCATTCCTCCAACCCACAATCCGTAAATTAGCGCTCCTGTCGTAAACAATTTATCTTGTTTATCATTTCGTATAAAGAAGAACCATCCTATAATGAGAAAGAGTCCGTATACGAGTAAACCAATCCAAAAACCATTCCATGAAATGCCTGTTTGCAAAAATGCTTTTACATAAAAACAATGAGCAAGAGCGAAAGTAATCATTCCTCCAATTAACCTGTGACCAATTGGAATCAAGCCTGCCATAAATAAATCTCCTACAGTTGATAACGTCATACCCAGTGCAACCCACGTACTATACTCTACTGATGGATCTTGTAACCATATCCAAATTGCACTTGCTGTTAAAGAAAAACTAAGAATAAGACGTACTGCTAAAGGTAACGGCATATTATTTCTTGTTTTTTTTGTCTGCCCTATTGCGTACATTGCACCAATTAGAAAAAGAATGATTTGTGCAATTAACACCATGTAAAGTAGATTCATAATATGTTCTCCCCAATAAATACTTTTTGTATCTTTTTTCGTTACACCTAGTCTATTATCCTTTTTCTATACAAAAAAAGAAGAACAGTACTGTTCTTCCATTGTAATCGTTTTCTCTTCATCTATGCTACTTGTTTTTCTTGCTCCATTTTCTGCTTAGCTGGCGCTCGGTTCACCACGATAATTCCCGCAGCTACACATGCTAAACCGAATAATACAAATGAATGAATTGCTTCTCCTAAAATCATGCTCGATAATAACACACCAAATACGGGTATAAAGAACATGTACATTGATACTTTTCCAACTTTGTTGTACTTCATAATTGTATTCCAAATGCAAAATCCTGCTGCGGATAAGAAAGATAAGTACATAAGCATAAGTATTGCATGTACACTAAATGTAAATGGCATGACTCCAACTTGCAAAGCTCCTATACATAATAGCCCAATAGAACCAAAAATCATTTGGTATGCTGTCATATAGCCAACATCTAATGTTTTACTACCTTCTTTCGCCAATATATTCCCATATGAGTACAACATTGCTGCACTAAGAAGTAATAAACTACCGATTCCGAAATGGAATGACAAACTGCCATCACTCGGTACATTTACTAAAACGACACCACAAAAACCGATAGATACTCCAATTATTTTTCTCATATTAAGCGCATCGTCTTTATATAAGAAGTGCGCGAGTAAAATTTGAAAGAATGATGATGTTCCTGAAATGATAGCTCCTTCGATACCAGAGCTATAACTCATCCCAATATAAAAACATATATATTGAAGAAATGTTTGAAATAAACCAATTTGTACTAACTGCTTCCCTGTTCCTTTTTTGAAGCTCATATCTTTTCCTAACGCTTTAAAGAAAAATAAAAGCATGACTCCAGATAAAAAGAAACGATAGCCAGCAAATAATATTTGCTCCCCAACTTCTTGTGGCTGAATTCCAAGTTCAGCATAACTTAATTTAATAAACGGGAATGCACTCCCCCATAAAAAAGTCGCTACTATTGCAGCAATTAATACGCCAATCGGATGGGTAAAAAATTTCTCTGTCTTCACTTGTTGTCTTCCTTTCCGATCTTTTTATGAACAATAATCATATATACCAAAGGTATTGCGAAAACACAAGTTTTCCGTTTATACTTGAAACAAAACTGTGCCATCTTATAAAAAGATATGATATACTATAGAATAATTACAACATAATAACTGTTAAAAACAGATTCAACAGAAATGCTGCTATCCATTATGGATGGCAGCTTTCGTCGTTTTATAGAGGTTTCGATTTTGATTATTTTTCTCAATAAGAATTTGGAAGGAGCGAGTAGTAATGAACTCAGAAGTAAAAACATTACAAGTACAAAAGTCTATTTCTCATCCCTCTTTATGGGATACGTTAAAAAAACATTATGAACTTATATTTGCAATCGCATCTGGTATTTTCATTTTAGCTGGTTGGTTATTTACAAAGAACGATGCAATGAATGTAGGCATTATTTGCTATATCCTTGCTTATATAGTTGGTGGATATGCAAAAGCAAAAGAAGGTATTGAAGATACAATTGAAGAGAAAGAGCTAAATGTCGAAATGCTTATGCTTTTTGCTGCTATAGGTGCCGCACTCATTGGCTACTGGACAGAAGGCGCGGTTTTAATCTTCATCTTTGCACTAAGCGGTGCGATGGAATCTTATACATTAAGCAAAAGTCAAAAAGAAATTTCAGCGCTCCTTGATCTACAGCCTGAAGAAGCATTACGTATTTCAAATGGAACTGAAGAACGTGTTCCTGTTGGACGATTACAAATTAACGACATCATTTTAATTAAGCCAGGTGAACGCGTTCCTGCTGACGGTACGATTTATAGCGGTGAAACAAATATCGATGAGGCAGCGATTACTGGTGAACCTATTCCAAATGAAAAAAAACATGGGGATGAAGTATTTGCCGGTACTGTAAATTTACGCGGTGCTATCGAAGTTAAAATTACGAAGCCGAGCGATCAAACATTATTCCAAAAGATTATTCGTCTCGTTCAAAGTGCACAAAGTGAAAAATCACCATCACAACTATTCATTGAAAAGTTTGAAGGAACATATGTAAAAGGTGTACTACTCATTGTTGCGCTTATGATGTTCGTCCCTCATTTCTTACTGGATTGGAGCTGGAATGAAACATTTTATCGCGCTATGATCTTACTTGTAGTCGCATCTCCTTGTGCACTCGTTGCTGCCATTACACCAGCAACGTTATCTGCAATTTCTAACGGCGCAAGAAACGGAATTCTTTTTAAAGGTGGCATACATTTAGAACGCCTCGCTTCTGTAAAAGCGATCGCCTTTGATAAAACTGGAACATTAACACAGGGAAAACCTACCGTAACAGATGTATATGTTCGAGAAAATATGACAGAAAAAGAAGTACTTTCTATTACAGCAGCAATTGAAAGTCACTCTACACATCCTTTAGCTGAATCTATCGTTAAATATGCACAACATGCACATGACATTACATTACAAAAGCCAGAAAATGTTGAAGATGTAACTGGTTTTGGGCTAAAAGGAATATTTGAAAACAAAGCTTATAAAATAGGTAAAGCTGACTTTATCGGTGCAGAAACAAAGACATTTCATAATGGTATTTCTGCCTCACTTGAAAAGGAAGGTAAAACTGTCGTTTATATTAGTGATGAAGAAGGTATTCTTGGACTCATCGCTTTAAAAGATACACTTCGCCAGGAAACAATAGCTGCTATTCGCGAATTACAAAGCATCGGTGTCGAAGCAATTATGATTACTGGAGATAATGAAGAAACAGCAAAAGCCATTGCCTCTGAAAGTAATATAAAGGAATATTACGCATCATGCTTACCAGAAACAAAAGTTGAAACGATTAAGAAGCTAAAAGAAAAATACGGGACAGTAGCAATGGTCGGAGATGGTATAAATGATGCCCCTGCACTCGCTACTGCTAGTATTGGTGTAGCGATGGGAGAAGGAACAGACGTAGCTTTAGAAACTGCAGACGTTGTACTTATGAAAAACGAATTATCTCGACTTTCTCAAGCAATCCGCTTATCAAAACGAATGAATCGTATTGTAAGGCAAAACGTAATCTTTTCACTAGCTGTAATTGCAATGCTGATTTGTTCAAACTTCTTGCAATTTTTAGCTCTTCCATTCGGTGTTATTGGGCATGAAGGAAGTACGATTCTTGTTATTTTGAATGGCTTACGATTATTAAAAGGAAACAAATAAGAAACGGGTCCCTCATAGAGGACCCGTTTTTTTTAATGGTAGCTATTATGCCCGTTCGCACTACCACTCGTTTTATGCTTTGGATGCGAACTACTCTTTTGTTTATTGTTATTTTTATTGTTGTGATTCTTTTTATTATTACTCATGAAATATCCCCCCTATTCCCTATTATTATGGAACAAGAGCTCACTTTTCATTACGGGAATTATTGTCACCCGTCCTATAATGATGGAGTAAACCATTAATTTCACCGCCAAGTAAAATGACCCATCCAGTCAAATAAAACCATAACATTAAAATAATAATACCACCGAGACCACCATATGTATTGGCGTAATTCGCAAACTTATCTACATAATAAGCAAATGAGTACGATACCACAATCCATCCTACAGTAGCAAATGTTGCTCCTGAAATGACTTCTCTTCTTTTTAACTTTCGATCTGGTGCAAATGTATATAAAAAACTAAACAATGCAAATAGCACGAAGAAACTCGCTACTAACCGCGTAATGCTCCACACGTAAGAAAAACTATCCGATAACCCAATTGCTTTAAATACCGCTGCTCCAATGACTTGTCCAAACACTGGAACAATTAGCGCAAACACAATCATAAAAATAATCGCTAATGTAAACACAATTGATAAAGCTCTCGTTTTAATAAAGGAACGTGTTTCTGTTACATCATACGCACGATTAAAAGCATTCATCACCGCATTTACCCCGTTTGACGCAAACCATAGCATTGATAATAAACCAAATGATAATAAGCCACCATTTTGCTCATTTACAACTTTATCAACGTTTACTTCAATTAAAGACATTGCATCTTCGGGTACGTACGGTTCTAATAAGTTGAGCACACTTTCTGTTTGAAGGTCAATGAATCCAAGAAGCGTAATTAAGAAAACAAGCCCAGGAAAAATCGCAAGCAAGAAGAAATAAGCGAGCTGTGCTGCCAAGCCCGCTACATCATCGCGCATCGTCCGGTCATACAAATCTTTACCAAACGAATAAGTACGATTTCTTCTCACCTTTTCTAAAATTTTTCTCATATATGTTTAAACGCTTTTCTTCTCTTCTTTATCTTGCTTCAACTCAATGTACGCTTCAGTTTTTTTTTCCTCTGCGTTTGAGTCTTTCATAAATAGTTCACGCGCTTCTTTCATACCGCCATCTTCAGCAACTACTGGCTCTTCTTCTGCTTTTAGTTCATCTACTTTTGGAGATACAGCTTGAATTTCAATTGTTTCTGGCTTCTCTGCTGGCTCAACTTTTTTCTTACTAAAAATTTCTTTCGTTTCTTTTAACGTCTCTACAACAGATGGCGTCAATTTTTTAATTTCTGCAACTTTCGCTTTCACTACATTTAAATCAGCAAGTTCGCGTCCTTTATCTGTAACAGTTTGCACTTTTTCTTTAATCTTTGCATTTTCACCAATTTCAATCATCTTTGTTTTTGCTTTTTCTGCAGTATTTTTTACTTTTTCACGGTTTTCTTTCTTCAACATAGATACAGCTACACCTGCAGCTACACCAATCGCAATGTTTCGAGCAATATTATTTTTCTTTGCCATATTCCTTCACCCTTTCATTTCTTATGTTAGAAAGTATTTCTTTCTAAGCTTCCTCATATTCCTTGTTCATTTCGAATGAAAGCTAATAGCTTTGCACACCCTTCTGTTACAAGGTCATATACTTCTTGGAAATTCCCTGTATAGTAAGGGTCGGGAACGTCTGTCCAGCCACCGTCTGGAACAAAATCGGACAGCCTACCAATATAGCCTCCAGTTTTACCTAAACTTTTTAAATCTGCTATATTCTTGTTGTCCATGGCAATAATATAATCAAACTTTGTTAAGTCTTCTTTTTCTACTTGCCTTGCTTTAATTCCTTCAAAAGTGACTGCATTTTCTTTTAAAATTTTTTGTGTTCCTTTATGTGGCGGATGGCCAACATGCCAATCTCCAGTTCCTGCAGAATCAATGACAATTTTCTCTTCGAGTCCCTCTTTTACGACAAGATTTCTAAAAATCGCTTCTGCCATTGGAGAACGGCAAATGTTCCCAAGACAAACAAACAATACTTGAACCATATTTTGTTTCTTCCCTTCTTGGTGCATTTCTTAATATATACTTATAGTATAAACAACCAATTAGTGAATATAAAGGAAATCCCTACTAATTTAATAGGATTGAAAAGATTCATTAACGAAAATGATAAAAAATGTTAAGATAGCCTTATGTTATTTTAAAGGGGGACACTTCGGTGGATTTATCCGTAAAGTCAGAAGAAAACGTTGAATATATGGTCGAAGCTATTAAAGAAAAATTACGTATGGTTAATGCTGGAGCGATGAGAGCTGCTAGCTTTAATGAAGAAATGTACGAAGACTTACGTGACATTTATGAGCACGTTATGAAACGTGAAACATTCAGTATTAGTGAAATGCAAGCTATTACAGAAGAATTAGGTACATTAATTAAAAAGTAAAAAGCCTCGCTTATGAGGCTCTTTTTATTTCCAACAAATTCATGACAACTCTTCTCTTTCCCTCAACCAACTGTAAAATATTGTACAATAGAAGTAGAACCTCATCTTAGATTTTTCTCCATACATACTACTCACAAATAATAGCAACACTACCATTGCTAACTGTTTTTACTGGAGGTGCTTACTTATGAGCAATTGGTACAGTAAGACGAAAAATCAAACATTAATTGACTTAGAAACAAATGAACAACACGGTTTAACAGATGAAATCGTAAATGAGCGTTTAAAGCAATACGGTTTTAATGAATTAGCTACAAAACAAAAACGCACTTTATGGCAGCGTATTTTCGCCCAAATTAATGACGTCCTCGTATATGTTCTTATTATTGCTGCTCTTATTTCAGCCTTTGTAGGTGAATGGGCTGATGCCAGTATTATCGCGCTCGTTGTCGTTTTAAACGCTGTTATTGGCGTCGTCCAAGAATCAAAAGCAGAACAAGCTTTAGAGGCATTGAAAAAGATGGCGACACCTAAAGCTATCGTCAAGCGAAATGGTGAACTAAAAGAAATTCCATCTGAAAACGTCGTTCCAGGTGATATCGTTATGCTCGACGCTGGCCGATATATCCCATGCGATTTACGCCTAATCGAAACCGCAAATTTAAAAGTTGAAGAATCTGCTCTAACTGGTGAATCTGTCCCTGTTGATAAAGATGCAATTTACCACCCTTCCATGCAAAGTGATGAACAAGTACCATTAGGTGATCAAAAGAATATGGCCTTTATGTCTACTCTTGTAACATACGGGCGAGGCGTCGGTGTTGCTGTTGAAACTGGCATGAAATCACAAATTGGTAAGATTGCCTCCCTTTTACATGAAGCAGACGATGATATGACACCACTTCAAAAAAGCTTAGCACAAGTCGGAAAATATTTAGGATTTGTCGCTGTAGCGATTTGTATCGCTATGTTTTTCATCGGCTTTTTCCAAGGCCGGGATACGTTAGAAATGTTTATGACTGCTATTAGTTTAGCCGTTGCAGCTATTCCAGAAGGCTTGCCAGCTATCGTTTCCATCGTTCTTGCAATTGGTGTGCAGCGCATGATTAAACAAAACGTTATTATTCGGAAACTACCAGCTGTTGAAGCTCTCGGTTCTGTCACAATCATTTGTTCAGATAAAACAGGTACGTTAACGCAAAACAAAATGACCGTTACTCACTTTTATAGTGATAACACATATGATCATTTAGAAAATTTAAATGCAAATAATGATGCACAACGTCTATTGTTAGAAAATATGGTGCTATGTAACGATGCGTCTTACAATAACGAATCACAAACCGGAGACCCGACTGAAATTGCTCTTCTCGTTGCTGGAAGCACTTTTAACATGCAAAAAGATCATTTAGAAAAGATACATGAGCGCGTTAACGAGATGCCTTTCGATTCAAATCGTAAAATGATGTCAACCGTGCATACATACGATGACAGCTATTATAGCATGACGAAAGGTGCTATAGATAAGATCTTACCTAGATGTACCCACATATTTAAAAACGGTAAAGTTGAGGGTCTAACAGCGGCTGATAAAACTCAAATATTAGAAGCTGCCGGGGCAATGTCTCAAGAAGCTTTAAGAGTACTTTCATTCGCATTTAAACAATACAATTCAAGTAATGTGGATATAGATCATCTCGAAGAAAACCTCATCTTTATTGGTCTTGTCGGTATGATTGATCCACCGCGAACCGAAGTAAAAGATTCCATTACAGAATGTAAAAAAGCCGGTATTCGCACAGTTATGATTACTGGAGATCATAAAGATACCGCCTTTGCCATTGCAAAAGAACTTGGCATTGCTGAAGAAGTATCTGAAATTATGATTGGAACTGAATTAGACAACATTTCAGATACAGAACTAGCAAGCAAAATTAATCACTTACATGTATTCGCTAGGGTCTCTCCAGAACATAAAGTAAAGATCATAAAAGCATTACGCGCGAAAGGAAATATCGTTTCTATGACTGGTGATGGTGTCAATGATGCTCCATCTTTAAAGCAAGCTGATGTTGGCGTAGCGATGGGCATTACAGGAACAGACGTTGCAAAAGGAGCAGCGGATGTCGTGTTAACAGATGATAATTTCTCATCTATCGTGAAAGCTGTTGAGGAAGGTAGGAACATTTATCGTAACATAAAAAAATCAATTCTCTTCCTACTCTCTTGTAACTTCGGAGAAATTATCACTTTATTTTTAGCCATTTTACTCGGCTGGGCAACACCACTACGACCTATTCACATTTTGTGGGTGAATTTAATTACAGATACACTGCCTGCATTATCACTTGGGGTTGATCCTGAAGATCCTGATGTGATGAAGGAAAAACCACGACATGCGAAAGAAAGCTTATTTAGTGGTAGCGTTCCTTTCCTTATTTTCAATGGGATTGTCATTGGGCTTTTGACGCTAATAGCCTTTATCGCCGGAGCAAAATTCTATACTGGAGATACAAATTTATTCCCTCTTTTCCCAGAGCGAATTGATGAGGATGCTCTATTACACGCTCAGACGATGGCATTTGTCGTTCTTAGTTTTTCTCAGCTCGTTCATTCATTTAACTTGCGTTCAAGAACGAAATCCATTTTTTCAATTGGGATATTTACAAATAAATATTTAGTCTTCTCCGTTCTTATCGGTATTCTGATGCAAGTTTGTATCATCTCTATCCCACCTCTTGCAAATATATTCGGTGTGCATGCATTAACGATGCGAGATTGGGGATTTGTTCTCTTATTAAGTATCATTCCACTTGTTGTGAATGAGATTATTAAATTAGTGAAGAGAAACTAAAAGGCAATGAGGACTCTTCCTCATTGCCTTTTCATTTACCCTTGTAATTCTTTTTTTATGTTCTCAGTTAATGTAGCCATACGTTTGCGACTTTCTTCACGCTCACGTTTATTTTGTTCTTCAATTTGTTGTGTTTCTTGCATACCTCTTGAAATAATGTTCCAAGTTTCCTCAAGTGTTTCCATCTTAATACTAGAAGACCCTGATAATCTCGCTACTTCCACACTTTGCGTTGCGATATTTTGTGCATTTTTCTTAAGTAATTCATTTGTACGGCGATCCAGTTCGGCCATGGAATCTGCAACAAGCTTTTGACGCTTCGCATTTACTGCTTGAATGATACCATTTTTAAAGATAGGAATCGTCGTGATAAACGCTGTATTGATTTTACCAATTAATTTATTATTACCACGTTGAATCATACGAATTTGTGGTGCTGTCAGTAACGCAACCATACGTGCTTTTTCTAAATCATCAATACGCTGTTCTAAAATTTCAACAGAGTTTTTAAGGGACTCTAATTCAATACCTGCTAATTGATCATTGTTACGTACACGCTCTTCATACATTGGAACTAACTCTGTATTTAAACGCTCTAATAACATTTCCCCTGCTACTACGTATTTTTCTAAGTCTAAGTAATATTTTAAGTTTTGCTCATATAAACCGTCTAACGTACCAATTGATTTTTTCATTTCATCTTGATACTTCGTAATTTCCACATACACTTTATCAATTTCACGGCCCATCGTTTGATACTTGCTAAAGATTTGTTCAATCATTTTATCTGCTTTTTTGAACATACGTGAGAAGAAACCACTTTTCTCTTCCGCAAAGTCTTTACTATCAAATCGGTCCATAATTTTACCGAGTTGTTTTAATAATTCACCCGAATCTTCTATTTTTGATAATGACATTGTATGTAAAATTTGATCAGCAAAACGTGAAATTTCCATAGAAGGTTCTTTTCCAAGTTCAATTAATTCTAACTGATCTTTAATATCTACCGCATTATAAATACGTTGTACATCCGCATCTTGTCTAAGTTGCAAGCGAACGTCTTGTGCTGTTTGTTCATTTAATTCTGTTTTCGAATCTAGTACGACTGGGTTATTCATATGGTATTCTCCCTTTCCTTATAAAAATGGACGAAATAGTCCTTTTATTGTTTGTGATAAATTTTTATAGGCTGATGAACCATGAAACTCAAGATCGAAATTAACTTCTTCAAGCCAATGTGAATCAAATGCCCCCGCTTCAATATACGGTTCAATATCGTTTCTTCCTGTTGGATTGAAGTGGAATACATCTACTCCTATTTGATTTAAAAATAGTAATAAAACAGCATCAGAACGAGTCAATTCTCCACTCTTCTCATTATTAAATATAACAATTTTCGGTACATCTTGTGAATAATCAAATTTCTCAAGCTGCTCTAAAATATTCGGTGGTATTTGAGACAGTTGTGCGAAAACATATAGTGCTACATCTTGTTTCGTCTCTTTTGCAATTGGTTTACACATTTCACTTTCACACGTATGGATGATTGCCTCTGCAATACCATGTTGTAATCCTTCTGGCAATCTTTTATGTGGCCACCAATGACTGTTCATCATTAGATCAGGGTGTAGTTTCCCCCCGCGGTCTAATGCATCTCGATAATGATATTGGAAATTTGCTTTCTGTTCTTTCGTAAACGGGAATGTATTAATTAATAAACTGTTATCAAATGATGTAACAGCCTTTAATCGTTGGAAATATTCTTTCTCATTTTTTGAAACCCCTGATATTTTCGCAAATAAAGAAGGAATATAAATGTGTTTATTTTCAACAAAGAATGTCGGGCGTACGAACGCCTTTTCCTTCGTAATTAAAAAGAGTTCATCGTATGTTGTTTTTAATGTACGAGCTACAGGCGTATAGGAACGGAATTGCCACGGCTTGTACAGCAGTGAATTATCGTGGTGAAGTACTTGTTCAATTTCTTTTGAAGCTTGATACGCTACTGTTGCCACACGCTCGCGACGGCGATCTGGAAATGGTTCAAGAGAAATGCGACCTGGATGAGACACAATAAAAGTTCTTCCTTCGTCATCAACATTCTCAAATCCATCTTTTCCTTCTGGATGATAATAAAGTACATCGCAGCCGAGCATAATAAGAAAGTATAAGAAATATATACGGCTTTCCTGTGCATCACCGTACCAAACGATACGCGGCATTTGTTTCTTATAGTTAATCGTAGAGAACCACTTCGCTACGTAATTTTCGCTTAATTTAATCATGTCGATTAAGAAACGACGGAAGCCTTCTGTCTTTAAAGATTGATTATGTTGTTTCTCATATAATTTCAGCACAGAAATAAATTTCGTATGTATATAATGTTGTAAATCAGGATTGTCCACTTTCGGCAAAAGTTGTTTCCCAGATAAGTGCGCCACTAGCCTATTTACTGTCAGACCATTTGGTGCTTCTTGATGTAATCCGAACACTTCTTGAATGTGACGAAGTTTTTCTGAATCAATCACTTTGTTTAAATTTTGTTCGTGTAAAACCTCGATTCCTTTCGCTTCACTATAATCAAACAGCTCATTAAAATATTCATCTACATCATTAGGAACGCCAAGGATTCGGCATGCTATATAACTAAATTTCATCTCATTCTCTGTCAGCTCATATTGTGGGCGTTTTTCTAAAAGTGTTTCAAATTGCTTTAAATCCGATTCATCTTTTAATGCATATGGTTGAAGTGTAAAACGTGAAAACACAACAGTTCACCTCCAAAAACATTTACGTTTTTTCTAAGTCTTTCTTCTATTATAAACTATTTTTGGTTATAAAAAATGGGCGCTCGTAAAACGAGCAAACCCATTTCAATTATTTATTGTCTTCTTTAGTAGCTGCAACCTCTTCTTTAGCTTGTCCAGAATTCTTCATGTAGTGAATTATAAATGTTGCTCCAAATGCTACAACTAAAATGATAAAGAATAGCATATGACTTATTTCAATATGAATAACAGACAATAACATTTTTGCTGCGATAATTAAGATTAAAATATATGCTGTCGTTTCAAGTTCTGGAATACGTTCTAACAACTTTAAGAATACACCAGCGATACCGCGCATCATTAAAATACCGAGCATTCCACCTAATAATAGAATCCAAACTTCATTTGATACACCAAATGCAGCAAGTACGCTATCTACAGAGAATGCAATATCCATCAATTCAACCATCGCAACTGTTCCCCAGAAGACACCAAACATTCTGAAGAGAATACTGTTTTGGTTCATACCATGAGCTTCCTCTTCTTCTGCATTACCTTTTCGTTTATCAATGAAGTATTTAACTGACAGCCACGCTAAGTAAAGTGCACCTAACACTTTTACCCATGCTAATTTAATTAAGAACATTCCAATTCCAATTGCAATAAATCGAAATACATAAGCTCCAATAAGTCCATAGAATAATGCTTTCTTACGCTTCTCTTCAGGAAGGTGTTTTACCATTACTGCTAACACAAGTGCATTATCAGCAGATAATAATCCTTCAAGTACAACAAGTGTACCAATTAATCCCCAAGATACTGGATCCTGCAACACTTTAATCCACATGTCCAAGTCAAAAAATTGAGCATACGTATCAAGGATTCCTTGCAAAATACTCATTTTACCTTTATCCCCTATTCTTTGCTAGATTTATAGAAAGGTCAAAAAAAGGAAACGAATATCGTTTCCTTTCTATGCATCCAAGCCATACGCTCTTACAAGCGCACCTAAACCACCTTGGAATCCGCTTCCTACTGCATTAAACTTCCACTGTCCATTATGACGGTATAATTCACAAAAGACAACTGCTGTTTCGATTGAGAAATCTTCCCCTAAATCAAAACGAAGAACTTCTTCATTCGTTTCTTCATTCGCTAAACGAACGAACGCATTTCCTACTTGTCCAAAGTTTTGACTACGGCCTTCTGCATCATAAATCGTAACTGTAATAGCAATTTTGTGCACATCTGCTGGAACTTTCTTTAAGTCCACAACAAGTTGCTCATCGTCGCCTTCACCTTCACCTGTGCGGTTATCTCCTGTATGTAAAACAGATCCACAAGGAGACTGTAGATTATTATAGAAGATAAAGTCAGTTTCTTTCGTACATTTTCCGTTCTCATCTAATAAAAAGGCAGATGCATCTAAATCGAAATCTGATCCTCCGTCGTAAGATTTAATATCCCAGCCGAGACCAATTATCGCTTTTGTTAAACCAGGACTTGTCTTACCTAAATCAATCTTCTGTCCTTTTTGTAACTGAATAGCCATTTATATTCACCTCTATATTTTAATCTTAAAGAATATATGCATCAATAAATATATATTTACTGATGCATATATAACTCTATTACTCTACGTCTAAACCAAAGTTATTACATAGAGACGCTAATCCACCTTGGAATCCACTTCCAATTGCATTGAACTTCCAGTCACCTGCATGGCGGTATAATTCACCTACTACAACAGCTGTTTCAATAGAGAAATCTTCTCCTAAGTCGTAACGAATTAACTCTGCATTCTTTTCTTCATCTAAAATACGTACGAAAGAGTTAGAAACTTGTCCGAAGTTTTGGCTACGACCTTCTCCATCGTAAATTGTAATTGTGAAACAAATGCGTTCGATATGTGCAGGTACATTTTTTAAATCTACTTTGATGGATTCGTCATCGCCTTCACCTTCACCAGTTCGGTTATCTCCTAAATGCTCTACAGCACCATTTGCACCTTTTGGATTATTATAGAAGACAAAATCCTCTGCTCCTGAAACTTTACCATTCGCACCTACTAAAAAGATACTAACATCTAAATCGAAATCAGCTTGTCCATCATAACGATTCGTATCCCAACCAAGTCCTACAAGAACTTTCGAAAGACCTGGATTCGTTTTTGTTAAGTCTACTTTTTGCCCTTTTTTCAACGAAATTGATGCCATGTACAATTCCTCCTCGGCTTATTTTATTGATAACGTGATACAATCTCACTTAAGTTTTTATCTTGTGTGCCTTCTCCAACTGCTGAAAACTTCCATTCACTTCCATGTCGATACATTTCCCCTGCAATTAGAGTCGTTTTTCCAGCATAGTTATCTGATAAGTTGTAACGTGCTAATTCTTCACCAGTTTGTTGGTTTTGAATACGAATATACGCATTGCGAATCATACCAAAGTCTTGACGTCTGTTTACACAATCATAAATATTTACAACGAATACTAAACGGTTAATACGACTTGGGACTTTATGTAACTCTACAAAGATTGTTTCATCGTCACCTTCGCCTTCACCTGTTAAATTATCTCCTGAATGAATCATACTACCACAAGTAGAAAGTTTGTTTCCAAAGTATACTAAATCATTTTTATTAACAAAACGATCCTCTTCTAACATAACAACAGATGCATCACAATCTACATTTGGTTTACTTCCAAATAATGAAGACAGAAACCCACCTGATTGCCCAATTGGATCCCAGCCTAAGCCAACCTGTAGTTTTGCTACTTTTGGTTGTCCTTTCGTTAAATCGATCTTTTGACCTTTTTCTAAAATAATAGGCATGCAGTTTCTTCCTTTCTACAAAGCATTTTCCAAGACGGAAAATATTGTATTCTTCCCTTATATTGTAGCATTATTTATCTAGTGAAAAAAAGAATAAATTCTCAATTATATGAAAACACCTATAGTATTTATTTATATCGATGTAAGAAGTGGCAAATCAATCCAACCGTTCCTGCTTGATTACGATTTTGTGCGAGTTTAATCTCGCAATTATTTTCATTCCTTCCAACACCTTGCCACAGCTCTCCAAGCAAAGCACAGTTGATGTCATTTTCAAATGATGATGTTTTCCTTTAATAAGAGTTTACAAGTTTTACAGACCCAGTTTTTACGTAGACACTGTTGTATTCTTTATTATCTGAAACAATTTCATAATACGACCCTTGTGGTGTATTAACCGTTCTCTTAATGGCTACCATAATGTTCCGAGATATAGTTCCAGTCTTACCTTCAGCCAAACTTTTAAATATCGGGGAACCTGTTGTTAACGTTCCAAGTCGATATTTATTTAAATCTTTACTTCCATTCATTGCATCAATTCTATACATAAGCGAAGCAATTTGCTGTCCCCAGTTTTCGTCACTTGCATACATGACGTTCATTCCTTGTGCCTTATCCCCTAAGTTTCCACCATTATATGTATTTCCACTTGGATTTAAGTAATGCTTATCTATATATGCCGCACAAAAATCAATACCTTCTTCCCATGTCTTGAATCCAGTTGCACCATTGTATGGATCTGAATCTACCGCTCTAAAGCCAAATAAATTTTTCTTATCTTGTGCGATACGACTTGTTCCCCATCCAGATTCTAAAATTGCATGTGACACTAAGTAGCCGGCATTCATCTTATATTTCTCTGCTGCACTTACAAAATATTTTCCTAATCCAATAAGTGGACTATTTGCATTCGATTTACGTAAGAAATTATCAATTTCATCTCCTGTATAAGTAGATGTTGCACGAAGTGGCATATATTCAAAGTATTGATAACTATCTTGTCCACCAATTTGTTTCTTATCGAAAGCTTCGTAACGCTCCCCTTCTTTTAAATGCTTCGGAGCATTACCAATTTGATACGTTGCGTATTTACCATTTGCAGGATTGTATACATAATGATATAACTTGCCATTTTTAGTTGCATAATACGACGTTTTCTCACCAGTCATTGTCGGATGTAATGTAACATCGTTTATATTCACATAACCTGTCATGCCATCAATTTGGACATAAATACGATCACCAACAGCTTTTACAAATTTCAGATCGGCTCCACCCTTTACATATGTGAGTTTTTTACCCGTCGTAATATCGTAAATATTAATAACTCCATTCGCACGAACGAAACCTTGCTTCATATTTACAACTTTACCGTCACTCTTAATGTAAGCATCTTCTTTCATGTTTTGCATAATTTGTGTTGCTTCTACTTCATTTGGTTTTTGAACCTTTTGTGATGAGGTAACAATTTCATAGGAAGACGAGCCCTGTTTAATTTTTAAGAATTGTAATGAAACATAACCCTCACCATCGTTAAAACGGATTTTTGCCCAACCATTTTCTTTTCCTATAATTGTAACAGTCTCTCCATTTTTCAAATGACCAACAGCCGCCGCACCTGTCGATGGATCTTTACGTACATTTAATAAAGACGCATTTACAACAGCTCGTTCTTCTGTTACTTGTTCAGGGTTTTTTGGACTTGTTGGATCTATTGAATCTTTACCGATTATTATAAATTCTAAAGATACATAGCCTTCTTTTCCTTGATAGCTTATTTTCGCCCAACCATTTGCTTTTCCTAGTACCGTTACTTTTTCTCCATTTTTTAAGTTTCCGAGGATCGAGCTACTTGTATTCGCTGCACTCCTTACTCGTAAGCTTGTCGCATTGATTGTTCCTACTTCTTGCGTTCCATTTT
>NZ_JAVBIS010000013.1:0-58070 GCF_030757775.1 Bacillus sp. MHSD_36
CACGAGTCAAATGACTCGTGTTTTTTCGTGTTTTCTTTTATAATCCATAGTAATAAAAAATGTGTTTAAATAATAATAATTTTGATTAAATACAGGGGAATGTGGCTAGGATAGTGAATAAGCAAAAGAGTTGCAAATTTTATTAATACGTATATAATTAAAGTCAAAGATAGTCAAAGTCAATAAAGGTGGCGGATAAATGAGAAATATATCTGATATCATTGAGCAATATCTAAAGCAAGTTATTGACTTAAGTAATAATAATGTGATTGAAATCAAAAGAAATGAGATTGCGGATCGATTCGAGTGCGTACCATCTCAAATCAATTATGTAATCAATACCCGTTTTACGTTAGAAAGAGGATTTGTAGTAGAAAGTAAACGTGGTGGAGGAGGTTACATTCGCATTATAAAAGTCAAACTGCATGATGATATAGACATTATTGATCAAATGCTTCATATGATTGATCATAGCGTTGCGCAAGGAAATGCAGAGAGTATGATTATACGTTTAATAGAAGAGGGAATCATAACAAATCGTGAAGCTAAACTCATGTTAAGCGTACTAGATCGTTCTGTACTATCAATGGATGTTCCTTCTCGAGATGAACTTAGGGCTCGAATATTATGCGCAATGTTAAGAACACTGAAATATAAATAAATACAGCTTTTGTAAAAGAATAATAAGTAAGAAATAAGGCAGTTGAATATTGTAGAAGTTTTGAAAAAAGAACACGCACTTTTATTTAAACGAATAAAGGAAAGTGAACAATCTAGTAATGTATGAAAAGTACTATGAGATAGATCGTTCCTGTTGTAAAGGTGGGGATAGTGATGACTTGTCAAAACTGTAATATAAGACCAGCAACTTTACATTATACAAAAGTGATTAACGAAAAGAAGGCGGAAGTTCATCTTTGTGAGCAATGTGCAGAACAAAGTGGCTATACGTCTTTCTTTCAATCATCGCAGTCTAACTTTTCATTCCATGATTTATTTGCTGGGTTATTACACGGTGAATCAACAATGTTTGAAGAAGGAAAAAACGGATTTTCGAATACAAGTATATTAAGGTGTCCAGGTTGTAAGATGACATATGAGCAATTTACAAAGGTAGGACGCTTTGGATGTGCTTCTTGTTACGATACATTTAAGGAACATTTAAAGCCATTATTAAAACGTCTTCACGGCGGGCATACGGATCATTGTGGAAAAATTCCTGAACGTATAGAAGGAAATATTCACTTAAGGAAAGAATTAGATGAACTAAAACTCATTCTGAAACAATACGTACAGAAAGAGGAGTTTGAGAAAGCTGCTGGAATAAGAGATAAAATTCGAGGTCTTGAAAATCAGCTTAGTGAGCATAGAGAGGGGGAATAGTTCTATGTCACTGGACAAAATTATGAATGAAGCGATTAGTCCATGGATGAAGGGTGATGGCCCTGATTCTGATATTGTTTTAAGTAGCCGAATTCGTTTGGCCCGTAATTTTAAAGAATATCAATTCTCTACTATGCAAAACGAAGAAGAAGCGAAACAGATTCATGAATTATTTAAAAAGGAATTTATAAATAAAACGATAGAACCTTTTGGAGAGTTTGAACTATTAAAAATGAATGAGTTAACGCCTCTTCAAAGGAGAGTATTAGTTGAAAAGCATTTAATTAGCCCCAACCTTGCAGGAACAGAATATGGAGCATGCCTATTGTCAGAAAGTGAACATATTAGTGTCATGCTGAATGAAGAAGACCATATTCGGATTCAATGCTTATTTTCAGGATTGCAGTTATCAGAGGCCCTTCAAAGTGCCAATCAAATAGATAATTGGATAGAAAAAGAGGTTGAGTATGCTTTTGATGAATCACTTGGATATATTACGAGCTGTCCTACTAACGTTGGTACAGGATTGAGGGCTTCTGTAATGATTCATTTACCAGGACTCGTCTTAACAAAAAGAATTAGCCGTATCATACAAGTAATTCAAAAATTAGGGTTAGTAGTAAGAGGAATATACGGTGAAGGTAGCGAAGCGTTAGGTAATATATTTCAAGTGTCAAATCAAATGACACTAGGAAAATCTGAAGAAGATATTATTGCAGATTTAAAGAGTGTTATTCAACAAATTATACAGCAAGAAAAAATGGCGAGAGAATTAATTGTACAGAATTCAAGTATTGAGCTTGAAGACAAAGTTTATCGCTCTTATGGCATACTAGCAAACAGTCGTTTAATTCAATCTGCGGAAGCGGCCAATTGCTTATCAGATGTACGACTTGGTATTGATTTAGGATATATAAAAGGTGTGTCGAGAAATATTTTGACTGAACTAATGGTTCTTACACAACCAGGCATTTTACAACAATATGCAGGAGGGCCTTTAGGACCAGAAGAAAGAGATTATCGAAGATCAACCTTAATCCGTGAGCGATTACGTATTGAAAAAAACTAAGCGCAAGTAGGAGGCGATTTCTATGATGTTTGGAAGATTTACAGAAAGAGCACAGAAAGTATTAGCTTTATCTCAAGAGGAAGCAATTCGCATTGGGCATAATAATATTGGAACAGAACATATTTTACTTGGGCTTGTACGCGAAGGCGAAGGGATTGCAGCAAAAGCGTTAATTGCTCTTGGATTAAGCCCAGAGAAAGTTCAAAAAGAGGTAGAAGCGTTAATTGGGCGCGGAACAGAAGCTTCTCAAACTGTACATTATACACCGCGTGCTAAAAAGGTTATTGAGTTGTCTATGGATGAAGCTCGCAAATTAGGTCATTCTTACGTTGGAACAGAACATATCTTACTTGGTTTAATCCGCGAGGGTGAAGGTGTAGCAGCACGTGTTTTAAATAACTTGGGTGTTAGTCTAAATAAGGCAAGACAACAAGTATTGCAACTTCTTGGAAGTAATGAAGCAAGTTCAGGTCACCAAGGTGGTTCTTCAACAAATGCAAATACACCAACACTTGATAGCTTAGCACGTGATTTAACAGTTGTTGCACGTGAAAATCGTTTAGATCCTGTTATCGGACGTGGCAAAGAAATTCAACGTGTAATTGAAGTCTTAAGCCGTAGAACAAAAAACAACCCTGTATTAATTGGGGAACCTGGTGTAGGTAAAACGGCAATTGCAGAAGGGTTAGCACAACAAATCGTAAATAATGAAGTTCCTGAAACTTTAAGAGATAAGCGTGTTATGACGCTAGATATGGGTACAGTGGTAGCTGGAACGAAATATCGTGGTGAATTTGAAGATCGTTTGAAGAAAGTGATGGATGAAATCCGCCAAGCAGGAAATATCATTCTATTTATTGATGAACTTCATACATTAATTGGTGCAGGTGGAGCAGAAGGT
This sequence comes from Bacillus sp. MHSD_36, assembly GCF_030757775.1. Classification (NCBI taxonomy): domain Bacteria; kingdom Bacillati; phylum Bacillota; class Bacilli; order Caryophanales; family Bacillaceae; genus Bacillus; species Bacillus sp. MHSD_36. The sequence goes on from NZ_JAVBIS010000013.1 coordinate 3,354, forward strand.
GCTATTGACGCATCGAACATTTTAAAACCGTCTTTAGCTCGCGGGGAGTTACAATGTATTGGGGCGACAACGTTAGACGAATATCGCAAATATATTGAAAAAGACGCGGCTTTAGAGAGACGTTTCCAACCAATTCACGTTGATGAACCAAGCTTAGATGAATCAACTCAAATCTTGAAAGGTTTACGTGATCGTTATGAGGCACATCACCGCGTATCTATTACAGATGATGCAATTGATGCAGCTGTAAAGCTTTCAGACCGTTATATTACAGATCGTTTCTTACCAGATAAAGCGATTGATTTAATTGATGAAGCTGCTTCAAAGGTTCGCTTACGCTCGTATACAACACCACCGAATTTAAAAGAGCTGGAAGTGAAGCTTGAGGAAATTAGAAAAGAAAAAGATGCAGCTGTACAAAGTCAAGAATTTGAAAAAGCTGCTTCGTTACGTGATATGGAACAACGCTTACGTGAGAAGTTAGAAGATACGAAGCGTCAATGGAAAGAGCAACAAGGAAAAGAAAACTCAGAAGTGACAGTAGAAGATATTGCAAATGTCGTTTCTACGTGGACTCGTATCCCGGTTTCTAAACTTGCACAAACAGAGACTGATAAATTATTAAACTTAGAATCCATTCTTCATGATCGTGTTATTGGTCAAGATGAAGCGGTAGTAGCTGTAGCGAAAGCTGTTCGTCGTGCTAGAGCAGGATTGAAAGATCCGAAACGTCCAATCGGTTCATTTATTTTCTTAGGACCAACAGGTGTAGGTAAAACGGAGCTAGCAAGAGCGTTAGCAGAATCTATGTTCGGTGATGAGGATGCAATGATCCGCATCGATATGTCGGAGTACATGGAGAAGCATTCTACTTCTCGTTTAGTTGGTTCTCCTCCAGGATATGTTGGATACGAAGAAGGTGGACAGTTAACAGAGAAAGTTCGCCGTAAGCCATATTCAGTAGTCTTATTAGATGAAGTAGAGAAAGCTCATCCTGATGTGTTTAACATTCTACTACAAGTATTAGAAGATGGTCGCTTAACAGATTCTAAAGGGCGTACAGTTGACTTCCGTAATACAATTGTTATTATGACATCTAACGTTGGTGCAGAGGCGTTAAAACGTAATAAGCATCTTGGATTTAACGTCCAAGATGAGAGCCGCGATTATTCAGATATGAAAGGTAAAGTAATGGATGAATTGAAAAAGGCATTTCGTCCAGAATTCTTAAACCGTATTGATGAAATTATCGTGTTCCATATGCTTGAGAAAAAACATATTCAAGAGATTGTAACACTTATGGTAAATCAATTAGTGAACCGCTTAAAAGAGCAAGAAATTGAATTGCATTTAACAGAAGGAGCAATTTCAGCTATTGCTGATAAAGGATTTGACCGAGAGTACGGTGCTCGTCCGCTTCGTAGGGCAATTCAGAAACATGTAGAAGATAGACTATCGGAAGAACTTTTAAAAGGTGCTATTGAGAAAGGACAAAAAGTTATCTTTGATGTTGAAGGAGAATCATTTGTCATTCATAGTGCTGAAAAGGTAAAATAAGTATAGACAAACTAAGAGGGCTACGAGATAGCCCTCTTTCTTGTACGAGAAGGATAAACTGTTTATAGATGAAAGTGAAGTGAAATATAAAACGATATGGCTAAAAAGAAAACAAAATTCACATGTCAAGAGTGTGGGTATCAGTCACCGAAATATATGGGGAAATGCCCTGGATGTGGTCAATGGAATACGCTTGTTGAAGAGATGGAACCGGTTGTATCATCAAGGCGCCTTAATTATGCCAATGCAATTCAATCGGAAGTAACAAAACCAAGACGCCTAACAGAAGTAGAAACAAAGTCTGAGGCGCGTATTGAAACGAAATTCCAAGAATTTAATCGTGTACTTGGTGGCGGGATTGTAGATGGTTCCTTAGTACTTATTGGTGGAGACCCTGGGATTGGAAAATCAACGTTACTATTACAAATATCATCGCAATTAGCAGATTCTTCATATGATGTACTATATATATCGGGTGAAGAATCAGCAAAACAGATTAAACTGCGCGCGGATCGTTTACATGTAAATGGTAGTAATCTATTTGTTGTATCAGAGACTGATTTACAGCGAATTGCAGCACACATTGAAGAAGTGAATCCAGCCTTTGTTGTTATTGATTCCATCCAAACGATACATTTACCTGAGGTAACGTCAGCACCGGGAAGTGTGGCACAAGTACGTGAATGTACAGCGGAATTAATGAAACTTGCAAAAACGAAAGGGATCCCTATTTTTATCGTTGGGCATGTGACAAAAGAGGGCGCAATCGCAGGGCCTCGTATGTTAGAACATATGGTCGATGCAGTTCTTTACTTTGAAGGAGACCGTCATCATACATATCGTATTTTGCGAGCTGTGAAGAATCGTTTTGGTTCTACAAATGAAATGGGTATTTTTGAAATGAAGGAACTTGGTCTTGCGGAAGTCTTAAACCCTTCTGAAATTTTCCTTGAGGAAAGACCAGTTGGGGTTGCAGGATCGACAGTAGTTGCCTCAATGGAAGGAACACGACCAGTTTTAGTAGAAATACAAGCATTAATCTCCCCTACTAGTTTTGGAAACCCTCGAAGAATGGCAACGGGAATTGACCATAACCGTGTATCGCTTATTATGGCAGTGTTAGAAAAAAGAACAGGTTTATTATTGCAGAATCAAGACGCATATTTAAAAGTAGCAGGCGGTTTGAAGTTAGATGAACCAGCAATTGATTTAGCTGTGGCTTTAAGTATAGCTTCAAGTTTTAGAGATAAATCTACGGCACCAACCGATGCAGTAATAGGAGAAGTAGGATTAACTGGAGAAATAAGAAGGGTATCAAGAATTGAACAACGTGTACAAGAAGCAGCTAAATTAGGATTTCAACGCGCTATTATTCCTAGAAAAAATTTAGGAGGATGGACAATTCCGGATGGGATTGAGGTAGTAGGTGTATCCAATTTAGGAGAAGCGCTTCGTTTGACATTAGGAGGCTAGGCTATGGAAGAAAACAAGCAACGTGTCAAAAGTATGATTAATATTTTACAACTTGTGGCCCCAGGAACACCACTGCGCGAAGGGATAGATAATGTACTTCGCGCACAAACAGGGGGATTAATTGTTCTTGGATATAATGAACAAATTAAAAGTATTGTTGATGGCGGGTTTCATATTAATTGTGCATTCTCTCCCGCTAGTTTATACGAATTAGCAAAAATGGATGGAGCACTTATTTTAAATGAAACTGGAAGTAAAATTTTGATTGCGAACGCACAGTTAGTTCCAGAGTCATCTATTGACTCTATTGAGACTGGTATGCGCCATCGAACGGCGGAGCGTGTAGCAAAGCAGACAGGTAGCCTTGTAGTGGCTATTTCACAAAGACGTAACGTAATTACGCTTTATCAAGGAAATTTACGTTATACACTAAAAGATATAGGTGTTATTTTAACAAAGGCAAACCAAGCTATTCAAACGTTAGAAAAATATAAGGCTGTATGGAATGATGGGATTACGAATTTGGGCATTCTAGAATTTGAAGAGGTCGTTACAATGTCCGAAGTAGTTCATGTTTTACATAGTGTTGAAATGGTACTACGTATTAAAAATGAAATATTGAGCTATATCCATGAACTGGGGACAGAAGGTAGGTTAATTCGTTTACAACTTACGGAACTACTAGCCGATTTAGAAGCAGAGGCAGCGCTATTAATTAAAGATTACTATCAAGAGAAAACACAAGATCATCATCAAATATTGAAAAAATTACAAGAACTTGCAAATGCACAACTTCTAGAGGATAGCGATTTAGTTAAATTGCTCGGATACCCAGGACAAACAAGTTTAGAAGAAAGTGTGACACCGAGAGGATATCGAATCACTAGCAAGATTTCACGTGTTCCACCACTTATCATTGAAAATTTAATTAATCGATTTAAAACCTTACAAGGTGTTTGTCGGGCGACTATTAATGAATTAGATGATGTGGAAGGAATTGGGGAAGTCAGGGCGAAGAAAATACGAGAAGGCCTAAAAAGAATTCAAGAGCATCTCTATATGAGTAGACACAATTAAGAATATTACATTGATTCCATAATATAACGACACTAGAACATTTTTGTTATAAGATATGATATATTGGTAAATAAAACTATTTATAAAAAAACACGTCCGCTTTTGCATTCGGCGTTTTGATTAGCGAAACAATGGTTAATAATGAGTAGGAGGTGGTTGGATGTTAAAACGGATTGTACAGCTCTTCTTTTTAGTAATCGGGGGAGCGTTAGGGATTTATTTAATCCCAAAAGTTATTAATGTATTAGACATCGGTGCCGTTCCTTTATTGGAAGGATCGTATGTTCGTGCAATTATTGGTGCAATTATTTTATTTTTAACAACATTTTGGCTTGTAGATTATATTGTTCAACTTATTAAGCATATTGAAGAGGCTCTTGTAAAAGCGCCTGTAGCGGATGTTTTATTTGGTACATTAGGTTTAATCTCGGGGCTTATTGTTGCGTATTTAATTTTAATACCAATTCGTGAATTTACAATTCCAGTTATTAGTACGGTGTTGCAAGTGTTCTTCACTCTTTTACTAGGATATTTAGGATTCCAAGTAGGGTTTAAAAAGAGGAATGAATTGCTAGGATTATTTACATTACCACAACGTGGGAAGAAGAAAAATAATAATAGTGAGAATGAAGAGCCAGAAAATGAGGCAGAAGAATCTTTAGCGCATTGGAAAATTCTTGATACGAGTGTAATTATCGATGGGCGTATTGCTGATATTTGCCAAACAAAGTTCTTAGAAGGAACAATTGTCATTCCACAATTCGTGTTAGAAGAACTTCAGCACATTGCCGATTCTTCCGATGCTTTAAAGCGTAATCGTGGTCGCAGAGGATTAGACATTTTAAACCGTATTCAAAAAGAGATGCCGATTCCGGTAGAGATTTATGAAGGCGATTTCGAGGATATTCAAGAAGTGGATAGCAAACTTGTAAAGTTGGCGAAAATCACTGGTGGAACAGTAGTAACGAATGATTTCAACTTAAACAAAGTTTCTGAATTACAAGGGGTAACGGTGTTAAACATTAACGATTTAGCTAATGCAATTAAACCTGTTGTACTCCCAGGTGAAGAACTAAGTGTTTATGTTGTAAAAGATGGAAAAGAACAAAATCAAGGTGTTGCATATTTAGATGACGGCACGATGATTGTAGTAGAAGACGGTAGAGAATATGTAGGCTCACAACTCGATGTACTCGTTACGAGTGTGTTACAAACATCGGCGGGTCGTATGATTTTCGCCAAACGTAAGTTATTAGAAAAAGCATTATAAGTAGAGGGTTATTAATATGTATACATTAATTATTCCAGCAGCTGGTCAAGGAAAGCGGATGGGTGCTGGCAAAAATAAGTTGTTTTTACTTATTAATGAAGTGCCGATTATTGTGCATACGTTACGTGCTTTTGAAAAGGATAAGGCGTGTAAAAATATTATTATGGCAATTAATGAAGAAGAGCGTCCGTATTTTGAAGAGTTAATGCAGAAGTATCCGATTGAAAAGCCAGTACAATTTATTCAAGGTGGAGCCGAAAGACAAGATAGTGTGTATAACGCGATTCAGCATACGAGTGGTGTTGAGTATGTTCTTGTACATGATGGGGCACGCCCGTTCATAACGAATAAAGTGATTCAAAATGTATTAACTGCAGCAGAAAAATATGGAGCTTCCATTTGTGCGGTGCCAGTAAAAGATACCGTTAAGAAAGTAGAGCAGGGTGTCGTTGTCGAAACGGTAGAGAGATCTCAGCTTAAAGCTGTACAAACACCGCAAGGGTTCTCTGTTTCTCTTTTATTAGAAGCTCATAGGAGCGCGAAACAGAGTTGTTTCCTTGGTACAGATGATGCAAGTCTCATAGAACGTATTGGGAAGCAAGTAGGTGTAGTAGAGGGGAGTTACTATAATATTAAAGTAACGACTCCAGAGGATTTACTAATTGCTGAAAGTTTTCTTCACGTTCAAAAGAAATGATAACAATGATTATAGCGAAGAAAAGCTCGGCAAAGGCCGGGCTTTTCTTTATAAGGATAGCGATATAATATAGAATCATAAAGCTCAGTAGTTTAGCTTGAGGAGGATGTAAAAAATGTTTCGAATTGGACAAGGTTTTGATGTGCATGAATTCGCGGAAGGTAGACCGTTAATTATTGGTGGAATCACAATTCCCCATGAGAAAGGATTAATTGGTCACTCTGATGCAGACGTATTGTTACATACGATTGCGGACGCATGCTTAGGTGCAATTGCAGCAGGAGATATCGGAAAACATTTCCCTGATACAGACCCTGCCTTTAAAGATGCTGATTCAGCTGTATTACTGCAAAAGGTTTGGGAATTTGTGCGTGAACAAGGGTATGAATTAGGGAATTTAGATTGTACAATTATTGCTCAAAAGCCAAAAATGGCACCACATATTGAAAGCATGCGTAAACGCATTAGTGAGCTATTAGAAACGTCTATTGATAATATTAATGTAAAGGCAACAACAACAGAAAAATTAGGATTTACAGGTAGAGAAGAAGGAATTGCTTCTCAAGCAGTTGTTTTATTGCAGAAAAAATAATGGTTTTTAATTCGTAAGATGGATAATCACATTTTTTTGGTGTACAATTATAGAATGTGTTGACATTAAGAATGGAAGGTGTACCAATTATGGAAAAGCAAGTGAGAGTGCGCTATGCGCCAAGTCCAACAGGACACTTACATATCGGAAATGCGCGTACGGCATTATTTAATTATTTATTTGCTCGTCATCAAGATGGTAAGTTTATTATTCGTATTGAAGATACTGATGTAAAACGTAATGTTGCAGGTGGAGAAGAAAGCCAATTAAAATACTTGAAATGGCTCGGTATGGACTGGGATGAAGGTGTTGATGTTGGTGGTGAATTTGGACCATATCGTCAAACAGAGCGTTTAGATATTTATAAAAAGTTATATGAAGATTTATTAGAGCGTGGTTTAGCTTACAAATGTTATATGACAGAAGAAGAGTTAGAAGCAGAACGTGAAGGACAAATCGCTCGTGGTGAAACACCTCGTTATGCAGGTAACCACCGTGATTTAACTGAAGCACAAGTGAAAGAATTTGAAGCTGAGGGACGTATTCCAAGTATTCGTTTCCGTGTACCAGCTGACCGTGATTACACATTTAAAGATATCGTAAAAGATGAAGTTGCATTCCATTCAAATGATTTCGGTGATTTTGTTATCGTGAAAAAAGATGGAATTCCAACTTATAACTTTGCGGTAGCAGTAGATGATCACTTAATGGAAATTACACACGTACTTCGTGGTGATGACCACATTTCAAACACGCCAAAACAAATGATGATTTATGAAGCTTTCGGCTGGGATATCCCACAATTCGGTCACATGACTTTAATTGTAAATGAAAGCCGTAAAAAATTAAGTAAGCGTGATGAATCTATTATTCAATTTATTGAGCAATATAAAGAGCTTGGATATCTTCCAGAAGCAATCTTTAACTTTATTGCATTACTAGGTTGGTCGCCAGTAGGAGAAGAAGAAATCTTCTCTCAAGAAGAGTTTATCAAAATGTTCGATGCAGCTCGTTTATCAAAATCACCTGCATTATTTGATTCTCAAAAACTAAAATGGATGAACAACCAATATATGAAAAAGCAAGATTTAGATACGGTAGTAGAATTAAGCTTACCGCATCTAGTGAAAGCTGGACGTATAGGTGAAACTTTAAGTGAACAAGAACAAGCTTGGATTCGTGATGTAATTGCGTTATATCATGAACAAATGAGCTTTGGAGCTGAAATTGTAGAGCTTTCTGAAATGTTCTTCAAAGATCATGTTGATTATGAAGAAGAAGGACAAGAAGTATTAAAAGGTGAACAAGTACCAGAAGTACTTCGTGCATTTGCTGGTCAAGTAGAAGCGCTAGAAGCGATGGAACCAGCAGCAATTAAGGCGGCTATTAAAGCAGTTCAAAAGGAAACAGGTCATAAAGGTAAAAACTTATTTATGCCAATCCGTGTTGCAACTACTGGTCAAACACATGGCCCAGAGCTTCCGAATGCTATTGCACTTCTTGGAAAAGAAAAAGTTTTAAATCGTCTACAAAAAGTAATTGGTTAACATTTTCTAGGTTTAGAAATATAATAAGTATACTTAAAACCTAATAAGGAAAAGCGACGAGAAGGAGAAGTAGAAAATCAGGCTTTTTACAGAGAGAACCACCTTTAGGCTGGAAGTGGTTTATAAGCGGATTTTTGAAATGCCCCTTCGAGTCTTCTGCTGAACAGCAAATTGTTTTGTAAAGTAAGCAGAAGCGGTTTACACCGTTATCATAGATGAGTTTGAGGCTTTTTTAGCCTAAACAGAGTGGAACCGCGCTTATAAGGCGTCTCTGTCAATATGACAGAGGCGTCTTTTTTTATACCGTAAAACTGGGTGTGGGTATAAGTTTTATCCGCGTGTATAAAGATTTAGGGAGATAAGTAGGGAGTTAGTTCACTCGAAAAAGCAGCCCATAAAGGGGAGGGAACGTCGATGTTTAAGAGGCTTCGAGAAGATATTGAAGTCGTGTTTGAACAGGATCCAGCGGCAAGAAGTTACTTCGAAGTCATTTTGACTTATTCTGGATTACATGCAGTTTGGGCCCATCGAATTGCACATGCTTTTTATAAAAAGAATTTCTTCTTTATGGCACGTTGGATCTCACAAGTTAGTCGTTTCTTTACTGGCATTGAGATTCATCCAGGAGCAACAATTGGTCGTCGTTTTTTCATAGACCATGGAATGGGGGTTGTAATTGGAGAAACGTGCGAAATTGGTGATAATGTAACGATCTATCAAGGGGTTACATTAGGTGGTACGGGTAAAGAAAAAGGAAAGAGGCACCCTACAATTCAGGATAATGTATTAATTGCAACGGGTGCTAAAGTACTAGGCTCTATTACAGTTGGAGAGAATTCTAAAATTGGAGCAGGTTCTGTCGTATTAAAAGAAGTCCCTGCACATTCTACAGTTGTAGGTATACCTGGCCGAGTCGTTATTCAAAATGGAGTAAAGATTGGTCAAGATTTAAATCATTCTGACCTTCCGGATCCAATTTTTGATAAATTAAAGGTTATGGAAGTAGAACTTGATAAATTAAAAAAACAACTTGAAGTAAAGGTAGAAAGGGAGGATAAAAATGACTATTCACATTTATAATACGTTAACACGTCAAAAGGAAGAGTTTACTCCATTAGAAGAAAATAAGGTAAAGATGTACGTATGCGGACCTACAGTTTATAACTACATTCACATTGGGAATGCCAGACCACCTATGGTATTTGATACGGTCCGCCGTTATTTAGAATATAAAGGGTACGATGTACAGTACGTATCTAACTTTACTGACGTAGATGATAAATTAATTAAAGCAGCAAATGAATTAGGTGAAGATGTGCCAACCATTGCTGACCGTTTCGTTGAAGCGTATTTTGAAGATGTAACGGCGCTAGGTTGCAAGCATGCAACAGTACACCCGCGTGTAACGGAAAATATGGATATCATTATTGAATTTATTCAAGAACTTGTGAATAAAGGATATGCATATGAATCAGAAGGGGATGTGTACTTTAGAACGAAGGAATTCGAAGGGTACGGTAAATTATCTCATCAACCAATCGCAGACTTACGTCACGGTGCGCGCATTGAAGTAGGGGAGAAGAAACAAGACCCACTTGATTTTGCTTTATGGAAAGCTGCGAAAGAAGGAGAAATCTTCTGGGAGAGCCCTTGGGGGCAAGGTCGTCCAGGCTGGCATATCGAATGCTCGGCAATGGCGCGTAAATACCTAGGAGACACAATTGATATTCATGCTGGTGGGCAAGACTTGGCTTTTCCTCATCATGAGAATGAAATCGCGCAATCTGAGGCGTTAACAGGAAAAACATTTGCACGTTATTGGATGCACAATGGATATATTAATATTAATAATGAGAAGATGTCTAAGTCACTTGGGAACTTCATTTTAGTTCACGATATCATTAAGCAATATGATCCACAGTTAATTAGATTCTTTATGCTATCAGTACATTATCGTCACCCAATTAATTTCAGTGAAGAGTTATTACAAAGCACAAATAACGGACTGGAAAGAATTAAAACGGCTTACGGTAACTTAAAACACCGTATGGAAAGTAGTACGGATTTAACAGATCATAATGAGAAATGGTTAGCTGAACTGGAGAAATTCCAGACTGCATTTGAAGAAGCGATGGATGATGACTTCAATACTGCTAATGCAATCACTGAATTATATAATGTAGCCAATCATGCAAATCAATATTTACTGGAAGAACATACGTCTACAGTGGTAATTGAAGCATACGTAAAACAGCTTGAAACATTATTTGATATTTTAGGATTGGAATTAGCGCAAGAAGAGTTACTTGATGAAGAAATTGAGGCACTTATTCAAAAACGTATTGAAGCTCGTAAAAATCGTGATTTTGCATTGTCAGATCAAATTCGCGATGATTTAAAAGACCGTAACATTATTTTAGAAGATACCGCTCAAGGTACAAGATGGAAAAGAGGATAAGAATGATTGATGCAAAGCAATTAAACAGCTTAGCGTTAGCATATATGGGTGATGCGGTATATGAACAATATATCCGCTATCACCTACTTCAAAAAGGGAAAGTTCGTCCTAATCAATTACATCGATTAGGGACAAGCTTTGTTTCGGCAAAAGCACAGGCGAAAGTTGTTTATCATTTATTAGAGACAGCATTTTTAACTGAGGAAGAAGAAGCGGTACTAAGAAGAGGACGTAATGCCAATTCGGGTACTGTTCCGAAAAATACGGATGTACAAACATATCGACATAGTACAGCCTTTGAGGCGCTTATTGGCTATCATCACTTATTAAATAATCGTGAAAGATTAGACGAAATTGTATATAAGGCAATTGCTGTTTTAGAAGAAAAGGAAGGGGGCACATCATCATGAGTAGTGAATATATTATCGGACGTAACCCTGTAATTGAAGCGTTACGATCAGGAAGAGATATTAATAAAATTTGGATCGCAGAAGGTGCTGCCAAAGGACAAGTACAAATTGTACTAGCACTAGCGAAAGAGAATAAAATTATTTTACAACATGCACCAAAAAAGAAGTTAGATCAATTAGTTGAGGGGAACCATCAAGGTGTAATTGCTCAAGTAGCTGCATATCAATATGCTGAGCTAGAAGATCTATTCAAAGTAGCGGAGAAGCGTAATGAAGATCCGTTCTTCTTAATTTTGGATGAAATTGAAGACCCGCATAACCTAGGTTCTATTATGCGTACTGCGGATGCGACAGGAGCTCATGGCATTATTATTCCGAAAAGAAGAGCTGTAGGACTTACAGCATCAGTTGCGAAAGCATCTACTGGGGCAATTGAATATATTCCGGTTGCGCGCGTAACGAATTTATCTCGTACAATCGATGAATTAAAAGAGCGTGGACTTTGGATTGCTGGTACAGATGCAAAAGGGAAAACGGATTACCGTAATTTAGATGGTAAAATGCCAATTGGATTAGTAATTGGAAGTGAAGGAAAAGGTATGAGTCGTATTATTGGTGAAAAATGTGATTTCTTAATTACTTTACCGATGGTTGGTAAAGTTACATCCTTAAATGCTTCAGTAGCCGCAAGTCTGTTAATGTATGAGGTATATCGTAAACGTAACGAAATTGGTAAATAGAAAATGAACGATATTTTAATCGTTGACGGTTACAACATTATTGGAGCTTGGGGAGACTTGAAGAAACTACGGGATGTAGATTTGCAATCATCGAGGGATGCACTGATTGATAAGATGGCGGATTACCAAGGTTACACAGGTACAAGGGTAATGATAGTCTTTGATGCTTATACAGTCCACGGTATTGAAAAAAAGATGAAACAATCGCGTGTGGAAGTTATATTCACGAGGAAGAATCAAACAGCAGATGAAAAGATAGAGCAACTTGCGATTGAGCTTAGAAATATAAATACACAAATATATGTTGCGACTTCTGATTATACGGAACAATGGGTTATATTTGCGCAAGGTGCTCTTCGGAAATCTGCACGTGAATTAGAGTTGGAAGTACAAGCAATGGAGCAACAAGTAAGAAGGCGTACACAAGACACAAAAGAAAAACAACCCGCCATGCGAAAGATATTTAGTAAAGATATTACAGAAAAGTTAGAAAAATTAAGAAGAGGAGAGCGTTGAAGCATTGACGCTCTTTATCTTTTTACTGTATAATATTGCTAAATAAATAGCGGTCGGAGGGATCAAGGTGGAAGCAGGCTTCGTAAGTGTAGGCGACGTTACATTTCGTGATTTAGAAGATGAGGCAATCGTTGAGTTAGTTCGAAAAGGTAATACTGACGCTCTAGAATATTTGATTCACAAATATAAGAACTTTGTTCGCGCGAAATCGAGATCTTATTTCTTAGTGGGTGCCGATCGAGAAGATATTGTTCAAGAAGGTATGATTGGATTGTTTAAAGCGATTCGTGATTATAAAGAGGACAAGCTGTCTTCATTCAAAGCATTTGCTGAACTGTGTATCACTCGACAAATTATTACCGCTATTAAAACAGCAACCAGGCAAAAGCATATTCCGTTAAATTCATATGTGTCTTTAGATAAACCGATTTATGATGAGGAATCGGATCGGACATTATTAGATGTTATTTCGGAAGCGAAGGTAACTGATCCTGAAGAAATGATTATAAGTCAGGAAGAATATACAGACATAGAATCTAAAATATCTGAATTATTAAGCGATTTAGAAAGAAAAGTGCTTTCTTTATATCTGGATGGTCGTTCTTATCAAGAGATTTCGGAACAGTTAAATAGACATGTGAAATCTATTGATAACGCTTTACAGAGGGTGAAGCGAAAATTAGAACGATATATGGAAATGAGAGAGAATACCACTTTAAATTCATAACAAGTGCTACAGGTGTAAAAAATCACCTGTTTTCTTTTTGTAGAGAGTACAAAAGGCATGACATTGACATTGTCTTTTGTTGTATGATACATTTTTAGGGACATAATGTTACAAGGTTGGTGTAACTAATGAGGAAAAAAGTTGTACTCTCATGTGAAGAGTGTAAAAATCGAAACTACTCTACGATGAAAGATACGAGCTCAGTAGAGCGACTTGAAATAAAGAAATTCTGTAAAACATGCAATCAGCATACAGTTCACAAGGAAACAAAATAAATAATTGAAATAATACACTGGAGGTCCCGTAGATGCGTTTAACGAACTTTTTCGGCGATGTAGGTCGCGAAATGAAAAAAGTAAGTTGGCCTAAAAAAGATGAATTACTCCGTTCAACAGCGACTGTTATCGCTACAGTTGTCTTCTTTGCGATTTTCTTCGCAGTGGTTGATATGGGCATTTCTTCTTTAATTCGGTTAATTCTTGGTTAATTCTTGAATAAGAAGCACTTATCCATGATATAATGTTATTTATAAGAACTGTGTAAAGGCCCGGTGAACGGGTTTTTTCATTTGCGCAAAAAAATGTACGTCAGGGAGGGAAGGACGCTCGTCCTAAATGAATGGAAAAAAGTTGGTATGTTGTCCATACTTATTCTGGATATGAAAATAAAGTAAAAGCAAACCTAGAGAAACGTGTAGAATCAATGGGTATGCAAGATAAAATTTTCCGTGTTGTTGTCCCAGAAGAAGTAGAAGTAGAAATGAAAAACGGTAAAGAAAAATTAATGAAAAGAAAAGTGTTCCCAGGTTATGTATTAGTAGAATTAATCATGACTGATGACTCTTGGTATGTTGTACGTAACACGCCAGGTGTAACTGGGTTCGTTGGTTCTTCTGGTTCTGGATCTAAACCATCACCTCTATTAGAAGAGGAAGTTGTTACCATTATGAAACATATGGGAATGGACAACGAAGTGGTTGATTTCGACTTTGAACTTCATGAGACAGTACGTGTAAATGAGGGGCCATTCGCAGATTATACAGGTGCTATCGAAGAAATTGATGTGGAGAAGAAAAAGGTTAGCGTGCTTGTGGACATGTTTGGTCGCGAGACTCCAGTTGAGCTTGACTTCCATCAAATTGAAAAATTATAAAATGAAACTTGAAATGAATTGTAAAAAGTGATAATATCTTTTAAGTCAGTACGTCTTCGTTATCGGAGACGTTTTTTGAAAGATTTTATCCTTACAGATAAAATATGACGTGGGAGGGCAAATCACTGTCCAATTGACCACATCACGGACTTAAGGAGGTGTGTCTCGTGGCTAAAAAGGTAATTAAAATGGTAAAGCTTCAAATTCCTGCAGGTAAAGCTAACCCAGCTCCACCAGTTGGTCCAGCATTAGGACAAGCAGGTGTTAACATCATGGGCTTCTGTAAAGAGTTTAACGCTCGTACAGCAGATCAAGCTGGTCTTATCATCCCTGTTGAAATTACGGTATTTGAGGACCGTTCATTCACTTTCATTACTAAAACTCCTCCTGCTGCTGTTCTTCTTAAGAAAGTAGCTGGTATTGAGTCTGGTTCTGGTGAACCAAACCGTAATAAAGTGGCAACTGTTAAGCGTGATAAAGTACGCGAAATCGCTGAAACTAAAATGCCTGACCTTAACGCTGCTAGCGTAGAAGCTGCAATGCGTATGGTTGAAGGTACTGCACGCAGTATGGGCATCGTTATCGAAGACTAATTCGATTTGTTTTTTAAAAAAGGTTGCGGGTCTGGAATTCCAATTCGCAACCTTTATTATCGTAAATGATTATCGTTTTTTAAATAAATGGATGGCGCGCATCCTCAGGTTATACCTGAAAATAAGCGTAAACGTGGGAGGTTATTCCGCTAAAACCACATTCGAGGAGGAAATAAAAATGGCTAAAAGAGGTAAAAAGTACGTAGAAGCTGCAAAGCTTGTTGATCGTGCAGCTGCTTACTCTGCAACAGAAGCAGTAGAATTAGTAAAGAAAACAAACACAGCTAAATTTGATGCAACTGTAGAAGCTGCATTCCGTTTAGGTGTTGACCCTAAGAAAGCTGACCAACAAATCCGTGGTGCAGTTGTTCTTCCACACGGTACTGGTAAAGTACAACGTGTATTAGTATTCGCTAAAGGTGAAAAAGCTAAAGAAGCTGAAGCTGCTGGAGCTGACTTCGTAGGCGATGCAGATTACATCGGTAAAATCCAACAAGGTTGGTTCGATTTCGATGTAGTAGTAGCAACTCCTGATATGATGGGTGAAGTTGGTAAACTTGGTCGTGTATTAGGACCTAAAGGTTTAATGCCAAACCCTAAAACTGGAACAGTTACTTTCGATGTAACTAAAGCTGTTAATGAAATCAAAGCTGGTAAAGTTGAATACCGCGTTGATAAAGCTGGTAACATCCATGTTCCAATCGGTAAAGTATCTTTCGAAGATGCTAAATTAGTAGAAAACTTCAGAACAATTGCTGACACTTTACAAAAAGTTAAGCCAGCTGCTGCAAAAGGTACTTACATGAAGAACGTAACAGTTGCTTCTACAATGGGACCTGGCGTACGTGTAGACGTTTCTACATTAGCGTAAATTTTGGAAGTTGACTTCATAAAGAAGTTTTTATATAATCATTTATGTTGTGAATTTAATTAGTGTACCGTAGACAGTAGGTGTCAATAGACTTAATTTCCTACCTAGGTGTTAATATACGAAACGGAATTTTTTTCTGTGACTATATGCCTCCATGTCTACAAGTTGGGCATGGAGGTTTTTAGTGCACTTTCGGTACATCTTCTATATAATCTACAGGAGGTGTAATAACATGAGCAAAGTAATCGAAACTAAACAACAAGTTGTAACTGAAATCGCGGACAAACTTCGTGCTAGTAAATCTACAATTGTTGTTGACTACCGTGGTTTAACAGTTTCTGAAGCAACAGAATTACGTAAAAACTTACGTGAAGCTGGCGTTGAGTTCAAAGTTTACAAAAACTCTCTAACTCGTCGTGCTGCAGAGTCTGCTGAAATGGCTGAGTTAAATGAATTCTTAACAGGACCAAACGCAATCGCGTTCAGTAACGAGGATGTAGTTGCTCCTGCGAAAGTATTAAACGACTTCGCTAAAGATCATGAAGCTTTAGAAATTAAAGCGGGCGTAATCGAAGGTAAACTTGTAACACTTGATGAGGTTAAAGCAATCGCTACTCTTCCATCACGTGAAGGCTTACTTTCTATGCTTCTTAGCGTTCTTCAAGCTCCAATCCGTAACCTTGCACTTGCTACTAAAGCAGTTGCAGACCAAAAGGAAGAGCAAGGCGCTTAATTTTTTAAAAGATAATTACGTATTATCGATAAAACAATACAAACCTATTTAAGGGAGGATATTTACAATGACTAAAGAACAAATCATTGAAGCAGTTAAATCTATGACTGTATTAGAACTTAACGACTTAGTAAAAGCTATCGAGGAAGAATTCGGCGTAACTGCTGCTGCTCCTGTAGCTGTTGCTGGTGGCGCTGGAGAAGCTGCTGCTGAGAAAACTGAATTTGATGTGGAACTAACTAGCGCTGGTGCACAAAAAATCAAAGTTATCAAAGTTGTTCGTGAAATCACTGGTCTTGGCTTAAAAGAAGCTAAAGAATTAGTTGACAACACTCCAAAAGTAATCAAAGAAGCTGCTGCTAAAGAAGAAGCTGAAGAAATCAAAGCTAAACTTGAAGAAGTTGGCGCTGCTGTAGAAGTTAAGTAATTAACTTTTGATGCTTTAAAAAAAGCTCGCTCTCATGCGAGCTTTTTTTTTAACTGTAAAGAAAAGAGGTGGCCATATGGCAGACCATTATTTTTCTAACGACCCTTCTAGTAAAAGTGATCGTAAGCGATGGGAATTTACACTTCGTGGATCTCAATTTACTTTCTTATCTGACCGTGGGGTGTTCTCGAAAAACGAAGTGGACTTTGGTTCTCGTCTTTTAATTGAAGCGTTTCAAGTGCCGGATATTAAAGGTGATATATTAGACGTAGGTTGTGGATATGGACCAATTGGTTTATCGTTGGCGAAAGAGTATCAAGACCGTAA
Source organism: Bacillus sp. MHSD_36 (assembly GCF_030757775.1). Lineage (NCBI taxonomy): Bacteria > Bacillati > Bacillota > Bacilli > Caryophanales > Bacillaceae > Bacillus > Bacillus sp. MHSD_36. The sequence continues at coordinate 20,521 of NZ_JAVBIS010000013.1, forward strand.
AGTCCACATGGTGGATGTGAATGAAAGGGCACTTGAGCTTGCGAAAGAAAATGCCGCTAACAATAGAATTGGAAATGTGCACATTTTTCAAAGTAGCGTCTATGAAAATGTAGATGGTATGTATGCTGCTATTCTATCTAATCCTCCAATTCGTGCAGGTAAAGATATCGTGCATGAGATTTTAGAAAAAGCTGTAGAGCATTTAGTTCCAGGTGGAGAGCTGTGGATTGTTATTCAAAAGAAGCAAGGTGCACCATCTGCGCTGAAAAAACTAGAAGAAGTATTTTCTGAAGTCGAAGTTGTAGAAAAGAAAAAAGGATATTATATCATAAAATCAAAAAAACGTTGACGGTTATTTTTGGCTATGTTAACATTATACAATGCCAATATATGATTTTCTGCGTTGAGAAAGATGTATATTTTTGTTTCTCTTGGAAAAGATAGTAAAATCAGCAGATTATGAAACAGAATGATGGTTTTCTTATAGAAGCCATTTTTCTTTTTTGAGCAGGTAGAAAGACTCAACGTATTTATCTTTAAGAGAAAAAAGACTACGCTAAATAGCAGTAGTTGTATTTATTTGTGATTTTGCACAAATTTTTTTGTGCATTTATAATACTCATGATTTGAGGGGTGAAGCAGTTGACAGGTCAACTAGTTCAATACGGACGCCACCGCCAACGAAGAAGTTATGCCCGTATTAGTGAAGTATTAGAGTTACCAAATCTTATCGAAATTCAAACCTCTTCTTATCAGTGGTTTCTTGATGAGGGTTTGCGAGAAATGTTCCAAGACATTTCTCCGATTGAAGACTTTACGGGAAATCTATCGCTTGAATTTATCGACTACAGCTTGGGTGAACCTAAATACTCTGTAGACGAATGCAAAGAGCGTGATGTGACGTATGCAGCACCACTTCGTGTAAAAGTGCGTCTAATCAACAAGGAAACTGGTGAAGTAAAAGAACAAGATGTGTTCATGGGAGATTTCCCACTCATGACAGAGACTGGAACATTCGTAATTAACGGTGCAGAACGTGTTATCGTTTCCCAGTTAGTTCGCTCTCCAAGCGTATACTATAGTGGCAAAGTGGATAAAAACGGAAAACGTGGTTTTACTGCTACTGTAATTCCAAACCGCGGAGCTTGGTTAGAGTATGAGACAGATGCTAAGGATGTTGTATATGTGCGTATTGACCGTACGCGTAAACTTCCTGTAACTGTTTTGTTACGCGCATTAGGGTTTGGCTCTGATCAAGAAATCACCGAGCTTTTAGGTGATAACGAATACTTAAGCAACACATTAGAAAAAGACAACACAGATAGCACAGAAAAAGCATTGCTTGAAATTTATGAGCGCCTACGTCCTGGTGAACCACCAACAGTAGAAAATGCTAAGAGCTTACTTGTGTCTCGTTTCTTTGATCCAAAGCGCTACGATTTAGCAAATGTAGGTCGCTACAAGATCAACAAGAAGTTACACATTAAAAACAGATTGTTTAATCAACGTTTAGCTGAAACATTAGTGGATCCAGAAACTGGTGAAATTTTAGCGGCAGAAGGAACAATCTTAGATCGTCGTACACTTGATCGCATTTTACCTTACTTAGAGAAAAACATTGGATTCAAAACAGCGAAGCCAATGGGTGGAGTGGTAGAAGGCGATGTTGAGCTGCAATCTATTAAGATTTATGCTCCTGAGTCAGAAGGCGAACGCGTAATTAACGTAATTGGTAATGCAAATATTACTCGTGATGTAAAACACATCACACCAGGTGATATCCTTGCTTCTATCAGCTACTTCTTCAACCTACTATACAAAGTAGGGGATACAGATGATATCGACCACTTAGGAAACCGTCGTCTGCGTTCTGTTGGAGAACTATTACAAAATCAATTCCGTATCGGTCTTTCTCGTATGGAACGTGTTGTTCGTGAGAGAATGTCGATCCAAGATACAAATGCAATTACACCACAGGCACTAATTAACATTCGTCCTGTTATTGCATCTATTAAAGAGTTCTTCGGAAGTTCTCAGTTATCTCAGTTCATGGATCAAACAAACCCATTAGCAGAGTTAACTCACAAACGAAGACTATCTGCATTAGGACCGGGTGGTTTAACGCGTGAGCGCGCAGGCTTTGAAGTGCGTGACGTTCACTACTCTCACTATGGTCGTATGTGTCCGATTGAAACACCAGAGGGACCAAACATCGGTTTGATTAACTCGTTATCTTCGTTCGCGAAAGTAAATGAGTTTGGTTTCATTGAAACGCCATACCGTCGTGTTGACCCAGAAACTGGTCTTGTAACAGGGCATGTTGATTACTTAACAGCAGATGAAGAAGATAATTATGTTGTAGCCCAAGCGAATATGAAGTTATCTGAAGAAGGAGAATTCCTTGATGAAGATATCGTAGCTCGTTTCCGTGGTGAAAACATTGTCACAAATAAAGAACGCATCGACTACATGGATGTATCACCAAAACAAGTAGTGTCGGCAGCGACAGCTTGTATTCCGTTCTTAGAAAACGATGACTCCAACCGCGCACTTATGGGAGCGAACATGCAACGTCAGGCGGTTCCGTTAATGAATCCGGAATCTCCGATTGTAGGTACAGGTATGGAGTACGTATCAGCAAAAGACTCAGGTGCTGCAGTAATCTGTAAACACCCTGGTGTTGTTGAACGCGTAGAAGCACGTGAAGTTTGGGTACGTCGCTATGTAGAAGTTGACGGTCAAACAGTAAAAGGCGACTTAGATCGCTACAAAATGCAAAAATTCATTCGTTCTAACCAAGGAACTTGCTACAACCAACGTCCAATCGTAAGTGTTGGAAATGAAGTTGTAAAAGGTGAAATCCTTGCGGATGGTCCTTCTATGGAATTAGGTGAACTAGCACTTGGACGTAACGTGCTTGTTGGCTTCATGACTTGGGACGGTTATAACTACGAGGATGCGATCATCATGAGTGAGCGCCTTGTAAAAGATGATGTGTACACTTCTATTCATATTGAGGAATATGAATCAGAAGCTCGTGATACGAAGCTTGGACCAGAAGAAATTACACGTGACATTCCAAACGTTGGGGAAGATGCATTACGCAACCTTGACGAGCGCGGTATCATTCGCGTTGGTGCGGAAGTAAAAGACGGAGATTTACTTGTTGGTAAAGTAACACCTAAAGGTGTAACAGAATTAACAGCTGAAGAACGTCTATTACATGCAATCTTTGGAGAAAAAGCACGTGAAGTACGTGATACATCACTACGTGTACCACACGGTGGTGGCGGTATTATCTTAGACGTAAAAGTATTCAACCGCGAAGATGGCGATGAATTGCCACCAGGCGTGAATCAACTTGTACGTGCATATATCGTTCAAAAACGTAAAATTTCTGAAGGTGACAAGATGGCCGGACGTCACGGTAACAAAGGTGTTATCTCTCGTATTTTACCAGAAGAAGATATGCCTTACTTACCAGACGGTACGCCGATCGATATCATGTTAAACCCATTAGGGGTACCATCTCGTATGAATATCGGTCAGGTATTAGAGCTTCATCTTGGTATGGCAGCAAGATACCTTGGTATTCACATTGCAACACCAGTATTCGATGGTGCTCGTGAGGAAGATGTTTGGGGCACAATTGAAGAAGCTGGTATGGCAAATGACGCGAAAACAATCCTGTATGACGGACGTACTGGTGAACCGTTCGATAACCGCGTATCTGTTGGTGTCATGTATATGATCAAACTTGCGCACATGGTTGACGATAAACTTCATGCTCGTTCTACTGGACCATACTCACTTGTAACGCAGCAGCCTCTTGGAGGTAAAGCTCAGTTCGGTGGACAGCGTTTCGGTGAGATGGAGGTTTGGGCACTTGAAGCTTACGGTGCTGCTTATACTCTTCAAGAAATCTTAACAGTGAAGTCTGATGATGTTGTTGGACGTGTTAAGACGTATGAAGCAATTGTTAAAGGCGAAAATGTTCCAGAACCAGGCGTTCCTGAATCATTCAAAGTATTGATTAAAGAGCTGCAAAGTTTAGGTATGGACGTTAAAATGATGTCTAGCGACGATACAGAAATTGAAATGCGTGATACGGAAGATGACGATGATCATCAATCAGCAGATAAATTGAATGTCGAAGTTGAGACAACTAAGGAATAATTGGGATAACCTGTAGACTAAAAGGGAGGTAGGCCCCTTGATAGATGTAAATAACTTTGAATATATGAAGATTGGACTTGCTTCACCTGACAAGATTCGTTCTTGGTCATACGGTGAAGTTAAGAAACCAGAAACAATTAACTATCGTACGTTAAAGCCTGAAAAAGACGGCTTGTTCTGTGAACGTATTTTCGGACCACAAAAGGACTGGGAATGTCATTGCGGAAAATACAAACGTGTACGTTATAAAGGTGTAGTTTGTGATCGATGTGGCGTTGAAGTAACGCGTGCAAAAGTACGTCGTGAACGTATGGGTCATATCGAATTAGCTGCTCCTGTATCTCATATTTGGTATTTCAAAGGTATCCCGAGCCGCATGGGACTTGTCTTAGACATGTCCCCTCGCGCGCTTGAAGAAGTAATTTATTTCGCTTCTTATGTTGTAACAGAAAGTGGAGATACACCACTTGATAAGAAGCAATTACTTTCTGAAAAAGAATACCGTGCATATCGTGATCGATATGGTAGCACATTCCAAGCTGCTATGGGTGCAGAAGCGATTAAAAAGCTATTACAAGACATCGATTTAGATAAAGAAGTAGACTTCTTAAAAGAAGAATTAAAAACAGCACAAGGACAACGCCGTACTCGTGCTATTAAACGTCTAGAAGTATTAGAAGCATTCCGTAACTCTGGAAATGAGCCATCTTGGATGATCTTAGATGTTCTACCAGTAATCCCACCAGAACTACGCCCAATGGTACAGTTAGATGGTGGACGTTTTGCTACTTCTGACTTAAACGACTTATACCGTCGTGTAATTAACCGTAACAACCGTTTAAAACGTCTATTGGACTTAGGTGCACCAAGCATTATCGTTCAAAACGAAAAACGTATGTTACAAGAAGCTGTAGACGCATTAATCGATAATGGTCGTCGTGGCCGTCCAGTTACTGGACCGGGTAACCGTCCATTAAAATCACTATCTCACATGCTTAAAGGTAAACAAGGACGTTTCCGTCAAAACTTATTAGGTAAACGTGTTGACTACTCTGGTCGTTCTGTAATCGTTGTAGGACCGAACTTAAAGATGTATCAATGTGGATTACCGAAAGAGATGGCGCTTGAACTGTTCAAACCTTTCGTAATGAAAGAGTTGGTTGAAAAAGGATTAGCACACAACATTAAGAGTGCGAAACGTAAAATCGAGCGTGTACAACCTGAAGTTTGGGACGTTTTAGAATCTGTGATTAAAGAACATCCAGTACTTCTAAACCGCGCACCAACACTTCACCGTCTTGGTATCCAGGCGTTTGAACCTACATTAGTAGAAGGTCGCGCAATCCGTCTTCACCCACTTGTATGTACTGCATACAACGCGGACTTTGACGGTGACCAAATGGCCGTTCACGTACCTTTATCATCAGAAGCACAAGCAGAAGCTCGTCTTCTTATGTTAGCGGCACAAAACATCTTGAACCCGAAAGACGGTAAACCAGTTGTTACTCCATCTCAGGATATGGTATTAGGTAACTACTACTTAACACTTGAGCGTGAAGGTGCAATCGGTGAAGGTATGGTCTTCAAAGATGCGAACGAAGCATTACTTGCATACCAAAATGGATATGTACACCTTCATACACGTGTTGCAGTAGCTGCAAGCGCAGTAAACAATGCAACATTTACTGAAGAACAGAAGAGTATGCTTCTATTAACAACAGTTGGTAAATTAATATTCAACGAAATCTTACCAGAGTCGTTCCCTTATATTAATGAACCAACAAATTCAAACCTTGAAAAAGAAACACCAGCGAAATATTTCGTTGAAAAAGGTGCGAACATTAAAGAAATTATTGCTAGTCGCGAAGAAGTGGCGCCATTTAGCAAGAAAATCCTTGGTAACATCATTGCGGAAGTGTTTAAACGTTTCAAAATTACAGAAACGTCTCGCATGCTTGACCGTATGAAAAACTTAGGATTCAAATACTCTACAAAAGCTGGTATTACAGTTGGAGTATCTGACATTCTTGTATTAGGCGAAAAAGATGAAATTCTCCACGAAGCACAAGCAAAAGTAGATAATGTAATTAAACAATTCCGTCGCGGTTTAATCACGGAAGAAGAACGTTACGATCGCGTTATCTCTATTTGGAGTAATGCAAAAGATGTTATCCAAGGAAAACTGATGAAGTCCTTGAATAAACGCAACCCAATCTTCATGATGAGTGATTCCGGTGCCCGTGGTAACGCATCGAACTTTACTCAGCTTGCTGGTATGCGTGGTCTGATGGCCAATCCATCTGGTCGTATCATCGAACTTCCGATCAAGTCAAGTTTCCGTGAAGGTTTAACAGTACTTGAGTACTTCATCTCTACGCATGGTGCTCGTAAAGGTCTTGCTGATACAGCACTTAAAACTGCCGATTCTGGTTACTTAACACGTCGTCTTGTTGACGTTGCACAAGATGTAATCGTTCGTGAAGATGATTGTGGAACAGATCGCGGTTTATTAATTGGTGCGATTAAAGAGGGCAATGAAGTTATTGAGTCATTATATGATCGTCTTGTTGGACGTTTTGCAAGAAAAACTGTAAAACATCCTGAAACAGGTGAAGTATTAGTTGCTGAAAATCAATTAATTACTGAAGATATCGCTCACATCGTTGAGAATTCGGGTGTTGAAACTGTAAACATTCGTTCGGCGTTTACGTGTAACACTCGCCATGGTGTATGTAAGAAGTGTTACGGTCGTAACTTAGCAACTGGAACAGACGTAGAAGTAGGGGAAGCGGTAGGTATTATCGCAGCTCAATCTATCGGTGAGCCAGGTACACAGTTAACGATGCGTACGTTCCATACAGGTGGGGTTGCCGGAGATGATATCACTCAAGGTTTACCTCGTATCCAAGAGATCTTCGAAGCTCGTAATCCGAAAGGTCAGGCAGTTATCAGTGAAATCGACGGTGTTATCGCAGCGATCAACGATGTTAAAGATCGCCAAGAAGTAGTTGTACAGGGTGAAGTTGAAGCTCGTACGTATGCTATTCCTTACGGTGCTCGTCTGAAAGTAATTCCAGGACAGCAAATTAGCCACGGTAAAGAGTTAACAGAAGGTTCTATTGATCCGAAAGAATTACTAAAAGTAACGGACATTACGGCAGTTCAAGAATACTTATTACGTGAAGTTCAAAAAGTATACCGTATGCAAGGGGTAGAAATTGGTGACAAGCACGTAGAAGTAATGGTTCGCCAAATGTTACGTAAAGTTCGTGTAAGTGATGCAGGTGAAACAGATGTATTACCAGGAACATTACTAGATATCCATCAGTTTACTGATGCGAATGCGAAGGTGTTACTACAAGGTAAACAACCAGCAACAGCTAGACCTGTTCTACTTGGTATTACAAAAGCTTCACTTGAAACAGATTCATTCTTATCTGCAGCATCGTTCCAAGAAACAACTCGTGTCTTAACTGATGCAGCGATTAAGGGTAAACGCGATGAGCTTCTAGGATTGAAAGAAAATGTTATTATCGGTAAACTTGTTCCTGCTGGAACAGGTATGAATCGTTATCGCAAAGTGGATCTTGTAAAAACAACACAAGATGACATGAATGTAGAAAATGATGAGGTTTATGTGGAACAGTAAAATTTTCCGTCGTAAATTTTGTATAAAAACAGTTAATCCTAGTTGACATTGTATGAGTCAAAATGTTACTATAAGCAAGGTTGCTCCTGAACGATGCTTTGGAGGATATTTATATGTCTTATCAAAAAGTGTCAAATGCTGAAAATGTAGTCGTTGGTCATAAACGCACATTGGAAGCAATCAAAAATGGTATAGTTAAAGAAGTTGTCATTGCGGAAGATGCTGATATGCGGTTAACCCATATTATCATTCGTACTGCATTGCAACATAACATACCCATAACCAAAGTTGAATCAGCTCGTAAACTTGGAAAAGTTGCGGGGATTCAAGTGGGAGCTTCAGCAATAGGAATAATAAGTTAAAACTGTTTTTGTGAGGAGAGAGCATTTGCTCTCCCTTGCAAAAACTTTGTTTTCAACTAATAATGAACCACCTGGATATGTGGTCATACAAACAAGCGAAGGGAGGATAATCAAATGCCTACTATTAACCAATTAGTGAGAAATGGTCGTACTGATAAAGTATGGAAATCTAAATCACCTGCGTTAAACAAAGGGTTCAACTCTTTAAAGAAAAAATCAACTGATATCTCTGCACCTCAAAAACGTGGTGTATGTACTCGTGTTGGTACAATGACTCCAAAGAAACCTAACTCAGCGTTACGTAAATACGCTCGTGTACGTTTAACAAACGGTATCGAGGTTACAGCTTACATCCCAGGTATCGGTCATAACCTACAAGAGCATAGCGTAGTATTAATTCGCGGTGGTCGTGTAAAGGATTTACCGGGGGTACGTTACCACATCGTTCGTGGTGCGCTTGACACAGCTGGTGTTGACAAACGTATGCAAGGACGTTCTAAATATGGTACTAAGAGACCAAAACCTGCTAAAAAATAATAACTTTAAAATGAAAGGAGGAACTCAATATGCCTCGTAAAGGACCTGTTGCGAAACGTGACGTGTTACCAGATCCAATGTACAATTCGAAGCTAGTAACACGCCTTATCAACAAAATGATGGTTGACGGTAAAAAAGGTAAATCTCAAACAATTCTTTATAATGCGTTCGATATCGTAAGCGAACGTACTGGTAAAGAGCCAATGGAAGTATTCGAGCAAGCTCTTAAGAACATTATGCCTGTTCTTGAAGTACGCGCTCGTCGTGTTGGTGGTGCTAACTACCAAGTTCCAGTTGAGGTTCGTCCAGAACGCCGTACAACTTTAGGTCTTCGTTGGTTAGTAAACTACGCTCGTCTTCGTGGTGAAAAAACTATGGAAGAGCGTCTTGCTAACGAAATCTTAGATGCAGCTAACAACGCTGGTGCATCTGTTAAGAAACGTGAAGACACTCATAAAATGGCAGAAGCTAACAAAGCATTTGCTCATTACCGTTGGTAGGATTCAACGTAAAATAAATGTAAGCATAAACCGCTTTATTTGTCGCTTATGGAAGTGTGGAGAGGGAGAATGCCTCTCCCTTTCGTTGGGCGCTCGTTTTACATAATGAGGGTACTGGACATACTGACATGTGTAACAATATAAAGTGGCTTTTTTGCTACTTAAAATAAAAAAATCCAATCCATATATGGAAGGAGCAAGACACCAAATGGCAAGAGAGTTCTCTTTAGAAAACACTCGTAATATTGGTATCATGGCTCACATCGATGCTGGTAAAACAACAGCTACTGAGCGTATTCTGTACTACACAGGACGTATTCACAAAATCGGTGAAACTCACGAAGGTGCATCTCAGATGGACTGGATGGAGCAAGAGCAAGAGCGTGGTATCACAATTACTTCTGCTGCAACTACAGCACAATGGAAAGGTCACCGTGTAAACATCATTGACACTCCAGGTCACGTAGATTTCACAGTAGAAGTAGAACGTTCTTTACGCGTACTTGATGGCGCAGTAGCAGTACTTGATGCACAATCTGGTGTTGAACCACAAACAGAAACTGTTTGGCGTCAGGCTACTACTTACGGCGTACCTCGTATCGTATTCGTTAACAAAATGGATAAAATCGGTGCGGATTTCTTATACTCTGTAGGAACAATCCACGATCGTTTACAAGCAAACGCACACCCAATTCAGTTACCAATTGGTGCTGAAGATGAGTTCAATGGTATCATTGACCTTGTTGAAGAATGTGCTTACATGTACGGTAACGATTTAGGAACAGACATTCAACGTGTTGAAATTCCTGAAGAGCACAAAGAGCTAGCTGAAGAATACCGTGGAAAACTTATTGAAGCGGTAGCTGAGCTTGATGAAGAAATGATGATGAAGTACCTAGAAGGTGAAGAAATCACTGTAGAAGAGCTTAAAGCTGGTATCCGTAAGGCTACAACTTCTGTAGAATTCTTCCCAGTAATCTGTGGTTCTGCATTCAAAAACAAAGGTGTTCAAATTCTGTTAGACGCAGTTATCGACTACCTACCATCTCCATTAGATGTACCTGCAATCAAAGGTACTCTTCCGGATACAGATGAAGAAGTAGAACGTAAGTCTAGCGATGAAGAACCATTCGCAGCTTTAGCATTCAAAATCATGACTGACCCTTATGTTGGTAAGTTAACATTCTTCCGTGTGTACTCTGGTGTGTTAAACTCTGGATCATACGTGAAAAACTCAACTAAAGGTAAGCGTGAGCGTGTAGGTCGTATCCTACAAATGCACGCTAACAGCCGTGAAGAGATTTCAACAGTTTACGCTGGTGATATCGCTGCTGCTGTAGGTTTAAAAGATACTACTACTGGTGATACTCTTTGTGACGAGAAGAGCCTTGTTATCCTTGAGTCTATGGAATTCCCAGAGCCAGTTATCTCTGTAGCTATCGAACCAAAATCAAAAGCTGACCAAGATAAAATGGGTACAGCATTATCTAAGCTTTCTGAAGAAGATCCAACATTCCGTGCTCACACTGACCAAGAAACTGGCCAAACAATCATCGCTGGTATGGGTGAACTTCACCTTGATATCATCGTTGACCGTATGCGCCGTGAATTCAAAGTTGAAGCAAACGTTGGTGCTCCTCAGGTAGCATACCGTGAAACTTTCCGCGCTGCTGCGAAAGTTGAAGGTAAGTTCGCTCGTCAATCTGGTGGACGTGGACAATTCGGTCACGTTTGGATTGAGTTTGAACCTAACGAAGAAGGTAAAGGATTCGAATTCGAAAACAAGATCGTCGGTGGTGTAGTTCCACGTGAATACATCCCAGCTGTTGGAGCAGGTCTTGAAGATGCACTTAAAAATGGTGTACTAGCTGGTTATCCACTAGTTGACATTAAAGCTGCATTAGTTGACGGATCTTACCATGATGTCGATTCATCTGAGATGGCGTTCAAAATCGCTGCATCTATGGCACTTAAAGCTGCGGTTTCTAAATGTAGCCCAGTAATTCTTGAGCCAATGATGAAAGTTGAAGTTGTAATTCCTGAAGAGTACATGGGTGACATTATGGGTGACGTAACATCTCGTCGTGGACGTGTAGAAGGTATGGAAGCTCGCGGTAACGCTCAAGTTGTTCGCGCTATGGTCCCACTTTCTGAAATGTTCGGTTATGCAACGTCATTACGTTCTAACACTCAAGGACGCGGAACATTCTCTATGGTGTTTGACCACTATGAAGAAGTACCAAAGTCTGTTTCTGAAGAAATTATCAAAAAAAATAAAGGTGAATAATTGATTTTTATCGATTCTTCACGTATAACTACTTATGTAAGCTTAGAAAGTGGGACGCAAGTTTCACTTTCTAGCCTAAATATAAAATAACCTATATAAACTAAGGAGGAATTTAGAATGGCTAAAGCTAAATTCGAACGTTCTAAACCCCATGTTAACATCGGTACAATCGGCCACGTTGACCATGGTAAAACTACATTAACTGCTGCGATCACTACAGTACTTGCAAAAGCTGGTGGTGCTGAAGCACGCGGATACGATCAAATCGATGCTGCTCCAGAAGAAAGAGAGCGCGGTATCACAATCTCAACTGCACACGTTGAGTACGAAACTGAAACTCGTCACTATGCACACGTTGACTGCCCAGGTCACGCTGACTATGTTAAAAACATGATCACTGGTGCTGCTCAAATGGACGGCGGTATCTTAGTAGTATCTGCTGCTGATGGCCCAATGCCTCAAACTCGTGAGCACATCCTTCTTTCTCGTCAAGTAGGTGTACCTTACATCGTTGTATTCTTAAACAAATGCGACATGGTAGACGACGAAGAATTATTAGAATTAGTAGAAATGGAAGTTCGCGACCTATTATCTGAATACGGATTCCCAGGCGACGACATTCCTGTAATCAAAGGTTCTGCTCTTAAAGCTCTTCAAGGAGAAGCTGATTGGGAAGCAAAAATCATTGAATTAATGGCTGAAGTTGATGCTTACATCCCAACTCCAGAACGTGAAACTGACAAACCATTCTTAATGCCTGTAGAGGACGTATTCTCTATCACAGGTCGTGGTACAGTTGCTACTGGTCGTGTTGAGCGCGGTATCGTTAAAGTTGGTGACGTAGTAGAAATCATCGGTCTTGCTGAAGAAAATGCTTCTACAACTGTAACTGGTGTAGAGATGTTCCGTAAACTTCTTGACCAAGCTCAAGCTGGAGACAACATCGGTGCTTTACTTCGTGGGGTTGCTCGTGAAGACATCCAACGTGGACAAGTACTTGCAAAAAGCGGTTCTGTAAAAGCTCACGCTAAATTCAAAGCTGAAGTTTTCGTATTATCTAAAGAAGAAGGTGGACGTCACACTCCATTCTTCGCTAACTACCGTCCTCAGTTCTACTTCCGTACAACTGACGTAACTGGTATCATCCAATTACCAGAAGGTACTGAAATGGTAATGCCTGGTGACAACATCGAAATGACTATCGAACTTATCGCTCCAATCGCTATCGAAGAGGGAACTAAATTCTCTATTCGTGAAGGTGGACGTACAGTAGGTTACGGTGTAGTTGCTACTATCGTTGAGTAATCTTAACTGATATAAAAAACCCCGAGGGATTTTCCCTTGGGGTTTTTGTTTGCATTTATATAACTCGTCAAATCATATTTTTATATTTTGACGAGTTTCTTCTATAGTATATAAAAAGTAATAAACAAAACCCAGAAACTGTAAAATGAATTCTGGTAGATGAAAACTTGAAATTCTTTAAAGTGCCATGTATAATAGCAAAAGTAGAGAAAAGCAGATGCAAACAAAAAGATGCTTGCATCTAGACGAATAACATTGTATAATAAACAATGTTGGTCTTTGACTGCGATGAAGTGGAAGGTTGCTGACACACCCGGCCGCTTTGCCATGGCATGGTGTGGGGAAATTTCCATGGAGAAGGTCTATTTTAGAAATAGGCGAACGAAGGAGGGAAAATAATGGCAAAAGAAAAAATTCGTATCCGTTTAAAAGCTTACGATCACCGTATTCTTGATCAGTCAGCTGAGAAAATTGTAGAAACAGCTAAGCGTTCTGGGGCAACAGTTTCTGGTCCGATCCCATTACCAACTGAAAAAACTGTTTACACAATTCTTCGTGCTGTTCATAAGTACAAAGATTCTCGTGAGCAATTCGAAATGCGCACGCACAAACGTCTAATCGACATCGTGAGTCCTACTCCACAAACAGTAGATTCATTAATGCGTTTAGACTTACCATCTGGTGTAGATATCGAAATCAAACTATAATTTATATAACTTAAAAATGTAGGAGGTGTAACTCATGACCAAAGGAATCTTAGGAAGAAAGATCGGTATGACTCAAGTATTTGCTGAGAACGGTGAGTTAATCCCAGTAACAGTTATCGCTGCTAATCCAAACGTTGTTCTTCAAAAGAAAACAACTGAAACTGATGGCTACAATGCAATCCAGTTAGGATTTGAAGATAAACGTGAAAAGTTAACTAACAAACCTGAACAAGGCCACACTGCTAAAGCATCTACAACTCCTAAGCGCTTCATTCGCGAAATCCGCGATGCAGACGTGGACGGATTAGAGGTTGGTCAAGAGGTAAAAGTTGACGTATTCGCTACAGGTGAAATCGTTGATGTAACAGGAATTTCTAAAGGTAAAGGTTTCCAAGGTGTTATCAAACGCCACGGACAATCTCGCGGACCTATGTCTCATGGTTCTCGCTATCACCGTCGTCCAGGTTCAATGGGCCCAGTTGCTCCGAACCGTGTATTCAAAGGCAAAAAACTTGCTGGACGTATGGGTGGAGACCAAGTTACTATCCAAAACTTAGAAATCGTTCAAGTTGACACTGAGCGCAACTTATTATTAGTAAAAGGTAACGTTCCAGGTGCTAAGAAATCTCTTGTAGTTGTTCAAGGCGCTGTGAAGGTTAGCAAATAATTCACAATAGGAAGGAGGAATTCCAATGCCAAAAGTTACTGTATATAACCAAACTGGTTCACAGGTTGGTGAAATCGAATTAGCTGAAGCTATTTTCGGTATCGAACCAAATGAAGCTGTACTTTTTGAAGCTGTAATGATGCAACGTGCATCTTTACGTCAAGGTACACACAAAGTAAAAACTCGCTCTGAAGTTCGCGGTGGTGGTCGTAAACCATGGCGTCAAAAAGGAACTGGACGTGCTCGTCAAGGGTCTATCCGCTCTCCTCAATGGCGTGGTGGTGGTACGGTATTCGGACCTACACCAAGAAGCTATGCGTACAAACTTCCTAAGAAAGTTCGTCGTTTAGCAATCAAATCTGCATTAGCTACTAAAGTAGTTGAGAACAACATTGTAGTTCTTGAAGACCTAGTGTTAAATGCACCAAAAACAAAAGACATGCTAGCAGTACTTAAAGGATTAACTGTTGAGAAGAAAGCTCTTATCGTAACTGCTGATGCAAACGAATCTGTAGAGTTATCTGCTCGCAATATCCCTGGAGTAACAGTAATCACTGCTGATGGCGTAAACGTTTTAGACGTGCTTCATCATGATAAGCTAATCATGACAAAAGCGGCAGTGGAAAAAGTAGAGGAGGTGCTTGCATAATGAGAGATCCTCGTGATATCATTAAGCGCCCAGTTATCACTGAACGTTCTATGGAAATGATGGCTGAAAAAAAATACACGTTCGATGTGGACGTTAAATCTAATAAAACAGAAGTTAAAGATGCTCTTGAAGCGATCTTTGGTGTTAAAGTAGAAAAAGTGAACATCATGAACTACAAGCCGAAAGCAAAACGCGTTGGTCGTCACGCTGGTTTTACTAGCCGTCGTCGTAAAGCAATCGTTAAGCTAACTGCTGACAGCAAAGAAATCGAAATCTTCCAAGGCGTTTAATTCTTACTAAAGAAGGAGGGAAATTGAGATGGGAATTAAAAAGTATAATCCAACTACTAACGGTCGTCGTAATATGACTACGAATGATTTCGCTGAAATCACGACTGACAGACCCGAAAAGTCATTACTTGCTCCTTTAAGCAAGAAGGCTGGTCGTAATAACCAAGGTAAAATTACTGTACGTCATCAAGGTGGCGGACATAAGCGTCAATACCGTATCATCGACTTTAAGCGTAACAAAGATGGAATTCCAGGACGCGTTGCTACGATCGAATACGATCCAAACCGCTCTGCGAATATCGCATTAATTAACTACGTTGACGGTGAAAAACGTTACATTCTTGCTCCTAAGAACTTAGAAGTAGGTATGGAAGTTATGTCTGGCCCAGAAGCTGACATCAAAATCGGTAACGCATTACCATTAATCAACATTCCAGTAGGTACTGTTGTTCATAACATCGAGCTTAAGCCTGGTCGTGGCGGACAATTAGTTCGTTCTGCTGGTACATCTGCTCAAGTACTTGGTAAAGAAGGTAAATACGTACTTGTACGTTTAACTTCTGGTGAAGTACGTCTTGTATTATCTGCTTGTCGCGCTTCAATCGGTCAAGTAGGTAACGAACAACACGAACTTATCAAAATCGGTAAAGCAGGTCGCTCTCGCTGGTTAGGTAAACGCCCAACAGTTCGTGGTTCTGTAATGAACCCAGTTGATCACCCACACGGTGGTGGTGAAGGACGTTCTCCAATCGGACGTAAGTCTCCAATGTCTCCATGGGGTAAACCAACTCTTGGATTCAAGACTCGTAAGAAAAACAAAGCGTCTGACAAATTCATCGTTCGTCGTCGCAAAAAATAATGGGATTGTAGTACGGTTCATTTCTAGAACCGTACGCCAATCACGAAGGGAGGCACCAAAATGGCTCGTAGCTTAAAAAAAGGACCATTTGTCGATGATCATTTAATGAGCAAAATGGAAAAATTAGTTGCATCTGAGCAAAAACAAGTTGTTAAAACTTGGTCTCGCCGTTCAACAATCTTCCCTCAGTTCATCGGACACACAATCGCTGTATATGACGGTCGTAAACACGTACCTGTGTACATCACTGAGGACATGGTTGGCCACAAGTTAGGTGAATTCGCACCAACTCGTACGTATAAAGGTCATGATGCTGACGATAAGAAAACTAGAAGATAATGAGAGGAGGCACTTCAATGCAAGCTAAAGCAGTAGCGAGAACAGTTCGTATTGCTCCTCGTAAAGTTCGTTTAGTTGTAGACTTAATCCGAGGTAAGCAAGTGGGTGAAGCGATTGCTATCCTTAACCACACACCAAAAACTGCTTCTCCAGTTGTAGAAAAAGTTTTAAAATCTGCAATCGCAAATGCAGAGCACAATTATGAAATGGACATTAACAACCTAGTTGTTGAGAAAGTTTTCGTTGACGAAGGTCCTACGTTAAAACGTTTCCGTCCACGTGCAATGGGTCGTGCAAGCCAAATTAACAAACGCACAAGCCACATCACAGTTGTGGTATCAGAAAAGAAGGAGGGATAATCGATGGGTCAAAAGGTTAATCCAATTGGTCTTCGTGTCGGCGTTATCCGTGACTGGGAATCTCGTTGGTTCGCTGAGAAAGATTACGCTACATTATTACATGAAGACATCAAAATCCGTGAGTACATTAATGTACGCTTAAAAGATTCTGCTGTTGCTAAAGTAGAAATCGAACGTGCAGCAAATCGTGTAAATGTTACAATTCACACTGCAAAACCTGGTATGGTAATTGGTAAAGGTGGTACTGAAGTTGAAGCACTTCGTAAAGCTCTTAACCAATTAACAGGCAAGCGTGTACACATCAACATTTTAGAAGTTAAGAGAGCTGATCTTAACGCTAAATTAGTAGGCGAAAACATCGCTCGTCAATTAGAAAACCGTGTATCATTCCGTCGTGCACAAAAGCAAGTTATTCAACGTGCTATGCGTGCAGGTGCTAAAGGTATTAAAACACAGGTTTCTGGTCGTCTTGGCGGAGCTGATATCGCTCGTGCAGAATCTTACAGTGAAGGAACTGTTCCACTTCATACACTTCGCGCTGATATTGACTATGCAGCAGTTGAAGCTGATACAACATACGGTAAATTAGGCGTAAAAGTATGGATCTACCGTGGAGAAGTCCTTCCTACAAAAAAGAAAGCTTCTGAGGAAGGAGGAAAATAATATGTTAATGCCAAAACGCGTAAAATATCGTAGAGAGCATCGTGGTAAAATGCGTGGTCGTGCTAAAGGTGGAACTGAAGTTGCTTTCGGTGAATTCGGTTTACAAGCACAAGCTGCTTCATGGATTACAAACCGTCAAATCGAAGCTGCTCGTCGTGCAATGACTCGTTACATGAAACGTGGCGGTAAAGTATGGATTAAAATTTTCCCTTCTAAACCTTACACTGCAAAACCTCTAGAAGTACGTATGGGTTCCGGTAAAGGGGCACCAGAAGGCTGGGTAGCAGTAGTAAAACCTGGGAAAATTATGTTCGAAATCGCGGGTGTATCTGAAGAGGTAGCACGCGAAGCATTACGTCTTGCAGCTCACAAGTTACCTGTGAAATGTAAATTCGTAAAACGTGAAGAAAATGGTGGTGAATCTAATGAAAACTAATGATATTCGTGAATTAACCACTGCCGAAATCGAAACAAAAGTTAAAGCTTTAAAGGAAGAGTTGTTTAATCTTCGCTTCCAACTTGCTACAGGACAATTAGAGAATCCAACTCGCATTCGTGAAGTGCGTAAAGCAATTGCTCGTATGAAAACTGTAGTTCGTGAAAGAGAGATCGGAATTAATCGATAAATTGAGGGGAGGTTTGCATAGTGAGCGAACGTAACCAACGCAAAGTTTATACTGGTCGTGTTGTGTCTGACAAAATGGACAAAACGATTACAGTTTTAGTTGAAACTTACAAAACTCATTCCTTGTACGGAAAACGTGTTAAGTATTCTAAGAAGTACAAAGCCCATGATGAGCAAAACCAAGCGAAACTTGGCGATATCGTTAAAATCATGGAAACTCGCCCGCTTTCTGCTACTAAGCGTTTCCGTTTAGTTGAAATCGTTGAAGAAGCGGTTATTATCTAAATAGACGAATCGGAATTTTTAGTCCGAAGGGAGGTTTCATAACATGATCCAACAAGAATCTCGTTTGAAAGTTGCTGACAACTCTGGTGCACGTGAACTTTTAACAATCAAAGTATTAGGCGGCTCTGGTCGTAAATATGCTAACATTGGTGACATTATCGTTGCTACGGTAAAACAAGCAACACCAGGTGGCGTTGTTAAAAAAGGTGACGTTGTTAAAGCAGTAGTAGTACGTACGAAGAGCGGAGCTCGTCGTCCGGACGGTTCTTACATCAAATTTGATGAAAACGCAGCGGTTATCATTAAAGACGATAAGAGCCCACGTGGTACTCGTATATTCGGACCAGTAGCTCGTGAATTACGTGATAGCAACTTCATGAAGATCGTTTCTTTAGCTCCAGAAGTTCTATAATTTAAGGTATTGCCTTGCTAAGGAGGTGCAGAATTAAGATGCATGTAAAAAAAGGTGATAAAGTACAGGTAATCACTGGTAAAGACAAAGGAAAACAAGGCGTTATCCTTGTGGCTTTCCCAAAGCAAAACCGTGTTATCGTTGAGGGTGTCAATATCGTTAAGAAGCACTCTAAGCCATCTCAATTAAATCCACAAGGTGGAATTATTACTAAAGAAGCACCTATTCACGTTTCTAACGTTATGATTTTAGATCCGAAAACAGGTGAACCTACTCGTGTAGGCTTCAAAGTAGAAGATGGTAAAAAAGTTCGTATTGCAAAAAAATCTGGTGAATTATTAGATAAATAATTTTCTTAAGAAAGGAGGTCACTTCATTGAATCGCCTTAAAGAGAAGTTCCAAAAGGAAATTACTCCTGCTCTAGTGAGCAAGTTTAACTATAAATCTGTGATGGAAGTACCGAAAATCGAAAAGATCGTAATCAACACTGGTGTTGGTGACGCGGTATCTAACTCAAAAGCTTTAGACAATGCAGTAGAAGAATTAACACAAATCGCAGGTCAAAAACCTGTTGTAACTCGTGCTAAAAAATCAATCGCTGGTTTCCGTCTTCGTGAAGGTATGCCAATCGGTGCGAAAGTAACTTTACGCGGCGAGCAAATGTATGAGTTCTTCGACAAATTAGTATCAGTTTCTTTACCACGTGTACGTGATTTCCGTGGTGTTTCTAAGAAATCATTCGATGGTCGTGGAAACTACACATTAGGTGTTAAAGAGCAACTTATTTTCCCTGAGATTGATTATGATAAAGTAAGCAAAGTCCGCGGTATGGACATCGTAATCGTTACTACAGCGAAAACTGATGAAGAAGCTCGTGAACTGTTAACACAATTCGGTATGCCATTCCAAAAATAATGGAAGCCAACGCTAAGTAGAGGAGGCGAAAACGTGGCTAAAAAATCTATGATAGCGAAACAAAAGCGTACTCCTAAGTTTAAAGTACAAGAGTATACACGTTGCGAACGCTGCGGTCGTCCGCATTCTGTATACCGCAAATTTAAACTTTGCCGTATTTGTTTCCGTGAACTTGCATATAAAGGTCAAATTCCTGGTGTTAAAAAAGCTAGTTGGTAAAACCCACAAATGGGAAGGAGGTAAAACACATGGTGATGACAGATCCAATTGCAGACATGCTTACTCGCATCCGTAATGCGAACATGGTACGTCATGAGAAATTAGAGGTTCCTGCTTCTAAAATCAAAAAAGAGATCGCTGAACTTTTAAAACGTGAAGGTTTCATTCGTGATGTAGAATACATCGAGGATAACAAACAAGGTATCCTTCGTATTTTCCTGAAATATGGTGCAAACAATGAACGTGTAATCACTGGATTAAAACGTATCAGTAAGCCTGGCTTACGCGTTTACGCTAAAGCTGACGAAGTACCACGTGTACTTAACGGATTAGGTATCGCTCTTGTTTCTACATCTAAGGGAGTAATGACAGACAAAGACGCTCGTCAATTACAAACTGGTGGAGAAGTAGTAGCATACGTTTGGTAATATATATTTAAAACGAACGGAGGTGTGACCACATGTCTCGTATTGGTAAAAAGATTCTTGAAATCCCTGCAGGTGTTACTATTACAGTTGCAGAAGACAATACTGTAACAGTAAAAGGCCCAAAAGGTGAATTAACTCGTACTTTCAATGCTGATATGCTTATCAAAATTGAAGAGAATACATTAACAGTTGAGCGTCCATCTGAACAGAAGGAACACCGTGCATTACACGGTACAACTCGTGCTTTAATTGGAAACATGGTTGAAGGTGTAACTGAAGGTTTCGCACGCGGACTTGAATTAGTCGGTGTTGGTTACCGTGCTCAAAAACAAGGTGATAAACTTGTATTAAGCGTAGGTTATTCTCATCCAGTAGAAATGACTCCGGAAGCAGGTCTTGAAGTTGAAGTACCTGCACCAACAAAGATCGTAATCAAAGGTATCGACAAGCAACGTGTTGGCGAATTCGCTGCTAACATCCGCGCTGTACGTGCTCCTGAGCCTTACAAAGGTAAAGGTATTCGTTACGAAGGCGAAGTTGTTCGTCGTAAAGAAGGTAAAACTGCTAAGTAAACCCGTTAGGTGAGAGAAAGGAGTGACAAGAATGATCACTAAAGCTGATAAAAATGCGACTCGTAAGAAAAGACATGCACGTGTACGTGCTAAACTTACTGGTACTGCAGAGCGTCCACGTTTAAACGTGTTCCGTTCTAACCAACATATTTACGCTCAAGTTATTGATGATGTGAATGGTGTAACGTTAGTAAGTGCATCTACTCTTGATAAAGACCTTGCTCTTAACGGTACTAGCAATATTGAAGCTGCTACGAAAGTTGGAGAATCAGTTGCTAAGCGTGCTGTAGAGAAAGGCGTTAAAGAAGTAGTATTTGATCGCGGTGGTTACTTATACCATGGCCGTGTTAAAGCTCTAGCTGAAGCTGCTCGTGAGGCTGGATTACAATTTTAATGGTCAAAGGAGGGAAAATTGATGCATCGCATTGACCCAAGTAAATTAGAACTTGAAGAACGTGTAGTTACGATAAATCGTGTCGCGAAAGTTGTTAAGGGTGGTCGTCGTTTCCGCTTTGCTGCACTAGTTGTAGTTGGCGATAAAAACGGTCATGTTGGATTCGGTACTGGTAAAGCACAAGAGGTACCAGACGCAATCCGCAAAGCTATCGAAGACGCTAAGAAAAACTTAATCGCTGTACCATTAGTTGGTACAACAATTCCACACACAATCAACGGTCATTTTGGCGCTGGTGAAGTATTCTTAAAGCCTGCTGCTGAGGGTACTGGTGTTATTGCTGGTGGACCTGTTCGTGCGGTCCTTGAATTAGCTGGTGTACAAGATATTCTTTCGAAATCTCTTGGTTCTAACACACCAATCAACATGATTCGCGCTACTGTGAACGGATTAAGCGAACTTAAGCGCGCTGAAGATGTTGCAAAATTACGCGGTAAATCTGTAGAAGAGCTACTAGGTTAAGGAGGGAAAACAAATGGCGAAAAAGTTAGAAATTACCCTCACTCGTAGTGTAATTGGTCGTCCACAAGATCAACGTGCGACGGTAGAAGCTTTAGGTCTTAAAAAGTTGAATTCAACTGTAGTTAAGGAAGAAACTCCTGCTATTCTTGGTATGATCAACAAAGTTTCTCACCTTGTAACTGTAAAAGAAGCTTAAGGATAACTCATTAATATAAGGAGGTGCCTGGGAATGAAACTTCATGAATTAAAACCTGCAGAAGGTTCTCGTAAAGTACGTAACCGTGTCGGTCGTGGTATCGGTTCTGGTAACGGTAAAACTGCTGGTAAAGGTCATAAAGGACAAAACGCACGTTCTGGCGGCGGTGTTCGTCTTGGCTTCGAAGGTGGTCAAACTCCATTATTCCGTCGTTTACCAAAACGCGGCTTCACAAACATTAACCGTAAAGAGTTTGCTATTGTAAACTTATCGACGTTAAATCGTTTTGAAGATGGTACAGAAGTAACACCTGAATTATTGCTGGAAACTGGCGTTATCAGCAAATTAAACGACGGTGTTAAAATTCTTGCAAGCGGCGCAGTAGAGAAAAAACTAACTGTTAAAGCGCACAAGTTCTCTTCAAGTGCTAAAGAAGCAATTGAAGCAGCTGGCGGATCAGTTGAGGTGATCTAATGTTTCGTACAATCTCCAACTTTATGCGCGTTGCTGAGATAAGACGTAAAATATTATTCACTTTAGCGATGTTAATCGTATTCAGGATTGGCACGTTTATCCCCGTGCCATTTACAAATGGAGACGTACTGAAGGCACAAGATCAATTAAATGCTTTAGGTATTCTAAATACATTTGGCGGTGGAGCCTTGAAAAACTTCTCCATCTTTGCGATGGGAATCATGCCGTATATTACAGCATCCATCATCGTGCAATTATTGCAGATGGATGTTGTTCCTAAATTTTCGGAATGGTCGAAGCAAGGTGAAATGGGCCGTCGTAAATTAACGCAATTCACGCGTTATTTTACAATTGTTCTTGCGTTTATTCAGGGGTTTGGTATGTCAATCGGTTTTAACGGTATGGTAGGTGGGCAATTAATTTTGAATCCTGGTTGGAGCACTTATTTATACATTGCTACGGTACTGACTGCTGGTACTGCATTTTTAATGTGGTTAGGTGAACAGATTACAGCTAAAGGTGTAGGTAATGGTATTTCCATCCTTATCTTTGGTGGTATTGCCGCAGCGATCCCAAGTGTTATATCTCAAGTGTATCAACAACAGTTTCAAAATATCGGAGATCAATTGTTCATGAGTATCGTTAAAGTTGCATTGATCTTACTAGCTGTGCTAGCAGTTATTGTGGGTGTTATTTTCATTCAACAGGCTGTTAGAAAGATCCCAATTCAATATGCGAAGCGTGTAACAGGAGGAAATGGTGGTTATGCTGGAGCACAAAACACACATTTACCGCTTAAGGTAAATAGTGCTGGTGTTATTCCAGTAATTTTTGCTGTTTCATTCTTAATTACGCCTCCGACTATTGCACAGTTCTTCCCGAAACATGATGTATCGCAGTGGATTATTGCTAACTTTAACTATTCTCACCCAGTGGGAATGATCATATATGTTGCGCTCATTGTAGCCTTCACATATTTCTATGCGTTTGTTCAGGTTAATCCAGAACAAATGTCAGAGAATCTAAACAAGCAAGGTGGATATGTTCCAGGTATTCGTCCGGGTAAGAATACGGAACAATATCTAACAAAAATCTTGTATCGTTTGACCTTTGTAGGATCAATTTTCCTAGCAGCGATTGCAATCTTACCAGTTATCTTTACGAAACTGGGAAATCTTCCTCCATCTGCACAGATTGGTGGAACGAGTATGTTAATCGTTGTCGGCGTTGCTTTAGAAACAATGAAGCAGCTAGAAAGCCAACTGGTAAAACGCCATTACAAAGGGTTTATCAAGCAATGAGTAAGTGGGAAGTATTGTCTTCCCTACATGCTCATGTACTCTGAGGGGGAACAAGGATGAACTTAATTTTAATGGGGCTTCCTGGTGCTGGTAAAGGTACACAAGCCGAACAGATTGTTGCCAAGTATAACATCCCTCACATCTCAACAGGAGATATGTTCCGTGCAGCTATGAAGGCTGAAACTGAAATGGGTTTACAAGCAAAATCTTTTATTGATAAAGGTGCACTTGTTCCAGATGAAGTTACAATCGGAATCGTTCGTGAACGTTTAAGTCAAGAAGACTGCGTAAAAGGATTCTTACTAGATGGTTTCCCACGAACTGTTGCACAAGCATCAGCTCTTGAAGAGATTATGAAAGATCTTGGCAAAAAAATCGACTATGTTTTAAACATTAATGTGGATTCAGGGTTGTTATTAAAACGTCTTACAGGCCGTCGCATTTGTAAAGAGTGCGGTGCGACTTACCACTTAGAATTCAATGCGCCAGCAAAAGTTGACGTGTGTGATAAATGTGGTGGCGAATTATATCAACGCTCTGATGACAATGAAGAAACTGTAGCAAATCGCTTAGATGTAAATATTAAGCAAACAAAACCTTTGCTTGATTTCTACGAGGAGCTTGGTTACCTACAAAGCATTAATGGTGAGCAAGATATCAATAAAGTATTTGCTGATATCGATGTTCTCATCGGAGGCTTAGCGTAATGATAATCTGCAAAACTCCTCGCGAGATAGAAATCATGCGAGAAGCTGGCAGGATCGTTGCTTTAACTCATCAAGAGTTAAAACAACACATTACTCCAGGAATTACAACGAAAGAGCTCGATCAAATAGCGGAAAAGACGATTCAAAAATATGGTGCTACGCCATCTTTTAAAGGATACAACGGATTTCCGGGGAGCATATGTGCTTCTGTAAATGAAGAGCTTGTACACGGAATTCCAGGGAAGCGCAAGCTCAAAGAGGGCGATATCATCAGTATCGATATTGGTGCGAAATACAATGGGTACCATGGAGATTCTGCATGGACGTATCCAGTTGGAAACATTTCTGAATCTGTTCAAAAGCTACTTGATGTCACAGAAAAATCGTTGTATCTTGGTCTAGAACAAGTAAAACCAGGCGAGAGATTATCAAATATCTCACATGCGGTTCAAACCCATGCTGAAGAGAATGGATTCTCGATCGTTAGGGAGTATGTTGGTCACGGAATCGGGCAAGACTTACATGAGGACCCGCAAATCCCGCACTATGGTCCACCAAATAGAGGCCCTAGATTAAAGCCGGGAATGGTCATCTGTGTTGAGCCGATGGTGAATCAAGGAAGACGATATGTAAAAACACTATCTGATGACTGGACAGTGGTAACGGTAGATGGTAAATGGTGTGCCCATTTTGAGCACACGATTGCTCTTACAGAAGCAGGATACGAAATCCTTACCACTTTATAAGTAGCTGGCTCTCCGGGATTTCAGAGCAGTGTAAAATGTTACTGATTTGAAGAAGGGAGAACTATTGAATGGCTAAAGATGATGTAATTGAAGTCGAAGGTACCGTTCTTGAAACGTTGCCAAATGCTATGTTCAAAGTAGAATTAGAGAATGGGCATGTCGTATTGGCTCACGTTTCTGGTAAAATCCGTATGAACTTCATTCGTATTTTACCAGGAGACAAAGTTACGGTAGAATTATCTCCGTACGATTTAAATCGTGGTCGTATTACGTACCGTTTTAAATAATATAGCACTCCGTAATCTTTAAGGAGGTTCGAGACATGAAAGTAAGACCGTCAGTTAAACCAATCTGCGAAAAATGTAAAGTTATTCGTAGACGTGGAAAAGTAATGGTTATTTGTGAAAACCCTAAACATAAACAAAAACAAGGTTAATCAGAAGGAGGTGCATTCGTAATGGCACGTATCGCAGGTGTAGATATTCCTCGAGACAAACGCGTTGTTATTTCTTTAACTTACGTATTCGGCATTGGTCGCACAACTGCTGAAAAAATTCTTGCTGAAGCAGGTATTTCTGAAGAAACACGAGTTCGTGATTTAACGGAAGACGAATTAGGACGTATCCGTGATATCATCGATCGTATTAAAGTTGAGGGAGACCTTCGTCGTGAAGTATCTCTTAACATTAAACGTCTAATGGAGATCGGTTCTTACCGTGGTCTTCGTCACCGTCGTGGTTTACCAGTTCGTGGTCAAAACTCTAAAAACAATGCTCGTACACGTAAAGGTCCACGTCGTACAGTAGCAAATAAAAAGAAATAATAAGTAAAGGAGGTTGAACTAACAATGGCACGTAAAACAAACACTCGTAAAAAACGTGTGAAAAAGAATATTGAAGCTGGTATAGCTCATATTCGTTCTACTTTCAACAACACAATCGTAACTCTTACAGATACTCACGGTAACGCACTTTCTTGGTCTAGTGCTGGTGCACTTGGTTTCCGTGGATCTCGTAAATCTACTCCATTCGCTGCGCAAATGGCTGCTGAAACTGCTGCTAAAGCTGCAATGGAACACGGTTTAAAAACTTTAGAGGTTACTGTTAAAGGTCCTGGTGCTGGTCGTGAAGCTGCAATTCGTGCTCTTCAAGCTGCAGGTCTAGAAGTAACAGCAATTAGAGATGTTACTCCAGTTCCTCATAATGGATGTCGTCCACCAAAACGTCGTCGTGTGTAATTTTTCTGTATAGAATTTTCCCTTTTGTCTATAATGGATATGATGCATTATCGAGAAATTTCGTACAGAAACATCGCTTGTTGTGCACAATCGGGAACTGCCTAAGGGGGACTTTCGGTTAGACAGGGGTTAGACCTTTGTTTAACCGGGGTTTCGACGTTTTGAAGGAGGGTTTAGTTAATGATTGAAATCGAAAAGCCGAAAATCGAAACGGTTGAACTTAACGAAGATGCTAAATATGGTAAATTCGTAATTGAACCGCTTGAGCGTGGATATGGTACTACTTTGGGTAACTCCTTACGTCGTATTCTTTTATCCTCACTCCCTGGTGCCGCTGTTACTGCTATCCAAATCGATGGCGTATTACATGAATTTTCAACAGTTGAGGGCGTAGTAGAAGACGTTACGACGATCATCTTAAACTTGAAAAAGTTAGCTCTTAAAATCTACTCTGAAGAAGAGAAGACGTTGGAAATTGATGTGCAGGGCGAAGGTATTGTCACAGCTGCTGATATTACTCACGATAGTGATGTAGAAATCTTAAATCCAGATTTACACATTGCAACGTTAGCAAAAGATGCGCATTTCCGCGTGCGTTTAACTGCAAAGCGTGGCCGTGGGTATACGCCAGCTGATGCAAATAAAAGCGAAGATCAACCAATAGGAGTAATTCCTATTGATTCTATTTATACTCCAGTATCACGTGTGACTTACCAAGTGGAAAAGACACGTGTCGGACAAGTGGCTAATTATGATAAGCTTACGCTTGATGTATGGACGGATGGAAGCATCGGGCCAAAAGAAGCTATCTCTTTAGGTGCCAAAATCTTAACTGAGCATTTAAATATCTTTGTTGGTTTAACTGACGAAGCACAAAATGCTGAGATTATGGTCGAGAAGGAAGAAGATCAAAAAGAGAAAGTTCTTGAGATGACTATCGAAGAACTAGACCTTTCTGTTCGTTCTTATAATTGCCTAAAACGTGCAGGAATTAATACTGTACAAGAGCTTGCGAACAAAACAGAAGAAGATATGATGAAAGTTCGTAACTTAGGACGTAAATCCTTAGAAGAAGTTAAACATAAACTTGAGGAATTAGGTTTAGGTTTACGTAAAGACGACTGAGGATTTAAACCCATCAACAAAGGAGGGAACTACGAATGGCATACAGAAAATTAGGCCGTACAAGTGCGCAACGTAAAGCTATGTTACGTGACTTAGCTACTGATTTAATTATCAACGAGCGCATCCAAACGACAGAAACTCGTGCAAAAGAACTTCGTTCTGTAGTGGAAAAAATGATCACTTTAGGTAAACGCGGAGATCTTCATGCTCGTCGTCAAGCAGCAGCTTTCATTCGCAATGAAGTAGCTAACGCTGAGACTGGTCAAGATGCACTTCAAAAATTATTCGCTGATGTAGCTCCACGCTATGCTGAGCGCCAAGGCGGATACACTCGTATTGCAAAAATTGGTCCACGTCGCGGAGACGCAGCACCAATGGTAATTATCGAGTTAGTATAATGATAATTAAAAGGGCAGGACAGTTCTTTTCAAGAAACTGGTCATGGCCCTTTTTTTTAAATATAAAAATAGGCTTACTTGACGAAGGAAAGGGTGCCTTGTATTGAAAAAAGAGAAACTTCGGACAGAAAATATATCATTTCAATATCCTGGGGCAGCCACTTATGCGTTAAAAGATGTTTCATTTTCCTTATATGAAGGAGAATGGGTATCTGTTATTGGACAAAACGGTTCAGGGAAGTCTACACTTGCAAAACTATTGAATGGTTTGTTTTTACCGGAAGCAGGAACTATTAGAGTAAATGATACAATGGTTTTGTCAGAGGAAACGGTATGGGATGTTCGAAAACAAATTGGGATGGTATTTCAAAATCCGGATAATCAATTTGTTGGAACGACAGTGCAAGATGACGTTGTCTTTGGCTTAGAGAATATCGGAATGCCAAGAGAACAAATGATAGAAAGATTAGATCAGGCCTTGCGACTCGTCCGTATGGAAGAGTTTCTTAATGATGAGCCTCATTCGTTATCTGGTGGGCAAAAGCAGCGAGTGGCAATAGCAGGCGTTTTAGCACTTCAGCCATCTATTTTAATATTAGATGAAGCAACGTCAATGCTAGATCCCCAGGGGAGACGTGAAGTAGTAGAAACGGTTAGACAACTCGTTAATCAAAAAGGTATTACCGTGTTATCAATTACGCACGATTTAGAAGAAGCGGCACAATCAGACCGTGTCATTATTTTAAATAAGGGAGAAATATTAGAGGAAGGAACTCCAGAACAAATTTTCAAGTCCTCTCATATGCTCCAAGAAATTGGATTAGATGTACCGTTCTCAGTGAAAATAGCAGAATTATTAAAAAGAAATGAAATTCACTTGCAAAATACGCATCTTACAATGGAAAGCTTGGTGAACGAACTTTGGAGATTACATTCCAAAAAGTAGAACATCGTTATCAATATAAAACTCCATTTGAAAGACGCGCACTTTATGATGTAGACGTGTCGTTTCCAAGTGGGGGCTATTATGCCATTATCGGTCATACTGGTTCAGGTAAGTCGACGATGATTCAACATTTAAATGGTTTATTGCAGCCGACAAATGGCACAGTTCAAATTGGTGAACATTTCATTTCGGCAGGAAAGAAAGAAAAAAAGCTAAAGCCACTACGTAAAAAGGTAGGGGTTGTCTTTCAATTTCCAGAACATCAGTTGTTTGAAGAGACTGTAGAGAAAGATATTTGTTTCGGTCCTACTAATTTCGGAGTATCTGTAGAAGAAGCGAAGCAAAAGGCAAGAGAGGCAATTGAACTTGTAGGGTTAGAACCAGAACTGTTAGCACGTTCACCATTTGAGTTAAGTGGTGGGCAAATGAGGCGTGTTGCGATAGCAGGCGTATTAGCTATGGAACCCGAAGTGCTTGTATTAGATGAACCTACAGCAGGACTAGATCCAAAAGGGCAGAATGAACTTATGGAGATGTTTTATAAACTACATAAGGAGAAAGGTCTTACAGTTATCCTTGTAACGCATAATATGGAGGATGCTGCTAAATATGCCGAACAGATTGTAGTCATGCATAAAGGAACGGTCTTTTTGCAAGGAAGTGCAGAGGAAGTATTTTCACATGCTGATGAATTAGAGAAAATTGGCGTGGATCTTCCTATGTCTTTAAAGTATAAACGTGCAATTGAAGAGAAGTTTGGCATTTCAATCCCAAAGGCTACCTTATCTTTAGAGGATCTTACTCATGAAGTTGTGCAGGTGTTACGAAAAGGTGGTCATGAATCATGCAGCAGTTGATTATTGGAAGATATATTCCAGGGAATTCTCTTATTCATCAACTTGATCCACGTACGAAGCTGCTGATTGTCTTTTTATATGTATTTGTTGTTTTCTTAGCAAATAATGCGATTTCATATGGATTTTTATTTTTATATGCACTCATTGCTTTATTTTTTGCAAAAGTGCCGATTCGTTATGTACTTTCGGGCTTAAAACCAATTCTATGGATTTTTCTTTTTACATTTTTCCTGCATATTTTTACAAATAAAGAAGGGGAAGTACTATTCCAGCTTGGTTGGTTTTCGATACATGAAAAAGGATTAGAGCAAGGAATATACATTTCTATACGATTCTTCGTTATTATTTTAATGACGACATTACTAACGTTAACGACGACACCTATTGAGATTACAGATGGTTTGGAGACGTTATTAAAGCCGTTGAAGCGTATAAAAGTTCCTGTTCATGAAATCGCATTAATGATGTCAATTTCTCTTCGTTTTATCCCGACATTGATGGATGAAACGAGTAAAATAATGAAGGCACAAGCGTCACGTGGTATTGATTTTGCTGGGGGACCGATAAAAGATAGGATGAAAGCTATTATCTCACTACTCGTCCCTCTATTTATCAGTGCTTTTAAGCGTGCAGAGGACTTAGCAATTGCTATGGAAGCTCGTGGATATCAAAGTGGCGAAGGACGTACTAAATTTAGGCAACTGCGCTGGAAAACAAGTGATACAGTAACGATTATAAGCTTACTTTGTTTAGCTTGTATTTTGGCATGGGTGCGATCGTAATGGAGAATAGAGAAATGGATAGAATAAAATGTACGGTTGCATATGATGGCATGCATTTTTGCGGTTATCAAATTCAGCCGCAGCATCGTACTGTTCAACAAGAAATAGAGAAAGCTTTACAGAAATTGCATAAAGGGGAACTTGTTCGTGTGCAAGCATCTGGCAGAACGGATTCTACTGTTCATGCTAAAGGACAAGTGATACACTTTGATACACCGTTGTCTCTTGAAGAGTGGCAATGGAGTAATGCATTAAACACAATGCTACCAGATGATATTGTTATTAGACAGGTAGAGAAAAAAACAGAAGAATTTCACGCGCGTTACGGTGTCGAGAGAAAAGAATATCGTTATCGTGTATTATTATCAAAGACTGCGGATGTATTCCGTAGAAATTACGTATATCAATATCCATATCCGCTCGAAATAAACGCTATAAGAAAAGCGATCCCTTATTTTATTGGAACGCATGATTTTACTTCTTTTTGTTCGGCAAAAACTGACAAAAAAGATAAAGTGAGAACAATTTATGAAATTGAGCTAATTGAGCAAGACGATGAATTAATTTTTCGTTTTGTAGGTAATGGATTTTTATATAATATGGTCAGAATTATTGTTGGTACGTTACTGAGCGTAGGGCAAGGAAAGCTTGATCCAGACAGCATTCCAGAGATTCTAGCGAAACGAAATCGTCAGTTTGCTGGAAAGATGGCTCCTGGTCATGGGCTTTACTTATGGCAGGTAAACTATAACAACTAATCCTGGTGTAACATTTGCTTGACATTAGAAACTCAAAAGTATATCATAACATATGGTATTGTTTCTAAAACCACGATTAGCCCCGGAAGGAAATCGTGTTTAAGATAAACAATAGATTTTTTCTATGGAAAAGATAACGAGGAGGGAAACACATGCGTACGACTTTTATGGCAAAAGCTAACGAAGTTGAGCGTAAATGGTATGTGGTTGATGCTGAAGGTCAAACTTTAGGTCGCCTTGCTAGTGAAGTAGCATCCATTTTACGTGGTAAAAACAAACCTACATTTACACCACACGTTGACACGGGTGATCATGTAATTATTATTAACGCTGAGAAAATTCATTTAACAGGTAATAAATTAAACGATAAAATTTACTACCGTCACACTAACCACCCAGGTGGACTTAAACAAAGAACAGCTCTTGAAATGCGTACAAACTACCCTGTACAAATGTTAGAGCTTGCAATTAAAGGCATGCTTCCAAAAGGACGCCTAGGCCGTCAAGTTTCTAAGAAACTAAACGTGTATGCTGGAGCAGAGCATCCACACCAAGCACAAAAACCAGAAGTTTACGAACTTCGCGGATAATCAATTAAAGGAGGGCTTACTTTGGCACAGGTTCAATACTATGGCACTGGACGTCGTAAGAGTTCAGTAGCGCGCGTACGCCTAGTTCCAGGCGAAGGACGCGTTATCATTAACGGTCGTGATTTTGAAAACTATATCCCATTTGCTGCATTACGTGAAGTAGTGAAACAACCTCTAGTTGCAACAGAAACTTTAGGTAACTACGATGTACTTGTAAACGTAAATGGTGGTGGATACACTGGTCAAGCTGGTGCTATTCGTCACGGTATTTCTCGCGCTTTATTAAAAGCTGATCCAGAATACCGTCTAACACTAAAACGTGCAGGTCTATTAACTCGTGACGCACGTATGAAAGAGCGTAAAAAATACGGTCTTAAAGGCGCACGTCGTGCACCTCAGTTCTCAAAACGTTAATTTTTGCGAACTACAAACCCCAACCATTTTGGTTGGGGTTTTTTTATGTTTCATTCCTCTTTTGGAATTTTTGTAGTTTGGAATATTTTAGTGCTATCCTCTCGCGTATGCTTCTTCTTTAGAAGTTTAGACTAATATGTATTAGGGAGGTTTATAAGTACTATGAATGTCATTGTCAGCTTACAAGAAAAACAAAAAGAAAAGCAGTTAAAATATGAACGGAAGATGCTACGGGAATTATCATTAAAAACATTACGTTCAAATATTAGAGATGCCTTTCAGATGCAGGAACTTCATCGGCAGTATGAAGATTACTGTATTGAATTAGGGATAGAATCGTATTTATTAGGAGCGAGATATAGTAAGTTTGGTTATTACGGTGAATCATTTTTTGATGTGAAATATAGAGCCTTAGAAGAAGAGCAACAATTAACGGAAACACTATTTCAATTTTTGGCGAGCATGAGTATGAGGGAAATTAAGTTACAAGATGAGGAATTGCTTTTTGAATCTTGCCAGCAGTTTATCGGTTTATGGTGGCAGGAAGGATATGAAAAAGGTGAAAGAAGATATCGATTAAAGCTTCATTAAGACAAGCATAAACTTTCCTCTTGTCCCATATAAGTAATTAGAGGGACTAGCTGGAGGAGGAAAGGTATGAAGAGAATTCGAATTATCTCTTTTGCACTCGCTGCGGTTGTTTTGTTTTTTTTAGTTAAACAAGAGTTTCAAATTACAAAATCGTGGCGAGCTTGGAATTTACCCTTATCAGGGAAAGTAATTGTATTAGATGCTGGGCATGGTGGACCAGACGGAGGGGCTGTTGGTGGAAAGGATATTATAGAAAAGGATATTACGCTTGAGATTACAAAGAAGGTACAAGATTATTTACAAGAGCAAGGCGCGCTAGTTATTTTAACGCGTGATGGAGATTATGATTTAGCACAGAAAGATACAAAATCATATAGTAGACGTAAAGCAGAGGATTTAAAAAAGCGTGTAGAGATTATTAATAAACCTGATGTAGACTTTTTTGCGAGTATTCATTTAAACGCTTTAACTAGTAGTGGATCGAAAGGCGCACAAACGTTCTATTATCGTTCTTCGATTGAAAATGAACGTGCTGCGAAATTTATACAAGCAGAATTGAGAACCAGTTTAGAGAATACGAATCGTTCTGCTAAAACAATTTCTCATGTGTATTTATTAAAGTATGCAAAAACACCAGGCGCTTTAATTGAAGCTGGCTTTTTATCGAATGTGAATGAAAGGTATATGTTAAATTCGGAGAAATATCAGCAAAAGGTAGCGGCTGCAGTATATCGTGGTATATTACGTTATTTCACGGAAAAAGGAAATCCTCCAGAATAAGGGGGATTTTTTTGCGTTTCTCTCGTTAACGAAGTTTTCCGAAAATATGTTATACTGGAAATGTAAACGCATTTATTTTTAAAATAAAGAGAGATACAATAAATTAACATTACGTTATTTTTCATACAGGGGGCTGGGCTAATTATGGTAACGAAAGAGCAAGTAGTGGAAGCGTTAGAAGGGATTGTAGATCCGTTTTTACATAAAACGCTAAAAGAAATAGGTGCAATTAAAGAGGTGACGGTTAAGCCTGAAAAGGAACATGTAAGTGTTAAAATTGCAATCGTAAAAACCGGTACAGCGGAACAAATGCAATTGCAATCTGGAATTGTAAAGTTAGTAAAAGAACTAGGAGCAGCAACAGTAGGGCTTCGCTTTGCAGAATTTACAGAAGAGGAATTAGCTCAGTTTGCACCAGAACAGGAAGAGGAGCAAACTGAATCTTTATTGTCACCAAATTCAAAAACGACATTTTTAGCAGTGGCGAGTGGAAAAGGTGGAGTTGGGAAATCAACAGTTTCTGTTAACCTTGCTATTGCTTTAGCTCGTCTAGGGAAAAAGGTTGGTATCATTGATGCCGATATTTATGGTTTTAGCGTACCAGATATGATGGGGATAGAAAAACGTCCTGTTGTAAGAGGAGATAGAATCATTCCAGTGGAACGTCTAGGTGTAAAGGTAATCTCAATGGGGTTCTTTGTAGAAGATAATGCACCAGTTATTTGGAGAGGGCCTATGCTTGGGAAAATGTTAAATCATTTCTTTACAGAAGTAGAGTGGGGAGATTTAGACTATTTAGTTTTAGATTTACCACCGGGTACAGGTGATGTTGCACTAGATTTACATTCGATGTTGCCGGCTTGTAAAGAGATTATTGTCACAACGCCTCATCCAACAGCGGCATTCGTAGCAGCGCGTGCTGGAGCTATGGCTTTACGCACAGAACATAGTATTCTTGGCGTTGTTGAAAATATGGCTTATTTTGAAAGTAAAGCAACTGGTGAAAAAGAATATGTGTTTGGAAGAGGTGGAGGAGATAAATTAGCTGCAGAACTTCAAACGGAAGTGCTTGGCCGAATCCCGCTTCAACAACCTGATTGGAATAAAGAAGACTTTGCGCCGTCGGTATACGAAGATACACATACGACGGGCCTTATTTATCGCACGATAGCTGAGACAGTGATTGGTAAAACAGCTGTTGCGCAAAAATAAAATAATAATGAGTGGACGATACGCATATTGTCCACTCATTATTATCGTTATTATTTTTATTGCTGTTCCTTTTTATCGCCTTGAGAACCACCTTCACCGCCTGCTTCTTTTTTATCAGAACCACTTTTTTCAGCCTTTTGTACGCCTTTACTAATAATATCAATCATCTTAGCTTGGAAGAGTGGGCTTTCGGCAGTTTCTGTTAGTACTTGTTGTAAATATTGGCGGTATTCTTTGCTCTTCATCGTTTGTAGCATCATTTTTTCTACTTCAGGGTTTTTCATAATTTCTATAACGCCTGCTTGGTATTCAGGGTCTTTTAGTAAAGTTTTCATTAAGGCTGTTTGTTCTTTTCCCATACTTTTAGCGAATTTCGATGAGAACTCAGGGTCTTTAAAGAGCTTTTCCCAGAATTGTTGCCCTTTGTCGGATACCATTGCATCTTCAATCGTTTTCTTTACCACTGTTTCATCTAGTATGAGTGCTTGTTTCATTTTTTCATCAGTTAATACATCTTGAATGGCTTTCTTACCTTGATCAGTTTTTAAAATATCAACAATCATTTTCTTCGTTTGATCATAATCAAGTTCGGACTTTGCTTCTTTTTCTTGTGCACATGCTACAAGTACAAAGAATAGAAAAGAAGAAGTCAAAACGAGCAGCATCCGTTTCATAAGTTGGAACTCCTTTCAGCACAGTTCTCTCTTTTTAATATAAATATCTTTAAGGAATTTATACATGAACATGGCTAGCTTTTTGAAATTGTCATTGATACAATTTGATTAGAAATATAAGGATAATGGGGGATGTGTTGTGAATAGCCGCAAGTGGGTACGACTATTTTTTACGACGTTGTTTCTTGGTGGGATTAGTACGGTTATTATTGGGTTTGTTTTGGAGTGGGACAAGTACGCTGAATTTTTTCAAAATTTAGACGGAAAGGAGATTTTAGCGGTTTCCTTTTGGTTGATGGGCGTAGGGTTTATTTTTAGTGTTATAAGTCAAATGGGGTTCTTTGCCTATTTAACAATCCATCGTTTTGGATTAGGGATGTTCAGGTCACCTTCTTTATGGAATACAGTTCAGCTCTTCTTCATTGCATTCGTTTTATTTGATTTCGTGTATTTAAGATCTGTGTTGATTGCAAATGGGGAAGTTTCATTAGGAAATAACATACTTGTTGCTGGTGTGTTATTTGTGTTTGGCGCCATTGTTGCTTATATAAAAAGTAAAGAAACGAACAAAAAGGCATTCGTGCCCGCTTTGTTCTTTATGGTTGTTGTAACAATTCTTGAGTGGGTACCAGCTCTTCGAATTAATGATACAGATTGGTTATATTTAATGGTGATACCACTTTTATTATGTAATGCATATCAGTTACTTATATTACATCGTTTAATTGGAAAGACGAGTAAGTCGGTTTAATTAAGGGGGCTTTCACGCAGAGTAGTTGTACGAATGGAAAAAGCTCTATTACCTGAATGAAAGGTAGTAGAGCTTTTTATGTTTGAAGAATTATTGTACATCTTCACTTTTCGTACTTGTGTTGGAAATAAGTTGTGATACGGATATTTGCTCATAGCCGTCACTTTTTAATTTTTGCAGAAGCAGTGGTAAAGCTTTATTTGTTTGAAGGGCAGAATCGGATGCATGTAATAAGATAATATCTCCACCTTTTAAATTATTAGAGACCGTGGAAACGATATTGTTTACACCAGGGTTTTTCCAGTCGTTTGAGTTATTACTCCAATGAACGACGGTGTATCCGAGCGATTCTGCTATTTTAAGTGTTGCTTTGTTAAAATCTCCACTAGGTGGACGCAATAGTTTCATTTGCTTCACACCGAGTTTTGTAAACACATCTTGTGCTCGTAAAAGATCTCTTCGTATTTCGTTTGTCTCTAGAGAAGTGTAGGACGTGTAATTGTAACCCATACTACCGATTTCATGTCCATCTTTTATGATGCGCTCAACAACATCAGGATGTCTTTCTGCCCATGCAGCAGAAAGGAAGAAAGTTGCATTCTTAATATCTCTTTCTTTAAGTGTATCAAGGATTGGAATTGCTTTTTTGTCTCCCCAACTAATATCAAACGTAAATGCAACTTGTTTTTTAGAGGTATCGCCTTTGTAAATGACTTTAGGACCTGTAGCGGTTGAAAAAGCAGACTCGTGTGAATATGTTTTCAAAAAGAGCAGCCATGCTGTAAATAAGGAAAGTATCACTATTAAGCTAATGTGTTTAAAGTTTCTTTTACTCGTAATAAAAAAGAAAAACATAATATTACGCCCCTTTGTCCAATCCTTTTCAGTTACATATATGCTGTAAATATAAAAAAGAGAACAAGGGATTAACATCGTAAGTGGTGGATATAATGGATGGTAGGAAAATTGAGCGGAACATTTATTGCTCTTTAAGAAATGATTGAGGTGATGATTTGCTTGGGTTTATGTTAACGAAAGAAGAGAAAAAAGAAATGGAATATATATTGAAGAGAGAGTTAGAAGAACTTTTATTTGATTTTGAAGATGAACGTATTCATGACGTTGTAAAAAAGGCGATGGAAGAAAGATATAAAATCATTTTTTGTTTGTTTCGAAGGGTCGCTAATGCAGAGGAATGTATTCGTTATGTAAGGAAAAGAACTTTTTATTAAAAAGTGTTGACGCCGATAGATATTATATGATAAATTAATAACCGTCGCTGATGCGGG
>NZ_JAVBIS010000014.1:0-57681 GCF_030757775.1 Bacillus sp. MHSD_36
AGAACATACGTTTCGTCTTTTCTCAAAAATAAAATATTTCTTTCGATTCACCTCACCACCTTCACTTACATTTAGAGGTGGGAGTCCTCTCGAAAGGCATGATAGATTACTATTTCAACAGAAAAAGAGGATGCCACAGCATCCTCTCCTTCTCTTCTCTATTCCACACAAGTAAACTGCGTCCAAGCTCCTACATAATCTAGTAAGAATAACTCCTCTTCTGCAATTGTACCGACAATATTTTTCCGTTCATCTATCGGCATTTCTTTTAGAATAATTTGCAGTTCACCTTTATACTTTCCGAATGAGTTGTTCCCAATTACAACTTGCCCTCTTTCCTGTAATACACTTTCGCGCACTGGGAAATCATAGTCTTTATACTTTTTACGCACTTCTGTAGAACGCACCATATATTCTGTTATGTCGCCGCGTCTTACGTGTAATTCTTGCAGCGTGGCTCTCTTCTCTACTTCAGTTGCTTCATCTACAAAGTGTACCTTCAGCTGTAACATGTAACGATTTAAGTTTCCTAGTTTCTCTAACTCTTCTTCACTCGCATAAGCATTTCCGATAATAACATCATCAATAAGCCCTGTCGCCCATAAATGTTTCGCTTGTACTTCAATCGGTAAGTTACGATGCTCTTCTAACGTACATAATCCGTCATTAATATCCCATGGACCGATGTTAGCTGCATGTGACGTAATAAACGCTGCCGTGCGAATACCGTGTTTTTTAAAACGTTCACTACAGCGAATAAAATAATCATACGGAAGACCAGTGAATTTTTGCGGATAAAAGTTATGACAACCAATTAAAGCTGACTTATTCGCCTGATGCGAAAGAATATTTTCTAAGTACGCAATATCGTTACTTACGTTTAGCTCAATTTTTAAGCCGTACGGGTTATTCGTCATTTTCGCTTCAGTTAATCCGTCAAACCCTAAATCTAATCGAATACCGTCTGCACCTAACTCTGCGAAAAATGATAGATCACTATAACTAATACCAAGCTGATCAAAGACAGCTGGAGCTACATCTAAAATAACTTCCATATTGTTATCTTTTGCATGATGAATAATTTCTTTAAATTCAGCTACAATTTCTTCTTTCGGACGATTCACAGATAATAGACATGTGAATATTCTTGAAAAACCGTGGCGTGCCGCTGCCGAAATGTATGCCATATCTTTTTCTTTCGTTGAATGCTCTGGATAAAGTGAAATTCCTAATTTACGCTCCATGCTTTTGCATCTCCTTCACACGTTGTATTAATGCCATGCTCGTAAATCTATATTTTGCAGATAAACATGTTGCACATAAAATCGTTGGTACAATAATTACGTACGGTGATTGTACTCCTAACATTACATAAGCACCCATTGAACAACCGATAAATAAAATTGATACGAGTAGTAAAACTAATAAAGATTTACTTTGTACCCATTTTGAATAATGCGCAATACACTGCCCCGCTACGAATGTAATTAAGATGATAATTGCTCCGAGCATTTTTCTTTCTCCTCTCCTGCTAATTGTTGTTTCTCATACATTTTGAAGAACGGATAGTAAATAACGAATGAGATAACAAAGTTAACAAGTACAAGTACACCAGCCATAATTGTCCAGTCCGTACTAATAACCGCTGCAATTGGTGCTAACATCGTAAATGGCAATTTCGCCATCATCAGCGGAATCATCCCTGAAACAACTGCAAAATATGATACTGTCGTTGTTACTAACGGTGTAATAACGAACGGAATAATTAAGATTGGGTTCATTACAATTGGTGCCCCGAAAATAATCGGTTCGTTAATATTGAATAAACCTGGCACAAATGATAATCTACCTAACTCTTTTAGGAACTTAGATTTAGAGAACATAAACATGATAACTAAAGCTAACGTCGAGCCTGATCCACCGATCCATACGAACCATTGAATAAATTGCTCTGTAAATAAGTTTGGTAATTGATGTGCATTTCCTGTAGCTGTGAATACTTCCATATTTTCAAGAATTGCTGAATCCCACATCGGACGAATGATTGGTCCTAAAATCGCAGGACCATGTATACCGAATGACCAGAAGAACACGATTAAGAATACTGTTAATAAACCGCCGAATAAATTATTTCCTACTAATACTGATTTTAGTGGTGCGATTAAATATGTGATTGTTGTATTTACATCAAATTTTAAACCGTAACGAATACCCCAGAATAAAAGAATAACAACTAACGTTGGAATTAATGCTGCAAACGAATTTGACACTGCTGGTGGTACACTATCTGGTAATTTAATCGAGATATTATGCTTAATCATAAAATGATAAATTTCTACTGCAATTAAGGCTGTAACAATTGCTCCGAATAAAGATGTTGCACTTAATGTTCCTACTGAAATATATCTACCTGCATCAATAACTCCTGGTACAGCTTTCGTAATTTGAATTGGTTCAACCGATGCTAGTAAAAAGGCGAGTACAGATAACAACCCTGCACTTAACTGATTGAGCTGATAAAAGTTGGCGAGTGAAGCTCCCACCCCAAATGCTGCGTATAACGCCATTAAACCTACTGTAAATCGGAATGGAATATCTAAAATATGGCGAAACGGTGCAATCCACTCCATATATGCATCAATTGGTAAATTTAAAAAGATAACGAAAAATGATCCGACAATCGTTAACGGCAATGTCGAAATAACTCCGTTTCGAATTGCTAATAAATGTCGTTGCCCTGCAATCTTTTGTGTTGTTGGCATAATCTTTTGTTCCATAAAACTCATAAAACCATTCATCAATACCCCTCCTCTTTTTCCTTACTATGAAAGAATGAAATAAAGTTATAACATTATAATGTTTATATTTAAAAAAATATAATTATGCTAAAACTAATTGTTCTGCTTGTTTCAATACTTTCAAACCGTCACACATGCCATAATCTCGTTGCTCTATAATTGCAACCGGTATATCGTATGACTTCGCAAGAAACTGTACCGCTGGAAACAAATACTTCACCTGTGGTCCAATTAAAACAACATCAGCATTTTTTATCTCCAGTTTCACAAGTTCTGAATCAACTGCTTTAATTTTATAATTCTTCCCTTGTTTCATTGCCTCTTCTTGCATTTTTCTTACAACCATACTCGTTGACATGCCTGCTGCACAACATAATAAAATGTACATCTTATACTGTCACTTTCTCTTCTATTCGTTTATGAAGAGTGATAAATTCTTCAGCAAGTTCTTTCACTGTAATTGCATTCATTAAATGATCTTGTGCATGCACTAACAGTAAACTGATTTCTGTATGATTTCCTCTTGCTTCTTCTTGAATTAAGTCCGTTTGAATACGATGAGCTGCTGAAATTTCTTCACTAGCAAGTGTCATCTTTTCACTCGCACTCTCAAAATCTCTTTGTCTTGCAAAAGCGATTGCTTCAAGTGCCGCGCTTCTCGCGTTGCCACCATGTAAAATTAACGCAAATGGAGTTTGCATATCAGTCATTTTAAATTCCCCCAAGCTATCTTTTTTCTATATTGTTATCTTATTATGAAAACGCATACAATTAAACATAAAAAACTTCCGTTGTGTAACGGAAGTTTTTATATACTTCTCTTATAACGATAATAATATCTCTTGAAAATCTTCAACCACTTCAGCCTGAGCTAATTTCTCTATCGTATTTTGATTAGACATAATATCATATAAAAAATCATAAAGCTTTTGTAAATCTTCATTATTATTGCGCTTTACACTAAATAAAATAATAACTTGTACTTTTTTATCTCCCCAATCAACCGCTTTGTTAAGTGTACAAAACATCAAAAATGTTTTCTCACTTAACAACTGCATCGGATGTGGAATCGCAACTAAATTCCCGACCGCTGTAGGAGATGTATTCTCTCTTTCCATAACGGAATCATAAAAGTTTTCTGGTACATAGTTTTTCTCAGCAGCTTTCTCACATAAAAATTGAATAACCTCTTCCTTCGTAGAAGCAATATGATTTAAGAAAATCAAATCTTCCTTCATATATTGCTGTACACTAGTATTCACATGCGTAAACAACTGCTGACCGATTGACTTAACCTCTTTATCATCAAATATTGAGTTCACTTTTATAACTGGAACAGGCAAGCCACTTGGTATATGAATCGTACTAATAATACAATCTATTTTATCTTTATAAAGGTCTTCAACTTTCAACTGATAATAACCTGTAATTCCCACAATCTCTAATTTATCTCGGAACTGTGATAGAATTTTATATTTCAATAGCTGGGCGCTTCCTTGACCAGTCGCACAAACTAATAAACATCTTTTCTTTTGATTCTCTTCCTGTAAACGACTCATCGCTCCGCCGAAGTGAATCGCAATATAACCAATTTCACTTTCTGGAATCGATTCTCCCGTATATTCACCAATTATATCTCCAACGAGAACGGCAATTTCAAAAGCATACGGATAATTCTTTTTCACTTCTGCCAAAAGAGGATTTCTCGTATTTAACTTATACTTCAAACGATTTAATAACGTTTTTAAATGAACACCAAACCCAAATAATAATTCTTCATCATAATAAAAAATAAGATTCCGTTCTTCCGCTACTTTAAAGAGAATATGTTGCATAAATACATATAGATCTTTCCCTAATAATTCTTCCACATTTTCATAACGATCTTTCGCTGTAACGGCAGTACTTAATAAATGCATCGTCACATATAAAACTTCTTCTTCGGGGAATGAAAGATGCAACTCTCTCTCTAAATCCCCTAAAATCTCTTTCGCAATTGTATATTCTTTCTTTATAATAAGTTCAGCCTGCTCCACATTTAGTCCTTTCATATAATGTTGATCTTCACAACGCTTTAATGCAATTGCAATATGAATGACTAAATTATCAATTTCTATATCTGATAAATATATCGTTCCTCCTTCAATATACTTTAATATAACCGAACGGATAAGCGGTATATGAGGTAACGATACATATATATCACTCTGCTCAAATTGCTCATGAAACGGAGTATGGTCATAACGTGGTAAACCATATTGTGATAAACAAGAACGAATATGAAACTCCTCTCCCACAATACATATACCATAATACGGTCTCTTTTCAATTTGTAATTGATAACGACTACATATATCTGTAACATCTTTCATAATTAAATTTACAGTAGATTTACTTACATAAATCTCCTCTGCTAACTGTGAAAGCTTCACATATCCCTCAGTCGTTAAAATACGTTGCAGAATGTACGCTATCCTTTCTTCATAAGAAGTTGGGATTTTTTCTGTCTGTTTTTGAAATAGATTCACGCAAAACTCTTCAAACTTCTTCATTTGTATAATTTCTAGTTCGTATCCAGTCCCTCTTTGTGATTCAATTTTAGCTCCATTTTCTTCCAATATATCATTTAATAATTTGATATCTTTTTGAATTGTCTTCGTTGATACATGTAAACGGCTCGCTAAAAAAGCTCGATTTAACATCGATTTCTCTTCTAAAAACTCCTCTAAAATAGAAACTAATCGCTGATGCACTTTTGTCATAGCTCTTCCTCTCGCAATTTATATATAAAAAGGAAAAAGCTGCTGAGGTCAGTAGTTTTTTCCTTTTTCATTTTATCTATTTCTTTAATGTAAACCCAAATTTATCCCATGCTTGTAAATAATCTAATAAGAAAATTTCTTCTTCCACAATTCGGCCAACTACATTTGTTTTTCCTGTGTTCACCATATCTTTTAAAGCAATTTGTAATTCCCCTTTATATTGACCATACTGTTCATTATCAATTAAAAGGTCTCCGCGCTTAATTTCGCGCGTATTATGCGGTTTGAACTCTTCTTTCTTATATTTCACACGACTTTGCGTCGAGCGAATCATATATTCAGATACATCTCCGCGATAAAAATGTGGTTCCTCTAACACAATAATTTTTTCTAATTCTGTTGTCGTATCGTATAACTCTATATCAAAAGTTTGTTTCTCTTTATTTAATGCACCTAGTGCTTGTAATTCTTCTTCTGATGCATACGCATTCGCAATAATGACATCATCAATTAATTCTGTTGCAAATAAATGCTTCGCCTGTGTTGTCATCGGTAATTCACGATGCTGCTCTAACGTACATAATCCTTCTGTTACTGGCCAAGGCCCATATGTTGCATCAAATGATGAAATAAAAGCAGCCGTTCTCATACCGTAATCTTTAAATTGTTTCGAGCATTTAATGAAATGATCGTATGATAATCCTGAATAACGATGCGGATAAAAATTATGGCAACCAATTAAATTTTCACGATTTGGTCTATGGCTCATAATATTATCAACATATTTCGTACCGTTACTCATATTAATTTCAATTTTTAAGCCGTATGGATTGTAAGTCATAATCGATTCTTCTAAACCAGAGAATCCAACATCTAAACGAATACCGTACGCTCCTAGCTCATGGAAGAACGATAAATCATTATATGAAATACCTAATTGTGTAAAGACAGACGGACTAATATCAACTAATACTTGGAACCCTAATGCATTTGCATGCGAGATCGTTTCTTTAAACTCTGCTATAATTTTCTCTTTCTCTC
Source organism: Bacillus sp. MHSD_36 (assembly GCF_030757775.1). Taxonomy (NCBI): domain Bacteria; kingdom Bacillati; phylum Bacillota; class Bacilli; order Caryophanales; family Bacillaceae; genus Bacillus; species Bacillus sp. MHSD_36. The sequence goes on from NZ_JAVBIS010000014.1 coordinate 6,602, forward strand.
CATCTACAGACAATAAGCATGTGAATACACGATTAAATCCGTATTTACTTGCTAATGTTAAATATTCCTTATCTTTCTCTACTGTTGAATGTTCTGGATAAATAGAAATACCTAATCGTCTCATATGTACACGCCTCTTTCTTCATTGTTTTGTAAACCTTTTCAAATATATGTAGTGAAAAAGTATATATCCCCTTCTCATTCACTACTTTTTGAATCCGCTTTCTTTAAAGAAAAAACAATTTCTATCATTCATAACAACTACAAGTCTATACATCTATACTTTACAACTTTTTTTCATAGTTGTGTAGCTTTTACACAAATTTGTCAGTTTTTCCACGCAAAAATTGTTATACGTTTTCAAGGCACCTTCCTTGACTGTTACATTGACCAATACATATACTCGAAAGAACAGAGAAATTTTATATAGGGGATGAATATATGGGAGAAGCAATACTCGTAAAACGAGAACCGTTATGGACGAAAGAGTTTGTTGCTTTAATTCTAGCAAACTTATGTATGTTTTTAGGGTTTCAAATGTTAATTCCTACTTTACCTGTTTATGTGAAAGAAATTGGCGGCACAAGTTCTAATATCGGATTTGTTGTCGGCATGTTTACCGTAGCGGCACTTTTTGTTAGACCACTAACGGGAAACGCCTTGCAAAAATTCAACAAAAAAATTATTTTAATGATTGGTACTGCTATTTGTTTACTCGCTATGGGCAGTTATCTTTTCGCTTCAACCGTCTTCCTATTGCTTGCCGTTCGAATTTTACACGGAGCTGGTTTTGGTATTACAACGACTACATATGGAACTGTCGTTTCAGATTTAATTCCACAAGCTCGACGCGGCGAAGGCATGGGATATTTCGGTCTTTCTGGAACGATTGCAATGGCGCTTGGTCCACTTATCGGACTTTGGCTTATGCAAACATATAACTTCACAATTCTTTTTTTATGTGCACTTTCCTGTACAGTAGTTTCATTAATATTAACGAAACTACTTCAAATCAAAAAATCGCCACAACCACAAAAGCAAACATCCGGTACCTTCCTCGATGGATTTATTGAGCGCAAAGCTTTACTTCCTTCATTATTAATATTATGTATTACATTAATGTACGGAGGAATCGGGAGCTTTATTACATTATTCGCTACCGAAGTCGGAATTGCTGATATAAGCCTCTTTTTCTTATTTAATGCACTTGCAATTGCTGTCACTCGTCCGTTTTCTGGAAAATTGTATGATGCGAAAGGTCATACATTCGTTATTATTCCAGGAGTTATTTTAACGTTTACAGGCATTATTTTATTGTCGTATACAACTACCATTCCGAGCTTAATTATTGCAGCAGCATGTTACGGAAGTGGTTTTGGAGCAATTCAACCTGCACTACAAGCATGGATGATTGACCGAGTAGCACCGCACCGACGAGGAGTTGCAACAGCTACATTCTTCTCAGCATTCGACCTTGGAATTGGCGCTGGCGCAATTATATTTGGATTCATTGCACATTTTACAAACTACGCAACTGTATATCGCTATTCCTCTCTACTCCTTATTGCTTTCCTGTTCATTTACATCACAAGTATAAGAAAGCAAAAGCATGGCAATAAAAACAGAGAAAAAGCTACTGGATAATTTCAGTGGCTTTTTTTATCGTATTTTTTCTGTTATAAAACTACATGCATTTTCTTACATATTTTTTTAACTTTCATCAAAAAATATACGATGAACTCGCAGACGCTTTCTTTGATACTTAACTAAAAAATACTATTCTAAAAAGTGTGATTCCTTTACAAAATTAAGATTTATATAAGCTGAAAACCAATAAAATACAGCTGTTTCTTTAAGTAATTGTAAACTTTTCACCTCTTTGTAAAGTTAGTGTAAATTTTACTAACAAACCGTTTACAGTACCTCAAGGTTCAGTTAATAATTACATCGTACATGAAATTTAAGGAGTGGAATGCGTGGAATACAATGTTCAAGATATGATCTTCCAGTTCATTGGTGGATTAGGTATTTTCTTATTCGGGATTAAATACATGGGCGATGGACTGCAACAAGCAGCTGGAGATCGTCTTCGCGATATTTTAGATCGCTTTACAACAAACCCACTTATGGGTGTACTAGCAGGTATGTTAGTTACCGTATTAATCCAATCAAGTTCAGGAACAACCGCTTTAACAGTCGGACTTGTAAGTGCTGGGTTTATGACATTAAGACAAGCAATCGGTGTTATTATGGGTGCGAACATTGGTACGACAGTTACTGCATTTATTATCGGAATTAAAATCGGAGAATATGCTCTCCCAATTATGGCAGTTGGAGCTATCTTACTATTCTTCTTTAAAAATAAAAAAGTACATTCTTTAGGTCAAGTTATATTCGGTTTTGGTATGTTATTCTTCGGTTTAGAACTAATGAGCACAGGTATGAAGCCTCTTCGCTCTTTAGAATCATTCCAAGAATTAACGGTTAGCATGAGTGACAATCCAATTCTAGGTATTGTTGTTGGTACAGTCTTCACTTTAATTGTACAAAGTTCAAGTGCAACAATTGGTATTTTACAAGAACTATTCGGTCAAGGTGCAATCGATTTACAAGCTGCCCTTCCTGTATTGTTTGGTGATAACATCGGTACAACAATTACAGCAGTATTAGCAGCAATCGGTACTTCAATTGCTGCAAGACGTGCAGCATTAGTTCACGTTATTTTTAATATCGTCGGTACAATCATCTTTACGATTTTATTAATACCTTTTACAAATTTAATTCAATACTTCCAAACGTCATTAAACTTAAATCCAGAAATGACAATTGCATTTGCACACGGGACGTTTAATGTAACGAACACTATTGTTCAATTCCCTTTCATCGCTGTATTAGCATGGATTGTAACAAAAATCATTCGTGGTGAAGATTCATCTATTAACTTCAAACCACAACATTTAAATCCAATCTTTATTGAGCAATCTCCAGCTATCGCTTTAACAGAAGCACAAAAAGAGATTATTCGTATGGCTGAGTTTTCATTACATGGATTAAAAGAAGCAAATCAATTTTTAAACACACAAGATAAAAAACACGCTGATATGGCTACTCAATTAGAAGGAGCTATTAACAATTTAGATAAAAAAATTACCGAGTATTTAGTTTTACTATCAGAAAAGCCGCTCTCACCTTCTGATTCTGAAAAACATTCCGTTTTAGCAGGTGTTGTTGGAGATATTGAACGTGTCGGTGATCATGTAGAAAACCTTGTAGAACTTGTAGATTTCCAAATCTCAAACCGTGTTTCCCTATCAGACGAAGCATTAGCTGAACTAAATGAAATGCTTGAGTTAACAATTTCAACATTACAAGACGCAGTTGAAGCTTTAACAAACTTCGATACTGAACTAGCACAAACGGTTATTGCAAAAGAGCGTAAAATTGACCAAATGGAACGTGTTCTTCGTAAACGTCACGTATTACGTCTGAACGAACGTAGCTGTTCAGGTGATGCAAGTATTATCTTCGTTGATATGGTAAGTAACTTAGAGCGTATCGGTGATCACGCTGTAAATATTGCCGATGGTGTTTTAGGTGAACAAGGTAAAGTCAATTTAAAACAATCATTATAATAAGAAAGAGACGCTAATATAAGCGTCTCTTTTCTTATTTCATATTTACAACAGTTCTTCCCTTTAACTTTCCTTGCAATATAAGTGTAAACTTCTCCTCTAATTCTTCTAATGTACATTCTTCTGTATAAGTTTGTAACTCTTTATTTCTCCATTCATTTGCTAAGAGCGTCCACACATCACTTCTCACATCTACTGGGCATTGCACAGAATCTACCCCTAAAAGGCTTATGCCTCGCAAAATAAACGGATATACCGTTGTTTGTAATTCCTGGCCTGCCACATTACCGCATGTCGTTACACAACCACCATACTTCACTATTTTTAAAGCTGTTTCTAACATAGGTCCACCTACAGTATCGATAACTCCGGCGTATATCCCTTTTAACATCGGTCTTCCTGATTCATCATTTAATTCCGCGCGATGAATCACTTTTTTTGCTCCTAGACGTAGTAGCATCTGTTCCTCTTCCATTTTCCCTGTTGCTCCTACTACGTTAAATCCTAATTTACTTAAAATACTTACAGCTACACTCCCTACGCCGCCTGTAGCACCCGTTACTAAAACATCTCCCATACTAGGCGTTATACCTGCTCTTATAAGCTTATATACTGATAAAGCCGCTGTAAAACCAGCTGTCCCGTACATCATACTTTCCTTTAATGACATTCCCTCTGGTAAAGGGACAATCCAAGATGCCGGCACGCGAATATATTCTCCGAAACCACCAGAAGTATTCATCCCTAAATCATATCCCGTTACAATGACTTGATCTCCTACCTTAATAGTAGCATCTTCACTACTCACAACTTCCCCTGCTGCATCAATTCCTGGCGTATGAGGATATGTTCTCGTAACCCCTTTATTACCCGTAGCTGAAAGCGCATCTTTATAATTTAATGAAGAATAATGAACCTGTATTAATACGTCCCCCTCAGGCAAACTACTTACTTCTCTATCTACAACGTCTCTTACAAACTGCTTGCTTTCTGTTTCTTTCACAATGATTGCTCGAAATAATGTATGATTCATTATGTCCTCTCCTTTATCCGTCAAATTCTTCTTTATTATATAGAAGAAACAAGTAAACCTACTCATTTCTTCTTGGCTATATTTCAACAAATCTTACTTCTCTATCACTTTCTCACAATACATATTTTCATTTCTACAAAAAAACCTTATACTTATTCTACATTTCAAAAATAAAATATATAAAATCTTACTTTTTATAAATAAATTGAATTTTTACGAAATGTAAATGATTTGTAATGTTTTTTTCGCTAAATTTCATTATAATAAGTGGATATGAGTGTCGTATTTCAATCCAAATGAAGGAGTACAGGAAATGGAGCAAAACCCATCTTTGCAAGAAAATACACGCAGTAAACCGAAAAAAAGTAAGAAAAAAGCAAAAATTATTATAAGCGTTATACTATTCTTTTTAATAATAGGTGGCGGTTATACTTGGTTTTTAGTAAATAAAGCATCTTCTGCTGTTCGAAATGCTGCACACGATTTAGCTCGCGGTGATAAATCTGATTTACGTGATAAAGCTGTAAAACCTATCACAAATAATGTCTCTGTCTTAATCATGGGTGTCGATGAAAGCGATGTCCGTGGGAAAGAATATGGGGAAGCTATAAGAACGGATGCATTATTACTTGCAACGTTTAATAAAGATAGCAAAACTGTAAAACTATTAAGTATTCCACGAGATACATATACGTATATTCCAGTGGAAAAGAAAAAAGATAAAATTACACACGCTCATGCATACGGTTCTACTAAAAATGGAAAAAAAGGTGGACCACAAGCAAGTATTGATGCAGTTGAAAAATTACTAAATGTTCCTGTTGATTACTTTGTAAAATTTAACTTCAAGTCATTTATGAAAATTGTTGATGATTTAGGCGGCATTGAAGTTGATGTACCAGTTGAATTTACTGAACAAGATAGTAATGATAATGCTGATGCGATTCACCTAAAGAAAGGTGTTCAAAAGCTAAATAGTGAAGAAGCTCTTGCTCTTGCTAGAACGCGCCACATTGATAGTGATGCAATGCGTGGACAACGTCAACAGCTCGTTATTGAAGCAATTTTACACAAACTAACAAGTGTTGGCTCTGTAACAAAAGTTGGTAACATTATTGATGATATTAACGGACAATTCGTTACAAACTTAACATTTGATGATATGCTTTCATTCTATAAGTACGGATCAGATGCTGAAATTGAGAAATTACAACTTCAAGGTGACGACTGCTATATGGAAAAAGGTGACGACACATGTAGCAAATCTGCTGGTGGCGGTCGAACGTATTACTACAATCCAGATAAAAAAGAATTAGCAAAAGTTACAAACGATCTTCGTACTCATCTTGGATTACCTGCATATACAAAAACAGACTCTGATTCGAAGAAAACAAGCACAGAGAAAACAAAAGAATCTAAGTCTGAAAACACAAGTGAACGCGAATCAAGTAACAATGAAGTAAAAAATAAAAATAGCAATGAAGACACAGAAACATCGTCTAATGACAATGAATAAAAAAGAAGCAGTTCTCTATGGAGGTAGAGTACTGCTTCTTTTTATTTCTCCACAATTAAAAATCAGAACTTTCTAACTATCTTTTTTAATATTTTTAAATTATAATAAATAGTAGCAATCTATTCCAATTATCAGGGGGCTCATACATATGAAAGCTGCAGTAAAACATAACATCTCAGATTTTAAAGACTACTTAAAGTCAAACGATATATTCATGGAAGAAAATATAGATGAAAATGATGGTTCTGTTCATTTTTCAGTAGGATTAGAGACGGAAGCTGGGGCAAAAATTCAACTTATCGCTGCTTTCCAAAACGAACATCCTACTGTAGATATATACTGTTTCAATGTTGCTCACGTACCAGATGCAACAGCAACAAATGACATTTTGCACGTTATCAATGAATTAAACACATCTTACCGATTTGCAAAATTCACGTTAAACAAGCAAAATGCAATTGATATTTCAACATCTCTTGCATTCTCAGAACCAAACTTTAATCCAGCACTTGTATTTGAACATACGAGAATGCTATATAAATTAGCAAATGACGAATATAAAAACTTAATGAAGGTTATTTGGGCGTAAATAAAAGGATGGGCTGCAAGCAGCGCCATCCTTTTATTTCGATATCATATCAATCCACATCTTAACAGCTGTACCTACAATCAAAATCGATAACATATATTGCAGTGCTTTTTGATTGATCCTCTTCCCAACTCGCGCTCCAAGTGGCGCGGCAAAGATACTTGCAATCGCAATAATAAGAGCTGGAATTACAACTACTTGTCCAGTTATCACTTTTCCAGTCGTAATCCCTACTGAAGAAATAAACGTAATAGCGATAGATGTTGCTATTGTTGTACGTATCGGCAATTTTAAAATAACTAGCATAATTGGGACTAAAAGGAACGAACCTCCAGCACCTATAATACCTGATGCGCCTCCTACAATAAATGCTAACAAACTTGCTAACCATTTATTATATTTGACCTCATCACCATTATTTCGTTTCGGCACGAACATCATAATAGCAGCAATTGTGGCTAACACTGCATAAACAACATTGACCGTATGTTCCGCTAATACGTTAGCACCAAAACTCCCTATGAAACTTCCTATTAATATACTAGCTCCCATATATACAACTAGCGTTTTATCCATATCATTACTTTTCCGATAGGCCCATGCCCCTGCAAAAGTTGCAAAGAATACTTGCACCGCTGTAATACCACTCACTTCATGTGATGTATATCCAGAAAACCCCAGCAATACCGGAATGTATAAGATCATCGGATAATTAATGATCGCACCGCCAATTCCAACCATTCCTGATATAAACGATCCTATAAATCCAATTGTAAAAAGTAATACGACTAAGCTCATCTTACATCCCCTCCCTTCTAGAAAGAAGGTGAATTAAATGAATAAGTTTACATTTCCATCCGAAGCATCTGCTAAATAAGCTCCTACTCCTGCAAACTCTACCCCTTCCATAATCTCTTCCTCCTTTAACCCTAATAAATCTACTGTCATTTGACAAGCGACAAGTTTAATCCCTTGTTCTTTCGCCAAATCGATTAAATCTGGTAAAGGCATCGCATTATGTTTTTTCATAATACCTTTAATCATCTTTGGTCCCATACCTGCAAAATTCATTTTCGATAATCCCATCTTATCCGCACCGCGTGGCATCATCTTTCCAAATACTTTTTCGATGAAAGTTTTCTTTACCTTCACATGCTCATCTTTCCTTAAAGCATTTAATCCCCAAAAGGTATGAAAAATAGTTACCTCTTGATCATATGCCGCTGCACCATTTGCAATAATATAAGCAGCCATTGCTTTATCATAATCTCCGCTAAATAAAACGATTGTTGTTTTCTTCTGTTGTTCCATATTGTTCTCCCTCCAATTACCTATAGGGGTATTTGTCATTTGTAAAAAGGCTCAAATCATGTATCTCTGTACTATACGACTTTACCTTCCCATGCTAACATACCACCTACCATATTGATTGCTTGAAAACCGTAGTTCTCTAAAAACTGAACTGCTCGTGCACTTCTTCCGCCAGAACGACAAACGATAATATACTCTTTCTTTTTATCCAACTCATGCATACGAAACTCTAATAGTCCTAGTGGAATATTACACGCTTCTAGAATTTTCCCTTCGGCTACTTCTTCTACTTCACGTACGTCCACAATATTTATTGCTTCTTCACGTAACAATTTTTCTTCTAATTCTTTTGCTGTCATTTCTTTCATTTTAAATTTCCTCCTCACAAACCATTCATACCGCCTGAAACATTGATAATGTGCTGAAATCCTAATTTCTTTAATACCTTTGCTGCTTGCTTACTTCTCATCCCGCTCTGACAAATAACGATTACTTCCTTATTTTTATCTAACTGACTTGCTTTACTAGATAACTCATTTAACGGGACATTTTGAAATCCTTTCATATGATTTCCTCTATACTCACCTACTGTACGCACATCGATAAATTGTTTATTCCTTTGCCCCATCATACGTTTTAAATCTTTTCCTGAAATACTTTTTACTCCTCTAACTGGTAAGAAGCGAGAAATAATAAACCACGATACAAGTACAATTAAGATTACATTCAATATTGTCTTTACATCCATAAAACTATTTAAACTCCTTCTGTTCTTTTTTCCCGTCCAAATATATACTATAGCTTTGAATATGGAACCCTTTCTTTCTTAAAAAACGAACACTTAAATTCCGATCCACTTTATTATGAACAATAAGATGCAAAGACTTATTTGGTATTTCATGATAATACCGTTTTAAATACGCATACGGTATACACATAATTTTAGAAGTGTTATCACTGTGACTCTCTGTATAATTGCGTACATCTACAACAACACTTTCCATTTCCCTTACTTGTTCTAACGAAATATATGCAACATTTAAAACCGGAATGTAACGTTTTACTAAACTTCCTAGCATCCATACTATTAGAGATATAACTATATAAGACATATATGATTATCCTCTTTACTTTCAATAATAAGCAGCGGATGTAATCTTCCACTTATTATTGAAATGCTATGCTTTCTTGATCCAGAACTTTAATTCACCAGATTCTTCCGTGTGCTTTAACACTTCATGACCGCCTTTTTGTGACCATGCTGGAATATCTTTAATCGCACCTTTATCTGTTAAGTGTACTTCTAACACTTCTCCTGATTGTAATGCTTCCATCGCCTTCTTTGTTTTTACAATCGGCATTGGACATGCTAATCCTTTTACATCTAATACTTCTTTCACTTTCATCTTATATACCTCCTTTTTTTATAATTAAGCCTTCTTAATCCAGAACTTTAATTCGCCTTCTTCTTCTGTATGCTTTAACACTTCATGACCGCCTTTTTGTGACCATGCTGGAATATCTTTAATCGCACCTTTATCTGTTAAATGTACTTCTAACACTTCTCCTGATTGTAATGCTTCCATCGCTTTCTTCGTTCTTACAATCGGCATTGGACATGCTAAACCTTTCGCATCTAATACTTGTTTTACATTCATCATCTATTCCTCCATTTTTTATTTATTTTATTATTCATGAACTGCACAACGATTTGGACCAATCTCCATTTCACGCTCTTCGTCTTGACTTGGATTTAATCGCCCCATATTTGTTTGACGAATTTCTTGATATGCATTCGGTTGAGGTGGTAAATTCTCCGTTACAACTTTACGAAACTCTCCCTCATCCTCAATATTTAATCCTGCATTATACGCAAATAAATCTTTTAATTTAGCACTAACAATACCACTCTCGTCCATTTCACTTATTTTTGAATAATGAGCCGGTAACACAACTAAGTTTTGAGATAGTTCTTTATATCGGCTATACAAAGTAGTACGTAAATCACTTACCCAATCTTCAGCCTTTCCAGCAAGGTCTGGACGCCCAATTGAATCTACAAATAAAATATCACCTGATAATAAATAGGAATCATCTACAATAAATGACGTACTTCCAATCGTATGCCCCGGTGAGTATAATGCGTCAATTTCAATTTTAGTACCCCCCACCGTAATAACAGATCCTTCAACAAGCGGTTTATATGAGAACACAACTTCCTCTGCATCTTTTGGCGGTAACCAATACGTACCACCTACTTTTTCCGCTAACTTACGTCCGCCAGAAATATGGTCTGCATGTAAATGTGTATCCATTACATTCGTAATCGTAACGCCATGCTCTTTCGCAAACTCTTCGTACGCTTCAACTGTTCTTACTGCATCAATAACTGCTGCTTCACCGTTTGAAATAACCATATATGATAAGCAACCTTTTCCAAGGCGGTTAAACTGATACATACTTCCGCCATCTTTTAAATCTCCCACTTTTATAGGCTTTACATATTCACTCCAAGCCTTCATACCACCAGATAAATAATAAATATTTTCTAATCCAGCCTCTGTTAATTGCTCTGCCACAAATATAGAAGACCCTTCTTTTGCACATACTACTAAAACATCTTTATCTTTAGGTAGTTCACTGACAATATGATCTACACCCTCTAATAAATCAAAGTACGGCACATTCATTGAAGTAACTTCTTTTCCTTCAATTTTCCAACCTTCATAATCCGCCTCATTACGAACATCTAAAATAAACAACTCTCCAAATAAAACTTTCTCTGCAACATCTTTTGCTTGTAATGCTTTAACATTCATTTCATTACCCCCATAGGTATATTTTTATTTAAAAAATTTTATTTTTCCACATTCCCTTGCCACTCTAACATGCCTGGAATGACATTTTTCACATTTGCATAACCTTTCTCTTTCAACATGTGACAAGCTACATCACTACGGTTACCAGTTCGACAAACAACGTAAATTTGCTTCGTCTGATCTAATTCCGCACTACCAAGTTCGCCTAATGGAACTGAAATAGCCGATGGAATATGACCAAAAGCAAATTCCGCCGCTTCACGAACATCTACTATAATACACTCTTCACCACCTAATACTATCTCTTCCAATTCCGAATTCGTAATTGTATGAGGATATTTCACTATTTCATTCATTTCATGCTCATTTGCTTTTCTAACATAATGCATCAATACATCACCTTCTTGTTTCGTACCAATATATTGATGACCTACTTTACTCGCCCAACTTTGTATATCTACAGTAGACCCTTTATCTGTTGCCTGAACTTCAATCACTTGCCCTGACGTCAATCCTTCCATCGCCTTCTTCGTCTTTACAATCGGCATCGGGCAAGCCAAACCTTTACAATCTAGATTCATATCCACTTTTATACTCATAGTCGATTCCTCCATAATTTATATACATATACCTGCAGGGGTATATTAAAATGTTTTTGAAAATCTGTCAACAATTATGTCTGACAGATTATCGGCTTTTTACAAGTAATTGAACAGCTTCTTTTATTAACTCTTCATTTGAACCATTACCGCTTTCAAACTGCTCACGCAAACATTGCTCTAAATTTGTCCCAACAACAAGTCCAATTGTACGATCTAGCGCAGAACGAGATGCCGTTAACTGTGTAATAACCTCTCGGCAATCTTTTCCTTCTTCCATCATACGAAGTACACCACGAACTTGCCCTTCTATACGTTTCAATCTATTTTTCATATCTTGATTATATTCCATTCTATAATCACCTCATTACCATTATGTCACTATTTATAGCTTATGACAATATATTATACCCTATAGGGTATTTTGTAAACCCCTATTTTTAATATTTATCTTATATGTTCACAAAATAAGAAGTAAAACCTTACTATATAAGCTTTCATCTCCCACCAAATTTTAAAGTGGAAGATGAAAAATATTAATATACAACACGTTCTGGTAATACTGTCCCATACAATTTAAAGCCACCATCTACGTTCTTTACCTTATATCCTTTTTCCATTAACATGCGTGCTGCAACATAACCTCTCATACCAAGTTGACAAGTAATATATATTTCTTTATCTACCGGTACTTCATCCAAGCGATCACGTAACTCATCTAAGGGAATATTAATAGAACCTTCCATCATTCCTTGTTTGAGTTCATTCGGCTCTCGAACATCAATAAGATATCCACCATTTTCAACAATACGATCTATTTCATGCCATTGTACTGTGTCCACGAAACCATCTACTATATTACTTGCTGCATACCCCACCATGTTTACTGGGTCTTTTGCAGAAGAATATGGCGGGGCATATGATAATTCTAAATCCGGCAAATCGATTACAGTTAAGTTTGCCTTCATTGCCGTTGCGATAACATCAATACGCTTATCTACACCGTCACGCCCTAATGCCTGCGCCCCATACATTTTTCCGCTTTCTTTATTAAAAATTAATTTTATTAGCACTGGCGTAGCATTCGGATAATATCCCGCATGCGAATTCGCCTGTACATGTACTACCTCATAGGGTATATTTAATCGTTTTAATATTTTCTCATTTACGCCCGTCGCGGCAACTGTTAAATCAAAAACTTTAGCTACAGAAGTTCCCATCGTACCTTTATATAAAGAATCTGTATGGCCATGAATAATATCTGCTAACATGCGACCTTGACGATTAGCTGGCCACGCTAAAGGAATCATTGTCTCTGTTTCTGTAACAAAATCTTTCACTTCAATCGCATCACCAATTGCATATATGTGCGGGTCCAACGTTTGAAAACTCTCATCTACCTTTATCGTTCCTCTAACTCCTAGCGCTAACCCTGCATCCTTCGCTAAACTACTCTCTGGTTGCACACCAATTGCTAAAATAATCATATCTGTATTTATGATTGAACCACTTTTTAAACGTATAACAGTCCCGTTCTCTTCTATTGCATCTACACCATCTTCAAAAACAAGCTCAACATTGTGCTTTTTCATATGCTCATGTACATATGCTGCCATTTCATAATCAATTGGTGGCATTACTTGATTTGCCATCTCTACAACAGTAACATCCATTCCTCGTTCTCTTAAGTTTTCAACCATTTCAACTCCAATAAATCCACCACCAACAACCGTCGCATGACGTGGTTTCTTCTCATCAATATACGCTTTAATACGATCTGTATCAGGTACATTTCGTAACGTAAACATTGCCTTCGCTTCTTCAATACCTGGAATAGGTGGAACGATTGGTTTTGCCCCTGGCGAAAGAATTAAAATATCATATTCCTCGTTATATGTTTCATTTGTAGTTACATTCTTTATCGTAATTGTTTTCTCTTCTTTATTAATCTTTACTACTTCACTCAATACACGTATATCTAAATTAAAACGCTTCGACATTCTTTCAACAGTTTGTACTAATAATTTTTGTCTTTCTGTAATGACACCGCCAATATAATATGGTAATCCACAATTTGCAAATGAAATGTATTCACCGCGCTCAACCATAATAATTTCATCTTCTTCACTTAAACGACGAAGCCTTGCAGCCACTGATGCCCCGCCAGCAACTCCGCCTACTACTATAATTTTTCTAGACATATTTCAAACCTCCATATTATTTATTATTTAAATTTCTCATGTATCACATACACAAAACATATACCTGTATGGGTATAGAATAAATTATAAAAAATTTAATTTCAATCAATATGTCTTTCTTTCACAAATTTGAAACAAATAAAGTGAAACTTTAGTCAGCCCTCACCAATCGGGCTTTTACGGACAGTTGATTCCCCACCTAACTTCTTTGTTTCCGCTGAATTTTGAGGTGGGGGTCTTACTACCCGGCAAATAGCGATATAAAAAAGAACTTAGATATCTCCAAGTTCTTTTACGTATAGTTCTATAACTTTCTGTACGATTAAACCAATGTATAAATACACGTTTTTAATAACTGAAATATACCTGTATTTAAATTTTCAAAATCAATAGCTTCTTCACATAAGGCTAGATCCATTCCACGTAAAATTCTTTAATGCCACAACCTGAGAAAACGGATCCCAACGGATTCGTTTTCTACAATGATATGTTTATTTTTTTCGTTTCATCTCTGTCATTAATCATAACAATCTCTGTCTCTTTATTTGGCAAAAATACGATATATTTTCCCGTCCTCACATTCCTCCAAATAACTTTTCCTTCTTCGTCTGTTTTCCCTATTGAGACCCCAATTTCTTTACTCGGTTCAGGTGATTCGTCTTTCATAAGTATAATTTCAAAATCTTTTATTGGCTGTTTTTCTTTATTTTTCACATAAAACGTTACAGAATTAACAACCTTACTAAACTTCTTTTCATTATTTGCTATAGAACTAGACATTATGATGATGACCAATACACAACATAAAATCCATAAAATCTTATTATATTTATTCAGACCATTTTTTAAGATTATTAAAAACATCGTCTGTCACCCGGTTTCCAGAATTCCAAGAATTACTTCCTACTGTATGGGTAGCTATTATTGTTACACCCGTACGAGAATAGTCATGATATACAGGTGCTCCACTTTGACATCCATAAGTGTCCATCCTATATGTTAACATTCTAGGACTAGTGCCTTCAATTGGTCCATAATCTGTCCACATAGTATATTTTTCATTTCCTACTTTATTCACACGGATACCCTGGAACTACTGCGAGTAACCCCTTTGGAGACTCTACATTAGTAGTTCTATATCCTAACCAACCTGTATAACCTCCAGGAGATCCATTTAATTTAATGGCTCCATAATCAAATTCCGAATCTCCATCATCAGTCCATCCACTTACTGAATAAAGCTTTGTCCAACTATAAGGCAAATACGGTGCTTGGTTTCCATTTCTACCAGGAGTCACAATAACATTTTCTGCCCATCCACCAAGCTTTTTATTATAAACACAGTGCCCAGCTGTAAATACTGTATCTTTACTAATTAGCGCTCCTGTACATCCATAAACCTCTTGTCCATTAAATTGAATTACTAATTGTACTATAGCCCTATAAGGATACAAAGTTGTATCAGTAACTCTAATTCGATCATCTCTTCCTATTATAGAATGTGTAAGAATATTAGATGGATAATTAAAATTACTGTCTCTTAATAAGTATCCCCAATCTTCCCCACCATGTTTACGCCCTTCAAATGAAGGTGAAACAAGATCTTCTCCCCTTCGATCATTACTATACAAAGATTGTTCTTGAAAAAGTACACGTTCTGCCTCATTTGAAACTGATGTCCACGGTACATCTTCTGCATACACCTTCTGATTCACCAAAAATACTGTACAAAAAAAGATAAAAAGAACACCAAAACTATAAAGAGCCAACCTACATCTTATAGAAATAAAGCTATCCAACATAACTTACCTCCTATACAAATGGTAGCGAACAATTGAAGATCCCTTTATAAATTCTAGTTTTTCTTTTTTTAGAAGTCAATGTAATTAATAATAATAATCATTATCAATTATATTGACTTAACAAACTCAAACAATAATTCATATTCTTTACTTTAAGTAAAAAATATAAATTAATTTTTCAAAGAAAAGAACGGACACAGTATCCTATGTCCGTTCTTCCCCTCACACATACTTCCGATGCACCATCTTCCCATCATAAGAAAACACAACGCCCTTACTCTCCACAATCGACTCCATATGCACCGTTCTTCCCCACAACTGATGAAGATATGGTAATACTTTTTCTAAGTATTTTAAATCGAGCTCGATTCCTTCGTAGCTATGTTTAATGTACAATTCTCCGTTCTTTAAGTAGTCCCCGTCTTCTACTACTAAATATGGGAAGCCGCCATTTGTCCGCATATTTACGAGCTGATCACGTACATGTTCCCACTCTTTATCTATTACTTTATATTCTTTTCCTTGGCGCTGGAATAAGTACATATCTTCTCTCATTACGAGATCTTTATTTAAGTAGTTTCTTAAGAACGATACGTCCCATTCAATTTCGCGTACTTCAAAGATTTTGTCTCGACCAGATCCTGGTTTAACGCCTCTTCGTTTCATTTCTTCTGTCGGGTTGTTGTAGCGTTCTTCAATATCTTCAAACATTTTAATACCGAGGTAGTATGGGTTAATACTCGTTTTTGATGGCTGAACGACACCTGCATTTAATTTCGCAAATTCGATTGCTTCATCAGATGTTAAGTCCATTTCGCGGAGGATGCGTTGATGCCAGTATGATGCCCAGCCTTCGTTCATAATCTTCGTTTCAAGCTGCGGCCAGAAATACAGCATTTCCTCACGCATCATCGTTAATATATCTCGTTGCCACTCTTCTAGTTCACGGCTATATTCTTCAATAAAGAGGAGTAAGTCTTTTTCTGGTTTCGGTGGAATTTTCTTCTTTTTACGTACATTGGGACGTTCCCTCTTTTTATTTCGATCATCTAAATTCCATAGGTCATCATATTGTGATGCCTTTTTCTTTTCTACTTCTTCTTCTAAATCATCAATACTCCACGCAAGTTTCGGACGCATAAGCGACGGATCAATATGCTCTTGAATAGCAAGTACGGCATCCAAAAACGTTTCTACTTCTGCCTTTCCGTACTTATGCTCATACGCTTTCACCCGTTCAGCTGTCGCTGACATACTTTCTACCATATCTCGCTTCGTATTTGAAAAACGAATATTATTTTTAAAGAAATCACAGTGTGCTAAAACGTGCGCTACAATTAATTTATTTTGAATTAACGAGTTTGTATCTAATAAAAAGGCATAACATGGATCAGAGTTAATAACGAGTTCGTATATTTTACTGAGACCTAGATCGTATTGTAATTTCATTCTGAAAAATTGCTTCCCAAAACTCCAATGTGAAAATCTCGTCGGCATCCCATATGCACCAAATGTATAAATAATTTCCGCTGGACATATTTCATAACGCATCGGATAAAAATCAAGCCCAAATCCAGTCGCAATTTCTGTAATTTCCGCAATCGCATATTGCAGTGCTTTATCGTCACTTGCTCTCATTATTTTCCCTCCTTACACTTTCCCTTAAGAAAGTGTATGATTGAGAACAAGCTTTCATGAGGATTGATTGCATAATAAAAAGACATCCTCATAAAAACGAGAATGTCTCATCTATTAACCTTCAATAATCTCCATCTTCTCCGTAATCGGCGTACGAGCTTTCCCTTCTGGTGCTTTATCGAAATAGCCAAGGTGAAGAATTCCAACGATGCGTTGACCTCTTGTTAAACCAAGTCCTTCTATAAATAATGGATTGTAGTTTAATCCGCCTGATTTCCAAACACAACCTAATCCACGTTCCCAAGCAAGAAGCTGGAAGTTTTGCATAAATGCGCATGTTGCAGCGTAATCTTCGTC
The DNA here is from genome assembly GCF_030757775.1 of Bacillus sp. MHSD_36. Classification (NCBI taxonomy): domain Bacteria; kingdom Bacillati; phylum Bacillota; class Bacilli; order Caryophanales; family Bacillaceae; genus Bacillus; species Bacillus sp. MHSD_36. The sequence goes on from NZ_JAVBIS010000014.1 coordinate 24,099, forward strand.
ACGTTGAATTTGACGAGGATCTTCATTTATATACACAACGATTTGTGCAGGTGTGCTTAAGAAACGATCCGATAAAATTTTACCGCGTTTCGCTCTTTCTTCTTCTGTGAACGAGTTTAATACTGCGTCCACTAATTTCTGACGGCCTTCTCCAATGTATAATTTACAATTCCATGGTTCACGATGTTTATGATTCGGTGCCCACGTTGCGTCGTTTAATAGTTCAATTAATAACTCTTTATCTACTGCTTTATCTGTAAATGTACGAACAGAACGTCTTTCTTTAATCACATTTGCGATGGAAGTATATGTAGTCATATTTTTCTCTCCCTTATTTTTATCTATATGTATACGTTTATTATTGATATTGATTTTCAATTTCGATTATACCTTAGTTTTTTACTATTAATCAATGTTTTATGTTGGAAAACTTTCAAAAAACATCATTTCATATTGTGAATAAAAAAACTTGATTTGTTCACAAGTATTTCACATTTTATGGAAATGATATATGTACAGTTTTCCACATTATCCATCTAGGAGGAATTTATATGTACAAAAAAATTGCAGTAAGTATGACCATGGCAGCATTATTATTCGGGGCAACCGTCCTCCCTACTTACGCTGCCACGCCAAAAGAAGTAACCTTCCATCATCATAAACCAATTTCCGAAGAAGAAATGCAGTCGCTCGAAAAACTCGGCTATAACAAACATGAAATTTGGAAAGCTGCTCACATTGCAAGAATGAGTAAAAAAGAAATAAAAGACGTTTTAGCTTACTATAAACAAAATAAATCTTGGGAGAAAACAGCTGAGCATTTCGGCGTAGATCCAAGTAAATTGAAAAAGCATCATATGGATAAAGAAACGAAAAAAGCACTACTGCAAGAATTAGCAAATATGCAAAAATCTACACCAGACGGACTAAAACAGAAAATGAAAGAATATAATATCGGATTACGTCAGCTCACAGTATTAACAATCATCTCTAAAAAAAGTAATACCCCTCTTGACGATGTACTAAAAATGAAAAAAGACGGAATGGATATGAAACAAATTGCTGAAAAATTAAATGTAAAAAAAGAAGATATACGAGCAGAAATGATTAAATTAGTAAAGTCGATTAAGGAAAAGAAAACAAATTAATACACCAAAAAGGAAGAGATTTTCAATACTCTTCCTTTTCTTTATGAACTTTCAATTTTCAAGTATAAATTCCCGTCTTTCCCAAAAACTAACACAAGTAAATGATATATGTTAGGGGTGAGAAAATGTTCGGTTTATCATCTAAGAAATCCAAAAAGACTAATCCAAAAACACTTTGTTCTATTCCAGAATTTATACAAAGCATGACAGAATCTAGCGATTTTGTCTCTTATAACGTACTTGAAAATGAAACATTATGCTTGTTTTATTATAAATCTGTCGTGGAAGCACTTATTATTAAACAATTTATTTTAACTCCTCTAAAAAAGGAATCGGATCGAATCCAAAACATCTCTGATTTATGTAATATCATCTCTATTGAAGATATTATTACCTCCCCTTCTATTGATGATATTCGTGAGAAATTATTAGGTGGATATATTTTAATACGCTTAAAAAACAATTCGAATCCCGATCAATATGCTTTAATTCGTGCCGAAAGTACTGTTTTAGGAATGCGATTAAATAACGATACAGAAAATGAATATAGCGTAATTGGGCCTAAAATCGGTTTCGTTGAAAACCTTGATACAAATATACACTTATTACGCCGAAATATTGTCACGGAGCAACTCATATTTAAAGAAGTTACCGTCGGATCTATGTCAAAAACGAAAGTAGCAGTTGCTTATATAGAAGGAGTTACAAATCAACAATTTATCAACACCGCAATACAACGGCTAGAAGACATTGACTTTGATGTCCCATTTGACGCAACTATGATTGAACAATTTATTAGTGATAATAGCAATTCACCGTTTCCTGTTCTATTACCTACAGAACGATTAGATCGAGCAATATTTGCATTAATTAGCGGGGAAGTTTTAATTTTAACAGATGGCTCTCCCTATGCTTTATCAGGCCCAACAACGTTACTAGATTTTTTTATTTCGCCAGAGGACTATTATTTACCGTGGATGATTGGTTCATTCTTTCGTATCATTCGTTTTTTTGGGGCTATATTTTCTCTTTTTTCCTCTGCCATTTATACAGCAGCTTTAACATATCATTATCAAATGATTCCTGCCGACTTACTAGGCCCTATTATTTTCTCGAGAGCTAACGTACCTTTCCCGCCTATTCTAGAAGCACTTTTTTTAGAAATTACAATCGAATTGCTGCGTGAAGCGGGAGCACGTTTACCGACAAAAGTTGGACAAACGATTGGGATTGTTGGTGGGATTGTAATTGGACAAGCATCCGTTGAGGCAGCTTTAACGAGTACAATTTTATTAATTGCAGTTGCTTTATCCGCCCTTGCATCTTTCACAACACCGACTGTAAAGATGTCTTCTACTATTCGGTTGTTACGCTTTCCACTTATTCTTTTAGCCGGTGCATTCGGAGGATTAGGCCTTATTGTCGGATTTGTATTTATTTTAGCTCATTTAATTAAATTAAAATCACTTGGATCACCTTATTTATTACCTTTATATCCATTTCGTGGTTTAGGTACAGCAGAAGGTTTCCTTCGACTACCATTTAGTCAAACGGCACAAAGGCCTTCCTTCCTTAGACCCACATCAAAATGGCGCTATAATCCGAACAAAGCAAAGCGAAAACGTGATGGTGATAAGGAATGAAAAAACTCTTATTGTACATTATTATTATCTTTTTCATTCTACAAACTGGCTGTACACAAACGTATATAGTGGATACACAGCGTATTATTCATATTGCTGGATTTGACATCACAAAAAATAAACAATTCCAAGGAACTATCTTATTCCCAGAATACACACATGGTGTAAAGTCTAAGCCAGAGACTCAATCAACATCTGCTCGTTCACTTGAAACAATTGCCTCACGACTAAATGCGAAATCTCCTCACAATGTTGTTGTAGGTCAAATGCGTGTCGTCCTATTTGGAAAAGCTCTAGGAGAGCGTGGCATGGGAGAAATTATTACTAACTTACAACGTGATCCAAATATCGGGCGTGATGTACAACTGGCAATTGTAGATGGATCGGCTGAAGAACTTTTAAATTACGGAAAAAAAAATGGTTCATTATATATTGCTGATTTACTCGAGCAAAATATAAGAAATGAGAACATTCCACAAACCGAATTAAACGTTTTTTTATATAATTATTACTCCTCTGTATGTGATGCCTACGTCCCTTATATTAAAATGGACGATAATCATTCTGTCGCTGTCAAAGGACTTGCCTTTTTAAAAGGTGATAAAGTCGTCATGTATACGGATAAAAGACATTCTGTTTTAGCAAAATTACTTATTAATCCTACGAAAAATGGACGTTACGAAGCAGCAATAACAAAGGATAAACATAAAGGTATGGTTGTTATACAAAACTTAGCTGGGAAAAATAAATATGATATAGATCAAACTGGCGACATACCAAAAGTAAAAATCCATTTAAAATTAAATGGTTTAATTAAAAACTCTCCTAATTGGATTGATTTAAGAAAAGAAACTAATATCAACTATATAAAGAAACAAATTGAACGAAATGTTGAAAAAGACTGTGAAGATTTAATAAAACAATTTCAAAAAAAGGAGATTGATCCTTTAGGAATACGAGACGAAATTAGAAGCCATACGAGAAAATGGAATATAAAACAAATTCGAAATATGTATAAAAATGTAGCGGTGGATATAAATTTAGATCTTAATATTGTACAATCTGGAATCGGGGAATAGTGAGGTGAAATAAGCAATGAATACAATGAATAAAGCAAAGACAGTCTCTCCATACTTTGCATTTATTTTATTACATTCGCTTCAAGTTGGAATAGGAGTTCTTGGATATCAACGTGTAATTTTAAAAAACGCTGGTTATGATGCCTGGATTTCTCTTATTATTGCGGGAATTGCAACCCATATTGTGCTGTTTTGTATGTTAAAAATGTTAGAAAAAGATGGAGATTTAATTAGCATTCATACAACAAGTTTCGGAAAATGGTTTGGCTCTATATTTTCTGTAATTTTCACTCTTTATTGCTTATTATTTTGCCTTACTGTTCTCCGTACATATATGGAAGTGATACAAGTTTGGATCTTCCCTACCATTAAGTTATGGAAACTTACCCTTATGTTTTTATTAGTCACTTACTACATTATAAAAGGTGGCTTCCGTTCTGTGACAGGGATATGTTTTTGGGGTATTGTACTTCCTATTTTCGTTGTGTTCTTTTTAATCTATCCAATGAAATATGCTCATTTCCGTAATATTTTACCTATTTTTACACATTCACCTGTTGACATACTTATATCTGCAAAACAATCTGCATTAGAGTTTCTCGGCTTTGAAACAATTCTTATTTTCTATCCATTTATTGAAAAGGGAAACTCTTTAAAAAGATGGGCTCATGCAGGAATTTTTTTTAGCACTTTGATTTATGTAGTTTTAGCTATTGTATCTTTTATGTATTATAGTGAAGGACAATTAAATCATACTATTTGGCCTACTTTAACGATGTTAAAAATAATTAAAGTTCCTTTCATTCAACGGTTTGAATATATTATTATTTTTGTTTGGTTTTTAATTATTTTGCCGAATCTTTGTTTAACTATTTGGTCATCATGTCAAACGATGAAACGTTCATTTCATATTTCATTTAAATTTACATTACCGTTTTTTATTTTCATCGTTTTTATAGCTTCTTTATTTTTTAAAAACCGTGAAAGTATCAACACATTAAATACAGTACTATCTCAAGCTGGCTTATATATTGTATATGCTTATATCCCGGTTTTATTTCTATTTCATTCAGTGCGATGGCGCTTCAAAAATCGGTCAAAAAAATCTTCACCCGACACACCATAATCTCTGATACAATTTGATTAATACATTTGTAAAGGGGACAAGCGTATGAAGAAATATGTATTTTCTTTACTTGCAGTACTGAGTTTAATTCTTGCTGGATGCGGAGCTACTAGTACAAATGAAAAAAAATCATCTGAATCAAAAGAAGAGCATGACCACGCCACGCACACTCAGCAAGCTGACATTCAAGAAAAAACAAAAGGAGTCGACACACTTCCTACCTTCCTAGACAAGCTTGATCCACAAATGAAAGACATCTACACTGTCGCTGGGCAAAATGCAGAGCTATTAGATTGGATTCCATGTTACTGCGGTTGCGGTGAAAGTGTAGGACATAAAAATAATAAAAACTGCTTTATTCGTGAAATTAAAAAGAATGGTGAAGTTGTTTGGGATTCCCACGCAACGACTTGTGTCAATTGCTTAGAAATCGCTGTTGAATCTGCTTCGATGAAACAAAAAGGAAAATCAACGCTTGAAATTCGCAACTATATCGACAATAAATACAAAGAGGGCTATGGCAAGCCAACACCTACGCCAATGCCGAAAGCTTAAAAACGAGGAAATTCCTCGTTTTTTCTTTTCATTCGCTTTTTTTCTTAACAAATTCTTTCAAGTGTATTTCTCCTTGCTTGTCACACACTATATATAACTCCTCAGTAAGGAGGGTACACAGTGCAAACATATAACGACTATGATAAAGCTCTCTATTACACTTATTGCTGTAATTGGGATAAATTACTCGTTCTTATGGTTCAAACGAACGATCAATTATTTTCTAAGCGTATTGAACATTTTTTACACGCTTATCAATACAGTAAAGAACTACCAGAAGTTGATAAACAATTGCAGCTCCTATTTCAATATATTGACCATGCATCACAAAAGTCACATATAGATGAAGTAGAGCAAATTCAAATGTAAAATATAGCGCTATTCTCTTTATGAGAATAGCGCTTTTTTAAAATGTTCATATCAATAAAAGTTTCTCCTTATAAAACTTTTATTGATAAACATATTTTTTCTTTCTTTTCTGTACCACTTCATACTATAATTTAGTATGTAACTATTATAAGAGAGGTATAAAATATGGGACGAGAAAAAAAGCAAGAATATGCTTTACTTACCGCATGGGGAGCTTCTTTTATCGCTACACTAGGAAGTCTTTATTTTTCCGAAATCATGAAATTTGAACCTTGTGTACTTTGTTGGTATCAACGTATTTTTATGTATCCATTCGTTTTATGGCTTGGTATCGCTATAGCAAAGAAAGATTATCGCATCGCAAGTTATTCTTTACCAATTGCAAGTATTGGTGCTTGTATTTCTTTATATCACTATGCAATTCAAAAAGTCCCAGCATTTTCAGCTGCTGGAGCAGCTTGCGGCCGTGTACCTTGCACCGGAGAATTCATAAACTGGTTTGGTTTTATTACAATCCCGTTTTTAGCACTTATCGGCTTTATTACAATCGCTGTATGTAGTTTTATTGTAATAAAAAACAAATAAGGAGATGAAACAATGAAAAAAATGCTTATATTTGGTGGTATTATTATCGCCTTATTTGCGGCAATTTTTGCTGTCACACAAATGGAAGAAAAAAATGCTACTAGCCAAAAAATTGATAATGCTACTGATAGTAAAACAAATGGTCCTGACTACTATACAAACAAAATCTCTCTTTCAGATCTTCAAAAGAATTTAAATGAGAAAAAAGAAGAAACAGTATACTTTTATCAAACATCTTGTGTTCATTGTCAAAAGCTATCTCCTGTCGTAGTACCAATGGCTAAAGACTTGAACGTTGATATGAAAGTGATGGATATCGAAAAAATAGATGCTCCTTGGGATGAATATAAAATTAAAGGAACTCCAACAATCATTCACTTTAAAGATGGCCAAGAAGTAAGCCGTATTAGTGGTGAACAGCCGAAGGACAAATTAAAAGAATGGCTGGAGCAAACGAAAAAATAACGAGAAAAGGAAACTCCTTCTACACATGAAATGGGCGTAAAATCCCAAACTAATGTATAAGGAGGGGGTTTTATGCCAGAAGTAAGATGCTCTGTTTCCAATTGTTCATTTTGGGGACAAGGTAACTTTTGTCAAGCAAATGCGATTATCGTTCAGCCAGATGCGGATGAAACAGGTCAAACTGAAAATGAATCGTATACAAGTGCAGTTTTAACAAACGAGACGCTAGAAAGTTCTGTAGCAACGAGTGTAGAAACTTGTTGTCATACATTTAAACCAAAATATTAAACATAAAAAGCATACGATTACTCGTATGCTTTTTTACATTCCTCTCCAAAAATCATGCATGATAAAAAAGTACAAAATAACGAGAATAGCTGTCCCGCATAGGGTAATGCGCCGATATATACTCCGCTCTCCTTCTCTTGCTTTCACAAATGCCAAAATAAATCCGAAGAACAATATTAAATCAACATATGGAACATAAAAAGAAAAAACGAGAAATGCATACAAATACACGATAAATAAACAGGTCGTTACTAAGAAAACTTTAAAAGCAAATTCACTTTTCATAATGTAACCGCCCCCTATCTGTACTGTATTATATTCAGCCAAATACAATAGTTGCAGTTAAACTCGAAGTAGAAATAAGCTACCGTCTGTAATACGGTAGCCATTATGGAACATTATATTTCCGTTTATATATATCACTTAAAGTCGAAGTAGGAATTTGCTCATAACGAATTTTTTCTCCTGTTTCATCCATAATATACAAATTGTTTCCTATATAATATATTCCATCTTTTCGTTTTGAATACACCCTATATCTTTCATTCGGCAATACTGTTTTCACTTTCGTTAACTGCCCATTTGGTTCTTGCCAATATATATCGGCACGGTCTACTAACGTAAGCATACCAATTTGCTCTTCCTCTACTTTACGACCATTCCAGCTCACAACGCGGTAGCCAAGCTTATTTGCTTCATATTCAGGGCTCGTATGAAAACGGGAAATGATTACTTTTGTTTGTAGTTGGACTCGGTCATATAGCCACTGTATATCCCGGTCATGCATACGAATACAACCATTTGATTCCCTACTTCCAATTGTCCATTCCCGATTTGTCCCGTGAATCGCATACTCCTTTTTATCTAGTCCAAGCCACCTCGTACCAAGGGGGTTATTCGGTGCACCACCAGCTATTTTTTTCCGATGGTATTCTTTATTTTTAAATTTAGTTATAATACAGAAATTACCTTCAGGCGTAGGTGTACGATCTCTTCCAGTTGTTACGGGGAATGTTTTTGTATAATTTCCATTTTCAAAAAAAGATAATTGGTTTGTCGTAAGATTCACTAATATTAAATGATCTGTGTCAGCAAAGGCACTAACTGGTATGATGAAAAATAATAGTATGACGAAACATAATTTTTTCATCTATCTCTCTCCCCTAGCGCTCACTATAATAAGTGGAATTAACTTTACTTTGCTCTTATAAATGAAAACTATCCATTTACAATAACGCCCCCATTTACATGTATCATTTGCCCGGTAACATAGGATGAATCACCAGACGCTAAGTATACGTATGCTGGTGCTAATTCATACGGTTGACCAGGCCTTTGCATCGGAACATTGCTCCCGAACTGAGCAACCTTCTTCTCATCAAAGCTTGATGGAATAAGTGGTGTCCAAATTGGCCCAGGTGCAACACCATTTACACGAATCCCTTTTTGCACTAACGATTGAGAAAGTGACCTTGTAAAAGCTACGATTGCTCCTTTCGTTGCCGAGTAATCGATTAAAGTTTCATTTCCTTCATAGGCAACAATAGACGCCGTATTTATAATGACATCCCCCTGCTTTAAATGAGAAAGTGCTGCTTTCGTAACGTGAAAATAAGAAAAAATATTAATACGAAAAGTCTTTTCTAACTGTTCTGCTGTAATATATTCTAACCCTTGCTGTGGATATTGCTGCGCGACATTATTTACTAAAACATGTAAACTACCTAGTTGCTTGACAGTCTCTTCTACAATATCTTTACAATGCTGTTCATCACTTAAATCACCTGGTAACAACACACACTTTACACCTTCTTGTTCTACACGTTGCTTCGTCTCATTTGCATCCCCATCTTCATCTAAATACGCAATCGCAATATTCGCTCCCTCTTTCGCAAAAGCGATGGAAACAGCTCGTCCAATCCCGCTATCCCCTCCTGTAATTAATACATTCTTTCCTTTTAACTTTTCGCTTCCTTTATAGTTTGGATCTTCAAACTGGGGAAGTGGATTCATTAACGATTCAACACCGGGCTGTTTATTTTGATGTTGGGCAGGCATTGTTACAAAGTTTTTTTGCTGCGGCATATCTTCTTTCAACTCCTTTTCCTTATAATATGCGCACAATAAAAACTGAAATTCACACTCGTTTTACGATTAATATTCGAATTTAAGACACAAAATATGAATTGTTGTAAACTTTTTATGCAAAACTATTGCAAAATAGTTAAAAAACGAATATTATATATAACTGTTGTGAAAATTATTCGTAAACAGAAAGGATGTTTATATGTTTAACCTTTCAAAACATAAAACTTCTATTAAAACTGAAATTATGGCAGGTATTATTACCTTCTTAACAATGGCATATATCATTGTCGTAAACCCTGTCATCCTTGGGGATGCAGGTGTTCCATTTGAACAAGCATTTACAGCAACCATTATCGCTGCTGTTGTCGGAACATTATTTATGGCGATCTTTACAAACTTACCAATCGCAATTGCACCAGGTATGGGATTAAATGCTTACTTCTCTTACTCTGTTGTAAAAGCTCATGAAGGCATGACTTTCGCAATTGCATTCTCTGCTGTATTCGTAGCAGGTATGATTTTAATTTTGTTATCATTCACATCTTTCCGTACAAAATTAATGGAAGCAATTCCTGAAAACTTAAAACATGCAATTACTGCTGGTATCGGTCTTTTCATCGCCTTTATCGGTTTACGTTTAACAGGTATCGTTACAAAAAATGAAGCAAACTTAGTTGGACTTGGTGATCTTCACTCTGCTCCAGTACTACTAGCATTAGCTGGACTTGGAATTACAATTATCCTTATGTCTTTAAATGTAAATGGTGCGCTATTTATCGGCATGCTATTAACTGGTATTATCGCTTTCTTCACAGGACAATTAACATTCTCAAACGGTGTTACATCAATGCCTGGATTACCAGAAGGAATTATCGTTTCAAATCCAATTACTGCTGTATCTGATGTAATTAACTACGGATTATACGGCGTTGTATTTTCATTCTTCCTTGTTACATTATTCGATACAACAGGAACATTACTTGGTGTAGCTCAACAAGGTGGATTTATGAAAGACGGAAAACTTCCAAAAGCTGGACGAGCTCTTCTATCTGACTCATTCTCAGCAACAATCGGTTCCATGTTCGGAACAACACCATCAACAGCTTACATTGAATCATCTGCTGGTGTTGCAGCTGGTGGTCGTACTGGTTTAACAACTGTTACAGTAGCTGTTCTATTCGCACTAGCAGCATTCTTCGGGCCATTAGTAAGTGCCGTTTCTGGTGTATCAGCTATTACTGCACCATCATTAATTATCGTTGGTAGTCTTATGATGGGTTCAGTTCGCCACATCGATTGGGATGCATTTGATGAAGCATTCCCAGCATTCTTAGTAATCTTAAGCATGCCACTTACATCAAGTATCGCAACAGGTATCGCACTTGGATTTATTTCATACCCACTTATGAAGGTGGCAAAAGGTAAATTCCGTGCTGTTCACCCACTTGTGTATGTATTTGGAATCTTGTTCGCTTATCAATTAATTTTCTTACCACATTAAAATCCCTCATAAAGAGGGATTTTTTTATACATAAAAAGTAGAGTATCAAAATTCGATGCTCTATTTTCCTTTTTTAAAAGCAATATAAAAAGACTGCAGAGAAATTCTTCTCCGCAGCCTAATCATTACTTTTGTAAAAACGCCTGTAAATCTGCAAACTGTCTCTTTGCATCTTCATAGCCTTGCTCATATAGATTTCGTAGTTTTGCTGTATCTTTTTCCATACGATCTACTTGAAGCGGCACTTCTGGGCGAATAACAAATAAATTCCCAGCTTGTTCTTCTTTTTCAATGTAGTGCAGTGTTTCATTATATACTTCATAACGATTCAACATCGTCTTCACAAGGTTCGGATATTTTTTATATGCTTTCGCTGCCACCCATCCAAACTTTGATTTTTTCTTCGCATAACCATGATTTCTCGTTAAAATCACGACTGATTTTTTAAATCCATCTTCTTGTGCTTTACGAACTGGAATTGGATCTGAAATCCCGCCATCTAATAATTGCTTACCACGGTAATTTACTACAGGTGCAATGAAAGGCAATGAACTAGATGCTTGTAATAAATTTAGTGCATCATCATTCGTTCCTTCTTTTTCAAAGTAAACAGACTGTCCTGTTTCACAATCCGTCGTTCCTACAAGGAAACGTTCTGGACTATTAAAGTATGTTTCAAAGTCAAACGGAACATGTTTTTCTGGAATTTCATGAAAAATGAACTCCATATCAAATAGCTGGCGTTTTCTCCATAAATTTTTATACGATAAATATTTCGGATGTGATGCATAATCAATATTTACTGTTTTATTTCTATTTCTTTGTCTGGAAAGATACGACGCTGCATGACAAGCACCAGCTGATACACCAATTACATATGGAAAGTATAAATCTTGTTCCATAAAGTATTCTAATATCCCGCCCGTATATACACCACGCATACCGCCGCCTTCTAATACTAACCCCGTACTTTCAAGCATGTTATTCTCTCCTCTTTATATATTGACTCTTTAATTATTCACCATGTTAAGTATCTATTTCTATTATATATGAGTTCTTTTAGAAATTATATTCAAAAGGCTTGAAATGAAGGAGTTTTTTCTTCCAATTATATTTCCAAATGTTTGGAGACATCCTTTATAAATCTTTGAATAAAATCTTGCTCTTCTCTCGTATATCTATCTAAAAGTAACAGCCACTTTTCTTCAGCTTGTTTATGCAATTTATCATGAGCTTTATATATTTCATTTCCGCTTTCCGTTAAACGGAAGAATATTTCTTTTTGATTATCTAACATTTGCATCTTCTCAACGAATTGCTTTTGAAACAACTTTGTACAAATTTTAGAGATTGCACCTTTCGTCATTCCCATTTCCGTCGTAATAGCAGTTACATTCATCAAACCATTTTTCCCGATACAATCGATCACATGTAACTCAGATAAAGACATACCACTTATACCTGTCTCACGAAGAAACTTCTCATTTTTCCCTTTCAAGTGTTCTTCTTTTTTATGTAAAAGTGTACGAATGTCCGAAAGTATTTCCATTTGTTTCGTTGCATAATCCAATCCGTTCGCCCCCTAAGTTTCCAAAGAAACAATTTAACTATATACCATTTTAAAATCATTTTTTCATATTTACAAGTAAGAAAATCATGTTAAAATAAATTTGGTTTCCTAGGAAACCAAATAATAAGGAGGTTAACATAATGAAAAAATCCAAACTACATTTCATTTTATATGTCGTCTGTATGAGTGCCTTACTCGGTTCCTTCGCTCAAAATATTTACACGCCTATCTTGCCCATGATTCAAGGTTCTTTTCACACTTCTCTTTATTTTGTAAATGTAACAGTTTCACTTTTCACATTCGTTCTTGCAATTATGCAGCTCATATATGGACCTTTAATTGATACAAAAGGGCGAAAATCTGTCCTTATCCCTAGTTTGATCATTAGTACAATTGGTTCAATCGGATGTGCTTTTTCGGCCAACATTTATTTATTTCTATTTTTTAGAGCTGTTCAAGCTATAGGAATAGCGGCTATACCTGTAGTCGCAGCAACGATTATTGGTGATTTATTTGAAGGAAAAGAACGAGGAGAAGCAATGAGTCTTTATCAAATGTTACTTGCCCTCGCACCTGCGATTGGCCCCCTCATTGGTGGTTATCTTGGTAGTATAAACGGCCATGTATCCGTATTTCTCTTTTTATCTATACTTGGCATTCTCTTATTAACGATAAACATTTCACTACTTCCAGAAACAAAACCAACTGTAAGTAAGCAACCGCAAGCAAAAAAGAATTACTGGTTTATCTTAAAAAATAAAACTGGATTTTCTATTAATCTTATTGGCTTTATTCAATTTTGTATTTACTTTTGTTTCCTCGTTTTTTTACCGAGTATTTTAACGAATTTATTTCACTTAACTACAAGTACAATTGGTCTTATGTTTGTACCGATGTCCCTTTCTATTATGTTAGGAAGTTATTGCTTCAAGCTTTTGCAAAAGCGCCTCACAATAAAGCAAGTTTTATTCATTACTAGTTTCTTCAATATTATATGTGTCACTTTATTCTCTTTCACATATAGCATCAATATCCCATTCATCATTATCGTTACATCTTTGTACGGTTTTAGTATGGGGATTTCTATGCCAACACACACTACTTTATTAACAGAAGAATTCGTACAAGAACGCGCAACTGCTATCGGTATATACAACTTCATCCGCTATCTTGGTATGGGCACAGGGCCACTTGTAGGTGGATTTTTTGTATTTAATCAAAATTACTTTTGGATTTTCTTCCTAGGTGCAATTATGTTTCTACTCATAATCTTATATGCGATAAAAATGCTACGCTTCCCTGCCACACAAAAAGCAAAATAGAGACCTACAGATGGTCTCTATTTTAAGCTCTTTGATCCGCAACGATATGAATATCAATATACTTCGTTTGCCTCATAATTTCATTTACAATTGAACCTTTTCGGATTTCTTCCCAACGTGTTCTTGCCGATTGCCCGAGTAAAATTTGCGTTACTTGTAGTTTTTTCGCGATTTCAATAATAACATCCGCTGGCTTTCTTCCTTTGGCCTCTTCTAAAACAAAACTCGCATCAAATTGATTCGTTAGCGACTTCCACTCTTCAATCGTTTGCTTTTTCCCTGCTGAAAGAGAATCTATATTTTCCCTTTCAACGTTTAATACATACAATTCAGCGTTTAATCGATCCGCCATGCGCCATCCCCGTCTTATTAATTTTTCCGCTGTTGAACTGTATTGTACACAAACGAGAATTTTTTCTTTCACGCCAATCGGCTCTATCACTGTTTGGCTAATTTTCTCGTCCATATCATCGGCAACTTCACGAAGCGATAATTCTCTGAGTGCCCCTAAATTATTAAGCGTGAAGAAATTTTGCAAGCTTTGCTGAATTTTTTCCTCTTTATATATTTTCCCGTCTATTAATCTCTTCCTTAATACTTCCGGCGTTGCATCGACGAGCTGAATTTCATTTGCTTTTTGTAAAATAAAATCTGGAATACGTTCTCTTACTTTTACATTCGTAATTTGAGCTACAATATCATGAACACTTTCTAAATGTTGGATATTAAACGCTGATAATACGGATATACCAGCCTCTAATAATTCCTGTACATCCATATAACGTTTCTTATTTTTAGATCCAGGAATATTACTATGCGCGAGTTCATCCACAACAACAACTTGCGGTGCACGTTTTATAATTCCTTCCACGTCTAGTTCATAAAATACTTTCCCTTTATAATCTATTTCTTTTAAAGGAACTTGTTCTAAATCAGCAATTGCGTCTTCTGTTTCTTTTCTCCCGTGCGTTTCAATTAAACCAATTACAATATCCGTACCGTCCTTTTTCATCTCTCTAGCATCATAGAGCATTTTATAACTTTTCCCTACCCCTGGAGCCGCTCCTACATATAACTTTAACTTCCCGCGATTTTGCTGCCGGATATATTCTAAATATTCCTCTGGCGTTCGCCTTTGAAAAGTTGGTTTATAGTCATCCACATACAAAACACTCACAACCTTTCTTTCGAAACAACGCTACCTCAATCCGTTAGATTGAGGTAGCACTGTTACTATTTCATTAATTTCTGTAATTCTAAATTTAACTTTAAGACGTTCACGCGGTTCTCTCCAAATAAGCCAAGTGCCGCACCTTCCGTTTGATCCTTAATCAATTGATCTAGCATTTCTTTCGGAATTTTCGTTAATTTTGAGATGCGATTCACCTGTACAGAAGCGGCCTTTGGGCTAATGTCAGGATCAAGCCCTGAACCTGAATTCGTCACTAAATCAATTGGTACTTCTGTCACTGGAACAGCCCGGTTTTGTTTCTTCCATTCTTCAATACTTTTCTCTACTCGTTTCTCTAAATCTGGATTAGACGGTGCATAGTTATTGGAACCAGACGCTTCCGCTTTATATTCAATACTAGAAACACGCCCATGAAAATAACGTGGGTCTGTGAAATTTTGACCGATTAATTTAGAACCAATCACTTCATTTTTATCATTATATATTAGACTTCCATCCGCATTATCCTTCATTACCGCTTGTGCAATACCAGTTACAATAAGCGGGTATACAAGGCCACACAACACTAAAAATGTAAAAGTAATCCGGATGATTGGTGATAGTATACTTTGTTTCTTCGCCATCTTTTTCCCCTCTTCCTTATATAAACAAGCCGACAATTATATCAATTACTTTAATTCCAATGAACGGTACAATCACTCCGCCAAGTCCATAAATAAGTAAGTTTCGGCCAAGTAGTGCATTCGAACTCATCGGTTTATATGCGATACCTTTCATCGCCAATGGAATAAGTAACGGTATAATAACTGCATTAAATATTAATGCTGATAAAATCGCTGACAGTGGTGATGTTAGTTTCATAATGTTTAATGCTTCCATTTGCGGAATCGCAAGTGTAAACATTGCTGGAATGATTGCAAAATATTTCGCGATATCATTCGCAATACTAAACGTCGTTAACGCACCACGCGTCATTAACAATTGCTTACCGATTCCTACAACCTCAATAATTTTTGTCGGGTTCGAATCTAAATCAATCATATTCGCTGCTTCTTTCGCAGCTGTCGTACCGCTATTCATTGCTAATCCAACGTCAGCTTGCGCTAGTGCCGGAGCATCATTTGTACCATCACCTGTCATCGCTACGAGTTTTCCTTTATCTTGCTCTGCTTTAATAACCGCAATTTTATCCTCTGGTTTGCACTCAGCAACGAATTCATCTACCCCTGCTTCTTTTGCAATGGTTGCTGCTGTTAATGGGTTATCCCCCGTACACATAACCGTTTTAATCCCCATTTGACGCAACTGTTCAAAACGTTCACGCATACCAGGTTTTACTGTATCTTTTAAATAAATCAAACCGTAAATACGATTATTCACTGCAACTACAAGTGGTGTTCCGCCCTCTTTTGAAATGAAATCTGCTTTTTGATTTACATCTTTCGGAATCGTTCCGCCTTGTGACTGAACCCATTCAATCACGCTACCTACAGCACCTTTTCTCACTTTCGTTCCGTCCTGTAAATCAACACCACTCATTCTCGTTTCTGCTTTAAACGGAACAAACTCACCTTGTTCTGCAATTTCTCGATTATATGATATAGACTTCGTTTTTACATATTCGATAACTGATCGACCTTCTGGTGTTTCATCTAAAACTGAGCTAATAGCTGCCCATTTCCCTACTTGCTCAATCGTTTCATTTCCTACAGGTAATAATGTATGAGCCATGCGGTTCCCGAAAGTAATCGTACCTGTTTTATCTAAAATAATTGTATTAATATCTCCCGCAGCTTCTACTGCTTTCCCTGACATCGCTAACACATTAAACTTTGTCACCCGGTCCATCCCAGCAATACCAATCGCTGATAATAACCCACCAATTGTCGTTGGAATTAAACAAACTAATAACGCAACAAGTACAGCTGTATCAATTTGAAATCCTAAATAGTTTGTAAAAATCGGTAACGTCACAACAACGATTAAGAAAATAAGAGTTAAGCTCGTTAATACTGTATTTAAAGCAATCTCATTCGGCGTTTTTTGACGAGCAGCCCCTTCTACTAACGAAATCATTTTATCAATAAATGATTCACCAGGATTACTCGTAATGACAATCGTGATTTCATCACTTACAACCATCGTACCGCCTGTCACGGAACAAAAATCACCGCCCGCTTCTTTTATAACAGGAGCTGATTCTCCTGTAATCGCAGATTCATCAACAGACGCTAACCCTTTTATAACTTCCCCATCACTTGGAATCATTTCTCCTTGTTTTACAATAACAACGTCACCTTTTCTCAAATCAGTTGCTGAAACTTGAACAATATCCCCATTTTCTTTTACAACATTTGCAAACACATCTTTCTTCGATTGTTTTAAAGAATCAGCTTGCGCTTTCCCCCGCCCTTCCGCTAACGCTTCTGCAAAGTTAGCAAATAAAACTGTAAATAAGAGAATGAGAGAAACTGTTATATTAAACCATCCTGGTACACTACTAGAATGACTTGGAAGAAACGATAAAATGAACGTAATGACAAACCCAATTTCTACAACGAACATAATCGGATTCTTTATCATAACTTTCGGATTCAATTTCGCAAAGGATTGTTTCATCGCATGTTTCACGATATCACGATCCATCGTTTTCGCTTGTCTAACCTCATCTTCTACCGCATGTATGTGTGACTCATTCACTCTTTTTTCTTTTACCACTACCGGTCTCATCATTTACCCTCCATTACTTCAATGTAAGAAATTCTGCAATTGGGCCGAGTACTAACATCGGGAAGAATGTTAATGCACCGACAATTACAATTGTTCCGATGAAAATGCCGCCAAATAAACTATTATCCGTACGGAACGTTCCGACTGTTTCTGGCACAACCGTCTTTTCTTTCAAAGAAGCTGCAACAGCTAGCATCGTAATTAAACTGAAATAGCGCCCTAAAAACATAACTAAACCAGTTGTAATATTCCAAAATGGTGTACTATCTCCTAATCCTTCAAATCCAGATCCGTTATTCGCAGCTGACGAGGTGTATTCATATACCACTTGCGTTAAACCGTGGAAACCTGAATTAGAAATGGCATCCGTTCCTAAGTTTGTTGAAAGAGCTAATGCTGAAAATCCTAAAATAAGCAGTGGATGAAATAGTATTGTTACCGCAATTAATTTCATTTCCTTACCTTCAATTTTCTTACCTAAAAACTCTGGTGTCCGTCCAACCATCAATCCAGATATAAAGACTGCGATAATCGCATACATAATGATGTTCACAAAGCCTGCTCCAACGCCGCCGTATACTGTATTTAACATCATATTTACGAGTGGTACTAACCCGCCAATTGGTGTTAACGTATCATGCATCGTATTCACAGCACCTGTTTCGGCAGCTGTCGTAACTGTTGCGTAGAGTGAAGAAAATACCGTTCCAAATCGCACTTCTTTTCCTTCTGTACTTCCTTGTACATGTTCGATACCCATTCCATTTAACGCTGGATTCCCATGTAATTCAGATGTCGTAATCGTTATAAACCCTAGTAAAAACACCATAAATAGTGAAACGAAAAGGATACGTCCTTGCTTTTTATTGCCTACCATTCGTCCGTACGTAAAGGGAAGTGCTGTTGGCAATAACATCATAAGCATCATTTGCAAAATATTACTCATTTGCCCTGGATTTTCAAAAGGGTGCGTCGAGTTTGCTCCGAAAAATCCACCGCCGTTATTTCCAAGTTCCTTAATAGAAACGAATGATGCAACCGGCCCACGTAAAATACTTTGCTTCGCGCCATCAATCGTTTGTGCCGTAACTGCACCGTCTAACGTTTGTGGTACACCAAGAGCGACAAAGATTAATGCCGTAATAAAAGCGATAGGAAGAAATACTCTCGTTAGTGCTCTCGTAAAATCAACGAAAAAGTTACCGAGTTCTTTTCCAGCAAGCCCTCTTATAAACGCCATTACAAGCGCTAACGTCGTTGCCGGTGCTGCAAACATTAAAAATGTAATTCCAATTAATTGTGATAAATAAGATAAACCATTTTCACCGCTATAATGCTGTAAGTTTGTATCAGCCATAAAACTAATTGCTGTATTAAAAGCGAGCGTAGGCTCCATTCCTTCAATGTGTGCTGGATTTAATGGCAATACTCCTTGCAGTCTGAAAATGAAATATACGACAACAATCATAAATCCATTCAATAAAACTAATGATAGTGCGTACTGTTTCCACGTTTGATTGTATTCTTTTACACCCGTAATTTTAAAAATAAGTTTTTCAAAAGGCCCAAATACTTTATCTAGCTTTTCACTACCTTGAAAAGCTTTCTCTAAATAAATTCCCGTTGGCTTTGCCACAAGAATAAACAACAGCATTGTAATAACAACTGCGACCCATATCATAATGAATGACTCCCCCTAATTAAAACTTTTCCGGATTTAATAATGCATACACTAAATACACCGTAATTGCTGTAACAATAACCGATAAGGCGATCGTCATGATTACTTCCCTTCTTTCACAACTTTATCTGACCAACTTGCAAGACTTGCCATCGATGCGACTAACACAACAAAGATTCCGATCATTACAACATCTAACATAGCTATCCCCCACTTCTTTTTGTTAAAATTTACCATTAAAATATTAAAAAAGAACACTGAGCTCTACTCAGTGTTCAAAAAATGAACAACAAAAAGTAAACCTCCTCTCTAAACGCTTACGAGGTTAGCTGTCGGATTCGGGCCTAAAGAGTAGCCCTACTTTCAAAACTGAAAGATTCACCCCAAGTGACGATGCACAAAATTGGTTCCCCCGCTCCATTTCTGGAACTCAGCGATTTTAGGTTTTTTTGGAAATTTTATAAATGATTTATGAGAGTAAATATACTCCTCTATATTTCACTTGTAAAGAGATAAATTACTGAAAATAAGAAAATATCATTCTATTTAAACGCTTACATTAAGTATTATTAATATCCTTTCATCTATTTTCTCTTCTTTTCTTTCTTTTTCACAGAAATAATCTTTTAAATACGAAATAAAAAGAACGAATGACATGAAGTACATAGCTTGTTACACGTCGCATTCGCTCTTTTTTCATCAACTATTTATTCTCCACGCAAAAACGCGCGCAAATTTCTCCCGCGAATATAAACTTGTGACAATTCTGCATGTAGTTGCTCATATTCGATAACATCTGTTTTTAAATATAAAGCGCCTTTTGATGGCAATATGATATAGGGCCTTGGAAAAATAGGATCAAGCACCACCAATTCTTGAACTCGCTCTACCGTTACCGCCCAACGATTCGCTATATCTCCTAATAACAACACTTTCATCTTCTTTTCCCCCACCCTATTCAAAAAATCAAAAAGAAATATTATCACAATTCGTAAACACGACAAATGTAGCTCCCATTGTTTCATAGAGCCTCGCTGGATATCGTTTATTCCTTGTAACAACAGTAATAGGTGCTTGAAAAGAAAAGCGAATGTGTTCTGTAAAGAAGCTAACGATTGGAAGCTCATCACCTAGTAAAATCACCTTTTTAATACACTCACAAATACCAGTAAAATCCTGCTCCTTACTACAACTATACGTCCAATCAAATCCACAATTCCTAACTTCATCCGCTATTTCTTCATTTGCTGTAAAGATGATTAACTCATGTTGAAATGCTACTAAATCTCTTAAACTATTTACCTTGCTTTCTTCTCCAACACAAATAAGTGTTAGCTCCATGTACCTTATCCTCCTTAGCATAAAAGAAATCAAACATAGATTGATATTCCCCTATACTAATCAGATCGATGAAGTGATGTATCCATCATGGCACCGTCCTCTCTCAAGACGCTTACGAAGTTAGCTGTCGGATTCGGGCTTTGAGAGTAGCCCTACTTTCAAAATTGAAAGATTCACCCCTAGTGACACTGCACAAATTGGTTCCTCCGCTCCATATAATTGGACTCAGCGTATTACAAAAAATATATTCTGGCTGATATATTACTCCTGTATTTGGAAAAAGTAAACAGAAAAAAAGCCAGTTAGCAAACTGGCTTCTCATGTCTTTATACACGTGTATTATTCATCTTATACGCAAAATGATTCGTCGGTCCATGACCACTTCCAATATTCAATGGCTCTTCAATTGCTATACTAATAAATCGTTTTGCTTCTTGAACTGCCTCTTCAATGGAGTATCCTTTCGCAAGTCCTGCAGTAACCGCTGAAGCAAATGTGCACCCACTTCCGTGCGTTTGCTTTGAAGGAATTCGTTCACTTCTAAATTCGATAAATTGCTCACCATCAAAGAGTAAATCAACTACTTCATTACCTTGATATTCTGCATGTCCACCCTTCATAAGCACGTATTTCGCACCTAATTCATGCAGTACTTTCGCAGCTTCCTTACTATCTTCAACATTATGAATCTCCATCCCAGTTAACACTTCTGCTTCAGGAACATTCGGTGTTACAACGGTTGCTACTGGTAATAAATATTCTTTTAATGCTTGTACTGCTTCTTGTTGTAATAATGATGCACCGCCCTTAGCAATCATAACAGGGTCTAGTACAATATTATTCCAGCCAAATTTATTAATATATTCTGCTACAATTTGAATAATTTCGCTGCTAAATAACATTCCCAGTTTCACAGCATCTGGTGTTAAATCCGTACCAATTGAATTCAGCTGTTCCGTAATACCTTCTAACGGAACTGGATATACCCCTTGAACGCCAAGCGTGTTTTGAGCAGTAATTGCCGTAATAGCCGTCATCCCATACACACCAAGCTCTTGGAATGTTTTTAAATCTGCTTGAATGCCGGCACCGCCGCCGCTATCAGATCCTGCAATTGTTAAAGCTTTATTTACTTTCATCCCACTCATCCTTTTCTATCCAAAATAGCGATGATAAATTGTTTTCGCTTCGCTTATATCTTTCGTTCCATGTACAAGTACACGACCATCTTTAAAAGCAACTAATCTCTTTTCTTCCACAGAAAATGATAATAAATATGGATTTACATTTAAATCATGCACACGATCATTCAGCAGCTCTTTATATCGTTCAAAATCTATTTCCTCTTTATGAGGTGGTCTAATTTGAACTGTATTTCTCCCGCATAACACTGCTGTTTTCGATGTATTATCTTTATTTAAATACGGGTATATCGCATCCTCTCCGCACGAAGGACAATTGTGCTTACGAAGCTTTTGTACATTCATACATGAATATTCATTCTTCCATACATCAAACGATACAAGTCCATCTCGAAGTGATTCGTAATCTTCCACTAACAATTTAAGAACTTCTGTAACTTGATGAGAAACGACGAGAGATACAGCAGGTGATATAATCCCCGCTGTATCACATGTCGCCCCGCCAAGCGGAATCGATTCTAATAAACAAGATAAACATGGCGTTTTACTAGGAAGAATTGTGTAAGAAAGGCCGTAACTCCCTACACATGCTCCGTAAATCCATGGAATAGAATGTTTTTGCGCTATATCATTTACAATAAAACGCGTTTCGAAATTATCAGTTGCATCAATAATTACATTAACGTTTGTAACGAGTTCTTCTAATTCTTCAGCCGTTACGTCTTGAACGAGAGCTTCTACTCTTACTTCACGATTAATCTCTTTTAGGCGTTTTTTTGCCGCTACAGCCTTCGGAAGATTATTTTCCACATCACTCTCTGAGTACAATTGCTGCCTTTGTAAATTACTCCAATCGACATAATCCCGGTCAACAATCGTTACTGCGCCTACGCCAGCTCTTACAAACATCTCTGCATTTGCACTACCTAATGCACCTGCACCGATAATAAGTACACGTTTTTCTCTTATTTTTCGTTGCCCTTCTTCTCCAATTGGAGAAAATAGTTCTTGGCGAGAATATCGATTATTCAACTACACTCATTCCTTCTAAAGGACTACTTGCTGTTGCACAACGTTTACGTGCAATACGACCTGCCTCAAATCCTAAACGTCCTGCTTCAATACCTAATTTCATTGCCTGTGCCATTTTAATAGGATCTTTTGCTCCTGACACAGCAGTATTTAATAACACACCATCCGCTCCTAATTCCATCGCAAATGCTGCATCAGCTGGGCTACCGATACCAGCATCAACAATAACTGGTACTGTCGCTTGTTCAATAATGAAGCTTAAATTTAACGGATTTACAATACCAAGCCCTGAACCGATTGGGGATGCTCCTGGCATAATTGCATGCACACCTAGTTCTTGTAATTTACGTGCTAATACAACATCATCAGATGTATACGGAAGTACGATAAACCCTTCTTCTAATAACATTTCAGATGCCTTTAACGTTTCTACTGGATCAGGTAATAACGTTCTATCATCACCAATAACTTCTACTTTGATCATGTCACAAAGCCCTGAAGCTTTTGCTAATTTTGCAATACGAACAGCTTCTTCAGCATTTTTTGCTCCAGCTGTATTCGGTAATAACTTATATTTTTTCACATCAAGTTTCTCTAATAAATTAGGCTGCTTTGCATCAAATATATCCATACGACGTACTGCGAACGTTAAAACCTCCGCCTCAGATACATCAATTGCCTTTTGCTGTACATCAAAATCAGGGAATTTTCCTGTTCCTAATAAAAGTCTAGAATGAAATGAAAATGGTCCAATGTTTAACATAATCAACCGCCTCCTACGAAAGTTACAATCTCAATTTGGTCTCCATCAAAAACAGATGTATCTGTATGATCATCTTTTTGTAAAATATCTTTATTACGCTCTACTACAACAATTCTGTTTTCCAACTCTAAATGTGTAAGTAGCTCAGCTACTGTTTTTACACTCTCTGGCACTTCAATTTGATTACCATTAATTTTTAAATTCAAACTTCCATCCCCTTTCTAAACTGTTTTAGAAAGCAATAAATCTAGCAAGTGATTCCCCTGCTTTCCTTCTATTAAATCCGCCATATACTGACCAGAAACAGGGCTTAATAAAATACCGTTTCGATAATGGCCCGTACAAGCATATAAACCTTTTATTTCTTCATGCTCTCCCATATAAGGAGCTTCATGATTCGATTGTGGTCTTAATCCTGCCCATGCACTTTCCCATTCTGCTTCTTTTAAAGCTGGCAATATTGTATACGCGCGCTCTAATATAGAAGTAATACTTTCCGGTTGCACCGTTTTATGAAACGTATGAGGCTTCATCGTTGCTCCAATTACGTAACGTCCGCCGCGCTTTGGTGCAATGTAAAATCTTTCTTGAAAAATAGGCGCCTTTAAAAGTGGTTTTCTACTTCTTACCGCTACTACTTCTCCTTTAACTGGATATGTACCCCATTCGCGGTGAAAATAACCTAGTAACTTCGTACTCCATGAGCCACCCGCAATAACCACTTTCTCGCAAGTGATACTACCTTCGCTTGTCACAATTCCAGTCACTTTATTATTTTCAATACGAATATCAAACACTTCTGTCTGTTCATATATATCAGCGCCCGAAAATGATGCGGAATGTGCGAATGCTTTTGTAAGCTCTGGTGCAATAACATGACCATCTTTTGGATAATATACAGCCCCTATAATTGACTCAGATAGATACGGCTCTTTCTCTCGTAAACGATCTCCCGTTAAAAAGTAAGAATCTTCACCTGTTTTCTGCTGCCAATCCATAATGTGAAGAATTCTTTCCTTCTCATCTTCATTTTGAGCAATGCGATAAATGCCTTTCTCTTCATATCCAATATCGATGCCTGTTTTTTCACGTAAAACTTCTGCAAGTTGTGGAAATATAGCACGGCTTTCTCTAGCAAGTTCAAATAGCGGATCATATTCATCCCATTCTGCCTGAACCCCAAGTAAACCAGCAGCTGCTTTCGAGGCTTCAGATGCAATTCTTTGCTTCTCTACAATCGCTACCTTATGTCCTCTTTCTGCTAGAAAGTGTGCAACTGAACTACCAATTACACCACCGCCAATTATCGCTACATCATACTTCTTACACATGTTTTTCCGCCCACTTTCTTATTGATTCCTTATAAGATTTCGCTTTGCTATACGGGTTACTACTACTTATAATCCCAGACATAACAGCAATACCACTGACGCCGTTAGTAAGAACATCTCCAGTGTTTTCCGGGGTGATTCCTCCAATTGCTGTAATCGGTATGGATAAACACTTTGCAATGTCTGAAATTTCTACAAGCCCTCTCGCTGGCACCCCTTTTTTACAATCTGTCGGAAATACATGACCATAGACAAGTGAATCCGCTCCATTCTTAAATGCATCAATCGCCTCTTCTAAAGAATGCACAGAATAACCGACATGCAAATAAGAAAACTTTTCTTTCACTGACCTTACATCTGCGCTTCGATATCCTAGCTGCACGCGCGGAATATTTAATAAAATAGCAATGTCAATTCGATCATTTATCACTATTTTCGATACCGGAAATCCTTTCCTCAAAAGACTTTCCACACCTTCATACAATTCCTTCGTACTTTTCTCACGCTCACGAATATGCAAATAATCAATTTCACTTTCAATTTGCATCGCTACATTCACTAACTCTTCAAATGACATGTGACCATTTGAGATTACATGAAGCTCATTTTTCATATTCATTCGCCTACTTTAAAATGTTTTCGAATAACTCATCGGCCGGAACGATTTCTTTCGTCATTCCTTTATCTTTCAGCCATTTATTTTGTTTCTCCCATGACTCTTTTGAATCTGATAAAAATGGCTCATCTTTCGTTTCCATCTTATCTAATAAAATTTTCATACTTTCTTTTTCAACTTCTGGTACAAGCGGGAAGTTTTCTTTTTCTTGATGATTTAATAAAATATTTAATGCTTCATCTGGATTTTTCTTCATGAAATCATAGCCTTTTTTCGTACCACGTAAGAAGGCTTGCAACGCTTCTTTATCTTTCTTCAACGTTTTATCACCCGTTACAAATACAAGTTCATGATAATTCGGTACACCGTAATCTGCTGGATTAAAGTATGCTGGTTCATGGCCTTCATGACGCATAACAGGTACTTCATGGTTAATGTATGCCCCAGTTACCGCATCCACTTTTTTCGTAATTAATGCTGGTACTAAATCAAAGCCAACATCGACTACTTTCACTGTATCTGGATTACCACCAGCTTCTTTTACCATCGTTTTTAAATACATCTCACTTAAAGGTGTTCCAGAATATCCAACTGTTTTCCCCTCTAAATCTTTTGGCGATTGAATGCCTGCTGATTTCAGTGATACAACATGATTTAATGGTGAACGTACGACAGCCCCAATTGATTTCACTGGAATCTGTTCATTTGCTTTTGCCATGACAACATCTGGCTGATAATATAAACCAACCGTTACTTTTCCTGCAGCTGCTAAAGTTAATGGATCAGTCGGATTAGAAGGGAATTTAATATTCACCTTTACCCCTTCTTCTTTAAAGTAGCCTTTTTCAATTGCTGCATAAATAAAGCTATGTACCGCATTTGGGTACCAATCAAGCATGACCGTTATTTCCTTTTCTTTTTTACTCTTATCTGATGCTGAATTACTAGAACATCCAGCAATCATTGCAACTAATAATGTAAACACAAAGATGCGTTTTAATAATTTCATGAATGCTTCCTCCAACTAATGAATTTCTTTTCTAATATCGAAATAAGTATGACGAAGAAAATAGCTAATAATGATAACAATACAATGGGTGCAAATACACCTGCTCCGTCTAACTGCGTCATCATTCTTTTACTGAAATATCCTAACCCAGCTTGTGCACCGAGCCATTCGCCAATTGCTGCCCCAATTACACTAAGCGGAACTGCAATTTTTAAAGCTGAGAAAAAATAAGGAAGAGCAGATGGCAATTTTAATTTAAGAAAAACATCTTTTTTCGTTGCCCCGTACGTAACTAAAAGCTCTTCCCATTCTTTTTTCGTACTGCGTAGTCCATCATACGTATTGACCGCAATTGGGAAAAACGTAATTAAAACCGTAACAACGACCTTACTCCAAATTGTATATCCAAACCATAAAACGAAGAGCGGAGCAAGCGCTGTAATAGGAATCGTTTGTGAAGCCACTAATAATGGATAAAATGCTCTCTCCATCCAATTACTCGCGTTCATTAACATCGCTAGCCCTACCCCAAGTACGATAGAAATAGCCACCCCTATTAAAACGACATATAATGTTGCCGGCAAATGAACCGTAAATAATATATCTTTTAGTTTCCATATCTTCATTACAATTGCTGACGGTGACGGTAAAATGTACATTTCATCTACAATTCTTGCGCCAATTTCCCACATGACAAGTAAAATACTAGAAAGTGTAAGCGCAGGTAATAACTCCTTCAACCGGTTCATCATACGAGTACCTGCCTTTGTAACATACTAAGAAGCTCATCTTTAAGCGCTAACACTTCAGGCTTATATAAATCTTTTCTTGTCCGATTATGATCAAGCGGTACAATCTTCTCGGTTAAAGTAGTTATCGGTTGCTGCTCTACTACTAAAATTCGATTAGAAAGAAACAATGCTTCTTCCACATCATGAGTGATAAATAAAATTGTTTTTTTCCACTCTTTCCATTGTTCAAACAGCCATTCTTGCAAAGATGCCTTCGTTAAAGCATCCAACGCGCTAAACGGTTCATCTAACAGCAATATCTCCCCGCCTGTTAATAAAGTTCGAATAAAGGATACGCGTTGTCTCATACCACCAGATAAATCTTTCGGATATTTTGTCTCATACCCTTGTAAGCCAAATTTATGTAGCAGTTCCTTTGCCTTTATTTGAGCTTCTTTCTTCTGTACACCTTGGCACTCTAACGGCAGGGCAGCATTCTCAATAATCGTTCTCCACGGCAGGAGCATATCTTTTTGGGGCATATATCCTACAGGATGGCTCTTTGTTTCTGTCAGCTCTATCTGTCCTGTACTTGCTTCTTCTAAACCTGTAATAAGGCGAAATAAAGTACTTTTCCCGCATCCACTCGGTCCGATAATACTTACAAACTCTTTATCTTGTATAGAAGCATTTAATTCCTTGATGATTGGTTTCTCATCATAATGAAAAGAAACATTATGAAACTGTAGTATGTTCTTGCTCCTCAAATCCCCACATCTCCTTACGGTAGGACATATCCCAGAATAAATATTCAAATCGACTGGAATATAGGAAAATCTCCTCTAATCGATCTAGCTCTTTTTCAGACTTTCCAACTGCTATTTCATTTAATAAATCTATTAACCAAACACAAAGGTTGCCATATTCTTCAGAACTATATCCCTGAATCCACTCACCAAAGAACTCATGATCTCTTGCTCCAGGAATATCATTTAAACGCTTTCCAATTTCCCAGTAGCTCCACATACATGGCAGAAGTGCTGCTATTAATTCCGCAAGTGTGCCATTTTGAGATACAGACATCATATAATTTGTATAAGCTAAATTTTTAGCAGAGGGTTTTGCAGACTCTATCTCCTCTATAGAAATCCCAAGTCTTTTTGCATATTGTTTATGAATTGTCATTTCTCCATTTAATATCCCATCAATTTGTTCAGCAAATTTCCCCATTACTTGTGGATTCGTTGCCTTTACAACACCGATGGCATATAGCTTTGCATAATCTAACAAATATAAATAATCTTGAATAATGTAATACTGAAACTTATCTTTTTCTAACGTGCCATCCCCCATACCTACGACAAATGGATGATTATGACTCATCTCCCAAACTGGTTGTACAGTTTCTAATAATCTATCGCAAAATTTCATTTCCCTATCCCCTTCCGGTATGTGTATATAAATAAAAAACCACTTCTAAATAAGAAGTGGTTACAGCAAATAAAATTATAAATTATTCGTTGTTCCACTTCCCTTCGCTAGTATTACCTAGATCAGGTGTTATAAGGGTTAAGGATTATTCCTCTCTCAGCACAACAAGCACCCCTAGTGGTTTCAATATGAAATTTTTAAACAAAAAAGCCCCGTTTCTATACGCAAAGAAACGGGGACTTATTATTAGTGTCCGAATTGCTTCCCTACGCTAGCATAATCTAGATCAGGTAATAAAAAGGATCAAAGGCTTACGGCCTACTCTCAGCTGGCAACACCAGCTCTCCTAGCAAACTATGAAATTAACACTGTCAGTATAACACCGTAATAAGACATCATCAACTGTTTTAATTTTCTCAATTGTCAACAAAATAACAAAAACCATATAATACTTATATTCTATATTTGAAATCATTATCCTAATGAATTGGGTGAAAAGGAATTATTATCCTCAAAAAATTTATTTTTATATTGATTTCATATTACATTTATGTGAATAAACCCACTATATTATATCTTTATACTATAATAAAATTACAACTATACAACTAGAGGAGGTCTCTATTATATGAATATGAAAGCTACTGCTTTAACAGCAACTACTGTCGCAATTGCTTCTTTACTTCCTTCTATGGGAGAAACAAATGTACAAACAGCCAACGCAGAACAATTATCTAATGGGAAAACTGGATATGTAAAAGTCGATCAAGTAGCCTTACATACAAAAGATAACGCAAATAGCTCATCAATTGATACAATTCGCTTTAATACGAAAGTGAACATACTTGAAACAACTAATAGTTGGTATAAAGTATCTGTTAATAATAAAGTGGGTTACGTACAAAAAGATTCTATTCTACTAAAAAACAAACTTCAATCTAATAATCAATATATTGTTAATGCCAATGCATTAAACGTTCGTTCTGAACCTAATTTAGAATCTTCAATTTTAGATGTATTACCAAATGGGAAATTCGTTACCATTGAAGAAGAACAAGGCGAATGGTATAAAATTTTACATAATGGCAAAATAGGTTATGTACAAAAAGCATTCGTTTCTAATGGTTCACAAGCTTTAGTAAAAGGCATCACAGTTCAAAATAATACGAAATATACAGTTGCAACACCTAAACTTAATGTACGTAGCAACGCTAGTACAAGTAGTGCACTACTTGGTTCATTACAAAATGGTACACAATTACAAGTAGTGGAAACTGTAGGAACTTGGTATAAAATTCGTTTTGGTACAGGGTACGGATATGTCGCAAAACATTATGTGATGCAAAATCAAACGCAATCACAAGCTCAAACGGCTCAACCTACTTCCATTCCAGCAGTTTTCAAATTCCCTACACAAGGAAAAATTAGCTCAACCTTTGATATGCGCTGGGAACAAATGCATTATGGTATAGATATTGCAGCTTCTGGTAATGTCTCTATCCAAGCGGCGGCGGCAGGTAAAGTTGTGAAATCATATTATTCAGCTAGCTATGGTAATGTTGTGTTCATTGCCCATCAAATAAATGGGAAATTATATACAACAGTCTATGCTCACATGAAAGATCGCACTGTACAAGCTGGTGATCAAGTACAAGCTGGACAATTAGTAGGTCATATGGGAAACACAGGTCATTCATACGGACAACATCTTCATTTTGAATTACACAATGGAGAATGGAATTTTGAAAAAACAAACGCAGTAAACCCACTGCCATATTTAGTTAGGTAAATTGTATGCCACGCAATATTAATATACCTCTCTTAATTGAATACTTAGCCTTTTTAGGTTTAATCTGTTGTTTAATCATTTACAATACAAATACTGTATTTTTATCTATTATCATTGCTTTTGTTGCTTTAGAAATTATGATGGAATCTTTTCAAGTTCAACTAAAACAAAAAATTGCCCATATTTATAATGCCATCTTTCTATTAAGTGCCCTAATAGCAAATATTATTAGTAATGGTTTTTATTTATCTACCGTATTTCCTATATTTTTTATGGCTGTTTTATTATTCATAGCTAGATACATTCATGTTCCTAATAACAAAAAACACGAACAAGAAGCTTAGAAAGAGGAGACACTGTGTATCAATCTTTCAAAGATAATCCGCTAAAATATATATTGAACTTATATAAAAAAACAAATACTTTTTTTGGTATACAAGGAAGCTATAAAGCACAATTTCTCCTTTATGGAATGTTATTTCTCGTCTTAATTGCGTTCTCCTTGCTTTACTAAAAAAAAGGATCTCAAATAAAATTGAGATCCTTTTTAATTTATATAGAAAATGCTCTTTTATCCGCAAGCATATTTTTCATAAATAAAGCTAAGATTATATTTTTTCTCTAAGCTCATTCTTTGTTCATCATCGCACCAATAGAACAGAATGTCATGAATCGTTGCATAACGCTTATTTTTAAGAAATAGTTTAAAGAATGATGGTAAACAATCATGTAATTGTATAAATATATAATTGCGTAATATTTCTTCTTTATATTCAATGCCCTTACAAATATACAATAATTCTTCACAATAATATGCATGTTGGGGAACTTGAATCATTTCGAAAAATGGCACGTATGATAATAGCTTTCCGATAAAATGATCATACCGATCCATTATTCCTATCGTCATGTGCTCCATCATATCTTTCATTACATATAAATAATCATCAACATGAGTAGTTTTGAGTGGATCTAATCGATCTGAAATTTGAGAAAGGACAGCTCTTTGACAAGCTAACACCGCTTGACTAGGTCCATAGTACGATAGGAAGTCTGTACACTTACGATATTTTCGTAATAAGTCATGTGTATATAAGTCATATACAAAAGTATTACAATACATTGCTAGACTCATCATATCACTATTTAATTGCTCTTTTGATAGAGATTTAGCTCTCTTACACATATAAAAGAATGTAAATTCTAATACTTCTTTATGGGATAATAGATGTTTACAGTCTGTTATACATTTCTCATTAAATTTAACCCTATCCCAAATTTCTACATCCTCATCAGTTAATTCACCAATACGATATTTAATAATTAAATAGTTTAAAGCAACCGCCTGTGTCAAAAGATCCCACGTTTCATATTCCAATGAAGTGTGAACAAACTCAGCAAGTCCTTGATTCACCATAAAAGTATTCGCTTCTTCATACCAACCGATTTCTTGACATAAGCGAAGAATACGTACTAAAGTTGGAATTTCATCTTTATGAAACTGTGGTAAATTTTTTACTTTATTCATTCCATATACAATAAATGCAGCTAAATTTTCTTCTTTATAAAATTCTTTTTCTTTCCACACTAATATAGTTCGTTCTTTTCCTTCACCTTTTGGATGACAAGGTACAAGTAAAGAAAATAATTCAGCGAAATTATTTGGTTCTATATATGTATCTGTAACCAAATTCCAATTTGGATCGCGCTGTATAGCCCTCATATAATTCCCCTTCCCTTTTATCTACATAGGAAATATTAATCCGTTATTACATCATTAACAATAAATATTGCTATATTCGAAATCTTACATAATACTTATATCTATCAGTATATCATTTTTTCTCTTATTTAAAATTAAGAATGACAAATTTAAATAAACTGTCGAAATTACTACCTATATACTTATTATATAATGGCTCAGATACATCATGCTAACATATTAGCTTAACCCTATATACTAGAATAATGTATCTGATTTTTATACGTAACTTATTCCACTAATTAAAGTCGCACTTCATTCTGTATGCTGCTCCGATATTTCACTTAAAGCAAATCCCGCTTGATCATCTGCCGATTCTCTTATAGCTAAATCTCCTAGTGCCAGCATTCCAACGAGTTGACCACTCTCAACTACTGGCAATCGTCTAATTTGATACTGTGCCATTAACTCTGTAGCCTTTTCAATAGAATCATCTGGAGAAACTGAAACAATGTTTGTTGTCATTACATTCGTAATTTTATTAGATCCAGGATGTTTTTCAGCAATCCCTCGAACAACTAAATCTCGATCCGTAACAAGACCAACAACTTGCTCATTTTCAACAACCGGTATTAATCCAATCGATTCTTCTTTCATCTTTACAGCGGCCTCATATACATTATCTAACGGTGTACACTGTACAATATGAGTGCTCATCAAGTCTCTCACTCGTGTCATTTATATCTCCTCCTTTTTATACATACCATAGCTTTTCCTAAATCCCTTTATTTATTTCAGGAAAATCCGTTGATAAAGGAGAATGAACGCACAATAAAAAAGAGTCAGCAATATGCTGACTCTTTTTTTTATGACCCGTACGGGATTCGAACCCGTGTTACCGCCGTGAAAGGGCGGTGTCTTAACCACTTGACCAACGGGCCATGGCTCCGCAGGTAGGACTCGAACCTACGACCGATCGGTTAACAGCCGATAGCTCTACCACTGAGCTACTGCGGAACAATATATATGGTGGGCCTAAATGGACTCGAACCATCGACCTCACGCTTATCAGGCGTGCGCTCTAACCAGCTGAGCTATAGGCCCATATACTTTACAGGGGCAGTAGGAATCGAACCCACACTGGAGGTTTTGGAGACCTCAGTTCTACCTTTAAACTATGCCCCTAAAGGATGCCGACTAGAGGACTTGAACCCCCAACCTACTGATTACAAGTCAGTTGCTCTACCAATTGAGCTAAGTCGGCATAAAAAAATGGTGGCTCGGGACGGAATCGAACCGCCGACACGAGGATTTTCAGTCCTCTGCTCTACCGACTGAGCTACCGAGCCAACAT
>NZ_JAVBIS010000015.1:0-48367 GCF_030757775.1 Bacillus sp. MHSD_36
TGTCTGCCGCTCAGAAGCGACTTTATCAATATAACATTTTGTTATATTTTCGTCAACAACTTTTTTCAATAAGTTGTTTTTCGTTTGTTTTGTTTGTTACCTTTCGTGGCAACGAATATAAATATACCAGTTTGATTATTAAAATGCAATAGTTTTTCTAATAAAATTTTTAACTTAGTAAAAAAGTATAAAAACAGCACATTTCTTCTATATAAATATAATTTCTCACACCATCAAACTTTACTACTCATACTTAAATAAAAAAGCTTTGGAGAAATCTCCAAAGCTTAGTCTTGCTTATGACGCATAGCAGGGAATAGTAGTACATCACGAATAGATGGTGCATTTGTTAATAGCATAACAAGACGATCAATACCAATTCCTAGTCCACCTGTAGGAGGCATACCGTACTCAAGAGCTTCGATATAATCATCATCCATCATGTGAGCTTCGTCATTACCTTGTTCACGTTCTTTTAATTGCGCTTCAAAACGTTCTTTTTGATCGATTGGATCATTTAACTCAGTGAATGCATTTGCATGCTCACGCGCAACGATAAATAATTCGAAACGATCTGTGAATCGTGGATCTTCGTCATTCTTTTTCGCAAGTGGCGAAATTTCTACAGGATGACCGTAAATGAATGTTGGTTGAATTAATTTATCTTCTACTTTTTGTTCGAAGAATTCATTTATAATATGACCAACTTCCATTGTATCCTTAATATCTACATTATGTTCTTTCGCAAGTTCACGCGCTTCTTCTACACTCATCGGATTCCAGAAGTCTGCTCCAGAATGTTCCTTAATTGCATCTACCATATGAAGACGTGTCCATTCTGGTTCTAGATTAATTTCATAATCACCATATTGGATTGTCGTTGTACCTAGTACCTGCTTCGCGATATGAGCAACCATATTTTCTGTTAGTTTCATAATATCTTTATAATCAGCATACGCTTCATATAATTCAATCATCGTAAATTCAGGGTTATGACGAGTTGATACACCCTCATTACGGAATACACGGCCGATTTCATAAACTTTTTCTAATCCACCCACAATAAGGCGTTTTAAATGAAGTTCAATCGCGATACGCATATATAATTCCATATCTAACGCATTATGATGCGTAATGAAAGGACGCGCAGAAGCTCCACCTGCAATTGCATGCATCATAGGTGTTTCCACTTCAAGATAACCATTGTCATCTAAGTATCTTCTCATTTCACGAATGATCTTACTACGAGTAACGAATGTTTCACGGCTTTCCATACTTGTAATTAAGTCTAAGTAACGTTGACGGTAGCGTTGTTCAACATCTTTTAATCCATGATATTTATCCGGTAATGGACGCAGAGATTTCGTTAATAGCGTAAAGCCAGTTGCTTTCACTGAAAGTTCTCCAACGTTCGTTTTGAACACTTTACCTTCAATACCTACTAAGTCACCTAAATCTGCTGTTTTAAATAATTCGTACTCTTCATCTCCAACAGCATCTTTACGAACATAAATTTGAACTTGTCCATGTAAATCTTGAATATGCGCAAATCCAGCTTTTCCTTTACCGCGCTTTGTCATAATACGACCAGCGATAGAAACAGAGATTTCTTTCTCTTCTAATTCTTCTTTAGAGAACTCTCCATATAAGCTTAATAAGTCATTTGTTGCATTTGTACGTTCAAATCTTTTACCGAACGGATCGATTCCTTGCTCACGTAAGTTATGTAGCTTTTCACGACGAACAAGCAATTGGTCGTTTAATTCTTCGTGGTTCATGTTATCCATGGTATTGATATCACTCCAGCTCTATTAATTTTTACAATATATACAGTATAGCATTTTCTACTCAACTAGAAAAACTGCCAGCGACTCACTGGCAGTTCTTCTTTCACGTAATTATAGGAAGTGTATAGAAGAATGTCAATCTTCCCTATCTATTATTAACCAACGTGAATTGTTTGTTGTTTCGCTTCTACTTCTTCTACAAATGCACCTAATACATTCGCAAGGTCTTCACGCGTATTACAAGCATTTATACCATTACGTACATTTGCATTACCACGAATACCTTTTAAATACCAAGCTGCATGCTTTCTCATCTCTCTTACAGCGACACTTTCGTTCTTTAAATCGATTAGACGATCTAGATGCAACATACATACGTCAATTTTCTCACGCACTGTCGGTTCCGGCATTAATTCACCTGTCTCTAAATACTTTACCGTACGATAAATCATCCAAGGATCTCCAAGGGCAGCGCGACCAATCATAACGCCATCTACACCAATTTCATCAATCATGCGTTTTGCATCTTGTGGAGTTGCAACATCACCATTTCCGATAACCGGGATATTTACAGCTTGCTTTACTTGTTTAATAATATCCCAATCCGCTTTCCCCTCATACATTTGTACTCGTGTACGTCCATGAACTGCTACCGCTTGTCCACCAGCACGCTCAACAGCTTTTGCATTCTCGATTGCGAAAATATGATCCTCATCCCAACCAATACGCATTTTAACTGTAACTGGTTTTTTTACAGCATCTACAACTGCCGCTACCATCTCATATATTTTATTTGGGTCTAACAGCCACTTTGCTCCTGCATCGCACTTAACGATTTTCGGTACCGGACATCCCATATTTATATCAATGATGTCTGCTGTCGTATATTGATCTACATATTTCGCAGCATCTACAAGAGTTTCTTTTTCTCCACCAAAAATTTGTAAACTTAATGGCTTTTCTCTCTCATCAATATATAACATATCTAACGTTCTTTTATTGTTCAGTAGTATCGCCTTATCACTTACCATTTCAGCACAAACTAGACCTGCACCAAATTCTTTTACTGTCAAACGGAATGCAGAGTTACACACTCCCGCCATCGGTGCTAATACAACTGGATTTTTCATCTCAATATTTGCGATTTTTAACACTCGATTTACTCCTTCCTTCCTGGTCACTTTGGCATTAACTCATCTATCGAGACCTTTAATGCTTTAGCAACTTCCACTACAAAATCTTGGGAAGGCGATCGATTTCCTCTCTCAACTTCACCTAAAACAGATACAGATACCCCTAATTCTTTTGCAAAACCTTCTTGCGTATAACCTTTTAGCTTTCGAAAAGCACGAATGCGTCTTCCCCATTTTTCTGCTTCCATACCGTTACTCCCTCTCGCCTTTTCATTTCTTCTACTTGTGAACGTGAAATGTTTTGTTTTATATCTTGATTAATCTCTAACAACGGAACGATAACAAAAGCTCTTTCGAACATCCGCGGATGCGGAACAATAAGATTCTCTGTTTCAATATTTTCTTGATTATATAGTAAAATGTCAAGGTCGATAGTCCTCGGCCCCCACCTGATTTCCCTTTTTCTTCCTAGGTCATTCTCTACTTTTTGCGTTACTTTCAATAATTCTTGCGGTGATAAATTGGTAGAAATTTTTATAACTAAATTTAAAAAGGAACTTT
The DNA here is from genome assembly GCF_030757775.1 of Bacillus sp. MHSD_36. Taxonomy (NCBI): domain Bacteria; kingdom Bacillati; phylum Bacillota; class Bacilli; order Caryophanales; family Bacillaceae; genus Bacillus; species Bacillus sp. MHSD_36. Next base: position 3,482 of record NZ_JAVBIS010000015.1, read on the forward strand.
GGTCAGTATAGCCAACTGGTTCCGTTTCATATACAGACGAAACATTCTCAACTTGGATATATGGATTTTTATTTAGAAACTGAATCGCTTCAGTTAAATACGTATAACGCTCTCCAATATTTGAACCTAATGCAATGTAAGCTACATTATTCATGGACGTTCTCTCGTAATTTCCACTGCTACAGCACGATAATGCCCCGGTATCGGCGGATCTGGTTTAATCACCTTTATCGTACATCTTGAAATACTCTCATATTGTTTCAAGATATCTGCAGCGATATTTTCAGCAATGCTCTCTACAAGCTTATACGTTCTATCTTCAACAACTTTCCTACATAATTCAAAAAGCTCTCCATAATTGACGGAACGCTCTAGGTCATCACTTTCTCCAGCCTGCTTCAAATCCAATTCCACCGTTAAGTCCACTTTAAATCTTTGGCCCAATTTATTTTCCTCTGGGAATACACCATGGTAACCGTAAAACTCCATATCATGAATATAAATTTTATCCAATTACTTTACCCCCTTACCAATCATCGCGTCCATCATCTTAGCCATACGCGCCATTTCCTTCACATCATGAACACGAACAAACTCACAACCCTTTTCAATACCGAGACAAACGGTAGCTCCCGTTCCCTCAAGACGTTCCTCTACCGGTAAATCTAGCACATGCCCAATAAAGGACTTTCTTGAAGTACCTAAGAGAACTGGATAACCTAGTACGTTTAACTGTTCTAAATTACGCATCGCTTCTAAATTTTGTTCTGGTGTTTTAGCAAAGCCGATACCTGGGTCTAAAATGATATTCTCATCTCGTACGCCAGCATCTTTAGCAATTTTAATACTGTCATATAAATCAGCAATCATATCAGCCATTAAATTGCGGTAATTCATGTTATCGCGATTGTGCATTAAGATAATAGGTACATCGTAATGAGCTGCAACGTCAGCGATTTTGGGTTCCGCCTTCGCTCCCCAAATATCATTAATAATATGAGCACCAGCTTCGATTGCTTGTTTTGCAACGTCAGCTTTATACGTATCGATAGAAATAGGTAATTTCACTTCTCTTGAAACTGCCTGAATCATCGGAACAACTCGCTTTATCTCTTCTTCCACTGATACTTTAGCAAAACCCGGGCGAGTAGATTCACCACCGATATCAATAATATGAGCACCTTCATCTCGCATTTCTTTCGCATGGCGCACCGCAGCCTCTACCTCGTTGTAACTTCCACCATCGGAAAACGAATCTGGCGTTACATTTAAAATCCCCATAATTAAAGTTTTTTCATTTAAGTTCAATGTATATTCGCCGCAGCGCAAATCATAATCCCACTTCAAACTACACATCTCCTCTTCGCAATTCATTTCTGCTCCACAACTTCTCTCTCTGCATTTCATAAAGATTCATAAACCTCTTTGTAACCATACCTACTTTACCCGGGAAATCTCGTCCCTCTATACGATTAAGCGGAACAATTTCTTGCACCGAGTTTGTTACGAAGACTTCATCAGCTGAAAGTAATTCATCTTTTGTAAAGAAACCTTCCTTTACTTCTATGCCTAGTTCTTCAGCAACCTTTATAATAAACGCACGAGTGATACCATTTAAAATCCCCGTTTTTAACGAAGGTGTATATAAAATATCACCTTTTACAAAAAAGAGATTCGAAACAATACCCTCTGCAACATAACCTGTTTCAGTAAGGAAAATACCTTCCTTATTCATAACATTTCCTATTTCACGTTTCCCCAAAATGTTATTTAAATAATGGTGAGACTTCAAGCGAGATGCACCCTCTGGTGTATTTCGCACTTGATTTAAGACAACCCCTTCTTTTTCCACTACATCTCCCGGGGCCGCTAAAGGTTTTATAAAAACAATAATAGACGGCTCTTCATACATTTCTGTTTGCAATCCAATTTCATCTATACCCGCCGATACATTAAAACGGACATACGCATTCTCTAATTTATTCTTAATGAGTAAATTCTTCAAAATAAGCATTACTTCATCTTTCGTCATCGACCATTTAATTTGCAACGTATCAAGCGCATCTATTAAACGGTCATAATGATCATCCAATAAGAAAGGATGGCCATTATAAATACGAAACGTCTCAAAAACTCCAAGACCATATAAATAACCGTGGTCATACGGCGAAATTCTCGCTTCACTCGCTTCTACGTACTGACCATTTACGTAAATTAACATGACGTCACACTTGGACTGTATTTACGAATGAAATTCTGCAACAACTCTTTTCCGTGAGAAGTCATAATAGATTCCGGATGGAACTGCACACCTTCAATCGGTAATGTTTTATGACGGAGCGCCATAATTTCCCCTTCTTCTGTCCAAGATGTTACCTCTAAGCACTCCGGTAATGTCTCTTTCTTAACAATAAGGGAGTGATAGCGCGTCGCAGTAAATGGATTAGGAATATCCGAAAAAATCGTCTTTCCATCATGATGCATAGGTGACGTTTTCCCATGCATTAATCGTTCTGCACGGACAACCTCTCCCCCAAACACTTGCGCAATAGATTGATGCCCAAGACAAACCCCAAAAATCGGAATCTTTCCAGCGAAGTATCGAATAACCTCCATACTAATCCCTGCTTCATTCGGACTACATGGACCTGGCGAAATCATTAAAAAGTCTGGTTTCATATTCTCAATGTCTGAAATAGTCACTTCATCGTTACGTTTAACAACAAGCTCTTGTCCAAGTTCTCCAAGAAACTGTACTAAATTAAATGTAAAAGAATCATAATTATCAATCATTAATATCATTTCTCTCACCTAACCATTTCTTCGCTACGTTCTTTTGCACGCCATAAAGCAATCGCCTTTTTGAGCGACTCTTTATATTCATTTTCTGGATTTGAATCAATTACAATTCCCGCTCCTGCTTGTACATGAGCTTTTCCATCTTTAGCAAGAAGTGTTCTAATTACAATATTCAATTCTGTATCTCCAGAATAACCGATCCAACCAATTGAACCTGTATAAATCCCTCTGCGAACAGGCTCTAATTCTTCAATAATTTCCATCGTACGTATTTTCGGGGCACCAGTAATTGTTCCACCAGGGAATACAGCTTTCACTAAATCGAAAGCATCCTTATCTTCTTCCACCTCACCACGCACATTAGAAACGATATGCATCACATGTGAGTACTTTTCAATTACCATAAATTCATCTACTTCTACAGTGCCATATTTACAAATACGCCCTAAATCATTTCGTTCTAAATCTACAAGCATGACATGTTCTGCTCGTTCCTTTTCGTTCTCAATTAATTCCCTTGCTAATTCTTCATCCTCTTGTTCATTCGCACCGCGGGATCTTGTACCAGCAATTGGTCTTGTACTTACTTCTTGTCCTTGTTTCTTAATTAACAATTCAGGGGAAGCACTAACAATTTGAAAATCCCCAAGCTCCAAGTAACCCATATATGGAGATGGATTAATTTCACGAAGACTTGTATAAATTTCTAGCGGGTGTGTTTGTAACGTTCTTTCTTGCCTTGTCGACAAGTTTACTTGGAACACATCACCGGCCCCGATATATTCTTGAATACATTCAACCGCCTTCATAAAGTTTCCTTCGGTAAAAGCAACTGTTTCACTTTTCTTTTCAGGACATGCAAATGGTATAGTCACTTCCGGCGCCTCTGTCGCCCAAAGAATCTTCCACTCATTTAATCGCTCTTTTGCCTCTTCATACTTATCTACATAATGTGTAATAATCCATAATACTTTTTCTTCTTGATCATACACAAACACATCATCAAATAATAAAAAGAATATATCAGGTATATTAATATCATCCTCTGCAAGAGAAGGTAGTTTTTCAATATAACGGATGCAATCATAACTAAAGTAACCAATTGCACCACCTTGAAATGGCGGGTACCCCGGATTATAGTCTGTTTTCCATTGCTCCATATATTCCTGCATTAAGTCTAATGGATTTCCTCGCTTTATTGTTTCCTTACCACTTTCACTTATATGTAACGTTTCACCCTTCCCTTGGATTACCGCTACTGGGTTCAACCCCACAATGTTATAACGACCGCCACGTCCACTCTCTAACAAAATATGTTGCGGTTTATCCTTAGAAAGAAATTTATATTGCTTAAAGAAATCTAACTGATATGGAATAGAAAGCGCTAAAGATTTTCTTCGTTGCATATCAACACCCCGTCTTCTTTTATCCCACCTTCTTAAAGCAACCACCTCAAACTACATTTGTTATGTATACAGAAGGGTTATACTCGAAGGCTAGTGAAAATAAATTAATTATACTACATCTTATTTTACATGAAGTTTTCTAGTCATTCACTCTTTTCCTATTTCCAATCCAAAAAGAAAAAGCATCCTTTTTCAAGGATGCTTTTTCAATCACATATAATTAAGATTCAAATTGATAAAGTGGTGTACTTAAATAACGTTCACCGTTACTTGGGATAATAACAAGTACCTTTTTCCCTTTACCTAACTTTTTCGCAATTTCTGTTGCTGCATAAATAACTGCTCCAGAAGAGATACCCACTAAAATACCTTCCTCTTTCGCCACTCTTCTTGCATATTCAAATGCTTGTTCTGTTTTTACTTGAACAATTTCATCATATACTTCTACATCCAACGTCTCTGGGATGAATCCCGCCCCAATTCCTTGGATTTTATGTGGACCCGGTTTCCCACCAGATAATACTGGTGAATCCGCAGGTTCTACTGCATAAATTTTAATATCTTTATATGCTTCCTTCAGTACTTCACCAGCACCAGTAATCGTTCCACCTGTACCAATTCCTGCAATAAACGCATCTAATTGGTCGCCCATTTGTTCAACAATTTCTGGACCTGTTGTTAAGCGATGAATTTCTGGATTCGATTGGTTTTTGAACTGTTGTGGTATAAAGTAGCCATGCTCTTTCGCTAATTCAGTCGCTTGACGAATTGCTCCACCCATTCCTTCAGGACCTGGAGTTAATACTAATTCAGCACCGTAAGCACGTAATAAATTACGACGCTCAACACTCATTGTTTCTGGCATTACTAAAATTGCCTTATATCCTTTAGCAGCCGCTACCATCGCTAAACCAATTCCTGTGTTACCACTTGTTGGCTCAATGATTGTATCACCTTCTTTTAATAATCCCTTTTTTTCAGCATCTTCAATCATCGCTAATGCAATACGATCTTTAACACTGCTCCCTGGATTCATAAATTCTAATTTTAAGTATATATCTGCGCTGTCTGATTCTACGATGCGGTTCAACTTAACGATCGGCGTTTTCCCGATTAATTCTGAAACTGATTGTGCCACTCGCATTCCTGTCACTCCTAACACCGAGTATTTTTATTGGTTTTGTATATATTTAGATTTTGTCAGAAAATTCCCTGTTTGTCAATCTATTTAGAAGGTGAATCCCCTTAATTTCCCTTATTACAAATTCTCAATTAAATTTGTAATATCTTCTTTAGAAAACTTATATCGCTCATTACAGAAATGACAATGAACTTCTGTTTCCTCTTCTTCTTCACGAACTTGCTCTAACTCCGTTTTACCTAAACTAATTAATACACTCTCAATACGTTCGCGTGAGCATGTGCAATTAAATTGAACATCCATCGTTTCTAATACTTTTACTTTATCTTCTCCAAGAACTGCATACAGTAACTCTTCTGGAGAAAGCCCTTGTTCAATCAATGTTGATACAGGAGGAATCTTCTGCAAACGATTTTCAATGAATGAAATTGTTTCTTCCTGTGCACCCGGCATAATTTGAAGGATAAATCCACCTGCCGCTAATATGCTGTCATCTCCATTTACAAGAACGCCAACACCTACAGAAGAAGGCGTCTGCTCAGAAACTGCAAAATAATACGTGAAGTCTTCCCCTAATTCTCCTGAAACAATTGGAGATTGACCAATAAACGGCTCACGCATACCAATATCCTTAATTACTGTTACAAATCCTTCAGTACCTACAGCTTGATATACACGTAATTTCCCTTGTTCCGTTCCCTCAAAGTCAACATGTGGATTCGTTACGTAACCACGTACATCCCCATTTGCATGAGCATCTACTAAGATAGGACCAATCGGGCCATTACCTTCTACCTTAATCGTTAGCTTTTGGTCACCTTTTAACATTGCGCCCATCATTGTACCCGCAGTTAAAGAACGACCAAGTGCCGCTGAAGCTGTTCTCCATGTATCATGACGTCTTTGCGCCTCACTTACAGTATTAGTAGTACGTACACTATACGCACGCACTTCTCCATCAAACGCTAACGCTTTTACTAAATAATCTTTCATACTTATTTATTCACCTTTCTCATGCTGTAAATTTGCATTACGCTCGTATAACATATACAAACCTTTTAATGTTAGGAATGGATCTACAACATCAATTACATTCGATTCTTCTGAAATTAATTTCGCCAATCCACCTGTTGCAATAACTTTTGGTTCTTGTTTAGCTTCCTCTTTCATACGCTTAACAATACCTTCCACTTGTCCAACATAACCATAAAGAATACCAGATTGCATTGCACTTACCGTATTCTTCCCAACAACACTGCTTGGTTTTGTGATTTCAATACGAGGAAGTTTTGCCGCTCTACTGTATAAAGCCTCTGCTGAAATCATAATTCCCGGTGTAATAACGCCACCCATATAATGTTTTTCTTCGTTAATATAACAATATGTAGTAGCCGTACCGAAATCGACAATAATAAGCGGACTTCCATATAAGTGGATTCCAGCTACTGCATTTACAATTCGGTCCGCACCTACTTCACGTGGATTTTCATATTTAATATTTAGCCCGGTTTTTATTCCAGGACCTACTACAAGCGGTTTAATTTTAAAATACTTTTCACACATGCGCTCTAAAGCAAACATGATTGGTGGTACGACTGAAGACACGATAATACCTTTCACATCTTCAAATGAAAGACCCTCATGCTCAAGCAATTGCTTTACAAGCATTCCATATTCATCTTCTGTCTTATGACGATCTGTTTCCATGCGCCAATGTTGACGGAGTTCCCCCTCTTCAAACACGCCTAGTACAGCATTTGTGTTCCCTACATCCAATACAAAAATCATATTCTCACCACTTATCTTATTTAATCTATATTTGTGCAGTATGTATAAAACTTATAAAAACATCATATCACACATACTTATATAATCAGCTTTTCTATCCTCATCATTTTACAAAAAGATTACGCTTCATTTCAATTTTTAATACCATATTTATTTAAATTCTTTTTCTACTTCATTTCATTCCACAAATAAAAAAAGGAGTGACCATCGTCACTCCTTCATCTCTTACTTATCTTCTGATTCTTCATCGTCCTTCTTCATGTTGATGTTTACTTTCACATCAGCTGAAGATGTTGGACGTTCTGGCAATCTGCCGTAATCACATAAATGATTGATTTGCTCAGCATCTAACGTTTCTACTTCAAGTAACGTTTTTGCAATAAGGTCTAGCTTATCACGATTTTCAGTAAGAATGTCTTTTGCACGAGCATAACATTCTTTCATAATCGTTTGCATTTCCACATCGATGTCGTGTGCAATTGCATCACTGTAGTTTTGTTCTGAATGGAAGTCTCTTCCTAAGAACACTTGACCACCTTGCGAACTACCAAATTGCATTGGTCCAAGCTTATCACTCATACCGAATTCCGTAACCATACGTCTTGCAATGCCAGTCGCACGTTGGAAGTCGTTGTGAGCACCTGTACTCACTTCACCAAAAACAATCTCCTCAGCTACTCGACCACCAAGTAAACCAGTGATTTTATCAAGTAATTCTGGCTTTGTCATGAAGTAACGATCCTCTTTCGGAAGCATTACTGCATATCCACCAGCTTGACCACGAGGGACAATTGTTACTTTATGAACGACATCAGCTTCATCAAGAACAACACCAATTACAGTATGGCCCGCTTCATGGAAAGCAACGATATTACGTTCTTTTTCAGAGATAACACGACTTTTCTTAGCCGGACCTGCAATAACACGATCCGTTGCTTCATCAATGTCACTCATATCAATTTTCTTCTTATCTTGACGCGCAGCTACTAAAGCAGCTTCGTTTAATAAGTTTTCAAGATCAGCACCAGAGAATCCTGGCGTACGAGTTGCAATTGCTCTTAAGTTGATATTCTCATCAAGCGGCTTATTACGAGCATGTACTTTAAGTACAGCTTCACGACCATTTACATCTGGACGATCTACTGTAATTTGACGGTCAAAACGACCTGGACGTAATAATGCTGGGTCAAGAATATCAGGACGGTTTGTCGCAGCGATGATAATAATACCTTCGTTTGCACCGAATCCATCCATTTCAACAAGTAATTGGTTCAACGTTTGCTCGCGCTCGTCATGGCCACCACCAAGACCTGCGCCACGTTGACGTCCTACTGCATCAATTTCATCAATGAAAATGATACAAGGAGCATTTTTCTTTGCATTTTCAAATAAATCACGTACACGTGATGCACCGACACCTACAAACATCTCTACGAAGTCAGAACCACTGATAGAGAAGAACGGAACGCCTGCCTCACCTGCAACAGCACGTGCTAATAAAGTTTTACCTGTACCTGGAGGTCCAACTAATAGAACACCCTTCGGAATACGGGCACCAACTTCAGCGAACTTACGAGGATCTTTCAAGAATTCAACTACCTCAACAAGCTCTTGTTTCTCTTCATCCGCCCCAGCAACATCTCTGAAACGAACCTTTTTCTTTTCGTCATTATATAACTTCGCCTTACTTTTCCCGAAGTTCATAACACGGCTACCGCCGCCCTGAGCTTGGTTTAACAAGAAGAAGAATAAAATGAAGATAATAACAAACGGAATGATAGAAGTAAAGAATGTTACCCAAGCACTTGTTTCTTCTGCTGGTTGATACTTAACTTCAGCACCTTGCGCTTTGTCATTAATTTTCTTTTGTAATTCCTCAGTATTTGGTGCATAAGTAACAAATTGTTCTCCTTGGCTAGAGTTGTTAAATTGTCCTTTTACCTCAAATACACCATTTTTCGGTTGAAGTTGCACATTACGAACTTCACCTTTTTCTAGTTTAGTAATGAATTTATCGTAGCTAACTGATGTCGTTTTTTGTGTCGAACCATTAAAATAGCTCACGATTCCAATTACTACTAGGAATATCAGTAAATAAAAGATGGTATTACGGAAGATACGATTCATTCCTAACCTCCTCTCACGGCATAAACACTATAGTAAATCGTAACATAGAAAAACTTTCCTATACAATTGTGACGCCTGTATTTAATTAATTTGAGTAAACGCTTGGTTTTAATACTCCTACATAAGGAAGATTACGGTACTGCTCTTTATAATCTAACCCATACCCTACAACAAATTCATGCGGTACAGTAAATCCAACATAATCCGCTTTCAAATCTACCTTACGGCCTGTTGGTTTATCTAATAACGTAACAATTTTTACAGACTTCGCTTTACGATATTTAAATAGGTCTACTAAGTAGCTTAGCGTAAGACCGCTATCAATAATATCTTCAACGATTAAAATATCGCGACCTTCTACAGAAGTATCAAGGTCTTTTAAAATTTTCACTTCGCCTGTTGAAACAGTTGAGTGACCGTAACTAGATACAGCCATAAAATCCATTTCAAGATATGTATCTGTTCTCTTTAATAAATCTGCCATGAATGGCATTGCACCCTTTAGTACACCAATCGCAAGAGGTACTGTATTTTTATAATCCTCTGCAATAATTGCACCTAATTCGAGCACCTTTTCTTGTATTTGTTCTTCAGAAATTAATACTTTTTCGATATCTTGATTCATCATTTCATTATCCTCCCGGAAGACTCCTTGCTTTTGTAGTGAATAATCATATATTTATCCTTCTTTGTTACCTCTTTCGAGATAGCAAATGCAGATCGTTTCAACAAGGGTACCCAAATAATGTTCCCACTTGCATCACAAACGACCGGCCATTCTTCTCTTTTTTCTCTTGGTACTTTCGCTTCGATAAAAATAGCTTTTATCTTTTTGGTGCCATTCATACCTTGTATTGACATGCGATCTCCATTTTCTCTAGAACGAATACGAAGTGGATATGATATATCATTATACTTAGCAACAAAAACTGTTTCATTCATGTTACTTGGTATATCTTCGCTCACCTCCGTTACAAGCTTATCCCCGTTCGATAGCGTAATTGTGCCGGGAACTGATAAATCTTGTAAGAAAGGAGAAACAATTTCTTGTTTAAATCCAAAGCTGCACTCCTCGTATGCGCGAACAATTTTTAAATCACCTGGGAAATCAAGTGAACCCGAAGGTTGTGTCCGCTTAAAAAACTCAATCACTTTGTCAATATGTATAGAGGAAAGAGAAGATGGAATCTTATATTCATAAAGATAGTTTAATATTAGTTGAATCCCTCTTCTTTGTAAAGGCATAGACATGGATTCAAAGGCAGGAATTGATAAGCTAATTTGTTTATCACTTTTTTTTGTAATTACTTTATTCATTTTCTCAAAAGCTAATTCCTGCAAATACGCCTCATCCTCTTGCATCTGCATGCTAAATTTTTGGAATTTCTCATGCACTTGTGGATTTTCTTCTTTCAAATGAGGAAGAACATATTTACGTAATCGATTCCTTGTATATACTTCCTTTTTATTACTTGGATCTATACGAGGAATTATTTTTAGCTTATGACAGTAATCAACAATTTCTTCCTTCGTTACTCCAAGTAACGGCCTAATTAAATACCCATTATGAAAAGGACGCTTCACTGCAATTCCTGCATATCCTTTCGGAGTACTCCCTCGTACAAGCCGCATTAAAATCGTCTCTACTTGATCATCACCATGATGTCCAAGGGCTACATATCTCGCATCATATTTCTTCATTATTCTTTCCAAAAATGCATATCTGCATTCTCTAGCAGCAACTTGTGCATTCATCCCATATTGCTGTTGATATTGCGACACATTAATCCTTATCGTTTCGCAAATAACTCCCAGTCCTTTACAAAGGTCCTGCACAAACTGTAGGTCCTCATGAGATTCATCACCTCTAAACATATGATCCACATGCGCTACTACAATCTCAAACTGTTTTGCTGCTCTTTTTTCTAACAAATAATATAGAAGAGCTAAAGAGTCAGGACCACCAGAAACCCCTACAACAATTGTTGAGCGTTCCTTTAATACATCATGCTGCTTTACAAAGTCATCTACCTTTTCAACAAATGTATCTTTCAACTTCGTAATCACCTTTCATTAAACAAGAACAGCAACGTTAGTTACCTTGTTTATAATGGTACAACTTTTACAAACATTGTGCAAAAAAAAGATATACAAAAATTACATTTTTATCTTACATCATCCGTACATATTCACAAAAGTAATAATATTATCTTTTAAAGCAAAAAAACCTAGGCATCCACCTAGGTTTTAGAAAGAAACATCACACTTCAAATTTATTGCGCCTGCATTCCTACAATTGGAATGGTAGCCCACTTCGGCATATTTTTCTTCACTTTCGCTACTACAATAGTCATATCATCATTTATATAACCATCGCCAGAGCGAATCACCTCTTCCATAATGATATCAGCAATTTCTTGTGGATCTTCAGTTTGTAACTCTTTAATTTTCCGCTTCATCCATAACTCGTGATTCTCCACATGTTGCGCGCCCTCAAAAATCCCATCACTCATCATAATAAGAATATCGCCCGTCTTTAATTGCTCACCCACTACATCGACTTCAACATCCTCAATAATTCCCATCGGTAAATTACTTGCTTCAATTTTCAAAATATTATTTGCACGTTTAACAAAACTTGGCGTCGATCCAATCTTTAAAAACTTCGCACTTGCATCTCGCAAATCTACCATAGCTAAATCTAACGTCGTAAACATCTCTTCTGTTGTTCTTAAAGAAAGAATAGAGTTGATAGATTTAATCGCTATCTCCTCATCAATGCCTGACTGAAGTATTTTTTGTAATAATTTCACTGTTTCTTTACTCTCCATATGAGCTCTTTGCCCATTTCCCATACCATCACTAATTGCAAGAGCATATTTCCCAACACTTAAATCCATCATCGCATAAGAATCACCTGAAACAAACCCACCGCCTTTCGCAGCTGTGGCCAATCCAGTATCAAGAGAATACGTTTTTGCTGAACCAAATGATATTAAGCTGTGGCCATTCGGATAAGAAGATTTTTCTTCATGTTTTACAACTATATTTTCCTTTAAGATATCCGAAAGCATTGGTGCAACTAATTTTTCACACTCTCCATGTTCATTAGATGCAACTGGAATCAACATTTCAATATCAATACTTCCTCTATCTAAACAATAAATATCAACATGTTCTATTTCTACACCAAAATCACGAAATGCTTGCAAAATTTGTTCTTCCTGTACTTGATGATTTTCTCTTTCTCTTTGTATCTCCTTGGCAAAATCCTCCATAACTTTTGATACACCTAATAGTTGCTCCGCTACTATTCTACGATTTTCTTTCATCTGTTTTCTTAATTTTTGTCCCTCATAGAAGTGATCTAATTCACCTGCTACTAAATCCGTCACTTTCTTCCCTCTCACGCAATGCTTGTCCCATTCACGAACTAACTTCCGATTATGCTGCAGAGTTCCTTCTTCCGTTTCGCTCATTATTTGTTTCATATAATCGTACGTTTTATCGAAATTAACTACCCAGCATTGATCTTTCTTAAAACATGTTTGACATGTTTTTGCAGTAATTGTACTTAAGAACAAATCTGCCTCTGTCTCTTTATCTTCCTCTTCCACATATCCATATACAGAAAAGCTATTAGATAAAGCAGCAAATACATTGGCAAATTGATTGATTTTATTCGCTGTAACATCACGCATTCTTCTTAAATACTGTTGTTGATCTTGCGAATGCTCCTGTGTACCTGGCATGAATTTAGCAATACGATCCATAACAAGCTTCGGTGTTAATAAGAAGAAAGCAATCGCTACACCAGATTCAATTAAAGTTGTCACAATGTTTGTTTGCTTGTCTACATATAGCGTAATCAAGCTCGTCCCAATTAATAAACCCAAACTAACACCTAACCGCTTTCCTTCTTTTAGCAAACCACCAAGTAGCCCAGAAAAAGCAAGCAGGCTAAGTTGGGACAAACTGGAGACATTTGCCAAACTTAATATTAATCCAGTGACGACCCCCACTGTAGATCCTGTAGCTGCTCCTGCGATAAATGCAAACACGAGCACTAAATATCTAGTGAAAATATGTTGAATAGAAGCGTCATATACAAACCAATCTGTTGTACCTGTTAAAACAGATGCTAGTAATATAATTAAACAAACAATTTCTTCCGTCTCTAACGCTTGTTGTTTCCCTTTTCTTTCTACTAAAAGCGGGACACTTTGTAAAAATATCATAGTTAATACGAAGCTAAGCCCTGCCTCAATCGTACTAACGAGTAAATCGTACATGGTAACAGTTTGTTGTGCAAAATATACAACAACTAAATGTGCGGTTAATGCAGAGATAAATACTTGGAATGGTACAAGTCCAACAGTTTTACGTGTAAACCGACTAAAGAAGATATTATAAATGAAGAAAGTAAAGATAGATGCAAAGGTAAAGAATAAATTATCTATCGACACTGAAAGTGCGCCCCCCATTAGAGCCAAGAACGCGAGCGGCATTTTATCCCGCTTCATAACATAAACAGCAGCAAAAAACGGCAGTGCAAACGGTAAAATGTTTGTTAATATATATGCTCGTCCCAAAAGAAAACCAATAACAACAATAATAAATCCCCATCTGAAGAAAACTTGCTCAAACTTCATTCGCAACTTACTCGTCCACTTTACTCCTCCAAGCTGACCCTCATTCATTGCCAATGCACTTGTATTCATAGTATTCCTTCCTGCTTTAGGCATATTTTTAACACCACCTGCATAGTTTAATTACTGTCATTATAAAAGATGATTATTGGGATTTTTGTCAAAACAACAGTTTTCACTTTTATAATCGTTCGACTTTTTATTCGAAATAACTCTACATATATACACAGTATGTATTTTATCTTTAATATTTTAACCGAACATTCAGAAAATATAGGGTGATTTTGTAGAAGTGTTGTATGTCTTATTTTATTTAACAAAAAAAGATCATGCACATTTGCATGATCTTTTTAGATGACCCGTACGGGATTCGAACCCGTGTTACCGCCGTGAAAGGGCGGTGTCTTAACCACTTGACCAACGGGCCGTTAAATTAAATATAGCGGCGGAGGGGATCGAACCCCCGACCTCACGGGTATGAACCGTACGCTCTAGCCAGCTGAGCTACACCGCCATGTCGTCTTATTTAACGGACAATTAGTATCTTACCTCAGATATAATTTAAAGTCAACACATCTTTAAAACTTTTTTAAAAATATATTTTCACATATAAAAAAGCACCCCGAGCAATCGCCCTGGGCACCTCTCTATATACTAAGAATTAAACGTTCTTATTATCCGCGACGTGCGCCACGGCCACCACGTTTAGATTCTGTGTTACGCTTTAAAGAAGTTAAACGATCTTCGCTATCCTTTAAGAAACGTGCCATCTTTTGCTCGAATGTTTCTTTTGGAGCGCGGTCGTTACCGCCACCGCGGTTATCTCTGTTGAAAGAACGATTACGTTGTGGACGTCCAGAACGTTGTTGATCACCACCGCGTTGATATTCACCACGTGGACGATCTCCTTCTGTTTTTTCACGCTCTTTCGCCTTTTTAATAGATAGACCGATCTTACCATCTTTTTCAACGTTAATAACTTTTACTTCTACTTGGTCGCCCACTTTTAAGTGATCGTTAATATCTTTCACATAATTATCAGCAACTTCACTAATATGAACAAGACCCGTTAAGCCTTCTGGCAGCTCCACAAAAGCCCCAAAATTTGTAATACCTGTTACTTTACCCTGTAACTTGCTGCCTACCTCGATTGACATAAAAAAAATGCTCCTCCTTAGTGGTTAAAAAGTCAAATTTTACTTTATTATATATAATCCTAAAATATAGTGTCAATAAGACATACTCTACTTAGAAACAGGAAAAATTATCTCCCCTTTTCCAGAGAAGAAATAATCCCTTCTAGCAATCTTTAATACGTACTCTTCATCATTCAACTTTTGAACTTCGTCTTTTAGACTCTTTTCTTTATTCGTTAATGAATCCAGTTCTTTTTTCATGTCCTTAACTTTTGCTTCTTTTGCTTTAATGGAACTGTTTTGTTGATAAAACGTTACACTAATACTCGCAATAATTGTAAAAGCAAAGACAAGAAAAACCGCTAAACGGCGATAAAGTCGCTTCCTGTTCTCATCCGTTTGTATTATATGCTCTTTAACAGGATTTGGACTCTGTTTTTCGATTGTTCTTTGTCTCAGTTCCCTCATTTCCGAGGTCCCCCTAACTTCTTTTTTATACGCTCCCATAATTGGAAGATATGTTCCTTCAACTTTGCTATATATTGCAGGAACCCTACATGTTTCATTACAAAAAGTTTAACACGATTAGGGAGAAGTTTCCATATGAGCGAAGCAATAAATCGAACAGGCCAGAAAAAAACTTTCCATATGAAAAGTAATATCCAAATCACCATTTTCCATAACACATGTCCAATTGAAAGCAGTATACGAAATAAGAATAATATAAATGCAATAAATAGCTGCGCTATAATAATAACAGGTTTTATCATGAGTAGCTGTATAATTTGAACAAAAAAGTGTGTTATTTGCACAAAAATATAGATGAGAAAATTTAACAGTCTCATGTATATTGCCTTCAATAAGCTTTGGTATGCCGCAAAACCGCATAATAATGCCAAAAATACATATATACGCAGTTCAGCTTCATTTACAAGAAGCAATACGTAAAAAACGAATAATGCTTGGACAATCCAAAATAGTATATCATGTATAAATACAAGCCAACGTTTACGTTCCTGACGTTTTAAAAATCGTTGGTATGTATCTAAAGACGCTCCAATCCAAGCACCCATTCCGATCATTGAGAGCATCGTATACAACTGAATTGTTAAACTCATTTAAACAACTTACTAAAGAATCCTTTAGTTTTCTCCCCTTGATTCTCATCAATATACAACATCTCATGAACTTTCCCTTTAATCGATACAATGCCTTTTTCTACATCTAAATTTTTCATTTGCAAATTTTGACCACGAATTGTTAAAAAGCCCATTACGGTCTCAAGTAAAAACTCTTCGCTATCAAAACTCTCTACCTGCTTTACACCAGTAATATCAATTACACGCCTACCACGCATAATAATATCATGTTCTACAGAAACATTTTGTTGACTAGAAGACATAGGTGAGTAACCATTATTCACGTAAATCCCCCCATACATTTATACTAGCTAATAGTAATGTATGAAGGGATAATTGATTTTAGAACAAGCCTTCTTCAGCCTTTACTTTTTCTTCGCGAACTAAGCTATACATATTTGCTGCATCTTCTTTTTTAGTCGTTTCTTTCAATTCGTTTATCTTTACAGTTACTATTTTTTGACCAAAACGAATTGTTAATTCATCAGCCACTTTCACATCAGAACTCGCTTTCGCCACTTGACCATTAATGGATATTCTTCCTTGATCAGCTACTTCTTTTGCTAATGTTCTTCTTTTAATTAAACGTGATACTTTTAAAAACTTATCTAGACGCATATTAAATCCCCCTATTAACGCTCTGTTTGTTTTGCCTCTTCCCATAAAACATCCAACTGCTCTAATGATAAATCTTGCATCTCTTTATTCATTTCAGCTACCTTTGCTTCCATGTATAAGAAACGACTGACAAATTTCTCATTTGTTGAACGTAACGCTTCTTCTGGATCTATTTTATAATGACGAGCTATATTAACAAACGCAAATAGTAAATCACCAAATTCACTTAACATCTTTGCCTCATCCATGTTTGTAACTTCTTGTTGAAACTCGTGCCACTCTTCTAAGGCTTTCTCTATCATTGGTTGTACATCAACCCAATCAAAACCAACCTTGCCAGCTTTTTTCTGGATTTCATACGCACGTAGTAACTGTGGCAAACTTTTGGGAACTCCATTTAAAACGGATTCTTTCACAAATCCCTTTTCTTGTTTTTTAATTTCTTCCCAATTGACAAGTACTTCATCGGCACTATTTACATCTATATTCCCAAACACATGCGGATGGCGACGAACCATTTTCTCAGATAAAGTTCGAATAATATCATCTATAGAGAACCAACCTTCATCTTCTCCGATTTGAGCATGCAGCATAACTTGTAGTAATACATCACCTAGTTCCTCTACTAAATGATCGTCGTCCTCTTCATCAATTGCTTCCAACACTTCATAAGCTTCCTCAATTAAATACTTCTTTAAAGATTGATGCGTTTGCTTTTTATCCCACGGACAACCATTCGGGCCACGAAGGTCTGCAATAATTTCTCGAAGTACATCAAACTGTTGATACAAGGAAGCACGTTCCTGAACTGGTGGTACATATACGCTCGTTAAGTTATTCAACTCCGTTTCATGATCTAACATATACAACGGCACCTTTTTAACTTGTTCAAATGAAGTCCCTGCAGCTGTTACGATATACACTTCATAATCATCTGGTAGCATCTCCATTAATGTTAATTTCACATCAGATGCAACGAATGCGTCATATACTTGGCAAAAGATTAAATGTTGACGTAATTCTAATTGTCCTCTTTCAAATGATGTAGCATCAATTAATTGGAATCCTTCAATCGGATCAATCTTAAGACTTGCAAACATAGGATCAAGGAAACTTTGTCCACCTTCAATTCGCACTTCAATATTCGCTACTTCACTTTTTTCCAACAGTAGCTGAACCGTTCTTTCCGCTACAAGCGGATGCCCTGGAACAGCATAGATGATTTCTGCACCTTCAGCTTTTTCTAGCAATGTATTCGCAATTGTTTCATATACAATTTCAAATGTATCATGTGCTTCATATACATTGTCAAAAGCAGTATATTGTATACCTTCTTTTTCCAACTCTTCTATAACGGGATGTTCCTTCGTTCTAACAAACATGTGATCTGCTTCTTTTATTTTTCGATATACACCCATCGTTAACTGATCTAATTCACCAGCACCTAATCCTAAAATAGTAATGATTCCACTCACAACCTGCCACCTCTATCCACTCTTCTTCAATGAACCTTCTTTTTTCTCTTTTTTCATAACGGTTCCTATTTCCGCTTTTGTAAATACACGTAATTTTAAAATGAAAAACATATATGCTAATCCGCCGATAACTACACCTAATAATGCCTCAAGTGTCGCGATTCCTCTATGTTCCGTATCAATTACTAATCCAATCATTTGTAATACATGCATAAACATTATTAATACAAATCCCATACCGATACCACTAATAACTACACCTAACATATTCCCTTTGTCGATAAGCGATTCGGATACAGCCCTCATAAGTAATACACTATTTAGTACAGAAATTACAAGTAACGCAACTAACGTTGCAATTGCAGCTCCCTTTACACCAAAATATGGCATTAATATATAATTTAAAGCTAACTTTAAACAACCCCCAAATATAACGAATATTGCTGGTTTTAATGTTTGTCCTAACCCTTGCAAAATAGAAGCGGTTGTAATTGACAATGAACTAAATAAAATAGATAAAGATAAAATGGATAAAACATCTGACCCATCACTATTTTCAAACAACATAATATTTGTAGGCTGAATAATACAAGTTAATCCAATGGCCGCTGCAAATCCAATAACAAATGTTATTTTCATTGCTAACTTTACCTTTTCTTGAATAAAGGCAAGATCTCCTCTTTCCTTCGCTGCTGTTATAATTGGAATAAGCGACAACGAGAAAGAAGTTGTTACGACAGTACCTAATTGCATAAGCGGGATACTTCTGTCATAAACACCCTTTAACACCTTTGCGCTTTCAGCTTGTTCTCCTGCCCCAATAAGTAAAGAATAGAAAGAAACAGAATCAGCCATTTGTATAAAAATAAGCACTAAGTTACTAACACAAATCGCTAATCCTTGCCAAAACAGGATTTTAATGATTTTCTTTTTCCCTCTAATCCTCTTTACACTTTTGAAGAATATAGAACGAAAATCATGACGCATATAAAGTACAAGTACGATAATCCCAATCAGTCCACCTGCGATTGAACCTAACATAGCACCTGCACCAACTGTATATAAATCAAATCCGTGAGCAATTAGGAATAAAGATAAAAATACAATAATAGAAACACGAATTGTTTGTTCTATCACTTGCGAAACAGCTGTTGGCATCATATTATTGAACCCCTGAAAATATCCTCTTGCTACAGATAAAAACGGCATTAATATGAATGAAAAGGAAATAACACGTAATAGCTTATTTAAGTGTATATCGCCCATAGCTGTTGCAATTGCTTCGGCACCAAAGAACAATGTAAAAAATCCTATGAAACCAATCCCTAATAAAAACCAAAAAGATACACAAATAATTTCTTCTGCTTCTTGCTTTTTCCCTCGCTCTAATCGTTCCGCAACCATTTTTGAAATTATAATGGGGAACCCATAAGTAGCTAAAATTAAACAAAATCCATAAAACGGATAAATTTGCTGATAAATATAAAAACCAATGTCACCCGCTATATTTTGATATGGAATACGGTAAAAGGCGCTTAATACCTTTGTAACAAAACTTGCGATTGTTAATATAATAGCCCCACGCCAAAAGGCTTGATACTTCTTCGATTCCATACAAGAAAACTCCTTTTTCTATTCTCACCCCTCGTATTATATCATAAAGAAAAGGACAAGCTTCCTTACCTACACGAGTAATCATGCGTTCACACAACGCTAGAAATGTTCAACGAAAAAAGGTAGCAAAGCGCTACCTTCATTCAATATACATATATCTCCAAATGATTGATTTCTCAAGAAGAAATATCATAATTAGGAAAGATTGCTACTTCTAAAATTATAAATTCTTACTGTTCCATTTGTTTCGCTAAGAAACTTGCAGCAGTATTAACTGCTTTATGCTCAATCTCGCTTATAATAGCTTCTTTCGAAAAAATAATGACAGCTCCAATTGGGTCTCCATTTGCAACAATCGGTCCAACTGTATAAGAATGAACCTTTTCTGTTACACCATCAATAATGGAAATATCACTTTCGTCTGTCATAATAACAGACTTTCTTTCTTCCATCGTTTTTTCAATTAGATCGCCAACGCTTTTATTTAAGTATTCTTTTTTTGATACACCTGATACTGCGATAATAGAATCTCGATCGCATACAAGCACATTATGTCCTAAGCTATCATATAAAGCCTCTGCATATTCTTTTGCAAAATCACCTAGTTCGCTAATTGGAGAGTATTTCTTTAAAATTACTTCCCCATCGCGATCTACAAATATTTCTAGTGGGTCCCCTTCTCGAATACGTAAAGTTCTACGAATTTCCTTCGGGATTACTACCCTACCTAAATCATCAATTCGACGTACGATTCCAGTTGCTTTCATTCTAATGCTGCCTCACTTTCTACTGATGATCAAAGTGGTGAATTTACCTGTTCATGTAAAAATCACCAACTGTTAGACATAGTATTTTACACATTAGTTCTTCTATGCACGTCGAATTGCATTTTTTTATCTAATATTAGGCATTTATGACTTCTTTTTTTACATCTGGCAAGCCTTTTAATAAATTTTCAGCAATTGTTAACCATTTCGATGTCTCTAATCCATTTGTTTTCATAACGATTTTCAATTGTGATCCTTCCATTCCTAGACCAATCATACGTCCAAAACTATTTCCAAGCATGAATAATTTTCCGCCATCAATATTTTGACTCGCTTGTTCTGAGAACAGAATTGTTACTTCAAATTTATTTTGCTTAATTAACTCAATTTGTTCTTTCATTGCCAACACTTTAATATTTGCGATTTGTAATAAGTAACCAACTTCTTGCGGGTAATCACCAAATCTATCTATCATCTCTTCCTGCAACTCTTCAATATCCTCAATTGCAGAAACACCCCTAAATTGTTTATACATCATAATTTTTTGTTTACTATCTGAAATATAAGCATCCGGTAAATATGCATCTACTTCTAAATCAATTTCAACATTAACTGTATTTTCAACTCCGTCTGTCCCTCTACGCTGTTCAATTGCATCTTTTAACATTTGAGAATATAAATCAAAGCCGACAGAATCAATAAATCCATGTTGTTCGGCTCCTAACAAGTTACCCGCACCACGAATTGATAAGTCTCGCATCGCAATTTTGAAACCTGACCCAAGCTCTGTGAACTCTTTAATGGCTTGTAGACGCTTCTCGGCAACTTCTGACAACACTTTATCTCGTTTGTA
Source organism: Bacillus sp. MHSD_36 (assembly GCF_030757775.1). NCBI lineage: Bacteria > Bacillati > Bacillota > Bacilli > Caryophanales > Bacillaceae > Bacillus > Bacillus sp. MHSD_36. The sequence goes on from NZ_JAVBIS010000015.1 coordinate 24,994, forward strand.
TGCAAAGTATGCATACGCAACACGATTAGAACGTCCAACACGTCCACGAAGCTGATACAACTGCGATAATCCCATACGATCTGCATCAAATACAATTAACGTATTTACATTCGGAATATCTACACCCGTCTCAATAATCGTTGTACTTACAAGAACGTCATGCTGACCTTCTAAAAACGATAGCATAACAGACTCTAATTCACTTTCGTTCATTTTCCCATGTGCATAAGTTACACGCGCGTCTGGAACTAACATCGAAATTTCATCTGCTTTTCGTTCGATATCCTCTACACGATTATATAGGAAGTAAACTTGACCACCTCTTGCAAGCTCTCGTTCTATCGCCTCTCGCATTAATGCTGGATTATACTCTACTACATACGTTTGAACTGGGAAACGATTTTCTGGCGGCGTCTCAATAACAGATAAATCACGCACACCAAGCATAGACATATGGAGCGTACGCGGAATTGGAGTTGCCGTTAATGTTAATACGTCAACATTTGCCTTTAATTGTTTAATTTTTTCTTTGTGCGTTACACCAAATCTTTGTTCTTCATCAATAATAAGAAGACCTAAATCTTTATAAGTAACATCTTTAGATAAAATACGATGTGTTCCGATTACAATGTCTACTGTTCCATCTTTCAAGCCCTTAATCGTTTCATTTTGCTGTTTTCTCGTACGGAATCTACTTAACAATCCTATATTGATTGGATAATCTTGAAAACGCTCTCGAATTGTTTCATAGTGTTGTTGTGCAAGGATCGTTGTCGGCACTAAAATCGCAACTTGCTTTTCATCCATAATTGCCTTAAACGCCGCACGAATAGCTACTTCTGTCTTTCCATACCCTACATCACCACAAAGAAGCCTATCCATTGGACGTCCGCGTTCCATATCCTTTTTAATCTCTTCAATAGAACGTAATTGATCCTCTGTCTCTTGATACGGGAAAGAAGACTCAAATTCTTGTTGTTCTGCCGTATCTGGTGTATATGCATAACCCTTTGAAGCTTCGCGCTCTGCATATAGTTTAATTAGGTCATCTGCAATATCTTGTACAGATTTTTCAACTTTCGTTTTGACCTTCTTCCAATCGTTTCCGCCCAATTTATAAACTTTCGGATCCTTACCTTCAGATCCTACATATTTTTGCACTTGGTCAATTTGTTCAATTGGAACGTATAACTTGTCATTACCTTGATATTTAATATTTAAATAATCTTTATGAACGCCATTAATCTCTAATGTCTCGATACCTAGAAATTTACCGATACCATGATTTACATGAACTACATAATCCCCAACTTTTAATTCCGAATAACTTTTAATACGTTCAGCATTAGATAACTTTTGCTTACGTTGTGATTTTTTAACTTTCTTATGAAAAAGCTCTTTTTCAGTAATGACAACAAGTTTTTGCATCGGCATTTCAAATCCTGCATGTAAATCACCTACAGCAATTTGTAACCTTCCAGGCAATAATATATCTGTACCCTCTACAATATCTGCCTCAATATCATAGTCACTTAAAATATGTTGTAGTTTTTTTACACGTTCATCATCTGTGCCTAGCACAACCGTCGTAAAATGTCCTTCATTCCATCTATCAATTTCAGTTTTCAATAACTGCATCTGTCCATGGAAATCTTGCATTGTCTTACATGTCACATTCACAATGTTTTGTGGGTGTGTATGGGCGATATGACGTAAGAATAACGTTAAATATACAAAGCTTCTTTTTTTATGATGAAGAAATTCTTCAAACGAGTGGGAGAATGATAAATCTTGAATAATCGTTCCCTCACCAAGAAGTGATATATACCATTCCGCTTCTTCCGTTTCAAGATGTGATGCTGTTTCTTGAATACGGGAAATCTCATCTAAAATCACAATACCGTCTTCTGGTAAATAATCTATCAGACTAGCAGGTTCGTTATAGAAAATAGATAAATATTTAAACATCTGTTCTATACTTTGCCCGTTTTTTAACATCTCAATTTCATGACTTACTGTCTCAAGCACTGTAGTCTTCAATTTATCATCGGAAAGTTTTTGCATCGTCTTAGTCAAGCCTTCTTCAAGATGCTTAATTCCCGCTTTCAATTCTTCCTGTGAAAATAAGAACTCTGTTGCTGGGCCGAATCTAACACTTTCTTTTTTATCTTGAGAGCGCTGTTCATCCACATCAAATAATCGAATAGAATCGACTTCTGTGTCGAAGAATTCAATACGAACTGGTAACTCTTCAGTTAGTGGGTAAATATCTAATATTCCCCCGCGCAAACTAAATTCCCCAGGAGCTTCTACCATCGACTTACGCTCATAGCCAATATGATGTAAGGTATGCAAGAATGTATCTAAATCAATCTCTTGCCCTAGACTGATTTCGATTTGCCTTTGCTTCCATAATTCTTTCATTGGTAAAAATCTGCGTAACCCTGCGACTGGCGCTACAATAACCCCGTGCTCTCCTGCAGCTAAGCGATTTAATACTTCAATGCGTTGCGCCTTCAATTCTGGGCTTGCAACACCAAGTTCTGATGCTATCAATTCATTTACTGGGTATAGCCACACATCTTTTTCACCAAGTAACGCCACTAAATCTTCGTGTACTTTTTGTGCTTGATATAGATTATGCGTCACAATAAGTTGTGATTTTTTTGTTTTTTTATATAAGGCCGCCATTAATAACGAACGAGAAGAGGTTGCCATACCTGATACAAGTTGCTCTTTTAAACCATCTTCTAATCCATTAATAACAGATTGAATCTCTTCATTTTTATAAAATTGCTCTAATAAACCTATCATTTTCAAAACCCCTCTCAACATAAAGAGCAAGCCACTGTATTTTATGCAAATATTTCGGAAAAAGAAAACAGAAAAATGCTTTGGACATGCCAAAGCGACAACATTTTATTGCAGAAATTTTTCATATTCATAATACTCAGGATAAGATGCTAGCGTTTCTTGACACAATTCACAAATCGTTTGTATATATATATTTCCATTCTCATGAAAATGAATCATCTCTACTACTTCTTGCTCTGTTAGTTGAAACAAAACGTCGCTATATACTTTTTCTGCGGTAACGGAGCCTACATTACTCCCGCAATGTCTGCAATAATAATACCCTTCCATACTAGCCTCCTATAAAATCCAATTACTGCTAGTATGTGTAAAAATAAAATAAAATATTCTCAATCATACCCTTAACTATTGAAAGTATTCATGATTTGAAGAAAAGGTTTATTTAACCATTCTTCACATGCATCCGCCGCTTTTTTAATAGAATGATTAACATCAGGAATTTCTTCTGATGTAAAACGTCCTAATACGTAATCTGCTACCTTCATTCCATTTTTCGGACGATCAATTCCCATGCGGATACGTTGAAACTCTTGTGTTCCTAAATGTGAAATTGTTGATTTCACACCATTATGTCCACCAGCACTACCTTTCATACGAAGGCGTAATTTACCTACAGGTATGTCTAAATCATCATACAGAACAACGAAGTCCTCTACATCAATTTTGTAATACTCCATAAGCGGACGAATGCTTTCCCCAGATGAATTCATATATGTAAGTGGCTTTAATAAGATTACTTTTTCTCCATTAACAAATCCTGCACCAAATACTCCTTTAAATTTTTGTTCGTTTAAAGAAATATTCCAACGCTTTGCAAGTTCATCAATTGCCATAAACCCAATATTATGCCTTGTTAATTCATATTCTCTACCCGGGTTCCCAAGTCCTACTATCAATTTCATTCTTGTACCACTACTTTCTTTTTTCGATACGAAAAGACGTAACCAATCTTGGTTACGTCTCATTCTATCCAATTAATTGAATAATACACTTACAGATTCTTCTTCGTATACACGAATGATTGCTTCTCCGATTAGTGGAGCAACTGAAAGTTCATGTACTTTGTCGATCTTCTTCTCTTCTGGTAATACGATAGAGTTCGTTACAACTAACTCTTTAATATTTGAGTTTTGAATACGCTCAATTGCTGGACCAGATAATACTGGGTGTGTACAGCAAGCATATACTTCAGAAGCACCGTTCTCAACAAGAGCGTTTGCTGCTAATGTAATTGTACCAGCTGTATCAATGATGTCATCAATTAAAATTGCTGTTTTACCTTCAATATTACCGATAATGTTCATTACCTCTGATACGTTTGGACGAGGACGACGCTTATCAATAATAGCGATTGGTGCTTTTAGGCGATCTGCCATTTTTCTAGCACGAGTTACTCCACCGTGATCAGGTGACACGATTACGATATCTTTAAGACCTTTTGTTTCAAAGTAATCTGAAAGAATCGGTACACCCATTAGGTGGTCGATTGGGATATCAAAGAACCCTTGAATTTGTGGAGCATGTAAATCTAGAGTGATTACACGAGTTGCACCTGCTGTTTCAAGCAAGTTTGCTACAAGTTTCGATGTAATTGGTTCACGAGAACGCGCTTTACGGTCTTGACGCGCATAACCATAGTAAGGAATAACAATATTAATTGTTTTTGCAGATGCACGCTTTAATGCATCGATCATAATAAGTAATTCCATGATATGTTCGTTTACTGGGAAGCTTGTAGATTGAATAATGAATACATCGCAACCACGGATACTTTCTTCAATGTTAATTTGAACTTCTCCATCACTAAAACGATCAACAGAACATTTTCCTAGCCCTACTCCAATGTGCTTTGCAATTTGCTCTGCAAGTTCCTTATTAGAGTTTAAAGAGAATACTTTCAAATTAGAATTTAGATATTGAGTCGACATCTAGATTAACCCTCCACATTATGATTTTTTCTTATTCAGCAATTGATCAACATAGTCTTCTTTGTTAACTTGACGTGCACGTGCTACAGATAATGCTTTTGATGGAACATTCTCTGTAATTGTAGAGCCTGCTGCCACATAAGCACCATCTTCAACTGTTACAGGAGCAACAAGGTTTGAATTACATCCAATAAATACCCCGTTACCAATCACAGTTTTGAATTTATTCTTACCGTCATAGTTCACCGTAATTGAACCACAACCAAGATTCACGTCTTCTCCAACTTGTGCATCCCCGATATAACTTAAGTGTGAAGCTTTACTTCTATTACCAAAGACAGTTTTTTTGATTTCCACGAAGTTTCCAACGCGTACTTCATCTCCAATAACTGAATCTGGGCGAATATGTGCAAATGGACCAACCGATACTTCTGTACCAAGTTTACTATCATGTACAGTAGATTGACGAATTGTCGTACGATCTCCAATTTCACTATCGCGAATTACTGTATGCGGTCCAATTTCACAATCAGAACCAATTACAGTGTTCCCCTCAATAATTGTTCCTGGATGAAGAACTGTATCACTACCGATAATTGCATCAGCAGAAATATATGTGTTACTTGGATCGATAATTGTAACACCATTTACCATATTCTTTCGGTTGATACGGTTTTTCATAATAATTTCCGCTTGCGATAGAGCGACTCTGTCGTTAACACCTAACGTTTCATCGAAGTGCTCTGTTTGATAAGCCGATACAATATGACCTTCATTTTTTAAAATCTCAATAACATCTGGCAGGTAATACTCACCTTGTACGTTATCATTTGAAACTTTAGAAAGTGAAGCGAATAAAGCTTTATTATCAAAACAATACGTACCTGTATTGATTTCTTTAATAGCTAATTCTTTCTCATTTGCATCCTTATGCTCAACAATCTTTTCAACATGACCATTCTCATTACGAACGATACGACCATATCCAGCAGGTTCTTCTATGTACGCTGTTAGCACCGTTGCCATTGCCCCTGCTTCTTTATGTTGCTGAAGTAATGCTTCCATCGTTTCAGCAGTTATTAGCGGCGTATCACCACAAATAACTAAAGTTGTTCCTTCTTCATTTGCAAGTACACTTGCAGCTTGATCTACAGCATGCGCTGTACCAAGTTGTTCTGCTTGTAATGCAAACTCACTTACGTTTCCTAGCTGTTCTTGTACCATTTCAGCACCATGTCCTACGACTGTTACAAGTTTCTGCAATCCTAATTGAGATACTTGATCGACAACATGTTGTACCATAGGTTTTCCACATACAGGATGAAGCACTTTGTATAGCTTAGACTTCATACGTGTGCCTTTACCTGCAGCTAGAATCACTGCAAATCTGTTTGACATATAGACCCTCCATCGCAACCTATTTATCCATTAACGATATTATCCTAAATCATCATATATTTCAAGAAACACATTTTAACTATTAAATTTTACCATAATTCTTATAAGATGTTTTACTCTTTAGTATCTTTTTTAAGAAATAAGCTATACTATTTAAAATGATTTTGAAAAAATTAGAAGTTTCCCTCTTTCTTTTATTTAATTTAGAATTTTCTAAATGAGATATATGTATAAACACAAAAAACAAACCCCTGTAAATGCTTACAGGAGTTTGTTGCAAAATTATAGGGCTTTCTCTAAAAAGCCCTTTTCATTCGAATTTTACGAAGCACCCGCTTCTTCAAACTCAACCTCTTCTAACTCGCCTAAACGATGATACTCTGTTAAAACCGCATCTTGAATTTTAGAGCGTGTACCAGAATTAATTGGGTGTGCAATGTCACGGAACTCTCCATCTGGAGTACGTTTACTTGGCATTGCTACAAATAATCCATTATTACCATCAATTACACGAATATCATGAACAACAAATTCATGGTCTAGAGTAATAGAGGCAATTGCTCTCATGCGGCCTTCTGTGTTTACGCGGCGTAATCTTACGTCAGTCACTTCCATCTTGTGTTCACCACCCTTTTCTAAATAAGCGATATATTTGTATAAATTCCACAAAATTTCTAATTTCCCTTTAATTTTTTAAAAATTTTTAAGATAAAAATTTTTAATGCAATTGAATATAGAGATTAGTGGAGGTTATCGCTTACAAAGAACTACTTAACTAGGGCAATTACCTCAATTTCAACTGAAACATCTTTCGGTAATTTTGCTACTTGTACACAAGACCGAGCTGGCTTATGAGCAGAGAAATAAGAGCCGTATACTTCATTAACAGCATTAAAATCATCCATATCTTTTAAGAATACTGTTGTTTTTACTACTGTATCAAATGAAGCACCTGCTTCTTCTAATACTGCTTGTAAATTTTGAAATACTTGCTCTGTTTGTACTGTCACGTCTCCCGCTACAAGCTCTCCACTTGCAGTTAACGGAATTTGTCCTGAACTGTAAAACATATTATTTACAATAATCCCTTGTGAGTATGGTCCAATCGCTTGTGGTGCATTGTTTGTTTGAACAACTTTCATATTTTTCACCCTTTTATTATTTATTTTTACTCTTTAAAAATAGTGCACGAAAAGCAGTTTGTCCATCTATTTTATAATTTATAAATATAATAAAAAAAAGATAAAGCTATTTGCTTTACCTTTTTACTCAGCCTCTACAAGTCCTTCATCAAATGGTGCCAATGAATAATTTCCTTTTTCCACTTGAATCGCTTTTTCTTTCACATCAACTTCTGATAGACGAATTAATGATACAAAGTTGTTAATTAGTCTTTCCTCAATATCAGTGGACTCTACTAATACACCAATACCAACAACATTGGCCTTAAACTCTTCTAACATACTCATCATACCTTGAATGGTTCCGCCAGCTTTCATGAAGTCATCAATAATTAGAACATTTGATCCTTCTGGAAGGCTACGCTTTGCTAACGTCATTGTTTGAATGCGTTTAGACGAACCTGATACATAATTAATACTAACAGTTGGGCCTTCTGTCACCTTATTATCTTTCCTTGCAATTACTACTGGTACATCTAAGTAATTCGCCACTGCATAAGCAAGTGGAATCCCTTTTGTTGCCACCGTCATAACTGCATCAATTGGTTGCCTAGCAAAAACAGAAGCAAATAAACGACCTGCGCCATTAATATGACGAGGATTACTTAAAAGATCTGTCATATATAAGTAACCTCCAGGCAAAATACGATCTGGATTTTCAAATAAGCTACAAAGCTCACCAATAATTAGATCTGCCTCTTCCTCACTTATATATGGTATATATTTCACTCCTCCTGCTGCTCCTGGTATCGTTTGCAATGTGCCGACCCCTTGTTGTTCAAACGTTTGCTTAATAATAACTAAATCTTCACTAATAGAAGACTTAGCTGATTGATACCTTTCAGCAAAAAAAGTGAGAGAAACTAGCTGACGAGGGTTTTGTAACAAGTAATAAGTCATATCGACTAATCTTGTACTTCGTCTAATTTTCATACTCTCACCTCAAATCACGAATATTCTAAACAAATCATAACGTATTATACGTCTTTATTCAAGCGTTTCTCGCTCTCCTAATAAACGTACTGCGTATACTTGTTCACAAAATCCTTTTAATCCGTTATATATACGATGCATTCGTGAATCATGGTGCACAAGACCGAATACAGTTGGGCCACTTCCACTCATTAATACTGCATCCGCCCCAAATCGCTTCATCTGTGCCTTAATACGTGCAACTTCAGGATGCATCGCAAACGTTACATCTTCTAAAACGTTACCAACAGTATCACAAATCCCTTTGTAGTCCCCAGCATTTATGACATCAACCATTTTATCTACATTCGGATGTGTAACTCGATTTAACTTTAAATTCCCATACACATCAGCAGTAGATACACCAATATGAGGTTTTGCTAAAATAACCCAGCAAGAAGGTGGAGTTTTTATATGCTCAATTTGCTCTCCTCTTCCAGTGGCAATCGCTGTCCCACCATATACGCAAAACGATACATCTGATCCAATTTCTGCGCCAAGCTCTGCTAATTGATCAATTGTAAGCCCTAAATTCCATAATTTATTAAGGCCACGTAATGTCGCTGCTGCATCACTACTTCCACCTGCTAATCCAGCTGCTACTGGAATCGTTTTTTCAATAGTAATAGACACGCCTTTTTTCACATTAAACTTCTCTTTTAATAATCTCGCTGCTTGATAAGCTAAATTTCTTTGGTCGTCTGGGACATACCGATTATGGGATAAAATTTCAATACGGTCTTCTGCTAATTCCATTAGTTCTAAACGATCCGCTAAATCAATTGTTGTCATAATCATTTTCACTTCATGATATCCGTCTTGTCTTTTTCCCAGTACATCTAACGACAGATTAATCTTTGCTGGTGCTTTCACTAGTAGCTTCAATCTATTCACCCACTCTATGTACTCAATCTTTTATCGTTTATTTTACCATAAATTTATAGTAAGACGATGACACTTCCCTAATTATAACGAAAAGCATTCAGAATGAAACTACTTATGTAAAATGATGGCACCTTTTATAGTACAAAAAGCCGAGGAATCACTCCTCGGCTACCGTAGCATAGAAAGTATCTTACAACTACTGGTTTTGTTTCATTAATTGCTGTTCTGCAATTTCTATAGCACGTTTCACCATGTTACCAGCATCTTTCGCACGAATTCCGCCCCATCCTTCTTTCTGAACAACATCATAAAAGCCTAGCTCTTTTGCAAGCTCTTCTTTAAATTGATTTGACATAACACCTCTTCGTCTACTCAATGCAGAGTCCCTCCTTATTTTGCTACGGTATAATTAGTATGCAAAATAATATAGCTTTTCATTTGTGGGAATATATGTAACGATACATGAATTATAAAATCGCTTCATTATGAGGTTCACCATAAAATGTTAACTCTACTGTCTCTGTTAAAACATCCGCATAGCTATACGATACACGTTGCAATGCATCTTCTTGTTGATCCAGTTGTACAACAAAAACAGAACGGTACGTTTCTGCAAGTACACCTGATTGTTCTACAGTTTTTCTTCTCCCACTGTTCGCCTTTAACATCAGTCTCTGTCCAAGATGGTGATCTAATTCGCTTTTAATTTCATCTAAACGTTTTGACATATACTTCGTTACACCTCGCTGTAATTTAGATTGAACACTTAAAACACGATATATCTATCCCAATTATTAACCGCAACTCACAGACAATATCATTATAAAAGCATTATGCGTTCGAATAGATAGAAGAAATACTATATTGTAAAAGTATCATTATGTAGTCTGTGCGTTCTTGTCTCTTTTTATCCAAGCTGATTTAAATCCTTTCGATACAAAAAAGCAAGATACATATGTACCTTGCTTATTCTTCATAATGTTGAAAGGGTAATCCAGTTCTTAAAATTCCCCTTGTCTCAATCCCACCAAGTCCCTTTTCGCCAGTAATCGTATTACGTACAACATCCCATACATTGACTCTCTCCATAAATGACGTAAAACTAATTTTACCAACCACATATACAGGATCTAGTGCGTGAATATTAATTCTAGATGGGGAGCTAGCAAAATTAGCGCCTGCTCGAATTAATGCTTCAAAGTGGGATTGACATGCCCCAGCAAAAATAACGAGTTGATCCAATGAAGGATATTTTTTTCTCACCTCTCTAACAGCCTGTACAAAATGCCTTGAATGCCTATATGCCGCTAAATCTCCCTTTACTCCTTTTGCTTTTGTATATGCATCGTGCCCTGTGATTACTAAAATGTCTGGGCGAAAATGGTCTATTAAATCTACTACCTTTTCATGCATCTCTGTTTCTTTACAATGAATACCTTGTACAGGAACACCAATTTTATTATATAAGTCTAGACACTTGCGCAAGTATAATGGGTCTCCATCTATATGCAATACACGTCCTGGCATTTGAAAATAATTCACCTCACTCGTATATCCACCAGTTGAAGTGTGTTCATGCCTTTGTTTCATTAATACATAATCTTGTTGAAACAAACGATACGTGCGCTCCATTGTTTCTTTCTCACGCTTCGCTCTCTTTTTATGTTCTCTTTGATCTATACTAATTAAATCTTCAAGCGGCGCATCTGCCACCAATCTAATTTCCTCTCCAAATAATATAGCTATCTCGCCTTTTATTTCTATAATACGAAAAAGAATATCCCTATTATGAGAATATCGTTCCACTAATTCTCCAACATGTAAAGCCATTCTCCTACCTCCAAACTCGTTAGGCCATCTTACCTGTTTTTAAAGTATGAATTTAGGAGGGGAAAGGTGACAAAAGGGACAGTTCAATTTGAACTGTCCCTTTTATATTCTTAGGATAATTTATGAAGAACTAATGCGTTACTTAATGTTGCAAACTCCTCGATAGATAGCGTCTCGCCTCTTCTTTTTGGATCAATTCCTACCTCTGTTAAAATTCGATCCAATAACTCTTTATCTTTCGGGAAACCATTTAAATTATTTGATAAATTATTCATTAAAGTTTTACGACGCTGTGCAAAACTTGCTCGTACTACTTCAAAGAAGAACGTCTCATCTGTTACTTCTACAACTGGTTTCGGGCGCTTTAGGAGGCGGATAATTGCAGAATCAACATTTGGTTGTGGTACAAACACTGTACGCGGTACAGTCATAACTGTTTCTACCTCTGTATAATATTGAATAGCAATTGATAAAGAACCATACTCTTTCGTTCCAGGTTTAGCAGCTAAACGATCCCCAACCTCTTTTTGCATCATCACGACAAATCCACGAACCGGTAATTTCTCTTCTAGCAATTTAAATAAAATTGGCGTTGTAATATAGTATGGTAAATTAGCTACTACCATTACATCTTGCCCTTCTTCAAATTGCTCACTAAACACCTCATGTACATCTGCCTTTAGTACATCTTTATTGATAACTGTAACGTTGCCATATGGAGCTAATGTCTCATCTAAAATTGGTAATAATCTTTGATCAATTTCAAAAGCCACCACTTTTTTAGCACGCTTCGCTAATTGTTCTGTTAATGCACCGATACCTGGTCCAATTTCAATTGCACCACTTTCCGGACCAATTTCAGCGTGATCTACGATACGATTTAATACATTCGTATCAATTAAAAAATTTTGCCCTAAACTTTTTTTGAATGAAAATCCATACTTTTCAACAATGTCTTTCGTACGATTTGGTGTTGCGATATCCTTCATTTTCTTTCCTCCTGTATGACTTGCTTATAGGCTTCTGCAAATGATTCTTTTGAAACTTGAAACATCTGTAAACGTTTATGTAACTGTTTTGCGTTTGTATAACCAATCTTTAATAGCTTACCCATTCTTTCTCTGCGACTCTTTGCCATTTCTCCGCCCACTAAACCTGCATCGACTAGATCGCTCCAACTAATTTCACTTGTGTAAGCTTCCATTTCTTCATGTATATTCTCTAAAGCACGGCGAATTGATTCATTAGAAGCATGTTCAATTCCCACACCTTTTTTCCTTTTAGCCAGTGCTTCTTCCTTCGGTAAAAAAGCATGTTTACATCCGGGTACCTTATCAGAAATAATTTTTCGAATACGCTCTCCAGGATAATCCGGATCTGTAAAAATAATAACGCCTCTTTTTTGCAGCGCTAATTTAACTTGCTCAATAACATGATCACCGATTGCTGAACCGTTCGTTTCAATTGTATCCGCATCAACAGCACGCTTAATCGCAACTGTATCATCTTTACCTTCTACAACGATAATCTCTTTAATTTTCATGCTTGCCTCCACACTCGTTTCGTCTCTACTTAGTAAAACAAAAAAATGACGACTTTTCCATTATTATTTTCCCCATTCTTACATTTTAAAAAATAGAATGTCCAAAACCTTGTTCTCTCTCCTTATTGTAACACTTCCTCATTCGCCCGTATTTTCTCTATCACTCCTCCTACTTTTTTATAAAAATAAAAAAAGAATGGGCTCTCCCACTCCTTTTTATTCAACACCAAATAAAGCTTTTGCGTTTTTCGTTGTCATTTCTGCTACTTCCTCATAAGAAATTCCTTTTAAGTTCGCAATTTCTTCTGCTACGAGTTTTACATAACTTGGTTCATTTCGTTTCCCTCGAAATGGATGCGGTGTTAAATACGGACAATCCGTCTCTATTAACAATTTCTCTAATGGAATCTCCGCAGCAACTTCTTTCGGCTTCTTAGCGTTTTTAAAGGTAACTGGTCCGCCTAACGAAATTAAAAAGTTCATATTAACACATCGCTCTGCTACTTCTACACTGCCACTAAAGCAATGCATAATGCCTCCTACTTCAGCTGCATTCTCTTCTTCTAGAATATCAACGATATCTTGAGTTGCATCGCGGTTATGTATAATAATCGGCAATTTTACTTTTTTGGCTAATGCAATTTGTTTACGGAATACTTCTTTCTGGATTTCTTTTGGAGACTTATCCCAATGATAATCTAAGCCCATCTCTCCAAGTGCAACAACTTTAGGATGAGAAGCAAGTTCTTCTAACCAAGCTAAATGCTCTTCTGTCATGTCGATTGCATCAACTGGATGCCATCCAACCGCAGCATAAATAAAATCATAGGCCTCAGCTAATTCAATCGCCTTTTTTATCGTTACTTCATCAAACCCAACAACAACTGTATAAGTAACTCCCGCTTCTTTCATTCGGGCAATAACTTCTTGCAAATCTTCTTCAAATTGCTCTGCATTTAAATGTGAATGTGTATCAAACAACATCATACATAACTCCTTTTATATTGAAATCAAGTTTATTCTACAAAAATAAGCTCTTTCATAACTTAACGATACCAATACTACAATCTTAATGCAAAATTGAGAGTGTAAAAAGAAAAAAGACGCTTCACACATGTTACACGTGAAACATCTCTTTTCTTGTCTTAATTACTTGATTTTTGTACCATTTGGTAGATTTTGGTCAATTGATGCTAATGACAATACGCCATTCTCTTCACCCGCTAAAATCATACCTTGTGATAATTCACCGCGTAATTTTACAGGTTTTAAGTTTGTTACACAAATAACCTTTTTACCTTTTAGTTCTTCTGGTGAATAGAATTTCGCAATTCCAGAAACAACTTGACGCTTTTCTGTGCCTAAGTCTAGTTGAATTTTTAACAACTTGTCTGCTTTTTTCACAGGTTCAGCAGACAGTACTTCAGCTACGCGTAATTCTACTTTAAAGAAATCATCAATTGTAATTTCTTCTGCCTTCGGTTCTTCTTCTTTTTTCTCTTCTACTTTAGGAGCAGAGGCTTTCATTTGTTCTTTAATGTATTCTACCTCTACTTCCATTTCTAAACGAGGGAAAATCGGGTTTCCTTTTTCTACTTTTGTTCCAGCTGGAATGCAGCCAATTGTAGACAGGCTTTCCCAAGATGTATGTGCTTCTTCAGCAAGGCCAAGCTGAGCAAACATCTTGCTTGGTGCTACTGTTAAGAATGGCATAAGCATAATACCTGTTTGACGAAGTACCTCTGCTAAGTGAGCCATTACAGAAGCTAACTTTTCACGATCATTTTCATCTTTTGCTAATACCCACGGTTGTGTTTCATCAATATATTTATTCGTACGGCTAACCAATTGCCAAATTGAACTTAGAGCTACAGAGAATTCCATATTCTCCATTGCTTCTTCTACTTTTTTCAATGTATCCTGTGCAAACGCTACTAACGTTTCATCAAATTCCGTTACATTTGCTTTAAATGCAGGGATTTCTCCGTTAAAGTATTTATCAATCATAGCTACTGTACGATTTAATAGGTTACCTAAGTCATTTGCTAAATCGAAATTAATACGCTCCACAAATCCTTCTGGTGTGAATACGCCATCAGATCCGAACGGAACTTCACGAAGTAAGTAATAACGTAATGCATCTAATCCGTAACGATCGATTAATGTAACTGGATCTACTACGTTACCTTTTGACTTACTCATTTTTCCATCCTTCATTAAAATCCAACCATGAGCAAATACTTTTTTCGGAAGAGGTAAATCTAATGCCATTAAAATGATTGGCCAATAAATTGTATGGAAACGAACGATTTCTTTTCCAACTAAATGCACGTCTGCTGGCCAGAACTTCTTATACATTTCTTCATTTTCTGTTCCATAACCTAATGCTGTAATGTAGTTAGATAATGCGTCAACCCATACGTAAATAACGTGTTTCGGGTTACCTGGAACACGAACTCCCCAGTCAAACGAAGTACGAGAAACTGCTAAATCTTCTAAGCCTGGTTTAATGAAGTTATTAATCATTTCATTCTTACGAGACTCTGGCTGAATGAAATGTGGATTATCTTCATAGAATTTTAATAGTCTGTCGACATATTTACCCATTCTAAAGAAATATGACTCTTCACGAACAAGTTCTACATTATGACCACTATCTGGACTTTTTCCTCCAACTACTTTGTCACCTTCCATAATTGGATCTACTAATTGATGCTCTGTATAGAATGTCTCATCCTGTACAGAATACCAACCTTCATATTCATCAAGGTAAATATCACCTTGATCTACTAGTTGTTTGAAGATTTTTTCAACAACATCTTTATGACGATCTTCCGTTGTACGAATAAAATCATCATAAGAGATATCCATCTTCTCCCAAAGTTCTTTAATTCCTGCAACGATGTTATCCACATATGCTTGTGGTGTAACGTTTAATTCTTCTGCTTTCTTTTGGATCTTCTGTCCATGCTCATCAGTTCCTGTTAAATAATGAACATTGTATCCTTGCATACGCTTATATCGTGCCATCGCATCTCCTGCTACCGTTGTATAAGCATGCCCAATGTGTAATTTTCCACTTGGATAATAAATTGGGGTAGTAATATAAAAGGATTTGTTTTCCTCTGTCATTGTTTTGGACCTCCCGGATAACCTCATATGTATTTATAAATAGTATATCAAAAACTTATATATAAAGTGAAACTTTAATCTGTAAGGGTCTTGTTCATTCCCACGGATTATTAGCCCGCACCAATTGGGCTTTTACGAATAATCCGGCCCCCACTTAAATTCTTTGCCCTAACCGAATTTTAAATTTAGAATCTTACTGCTCGTTAATGCAAAATAAAAACGAGTTCATATTTTGTATATTTATCATCTATTACTCATATTTCAAGAAAATATACAGTCATCACTTACAATTTATAAACTTTTCTGAAAATAAAGTGAAATAATAGTAGAAATTACTCACATTCTATTATATATAAGAAGTAAGAAATCTATAAATCTTTTTAAAAAATATAGAATTTAAGAATTGACGGAAATGTAAATGATTGGTATCATATGTCCATAGGGTATTTTGTCGAAAAATGACGAATCTAAAAATAGACTCGAAACTTATAAACTATTTCTTTAGGAGGAAAAGAATTATGAAATCTACTGGTATCGTTCGTAAAGTTGATGAATTAGGTCGTGTAGTAATTCCAATCGAATTACGCCGTACTTTAGGTATTGCAGAAAAGGATGCTCTTGAAATCTATGTTGATGACGAGAAAATCATCTTAAAAAAATATAAGCCAAACATGACTTGCCAAGTAACTGGTGAAGTATCTGATGGTAACCTATCTTTAGCTGAAGGTAAAATTATCTTAAGCAAAGAAGGCGCTGAGCAAATCTTAAACGAGCTTCAAGATTATATCGAAACAGCAAAATAAGCTTCTCAATTATGAGAAGCTTATTTTTTATCGACATGATAGATTTGATATACATCGCGTTTCGACAAATCTCGATCTTTAGCGACTGTTTTTATCGCCTCTTTTGAATTCATATCTTTTTCGTTTATATAATGTTCAATATGGTCATATACCGAAATAGATTCCCACCATTGTTCTTCTGGAGCTGGTTCTTCCGTTGAACCAGCTACTAAAATACAAAACTCACCACGAACTTCATTTTGTTTCGTCCACTCAATTGCTTCTTCAACTGTTCCACGAATAAATTCCTCGAATTTTTTCGTTAACTCTCGACATAATACAATTTCTCTATTCCCCAACACTTCTTGCATCGAGATTAAAGTATCATCCAGGCGGTGAGGTGCTTCATAAAACATCATTGTAGTTTGTATATAACGAAGCTTCTCTAACTCCTTTTTTCTTTCTTTTTTATTTCTTTGTAAAAATCCATAGAAATAAAACTGTTTTGTTTCAAGACCTGATGCAATTAATGCTGTAAGGGCTGCATTTGCCCCAGGAAGCGGGATAGCATGATACTGTTCCGCTACAGCCTCTACAACAATATCGTAACCTGGATCGGAAATACACGGCATACCAGCATCACTAACAAGTGCTACAGTCTTTCCTTCTTCTAGCTTCTCTAATATTTTCTTTCCACTTACTCCCTTATTATGCTCATGGTAACTCATAACAGGTGTTTCAATTTCGAAGTAATTACAAAGCTTTTTCGTTTGTCTCGTATCTTCAGCAGCAATTAAATCAGCTTCTTTTAAAATTCGGATTGCACGAAATGTCATATCTTCTAAATTCCCAATAGGGGTTGGTACTAAATATAAAACGCCCTTTTCATTTTGTTGAAAGCTTTTTTGTTGCCACATAAGGTTCTCCTTTTTGCATATATTCTTCTTTTTGTTTTCTATTTAATTGCTTAAAATAGTACTCTGCTTGCATAGCTGTACGCTTATCTTCATGAAATTCTACGTATTTTAAAGCAACAGGAAGTCTAGCACGCGTATACCTAGCCCCTTTTCCGCTATTATGGGTCTCAATCCGCTTCTCTATATGATTTGTATATCCAGCATAATAACTTCCATCAGAGCACTCTACTACATAAAAACAATGCTTATTCTTCTCCATATAAAATTGAAAGAATCTCCTTTGTGTATTCATTATTTTCTTCATATACAAAAAGAGGTGGCAATATTTTTAGATCTGCGTTTCCGTCCTTAATTCCTTCAATTAACAATGTATTCGCTTCTTTTCCTGCCTTAGGATAAACAAATCGTACACGCTTTGGTTCAATTTTGTATTTACGCATTAATGTAACAATGTCTAGTAAACGACCTGGACGATGTACAAATGCCACTTTCCCGCCTTGCTTTACTAACTGACTGCTTGCAGATACAACATCCTCTAATGTACACATAATCTCATGGCGAGCTATCGCTAAATGTTCATTCATATTTTTTTCAGACGTTGCAGGTGTTTGGAAATAAGGCGGATTACATGTGACAACATCATATTGATGACGTCCAAGTTTCTCCGGCATATTTTTCAAATCCCCGTGTATTAAGTGAATTCTTTCTTCTAACTTATTGTATTGGACACTTCTTATTCCCATATCATATAAGCGTTCTTGAATTTCTACACCAGTAATATTCCCTTTTGTTCTTGTACTTAATAGAAGGGGCACAACTGCATTACCTGTACACAAATCAAGTAAATTACCTTTTTGAATTGGCACCCAAGCAAAGTCTGCAAGTAAAACAGCATCTAACGAGAAATTAAATACTGATGGGCTTTGTATAATCTTCAAATCTTGTGCTAATAAGTAATCTAAACGTTCATCTTCATATAAATTCATATGTTACTCCTTTTCTTACACTTAACCTACCCTATTTCATCTTCAACTAATAAAGTAAAACTTTAATCAGTGGGGGTTTTCTTCATCCCCCACTGATTATTAGCCCTCACCAATCGGATTTTTATGGGCAGCCCGACCCCCACCTAAATTCTTTGCTTTCGCTGAATTTTGAGATGGGGGTCTTACTGCCCATTAAAGCGGGATAAAAAACATATTTCATTCTACTCTCATGTATAAAAAATTACCTTTCCAATTAACATTGGAAAGGTAATTTCACTTTTTATTTAAAAATGACAGGCAGAATAAACAATCTCCCTCTTTACGTACACTTCCATAATGCAGATTACAAATATGAAAACCTTCTTGATATAGTCTTGCTAAATTATCGTAGCCTTCACCAATATCTGTTTTCGGCTTCACTTCTTTACGTTTTTGAGTTTTTTGTTTTTCTTTAATCTGCACTTCTTCAAAGCGGTGTCGCAAATTTTCATTTTCCATTTTTATATGTTGGTTTTCTTCCAGCAACTCTGCAAGATGTTGCTTTAATTCTCCCAACTGTTTATATAAATGTCCAATTTGCTCTTCCATACTAGAAACCGATGCAAAAATATCTTTTTTCTCCACAAGCACCCACCTCATTAATCTGTGGTTTGACTCGAAACGACCCCTTTATTCACTAACTCATCTAACGTATATTCTACTATCCGTTCCTTGTCTACTAGTTCCACTTGAATTAATCTTTCTAAAATATTTAATCCGATAACACGGCCAGTACCATGCGGGGTTTGTATACGTTGATCTAAATCAGGAAGTTGTTCCTTTGCTGCCTCATATTCATCGTTCTCATATTTTAAGCAACACATTAAGCGACCACATAAACCAGAGATTTTTGCAGGATTTAATGATAAATTTTGATCCTTTGCCATCTTAATGGATACAGGTTCAAAATCTCCTAAAAAAGTAGAACAACAAAGCATACGACCACACGGACCAATACCACCAAGCATCTTCGCTTCATCACGAACACCAATTTGTCTTAGTTCAATTCTTGTCCTAAAAATTGCTGCTAAGTCCTTCACTAGTTCGCGGAAATCAATACGACCATCCGCAGTAAAGTAGAAAATAATCTTATTGCGATCGAACGTATACTCTACATCTACAAGTTTCATATCAAGATTATGTTCTACTACCTTTTGCTGACAAACTTGATATGCTTCTTTCGCAGCATGTTTGTTCTCTTCAACAATGGTACGATCATTTTCATTTGCAATACGAATAACCTTTTTTAGCGGTAATACAACGTCGTTTTCATCAACTTGCTTTTTGGTAATAACTACTTTTCCATATTCAATACCTCTTACAGTTTCTACAATTACAAACTCATTTTCAGAGATATCGAACTGATTTGGATCAAAGTAATACACCTTTCCGGCCTTCTTAAAGCGAACACCTACTACATCATACAAAACGGTCATCCCTCCTGCAACCGCAACACTAACTGTTCGAACACAAGCTGCGCATTTACATTAGCGTTGATTCTATTTTTTGCCTCTAATATATTAAAGAGAGCTGATACAATGCGCTTCTGAGCGTAGGAGAAAGATTCAAACATCTCTTTCTGCTCATGAAAAACAAGACGATCTTCTTCTCCAAGTTGAACATATAATAAATCCTTATAGATAAGGAGTAACATATCTAAACCTTGCTGTAATTGTTCTTTCTCTCCAAAGTGTTTTCCCCATTTTTCTTGTACAAAAAAAATAGAGGCTTTATCTTTTTCGAGCGCTTCACATAATTTTATCACTAAAGCTCGTGCTTGTGCAAACCATTCATCACTACATAAAGCTAAAGCTTCATCAAAACTATTTGTGAGTTGTGCGGCAAGTGTCGATAAAGATGTCGTAACACCTTCATCCTGTAATCTTCTAATTAAAGATTCCGTAGGTAAAGGTCTAAATGTAACAACTTGACAGCGAGATAAAATCGTATTTAAAATTTGATGACTTTGTTCAGTAAGTAAAATAGCTGTTGTATCACTACTTGGTTCTTCTAAAAATTTCAAAAGTGTATTCGCTGCATTTGCTGTCATACGGTCTGCGTGCTCAATAATATATACTTTTTTATTTGCTTCTAATCCTGTTTTTGAAAACTCTTCTTGTAAATCATGAATTTGCTGCTTTTTAATAGATAATCCGTCTGGTTTTACAATATGTAAGTTCGGGTGGTTACCTGAATCAATTCGCTTACAATTTGTACATACATGACAAGGCTCTACTCCATTCCGCTGAGAACAGAGAAAACTTTTTGCCATTTGAATTGCTGTCGCAAACTTTCCTGTCCCTTTCCCTCCCTCTAACAAATAAGCGTGGGATATACGCTCTTTTGCAATGCTATTCATCAACATTTTTACACCGATGGGTTGTATAGCAGAAAGCTGCTCCCACGTCTTCGTCATAATGCATACCTCACTTATTTCATTCTTTCCTTCTATTATAACAATTTATCTTCTATAACCTGAATAACTTCTTCTATAAGTTTTTCCATTGGCTGATCAGCATTTACCAATACAATACGATCCGAGAAACGTTCTACAACTTGTAAATATCCTTCACGCACACGTTTATGGAAAGAGATATCTTCCATATCTAATCGATTCACTTCACGTCCTGCATCTTTTGCAATTCGAGCTAAGCCAACCTCTGGCTCAATATCTAAGTAAATTGTTAAACTAGGCATACAGTCTTCTGTTGCGAAACGATTTATTTCAAATACTTTATCCATACCTAATCCTCTTGCATATCCTTGATACGCTAAAGAGCTATCTATAAAGCGATCACATAATACAAGGTAATCTTCATTAAGCGCCGGCATAACTTTTTCTACTAAATGCTGTCTACGTGCAGCAGCATACAGAAGCGCCTCTGTACGTGCTTCCATCATCGTATACTCTTGTTTATGTAAAATTGTTCTAATATCCTCAGAAATTGCAATACCACCTGGTTCTCTTGTCACCATTACCTTTTGTTCTTTTTGTTCAAAGTACGGTAATAAACTTTGAATTAACGTTGTTTTACCCGAGCCTTCTGGGCCTTCAATTGTTACAAATAATCCCTTCATCCTAAAACCTACTTTCTATATCATACACTTTCATATATTTCGTGCTGCCTTGAAAGCGAGCGCCTGCTTTCTCTAAATACGTAATTTGCTCTTTATGTTCTGAAGTAATTTTTTCTCCATACATAATCAATGGAATTCCAGGTGGATACGGAATTACCATTTCCGCCGCTATCATCCCAACTGCTTCTTCTACAGATACTACTTTTGTTTCATATCCTCCCAGTTGTTTATATGTATACGGTAAAGGAGAAATTTCTCCCTTATAAGTATAACGAATAGATTCTTTCTTGTCTTTCACCTCATAAGATTGCAATGCCACCCGGATCATCTCTATAGCTTTCATATACTTCTTATTTACTTGCAAAGGCAAAATAAATAAGACATTATATGGATCTGCCATTTCCGTATATATACCGACCTTTTCAAATACAGACTGTAATTCGTATCCTGATAACTGACAACGTGTCTGTACGGTAACTTTTAACTCATCTTGTAATGGATATTGTAAAATAGCTATTTGTGGGATAGAAGATAGTTCTTCTTTAAATTCCCGTGAAAACTCGACAATTTCATCATGTCCCTTTTCTTTTATACGCGCTATTGTAAAGCGTGCAATATCAAGAGAAGTCATAATTGGATAAGATGGACTACTAGATTGTAGCATACTTAAATAAGTAGAAACTTTTTCTTCTTTCACTAAGCCGCTATTTATATGTAAATAGGATCCCATCGTCATCGCAGGTAATGTTTTATGTGCGGAATGAACTACAATATCTGCACCATATGCTAAAGCTGACTTTGGAAATGCCCCGCCTAAACAAAAATGAGCCCCATGTGCTTCATCTACTAAAACAGGGATTTTATGTGCATGTGCATAAGCGATGCTTTCCTCTAAATCCATCCCCATACCATAATAATTAGGATGTGTTAAAATAAGTGCTTTCGCACTTGGATATTTTTCAATTGCTTCCTTAATAATTTCATTATGAATTCCCACGGGTACGTTATAAGCTTCATCAATCCATGGATCTAAAAAAATTGGATTTGCTCCTGCTAATTTTAAACCATTAATAATGGATTTATGACAATTTCTTTGTACAAGAACAATATCATGTTCCCCACAACAAGACAAAATCATTGCTAAGTTCCCGACTGTTGAACCATTGATTAAAAAATAACTTTTTTCTACTCCATATATATCAGCTAATAATTGTTGTGCCTCATCTATACATTCAAACGGACTATGTAAATCATCTAATCCTGATAACTCAGTTACATCGATAGATAGTATATCTTTAAACTCCTCTACTGCCTCCTGAGGGAAGTTTAAACCATTTTTATGACCTGGAACATGAAAAGATAATGGCCCTCTTTCTTTAAACTCTATTAATGCCTCATATAAAGGTATGCGATTTTGATTCATCTATATCTCTTCCTTATTATTTCATTCTTTCTCTATTATACAGAACAAAAAAAATAATAGGCATATGCCTATTTAAAAATATGATACTTCTAATTTCCGAAGCTGTTTTAAATAATATATATACTTCGGATCATTTGTCTCCGTATTCACCATGTCTTTTTCACATTCATCACATATTAAATTATTATAAACATATATTCCTTCTTTTCTTTCTGTCTCACAAACAATACAAACCTCGTTTTGTGATTTCATACCCTTCCCTCCCTATTCAAATGAACATATTTCATACTTCTATTCCTTAACAATTTCCGGAAAAATATACATCGATTTCTTATATAATATGATTCATCCTTGGGCAACGTGTTTGTATTATCACGACTTCTTTTTACGTACTGTTTGAAAACAC
>NZ_JAVBIS010000016.1:0-15500 GCF_030757775.1 Bacillus sp. MHSD_36
ACTTGGTCGCTCATTTGCGACTCCCTTATGTTAACATTTTCATCTTTCAATGTCAACTAAGTTTTTTATTTCGTTTGCCGCGTTCTGCGTTATTGCATCGGCGACTTGTTCTATATTACACCTCTAACCTACAATCGTCAATATGTTTTTCTAAAAAAATATAAAAAGGCTTAGTCCTTTTAAAATAAGCCTTTTTATCATAGATCATTCTATTCATTTATTATTTTTCTATAATTGGTAATGAGACGATAAACTGAATAATACCATCCTCATATTCTGCTCGAATACTACCACCTTGCAACTCAACAATACTTTTCGCAATCGCTAATCCAAGTCCCGATCCTTCTGTTACTCTACTTCTAGATTGATCTTTCTTATAGAAGCGTTCAAACAAACTCCCTAGCTCTTCTCTCGTAAACTCTTCACTATGATTTGCAATTACAATTTGTATATCCCGGCGCTGCCTTTGAAGAGAAACTTTTATCTCCCCATCATCTTTACTATACTTAATCGCATTCATTAATAAATTATCAAACACACGGACCATCTTTTCCGAATCAATCGCTGCATAGGCACGTTCTTCAGGAAACTTCTTAACAAACGTAAGTCCATGCTCTTCCGCCTGCGGTACTAACTCTTCTATTAATTGCTCCAATAACTCATTTATACAAACCTCTTGTTTTTCTAATATAACTTGCTCATTTGTTAATTTCGTATACTCAAATAAATCTTCTATTAAATTCTTTAACTGCTCCGACTTCGCAAAAGCAATTCTCGTATACTCATCATGGTGTTCTTTATTTTCATATTTAGAATCTCGAAGTAATCGCAAGTAACCCATAATAGAAGTCAGTGGTGTACGTAAATCGTGAGATACATTCGTAATAAGCTCGTTCTTTTGCTTCTCTAATTTACGTTCCTTTTCTATATTATTCATAAGCTCTTCCGCCATATTATTAATATTCTCAGTTAAAGACGCAATCTCATCTTCACCTTTCTTCTCAATACGGTACGCCAAGTTGCCTTTTTCTATTTCCTTTACACCTTCTGCCATCGCTTCAATTTGCTTCATCTTTCTCTTTGTTATATAGAAGAAAGAGAAAATGAATACGAGTACACCAATTAAAAATGGGAATGGGCCTTCTACTTTATAATACACTACTTCCCCTTGAGGAATTCCGCTCACAAACATATACAAGTTTTTACCTTCAATTGTAATAGGTGAGAAAGTAATAAACTCTTTTCTAGATCTTTCAATATCATTATTATTTGAATAATTGATAGCAAACGAAGTTACATTACGAATTGTATTATGCAAATTAATTTGTTCTTCTTGCGCCTGCTTCGTTTTATACAAAACCTTACCATTTTCATCGGTAACTAATATTTTAAAAGCATCCTGTCCCTGCTCTAAATGTTCATTTTCTAACTCTATCATACTTTGTACGGCATCTAATTTATTTGCATCAACCATCATTTCCGCAGTACTTTGCGCTTTACGATTAATTTGTTCCATACCATCTCTATAATTAATCTCAGCATGTCGATTAGCATCTTCAAAAACAGGCGCTACTATCTTTGTTGATACAAAGAGACCTAATAACGCACAAGCAGTAAACGCAGTAATAAGTTGAATTCGTACACTCCGTTTCACACTCTTCACTATCTTTCCGATTAACTCTCGAAATTTCCTAACATAAGTAAACGGATTAAATATCTTTTTCAATCTTATACCCCACTCCCCATACTGTTTTTATATATCTAGGTTTCCTTGGATTCTCCTCAATCTTTTCACGTACTTTTCGAATATGCACCATTACAGTATTATCCGACTGGAAAGACCGTTCGTTCCAAACCTTTTCATAAATTTGCTCTGCGCTAAAGACCATTCCCGAATTACGGGCTAGTAATTCTAGAATTGAAAATTCCCTCGGGGTCAGTTTCACTTCTTCTCCCTCTACAATAACTTTATGGGTTGAGATGTTTATTTTCATCTCTCCAATTTCTAGCTCGTCCTCATTTTGTATAGCGAAACCATTCATTTTCATATAACGGCGTAACTGAGATTTAATTCTTGCGATTAACTCTAACGGATTAAACGGTTTCGTTACGTAATCATCTGCACCCGTTGTTAACCCTAAAATCTTATCCATATCTTGCGTTTTTGCGGAAAGCATAATAATTGGCATTTCTTTTTCTTCCCTTACTTTCATACACATATGAATGCCGTCTACTTTCGGCATCATAATATCTAATACGACTAGATGTACTTCATTTTCTTCTAGTAAACGTAATCCTTCTTCTCCGTCCCCTGCTTGCAATACTTTATATCCTTCATTTTTTAAATAGATTGTAATAAGATTTCTGATTTCTTTTTCATCATCTACGACAAGTATTGTTTCGTGTGCCACAATATCTCCCCCATCATTTTTTTAATCCCTAACTTCTATTATAGGAAAACTTCTGAAGAAAAACGCTCGGAAATCCTTAAGATTTTCTGAAGACGCAAAAAAGGTCTAGACTCCCCTTAAGTCTAGACCTTTCAAAAAACCCCTTTTATTTACGAACGTAGATGAAATATAGTACGAATAAAACTCCCATAACATACATAATTGGATGAATCTCTTTACGACGTCCACTTACTACCATTGTAATTGGATAGAAGATAAAACCAATCGCAATTCCTGTTGCGATACTATACGTAAGCGGCATTGAAATGATTGTAAAGAATGCTGGTACTGCAATCTCGAATTTCTTCCAATCAATTTCACCTAAAGACGAAACCATTAAAATTCCTACAATAATTAAAGCTGGTGCCGTTACAGCTGGTGTTACAACACTTAATAATGGCGAGAAGAATAGTGCCAGTAAGAAGAATCCTGCTGTTACAACTGCTGTAAATCCAGAACGTCCACCCGCTGCTACCCCAGCAGAAGATTCAATATAAGACGTTGTTGTTGATGTACCTAAAATTGCACCGATTACAGTTGCAATCGCATCTGCGAATAACGCTTTTCCTGCACGTGGTAATTTATTATTCTTCATTAATCCCGCTTGATTCGCAACCGCTACAAGTGTACCTGCTGTATCAAAGAAATCGATGAAGAAGAACGTAATAATAACAATCACCATTTGGACAGTGAAAATATCTCCGAAGTGCGTTAACGCTACACCGAACGTCGGTTCTAGACTCGGTATTGCTCCCACTACAGCTTTTGGCGTATCGATCAATCCTGTCGCCACTCCTAAGATCGCTGTAAGAATCATACCGTAGAATACTGCACCATTAACTTTCTTAATCATGAAGATGATTGTCGTAACAACTCCGAAGATTGCTAGTAACGTTGTGCCCTTTGTTAAATCCCCCAATCCAACAAGAACAGCATCATTTTTCACAATAATTCCGGCATTTTGGAATCCAAGGAAAGCGATGAACAGTCCGATACCTGCCGCTACTGCAAACTTTAACTCTGACGGAATTGCATTAATGATTTTTTCACGAATACCTGAAGCTGTAAGAATAATAAAGATAATACCTGACATTAACGTTCCAGCAATTGCTGTTTGCCAAGGAATACCCATCGTTAACACTGCTGTATAAGCAAAGAATGCGTTAATTCCCATACCCGGTGCCAAAGCAATCGGATACTTCGCGAAAATCCCCATAATTAACGAACCAATCGCCGCTGCTAATGCTGTAGCAACGAATACTGCACCTGGATCCATTCCTGTACCTGCCGGTAACCCTTTAACATTTCCAAGTGACAGCGTAGCAGGATTGACAAATAGTACGTAAGCCATAGATAGAAATGTCGTTAAACCTGCTATGAACTCTGTTTTATAATTCGTGCCGAGTTCATCAAACTGAAAATAGCGCTTCATCTTACGTTTCCCCCGTTATATGATTACTCGCCGTAATCTCCCTAGCCCTCTTTTATCTATTAAAAATAAAAAAGGCTTCCATTGCATATACATGGAAGCGTTCTATGAATAAAGATAAGATTCCCCTCACCTTTATAAAAACGCCTCGTAGTCAAGCCATTTACGGTAGCTAGGTAGAAACTTTCGGGCCATATCCCCGATATTATACGACGGCATAATATTCACTTTTCGTTTGAATTACATACTCATATTAACTCGATGAAGTAGTTTTGTCAATTTAAAAACGAACATTTTTATAAACATTTATAATTTCGTTCGTATTAATAACAAAAATATAAAAGATCCATCTATGCATGTGCGATAGATGGATCTTTTATTATAATACTATTCCCACTCAATCGTTGCTGGTGGCTTACTCGTTACATCATACACGATACGGTTAACGTGTTTTACTTCGTTTACGATACGTACAGAGATTTTCTCTAATACATCCCAAGGGATACGTGCCCAGTCAGCTGTCATACCGTCAATAGATGTTACCGCGCGGATACCTACTGTGTAATCGTAAGTACGCTCGTCACCCATAACACCTACGCTACGCATACCAGGAAGCGCAGTGAAGTATTGCCAGATTTCGCGGTCTAAGCCTGCTTTAATAATTTCTTCGCGTAAAATCGCATCAGATTCACGAACGATTTCTAATTTCTCTTCTGTGATTTCACCTAATACACGAATACCAAGACCCGGTCCTGGGAATGGTTGACGCCATACGATTTCATCAGGAATTCCTAGTTCAGATCCTAATACACGTACTTCATCTTTAAATAAAGTGTTTAAAGGCTCAATTAATTTGAACTGCATGTCTTCTGGAAGTCCACCAACGTTATGGTGAGATTTAATTGTTTGTGCAGTTGCAGTACCACTCTCAACGATATCTGTATAAAGTGTACCTTGCGCCAAGAAGTCCATACCTTGTAATTTAGAAGCTTCATCATCAAATACGTAAATGAATTCGTTACCGATGATTTTACGTTTTTGTTCTGGATCTTCTACACCTTTTAACTTGTCCATGAAGCGGTCTTTTGCATCCACTTTAATAACGTTCATGTGGAAGCCTTCGCTAAATGTTTTCATAACGCCTTCTGCTTCGCCTTTACGAAGTAAACCGTGGTCAACGAAAATACATGTTAACTGGTCGCCGATTGCTTTATGAATTAATACTGCTACAACAGAAGAGTCTACACCGCCGCTAAGTGCGCATAGTACTTTTTTGTCTCCAACAGTTTCACGGATTTTCTCTAATTCTACTTCGATAAAGTTCTCCATGTTCCATCCTTCAGAACAACCACATACACCGAATACGAAGTTTTTAATTAAATCGTTACCATGCTCAGAGTGACGTACTTCTGGGTGGAATTGTACACCGTATAAGTTTTTCTCTTCATTGCTCATACCAGCAATTGGACAAGACTCACTTGTTGCATCTACTACGAATCCTTCAGGTAAACCAGTTACTAAGTCGCCATGGCTCATCCATACAACTTGCTCTTCTGGAAGGTTCGCATATAATTTTGATTCGTTTTCTACTTTAAGAACAGCTTTTCCGTACTCACGGTGGTTTGCACGTTCTACTTTACCACCGAAGTGTTGCGTCATAAGCTGCATACCGTAACAAATACCGAAGATTGGTAATCCTAGTTCAAAGATTTTTTCATCACAATGTAATGCGCCTTCACCGTATACACTATTCGGTCCACCAGAGAAGATAATCCCTTTTGGATTCATTGCTTTAATTTCTTCCGCAGTAATTGTATGTGGATGAAGTTCACTGTATACACCGAACTCACGAATTCGACGTGCTATTAACTGATTGTACTGACTCCCAAAATCTAAAACGATAATTGTATCGTGCTGCTTCTTCAAAATAATCACCCCAACGTTAGTTCTCGTATATAAATATTTTCACCAATTTGGCGAAAAGCATTACCAATATAATAAAAAAAGCCAGTCCTCCGCCTCTAGTCTCATAACAAAGAAAAGGCAGGGGTCTGGCTTTATAAAGAAAGATAGTCTTCCGCTCTTTATAAATATAAGACACACTGCCTTCATAGTCAGGTTTTTTACGGTAACCCGGTAGAGACTCTCAAACCATATCTTTGAGGATATATGAAGGATCGTTTTATATTATCTTCCTAGATTCTAACAATGAAGTGTCGGTATGGTCAAGAGAGAAAGCGACAAAATTCTACAGAAATTCATTTCCTTTTCTAAAAAACACAAAAAAACATCCATTTCTATATAGAAATGGATGTTTCTCGAGCAAACGGAATTACATCATTCCGCCCATACCGCCCATGCCCATGCCGCCCATGTCAGGCATTGCTGGTGCATTTGGTTCTGGTTTGTCAGCTACTACAGCTTCAGTTGTTAAGAACATAGCTGCAACAGATGCTGCGTTTTGAAGTGCAGAGCGAGTTACTTTAGCTGGATCTACGATACCAGTTTCAAGCATGTTAACCCACTCGCCAGTTGCTGCATTGAAACCAACGCCTACTTTTTCGCCTTTTAGACGCTCTACAACTACAGATCCTTCTAGACCAGCGTTGATTGCGATTTGACGAACTGGCTCTTCTAGTGCGCGAAGTACGATGTTGATACCTGTTGCTTCGTCGCCTTCAGCTACGATAGAAGCTACTTTCGTGTATACGTTCATAAGTGAAGTACCACCACCTGCAACGATACCTTCTTCTACTGCTGCACGAGTTGAGTTAAGTGCATCTTCAATGCGAAGTTTGCGCTCTTTTAACTCAGTTTCAGTTGCTGCACCTACTTTAATTACTGCTACGCCACCTGCAAGTTTTGCAAGACGCTCTTGTAATTTTTCACGATCGAATTCAGAAGTAGTTTCTTCTAATTGCGCACGGATTTGACCGATGCGAGCTTCGATTTGTTGTGTGCTTCCTACACCTTCAACTACAGTTGTGTTTTCTTTCGTTACAACAACTTTACCAGCGCGTCCTAAAGATTCAACTGTAGCAGATTTTAAGTCACGGCCTAATTCTTCAGTGATTACTTCGCCACCAGTTAAGATTGCGATATCTTCTAGCATTGCTTTACGACGGTCACCAAATCCAGGAGCTTTAACAGCTACTACATTGAATGTACCACGAAGTTTGTTCACTACTAATGTAGCTAACGCTTCGCCTTCTACGTCTTCAGCGATGATAAGAAGTGGTTTACCTTGTTGTACCACTTGCTCTAATACTGGTAAGATCTCTTGAATGTTAGAAATCTTTTTGTCAGTGATTAAGATGTATGGGTTATCAAGAACTGCTTCCATTTTGTCAGAATCAGTAATCATGTAAGGAGATGCATATCCACGATCAAATTGCATACCTTCTACTACGTCTAATTCTGTTGTGAATCCTTTAGATTCTTCTAAAGTAATAACGCCGTCGTTACCAACGCGCTCCATTGCTTCAGCGATTAATTGACCTACTTCTTCGTCAGCTGCAGAAATAGCAGCTACTTGTGCGATTGAAGATTTACCTTCGATTGGTTTAGAAATCGTTTTTAATTCTTCGATTGCAGCAGTAACAGCTTTTTCGATACCTTTACGAAGACCCATTGGGTTCGCACCAGCTGTTACGTTTTTAAGACCTTCACGAATCATAGCTTGCGCTAATACAGTTGCAGTTGTTGTTCCGTCACCAGCTACATCGTTTGTTTTGCTAGCAACTTCTGCTACTAATTTCGCACCCATGTTTTCGAATGCATCTTCTAATTCGATTTCTTTTGCGATTGTTACACCGTCATTTGTAATAAGTGGTGAACCGAATTTTTTCTCAAGAACAACGTTACGACCTTTTGGTCCAAGCGTTACTTTTACTGCGTTTGCAAGAGTGTCGACACCGCGAAGCATCGAACGACGTGCTTCTTCACTAAATTTAATATCTTTTGCCATAATAATTGACCCCCTTGGATTTTTTAAGATTTATATAATTAACCGATAACTGCTAAAATGTCACTTTCACGTAAAATCAAGTAGTCTGTACCTTCATATTTCACTTCAGTACCTGCATATTTTGAGAAGATGATAAGATCACCTGCTGCTACCTCTAAAGCAACACGCTCACCATTTTCAAGCACTCGACCAGTACCTACTGCAATAACTTTACCCTCTTGTGGTTTTTCTTTTGCTGTGTCTGGTAATACAATACCACTTGCTGTTTTTTCTTCCGCTTGAACAAGCTCAATTACAACGCGATCACCTAATGGCTTTAGCATGAACAATAACCTCCTCATTTTGTTATGTAAATTTTATTTATTAGCACTCAGGTCACCCGAGTGCTAACACACTTATAATAATAAATAATCTCAATTTCTTTTGCAAGTAAAAAAATCATAATTTTTTCGCAAATTAAGTTATACACTTTTCTATATAGATTCTCTCTTCTTCTATCCTTACTATATGAATCGTTGTTTCCGCTACTCGTATGTTACAATATGAAAGGACACCATAAGTTGTTTTCGCTACACACACAACTTTCTCCTGTCTTCTATTATAATTTCAAATAAGGATTTACGAAAAAAACATAATTTACGTAAGGTTTATATCGTAGGTAGCATATGTACATGTTATCCTACCTTATCTCATACACTAGAGTTAGAAGGGATGGTTAAACTATTTGAAAAAACAATATTGGTGGGTTATCGTTACATACATTTTAATGCAGTTATCATCCATAGCTGGATTACCGCTTCTCCTGAAAACTGGATTTTATGATAACAGAGGATTTACTAGGGAGGAAAAATTCCAACTCATAACTGGCCACTGGGCAATCATTAGCTTCTTTATTGCATTATGTATCGTGCTTTGGTTACTTAGAACAGATATTCGTGATAGACATTTAGATAAAACGCGGTCTACTGTTCCAGCTACAATTGGATGGATTTTCATCGGATTCTTCTTAGCATTTTTCTCACAAAGTATTGCTGGTATGATTGAAATGTATGTATTAGGTATTAAACCTGGATCTGAAAACACAGCGAGGCTTATGGATATCGCAAGAACTACTCCTTGGTTCCTAATTGTTATATCTATAATCGGACCTATTTTAGAAGAAATCGTGTTTAGAAAAATTTTATTTGGTACACTTTATAAGAAGTTTAACTTCTTTATTGCTGCTATCATTAGTTCTCTCGTATTCGCAGCAATTCATTTTGATTTCATTCACTTATTGGTATACACTGCAATGGGGCTCGTATTCGCCTTCTTATATGTAAAGACGAAGCGTATTATCGTTCCAATTGCGGCCCATGTTGCAATGAATACATTAGTTGCAGTTGCTCAAGTGTTAGCAAGTAATGAACACATTCAAGAAATGATTAAAGAAGCTGAAAAAATGCAAGGCTTTATCGGAGGATTTTTAGTATGAGAAACTCGCCATTGTTCATGGCTGCATTGTACTTCCTTCTAGGATGTATCTTTACACGCTTCGCCATTACGAACGTAACAGATACAATCTGGAATATGTGGACAATACTATTTGCAGTTATGGCAACAATTGATTTTAATTTGGCACTTCGCCTTATATTAGTTAAATTCACAAAGAAAAAACAATAATAAAACGCAGAGGTCGCTTCCTCTGCGTTTTATTGTGGATAATTCTTTAAAAAGTAAACAAGTGTTTGTAACTCTACTGCTAAATCAATATGATGAATTCTTATATTGTCTGATACATTTAAGCGTGCTGGTGTGAAGTTTAAAATACCATGTACACTCGTTTCAGCTAATCTATCTGCTACAGATTGTGCTACTGTAGCCGGTACTGTTAATATTGCCACTTGTATATCATTTGATAGTCTTTCTTCTAATTCATCTAAGTGATATACAGGAATGCCCCCGATTTCTGTTCCTACTTTCTCTTCACTAACGTCAAACGCCATTTCAATTTTTGTATTATTGTTTTTCGTGAAATTATAATGTAAGAAAGCGGTCCCTAAATTACCTACTCCAATAAGCGCTACACGTGTTATATCATCTTGGTCGAGTGTCTCACGGAAAAATGATAATAAATAATTTACATTATATCCATATCCTTTTTTCCCTAACGCTCCAAAGTATGAGAAATCTCTTCGAATAGTTGCGGAATCAACCTTTACCGCTTCACTTAATTCAGCTGATGAAACACGTTGCTTACCAGATAGAGATAAGTTTTGGATAAATCGATAGTATAGAGGCAATCTCTTAGCAGTGGCTTGTGGAATTTTCTGCTGCTCCATATAACCTCTCCTCTCTTCCTATCTTTATTCATATGCTTTAATCAAATACAGAAGTTTAGCACTTATTAAATTCCTTGTATAATAGAAAGAAGAAGTATTCTCTCTGTATTTTAAACTATACACTATTTTTAGTATGATTGAGAAATATAAACATGGCAAAGTTAAGAAATTATTTGAGGTGAAAACATTGATTTTATTACAAGTAAACGCGCTTTCGAAATTATACGGTGCAGAAACGATTCTTGCAAACATAAAATTGGAAGTTCAAACGAAAGATCGCATCGCATTAGTCGGACGAAATGGAGCCGGAAAATCTACATTATTAAAAATAATAGCCGGTGAGCTATCTCATGATGGTGGCGAAATTATAAAACCGAAAGATGTCTCAATCGGATATTTAGCTCAAAACACCGGATTAGAAACGTCTTTAACGATTTGGGATGAAATGTTAACCGTCTTTACACACTTACAGCAAATGGAGACAAAACTTCGAAGGCTAGAGCAAGAGATGGGCAAAGAAGAAAACTTTTCAAACGAGGCTACATATGAAAGATTATTAGCTGATTATGACCAATTACAATTAGATTATAAAGATCAAGGTGGCTATCAGTATGAAGCGGATATTCGTTCGATTTTAAGCGGTCTTGGCTTCCCAGTTGAAACGCACCAGACGACGATTTCTACATTAAGCGGTGGACAAAAAACGCGATTAGCTCTCGGTAAATTATTATTAACGAAACCAGACTTACTTATTTTGGACGAGCCTACAAACCATTTAGACATCGAAACATTAACATGGCTTGAACAATACTTACAAGGCTATCCTGGTGCAATACTAATCGTTTCCCATGACCGTTATTTCTTAGACAAACTCGTTACACAAGTATATGAAATTTCGAATAAAGAAAGCAGACGATTTGTTGGTAACTACAGTAAATATTTAGATTTAAAATCAGCACTATACGAGCAAGAAATGAAGCGTTATGAAAAACAACAAGATGAAATCGCTAAGCTTGAGGACTTCGTTCAAAAAAATATAGCTCGCGCATCTACGACAAAACGTGCTCAAAGCCGTCGTAAACAATTAGACCGTATGGAACTATTAACAAGACCATTAGGTGATTCTAAGTCAGCTTCCTTCCACTTCGATATTGAAAAACAAAGTGGAAATGATGTTTTACAAGTAAAGGATGCGACTATCGGCTATGATGAGGATCCGATTATTGAACATGTAACAATGCGTTTAACTCGCGGGGATAGTGTTGCTTTAGTTGGCCCAAACGGAATTGGAAAATCCACATTATTAAAATCCATTGTGAATAAGTTACCACTATTACATGGTGATGTTTCTTTCGGTTCCAATGTATCTGTTGGGTATTATGATCAAGAACAAGCTAACTTAACATCTTCTAAACGAGTTTTAAATGAATTATGGGATGAATATCCATTACAGCCCGAAAAAGAAATTCGCACAATACTAGGCAACTTCTTATTCACAGGAGACGATGTACTAAAACCAGTATCCTCTCTTAGTGGTGGACAAAAGGCTCGGTTAGCTCTTGCAAAACTTATGATGCAAAAATCGAATTTATTAATTCTCGATGAGCCTACGAACCATCTTGATTTAAATAGTAAAGAAATCTTGGAGAATGCTTTAATTGATTATCCAGGTACCCTTCTGTTTGTCTCACATGACCGTTACTTTATTAATCGTGTAACGACAACTGTTGTTGAGTTATCAACAGAAGGTGCGCAGGAATATTTAGGTGACTACGATTACTACGTTGAAAAGAAAAATGAGATGATTGAACGTGCTGAATTTGAACAACAAGAACAGCAAGAAAATCAGGCACCTGTTCAAAAAACTGTAGCTCAAGAAAAATTAAATTATCTCGAAGAAAAAGAGCGCAAAAAGTTGGAGCGTCAACGTACTCGAAAAATTGAGGAATTAGAACAGAATATTGTACAATTTGAAGAAGAAATTGCTACGTTAGAAGATCAACTTTGCTTACCAGAGATATATGCAGATTATGAAAAGGCTAGTGAAATTACAACGAAAAAGCAAGCACTACAAGAACAACTTGATGCTTGTATGGCAGAATGGGAAGAGCTGCATTTATAAGAATATGAATAAAAAGGATGTCTCATCAGTCAATATTATTGACGATGTGGTATCCTTTTTATCTTCTAGTCCAGTTCAACGTCTATTACATAAAAGATTCGACACAAGATATCGATTTACCGACAAGGTTTGACAATATTAGCGTCTACTATAATAGGAGCATATTTCAAAATGTTTTTTAAAGATATCTTCTTGTTTTTTATTTCCCGAAAAAGAGTACATTCAAAGGTCAGACTTCATCTTATTTATCCACAAGTTTATACACATATCCACCTTTATAAAATAAACATCAAAATAACTTTTTCCACATTATCCACAATTAATAAAAAAGTTATACACATTTTATATACACAATAAAACCCATATTATCAACAGATAATATGGGTTTTATCCACAAACTGTGGTTAATTTTGTGTATAACTATGCTTCAATATCTAATCCTGGATTTGCATTTAAAGCTAATGTAGCTCGTTTTCCTTGTTCATATGCGATTGTACCTGCCGCTGCAATCATTGCTGCATTATCTGTGCATAAAGATAGAGGAGGAATAATTAGCTCCACATTTTCTTTTTGGGCAAATTCTGTTTCTAAACGCGCACGAAGTCCCTTATTCGCAGCCACTCCACCAGCAAGAAGCACTTGTTTTACGTTATAAGCATCCGCTGCACGAGACGCTTTCGTTACTAGTACGTCAATTACACTCTCTTGGAAACTTGCTGCTAAATCTTCCGGTGCAATTTCTATTCCACGTTGTTTTGCGTTATGCACAGTGTTGATAACTGCTGATTTCAATCCACTGAAACTAAAATCATACGAGTCCGGTTCTAGCCATGCACGAGGTAAATCGATTGTCGGTTCTCCTTCATGTGCAAGACGATCAATATGAGGACCACCTGGATATGGCATAGATAACGTACGAGCTACTTTATCATATGCCTCTCCTGCTGCATCATCTCTCGTTTCCCCAATTACTTCAAATGAACCATGTTCTTTCATATAAACAAGCTCTGTATGTCCACCAGATACAACAAGTGATAGCAATGGGAATTGAACTTCTTTTACTAAACGGTTCGCATAAATATGGCCAGCAATATGATGAACACCAACTAGAGGAATATCATGAGCAAACGCCACTGCTTTCGCTGCGTTTACTCCTATTAAAAGCGCTCCTACTAAACCAGGCCCTTCTGTTACAGCAATTGCATCAATATCCTCAAATGTGATATTTGCTTCTTTTAAGGCCTCTTCTAACACAACTGTAATTTCTTCTACATGATGACGAGATGCAATCTCTGGTACAACTCCGCCAAAACGTTTATGACTTTCAATTTGTGATGCAACGACGTTCGCAATAATTTCCGTTCCATTTTTAACAACTGCTACTGCTGTTTCATCACAGCTTGTTTCAATACCAAGTATAATCGTATTTTTTTCCATTATATATTCACCCACATTACGAGACCATCTTCCTGATTGTCTGCATAGTATCGTTTACGAATTCCACCATTTTGAAATCCGTATTTTCTGTATAACTGTTTTGCTACTTCATTTGATACACGTACTTCAAGTGTCATCGTTTTTACTCCTAGAGTTTTCGCTTCAGAAATAACTTCTTTCAATAAAGCATCTCCTAGCTTTTGACCTCTATATTCTGGCAAAATAGCTATATTTGTTATATGTGATTCATCAATAATTATCCACAATCCACAATACCCAATTACACGGCCATCTTTTTCTAGCACCATATAATGTGCATGTTCATTCATCGTTAACTCACGGTGAAAGGCATCTGCAGTCCAAGGAGTTGAAAAAGATGCTTCTTCAATAGCTACAATTTGAGCGATATCATCGAGTTCCATCTTTCTAAATATCATATCCATCCTCTGCAAGCTCCTACTTGTTTTGACTTTCTAACCACTTTGTTTCAGCTTCAGCTAAACGAAGGTAACTAGGCACAAATGAATGTACATCTTGTTCTTCTTTTTGTAATCCTAAGAACGCTAACTCACTTGGTCTTGGGTTATTTTTAGTGAAAGGAGCAAATACAGCTTGATCGCCTAAATATTCGATAATCGTTTCTTTGTGCAATTTCACATCGTTACCAATAAATAAAACAGGCTTTCCTTTATCTTTTAACATTTGCAACCAGTCTACAATAAGGATGATTCGGTCTTCTTCTATAGAAGTTAAATCCTCTCCTTCATATGTATATAAGCCAGTATAGATTTGTCCACGTCTTCCATCGAATAAAGGACAGATTAATCCATCAAAATTAGCTCCATTTGCAGCCACTACTTCTAAACTTGACACACCTACAATTGGTATTTGAAGTGACCAAGCCAATGTTTTGGCAGCTGTCACACCTATACGAACACCTGTATATGACCCAGGTCCCGCAGCTACAACAATTTTAGTTAATTCCTTCGGTTTTACACCGCACTCTTTCAACAGTTGTTCTACAGCTGGCATAAGACGTACAGAATGGTTTTTTGTTAAATTTGTAATGATTTCCCCAATTACGTTTTCTTCTTCAATAAGGGATACACCCATTACATAATTCGAAGTATCAATTGCTAGTACTTTCATCTTGTAATAGCTCCTCACATAATCTAATATAGCGATCTCCAATTGGCTCGAGTACAATTTTCCTTGTATCATCTCCAGCATGGAATAAACTAATTTGTAACTTTTCATTTGGTAAATATGCTTCTATTAAATGAGCCCATTCTACTACCGTAATTCCTTCACCGTAGAAATACTCATCAAATCCTAAGTCCTCTTCACTTTCTGCCAGGCGATACACGTCCATATGATATAGCGGTAATCTTCCTTTATATTCTTTAATAATATTAAAGGTAGGACTATTTACAACTCTT
Source organism: Bacillus sp. MHSD_36 (assembly GCF_030757775.1). Taxonomy (NCBI): domain Bacteria; kingdom Bacillati; phylum Bacillota; class Bacilli; order Caryophanales; family Bacillaceae; genus Bacillus; species Bacillus sp. MHSD_36. Next base: position 15,166 of record NZ_JAVBIS010000016.1, read on the forward strand.
TTCACGCCAAGACCCTTTGCTAGTCCTTTTGTAAAAGTTGTCTTACCAGCCCCTAGATCCCCTTCTAAAATAATTACATCTTGTGCCTTTACAAGTTCACCTAGTTTTTCTGATAATCTTTGTGTTTCCTCAGATGATTTTGTTGTTATTTCATATTTACTCACAGACTTCACCTACTTTACTCACAATGTTCTCTGCTCTTTATTATACAGGTTTTGAATATATAAAAAAGTCCTTAGGAGTTTTCCTAAGGATAGTTTGACTGTCTTTATTAGTTTTTTGTTAAAACAAATAAAAAAATACGAAACAACATGTTTCGTTCTTTTCTTTATATA
>NZ_JAVBIS010000017.1:0-14700 GCF_030757775.1 Bacillus sp. MHSD_36
TTAACATTTCTCGCTAAATCTGTCAACAACTTTTTTCTTTCGTTCCTGACGACGCTTATTAATTTACCATATTAATCATTTGTTAGTCAATACTTTTAAAAAAAATGCCAAAATAAATTTATCTTGGCATGATATAAAGCTTAATAACCACTAATGCAGCGACACCAGGTAAACCTAACAAACTTGTTATTGTTGCGGTTCCTAAGTTAATTGGAATATGAAAATCAAAATATGTTCCTACAACATTTACGATAAAGAGTAACGCTACTCCTAAGGTAACATGAAAAAGTGCTTTCCCTATAAAACGTAATGGCTTAGAAGAAACACCAAAAACAAGGAAAATAAAAACTAACGTAAGAATACCAACAATAATAATTGTAGAATTCATTTTTTCCTCCTTATGAATGTCCTATACACAATTATTTGTATGGGACAAGACAATAAAAAAGAACATGTATCATATAACTCCAGTCGTTTTATCTTATTCACCTATATTCAGTGCCGCTTTATTCATAAAATCATTAATTGTTCTTTTCAAACGAAGTAACTACTAAATGTTTAACGAATAAAGTGAAACTTTATCAGTGGAGGTCTTACTGCCCATTAAAGCGGGATAAAATAAAAAAGGTTCTGCTTTTTCAGCAGAACCTTTTACCATTGTTCCATTTTTACAGGACGACGTTTTGCTTCTTTTAACAAAAAGAAATATTTCGCCTCTGCTATTTTCAAAGAACAAAGTACATCTTGAGATGGTTCAACGCTTTGTTCAACCATTCTCTTCTGACGTAACCACTCATTCTTTACTTTTTCTAATAGTACAATTAGCTTATCATCATACTCTTTACGCAATTTACCCTTTTTGTGAAAGAACATTTTTGTTTCTCCTCTTATACTTCTCTACGACCTTCTAACGCTTTCGACAGTGTTACTTCATCTGCATATTCTAAATCTCCACCAACTGGCAGACCATGTGCAATACGAGTCACTTTAATACCTGTCGGCTTTAAGAGGCGGGATATATACATTGCTGTAGCTTCCCCTTCAATATTAGGGTTTGTTGCTAATATTACTTCTTGTACCGTTTCATCGTGCAGTCGCTTTAAAAGTTGCGGGATATTAATGTCTTCTGGCCCAATTCCCTCCATTGGAGAAATAGCACCTCGTAACACATGATATACACCTTGATATTCTTTCATTTTTTCCATCGCGATTACATCTTTCGGTTCTTGCACGACACAAACTACTGATTGATCTCGATGTGAATCGTTACAAATATAACAAGGATCACGATCAGTAATATGCCCGCACACAGAACAATATGCTAAGTCACGCTTCGCATTTACAAGTGCTTTCGCAAAACCTAACACGTCGTCTTCTTTCATGTCTAATACGAAAAATGCCAATCGAACCGCTGTTTTCGGTCCGATTCCTGGTAATTTCATAAAACTATCAATTAGTTTTGATATTGGTTCTGGATAATGCATATATCAATATCCTCCTAGAACATTCCACCCGGTAAGTTTAAGCCTTTTGTAAATTTACCCATTGTTGAGTTTGAAAGTTCATCAGCTTTTTTAAGTGCATCGTTCGTTGCAGCTAACACTAAGTCTTGTAACATTTCGATATCTTCTGGATCTACAACTTCTTCTTTCACGTTTACTTCAAGAATTTGCTTATGACCATTTGCAATAACTGTGATCATACCGCCACCAGCTGTACCTTCAACTGTTTTTTCGCCAAGCTCTTCTTGCGCTTTTGCCATTTCCTTTTGCATCTTTTGCATTTGTTTCATCATGTTATTCATATTTCCCATTCCGCCACGCATCATAATTAATTCCTCCTAATTGTTATTACTCTTTTATTTCAATAAGTTCTTGCCCTACTAATTTTACAGCCTCTTCTATAAGAGGATCTTCTTTTTTCTCTGAGCTTTCTTCAGAAACTCCGCCTTCACGCTGTAAAAAATCTTCACGAATTTTACCCCATTCACTTTTTGGAATGGCAATCATATTCAATCTTTTACTTAGCAATTCAAATAAAGCTTGTTCCACTGTATCCATAGCCTCTCGATTTTCGCTTGCCATTTTACAGTGGATTTCATATTGAAACGCTAAAACGTAAGTATCGTCCGAAGCCGCTACTGGTTCGCTATTTTCTAATAAAACAGCAAACGCTACTTTGTTGTATGCTTTGAGTCGCCCTAGCAACTCACCCCATACAGCTTTTAATTGTTCTAAATCTTGACGCTTTGCTTGCTTTAATACTTCATTTACGCGTCCGACAGGAATCTTCATACTTCCTGTCCGTACTGGCTTTGGTGCTGCACGCGTCTCTCTGACTTCCTGCTGCACACCGGCCGGCACACCATTCTTTTTAACTTGTTCTAACTCTTTCTCCAATTGCTGCATCCTGTTCATAATTGCTTGCAAACGATCTGCACCGTTTGCTTGCATCATAAACTGTTGACACAGTTGCACCATAACAACTTCTAAGAAAATTCGAGGATGATTTGTCCACTTCATTTCCTGTTGCGCTTTACTAAGAGTATGAATGATCTCATAGATTACTTCCGGTTGCATTTCTTCACTTAACGTCCGGAATTGCTCATCTACCATTACTCGTTCCAACATATGTTCCAGTTGTGGTGAAGTTTGATATAAAAGCATATCACGATAATAATAAATGAAATCTTCCATAAATCGAACTGGATCTTTCCCTTTACCCATCATCTCATCTATGATACGTAATGCTCTCGATACATCATTTTCACGTATACATTCTACTAAGTTGCCTAAATATTGCTGAGAAACAGAACCTGTTACAGCTAATACATCTTCTGTCGTAACAGCCTCATCACTATAAGATATTGCCTGATCAATAAGACTAAGCGCATCACGCATACCACCTTCAGCGGCACGTGCAACAATTTGCAACGCCTCATCTTCTACTTGCGTACCTTCATTGGTCACAACCGTCGATAATCTCTCAACAATATCATTTACTGATATCTTTCGAAATTCGAAACGTTGGCAACGCGAAATGATTGTAGGCGGTATCTTATGTGGTTCTGTTGTCGCTAAAATAAAGATGACATGTCCTGGCGGCTCTTCTAACGTTTTTAAAAGTGCATTGAAGGCACCCATAGAAAGCATGTGAACTTCATCAATAATGTATACTTTATATTCTACAGCACTTGGAGCATATTTTACTTTATCTCTAATATCTCGAATTTCATCTACACCGTTATTTGAAGCCGCATCAATTTCTAATACATCCGAAATAGACCCTTGTGTAATCCCCAAACAAGAAGGACATTCATTACAAGGTTCAGCTACGGGAGCATGTTCACAGTTGATTGCTTTTGCAAATACTTTTGCAATTGTCGTTTTTCCTGTTCCCCTTGGCCCAGAAAATAAATAAGCATGTGAAACTTTCTCTTGAAGAAGGGCATTTTGCAACGTTTTTGTCACGTGCTTTTGACCGACTACATCTTCAAACTTTTGCGGTCTCCATGTTCGGTATAACGCTTGGTATGACACGAAAATACGGCCTCCCTCAAAGGTTATTATCTCATATATTATAACCCATTCTGTTTATAGATTCCAAAAGTTATTTTCTATACAAAAAACCCACCTTAGTATTAAGGTGAGTTTTGTATACATATATAACTGCCGTGCACCTTCCGTCGATTACGTACCATAAGCGTTACTCAAGCAGTTAGCTCGGTTCAGGCACTCCTGCGGCACACGAGAAGACCCGCTTATTGCTGCTTCCTTCCGGACCTGACAAGGTTCACGGGGTCCCGTTGCGCAGGACCCAAACGTCAACACCACTTACTTAAGGCAGACCTTACAGCAACATAACCTCGAGAAGGGATTCGGCCTCGCTAGAGCGGATTGCGAGTATAGGGCACCGCTACCTCCCCGCTTAGCACGGCAAAGTTAAAACCAATATTCGGTTGCCTTCATTAAAGGCACTATCAGTATAACTTGTTTTTTTATAAAATGCAAATACGTTAATTCTCTTTGCTTTTCTCTAATTTCTTAATCGCTTTTCTTTTTTTACGAAGTTCTCTAAAAAAGTTTGTTAACAGCGTACCGCACTCTTTTTCTAATACACCAGCTACTACTTCACATTGATGATTAAAGCGTTCATCCGTTAAAAGATTCATCAATGTTCCTGCACATCCACCTTTCGGATCACTTGCACCATATACAACTCGCTTCACTCTTGATAAAACAATTCCACCGGCACACATCGGACAAGGCTCTAATGTTACATATAACGTCGCATCTTCTAAACGCCATGTCCCTAATTTTTTGCACGCTTCATCAATAGCTAATAACTCAGCATGAGCTATTGATCTTTGCTCAGTTTCCCTTAAATTATGAGCAACACTAATGACTTCCCCATTTAATACTATAACGGCACCAATTGGTACTTCTTGTATTGCCTCTGCTTTTTTAGCCTCTTCGATTGCTAACTGCATAAAATAAATATCTTGATCGTGTTCCATAACATAGTCCTTTCATTACAAATAAAATACACTTATTTTCATTTACTACACATGGGATAACTTTTATAAATTCAATCCACCCTAAGAAAAAAGAGAGGGGATTACATATGAAGAACACTGCCTTACTCATTATCGATATGATTAATGACTTTCAATTTTCACACGGGCCCATCCTAGCAAAAAAATGCGAAATTATAACAAATCCTATTTTACAATTAAAGAAAACAATGCAATCTTTCGGCTACCCCATAATTTATATTAATGACCATTATCAACTGTGGAGATCTGATATCGACCAACTAATTACTCATTGTACAAATGAGTATAGCGAAAATATCATTCATAAGATTGCTCCAAATTCTGATGATTATATTTTTATTAAACCACATTACTCTGCTTTTTATGAAACACCTTTAAATTCTTTATTAGGCTATTTAAAAATAGAAAATCTAATATTAACAGGAGTCGCCGGGAATATATGTATCCTCTTTACAGCGAACGATGCTCATATGAGAAATTATAAACTGTATGTACCACAGGACTGCATTGCCTCTAATCATGATCAGGATAACCTGCATGCTTTAAAAATAATGGAATCCACATTAAAAGCAAATATAGTCCCGTCATCTCAAATAAAATTTAATTAATACATATATCTATTTTCTAACTTTTTATATCAAATTAACCCGCTCGCTTCCCTCTTGTGCTACAATAATTCTGTTTTGTGTTTTTAGTAGTCACGGTAAATCACTGATTGAAAGGAGGAAACAGCGTGACCGGAGTACCATTTATCACGGTTGAAGGACCAATTGGTGTTGGAAAGACTTCACTTGCGAAGGAAATTTCAACTCACATGCAACTCCACTTACTGAAAGAGATTGTTGATGAAAACCCCTTTTTAGGAAAGTTCTATGAAGACATCGACGAATGGAGTTTTCAAACAGAGATGTTCTTTCTTTGTAATAGATACAAACAATTAGAAGATATTAACATAAAGTATTTGAATCAAAGGAAGCCAGTAGTAGCGGATTATCATATATTTAAAAATGTAATTTTCGCATCCCGTACATTAAAAGATTCTCAATATGACAAGTACATGCAAATCTATCGTATCCTTACACAAGATATGCCGGTACCAAATGTTATCATTTATTTAACAGCTAGCCTAGAAACATTACAAAGGCGAATCGCAATGCGCGGAAGAGAATTCGAAAAAAATATGGATCCAAATTACTTACTACAGCTCACAAAAGATTACGAAACAGCTATGGATGCTTTTAAAAAGGATCATCCAGATATCCCAGTATTGAAATTTAACGGAGACGATATGGATTTTGTAAAAAATCCTGACGATTTAAACGTCATCCTATCTGCCCTTCAAAATACTCTCTTAAAGGAGTCGAAATAATAATGAATTTAAGGCAAAAATATGATATACCAAATGACGCAGTAATCACTATCGCTGGAACAGTAGGTGTTGGTAAATCTACTATGACAACTGCATTAGCTAACGCTTTAGGTTATCGAACATCATTTGAAAAGGTAGATTCTAACCCGTATTTGGACAAGTTCTATGCTGATTTCACACGCTGGAGCTTCCACTTGCAAGTATACTTTTTAGCAGAACGATTTAAAGAACAAAAAAGAATTTTTGAATATGGTGGCGGTTTTGTTCAAGATCGCTCTATCTATGAAGATACTGGCATTTTCGCAAAAATGCATCATGAAAAAGGAACAATGACGGAAACTGATTATGAAACATACAAAGGTTTATTTGACGCTATGGTCATGACTCCTTATTTCCCTCATCCAGATTTACTAATTTACTTAGAAGGTTCTTTCGATGATATCGTTGATCGTATCCAAGAACGCGGACGTCCGATGGAACAGCAAACACCAATTGAGTATTGGAAAGAGATGCATGGGCGTTACGAAAACTGGATTAATAACTTTAATTCATGCCCTGTTTTACGATTAAACATTAATGAATACGATATTTTAAAAGATGGCGATTCCATTGAACCAATCATTAAAAAAATCGGTCATTTTTTAAAACAAACACGTAAACTTGTAAAATAAAAAACCCGTGCATACGCACGGGTTTTTTCTATTAAATTACTTCTTCTTTGTTGGAGCAATAATTTCACTCTCAGGTTTTCCAGCGTTAATACGCTGACGAACAGTACTTGTACTAATATCGTACGCTTCAGCAATCTCTTTAACAGTCATTTCTTTCCCGTTAATTACTGCTGTTAATACTTTACCTGTACGTTTTGGAGCTGCTTCTTTCTTTACAGCCTCTTTTTTAACCTTTTTTGGTGCCTCTACTTTTGCCGCAGTTTGCTTTACATCGCAAGTGCAACCACAAAGTTTACGGAATGTATCATCGCTAATAATGCGTGATACATTTGCACCACTGTTTAAAATTCTATTGTTCTTACAGACAGGACATTGTACATAATATAAAGTTTTTCCATCTAAAGGAAACGTTTGTATAATAAGATCCATGTTGACTCCTTTCATATCTATGAAGATAATCATCGGAATATGAGTGTGTAATAAGGACAAGATATCCTTACACCATACTTTATGATTGGTTTTAAAATAAAAACTCGTTACGTGTTGGTAACGAGTTCTCCAATCTCCACTTATATGCGCTGTTGTCAATTATATCTGGAGGAGGTAGAGGGATTCGAACCCCCGCGCGACTCTCGCCGCCTGTCGGTTTTCAAGACCGATCCCTTCAGCCAGACTTGGGTATACCTCCATATTGACATCAAATATAATATCAAAAGAAAAACAGTTAGTCAACCCTACTAAAATAAATTATGAGGAAAGGAAAATTTTACTTTTCCTCTCCTACATTATAGTACTGACAACGCTCATAATTACCAATCACTCATACCGATGAATGTTTATAAATTTACTTAATAACTGTTTTTCCTCCCATATAAGGGCGAAGAACTTCTGGAATTATAATTGTACCATCTTCTTGTTGGTAGTTCTCTAAAATAGCTGCAACCGTACGTCCAATTGCAAGACCAGATCCATTTAATGTATGAACATGTTCTGGTTTGCCATTTGGCTCACGACGGAAACGGATGTTTGCACGTCTCGCTTGGAAAGCTTCAAAATTACTACAAGAAGAAATTTCACGATATGTGCCATAGCTCGGAATCCATACTTCAATGTCGTATTTCTTCGCTGCTGTAAATCCTAAATCGCCTGTGCACATGCTCATAACGCGATATGGCAACTCTAATAATTGTAACACGCGTTCTGCATCATTTGTTAGTTTTTCTAACTCTTCATAAGAATCTTCTGGTTTTACGAACTTTACAAGCTCTACTTTATTGAACTGATGCTGACGAATTAAGCCACGTGTATCGCGTCCAGCTGAACCTGCTTCAGAACGGAAGCAAGAGCTAAATGCAGCATATCTTATAGGCAATTGCTCTTTACTTAAGATTTCATCACGGTGCATATTCGTCACAGGTACTTCAGCTGTTGGAATTAAGAAGTAATCTTCACTTTCAATACGGAATGCATCTTCTTCAAACTTCGGAAGTTGTCCTGTTCCTGTCATGCTTGCACGGTTTACCATATACGGAGGTAATACTTCTTCATATCCGTGCTCATCAGTATGAAGATCAAGCATAAAGCTAATTAAAGCACGCTCTAATCTTGCTCCAGCACCTTTGTAGAATACGAAGCGGCTTCCTGTTACTTTCCCAGCACGCTCAAAGTCTAGAATCCCTAAATCTGTAGCAAGATCCCAATGTGGTTTTGGTTCAAAAGCAAAATCTTTCACTTCTCCCCAAGTACGTGCTACTACATTATCATCCTCTGTTTCACCAACTGGAGCAGATTCATGAGGAATATTTGGAATAGATAACATTAATCTTTCTAGATCTTCTTCAACTGTACGAAGTTCATTATCAAGATCTTTTACTTTTTCCCCAACTTCACGCATTTCTAGAATTAGAGCTTCTGCATCTTTCTTTTCGCGCTTCAATACAGAGATTTGTTGAGATACTTCATTACGTTTACTTTTTAGTTCCTCTGTTTGAACAAGTAGTTCTCTTCTTCTCGTATCCAACTCTTCAAAGCGACCGAAATCAGTTAAATCTTCGCCTCTATGCTGTAACTTTGCTTTTACTTCTTCAAAATTTGTACGTAGAAATTTAATATCAAGCATTATATACTCCTCCTTTTATTTTATAAAACACAAAAAACTCCCGTCCCTATATAAAGGGACGGGAGTTAACCCGCGTTGCCACCCTAGTTGAAAGCATTACCGCCTTCCTCTCAAGTAGAAATAACGGCTCTTCACCGGGAATGTTTACTAATCATAAAGATATTCCACATTCCATTCCAGGATGGATTCACAAACTGTTCCTATCGATTTCCACCAACCATCGACTCTCTATAAGAAACGACATTTGTTACTACTTCCTATCAACACGCTTATTTTATAAAATTGTTACCATCAATTTACTATAATCTTATACAAGTTGCAAGTTACTTATACAACTTTTTTCATTTTCGCCTCTTTTACCATTTCTACAAAGTATGCTGTTACGCGATGATCGTCCGTTAATTCCGGATGAAAAGAAGCAGCTAAAAACGGCCCTTGCCTTACTGCTACCATTCGATCGCCATGTGTAGAAAGTACCTCAACATCATCCGCTACATTCACAACATACGGAGCACGAATAAATACGCCAACAAAATCCTCTCCCACACCTTCAATAGAAAGTGCAGCTTCGAAGCTATCTTTTTGACGTCCGAACGCATTGCGCTCAACTGTAATATCCATAGCACCAATATGTGCTTCTTCATAGCCAATAAGTGTTTTTGCAAGAAGAATCATTCCTGCACATGTACCAAACATTGGTTTACCAGACTTCGCAAATGTACGAAGTGGTTCCATGAAAGCATATTTATCGATAAGACGGCGCATTGTTGTGCTTTCACCGCCCGGTAAAATAAGACCATCAATTTCTTCAAGTTGTTCTATACGCTTTACAATAACAGCTTCGGCACCACTTGCTTCAACTGATTTTACATGCTCACGAACTGCACCTTGAAGACCTAGTACACCGATTCTCACCATTTTAAAGTTCTCCTTCAATTACCATCCACGCTCTTGCATGCGTTGTTCTGGTAATAACGTTGAAATTTCGATACCTTTCATCGCATTACCTAATCCTTTAGAAAGGCTTGCAATTAATTCATAATCTTCATAATGAGTTGTTGCTTCAACGATTGCGCGTGCAAATTTTGCTGGATTCTCTGATTTGAAGATACCAGATCCAACAAATACACCATCCGCACCTAATTGCATCATTAACGCTGCATCTGCAGGTGTTGCTACACCACCTGCCGCAAAGTTTACAACCGGTAAGCGACCAAGGCGTTTAATCTCAAGTAGTACTTCATAAGGAGCACCAGTATTTTTTGCATATGTCATTAACTCATCTTCACGTAGACTTGCAACTTGACGGATTTCTGCATTGACTTGGCGCATGTGACGCACCGCCTCCACAATGTTTCCTGTTCCTGGTTCACCTTTTGTACGAAGCATAGATGCACCTTCTGCAATACGACGTGCAGCTTCTCCGATATCACGGCAACCACATACAAACGGAACTGTGTAATCACGTTTATTTAAATGGTATACTTCATCGGCAGGAGTTAATACTTCACTCTCATCGATATAGTCTACCCCTAATGATTCTAATACACGTGCTTCTACAAGGTGACCGATACGGCATTTTGCCATAACCGGAATTGACACAGCACCCATAACTTCTTCAACGATTGTTGGGTCTGCCATACGAGAAACGCCACCTGCTGCACGAATATCTGCTGGTACGCGCTCTAATGCCATAACAGCAACTGCGCCTGCCTCTTCTGCAATTTTTGCTTGTTCAGCGTTAATTACGTCCATAATAACGCCGCCTTTTTGCATTTCTGCCATTCCACGTTTTACACGTTCTGTCCCTGTTACATTTGTCATGTTACAAAAACCCCCCTAGGTGAATTGCTTTTCCCCGTTAAAGGCGAAAATTAAGAATACTCTTACATTCTACCACTAACTATCAGATGCTTGTCTACTACTTTTTCATAAAGTCGGTATGAAAAATAGGAATAAGAAAAAGCCCCTACAATGAGGAGCTTTTAAAACCAACCTTTTACTGTATCAACAGCACTATTCCATATACCACTAAAGAAAGAACCGATTCCGCGCATAGAACGAGTAAACCAATTCGCTTCTTCTACTGCAGATGTTGTTACAAGGTCTATTTGTAATGACTTACCGGATAAAAATCCAGGATCATTCGCATCTTTTGGTGTGATTACCATTTGGCCAAGTGCAGCTCCTTTTTTAATAGGTGCTTCTTGTCCCTTACTTGCTTCTTTTAATTCTGTTTTATAAACATCTTTACTTCCTTTTGGTACTGGAAGTGAAACAGCTTGCTTTGTTTGAACTGCTACATCTTTATCTTTAGCATTTTCTACTCGTACTGTTTCTTGTCCTTTTACTGAAGAATCCTTTTTATACATTTGCTTCATTTCAAAGTTAGCAAATCCATAATCATATAGCTTCTTTGTTTCATCAAAACGTGCTGTATGAGAACTTGTTTTAATAACTACAGAAATAAAACGCATACCGTTTCTTTCAACCGTACCAGTGAAGCAGTCTCCTGCTTCTGGAGTTGAACCCGTTTTCAGGCCATCTACGCCATCATATTCTTTAACTAAGCCCTTTAACATCCAGTTCCAGTTCGACATTGCAAACTTCTCTTTTTCTGGACGAAATTCTTTTTTCGGGATTTTTGCTGTATCTAACACTTTTGGATAATCTTTAATTAAATGTTGTGCTAAAGTTGCAACATCCTTTGCAGACATTTTATTTTCTTCATCTGCTGTTGTTCCTTCAGGATGCATTCCCTTTAAATCTTTATTCGTTAAACCTGTAGAATTGACAAATTTATAATTTTTCAATCCTAGTTCTTTTGATTTATCATTCATCATTTTTACGAAGTCTACTTCTTTACCTGCAATTGCTTCTGCTAATGCAATTGTAGCACCATTTGCAGAAAAGATTGCCATCGCCTCGTATAGCTCTTTTACTGTATAAGAGCCACCATTTTCTAATGCAACATTTGATAATGAAGCATCTTGTGAAACTTTATACGCATATTCAGAAACCTTAATTTTTTGATCCCACTTAAGTTTTCCTTTATCCACTGCTTCGTGAACTAAATATTCACTCATCATCTTTGTCATACTAGCAATGGATAATAATTCATCTGCATTCTTTTGATATACAATTTTCCCAGAATTCGCTTCTACTAAAATTGCCGCACCTGCTTCAATGTTTAAAGCAGCTCCTGTTTCAGCTGATGCATTGCTATATGGTATAAAAATGCTACAAGCTATTGTAAGCACTGTTACCAAAGCAATGAATCTTTTGCAAAACATACCTTTCACGTTTGTTACCCCCAATATCTATGTACTCACATAACCGTTATTCTAACATAATCAAAAAAAAATAGACAGAGATATCAAATCTCCATCTATTTGTATATAAGACATTATAATGAGTAGTTTGGAGCCTCTTTTGTAATTTGTACGTGATGAGGATGGCTTTCACGTAAACCAGCACCCGACATACGAATGAATTGTGCATTCTCACGTAAGAATTCTAAATCTTGTGCCCCGCAATATCCCATACCTGCACGTAATCCACCAACTAATTGGTGAACTGTATCTGCTAAAGGTCCTTTATATGGTACTCGTCCTTCGATACCTTCTGGAACCAGTTTTTTATTTCCTTCTTGGAAGTAGCGATCTTTACTTCCTTTTTCCATCGCTCCGACAGAACCCATACCACGATATACTTTAAATTGGCGACCTTGGTAAATTTCAGTTTCTCCAGGGCTTTCAGCAACACCAGCAAACATACTACCTAGCATAACAACGTGTGCTCCTGCTGCTAAAGCTTTTACCATGTCACCAGAGTATTTAACACCACCGTCAGCAATAACTGGGATACCGTGTTTACGAGCTTCTGTTGCGCAATCATAAACCGCTGTTAATTGTGGTACACCAACGCCGGCTACAACACGTGTTGTACAGATAGAACCTGGTCCAATACCAACTTTCACTACGTTTGCACCTGCTTCAATTAATGCCTTTGTTGCTTCAGCAGTAGCAACATTCCCAGCGATAATATTTAGCGACGGATACTTTGCACGAACTTCTTTTACTTTATCAATAACACCTTGAGAATGTCCGTGAGCTGTATCAAGTACGATTGCATCTACGCTAGCTTTTACTAGCGCGTCAATACGAAGCATAGCATCAGCCGTTACTCCAACTGCCGCTCCAACTAATAAGCGTCCTTGCTTATCTTTTGCGGAATTTGGGAATTCAATTACTTTTTCAATATCTTTGATTGTAATAAGCCCTTGTAATACACCGTTGTTATCAACAAGAGGGAGTTTTTCAATTTTATACTTCTGTAGGATCTTTTCTGCTTCTTCTAGCGTTGTACCAACTGGAGCTGTAATTAGCTGTTCTTTTGTCATTACGTCGGAAATTTTGATTGAGTAGTCTTGGATAAAACGCATATCACGGTTTGTAATAATACCAACTAATTTTCGCTCGTCTAAATTATTTACAACCGGTACACCTGAGATACGGTATTTTCCCATAAGATGCTCTGCATCATACACTTGATGTTCTGGAGTTAAAAAGAATGGATCTGAAATAACGCCACTTTCAGAACGTTTTACTTTATCAACTTGCTCAGCTTGTTGTTCAATAGACATGTTTTTATGGATAATTCCTAAACCGCCTTGACGAGCCATTGCAATAGCCATATCCGCTTCTGTTACTGTATCCATTCCTGCACTAATTAACGGGATGTTTAACTGTAAGCTTTCAGATAAAACTGTTTTAACACTTACTTCTCTTGGTAGTACATCTGACTTTGCTGGTACTAGTAATACGTCATCAAAAGTCAAACCTTCTTTAACAAATTTAGATTCCCACATAATTGTTCCCCCCATGATACCAGAAATTATTATTAGTAGCTTATCAATTGGTTAAAATACTGTCAAGGACGTATATATATGTTAGAATTTTTAGACAATAAAAGGAGCGTAATATATGCATCAATCACATTGTACTTGGCAGCAATTAAGTTTCTTCTTTTCATCTCAAAATGTACAACGTTATCTTGCCCGTTGTTACGAAAAATCCTCCATACAAGATGCTGAAAAAAAAAGTTTCGAAAACTGTTATCCCTTTATTTATTATTTAGAACATGGGAAAAACTATTATGAATTATATAAGGTAGCCCCCTTTTCGATTCAGCCAATGCTATTGTTTTATGGAATGAGCCAACTTTTTAAAGCCTGCTTACTAACTATTGACCCTAACTATCCAGAATCTACTACAGTTTTAGCTCATGGTGTTACAACACGTAAACGAAAAAAACAAGGATATCAATTTTTAGAAGATGAGGTGAAGGTGCAAAAAAATGGATTATTTACTCATGTTGCAGAACAACTGTTTCACATGAAACACTTAGAATCAGAGAAGTTTAATATGTTGGATTTAATGGGGAATATTCCTGAATTACAAAACTTATTTCGCTATAGTCAACGAGGTACTACCTTATATAAAATTGATTCAGTAAATACAAATGAACTTTCCTTTTCGGTCAGTATACTAGATCGGCTCCATATGACCGCAGAAAGATTTTCACGTTACATTGAATCAACATGTAAGCATCTATCCATGCAACATGTCCCTAAGAAAACGAGCGAATCAAATTTGCTTTTTACAGCTCCTATCCGATCATGGAACCCTATATATAGCACACCCTTATATTACGAATATCTTGCTGATACTTATTATTTACCACTTACAACTGACCCTAGAAATCCTAAGCCTGTATTACCTGAACTTCTTGTTCATTATTTATTGCTCTACAATTTAAGTATGATTTCTAGATACGAAACAGATTGGTGGTATGATTTACTTGGAAGCTATAGCTCTGAAGATTACCCATTTATTTATCAATTTCTTACTATTTCTGCTCAAAAAATCCCTTACTATATTTCTTCCTTTTTACTAGCAGAACCGAACCTATTTCATGGGAAATA
>NZ_JAVBIS010000018.1:0-8205 GCF_030757775.1 Bacillus sp. MHSD_36
CTCTATACTCTAATCGTCAATACCTTTTATCCTTTTTATTTTATAAATTATAAAGGGTATTCTTCGTCTCTAGTGATTCATAAACTGGTACAGTCACTTTCATAATCGACACTTTATACTTTTTTACCACTTATACCTTTCTAAAGAATGAATATCAAGCCAAACAAATATATATTAAAAGTAGCATTTTTTATTGCGAGTACATTTCAGCCATATTCACAATTATCTTCTACTACTTCTCTCTAGGAATTATAAGTACGCCATACATTTACTAAAAACCTAATTAACCTAGGAGGCGTTATGAAATGCATGTTAATAAGAAGATCATTTATGTATCCCATGATGCCCATTTCCACGGAGCACAGCTGCTTTCTTTACATACTATTAAGGCTCTTAAAGAAAACTTTAACTACTCTGTCGCAATTATTTCTATTGGAACGGGCATTTTAATCCAAGATTTTCAAAAGTATGGTCCTGTTTATTGCCTAGAGGAAAACTACCCAACAGAAGAAAAGGCCGAATTATTAATAAAGAAGTTATTGTTACAAGACTATACCATCGCCATATGTAGTACCGTCATAAGTGGCGATATAGTTGCATTACTAGCTAAACACAATATAAAAGTTATTTCATTAATACATGAATTGCCACATTTAATACAACAGTACTCTGCCGAGGGAAAAGCTAGAAACATTGCCGAATTTGCGTACAAAATTGTCTTCCCTTCACAGTACGTGTATGAAAAATTCCGTACAATCACCCAATTAGATCATCAAAAATGCCACATTCTTCCTCAAGGCTTGTTTAACCACAATCCTTATAAGAACGATATCGAAAAAGCTAGAAACGAATTACGAAAAAAACACAACCTGCCTCTAGATAGCAAGATCATTTTAGGAGTAGGTTTCGCTGATCATCGAAAAGGAATAGATTTATTCTCGCTTATCGCTTACTCAGTAAGAAAGATTCATACGAATATTCATTTTATCTGGGTTGGGAAAACAGATGTTCATTTTTTAAATAGACTATCCCCAAGGTATACAGCACATTTCACATTAGTGGACCCAACTCCAGATATCGGTTTATATAACTCCGGGGCTGATTTATATTTATTAACTTCAAGAGAAGACCCTTTTCCCAACGTTGTTTTAGAGGCATTAGATACAAAAGTCCCTGTTATAGGTTTTAAAAACGCTGGAGGTTTTGAAGATGTTGTTACAGAACAAACTGGCGCATTAGTAGACTATTTAAACTTACCGATGATGTTGGAAAGAATATATGAATTTATTGGAGATGAAGAGTTACGCTTACAAAAAGGGAGCTTTGGCCAAGAACTTATTGAAAAAGATTTCAACTTCCTTCATTACATTTATCAATTGTTAAACCTGCTTGATCATAATTACAAAAAAATAAGCGTAATCATACCGAACTATAATTACGAAAAATACTTACCTGACCGAGTTAAATCCATATTAAACCAAACCTATCCCCTTTACGAACTAATTTTCCTAGACGATGCTTCTACTGACAATAGTGTATCTACATTTGAACAGCTGCTCTCAAACGAAAATAAACCCCACCTAAAAGTTCAACAAATTATTAATGATACAAACTCTGGTTCTGTATTTAAACAATGGATAAAAGGTGTCTCTGCAGCAACTGGTGATTACATTTGGATCGCAGAGGCTGATGACTTGTGTGATCAAACATTTTTAGAAGAAGTAATACAAGGGTTTCATATAAATAATAATGTTACCTTAGGATACACACAATCAAAACAAATAGATGAACAAGGAAACATTCTGGCCAATCATTATTTGGATTACACAAATGATATTGATAAAGAGAAATGGCAGCGTCCTTACTTTCGAAAAGGGATAGATGAAATACAAGATACGTTACTTATCAAAAACACCATTCCTAATGTCTCAAGTGTAGTTTTTAAAAACATAGACATAACAACAACAGCAAAACAATTGGAAAAGTTTAAAGTAGCTGGCGATTGGTTTTTCTATGTTTCTCTCCTTAAAGAGGGGAACATTTATTTTAATCCAAAACCTCTAAATTATCATAGACGACATACAAATAGCGTAATAAGAACAGAAGATTCATATTCCCATTACAGTGAAGTTGTACAAATACAGAATTTCATTAAAGATACCTTTGCTATCGAAGACATTTCAAAGAAGAAAATGTACGCATATAGAAAGTACCTTAAAGCATATTTGAAGGTTTGATTATATATTTTCTTTACCAGGGAGGGTTACTCTTTGAAAGAATTTATAGAGGCAAATAAAGATTTGATTTCTCAAATTGCACAAAACTACAATGTAAATGCAAGTATCCACCCAGAGGATCATATCTTTCAATTCCTTGTCACGAATCCAGTCTTTCCGTCTAAAAAAGAAGCGATAGATTATTATTTTAAAGATGGAAGAAAATCAGCAGAAACACTCTTAGATTTAATGACTTCCTTTTATCCTCCTGTAGACACTCCAATTAAATTATTAGAATTCGCATCCGGATATGGCTGCGTAACACGTCATTTATTAAACCTACAAACGAACTTACGTATAACTGCCTGTGATATACATGAAGAGGCTATTACTTTTCTTGAACGCACATTACATACATCATCTATCTTATCTCATCCTGAACCTGAACAAATAAAATTATCGTCTACGTATGATATCGTTTTTGGCCTATCCTTTTTTTCTCATATGCCTGATACAACTTGGCTTCGTTGGCTTCAAACATTGTATAATGCTGTTTCCCCTGGCGGATTATTCATTTTCACAACTCATGGATATCAAAGTAAAAAGTACTTCGGCTTTCCAGATTTAAATAAACAAGGTTATTGGTTTCTCCCCTCTAGTGAACAACTGGATTTAGATGTGCATCAATACGGGCAAACGATCGTTAGTCCCTCTTACGTATGTGACAAAATTAAATTATTACCTTATAATCCTATCATCAAAAAATACACTGAAGGTTTTTGGTGGGAACATCAAGACCTTTGGATAATACAAAAAGAAATAAAATAATAAACCATGCTCTACTTATACAGAAGTAGGGCATGGCCTATTATTTTTTACTATATAAGAACTCTTCAATCCATAGCTTATTTAATCTAATTCCACTTTTGAAATCCACTTTCGGTTCCCAATTACATTCTCGTCTTACCCTATCTATATTTAAAATGATTTTTCGAACATTTTCTTGCTTTTGTTTATAGCAGATAAAGTCCACTTTTCTTTCCGTTAATTTCTCCAGTTCTACTATAATTCGTTTTAAAGAGAGGCCCTTGCCGCTCCCTATGTTATACACACAAGATTTCAAGCGATTTAATTGTGATAGTTGTATAGTGATTTCCACTAAATCATCGATATAAATATAATCTCGAATAATCTCTTGTGGATTCCCATATATATTAATCTTTTCATTACTGAGATGCTGATACAAAAAACAATTTATTGCCCCAACTTTCTTTAAAGGATTTTGATATTTTCCATACGGATTAGAATATCTACATACAACATAGTCAATTCCATATTTTTTCTTATAAAAGTACAAATAATTTTCAAGCGACACTTTTGTTATTCCATAAGGTGAAAGTGGTTTTAATGGATGGTCCTCATCAATAGGTAAATATTCAGGTTCACCATAAACCGTGCCTCCAGAAGATGCTAATACAATTTTTTTAATAGGAAAATTTTTAACGCTTTCCATGAAATTAAGAAAAAAAAAGCTACTGTTTATATCTCCGAAAACATCTTCAATTGAAGTTGCTACATTAGACGTTGCAGCTAAATAAATAATAATATCCACATTCGCTAAAGCTTTATATATATCTTCAACATTAGCTAAATCACCTTTAATAAATTCGACCTCGCTTATAATATTTTGAGGAAAATTATTTATATGCCTGGAAAATACCTTTACATTTTGACCTTGTTTCAATAAACCTAATGCGAGGTTAATACCAATGAAACTATTTCCACCTACTATTAAATAATTATTCTTCCCCATAATATCCTCTCTAGTAATAAGATTTTTGCTTAGCACACCTAGAAATACAAATAAATGAACTTGGACACTTTTATTATTTCTTTTCTTATAATTGTATGCCTCTTATACATTTTCATTATCTTTATTTTATATTTTCTGTTTAGAATCGCTGTCTTATCTAAGATGACCGAAAAAACCTCATAATATTTACTCATTTCCATGAATATATTGGATTAGCAAAAACTTCCCTTCCCATATTCTCACTCGTTTATTTTAAAAACCTTCTCCATAAATAAAACTTTCAAAAAGGAGCATTAAATTTATGAAGAATGTAAATCAAGAGCTGTTAAATCATGTAATTCTACATAAAGACCGAATTCCACATTTCCATAAAGACTTTCCACTTATACTATTCTGGAGCCACAGAAGCGGATGTACTACATTAGCTAATTGGTTCTTTTTTCAAATTGGATTATTTACTGAAGCAAAGAAATACCATGACTTTATTCATTACTATGAATTCTGGGTGTATAAAAACAACACCAACTACATACCAGAGTTACAAAATGGCCTTCTAGCAGCAAAAAAAGATGTTTGTAAACTTGTGCGTAATCCCTATACAAGGGCTGTCAGCTCATTTTTATTACTTGCTGACAATCCATATGCTAGCCCTCAATGGGAAAGTATTCGCCAGTATTTGTATAATGACAAATATAGTAACCGAGGAATATCATTTAAACAATTTTTGTATTACATTCGAGAATTCGGTTCCAATTCCCTAGCAATGGACATACATTTCAGTCAGCAATACGTTCCAGGTGAAGAGAATTTTGTCGAACACTATATTCCTTTAGAAGATTTTAATACACAAATCACCAAGTTAGAACACACGTACGATTTACTTAAATCCCCTCTAGCGCTACTTACAAGCTCCAATCATCATCGCGCTCATAAGATGATTCATACAGGAAACTATGCGGAACTCAGCATTACAGATGCAGCCTTCCCTCGCTTTCCAACATATGAAAGTTTTTATGATAAGGAAACAATAGAGTTAGTTACAGAAATATATGCACAGGACTTTGAAATGTATCCTTACACAAAAGGAATATTTTAAGTCGATACATTCTCCAATGAATAAAAGAGAATGTATCGCATAGCATAAAGTGAAACTTTAATTAATGTGGGTTCTCTGCTTTTCACCCACCCTCTTTGATTTCGCTGGTTGTTGGCGTGTGTCATATGCATTTTCTATACAGGAGTGATGTCATGTGGAAGGTCATTTAAAGCACAATAATGGATACTGCGTTATTTGTGAGAAGGAAACTACATTTATAGAGCATAATGATTGGCTTAGAGATCACTACTTATGTTCTACATGCCACTCTATACCAAGGCAACGAGCTTTAATCCATGTTTTAAATACATTTTTCCCTAAATGGGGTTCCTATCATATCCACGAATCCTCTCCTGGAGGGATTACAACTCAGCTACTAATAAAAAACTGTAAAAACTATACATATTCTCAATACTTTAAAAACTATCCTCTCGGTCAATACTTTCAAGGAATTAGATGTGAGAACTTAGAAGACATGACTTTCCAAAATGAATCTTTTGATTTGTTCATTACTCAAGATGTCTTCGAACATGTAATGGAGCCAAACAAAGCCTTTAAAGAAATAGAACGTGTATTAAAGCATGGCGGCGCTCATGTGTTTACTGTCCCTTGGTATCATACACTCCCAAAGACTTTACAAAGAGCAAGAATAAATAAAGAAGGAATTGAGTATATGGAAGAGCCAATTTATCATGGAAATCCTATTGATGAGAATGGATCTTTAGTAACATTTGATTGGGGCCAAGATATGATTGAATATATTTATACCCATGCAAACATGTATACAATTGTTTATTTACAAAAGGATAGATCACTAGGATTAGATGCCGAATTTCTACATGTTTTTATTAGTAAAAAACACGAATATAATTTGGAGGTTAACAAATGAATAACTTTAAGTTAGGAAGTGATTTTGATAACCTTGTTAGTCCACTTTCTGATGTTGAACTTCTAAATCTATTTATACAAAGTTGTTCACAAACAAAGATAAATGGCATCCCAGTACCTATGTTCCCTCCTGAAGAAATTCAACAACAGTTTGTAGGTGCTTCCTATGAACATGCTCTTTATGAAGCATATTTGTTTTATAGCCATGTAAAAACATATGCCCAAAATTTAGGTGTTCCTTTGAATAAAGAACGTAAAATTTTAGACTTTGGTTGCGGGTGGGGAAGAATTATACGCTTTTTTTTCAAAGATGTTCGCGATGAAAATTTACTTGGGATTGATGTAGATCCAGCAATGATTAACATTTGCAATGAAACGTTAGGAAGAGGAATATATAAAACCGCCAATCCACAACCTCCTGTAGAATTTATTAGTGACAATTCATTGGACATCATATTCGCTTATTCTGTATTCTCACATTTATCCGAAGAAACTGCAGAACATTGGATAAATGAATTTTCAAGAATTCTTCGTCCAGGTGGAATCTTCATCGCTACAACACAAGCACGCTATTTTCTCGATTACTGTCAACAATTCAAGGAACACCCTGAATTTATTCAAACGGGTTGGCATAAAACTTTATCTCAAGCTTTTCCAGATATAAATCGGGCCATCTCGGATTATGAAAGCGGCAATTTTGTCCACAGTCCTACAGGAGCCGGAGACGTTAGAAATAGTAGCTTCTACGGAGAAACCGTTATACCTAGAACTTATATTAAAAATCACTATGAGAAGTATTTAAAGCTACGGGACTTTTTTGATGATGCAAACCGATTACCCCAAGCCCTATTTGTTCTCCAAAAAGATTAACTCTTTTCTTACATGATAATGCACATAATTTTATAATGAAAATCACTTTTCATCTCAGTCATATATATTAAATCACCCAAGATTCCTCTATCGAGCAAACTGTAAACTCGATTCAAAAAATCAAAAGTAACTTCCCACCACTTTGAACTACGAAGAACATAAGGGGGATATACCTTGAAAATTATTGCTTTTTACTTACCACAGTTTCATCAAATAAAAGAAAATGACAGATGGTGGGGGAAAGGTTTTACTGAATGGACAAATACTAAAAGTGCACAACCTTTATTTGCAGGACATTATCAACCTAGAGAACCTTATCAAGATTTTTATTATGACTTAACCACCCCAGCCGTAAGAAAATGGCAAGCAAAAATTGCTAAAATACACGGCATATATGGTTTTTGTTATTACCATTATTGGTTTAAAGGAAAGAGACTATTGGAGACACCCTTTAATGAAGTACTTAAGACGGGGGAACCTGATTTTCCATTTTGCCTTTCTTGGGCAAATGAACCATGGACAAAGACTTGGGATGGTCTTGATAGTCACATATTAATGCCTCAAAATTACGGAGGATTATCGGATTGGAAAGAACACTTTGATTATTTATTACAAGCTTTCCAAGATAGGAGATATATCCGTATAGATGATAAACCATTATTTATTATTTATCGTCCTGGGCATATACCTGATTGTGAGCAAATGCTTAATTACTGGAATACACTCGCACAAGAAAATGGTTTAAAAGGTATATACTTCGCAGAAACATTAAACAGCTTTCCCCTTCCTAATATAAATGGATTTGATGCTAGCATTCACTTCGAGCCTTTTTATACAATTGCTCATGATAGCTCTTCAGACATAAATAAAACAATATATGAGTCTGGTAAACAAATAAACGCTTGGGATTATGATAAAGTTTGGATGTATATACTAAAGCGATCTCCTCCAGAGAAAAAAACATTTCCCGGTGCCTTTGTTGACTGGGACAATACAGCACGCCGCAAAGACTTAAATAGTAGCATCTTCCTAGGCTCTACTCCTGAGAAGTTCACAATATATTTAAGTAAGCAAATTCAACGTACCTATTCTCTTTACAACAGCGAGTTTTTATTTATTAATGCGTGGAATGAATGGGCAGAAGGTACCTACTTAGAACCAGATAAAAAGTATGGATTTTCCTATTTAGAAGGAGTTAAACAAGCGATTAACAGAGGTATGAAAGCATACAAAAAAGACGAGTCATTCTGACTCGTCTTAAGCTTGCTTGGCGACGTCCTACTCTCACAGGGACAAGGTCCCAACTACCATCGGCGCTAGAG
>NZ_JAVBIS010000019.1:0-6969 GCF_030757775.1 Bacillus sp. MHSD_36
GAAGCTCAAGCAAAGGGGTTAGGCGGGAGAGCAACTGTCCGTAAAAGCCCGATTGGTGTGGGCTAATAATCAGCGGGGTAAAGCATTCCGTTGAGTAAAGTTTCACTTTATTTTGACATAATTCACTAAAAAAATCTTCTTTTCAAACTGGAAAGGGTATTTGTATAATTTAGACACAAACGAATAGGAAGGATGATTTATATGGTGACAGAAAAGGAATTAGAATTGTTAGCTTGTCTTGAAAAAAGTAGTCGATTAACTGTAGATACATTAGCGAAGCTATTAAATATAGAAGTAGAAGAAGTAAAGAGAATGGTTGGAAAATTAGAAGCGGAAAAGATTATCGTGGATTATGTAACACATATCGATTGGACGAAGGTGAAAGAACATACAGGTTTAACGGCGATGATCGATGTGAAAGTTACGCCAAAGCACGGCGTTGGGTTCGATGCGGTTGCTGAACAAATTTATCGCTACTCAGAAGTAAAGTCTGTGTACTTAATGTCAGGTACATATGATCTTTCTATTACATTAGAAGGAAAGACAATGGGAGAAGTAGCGATGTTTGTTTCTGAGAAATTAGCAACAATTGAATCTGTCGTTTCTACAACAACGCATTTCATTTTAAAGAAGTATAAACACGAGGGAATTATTTATGAAAAAAACGATGATGATAAGCGAATTGTGGTGACACCATGAAGCAATTTGAACTATCTAGAGCAGCAGAATCGTTACAACCATCAGGTATTCGAAAGTTTTTCGATTTAGCAGCAAATATGAAAGGTGTTATTTCTCTTGGAGTAGGAGAACCTGACTTCGTTACACCTTGGAATGTGAGGCAAGCGTGTATCCGTTCTTTAGAACAAGGATATACGTCATATACAGCAAATGCAGGATTATTGGAGCTCCGTCAAGAAATAGCAAAGTATCTAAAAAAACAATTTGCAGTATCTTATGATCCAAACGATGAAATCATTGTTACAGTTGGAGCGAGTCAGGCGTTAGATGTAGCGATGCGCGCCATTATAAATCCTGATGATGAAGTACTCATTATTGAACCAAGTTTCGTTTCTTATGCACCGCTTGTAACATTAGCTGGAGGAGTTCCAGTTCCGGTGGCGACTACTTTAGAAAATGAGTTTAAAGTACAACCAGAACAAATTGAAGCAGCTATTACAGCGAAAACAAAGGCACTTTTACTTTGTTCACCAAATAACCCAACAGGTGCGATGTTAAATAAATCCGAGCTGGAAGAAATAGCAGTGATTGTTGAGAAGTACAATTTAATCGTATTATCTGATGAAATTTATGCAGAGCTTGTATATGACGAAGTATATACAAGTTTCGCGAGTATTAAAAATATGCGCGAGCATACGGTTTTAATTTCCGGATTTTCAAAAGGATTTGCGATGACAGGATGGCGCCTCGGCATGATTGCAGCTCCTGTTCACTTTTCGGAATTAATGCTCAAAATTCACCAATATTCTATGATGTGTGCCCCGACAATGTCTCAGTTCGCAGCACTTGAAGCGTTACGTGCGGGAAATGATGAAGTAATTCGAATGAGAGATAGTTATAAGAAACGACGTAATTTTATGACGACATCTTTCAATGAAATGGGATTAACATGTCATGTGCCGGGCGGAGCATTTTATGTCTTTCCTTCCATTTCTTCAACTGGACTATCTTCGGCGGAATTTGCAGAACAGTTATTACTAGAAGAAAAAGTGGCTGTTGTACCTGGAAGTGTATTTGGCGAAAGTGGTGAAGGATTTATTCGTTGTTCATATGCAACATCGCTTGAACAGCTTATGGAAGCAATGAAGAGAATGGAACGGTTTATAGAGAATAAAAAAAGGACAAAACACAATACGTTTTGTCCATAAAAGGGGGGGAATACTAGAAAGCCATGTGTTAGTATTCTATCCTAATATTGGAGAATTATACTTACTTAAGGAAATTTTTTCATGAATTTTGAATGAGTCCTGTCATAGTGGTATAATTTACTAATATAAGGTATGCGTATCCTTTGTGGCTTTCCTTAGGGTACGTATTAACTAATCGGATATTTAACAATAAATCATCTGCTTTGCTATCTACAATTGTAGAGAAAATGGTAAACGTATGGGAGTGTTTCATATGTCAGAACAATATACAACAGGAGTGGTTGTAACAGGGAAAGTGACTGGGATTCAAGATTACGGTGCGTTTGTAGCGTTAGATGCAGAAACACAAGGACTTGTGCATATATCTGAAATTACAAATGGATATGTAAAGGATATTCATGACTTTTTAAAAGTCGGCGATACAGTAGAAGTAAAAGTGCTTTCAATTGATGAAGAACACAGAAAAATGAGTTTATCGTTAAAAGCGGCGAAAAGAAAACAAGGACGGATTCTTATACCGAATCCATCTAAGGACGGATTTAATACGCTGCGAGAAAAGCTAACAGAATGGATTGAAGAGTCCGAGTTAACAAAGTAAAAGAGGAACGCATATGGGCGTTCCTCTTTTACTTTGTCTTATGATATATATTTGCAAATATGATTGCATGCAATCATATTCGTATGTCGGAGGTGAAGTAAAGACATACTGACTAGCGAATTTCGTTCGTTTCTGGGTGAGTGCCAAGATTTTCTGATGGTTTAAAGAGTAAACCAAGATTAATAAGCCCAGAAATACCGACGATGCCGTAAATAATACGTGCAAGAGCTGAATTTTGTCCACCGAAAATGGCTGCCACTAAGTCAAACTGGAAGAACCCGATTAGTCCCCAGTTCACAGCGCCAATTACAGTAAAGACTAATGCGATACGTTGCAAAGTACTCATGAAAAAGCCCCCCTTAATTGTGAAGCATGAGCAAGCGATGAGTTAATTAACTCTTTTATAGAATGGGGTAGTTATGTTGTTTTTATACATAAAAAATGTTTGAAACAGGATGTATATACATCTATACCGAAAAATGCGAATTTTTATGCAAAAAATGAACTTTTTCTAAAAAATATATATTGGTTACGTTTACAAGGGGTGAATCGCTTGATTTACAACTTCAGTTTCGCTAAAGTGAATACAGAAATACATATCCATAATTGGAGGGAAAAAGATGAGTACACATGTAACGTTCGACTATTCTAAAGCGTTATCCTTCATCGGTGAACATGAAATCACTTATTTACGTGATGCGGTGAAAGTAACACATCACGCAATCCACGAAAAAACTGGAGCTGGGAACGATTTCCTTGGGTGGGTAGACCTTCCGCTTCAATATGACAAAGAAGAATTTGCTCGCATTCAAAAATGCGCAGAAAAAATTAAAAATGACTCTGACATTTTACTTGTTGTAGGTATCGGTGGTTCTTACTTAGGAGCACGTGCAGCAATCGAAATGTTAAACCATTCTTTCTACAACACACTTTCTAAAGAACAACGTAAAACTCCACAAGTGCTATTTGTTGGACAAAACATTAGCTCCACTTACATGAAAGATTTAATGGATGTATTAGAAGGTAAAGACTTCTCTATTAACGTTATTTCCAAATCAGGTACAACAACAGAGCCGGCACTAGCATTCCGTATTTTCCGTAAGTTATTAGAAGAAAAGTATGGAAAAGAAGAAGCTCGCAAACGTATTTATGCAACGACAGATAAAGCGCGTGGTGCATTAAAAACATTAGCTGATAACGAAGGTTACGAAACATTCGTTATTCCAGATGATGTTGGAGGACGTTTCTCTGTATTAACGCCAGTTGGTTTATTACCAATCGCAGTGAGTGGCTTAAATATTGAAGAGATGATGAAAGGTGCAGCTGCTGGTCGTGAGGACTTCGGTACATCAGAACTAGAAGAAAACCCAGCTTACCAATATGCAGTAGTTCGTAATGCTTTATACAATAAAGGAAAAACAATTGAAATGCTTGTTAACTATGAGCCAGCACTTCAATACTTCTCTGAATGGTGGAAACAGTTATTTGGTGAAAGTGAAGGAAAAGATCAAAAAGGTATTTTCCCATCTTCAGCTAACTTCTCAACTGACTTACACTCATTAGGTCAATACGTTCAAGAAGGTCGTCGTGACTTATTTGAAACAGTTCTGAAAGTAGGGAAATCTACACATGAACTAACAATCGAATCAGAAGAAAACGATTTAGATGGATTAAACTACCTTGCTGGTGAAACTGTAGACTTCGTAAACACAAAAGCATACGAAGGTACATTACTTGCACATAGCGATGGTGGAGTACCGAACTTAATTGTAAATATCCCTGAATTAAATGAGTACACATTCGGTTACCTTGTATACTTCTTCGAAAAAGCATGTGCGATGAGCGGCTACTTATTAGGCGTAAATCCATTTGACCAACCAGGAGTAGAAGCATACAAGAAAAACATGTTTGCTTTACTTGGTAAACCAGGATTTGAAGAGTTAAAAGCAGAATTAGAAGAACGTTTAAAATAATAAAAAGCGACCGGAATCCGGTCGCTTTTTATTATTTTATCGAAAAGTCCATCAGTATATTCAAACTAGAGTGGGTATGCTAAAGAAAAAGTCTAGGAGGGATGGGCTTGATTCCAATTCAATCAAATTTAGAAGGACGTATATATGCGTTATATAAGTTAGAAGAGATAATGAAGCCACTTGGATATAGCATTGGTGGTAATTGGGATTATGATAAAGGATGCTTTGATTATAAGATTGATGAAGAAGATGGCTATCAATTTCTGCGAGTGCCATTTACAGCAGTAGATGGAGAGTTAGATGTACCTGGTGTAATCGTTCGTCTTGGAACGCCGTATATTCTTTCGCACGTATATCAAGACGAACTGGATGATCATGTAAATACGTTAACAGCCGGAACGAGCGGAATAGATCAATTTGCAGAGCCGAAAGATCCAGATGGAGATGTGAAAAGAAAATATATCAATATCGGGAAAGTGCTCATGCAGGAACTAGAAAAACATTTTCTTAATGGTGAATAACAATGAGTATATCACTTTCAATGAGAACAAAGGAATGGACGGGATTAATCATATATTGTTCGTCGCGCTTTATACCTAGTAAGAGAATGTTTTGCTTTAAAAGAGTATAGCTGCAATTTGCAAAGGTTTGTCCGGCGCAGGACGGAGGAAGCTCCATCAGTTGTAATTTATTATCAGAGATTTCATTGTAAAGTGAGAATAGTACGCCTGAAATGGAAGGGAATAAAAGCGAAGCGGTAATTACATAGCTCGTTAATTTATTTCCTTCTATAATTTCTGACACGCCAGCTCTCGTTGCATTTTGTATTTGTTCAGAAGTAAGAAGTTCAGCGATGCAGTGAATGTTTGGGTTGAGCCCTTTTGCAGTTAAAATGTTTAAAATGGATTGTGTATCTGCTAAGCTTTCATTTTTTTCTTTATCGGCTGTTATTAATATAGTGTGAGCTGTTGTAATATTAGCTTTTAATAACGTTTGATCGTGATGGGGGCAACCCTTTATAAATTCTAAATGATGAAAGGGTTTTGGAAGTAAAGAAAGTGTTTCATCAATTAAAACGATATCAAGGTTCGGTTGTAAAACGTGCATTTGTTTTACAACATGTTTTGCCCGTTCGTTCCAGCCAACAATAATCATATGACCGTTAGAAGTGGCAGCTTCTTCTCCTTTAATCTTCATGTATTGTTTGCTAATCATTTCAGTAGCGAACAATACCATATAATAAGAACAAAACCCGGTTCCTAATAAAATAATACCCATACCGATAAGTTTGCCCATCGTTGTATGCGGGGCAAAGTCACCGTAGCCAACGGTGAAAATGGTAACGATTGACCACCAAATTCCATCAAACCATGTAGTGAAGTGCGATGGTTCTAATCTATGTATAAGAAAGCCGGAAAAAGCGGTAAGTACAATGATAAAACAGATTAAACGAAAAATAATGGAATCACGGAATGTATCTACTAAATTTGGACGGGATTTCAAACTCTTACTCCTCCTTACTTTGCAGGACTACATTCATTGTTACCATTATAGAAAAAAGAAAAACTCTCTAATTGAAAAGAGAGTTTTTTACGTTACATACTTTCCACTTCAGTTTGTTGAACACTTTCAAGATGCTGGAGAGCGTAATAAACATCAGCAGTATGTCTTTTTTGATCGATACATAATTTCAAATGCAAATAGTGTGAGCCATTCTCCAATGTTTTGAGCTTCATATTCTTAACCTTTATATCCATTTCTTTTATTTCTTCAATTACAATTGGGATATTGTCCATATTTCGTACAACAAGTTTTACTGCAATATCGCGTTGGCGAAATGATCTTGGTCCTATAAACTTCATTGTTAACGGTATAAGTTCAACACTAATCATAAGGAAACACATCCCGAAAATTGCTTCTATATAGAATCCGGCCCCAACAGCAATACCGATACCGGAAGCGCCCCAAATCATAGCAGCAGTCGTTAATCCTGCAATACTATCGTTTCCTCTACGTAAAATAACACCAGCACCTAAAAAACCGATTCCTGATACAATTTGAGCGGCAAGTCGAAGTGGGTCCATATTCATATGATCGGTATGTGGTAAATTGTAAGCCGCCTTAATAGAAACAATCGTCAGGAGGCAACTAATGATAGAAATAACTAAACAAGTTTTTAAACCAAGTGGTTTCCGTTTTAATTCGCGCTCTAAACCGATGGCGAATCCTAAAATAGCCGAGAGACCTAGTTTGATTAATAAATCGGTATAGTCCATATGTATTCCTCCTTGTATGATATGGTATATGAATAAAACATTTATTATAGAAAGAAATGTTTTTGGGTAGAGTGACTTTATATAGAATATATGTAGGAATCTCTTAGAAATGAAAGGGATATTTCGTTTAAGTATATGATATAAAAAAAGAAATGTAGTTAATTTAAAAAAAGTTTTCAAAAGATGTTGCATTTCATTTTCCACCATGATATATTAATAACCGTCGCTGATGCGGA
>NZ_JAVBIS010000002.1:0-943837 GCF_030757775.1 Bacillus sp. MHSD_36
AGGTTGACGCCAACAGGGTAGCGACAATATAAACATTTCTTTTCTCTTCTATTATATATTCATTTCAAATCCTGTAAATTTATTTTGTATACCATATTCTTCACAGGTACCCATAAACGAATTAGACGGTACTTTAGTAATTAAATGGAAAAGTTCTACTTTGATATTGAGTTTACTACAGCAGCATATTTACATATATATCCTTTAATTGGTATGGTTTACTTGTTCGCATAAAAGGGGGGGGAGATTTTTGAGTTTAAATATGTATTTAGGGGAAGTACATGCCCAAACACAAAGTATGAATGCTGTATGTACGGCTACCATTCAAGGTATGGAACAAGCGATTCAGTCGATTGACGCTTTTGCAATTGATACTGTGTTACAAGGACAAACATATAGCAGTGCAAAATCATTTTTTGTACAAACCTTTCGCCCTTTAGCACAAGGAATCATTTATCTGTGTGAAGAGTTAATTCGTCAGAATGATGCTTTTCCAAGTCAATTCCAATCACAGGTCGCTTCCACGGATGTCGTTGAACAAGAGTTACTAGAACAAATTCGAGAAATTGACCGAATGAAAACAAGTATAGAAGCTATCAATCAAGCTATGCCACTCCCGGGTATGGACGCTATGGCGAATCTTTTTACTGTCATGAGGAAAAAACTGCAAGAAAAATTAGAACATCTATATGAATTTAATTATACTTCTAGTAATAATTATGATACTGCACTCCAACTAGCCGCTAGCATTGCGATGGGGTTGGCGGAAGTTCAAAGTGGAAAAGGCTTTAGTCCTGCAAGTGGTACATTTAGTACGCAAGGGTTGAATATGGAGTGGATAACTTCTATCCAAGCGATTACAGAAGAAAAAAAACGTCATTCTGAAGGAAGTAGTATTATAGAAGAATCGTTGTTCGATAAATTTAAAGATACTGTTGAAAATAACGTAGAAGCGATAGATCAGTTGTACGAAAAGTTTATTCGCCAGATAGAAAACACTCCCCTTATTGGGCAATATTACAACTACAAAAAAGGGCAAAATGAAGCGGTGTTAGATGAACTTAAAGGAATATTAAACACAATTTTACATCCAATAGATAGTGTTGAGGGGGCTGTGTATGCTCTTTCTCACATCGACGAAACATTTGCTGCTGTAGAACAAGCTATTTCTGATTCGTGGAATCAAGATGTTGTAAATGGAGATTGGAATAGCAGAGCTAAATGGTATGGAAATGTAGAGATGCAAGTTAAATTAGCAATTGCTGAATTATTTGTAGGAACAAAAGGTGTAGATAAAATTCCAAAATTAGGTGAAGTTTCAAAGTTGGACAAAACTTCAAAACTTAGTGAAAGCGTAAACTTTATACAAGGTACTAAAAACGTAATAACTTTAGATAAGTATAGGCAAAGCGTTGACATGTTGAATAATATTCTAATGCCAAAAAATCAATTTGCTTATGCAGGCAGAAATATTGTAGACTCTTTCTCAGATAGCAATGCTCTTAAACAAGCTAAAGAAAAACTATTTACTCATCAGTTTGCTGAAAGTACAGGTGAAGTTAATAAGGCAACAAGCGGAGCTGACTTGGATTTTAGAAAAGTAAATATTCAAACCAATGAAATTGGAGAAACTTTAGCTACTAGAAAGGAAATTCGAGCGTATAAAAAGGAATGGGGAGAATTAGGTATAAAAGTTAATATAGATAAAAAAGGAACAATTCTTCCAAACAATGTAGAAGCAGCATTTGACTTTGTTAATGGGGATATATATTTAAAGAAAAAACCATCCGTCATAAATATGCATCATGAGGGTTTTCATGCAGAGCAGTGGTTAGATATAGGAAAAGAGCAATATATGAATCTTAGTAGGTTAGAAAGAGAAGAATATGTATTTGAACAAGTAATGAAAAATAAACATTTATTTGATAAAGCTTCTATTGACCATTCAATAGAATATATCGAAAGATTAAGATTGAAATATAAATAAAAGGAGAATTTTATATGTCTTTAGATAAGTATAAAAATATGTCTGATGAAGAGTTTAAACAATTGTCTACTGAAGAATTTCAAAATTATATAAAATTAAAGCAAGAAGATTTCTCAAGACATTATAGGAAAATAAATGAAATTACTGTAGATGTAATGTTAAAGCCTCAGGAAGCAATAGAAATTGCTAAACATTATCATAAGAAAAATAAATTAGATGGAGTAGTTAATGAAGATATCAACCAGCTTTTCTTTGATGAGGCTTATACATTTAAAATTGTGAAAGAAAATAGAAACAATGATGATATAAGACCAGCTTGGAGAATATTAGTGGATTTACCAAAAAACCCTTTTCTTATGGAGGACTATACACTAATTGTGTCTGATAGAGATAAAAAAGTAATGGGTATGCTCGATCCAAATGGGCATCCAGTATTTAAAGGCAATGAATTTACAGATGAAGATATCGAATATATTATGAGCGATGAGGATTCTAAAGATTAATTAAGGTAATAATTTAGTGGATAGTTTTATAAATAGAATAATTGTCTTTTTTAATTAGTTTTTATGCTATTTTGCTAGATTCTAAGGGAAAAGAAAGAAGAATTTAAAAGAACAAGATAAATGGAAGAAAAATTTTTATATCTCTATTTTTTATATAATGATACATTTATTAACATCAACTAGGAGGAACATTCCTTGAAAGTTGTACGCTCTATATTTAAAGGCTTTCGTTTAATAAATTTAATTGTAAAGCCAATACTTAAAGCATTATCTAAAAGTAAATTTTAAATCTCATAAATATTAAAATCCCCTTCTGCATATAGGTGCAAAAGGGGATTTTTTTCAAATTATTCTATTCGTTCTACAGACAGTACTCATAGATAAACAAGAAACGGTGTATATTTACCCTAACATTTATAAAGATGAAAATCAATATATAATTATCTACATATAGAACCAGATAATAATTTTGTTCATAAAACTATTCTTTTATAAGAAATCACTTCCCATATATAATTCCATTTTTGTTGTAAACTTCACAAATTATGACTAAAAGAATATCGAAAATTCGAATATATCTATTTACTCCCGAAACCAAATATTGTAATATAATGTATGTTATAAACACATAGGGAAAGGAATGGAAAAGATGTTACAAAAAATCAAAAAGTTTATGGTCGTTGCTGCTGCAGCTGTTATGTTATCTGCTGGCTTTGCAACAGTTGCACCGAAGGAAGCTCATGCTGCTCATTGGGCAGACAATCAAATGAATTGGGCTTTCAACAAAGGAATTATTACCGCTGATTTAAGAGACAGTCTGGCAACTCGACAAGATGTTTGGATAATGATTGCTCGTTGGGATGGAAATTACGTTGGGAATTATGAGAAAGCACGTCAGTATGTAGTGCGAAATGGTATTTCTGATGGTACTCGTGGAACTAACTGGGTTACTCGTAATGAAACAGTTGCCATGTTGTATAACTACTTCTACGGTAGTGGTGGTTGGACTCCTAATAAAGGCTTTGGAGACGCATTTTCTTGGGGACGTACAGTAGGTGTCTATGATGGTAGCCGTGGAAATGACGCTGCTACGAGAGCTGAAGTTGTTACTATGATATATAACACACGTTCCAATCGATAAGAAAATATAAGAAAATATAAGAAAAAGGGATTTCCCGCAATTAGGTAACCCCTCTTTCACTAATTTCACATATACATAGGACTTATTTTATTCTATGCATATATAATTTTATATTTTACGGAATTTTCTGTATAAAATTAAGTGTTACAAACAACACAGGGGAAGGAATGGAATTTATGTTAAAGAAAATTAAAAAAATTATGGTCGTTGCTGCTGCAGCTGTTATGTTATCTGCTGGCTTTGCAACAGTTGCACCGAAGGAAGCTCATGCTGCTCATTGGGCTGATAAACAGATGAATTGGGCTATGAGCAGAGGCTATATCACCGCTGACCTAAGAGATAATCTAGCTACTAGACAGGACGCATGGTTAATTCTAACGCGTGCAATAAAGGGACAAGGTGGATATGACTATAACTATGCACGCCAATTTTTAGGGTATCTTGATGTTACAGATGGTACAAGAGGCACTAACTGGGTTACTCGTGATGAAATGGCTGGAATGTTGTATCAATACAGACTAAAAAGTCCAGCATGGAATCCTGAAACTGGATTCTACAACTCAAATAATTGGGCTAAATCAGCTGGTATCTTTGATGGTTCTCGCGGAAATGCTTTTGCCACAAGAGCTGAAGTTGTTACTATGATATATAATGCATCGGTAAATGGCAAACTCAAAAGAGTTTGATAAAAATATTTTTATCAAAAAGAGAACTATTCTAAACGAGTTAATGAACTAATAAAAATGAGTATAAATAAAAAGAGCCGCTCCATAGGACGGCTCTTTCTTTTCTTAATCAAACTATTCTTTTATAAGAAATCACTTCCCATATATAATTCCATTTTTGTTGTCAACTTCGCAAATTATGACTAAAAGAATATCGAAAATTCTAATATATTATTTTACTCTAAAAATCGAATGATGTAATATAATGGATGTAACAAACACATAGGGAAAGGGATGGAAAAGATGTTAAAAAAACTTAAAAAAATTATGGTAGTTGTTGCTGCAGTAATTTGTATTCGTTTCTGTTTCCCTGTTTTCTTTTCCCACATAGATATATGACTGCCTTTAACATCCTCTACTTTCAATTTCAAAATATCTGAGATTCTGAGGCCTGTATTAATACCCATAATGAAGAGAATGTAATTACGTAAGCTCTTTTCCTTAAAATACTCTTTTAACTGCTGTATTTGCTCTGGATCACGTATTGGTTGAACAAAATTCATTATTCATTACCTCCCGTTTCTTCTGCCTCATATACTTCTAATCTAAGAGCAAAAGCTAATTTATAAAAAGCATTAGATTTATTTCGTCTATACGTACGCTCACTCATACCAATTTCGTTATAAACCATTTAATTAAACTATTTATCTACCACTCGCTTATAGCACCACTCTACAACATCGAACAATTAAAATAACTCAAAATAATCATTAGATGTTGTTGGTTTTAACACAAACTATAAAAAAAACAGCTATCCTTAGATAACTGCTTTTTTATTAAACCTTATTTAATTATTTTGTAAGAATACTTATTCAACTGATTGAGGGTAACTTTTTTGTAACCATTTCCCAATATACAGCTATACTTGTTCTTCCAATATTGTATCCACTAATTTTAAATATGTAATAAATATATTATACATTCAGACTTAATGTTTATTAAAATGGTAAGTATGGTTTTGGATCTACTTGTCCACCTATATACTGATTCTTAATTTCGAAGTGTAAATGGTTCCCAGTAGAATCGCCTGTACTACCTACTTTTCCTATTACTTGACCTTGTTGTATACGTGCGCCTACAGTAGTTAAAATTGAGTCCATATGACCGTATAATGTCCAAAGTCCGTCATCATGCTTAATAACCACAGCATTACCATATCCACCAAATCCTTGACCTCTTACACCAAAACCAGCAAATTGTACAGTTCCTGATTTAGATGCCATTATTGGTGTACCCTTTGCTGTGCTGCGAAATCAATACCTTTATGCACTGTCCCCCATCGACTTCCATACCATGAACTCACATTTGGGTTTTTTACAGGCATTTGATATTTAGAAGAACCAGGATCTGTTTCATGCGGGTTCATCCACTTGTCGCCTTCCCAAGTTTTAATCTTTAACCATCCACTAGTTGTTCCATCTATTATTCTAAAATTCTGTGGACTATATAATGCTCCTGCGTTTGCTTTGCCTGAATTAAATGAAGGTTCGTTGTACGCATAGAATGATTGATTGATTGATTGATTGATAAATCTTTCTTCTCCATCTAGATTCATCCATTTTTCGCCTTCCCAAGTCTTAATTTTCAACCAGCCATCTGTTGTTCCATCTACTATTCTAAATGTTTGTCGCCCGTACCTTCGCTCCAGCATTCGCAACCTTTGATGAGAAAGATGGTCCATCATATGCATAGAAATCTCCCATGACACGTTCTTCCCCATTTAAATTAATCCAAACCGAACCTTCCCATGTTTCAATCTTCCACCAGCCATTATCTCTTTTTTCCACGACTCCTACATTTTGAGCACCATACTCTGATCCGCCATTTGTTTTGGCTGAATTAAAAGATGCTTCCTTATACCCATAGAATGATTGATTCACGTATTCTGAATTACCAGCAGCGTGAGTTACCATACTAAATGCCGAGATAGATAGAATAAAGAATAATAACATTACACTTTTTTTTAGCATATACTCTTTTCTCCCTTTTTCATTATTTTCATATTGCGCTTATTTCATTAACATATTTTTCTTTATTTGTATATAAATTACCAAATTAATAATAAACAATTTAGATTGCTATATTTCTTTTAAACCCTCTCCGTTCAAGGCTTGATTGGATTCAATATTATAAAAAATATTAATTTTTTACTAGTTTTTTAAAAATAACTATTTTATTTTTAACTTCTAAAAAATGATTTTCAAATAATGCATTATCTGTCCTTCATTACCATTTTTAATAATATGGAGGTCATTTAAATCGTTGGTAGCTCGCAATAATCCCAGAAACATTTAATTATTTTTATATCAATTTACCAAATAATTAAAGTTATTCTCACAAACATAACCTGTCTATTTTCTATACAAAAAAAGAGGAATTACTCCTCAATATTTTCTTTCCTTTGCAATTCATCGATGATGGCCCAACTAGCCTTGTAATATGCTCGAAGAATTTTATCAATATCTTTTTTTATTTTCGGCTCTGGGGCCACAATATAAACTTTCGTTTTCCCAAATTTATAAGACGCGGCATATTCTTCTTGTTGGCTCATGGTGTCACCTCTTGAAGTACTTTCTATATTTGTATGCTACTAATTTGTTAGTACTGCCATATTAGTTGCTCAGCATTTCAAAGCAAACCAATCATCGAAATATTAAATACATCGGAAAACAGTATAGAGTCTTACATGCTTTCTTAAATCAAACATATCATTACTTTCGCTACTTCAAATAACTATTTCTACTTCTTATATATACATTTCTCGTATATGAATTAACTATATAAGGAGGTCTCTCTATGAAAACCGCAATCTATCTAAGAAAATCCCGTGCCGATCTCGAAGCTGAAGCACGCGGCGAAGGCGAAACTTTAGCAAAGCACCGCTCTACCCTGCTGAAAATTGCCAAGGAAATGAACTTAAATGTTTTATCTGTTCGTGAGGAAATCGTTTCTGGTGAAAGCTTAGTGAAACGTCCTGAGATGTTAGCACTGCTCGAAGAAATTGAAGATAACAAATATGATGTTGTTCTTTGTATGGATATGGACCGTTTAGGTCGTGGCGGTATGAAAGAGCAAGGAATCATTTTAGAGACGTTTAAACGTTCGAATACGAAGATTATGACGCCTAGGAAGACTTATGATCTTAATGATGAGTGGGACGAAGAATACAGCGAATTTGAAGCGTTTATGGCTCGTAAGGAGTTAAAGATTATTACACGTCGTATGCAACGAGGTCGTGTTGCTAGTGTAGAGGCTGGGAATTACCTTGGTACACATGCACCATTCGGATATGATATCCACCGTTTAAATAAGCGAGAGCGTACGTTAACGATTAATCCAGAAGAAGCTTCTGTCGTAAGAATGATATTTGATTGGTATGCAAATGAGGATATGGGAGCAAATGCAATTAGGAGCAAGTTAAATGATCTTGGCTACAAAAGTAAGTTAGGAAACGAATGGAATCCTTATAGCATCTTAGATATATTAAAGAACAATGTGTACATCGGAAAAGTAACGTGGCAAAAACGAAAAGAAGTAAAACAGCCTGATGCCGTAAAAAGAAGTTGTGCTCGTCAGGATAAATCAGATTGGATTATTGCTGATGGTAAACATGAGCCTATCATACCCGAAAGCTTGTTTGAGCAAGCACAAGAAAAATTAAACTCAAGATATCACGTTCCTTACAATACGAACGGAATTAAAAATCCTCTAGCCGGAATTATTAAATGTAGTAAATGTGGTTATAGTATGGTACAGCGTTATCCGAAGAACCGAAAGGAAACAATGGATTGTAAACATCGCGGTTGTGAAAACAAATCAAGTTATACTGAATTAATCGAGAAGCGTTTACTCGAGGCATTAAAAGAATGGTACATCAATTATAAAGCTGATTTTGAAAAACATAAGCAAGATGACAAATTAAAAGAGACACAAGTCATTCAAATGAATGAAGCTGCATTACGCAAGCTTGAAAAAGAATTAGTGGATGTCCAAAAACAAAAAAATAATTTACATGATTTATTAGAACGTGGCGTTTACACAGTCGATATGTTTTTAGAACGCTCGAATGTAGTTTCTGACCGTATAACTGAAATTACTTCCACAATGGAAAACTTAAAGAAAGAAATTAAAACCGAAATTAAGAAGGAGAAAGTGAAGAAAGATACAATACCTCAAGTAGAGCATGTTCTTGATCTGTACTTTAAAACAGATGATCCCAAAAAGAAAAACAGCCTCCTAAAGTCGGTTTTAGAAAAAGCTGTTTATAAAAAGGAAAAGTGGCAAAGGCTCGATGATTTCGAACTTGTGCTTTACCCTAAGCTCCCTCAAGATGGCGACATATAAGCGTTCGCTCTTTGTCGTCATCTTGTTGGTGTAATTAGATTTACTCCATTAAGCCCTAGAGCATCATTCGTCGAAACAGCCAATACGACAGGCTTGCCATTTCTTAGCGTCGCCTTCGCTGCCATTAATACTGGAGAGTCTGTCATTGCATTTGCAAATTTACTCATTGAATTTCCTGTTAGTGGTGCAATTACCATACAATCTAGTGGAATTTTAGGTCCTAGTGGTTCTGCACCAACGATTGAATTAATCGCTTTAAAGCCTGTTACTTCTTCAATCTTTTTAATCCACTCTGCTCCTTCGCCAAATCTTGTATTCGTTGATTGAACAGTATAAGAAACAACGGGACGTACTTCTGCTCCCTCAGCAATCAATTTTTCTAAATGAGGCATTACTTCTTCGTACGTACAATGTGAACCAGTAAAACCAAATCCTATTCTCTTCCCTTTTAAATTCATTCTCCATTCTCCTTTCTTGCGATTACATCTTCTGCTAATAACTGAGAAAGAACGTTCGCTAAAATTTGTCCTGCTGTTTTTGGAGCAACAATGCCTGGCAATCCAGGTGCTAATAGCGCTTTGATTCCTCTTTTTTCCGCATATCTAAAGTCGGTACCGCCTGGTTTAGAAGCTAAATCAATTACTAACGTATGAGCCGGCATTTTTGAAATGACATTCGCTGTCACAACGAGATGTGGAATTGTATTAATGACAATATCTATATTCCCTACTTCTTTCTCAATGTCTTGCATATGAAAAGGAGAAAACATCATTTCTGTAATACGTGCAATATGTTCCGATCGTCTTGCTCCAACTTTGACATGGGCTCCTAATGATTGAAACGCTCTGGCAACACTCATCCCTGTTCTACCAAATCCTAAAACCATTACATTAGAACCATGAATCGTATAGTCGGTATGTTGAATTACCATCATTAATGTACCTTCTACAGTTGGTATAGAATTGTAGATTGCCACATCATCACGATCAAATAATTTAATTAGTTTACGGTTTGTAGTAGATACGAGATTTTCCAAGTAAGGCGTACCAATACCTGAATATATAGTAAAATGTTCTGGTGTATTTTCAATTTGTTCTTTCGTTATAGAAACTTTTTCGTTTGAAAAAATAGTATCTACTTCTCCCTTGGCATTTGTACCTGCAACTGGCAAAATAATTGCATCTACAGAAGTGAAATCTAAATTTTGTATACTTTCTTTTGCTGCCCCTGTGAAGCCATGATCTAACTGATCAAACCCTATCAATGAAAGTTTCGCATCCAATTCAACTAGCTTGCGAATTACTTCTAGCTGTCTTGCATCTCCTCCTATGACAGCAATATGCATCTCAGTCAACATTCCCTAATTCACCTTCTTTTTCTGTCATTTATAAGAAAAGTGCCTACTTTTTCTTTTTCCTCCACATCATATGTAATGTACGAGTTTTAGGTGATTGAAAAACAAAAAGCACACATGATTGATCCCGCTCTTTGTATGCAGAAAAACCTCCCCTCAAAATTCCGCATAGGAGAGGACATTATGTAGGAATTTGATTGCCCGTAGAAGCTCGATTCATGTGAGCTAATACTCTGCGGGTAATGCACAAAAAAAGATGACCAAAATGGCCATCTTTCACTTCAAATTTGAACGATCTGTAATATCACAAAGGATCATATCATGCCCTACTTTTTTTATTTGGCTCCACCCTACTCTTATTTCTTGTGGTTCCTTTTTAAAACCTCCCCATTTCCCAGCAGGTATGATAAGAGCCTGTATTTGGCCCTCCTTCTCATCAATCTCTAAATCCACATATCCTAAAACTCCCATTTTTTCGGCTCTTTCTAAATTTACGATCTCTTTACCACTCAATTCACTTAATCGCATATGCTCTCCCCCTATCGAAATTATGAATGTAAGTTATCCATAATTAGTACCTATTCTGTATATCCAAAAAAAATAACCGTACCTCATTTAAAAGAGATACGGTTATTTTTACATACTTCATATAAAGCAATTATAGTTTTATTCCTTTTGGAAGTTTTCCATCTGGACTAATTAATGCTGCAGAGAATTCATCTGTAAACATGTTACGAATTAACCCATCTACATTTTCTTTCGTTACAGTGTTTACACTTTCAATAATTTCATCAAGTGAACGGTGCTTACGAAGTAGCAATTCATTTTTACCATTACGGCTCATACGGCTATTCGTACTTTCTAAACTTAACATTAAGTTTCCTTTTAATTGCTCTTTACTATTAATAAGCTCTTTTTCTGTAATACCTGTATTTTTCAATGTTTCTAATGTTTCTTGCATTGTTTCATACAGTGTATCTAATTGTTGGCTACCTGTTCCACCATACAGTGTTAACATACCTGTATCTTCATAAGAAGAATGGTAAGAAAATACTGAGTATGCTAATCCACGTTGCTCACGTACTTCTTGGAATAAACGGCTACTCATACTACCGCCTAAAACGTTATTTAATACGATTAAGTTATAAATATCTTCGTGCCCCATTTGTAAGCCTTTATATCCTAAACATAAATGAGCTTGTTCTGTTTCCTTTTTACGTGCTACCTTATTAAAATGGAAGATTGGGCTATGTACTTGTTCACGGTTTGTCGTTCCTTCATAGCTACCGAAATATTGCTCTACCGTTTGTAAA
This sequence comes from Bacillus sp. MHSD_36, assembly GCF_030757775.1. NCBI lineage: Bacteria > Bacillati > Bacillota > Bacilli > Caryophanales > Bacillaceae > Bacillus > Bacillus sp. MHSD_36. The sequence goes on from NZ_JAVBIS010000002.1 coordinate 11,368, forward strand.
AAGGCTTCATCAATATTTCCTGCGACTGAAACAACTACATTTTCAGGTGTGTAATGATCCTTAATATATTGACGTAGCGTATCACCTGTAAACGTATTAAGCGTTTCTTCTGTTCCTAAAATAGGATATCCAAGCGGATGCGTTTCATATGTTGCTTTTGTTAACATATCATGCACAATATCATCTGGAGCATCTTCGTACATTTTAATTTCTTCACATACGACATTCTTCTCTTTTTTCAATTCTTCTTCATCAAATGTTGAATTAAAGAACATGTCTGCTAATACATCTAAAGCGTATTTAGCATGCTCATCTAGCACTTTTGCATAGTAACAAGTGTATTCTTTTGAAGTAAAAGCATTCACTTGCCCACCAATGCTATCAAATGATTCTGCAATTTCTCGTGCACTGCGTGTTTCCGTCCCTTTAAAGAACATATGCTCTAAAAAGTGAGAAATTCCGTTATTTTTTTCATTTTCATTTCTTGATCCTGCATGAATCCAAATACCAATCGCAACCGATCTTACAGTTGGTATATTCTCCATAACTATTCTTACACCATTTTTACAAGTATATTTTTTAATCAAAAACTTTCCTCCTACTGCCAGTTTCTCTAAATAAGTGCTATTATTTAATGATAACAAGTTTAAGGATGAATGTCATGCAAATGTATTTAATCCACACGTTTTTCATCCAGTAATTCTGTTATATTCCCTACTTTATATCCTTGTTCCTTCAATTTTGTAATCATTGTATCTAATGATTCTGTTGTTGACGAAGTAGGATGCATTAATACGATAGCACCAGGATGTATTTTTCTCATTACTCTCTGCAATAGTACAGCTGGCTCAGGTCGCTTCCAATCGATTGTATCGACAGTCCACATGATTGTTCCCATTTGAAAATCATCTGCAATTTTCACGACTTCATCCCGAAAACTTCCGCTCGGCGGTGCAAACCATCTCACCTTTTGATTCGTAGCTGCTTCAATCATTCGATTTGTTTTTTGTAACTGATCTCGTATTTCATCAGACGATAGCATTTTCATATTAGGGTGAGTGTATGAATGATTTCCGACTTCTTGATTTGCATCGACAATCATTTTTGCAAATCGTAAATTTTCTTTCACCCAACGTCCTTCTAAAAAGAAAGTTGCCTTCACATCATGTTTTTTCAATATTTCTAATATACGAGGCAAATACTCATTTCCCCATGCCACATTTATTGTTAATCCCACCATCTTTTTATTCGGATGCCCTCTATAAATTGGAGCGGGTGATAAATCCTCTAAATGGACACTCGGTGATACTTCCTTGAATTCAAGATGTTTTTGATCAAATTTCTTTAGCTTCTTCATATTGTTATAGGATGCTTCCATATCAACTTTTCTTCCATTATAACCTGGCGTTGCTTTCCATATCTTATCAATCATCGCATTTTGAGGTGCAATCTCATATTGTTTTGCATGCTTTTGAATTTCTTCATATAAGTTATCCTGTGCAAAAACGGAATAAGAGCCTACACTAACATATAAAAAGAATATACATATGTATGCCAATATACGAGCTTTCATATAAACCCTCCCATTAACTATATAAAAAACATTTTTCTTCTTATCTTTGTTAATTTGAGCGTTATAATGAAAACTATACCTATGCTGACATAAAAAAATATATAAATCATGTTTTTTACATAACAAAAAAAGCCAGTTAAACTGGCTTTTACTTATTGCTGCTCTTGTTTGTTTTCCTCTTTAGCAGCTTCTTTTTCTTGCTCTTCTTTTAGCAATACTTTTCTAGATAGATTCACACGACCTTGCTTGTCAATCTCGATAACTTTAACTGTAATTACATCACCGATTTTCACAACGTCTTCTACTTTACCTACACGCTCAAGTGCAAGTTCAGAAATGTGCACTAATCCATCTTTACCACTGAATAATTCAACGAAAGCACCGAATTTCTCAACACGTTTCACTTTTCCTTCGTAGATTTCACCTACTTGTACTTCGCGAACGATATCTTCGATAATTTTCTTAGCTTTGTCGTTCATTTCTTGATTTATTGAAGAAATGAATACTGTGCCATCTTGCTCGATATCAATTTTAACGCCAGTTTCTTCAATAATTTTATTGATTTGTTTACCGCTTGGTCCGATAACGTCACGGATTTTATCTGGGTTAATTGTCATTGTAATAATCTTTGGAGCGTACGCTGATAATTCAGTACGTGGCTCTGCAATAACAGATAACATATGATTTAGAATGTGCACACGACCAACTTTCGCTTGTTGTAATGCCTCTTCTAAAATTTCACGAGATAGACCATCGATTTTAATGTCCATTTGTAGTGCAGTTACACCTTGTGCTGTACCTGCTACTTTAAAGTCCATATCACCTAAATGATCTTCCATACCTTGAATATCAGATAAAATTGTGTAATGCTCTCCAGTTTTAACTAGACCCATTGCAATACCTGCAACTGGAGCTTTAAGTGGAACACCAGCATCCATCATTGCTAAAGTACTACCACAAATACTTGCTTGAGAAGTAGAACCATTTGATTCTAAAACTTCAGATACAAGACGTACTGTGTATGGGAAATCTTTTTCAGATGGAATTACAGGCTCAAGAGCACGTTCTCCTAGTGCACCGTGACCGATTTCACGACGACCTGGTCCACGCATTGGTCTTGTTTCACCAACACTAAATGATGGGAAATTGTAATGGTGCATAAAGCGTTTTGATTCTTCTACACCAAGACCATCTAAAATTTGCACATCGCCTAATGCACCTAATGTACAAATACTTAATGCTTGTGTTTGTCCACGTGTGAATAAACCAGAACCGTGTGTACGAGATAAAATGCCAACCTCTGATGCTAATGGACGGATTTCGTCACCTTTACGGCCATCTGGGCGGATTTTTTCAACTGTAATAAGACGACGTACTTCTTCTTTTACAATTTTATATAAAATCTCATTTACTTGTCCTAATGTATCAGCGTCAGCTTCTTGTGCTTCGTAATGCTCAATTACACGCTTTTTCACTTCGTTAATTGCATCTTCACGTGCATGTTTCTCATGTACTTGAATTGCAGAATGCATATCCTTTTCAGCCATTTCACGTACAGCTTGGTTAAGCTCAGCGTCAACTTCATAAAGTTTCACTTCTGATTTTTCTTTACCTACAGCTTGGACAATCTCTTCTTGGAATGCAATTAGACGTTTAATTTCGTCATGACCAAACATAATTGCTTCTAACATTGTTTCCTCAGGCACTTGATCTGCTCCTGCTTCAACCATGTTAATTGCATCTTTCGTACCAGCTACAACAAGGTGAATATCACTTTGTTCTTGCTGTTCTACTGTTGGGTTGATAACGAATTCGCCGTTAATACGACCAACTGTTGCACCCGCGATTGGACCTTCAAATGGAATATCTGAAATCGATAACGCTAATGAAGAACCAAGCATAGCCGCCATTTCAGAAGAACAATCTTGATCAACACTCATTACGATGCTGACAACTTGTACTTCGTTACGGAAACCATCTGCGAAAAGTGGACGAATTGGACGGTCGATTAAACGACTTGCCAAAATTGCTTTTTCACTTGGACGACCTTCACGTTTAATGAAACCGCCTGGAATTTTTCCGACTGCATATAAACGCTCTTCATAGTTTACTGTAAGTGGGAAGAAATCTACATTTTTTGCTTCTTTTGATGCAGTTGCTGTAGATAGAACCGCTGTATCGCCATATCTTACTAATACTGCTCCGTTTGCTTGCTTTGCAAGCTGACCTGTTTCAACTGTTAGCTGGCGACCAGCTAAATCTATCGAGAAGACTTGCTTTTCTTGACTCATTTAAGTACCCCTCTCAATTTAAAGTATTCAATTCTTCTATGTAAATGGATAGTATATCACAATATTCTACCTCTAGTATTACCGAAAATGAAGTAAGCTATAAAGAGTAGAAGATATATTTTTACCTAACAAAAAAGCGGGAATATTCCCGCTTCTTTGACTATCGACGTAAGCCAAGCTTTGTGATTAATTCACGGTAACGTGTGATATCGCTATTACGAAGGTAAGTTAGTAAGTTACGACGTTTACCAACCATCTTTAATAGACCACGACGTGAATGATGATCTTTCTTGTGAGTACGTAAGTGCTCGTTTAGAGTGTTAATTTGCTCCGTTAGGACAGCAATTTGAACCTCTGGAGAACCAGTATCAGTCTCATGAGTTCTAAATTGTGCAATGATTTCATTTTTACGCTCTTGTGTTAAAGCCATCCTATTTCACCTCCTATTAATTAAACCCCCGATTACCTAGCAAGCGTCGGTGAGTCGCAATGCCAAGCAATGGTTGTCATAAAGTACATAACATAGAATACTACTTTTCATTTGAAAAAGCAAGTATATTCTTTTCGTTCGCAAAATATTCTTGTGCTGTTTTCTTATCTTTTGCGATTTGTCCAACTAACTCATCGATGCCATTGAATTTCTTCTCTTCTCTTATACGCATATGCCACTCTACTGTAACATCCTGATCATATATGTCTTTGTTAAATTCAAATAAGTGCACTTCTATAGAAAGTTGACGCTCATCTTCTTTAAAGGTTGGTTTATATCCAATATTACATACACCATCGAACCATTCATCGTGAACTTTTAATCTCACTGCATAAACACCTACAGGTGGTAATAGATACTCATCACTTAAACCTACATTCGCTGTTGGGAAACCAATTTGACGTCCACGTTTATCACCGTGTACAACCGTTCCCCCTACTGTATATGCTCTACCTAAAATAGATGGAATTTGTTCCATTTCGCCATTTCGAATTAACTTTCGTAATGCTGTAGAACTTACTTTCTCTTCTTGAAATTCAACTTTTTCAATCACAGTCTGTGTAAACTCCCCTCTTGCATGAAATGGTAAAGTCTCCATCTTTCCTTTTCCTAAACGTCCATATGAATAATCAAACCCTGCTACTACATGCTTTACATTTAAACCAATAATATAATCATCTACAAATTGTTGTGGCAATAAGCCTGCAAATGATTCATCAAATTTAACAACATATAATATATCGATTCCTAAGTTCTCGACTATTTTTTCTTTATCACACATCGGTGTAATATACTCGGCATGCGCTTCTTTTTTACCTAAAACAACAGATGGGTGTGGGTAAAATGTCATCACTGCACTTTTATACCCTCGTTCATCCGCTATTTGTTTCGCAGTTCGAATTACACGTTGATGTCCTAAATGAATGCCATCAAAAAATCCTAATGCCATTACAGTAGGTGGTAATTCTAATTTATTTTGTTCATGTGGATGAGTTAAATGAATAAGTTTCACGCTTGAATTCACCTTTTTCTGTAATAATCCTTCCAATAATTCATTATAGCTTTAGTTCTTGATTATTCACAAGTACTTTCATCGGCTTTAGCATACCAGGGTGTTTTGGATGGTGTTCATAAATTGCAAGGCAGCGATCGCTTTTATCAAATACTGTTATAAATGGCGCTGTTATTTGCAATTCATTTTTTAAGAACATACCATTCTTTATTTTTTCTGCTTGCTTTTCATCTACAACCATTTTCGGGAACTTACTTAATGCTTCATCAATTGAAATGAAGATAGACTCTACTGTTCCATTTTGCACGTTTTCTTCAATTTCTTCAAATGATATGCAATCTTCTAATAAAAATTCACCAGAAGCTGTTCTTACAAGGTGAGACATATGTGATGGAAAACCAAGTTTTTCACCGATCATTACCGCTAATGTTCTTACATATGTTCCTTTACTACACGTTACACGGAAACGGAATGAAATATTTTCACCTTCAAACACTTCACGGTCATCTAGTAATACAAATTCGTGAATTGTAATTGTACGCACTGGACGTTCAACCTCTTGTCCGGCTCTTGCGTATTCATATAATTTTTTTCCGTTAACTTTTACAGCAGAAAACATCGGAGGCATTTGCTCAATCGTACCTGTTAATGCCGCAAGAACATCTTCCACTTCTTTACGAGTAATAATACGATCTACATGTTTCGTTTCCACAACTTCACCAGAAGCATCTTCAGTTGTTGTTGAAAACCCTAATGTTACTTCGCCTTCATATGTTTTCGTTTCGCTTGTTAAAAATTGTGCAATCTTCGTTGCTCGTCCAACACAAATAGGTAATACTCCTGTTACATCTGGATCTAATGTTCCTGTATGACCAATTCGTTTTTCACGCAATATTTTTCTTAATTTAAATACACAATCGTGTGATGTCATGCCTTTTGGCTTATGTAATAATACTACACCTTCCATATATGTTCACCTCATCGTATTTGTTTCATAATGATTACCTAAAACTTATTTTACATTGAAAAAATGGATAGACAAATGTCTATCCATTATTCTTCACGTTTACCTTCTTTATTAATTTCATGTAAAAGTGTATCAATTCGATGACCATATCCGATAGATTCATCAAATTCAAAAGAAATTTCCGGCGTTTTACGAAGACGAATACGTTGGCCAATTTCTGAACGAATGAAGCCTTTTGCCTTCGCTAAACCTTTTAATGTGCTTTCTTTCTGTTCTTCATCACCTAAAACAGAAATATACACTGTAGCAATTTGTAAATCTCCACTCACTTGTACATCTGTTACAGTAACAAATCCGACACGTGGATCTTTAATTTTACGACTGATGATGTCGCCTAATTCTTTTTTCATTTGCTCGCCTACACGGTTTGCACGTAATTTCATAATTCTTCACCTCATTCAATACCATTCCAATTGTGTTACCGTACGTTCAATTTCAGGAAATGAATCGATGTACTCAAGTACACGATTCATTTCTTTTTCACAAATAACACGATTAGAGGATACAGAAACAATTGCAATTTCTGTACGTTGCCATACATCTTGATGCCCTACTTCTGAAACAGCTACGTTATAACGCTGTTTCACACGAGTTAGCACCCTTTGCAAAATTGCTCGTTTCTCTTTTAAAGAATGCACATCGTAAATCATACACTCGAATGAGAGTGAAGCGATAATCATCGCTTCACTTCTTCCATAATGTAAGCTTCAATGATGTCCCCTTCTTTAAGATCATTATATCGCTCAATTGTAATACCACACTCATAGTTTTGTGCAACTTCTTTTACGTCGTCTTTGAAACGTTTTAACGTATCAAGTTGTCCTTCGAAGATTACTACGCCATCACGGATAATACGCACGCCACTATCACGTGTAATTTTACCGTCTGTTACGTAACAACCTGCGATTGTTCCAACTTTTGTTACTTTAAACGTTTGACGTACTTCTGCTTGACCGATTACTTTTTCTTCGAATTCTGGATCTAACATACCTTGCATCGCTGCTTCGATCTCTTCGATTACTTTATAAATAATACGGTGTAAACGAATATCAACGTTCTCTAATTCAGCTGTACGCTTCGCATTCACATCTGGGCGTACGTTAAATCCAATTACAATTGCATTAGATGCAGAAGCTAAAATGATATCAGATTCTGTAATCGCACCTACGCCTGTATGGATAATTTTAACTTTAACACCTTCAACATCAATTTTACGAAGTGATGCTGCCATTGCTTCTACAGAACCTTGTACGTCTGCTTTGACAATTAAGTTAATTTCTTTTACATCGCCCTCTTGGATTTGTTGGAATAAATCTTCAAGGCTTAATTTAGATTTTTCACCACGTTGAGCAAGTAACGCTTCTTGTGCACGTGATTCACCGATTTGACGAGCTTTCTTCTCATCAGCGAATGCCATGAAACGATCTCCCGCTTGTGGTACTTCGTTTAAACCTGTAATTTCAACAGGAGTTGATGGACCAGCAACTTTTACACGACGACCAATATCACTTACCATTGCACGAACACGTCCGAATGAAGTACCAACAACGATTGGGTCTCCAACTCGAAGCGTACCGTTTTGAACAAGTAATGTCGCGATAGTTCCTTTACCTTTATCAAGCTGTGCTTCAATTACAGTACCAGTTGCATAGCGGTTTGGATTTGCTTTGTATTCCTCTACTTCACTTACAAGAAGAATCATTTCTAGTAAGTTGTCAATACCTTCACCTTGAATCGCAGAAATTGGTACGAAGATAGTATCTCCACCCCATGCTTCTGGAACTAATTCATATTCTGTTAGTTCTTGCATTACGCGATCAGGGTTCGCAGCTGGTTTATCCATTTTATTCACAGCAACAATAATTGGTACTCCTGCTGCTTTCGCATGGTTAATTGCTTCAACTGTTTGTGGCATAACACCGTCATCAGCTGCAACAACAAGGATTGTAATATCCGTTACTTGTGCACCACGAGCACGCATCGTTGTAAACGCCGCGTGACCAGGTGTATCTAAGAATGTAATCTTCTTGTCATTTACTTCAACTTGGTATGCACCAATATGCTGAGTAATTCCACCTGCTTCTCCAGCAGTTACTTTAGAGTTACGGATAGAGTCAAGTAATGTTGTTTTACCATGGTCAACGTGTCCCATGATTGTAACTACAGCTGGACGCTCTTTTAAGTTCTCTTCATCATCTTGCTCATCGATGAATGTTTCAAACTCAGTCTCGCTCACAATTACTTCTTCTTCTACTTCAATACCGTAGTCGTTAGCAATTAACTCAATTGTATCTTTATCTAAGTCTTGGTTAATTGTTGCCATAATTCCAAGCATGAAGAGCTTCTTAATAATTTCAGATGGCTCTTTGCTTAATTTCTTAGCAAGATCACCTACTGTAAGGCTTCCAGAGAAAGTAATTTTATCTGGTGTTTCTACAGTTTGTGTTTGTTGTCTTCCAGCAAAGTTCTCTTGACGCTTGTCTTCGTTTCCTTTGCCTTTTTTCTTTTTCTTATTGCTGTTCTTTTTACTACGAACAACTTTTTCTTCTACTTCAAACTCATCTGCAACAGAAGGTTTTTCAGTTTGATACTCATTATCTAATTTGTTTACTACTTCATCGTCTAACATTGTCATATGATTCGAAACCTCGATATTCATTTCTTTTAGTTTTGTCATAAGATCTTTACTTGAGATATTATGTTTTTTTGCATATTCATGCACTCGAATTTTACTCATACCTTCACCCCCGGTAATTTGTATCGAGCATGCTACGCAGCTTTTTCGCAAAGCCTTCATCTAACACAGCTACAACGACTCGCTCATCTCTCCCAATCGCATGCCCTAATTGTTGTCGATTTTCGACCTTTCTCATTGGTACGTTGTAATACGTCGTTTTATCCGTAATACGCTTTGCAGTATTTGCTGACGCATCCTCAGATAGCAAAACAAGTTTTGCTTTACCACTTCGTACTTCTTTTAAAACGAGTTCTTCACCCGAAATAATTTTTCGAGCCCGGTTTGCTAGTCCTAAAAACGATTTCCAATCGGACACTTATTTCGACTCCTTCTCAACAAGCTCAAGAAGCTCTTCATAAAGAGAACTGTCGATTTTCGCTTTTAGATGATGTTCCAAAACATTTTTCTTTTGAGCTTGAAGAATGCTTTCTTTATCTTTTGATAAATAAGCACCTCGTCCTGATTTCTTTCCAGTTAAATCAATAGACACTTCTCCCTCTTTGGAACGAACAATGCGAACGAGCTCTCGTTTTGATTTCATTTCTTGCGTTGCAACACATTTTCGTAACGGAACTTTTCGATTGCTCATACTCATCACCTCTATTCGATTTCGTCTTCAACTGAATCGAATCCGAATGCGACTACGCTATCTTCTTCTGTTACAATACCAAGTTGTTTCGCATCAGACTCACTCTTAATATCAATTTTCCAACCTGTTAATTTAGCTGCTAGACGTGCATTTTGTCCACGTTTACCGATAGCTAATGACAGTTGGTGGTCTGGAACAACAACAGTTGTTGCTTTTTCTTCTTCATCTACAAGTACTTTCACAACTTGTGATGGGCTTAAAGCATTGGCAACATATTCTACTGGATCATTTGACCAGCGAACGATGTCAATCTTTTCACCTTTTAGTTCGTCTACAATGCGTTGTACACGTTGTCCTTTCGGTCCTACACAAGAACCTACTGGATCAACATCAATGTTCTCTGCATGTACAGAGATTTTTGAACGATCGCCCGCTTCACGTGCTACAGAACGAATTTCAACAGTTCCATCATAAATTTCAGGAACTTCCATTTCGAATAAACGTTTTAAAAGACCAGGATGTGTACGTGATACGTAAATTTGTGGTCCTTTTGTTGTTTTTTCTACTTTCGTAATGAATACGCGAATGCGATCATGTGGTTTGTACTGTTCGTTTGGCATTTGCTCACTTACAGGTAATAAAGCTTCTACTTTCCCTAAGCTTACATAAATGAAACGAGCATCCTGACGTTGTACGATACCAACCATGATATCTTCTTCACGGTCACTAAACTCAGAGTAAATAACACCACGCTCTGCTTCACGCACTCGTTGTGTTACAACTTGTTTTGCAGTTTGTGCTGCAATACGACCGAAATCTTTTGGTGTTACTTCAATTTCTAGTACGTCACCATCTTGATAGTTTGGATTAATTTGTCTTGCTTCTTCAACAGAAATTTCAAGACGTGGATCAAACACATTATCAACAACGTCTTTACGTGCTAAAACTTGGATTGTTCCCACTTCTGGGTTAAAGCTCACACGAACGTTTTGTGCTTGGTTAAAATTGCGTTTATAAGCAGAGATTAACGCTGCTTCAATCGCATCAATAATAATATCTTTGCTAATTCCTTTTTCTGACTCTAATACGAGCAAGGCATCTAACAACTCAGTGCTCATGAAGATCCCCCTTCTAACTAAAACGTAACAGCAAGTCGCGCATTTGCAACTTTATCCATTGGAATTTGGATTTCTTTTTTACGTGTTTTAATTGTTAATAATAGTGTAATTGTAGTACCATCGTAGGAAAGCATTTTGCCTTCAAACATCTTTTCACCATCAATCGGCTCATATGTTTTAATTGCCACTTGTTTTCCTACCGCTTGCTGGAAGTCTTTCTCTTTCTTTAATGGACGTTCTGCTCCAGGAGATGATACATCCAAAAAGTAAAGATGAGGAATTGGATCCTCTTTATCTAAAGCTTCGCTTAAACGTTCACTCACCGCACCGCATTCTTCAATGTCGACTCCCTTTTCAGAATCGATGAATACGCGTAAGAACCAGTCTTGTCCTTCTTTCACATACTCTACATCTACAAGTTCAAGATTTAACTCTTCAACGATTGGCTGCGCAAATGCTTCTACAACTTCTGTGACTTTCTTATCCATAAACAGCCTCCTTCCTGCCGTCATGTACCATTTACAAGAAAAGACCCCGTCCATAGAACGGTCTATCTTATTCTTTCTCGTTAGCTAACAAAAGCCCCTGCCATTAAGCAGGGAATATCTGTCTTAGTATTACCAAATTTAAGAAGTAAAACTTGTAACAAAATATGTATATACGACAGAAATTTCTTACCTCTCCACATCAATAAAATGTAGATAGTAACAAGAAAGAGTGGGTTTCCCCACTCTTTTTTTCACACAATATACATGACATGGTTATCTCGGTTAATAGTATACCATAGCAAATGTTGATTTGCAAAGACTTTTCCTACCTATCAGAACAGTGATAACTGGTTTTGGTCAGGTAGATCTCCTAAACAACCTTGACTATCTAGATACTCAATAATTGTTTTTGAAACCTTACTGCGCTGCTGTAAATCTTCTTTTGATAAGAAATCTCCATTTTTGCGCGCTTCTACAATACTTAAAGCTGCGTTTGTACCAAGTCCAGGCACTGCATTAAATGGAGGAATTAACGTATCCCCATCAATAATAAAGTCTGTTGCATGTGAGCGATATAAATCAACCTTTTGGAATGAATATCCACGCTCACACATTTCAAGTGTCATTTCTAGTACCGTTAATAAACTCTTCTCTTTCGGCGCTGCGTCCAAACCTTTCTGCGCAATTTCATCAATTCTTGCACGTATAGATGCTGAACCTTTCGCCATTGCTTCTACGTCAAAGTCATCTGCACGAACCGTAAAGTATGCGGCATAGAATAGAAGCGCAAAATGCACTTTAAAGTATGCGATACGCACAGCCATAAGTACGTACGCAGCTGCATGGGCTTTAGGGAACATGTACTTAATCTTCTTACATGACTCAATATACCAACCAGGTACATTATTACTTTTCATATCCTCTTCCCATTCTTCTGGTACACCTTTCCCTTTACGAACGGACTCCATTATTTTGAAGGCTAATGATGGGTCTAAACCTTGATAAATTAAATATACCATGATGTCATCACGACAACCAATAACTTCGCTCAGCGTACATGTACCGTTATAAATTAACTCGTTTGCATTACCTAGCCATACGTCCGTACCATGCGATAGTCCAGAAATTTGAACTAACTCTGAGAATGTCGTCGGTTTCGTCTCTTCTAACATCTGTCTTACGAATTTCGTACCAAACTCTGGTATACCAAGTGTACCTGTTTTACAGTTAATTTGTTCTTCCGTTACCCCTAATGATTCTGGACCTGAGAAAATTTTCATTACTTCTGGATCGTCCGTTGGGATTGTTTTCGGATCAATACCACTTAAATCTTGTAACATACGAATAACCGTCGGATCATCGTGTCCTAGTATATCAAGTTTCAATAAATTATCATGAATCGAGTGGAAATCAAAGTGTGTTGTTCTCCACTCAGCCCCTATTGAATCTGCCGGAAACTGTATTGGTGAGAAATCAAAGATGTCCATATAATCTGGCACAACAATAATACCACCTGGATGCTGTCCTGTTGTACGTTTTACACCAGTACATCCTGCTACTAAGCGGTCAATCTCTGCATTTCGGATCGTTAAGTTATGATCGTTCGCATAACCTTTTACATATCCATAAGCCGTTTTTTCCGCAACTGTACCAATCGTTCCTGCACGATATACATAATCTTCACCAAACAGTACTTTCGTATAGTTATGGGCACGTGGTTGATATTCCCCGGAGAAATTCAAATCGATGTCGGGTACCTTATCTCCTTTAAATCCAAGGAACGTTTCGAACGGAATATCATGTCCATCTTTTACGTATGGAACGTTACATGCAGGACATTCTTTATCCGGTAAGTCAAAACCAGAACCTACAGAACCATCATTAAAGAATTCTGATTGCTTACATTTCGGACATACATAATGTGGTGGTAATGGGTTTACTTCTGTAATTTCCATCATCGTTGCAACGAATGATGAACCTACCGATCCACGCGAACCTACTAGATATCCGTCTACTAATGATTTTTTCACAAGTTTATGTGAAATTAAATAAATTACGGCGAATCCATGCCCAATAATACTTTTTAATTCTTTTTCTAAACGTGCTTCTACTATTTCAGGTAACTCTTCACCATAAATGCTACGCGCCATTTTATAACTCATATCACGCGTTTCATCATCTGCACCTTCAATTTTCGGTGTATATAGATCATCTTTTACTGGATGAACATCACCAATTAATGATGCAATCTTTTGTGTATTCGTTACAACAATTTCTTTCGCTACGTCTTCACCTAAAAATGAGAAACACTCTAACATTTCATCCGTTGTACGGAAATGTACAGGTGGTAATGAGTGTCGGTTTAACGGATTGGCTCCGCCCTGTGAACTAACTAAAATTTTACGATACATTGCATCTTCTGGATTTAAGTAGTGCACATTTCCTGTAGCAACAACTGGTTTATCTAAAGTCTCACCTAGTTTTACTAAGTTAGCAATAATTGTTTTTAATTGCCCTTCATCTCGAACGAGTTCACGCTCTACTAAATGACGTAACACTTCTGGTGGCATTACTTCAATGTAATCGTAGAACTGCGCAATTTCTTCTACCTCTTCAGGAGCTTTTTGCATCATTGCCTCAAACACTTCACCTTTATCACAAGCCGTTCCTACTAAAATACCTTCACGATACTTTTTTAATAGTGATCTCGGTACTCGTGGTACACGGTAAAAGTAATTTAAGTGAGAGTATGAAACTAGTTTATATAAATTTTTCAATCCAACATCTGATGTAGCAAGCAATGTCATATGGCTTGGACGCCCGCGTTTATACGCATCTCCTTGCCCCATACTATCATTTAATTGATCGTGATATTCAAAACCTTTTTCAATTACATCTTTTAACATTTTCACAAGTAAATATCCCGTTGCTTCTGTATCATAAATCGCACGGTGATGTTGCGTTAATTCAATATCAAGCTTTTTACACATTGTATTTAATCGGTGGTTTTTCATTTCTGGAAATAAGAATCTTGCAAGTTCTAACGTATCAATAACTGGGTTATTCGTTTTTTCTAGTCCAGCCTTTTTAAAACCTACGTTAATAAAGCCCATATCGAAGCTTGCGTTATGAGCAACAAGTGTATGGTCACCCATCCATTCCGCAAACTTTTTAAACACTTCGTCCACTTCTGGTGCATCAGTTAACATATCATCTGTAATACCTGTTAATTCAATAATCGTTGCCGATAACGGTTGATGCGGATTTGCAAAAGATTCAAAACGGTCAATAATTTCGCCACCTTTTACTTTTACAGCAGCTAACTCAATAACAGTGTCATACACAGCAGATAAGCCCGTCGTCTCAACGTCAAAGACAACATATGTTTCATCTGCAAGTAGACGATGCGCTTCGTTATATGCAATCGGTACACCATCATTAACTAAATTTGCCTCGACACCGTATATAACTTTAACCCCAGCCTTTTTACCCGCAGAATACGCTTCTGGGAAAGACTGTGCAACAGCATGATCCGTTACTGCAATAGCCTCATGCCCCCATTTACCTGCTTGGGCCACAAGTCTAGAAACAGGAGTAACAGCGTCCATTTGGCTCATCGGAGTGTGAAGATGAAGTTCTACTCGTTTTTCACCTTCTGGCGCTTTATCTTTACGGGACGGTCCCGTTATTTCATTAATATCATTTGCAATCATTACTAAATCTCGAACGAATGTATCATTTTGAACAGAACCACGCGCTTTTACCCACATTCCTTTTTTCAAGGACTGCAGCATTGGAATATCTTCTTTGTCACGGGAGAACATTTTGATCATAATAGAATCCGTATAATCCGTTATTTTTAAAGTTAATAACGTACGTCCACTACGAAGTTCTTTCGTTTCTACGTGGAAGACATATCCTTGAACCGTTTTTCTTCTTTCTTCATCTTGAATTTCTCGCATCGGTGTAATCTCTTCATCTGGCTTAATAAGATATCCGAGTACAACCGGTCCTTCATGCACAACGCTACTTTCTTCAGCTTGCTTCTTCGCCATTTCTTCCATAGCTTGTATAACACGTTCGCGGTCTTCTTGCTGCGTTTGCTCACGAAACTTTTGCATTTCTTCTGTATTTTGCTGTATATGTGTGTCTAACTGGAAACGTGGGAATCCAAAAGCTTCATATTGATCCCCTACTGGTTTCGCAACGTTTTTCTTTAAAGCCGTAGATTCCAGCTCATTATTCACATTTATAAGCAACTTCACTCCATTCACCTGAGGAAGCTGCTTCTTTAAGTAAGCAAACATAGGTGAAAATGTAATTCGTTCCGTACAAAGTGGCCAATACGCCCTCACTTCTTCTTCTGTAAATTGTTTATTCTCTGTTTCTAATGCAAATGTTGTTCTTGCAATATGAGAAAATGATTGCTTAAGCTTTGTTTCTAGCAATTCATATAATTCTGTAGGCAAAATACGTGGCACTTGTAAATTAAAATGCCAACTTTTATTTGTTTTATCAATAACGAGCCTTTCAATACCACCGCCTTGTAAATATTGATTTATAAGGTCGTCTGGTATTTGCAACTGCTGGAGCAAAATTTGAAATCGCTCTTGTTGTTCATTTGTTAAAGACATAAGCACTCTCCTTCCATTTGCTATTATAAATTGAAACGTACTACAAAGAAAGATTTCTCCCTTCTTCTTTTACAAAATACGTTTACAAAGAAAGAGAAGGTACCTCATTACGAGGTACCTCTTCTTATTTTAAAATATTAGCAATATATGTTTGAAGTTCTTCTACTTTCACTTCTTCAGACTCGCCTGTAGCGCGTACTTTCACTTCTACAATACCTTCGTCTGCTTTTTTACCAACTGTCACACGAACTGGAAGGCCGAATAAATCTGCATCTGCAAATTTAACACCTGCACGTTCTGCACGATCGTCTAGTAATACTTCATATCCTTGCTCTTGTAGTGAGTTGTAAATGTTTTCACCCATTTCACGTTGTGCATCAGATTTCATATTTACTGGAATTACATGCACATGGAATGGTGCAACAGCTTTTGGCCAAACTAAACCGTTCTCATCATTAAACTGCTCTGCAATTGCTGCTACTGTACGAGATACCCCGATACCGTAACAACCCATAATAAGTGGTTGTGTTTTTCCGTTTTCATCTAGGAATGTTGCGTTCATTGCTTCACTATAACGAGTTCCTAATTTGAATACATGACCAACTTCAATTCCGCGTGCGAAAAGAATTGTTCCGTTTCCATCCGGAGATTGGTCTCCTTCTTGGATGAAACGTAAATCTGTATATTGACTTACTTTAAAATCACGTTCTGGATTTACATTTACATAATGGAATCCTTCTTCGTTCGCTCCTGAACATCCGTTAACAATCGATGCTACAGCATGGTCAGCGATAATTTCGATATCACCTGTTACACCAATCGGTCCTAATGAACCAACTTCACAATTTAATAGTTGTTTTACTTCTTCATGAGAAGCAAGCTCAACAACTGAAGCACCGTATACATTTTTCACTTTTACATCGTTTACTTCATGATCTCCACGAACAAGTACCACTACTAATTTCTCATCTACTTTAAATACCATAGACTTAATGCACTTGTCAGCTTCAATGTTTAAGAATGCAGATACTTCTTCAATTGCTTTTTGGTCTGGCGTTGCTACTTTTTCAAGTGCTTTTTCTGCTTCGTCACTCTTCGTATACGTAGCTACAACAGGAGCCATTTCGATGTTCGCTGCATAATCAGATGTATCAGAATATGCAATTGTATCTTCACCAACATCAGATAATACCATAAATTCATGTGTATCTTTTCCGCCCATTGCTCCAGAATCGGCAATAACCGCACGGAAATTCAAACCACAACGAGCAAAAATGTTAGAGTATGCTTTGTATAAGCGATCATACACTTCATCTAAGCTCTCTTGTGTAGCATGGAAAGAGTATGCATCTTTCATTAGAAACTCTCTTCCGCGTAATAAACCGAAACGAGGTCTTTGTTCATCACGGAATTTTGTTTGAATTTGGTATAATGTTAACGGTAATTTTTTGTATGATTTTACTTCATCACGTACAAGATCTGTAATTACTTCCTCGTGTGTTGCTCCTAATGCGAATTCACGAGCGTTACGATCTTTCATACGCATTAATTCAGATCCGTAAGAATACCAACGGCCTGATTCTTGCCATAATTCTGCAGCTTGCATCGCTGGCATTAATAACTCTACAGCACCTGCGCGCTCCATTTCTTCTCGAACGATACGTTCTACTTTGTGTAGTACTTTTAAACCAAATGGTAGAAAACTATAAATACCAGAAGCATTTTGACGCATAAAACCTGCACGAAGTAATAACTGATGACTCTTAATCTCCGCATCAGCTGGAACTTCACGTAATGTAGGACTGAATACCATACTTTGTTTCATTTATTCGCACCTCTTCATTTTACTCTTACACGCAGGAAAACCCCTCACCTCGAGTTAGGTGAGGGATTTTATTCTACGAGCTCTATTTCATTATAAGTTTCACTTTATTTTACAAGAAAAACTTACGAATGTCATTCCAAGTTACAACTAACATAAGTAACATTAATAATGCAAAACCGATAAAGTGAACCATACCTTCTTTTTGGCGATCAATTGGTTTCCCTCGTAACGCTTCAATTAAGAAGAAGAACAAACGTCCACCATCTAAAGCAGGAACTGGTAGTAAATTAAATAAACCAAGGTTAATACTTAATACTGCAGCTAAACTTAATACACGCGTAAATCCATAATCTACTACTTGATCTGTTAGATTATAAATTCCTACTGGACCTGATAACTCATTAATAGAGAATTGACCAGTTACTAATTTTACAAGAGACTCAAAAATTAGTTTCGTCCATTGGTATGTTTGCTCAAAACCTGATTTAATAGAACCCATCACTGTTTTCTCTACAGGAGAGTAAACACCGATTCTACCAACTTCTTCTTTACCTTCTTTATCAAGCGTTGGCGTTACTTTCACATTAAACTGTTCACTATCACGCTTTACTTGTAACGTAATTTCTTTATTCGGGTTTTCACGTACAATGGTAACAACATCTTTCCATGTACTTGTGTTTTTCCCATCAATTGCTTGAATTGTATCATTTTCTTTTAATCCAGCTTGCTCTGCTGCACTATTCTCCATTACTTTTCCGACCATTGGCTTGTCAACAGGAACACCTTGTACAAATCCAAGAATCACAAAAATAACAAACGCTAAAATGAAGTTCATAGCAGGACCTGCAAAGATTGTTAAGGCACGTTGACCTAATTTTTTAGAGCCAAACTGCCTATTATACGGAGCAATTTGAATCTCTTCACCAGCAGTAATAATACGAGCCTTTTCATTCACACGGAATGTTTGAAGCTCTTCCTCGTACTCTTCATAGCCCGAAATTGTTAACTTATGTTCTAAATCAGCTTGCTCCACTTCTATAACGCGGACATTTGGATACTTTTCATGCCCATCAAAAACTAATTTTGTAACTTCGTCTTTTTCATTTAATACAAGGCCAACCTTTTTCCCAGGCTTTAACTCTACTGTGTCTGCATCCTCGCCAGCCATTCTTACATAGCCACCAAGGGGCAGTAATCGAATCGTATACACCGTTTCATTCTTTTCAAATGAGAATATTTTCGGACCAAAACCAATCGCAAACTCACGGCATAAAATACCTGCTCTTTTTGCGAAATATAGATGCCCTAGCTCATGGAAAAATACGAGTGCACCGAAAATTAATATAAAGGCAATCGCTGTATTCAATTCCATACCACCTTTGCTAAATTTGTTCCATCACAAACCGTCTTGTGGTTGCATCAATTTCCAGAATTTCCTCTAAGCTCGGACGTGCAATGACATTGTGATGGTTCATTGCTTTTTCAATGAGGTCTTCCACTGTTAAGAAACCAATTCTCTTTTGTAAAAAAGCTTCAACAGCTACTTCATTCGCTGCATTCATTACAGCTGGCATACTTCCGCCTGCTTTTCCAGCTTCATACGCAAAGCGCAAGCAACGGAAACGTTCTTGGTTCATTTTCTCAAAATGCAATGTACCCATTTCCCATAAATTTAACTGCTTTGTGTCTGAAAGAGGTAATCGATCAGGATATGTAAGTGCGTATTGAATTGGTACTCGCATATCAGGTGAGCCAAGCTGTGCCATCACACTACGATCTTCAAATTCAACCATAGAATGAATAATACTTTCTTTATGTAAAACAACATC
Source organism: Bacillus sp. MHSD_36 (assembly GCF_030757775.1). Lineage (NCBI taxonomy): Bacteria > Bacillati > Bacillota > Bacilli > Caryophanales > Bacillaceae > Bacillus > Bacillus sp. MHSD_36. Next base: position 30,981 of record NZ_JAVBIS010000002.1, read on the forward strand.
GATTTGCTCATAAGGGATACCAAAAAGCCAATGTGCTTCAATTACTTCTAGCCCCTTATTCATCATTGTAGCAGAATCAATTGTAATTTTCGAACCCATTGACCAGTTTGGATGTCGAAGCGCATCTTCTACGGTCACATGATGCAATTCATCTCTCGTTTTATCGCGGAAACTTCCTCCAGAAGCCGTAATAATTAGCCGAGAAATTCTTTTTTCATTTTCACCATTCAAGCATTGAAAAATAGCTGAATGTTCACTGTCTACTGGAAGTAACGAAACATTATGTTTTCGCGCTGCTTCCATTACAAGATGCCCTGCAGTTACTAACGTTTCTTTGTTTGCAATTCCAATTGTTTTTTTCGCCTCAATTGCACGAAGTGTTGGTAACAACCCTACGCTACCTACAACAGCATTTACTACAATCTCTGCATCTGGATGTAATGCTACTTCTAAAAGCCCTTCACTACCATATACAATTTTTGTATTACCAGAGACAGCTTGTAATTTTAAAACATCTTCCTCTCTTTGCACAGAGACAATTTGCGGAGAAAATTCTTGAATTACCTTTACTGCGTAGTCAATATTTTTCCCTACAGAAAAAGCAACGAGACGGAATTGGTCTGGGTGCGAGCGTAATACATCTAAAGTTTGTGTACCAATTGATCCGCTTGCACCTAATAAACTAATGTTTTTCATGACTCCAACCCCTCGTTCATTTATTAATTGTATTGTAATAAGAAGTAGAGAATTGGTAAAACAAATAACCAACTATCTGTTCGATCTAATATACCACCATGTCCAGGTAAAATTGTACCTGAATCTTTTACGCCATAATGACGTTTAAATGCAGATTGTACTAAATCACCAATTTGTCCAAAAATAGAAATGATAATTGTCAACACAATTAAAATCCCTACATTAGCCTCAACTGGGAAGAACATATTGTAAACAATTGCCACAACAATCCCACAAACGATGCCGCCCAATGAACCTTCAATCGTTTTATTTGGACTAATTTCTGGCCATAATTTTCTTTTCCCTAATGCTTTTCCTACGAAATATGCGCCTGAATCAGTAGCCCATATAATAAATAATGCGCAAAACACATATTTAATTCCTAAAATTCTCGTTTCATTCAAATATAAGAATCCCATTGCAACATATGTTGTTGCCATTAGTAAAAAGGAAGCATGGTCAAAAGTAAATGTATTCTTAGAAAGGACTGTATATGATAAAAGTAATAAAACAATCACAAATGTGATTTCTAATTTACCTAATCCAATCCAAGTAAACAGTTCTGATGCACTACTTGGAATTAAAATAACCCATAATAATACTGCAGCTAAAACTGTTGGTACTGAAATAAGCGTAAGCTTATTCATACGAATTAATTCATATAAGCCTATAGAAGCAAGTGCATACACTAAAACCGTAAAAGGCACGCCACCGTAAATTACGATGGGAATGAACAGCGCGGCAGCAACCACTCCAGTAATAATTCTCTGTTTCACTACCAAACCCTCTCTTTCTACACGCCTCCGAATCTGCGCCCTCTATGTTGAAAGTCTGTAATCGCATTTAACAAATGTTCCTCAGTAAAATCTGGCCAATACACATCTGTAAACCAAAATTCCGAATATGCAATTTGCCATAACATGAAATTACTAATACGTAGCTCTCCGCTCGTACGGATTAACAACTCTGGATCAGGTAAAGAACTCGTCATTAAGTAGGAAGAAAGCATTTCTTCACTTACATCTTCTACACGAATCTTTCCTTGCTCACTATCTTTCATCATATGTTGCACAGCAGAAACGATTTCATCTCGACTTCCATAGTTTAACGCGAAATTCAGAATTAATCCCGTATTCTCTTTCGTATCTTCCATGGCCTTCTCCATCGCTCTGCGTGTATGCGTAGGAAGACGATCTTGTTGTCCTATTACTCGGACTTGTACGTTCTCTTCAATCAATTCTGGTAAAAATGTACCTAAAAATTCTTCCGGAAGCCTCATTAAATAATCAACTTCCTTTTTCGGTCTTTTCCAGTTCTCAGTTGAAAAAGCATAAAGAGTTAATACTTTTACATTAAGTTTGCTTGCAAATTTTGTGATTTTCTTTACAACTTGCATGCCTTCATGATGTCCCGCAATACGAGGCATCGCTCTCCTCTTTGCCCATCTTCCATTACCATCCATAATGATGGCAATGTGTTCTGGGATGTATCCTTTTTTCACTTCTTCAACGAGATGATCAAACGATGTGTCCTTTTTACCTTTAAAAAAAGGAAAGTTTTTAAACATCATTCATACCCTCCAGCAAGCAGACGTATGCCTAAAAGTGTAAAAAGACCCCCTTAAGAAGAGGGTCATATTTGCGAAAGTATCGCTATTACACTTCCATGATTTCTTTTTCTTTGTTTTTTGCGATTTCGTCAACTTTTGCAATATATTTATCTGTTTCTTTTTGGATATCTTCAGTATATCCTCTTAAATCATCTTCTGTAATCTCGCCAGCTTTTTCAAGCTTCTTAAGATCATCGTTACCGTCACGACGTACGTTACGAACAGCAACTTTTGCTTCTTCAGCATATTTTTTCACAACTTTTACAAGATCACGACGACGCTCTTCTGTTAATGCAGGGAATGCAATACGAATTACAGTTCCGTCATTAGAAGGATTTAAGCCTAAATCTGCTTTTAAAATTGCTTTTTCGATATCACCGATAGAAGTTTTATCATAAGGTTGAATTACAAGTAAACGTGCTTCTGGAACTGTAATGTTCGCTAATTGCACAACTGGTGTTGGTGCACCATAGTAATCAACTTGTACTTTATCTAATACAGACGCGTTTGCACGGCCAGCGCGAACTGTTGCTAATTCACGAGAATAAGCAACAACTGCTTTTTCCATTTTTTCATTTGAAGACTTTAATACTTGTTGTCCCATATTTATTTCCCCCTTACAACTGTTCCAATATTTTCGCCTAAAACGGCACGTTTAATATTACCTTTTTCCATAACTGAGAATACAATTAATGGAATATCGTTATCCATACATAGAGAAGAAGCTGTAGAATCCATTACACCTAAACCTTCTTTTAATACATCTAAGTAAGTAAGCGTTTCGTATTTCGTAGCTGTTGGGTCAATAGATGGGTCAGCATTGTATACGCCATCTACATTGTTTTTCGCCATTAAAATTACGTCTGCTTCAATTTCTGCCGCACGTAATGCCGCTGTTGTATCTGTAGAGAAGTATGGATTACCTGTACCTGCTGCAAAGATAACAACACGTTTCTTCTCTAAGTGACGAACTGCTTTACGACGAATGTAAGGCTCTGCTACTTGACGCATCTCAATTGAAGTTTGTACGCGAGTTTGAATTCCGATATTCTCTAAGCTATCTTGAAGAGCTAATGAATTCATAACTGTTGCTAACATACCCATGTAATCTGCTCCTGCACGATCCATGCCCATCTCACTTCCAATTTTCCCACGCCAAATGTTACCGCCACCAACAACAACAGCAACCTCTACATCTAGTTCTGCAATTTCTTTCACTTGTTCCGCAACTGACTTAATAACAGCTGGGTTAATTCCAAATCCTTGCTCTCCAGCTAAAGCTTCTCCACTTAGCTTTAAAACGACACGATTATATTTCGGTTTACTCATAATGAACCTCCAATTGCTTACATCTTTATTTTAAAAAAGGGAACACAATGTGTTCCCTAATCTGTATTAGTTACTACCTTTTACTTGGTTCATTACTTCTTCAGCAAAGTTGTCTTCGCGTTTTTCGATACCTTCACCAACAGCGTAGCGAACGAATCCTTTTAATGTTCCGCCTTTAGACTCAACGAACTGACGAACTTTCATATCAGGGTTTTTAACGAATGCTTGGTCAAGTAAGCAAATTTCTTCGAAGAATTTGCCAAGACGGCCTTCAACCATTTTTGCAACGATTTTTTCAGGCTTGCCTTCGTTTAATGCTTGTTGTGTTAATACTTGACGCTCATGCTCAACTTCTTCAGCTGTTACAGCATCGCGGTCGATGTATTTAGGGTTAACTGCAGCGATGTGCATTGCAACATCTTTAGCAGCTGCTTCGTCAGTAGAACCTTCAAGAACTGTTAGAACACCAATGCGTCCACCCATGTGTAGGTAAGCGCCGAATGCATCTGCATCAGTTTTTGATACGATTTCGAAACGACGAAGTGTAAGTTTTTCACCAATTTTAGCGATTGCTTCGTTGATGTGCTCTTCAACTTTTTTACCGTTTTCCATTGTTTGAGCCATAGCTTCTTCAACGTTAGCCGGTTTGTTAGTTAATAAGTGAGCAGCTAATTCTTTAATTAATGTTTGGAAACCTTCGTTTTTCGCAACGAAATCAGTTTCAGAGTTTAATTCTAAGATTAAACCGTCGTTACCGTTTGTTTCGATGAAAGTTAAACCTTCAGCAGCGATGCGGTCTGCTTTTTTAGCAGCTTTAGCGATACCTTTTTCACGTAAGAAGTCAATTGCCTTCTCCATGTCGCCGTTAGTTTCTGTTAAAGCTTTTTTGCAGTCCATCATACCTGCGCCAGTTTTTTCACGTAATTCTTTTACCATTTGTGCAGTGATTGCCATACTTTTCATCCTCCTAAAATATGTATTTATACCTTTTATAAAGGTGTTTATACCTTAAAAAAGGTGATAAAAGGCCGAACCCCTTATCACCTTTCCAACTTTGTTACGCAGTAACAGTTTCTTCACCTTGTTTTGCTTCAAGGATCGCGTCTGCCATTTTAGATGTAAGAAGTTTTACAGCACGAATTGCATCATCGTTTGCTGGGATAACGTGATCGATTTCGTCTGGATCACAGTTTGTATCAACGATACCGATGATTGGAATGTGTAATTTGCGTGCTTCAGCAACTGCAATACGCTCTTTACGAGGGTCTACTACGAATAATGCACTTGGAAGACCTTTCATATCTTTAATACCGCCTAAGAATTTCTCAAGACGCTCTAACTCTTTTTTAAGTTGAACAACTTCTTTCTTAGGTAGTACTTCGAAAGTACCATCTTCTTGCATTCTTTCGATGTCTTTAAGACGCTTGATACGCTTTTGGATTGTTTGGAAGTTTGTTAAAGTTCCACCTAACCAACGTTGGTTAACGAAGTACATACCAGCACGAGTTGCTTCTTCTTTAATAGCTTCTTGTGCTTGTTTTTTAGTACCTACGAATAAGATGTCTCCGCCTTCAGCAGCGATGTCACGCATCGTTCTGTAAGCTTCCTCAACTTTTTTCACAGTTTTTTGTAAGTCGATGATGTAGATACCGTTACGCTCTGTGAAAATGTAACGCTTCATTTTTGGGTTCCAACGACGAGTTTGATGTCCGAAGTGAACACCAGCTTCAAGCAATTGCTTCATAGAAATTACTGACATAATATAGTTCCTCCTAAATGGTTTTTGATATCCTCCGTTTACTTCATCTCTAAGCGAAACTACAAACGTAGCACCAACACTTAAATCAGTAAACGTGTGTACTTTGTACTGACACCACTGCTTACTATATCATACTGAAATATTACAATCAAGTCGAAAATGCGAACAATGTAAAACTTTCTTTGTTCATACTCGAATTCTAGTATTACCAACCTGTATTTCTTTTAAGCAAAAAAGTAAAATTCAATTCATAGCTTTTCAAAAGAGTACGATTATGACGCTATTTACAAGCAACATCAATCTGTTATATACAAAAAAACTCTCCTCAAAAACATGAGGAGAGTTTTATAAATTAGTTTGTTTTTAATTTAGCAAGTTCATGTAAGAATTTGTCGTTTAATACTTTAATGTATGTTCCTTTCATACCTAACGAACGCGACTCAATTACACCAGCACTTTCTAATTTACGAAGTGCATTTACGATTACTGAACGAGTGATTCCTACGCGGTCAGCGATTTTACTTGCAACAAGTAAACCTTCTGTTCCGTTTAACTCTTCGAAGATGTGCTCGATTGCTTCTAACTCACTGTAAGATAATGAGCTAATCGCCATTTGAACAACAGCTTTGCTACGTGCTTCTTCTTCGATCTCTTCTGCTTTTTCACGTAAAATTTCCATACCTACAACAGTTGAGCTGTATTCAGCAAGGATTAAATCATCGTCTAAGAACTCTTGACCAAGACGAGCTAATACTAATGTACCTAAGCGCTCACCGCCACCAACGATCGGTACGATTGTAGTTAAACCTTGACCAAATAATTCTTTATTTTCTACTGGGAATGCTGTGTAAGCACTGTTTACATCTAAGTTTGAAGATGTTTCTGTAATGTTGAATAAGCTTTGTGTATACTCTTCTGGGAATTGACGCTCTGCAAGCATTTGTTTCATACGCTCATTCTCGATTTGTTGGTGAATTGCATATCCTAGTAATTTACCACGACGACTTACTACGAATACGTTCGCTTCGATTACTTCACACATTGTGTCAGACATTTCTCTAAAGTTTACAGGCTTTCCTGCTGCGCTCTGTAATAACGCATTTAATTTTCTTGTTTTTGCTAATAATTCCATTTCAAAAGTTCCTCCTACATATTACTCACATATTTTTTCATCACTTGGAAACTAGGGCGAGTCACCTGATGACACTATTACAAAATAAACTGGCTCACATCTTTATTTTTAGCAATCGTTGCTAATTTCTCCTCAACGTATTGAGGTGTTATCGTTATTTTCTCTAACGTAATTTCAGATGCTTCAAACGATAAATCTTCAAGGAGCTTCTCCATAATCGTATGAAGTCTTCTTGCTCCAATATTATCTGTATCCTGATTAACTTGATAAGCAATCTCAGCAATCTTACGAATAGCTTCGTCTGAAAATTCAATTTCTATACCTTCAGTCGCTAATAAAGCCATATATTGTTTAATTAACGCATTGTCAGGCTCGATTAATATTTTAACAAAATCATCAGTCGATAATTTTGTTAATTCTACTCGAATCGGAAATCTCCCTTGTAATTCCGGAATTAAATCCGACGGTTTAGACATATGAAACGCTCCAGCTGCAACGAATAAAATATAATCCGTTTTTACTGATCCGTATTTTGTCGCAACATTCGATCCTTCTACAATTGGTAAAATGTCACGTTGCACACCTTCACGTGATACATCTACGCTATTCGACTGCTTACCAGCAATTTTGTCAATTTCATCGATAAAAATAATCCCGAGCTGTTCAGCACGATAAACAGCCTCTTGTGTAACTTCATCCATATCAATTAAGCGCTGTGCTTCCTCATTTGTCAAGACTTTTCTTGCTTCTTTTACAGAAAGTTTACGTTTTTTTGTTTTTTTCGGCATAAAACTTCCTAATGCATCTTGGAAATTCATTCCCATTTGTTCCATGCCAGTTCCTTGTAACATATCAAACATAGAAGACTGTTGTTCAGTCACTTCAATCGATACAATTTCATCTTCAAGTAGTCCTGCAGCAAGCTTTCTTTCTACGTCTTGACGTTTCTTTTCGATTTCAACATCTTCCTGCGAATCTGTTGTTTGATTTGAATTTTGAGCGCCACCAAATAACATTTCTAATGGGTTTTTAAATCCAGATTGCTTCTCCGGACTCGGCACTAAAATTTCAACAAGACGTTGGTTCGCTTGTTCTTCCGCTTTGTCTTGTACGTTAACTACCATTTCTTCTTTCACGATGCGAACTGACGTTTCTACAAGATCGCGCACCATCGATTCTACATCTCTACCTACATATCCAACTTCTGTAAATTTAGTAGCTTCAACCTTAATAAAAGGTGCTCCAACGAGTTTCGCCATTCGTCGTGCTACCTCTGTTTTACCAACACCTGTCGGTCCAATCATTAAAATATTTTTAGGTGCAATTTCATCACGTAGATTTTCAGCTAATTTACTTCGGCGGTATCGATTTCTTAAAGCTACAGCAACCGCTTTCTTCGCATCTTTTTGACCGATAATGTATTGATCTAATTTTTCCACAATTTGACGCGGAGTAAAATGTAAATGCATATAAAATGCCTCCCTTACGATTCTACAATTCTTCCACAATTATATTGTGGTTTGTATACACACAAATATCGCCAGCAATGTCTAAACTCGCTTTCGCAATTTGCTTCGCTGTTAAATGTTCACTTGCATATTGCTTTAAAGCACGACCTGCTGAAAGCGCATAATTCCCGCCAGATCCAATTGCTAAAATACCATCATCCGGTTCAATTACTTCTCCTGTACCTGAAACAAGGAGCATCGTTGTTTTATCCATGACAATGAGCATCGCTTCTAGCTGACGTAACATTTTGTCGCCACGCCATTGTTTCGCCATTTCAACAGCAGCACGCTGCAAGTTCCCATTGTACTCTTCTAATTTCCCTTCAAACATTTCAAAAAGAGTAAATGCATCAGCAACCGAGCCTGCAAAACCAGCTAAAACTTTCCCTTGGAAAAGTTTACGAACTTTACGAGCTGTATGTTTCATTACAACAGCATTTCCCATTGTCACCTGGCCATCTCCAGCCATTGCACATTCTCCATTATGATGAACTGCAAATATCGTTGTAGCGTGGAAATTTCCCATAGAAAAAACTCCTTTATATGTTTTTATAGCTTTAAAAGCAATTTATGCCCGTGGGTGATGCTTCATGTAGACAGAACGCAATCTTTCTTTAGAGACATGCGTATAAATTTGTGTCGTCGACAAATTCTCATGACCGAGTAGCTCCTGTACAGTACGTAAATCCGCCCCTTCATCTAACATGTGTGTAGCAAATGTATGCCTTAACATGTGGGGACTTATCCGCATTGTCAGTGAAGCTTTCTTAATGAGTTCGTTTAATACATAACGTACCCCTCGACTTGTCAGCGGCGTGCCTTTCGCGTTTAAAAATACCATATGAGAGTGTTCTTCAGTTTTTTGAGCCAACTGTTTTCTTCCGTTCTCTATATAAGTAATTAAAGCATCTTGTGCATAGCTCCCGAACGGAATATACCTTTGTTTTTTCCCTTTTCCCATTACTAAAATTGTTCCCACCGCGAAGTCAATATCGGTAAGTTGTAAATTGACACATTCACTCACACGGATCCCAGTCGCATACATCAACTCTAATAAAGCTTGATTCCTTTGACCTAGCGGTGTTTCCGTATCAGAAACTTCAAATAATTCCTCTAATTCTTCAGCATATAAAAACTTTGGGATTGACAATTCTTTTTTGGGGAGTGACGCAAGTGCAAACGGATTATCTTTTCGATAACCTTCACGCATCAAAAAACGATATAAACTTCGTAAGCTTGATACTTTTCTTGCGACAGATTTACGGGCTAACTTTTCATCGTGCAACGTCGTTAAGTACAAACGAACATCCGCGTATGTAATATCTAAAAAAGAGGATATGCCTTCTCGCTCCATAAATTGCACAAAATGTTCTAAATCATTTTGATAACTTGCAATTGTATATTTTGAATAATTTCTTTCAATTTGTAAATATCCAACGAATAATTGTAACAATTTCTTCACATTCACACAATTCACCTCAATAAAGGCTACTAAATCGTATCACAACTTAGTAGCCTTTGCAAGAAATTTAACTAAATATTTACAAAATTTTGAATCGTTTCTAAAGCGCGTGTTGCATAGGCTTCATTACGTTCTGCTTTCTTCTTAATTTTCTTCTCTAACGGTGCAAACAATCCGAAGTTCGCATTCATTGGTTGGAAGTTTTTCGCGTTTGTCGCAGTAATATAATTCGCCATACTTCCCATTGCAGTTACAGGCGGTAATACAACTGGCTCTTCACCTTTCACAAGTCGAGCAGCATTAATACCTGCTAGCAATCCTGAAGCCGCCGATTCAACATATCCCTCTACCCCAGTCATTTGACCAGCGAAGAATAAATCATCACGTTGTTTATATTGGTATGTTGGACGAAGTAAATTAGGTGAGTTAATAAACGTATTACGATGCATGACACCATAACGTACAATCTCTGCGTTTTCCAATCCTGGAATCAACTGTAAAACTTCTTTTTGTGGTCCCCACTTTAAATGCGTTTGGAAACCGACGATATTGTATAACGTTCCCGCTGCATCGTCTTGACGTAACTGAACAACAGCATATGGCGTTTTCCCTGTTTTCGGATCTTCTAATCCAACAGGTTTCATCGGTCCAAATACTAATGTCTGTCTTCCTCTACTTGCCATAACTTCTACCGGCATACAACCTTCAAAGAAAATTTCTTTTTCAAATTCTTTTAAAGGTACTGTTTCAGCAGCGATTAAAGCCTCGTAAAAACGGTCAAATTCCTCTTCCGTCATTGGGCAGTTTAAATATGCCGCTTCACCTTTATCGTAACGAGATTTTAAATACACTTTATTCATATCAATGCTGTCTTTCTCAACAATCGGTGCTGCAGCATCATAGAAATAAAAATAGTCTTCACCTGTTAATTCTTTTAATTGTGCAGAAAAATCAGGTGACGTAAGTGGACCTGTCGCGATAACAGTAGGACCTTCTGGGATTTCAGTGATTTCTTCATTCATCACAGTTACATTTGGATGGTTCTTCACATATTCCGTTACTTTTGCCGCAAACTCATGACGATCTACAGCTAAAGCCCCTCCAGCTGGTACAGAGCACTCATCAGCTGCACGGATAATAACAGAATCCATTAAGCGCATTTCTTCTTTAATAACACCAACAGCATTTGTTAATGTATTTGCACGAAGCGAGTTACTACATACTAACTCTGCAAATTTATCTGTGTGATGAGCTGGCGTTTGTCTTACCGGTCTCATTTCATATAATCTTACTTGGACACCACGTTTTGCAATTTGGTAAGCTGCTTCGCTTCCTGCAAGACCTGCGCCAATGACGTTTACTACTTGTGTTGTCATATATTTATCACCTTTCCTTTTCTTCCCGAAAAAAATGTGAGCAGTTACGCTCACATTTGTTGTTCTTCTTCATAATCACACGAAATACATTGTACTTGCACGCCTTTTTTCAACTTCTTCTCTACTAGCATACCTTCGCACTTCGGACATTTACGGCCAATTGGCTTATCCCAAGATACAAAGTCACACTCTGGATACGTACCGCATCCATAGAAAAGACGTTTCTTTTTATTACTACGACGTTCAATAATTTGGCCTTTATCACATTTCGGACAAGTAACACCGATTTCTTTCACAATCGGTTTTGTATTACGACAATCTGGGAAATTCGAACAAGCCATAAATTTCCCGTATTTACCCATTTTAAAGACCATTGGGTGATTACATAATTCACAGTCTTCCCCAGCTGGTTCATCTTTAATTTCCACTTCGCGCATTTCTTTTTCCGCTTTTTCTAAACGCGGTTCAAAGCCTACGTAGAAATCATCAACAATTTTCACCCAATTCGCATTTCCTTCTTCTACTTCATCGAGGCTTTGCTCCATGTTAGCAGTAAATTCGATGTTAATAATTTCTGGGAAAAACTCTAAAATAAGTTCAATTACTATTTCACCAAGTTCAGTTGGAACGAATCGTTTATTATCCAAACCTACATACCCACGTTTTTGAATTGTTTCAAGTGTCGGTACGTAAGTCGACGGTCTTCCAATTCCAAGCTCTTCAAGTGTTCTTACTAGACGAGCCTCTGTATAGCGCGGCGGCGGTTGTGTAAAGTGTTGCTTCGGTTCTAAATCCTTCGAAAATACTGTTTCCCCTACCTCTAAAGGTGGTAACATCTTATCCTTTTCTTCAGCACCGTCATCTTTCGACTCTACATACACTTTCATAAATCCTGGGAACTTTACAACCGATCCACTTGCACGGAACTGAACATTGTTATTAATGAGTCTCGCTGTCACAGTATCCATTATAGCAGACGCCATTTGACTTGCAACAAATCGCTCCCAAATCAATTTATACAATCGAAGTTGATCACGACTTAAGAAACTCTTTAGTTCCTCTGGCTTTCTCATTACCGAAGTAGGACGAATTGCCTCATGCGCATCTTGTGCGTTCGATTTCTTCGTCTCTTTCTTCTTTTCTGTTCCTATGTATTCCGTACCAAACGCCTCAGTAATGTAAGCACGCGCCTCTGTTTGAGCTGTTTCTGAGATACGTGTTGAATCAGTTCTCATATACGTAATAAGACCGACAGTCCCTTGTTTTCCAAGATCGATTCCTTCATACAATTGCTGCGCAAGCATCATCGTTTTCTTTGCTCGCATGTTTAACTTACGCGCTGCCTCTTGTTGCAAGGAAGATGTCGTAAACGGTAATGCAGGATTACGTTTTCGCTCTTTTCGCGTTACATTTTCAACTGAGAACGCATTATCTTTCAACTGTTCAATTATTTCATTCACTTGCGTTTCATTCGTTAATTGAACTTTTTCACCATCTACACCGTAAAAGCTTGCTTCAAATGTGTCTTTCCCTTTCACAAATTCTGTCTTAATTGTCCAGAATTCTTCAGGCTCAAAACTTTGAATTTCTCTTTCACGTTCGATAATTAAACGAACTGCTACAGATTGTACGCGTCCTGCACTTAATCCTTTTTTTACTTTCTTCCATAATAAAGGACTAATATTGTAACCAACAAGACGATCTAGTATACGTCTTGCTTGTTGTGCATCCACTAAATCCATATTGATCGCTCGAGGATGTTTGAATGATTCTTTTATTGCATCTTTTGTAATCTCATTAAACACAACTCGGCAATCTGATTCAACGTCCACATTTAACGTATTGGCTAAATGCCAAGCAATTGCTTCTCCTTCGCGGTCTGGATCGGCCGCGAGATAGACTTTCTTTGCTTTTTTTGCCGCTGATTTTAAGTCTTTTAAGACGGGACCTTTACCACGAATGGTAATGTACTTCGGGGTGAAGTTGTTCTTTACTTCTATCCCCATTTGGCTTTTAGGTAAATCGCGAACGTGTCCCATAGACGCGACAACTTTGTATTTTTTCCCTAAATATTTCTCAATGGTCTTCGCCTTAGAAGGCGACTCCACGATTACGAGGTAATCTGACATGCTAGTGCCTCCTTAAGAGGTGGATTCAAGTCTTCATTAATCTTATTGATTTCTCTTGTTTTTGTCAATCAAGAATGAATATACCATACAGTGCCTATCTACCATTTGTCAATAATTGTTTAATAAAAACATAAAAATATAAGGTTAATTTAAAATCTCTTCTAGGATATCTTCTGCATTTCTTACTAGTTTCGCCCCTTGTTGAATTAGATGATTTGTTCCTGATGCACTATCTATAAAAATCGGTCCAGGAAGTGCAAATACCTCTCTATTTTGCTCTAAAGCAAGGTCCGCGGTAATAAGTGTTCCGCTTCTCGATTTCGCTTCTACAACTAAAACACCTTTACTTATACCACTAATAATCCGATTCCTCTTTGGAAAATACCATTTTTTCGGTGCATAGTGCGGAGGATACTCTGTTAATAACAATATATATTCATTCCAAGCTTCATATAAATATCGATTCTCTTTTGGATATATATACGATAATCCGTGTCCTAGTATCGCTATAGTCGGGCAATGCCGTCTTACTGTAATTTCATGAGACATCGTATCTATCCCTCTTGCAAACCCACTGACAATAAGCCATTCCTTTTCTAATAATGGATGTAAAATAAATTGTAAACTCTCATGTCCATATAAAGTCGGTTCTCTCGTTCCAACAACCGCTAATTTATTCGCTTTATTGAGGAAATCCTTCTCTCCTTTTCCATATAATACAAAGGGAGGGTCTTGTATTTCACGTAATAATCGTGGGTACTCTTCATCCCATATAGTCATATAAAAGATTCGGTTTTTCTCTAAATAAGATATATATTGCGGGAGATTTGAACTTTGAAGAAAATTTACTAATTCTGAAGATTTTTTCGAGGATATTCCAGTGTAACATTCCATTTGTTTTGCATTAAAATTGTATATTCCTTTCAATTCTGGATCGACATATAATAGCCTCTCTATCGCCTTCCAATGATCAGCTAACAAGTAGTGGAGATGCAATAATCGTTCTCTTTTCATCATAATTCTCCTTACCCATAATTTTTATTATGTTAACAAGAGGTTTGTAAAAAGACACCTTCAAGCAAGAAGGTGTCTTTCAACAGATTAATAGTTTTTACAAGTTTCAAATAGACCTTTTTCTTTTAAAACAGAGATTAGCGTTTCACCCATAACTGCTGGAGTTTCCGCTACTTTAATACCACAAGCTTCCATCGTTTTAATCTTTTCTGCAGCAGTTCCTTTGCCGCCAGAAATGATTGCACCAGCATGACCCATACGCTTGCCAGCAGGCGCTGTTTGGCCGCCAATGAAGCCTACAACAGGTTTTGTCATATTAGCTTTCACCCATTCAGCTGCCTCTTCTTCCGCTGTACCACCGATTTCACCAATCATAATTACAGCATGTGTTTCTTCATCTTCATTAAATGCTTTTAACGCATCAATAAAGTCTGTACCGTTAACAGGGTCTCCGCCGATACCTACAGCCGTAGATTGACCAATACCTTCTTGTGTTAACTGATGTACAGCCTCATACGTTAATGTACCAGAGCGAGATACGATGCCTACATGACCTTTTTTATGAATGTATCCTGGCATAATACCGATTTTACATTCATCAGGCGTGATAACACCTGGGCAGTTTGGTCCAAGTAAACGTGTATGTTTACCAGCCATATATCTCTTTACATTTACCATATCTAATACAGGAATTCCTTCAGTAATACATACTACTAAATCAATTTCTGCATCAACTGCTTCCATAATTGCATCAGCCGCAAAAGCGGGTGGAACGTATACAACTGAAGCGTTTGCACCTGTTGCTTTCACTGCATCTTCTACAGTATCAAATACTGGTACACCTTCAATATCAGTGCCACCTTTACCTGGCGTTACACCACCGACAATTTTCGTACCGTATTCAATCATTTGTTTTGTGTGGAATAACCCTTGAGAACCTGTAATACCTTGAACAATAACTTTTGTATCTTTATTAACTAATACGCTCATTTTTCTCCCCCGCTTTCTATTAGCCCACTAGTGAAACAATTTTTTGTGCACCGTCTGCCATAGATTCTGCTGCAACAATATTTAAGCCAGACTCATTTAAAATTTTCTTACCTAAGTCTACGTTTGTACCTTCAAGACGTACAACTAAAGGCAACTCAAGACCTACTTGTTTCGTTGCTTCAATAACACCTTCTGCGATAACATCACACTTCATAATGCCACCAAAAATGTTAACGAAGATACCTTTTACATTTTTGTCAGAAAGGATAATTTTGAATGCTTCTGTAACTTTTTCAGCTGTAGCACCGCCACCAACATCTAAGAAGTTAGCTGGATCTCCATGGTAATGTTTAATGATATCCATTGTAGCCATCGCTAAACCTGCACCATTAACCATACAACCGATATTTCCATCTAAAGGAATGTAGTTTAAGTCATATTTAGAGGCTTCGATTTCTTTTGCATCTTCTTCATCAAGATCACGAAGTTCTAAAATATCTTTATGGCGATATAAAGCGTTAGAATCAAAGTTTAATTTCGCATCTAATGCCATAACTTTACCGTCACCTGTTGTAACAAGTGGGTTAATCTCCGCGATAGAGCAATCTTTTTCGATAAACGCACGGTATAAGCCCATCATAAACTTCACAGCTTGTCCTACAAGCTCTTTTGGAATATTGATGTTAAATGCGATTCGGCGCGCTTGGAAGCCTTGTAAGCCTACTGCCGGATCAATATATTCTTTAAAGATTTTTTCAGGTGTTTTTTCTGCTACTTCTTCAATTTCTGTTCCGCCTTCTTCAGACGCCATTAAAACAACTTGAGAAGTTGCACGGTCTAAAACAAGACCTACATAATATTCTTTTTTAATATCGCAACCTTCTTCGATAAGTAAGCGTTTTACTTCCTTACCTTCAGGACCTGTTTGATGTGTCACAAGTGTAGTTCCTAAAATGCTCTCTGCATATGTACGAACTTCATCTAAATTTTTTGCAACTTTTACTCCGCCAGCTTTGCCGCGTCCACCAGCGTGAATTTGTGCTTTCACTACACATACATCCGTTCCTAATTCTTTCGCTGCTTCTACAGCTTCTTCTACTGTAAATGCAACCTTCCCGTTCGGAACGCTAACCCCATAGCTTCTAAGGACTGCCTTACCTTGGTACTCATGGATATTCATGGTCCCATCCTCCCCTGTTTTCCTGTTTTACTCGAAAAGTTTTTTAATGTTTAAAAAACATTACATTGCCATTGTATAAGATGATTGGCAAGCTGTCTACAATAAAGTGTCAGAAAACTGAAATCGCTTTATTCTTTTTTGAAAATAGTAATGTTTATATGTCAAAATAAAAAATAAGCTGCGAAAACACAGCTTATTTTTTAATCATATCTTTAATTGGCGCAAACGATTTTCGGTGTTCTTCTAATACTCCATGCGCTTCGATCGCTTCTAAATGTTGTTTCGTTCCATATCCCATATGTTGTTCAAATCCATATGTAGGATACTTTTCTCCAAGCTCTTTCATCATACGATCTCTCGTTACTTTTGCAATAATGGATGCAGCTGAAATAGAGATACTTTTTGCATCACCTTTAATGATGGATGTTTGCGGAATTGGTGTAGGAAGTTTCATCGCATCAATTAATAAATATTCTGGTGTACAAGATAAATTTGCTACAGCATCTAACATCGCTTGTTTCGTCGCTTGATAAATATTTATCTCATCAATCACTTGCGATGATACAATTCCAACTCCAATCGCAATTGCTTGCGCTTTAATTTCATCATAAAAACGCTCTCGCTTCGCCTCACTCAGCTTTTTCGAATCATTTAACCCTGGAATATAAAAATCTTCCGGAAGAACAACAGCCGCCGTAACAACAGGCCCAGCTAGTGGTCCACGCCCCACTTCATCTATACCAGCGATATATGCGAGGCCTTTTTCACGTAAAGCATTCTCATACTTAGACATTTCTAGAAATTTTTCTTTTTCCTTTTGCGCTAACTCTTTTTGTTTATACCACTTCATAATGAGCTTTTGCACCCCTTTACGTTCATCTTTCATTAATATTTGAAAGCGATCGTCCTCTTCACTCATAATTTCTTGCAGTAAATGTTCCGCTTCTTGAATAGTCACTTTTTCCATTCATGCCACTCCCTTTATATACAAAAAAGAAAAGACGTACAAACGCACGTCTTATACTTCTTCTACTTTTTCTACATCTTCTGTTTGCTCTGCAAACTCTTCTGGTGTTTCAAATGTCATTTTTCCAAGTTTACCACCACGAAGCTCACGAAGTACAAGTTCAGATGTTTTATCATAATCAATCATTCCGCCGCCCATTAAACAGCCTCGATTTTTTCCAATCGCATCAAATAATTCCACGATATCTTCTGGAATGTCATTTAAACTATAGCGCTCTTTTAATCGTTCTGGATAATGTTTCTCCATAAAACGTAACGCATAAACAGCTACATCTTGTAGATTTAAAATAGAGTCTTTAATTGCACCAGTCGTAGCTAGACGTAAACCAACTAATTCGTCTTCAAATTTAGGCCATAAAATACCAGGTGTATCTAACAGCTCCATTTCTTTCCCAACTTTAATCCATTGCTGAGCTGTTGTCACACCAGGGCGATCTCCTGTTTTAGCAATATTTTTCTTCGCTAACTTATTGATTAACGTAGATTTACCAACATTCGGTATACCTACAATTAATGCACGAATCGCTCTCGGTCTAATACCTTTTGCAACCATTTTATCAAATTTTTCTTTCACTAACACTTTACAAGCCGTTGCAATTTCCTTCATACCTTGTCCAGCTTGTGCGTTAATTGAAATTGCCATATGGCCTTTTTCTTTAAAATATGCGATCCACTGTTTTGTTAAACGATCATCCGCCATATCTGCTTTATTTAAAACAACAAGCCTCGGTTTATGTGTAATAATCTCATCAATCATCGGATTTCGAGAAGATAAAGGTAATCGAGCATCTACAAGCTCAATTACAACATCAATTAACTTTAATTTTTCTGTTACTTGGCGTCTAGCCTTTGCCATATGGCCCGGGAACCATTGAATTACCATGTTGCCACCTTCTTTTTCTTTTATTTCACAATACGAGCATCTTTTAACGGCCAATATAGTATATTTGCTTTTCCGATCACTTGGTCCATTGAAATTGTACCAATCGAACGGCTATCTTTACTAAAACGACGATTATCGCCTAAAACAAATAATTGACCTTCCGGAACAGTTTTCTTCCCTGTCATTTCTTCAAGAGTAAAATCATATGTAAGCGGTCCGTCAGCAATTTGTTTTTTCTGCTTGTCTAAATACGGCTCCTCATAAGCCTTTCCGTTAACATATAGTTTATCATTACGATACTCTATTTCATCGCCTGGTAGGCCGATAATACGCTTAATATAATCTTTATCTTCCGTTGCTCGGAATACAATAATATCAAATCGTTTCGGATCTCCTATGTGATAACCAATTTTATTAACAATCATTCGATCGCGATCATGTAAAGTAGATGCCATCGATACTCCATCTACGAGAATTGGCGCAAAGAAAAACTGTCTAATAACACCCGCTAATACAACAGCAATCAAAATTGCCTTGATCCATTCCCAAAGTGAACTCTTTTCTTTCTTCATGCTTTTCCCCTCCACGATTATGTAAGCTGCTCGTATTATATCAAAATTTTATATAGATTGGAAAAAGGGAGCTTGTGCATTTACAAGCTCCCATACATGTCTTATCGAATTTCTTTAATACGTGCTTTTTTACCGCGAAGGTTACGTAAGTAGTATAACTTAGCACGACGTACTTTACCACGGCGAAGTACTTCGATTTTCGCGATTCTTGGCGTGTGAACTGGGAATGTACGCTCTACACCTACACCGTAAGAAATCTTACGAACTGTGAATGTTTCACTGATTCCGCCACCACGACGTTTAATTACAACACCTTCGAAAAGCTGAATTCTTTCACGAGTTCCCTCAACTACCTTTACGTGTACACGTAAAGTGTCTCCAGGACGGAATGAAGGAAGGTCAGTTTTTAATTGGCCTTTTGTAATTTCTGCGATTAATTGTTGCATATTAAATTCTCTCCTTTAAACAGATGCTCTTATAAAGTCTAAATAAATTACAGCGGAACATCGTTAATACGGCTACTGATTTCAGCAGCACAAGTGTTATAATAGCATATTGCTAGAACTGTTGCAATAGAAAATATATCAAGCCCTTATTTGCCTTCTTTAATCTGTTCTAGCCATTTCTTTTCTTGCTTAGACAATTCTCTTTCTTCTAGTAAATCCGGTCTACGCGTGTACGTACGACGCAACGATTCTTTATGTCGCCACTCATCAATATTTTTATGGTTTCCTGACATTAATACATCGGGCACTTTCATACCACGAAAATCAGCTGGACGTGTATAATGAGGATGCTCTAATAAACCTGTACTAAACGAATCCTCGACTTGTGAAGCATGATTTCCTAGTACTCCTGGCAAGAGACGCACGACACTATCAGTTATAACCATAGAAGCTAACTCTCCACCCGTTAATACGTAGTCACCAATAGAAATTTCATCTGTCACGAGATGTTCACGAATTCGTTCGTCATATCCTTCATAATGTCCACATACAAAGATTAAATGTTCTTCTTCCGCAAGCTCTTCCGCTTTCTTCTGAGTAAATCTTTCACCCTGTGGACACATTAAAACAACTCTCGGCTTACGCTCTGTCTCTTTCGTTAAATCTTCTACAGCATCAAAAATAGGCTGAGGGGTTAATACCATCCCAGCGCCACCACCATACGGATAATCATCTACGCTATTATGCTTACTCGTTGTATAATCGCGGAAATTGACAACACGAAGCTCTACTGCTTCTTTTTCTTGTGCTTTCTTTAAAATTGAAGATCCAAACACACCTGTAAACATATCTGGAAACAATGTTAAAATGTCAATTTTCATTATAGCAGCCCTTCCATTACATGAATGGTTACTAATTTATTCTCAATGTTAACTTGAAGTACAACATCATCAATATAAGGAATTAACAGATCTTGACCTTTTGGACGTTTAATAACCCAAACGTCGTTTGCACCTGGAGATAAAATTTCTTTTATTGTCCCTAACGCTTCTCCTTCTTCTGTTACAACGTTGCAACCAATAATTTCATGATAGTAGTATTCACCTTCAGCTAGTTCGCCTAACTGATCTTCAGGCACTTTTAAAAGAGATCCTTTAAACTGTTCTACTTCATTTACATTCCCATATCCTTCAAATGTCAATAAATCAAATGTTTTATGTTGGCGGTGAGAAGTAATCTTTACCGGGAAAGGCTCTCCACCTTTTTCATTCGATATGTATAATGTATTTCCTACTTTATATCGCTCTTCTGGAAAATCAGTACGAGAAACTACACGAATTTCTCCTCTTACGCCATGAGTATTTACAATTTTCCCTACGTTAAACCATTTTGTCATAAATAGTATGTCACCCCTGGTTTCTATATAAATTAAGCATCCCCATTTCACATATGGAACATGCAACTTCTCTTTAAATGTTAAAAAAGGGAGAGGAAATAACTCCTCGCCCTTTTTACGTTTATTGAATTTCCAGTGTTACTTTTTCATCATTATGATGTCCCACTGAATACAAGAGCATTCGAATTGCTTTCGCAACTTTGCCTTGCTTTCCAATGACTTTTCCAACATCCTCAGGATGTACAGTTAATCGATACTTTATCTCTCCGTTGTAAAGTTCCTGTGTAACTTTTACATCTTCAGGATGATCGACAAGAGGCTTGACAATCGTCTCGACTAACTTCTTCATAGTCATTGCCTCAATTACTTACCTTGTTTAGATAAGTGGAATTTCTCCATGATACCTTGGTTAGAGAATAAGTTACGAACTGTATCAGATGGTTTAGCACCATTTCCTAACCATTTTAATGCTGCTTCTTCGTTGATCTTAACTTCAGCTGGTTGAGCAACCGGATTGTAAGTACCGATTTCCTCAATGAAACGTCCGTCACGAGGAGAACGAGAATCTGCAACAACTACACGATAGAAAGGAGTTTTTTTAGCTCCCATACGTTTTAAACGAATTTTAACTGCCATTTATAAAGCACCTCCGAATTTATTTCACACAGATAATTATATTAGCAAAAAGACTATTGCTTTGTAAAGTATTTTTTCTTAACAGAGCCATCTTTTTTCCTTACATGAATGGAAACTTCAATCCACCTAGTCCTTTTTTCTTACCTTTTTGCATTCCAGTCATCGTTTTCATCATCTTTTTCATATCATCAAATTGCTTGATTAAACGATTGATTTCTTGTACCGTTGTACCGCTACCTTTGGCAATGCGTTTTTTGCGACTAGCATTGATTATTTCCGGTTGTTCTCGCTCTAATTTAGTCATAGAACGAATAATTGCCTCAATATGCCCAATTTGTTTTTCATCAACTTGTGCATTTTTCAGCCCTTTAATTTTATTTGCACCAGGAAGCATTCCTAACAATTCATCAAGCGGTCCAAGTTGACGCACTTGTCCAAGTTGTTCTAGGAAATCGTCAAGCGTAAACGAAAGTGTACGCATTTTTTGCTCAAGTTCTTTTGCTTTCTCTTCATCAACTGTAGCTTGCGCTTTTTCAATTAATGTTAAGACGTCTCCCATCCCTAAAATACGGGATGCCATACGTTCTGGATGGAACGCTTCAAGTGCATCTAGTTTTTCACCCATACCAGCAAATTTAATTGGTGTATTTGTAACAGCTTTAATAGATAATGCCGCACCACCGCGCGTATCACCATCTAATTTTGTTAATACAACCCCAGTTAAACCTAACTGTTCATGGAAACTTTGTGCAACATTAACCGCGTCTTGTCCTGTCATCGCATCGACAACAAGGAAAATTTCATCCGGTTTCGCAACTTCTTTCACTTTCGCTAATTCATCCATTAGTTCTTCATCAATATGCAGGCGACCTGCTGTATCAATTAAAACATAATCGTGATGATCTTCTTTTGCTTTTACAATCGCTTGTTTCGCAATTTCAACAGGACTTACTTGATCTCCTAAAGAGAATACAGGCATGTCCAATTGCTTCCCTAATGTTTCAAGCTGTTTAATCGCTGCAGGACGGTAAATATCCGCTGCAACAAGCATAGGTTTACGATTATGCTTTTTACGAAGCAAATTCGCAAGCTTACCTGTCGTCGTTGTTTTACCTGCACCTTGCAGACCAACCATCATAATAACAGTCGGTGGCTTATTAGCAACAGCAATTTTGCTTTGCTCTCCGCCCATAAGTTCTGTAAGTTCTTCCTGTACAACTTTAATTACTTGTTGTCCAGGTGTCAAACTTTTCATTACATCTTGTCCGACAGCACGTTCAGACACACGCTTTACAAAATCTTTTACTACTTTAAAGTTAACGTCCGCTTCTAAAAGAGCTAGACGAACTTCTCTCATCATTTCTTTCACATCGGCTTCAGAAACTTTTCCTTTGCCGCGGATTTTTTGCATTGTCTGTTGAAGTCGGTCGGCTAATCCTTCAAATGCCATATTGCCGCCCTCCTAATCTAATTTTTCGATAGCTTCAACAACTTGTTTCATTTCTTCATTCACATGCTCTTCTTCGCTGATTAGCTGTTTTAGCTTTGCAACAAGTCGCTGTCGCTCTTGAAACTTTTGAAGTAATACTAATTTTTCTTCATATTCTTCAAGCATCGCTTCAGTCCGTTTAATGTTATCATACACGGCTTGGCGACTTACATCAAATTCTTCCGCAATTTCACCAAGAGATAAATCATCTAGATAATAAAGCGACATATAACTTCTTTGTTTTTGCGTTAACAACGATTGATAAAAATCAAATAAATAGTTCATTCTCGTTGTTTTTTCGAGCATGTTGGATCATCCTTTGTTAAGTGATTTCCCTTTACATGAATTAGTTTACATGGAGTACAAAAGAGTGTCAAGTTTTTTTCTTAACATCACATATTTTTATAGAAAAAGAAGCGGAAAATACCGCTTCTTTCACTTATACTTCTTCTGTTTCTACTAAGTTCGCAAATAAACCATATACATATTGTTCTGGATCGAACTGTTGCAGATCATCCATTTGCTCTCCTAATCCAACAAATTTCACCGGTACATCCATTTCATTACGGATCGCTAATACAATACCACCTTTAGCAGTTCCATCTAACTTCGTTAAAACAATACCAGTAACATTCGTTGCTTCACGGAATGTTTTCGCTTGACTTAAACCATTTTGTCCTGTTGTAGCATCAATAACAAGTAATACTTCATGAGGAGCTCCTGGTACTTCACGCTCAATTACACGCTTTACTTTCTCTAACTCCTTCATTAAGTTCACTTTATTTTGTAAACGTCCTGCTGTATCGCATAGTAATACGTCTACGTTACGTGCTTTTGCAGCTTGTACAGCGTCATACATAACCGCAGCTGGATCAGAACCTGATCCTTGTTTAATCACTTCTACACCAACGCGATCGCCCCATACTTCTAATTGTTCAATCGCCCCAGCGCGGAATGTATCTCCTGCCGCCAATAAGACAGACTTACCTTCTGATTTAAACTTATGAGCCATTTTACCAATTGTTGTCGTTTTACCTACACCATTAACACCAACAAATAAAACAACTGTCAAGCCATCTTTTTGCATATTAACTTCATTAGTAAAATCGCTGTCGCCTTTATAAATTTCTATTAGTTTTTCCGAAATAACAGCTTGTACTTCTCTTGGATCTTGAATGTTACGGCGTTGCACTTCTTCTTTCAATTGATCAATTAATTCCATTACCGTTGACACACCAACGTCTGCACCGATTAAAATCTCTTCTAATTCTTCGAAGAAATCTTCATCTACTTTACGGTAACGAAAGACTAAATCATTTACTTTATCCGCAAATGAATTTCTCGTTTTTTCTAATCCTTGTTTAAACTTCTCTGTTACCGTATCTGTTTGTTTCGAAATTTTTTCTTTTAGTTTTTTAAAAAAGCTCATACTGACCCATCCTTCCTATTTGCTTGCAACTAGTTCTTCTCCATCATCTAAACGAACCGAGACAAGTTTAGATACCCCTGACTCTTGCATTGTTACACCGTACAATACGTCAGACTCTTCCATCGTACCTTTTCTATGTGTAATTACAATAAACTGTGTCTCATCACTAAATTTCTTTAAATACTGGGCAAAACGGGCAACGTTCGCCTCATCAAGAGCAGCCTCTACCTCATCTAGTACACAGAATGGAACTGGGCGCACTTTTAAAATACCAAATAACAGCGCAATTGCTGTTAAAGCACGCTCTCCACCTGAAAGTAAACCTAAGTTTTGCAGTTTCTTCCCTGGCGGTTGCGCTACAATATCAATACCTGTATTTAGTAAATCCTCTGGATTCGTCATGACTAAATCCGCTCTACCGCCTCCGAACAATTCAGAGAATACCGATTGAAACTCCATTCGAATTCCTTCAAACGTAGTAGAAAAGCGTTTTTTCATTTCTTCATCCATTTCAGTAATAAGTTGGTGCAATGTCGTTTTCGCTTCTTCTAGATCATCTTTTTGCTCTAGCAAGAATGTATGACGCTCTGCTACACGCTCATATTCATCAATTGCTCCTAAGTTTACTGTACCTAGCTCTTCGATAGATAGTTTAATTAATTTCACCTTTTTACGTGCATCCTCAGCAGGCATCACCATTGTATACTTCAATTTTGCCGCTTCAAATGAAATTGTATATGTTTCACGTAAATGTTGTAATCTATTTTCTAACTCTACATCAAGTCGGTTAATTTTTACTTCTTGATCTTTCAACATCTCAAGAATGTATTTATGTTTACCTGTTGTTTCTTTCAGATTACGTTCTAACTGTTCTACTCTCTCTTGTAACGATACACGTTGTTCAC
Organism: Bacillus sp. MHSD_36; assembly: GCF_030757775.1. Lineage (NCBI taxonomy): Bacteria > Bacillati > Bacillota > Bacilli > Caryophanales > Bacillaceae > Bacillus > Bacillus sp. MHSD_36. The sequence continues at coordinate 55,986 of NZ_JAVBIS010000002.1, forward strand.
GACGAGAGCGAATTAACTCTGAAGTTTGATTACGATCGTATGCTTTCTTCTCAATCATATTCGTAATTTGCTCTTCACCACTTGAATTCGATGTCATTTCTTGTTTTAAGAATGCTAAGTCCTCTTTCGTTTTAACAAGCGTTGCATCTGTTTCTTCTTTTTCCTTCGTCAATCGTTCAACTTTTTCTTTTTGGTTAGATAAGCGTTGTTGCTTTTCAGCTGCCAACACTTTTAACTCTGTCATTTCTTTTTGAACTTTTTCTTTCGAAGAATGCTGCTCACTTTTTTGTTTTGTTAAAGCTGCAATATTGCTATCTAATTCCGTAATCTCTGCTTGAAGGGTCGCTAAAATCTTTTCTAGCTCTTCTTTGCGCCCTTGCATTTTCACTTGATCTTGCAAGAACCCTTCAATCTCTAAATCATAAATTGATAAACGATCATTAATACGATGTTCTTCTAATTCTAAGCGACTAATTTCTTCCCTTAATTTCTGTTCTTCTACACGCTCTACCTCTACACTTTGTCTCAGTTCGCGTATTTGTACTTCTTTTTCTTGAATTTCTTGCTTTACTGCTTTAACAAAGTTTTCTAACTTCGTCGTTTTTTCTTCCATATCAGTTAACTTGTTCGTCCACTCTTCTAGCTCACGTTGACGTCCTAATAAAGAAGATTTCGCCTGTTTTACCGCTCCACCTGTCATAGAACCACCAGGATTCACTACATCACCTTCGATTGTTACAATGCGATAACGGTATTGTAGTTGTTTCGCCAACTCATTCGCCCCGCGTAAATCTTTTGCAACAATAACAGTACCTAACAAATTCGAAACTACATTTTCATATTTATTGTTATATTGCACAAGTTCTGCCGCCACACCTACAAACGATGGGTGCTGATTTACAATACGTAATTGCTCAAACGATAACGATCTACCTTTAATAACAGCTTGTGGTAAAAACGTTGCTCGTCCATGTTTATTTTGTTTTAAAAATGCAATTGCATTACGAGCATGCTCTTCTTTTTGTACGACAATATGCTGTGTTGCTGCACCTAGAGCAATCTCCATTGCAACTTCATATTCTTTCGGTACCGTTAGCAGTTCCGCAACAGCACCCTCGATACCTTGCAACCTATTTTCTCTAGCTTTTAATACTTCACGTACCCCTTGATAGAAACCAGAGTAATCTTCTTGCATCTCTTCTAGCATTTCTTTTCGAGAACGTGCCTGTTGTACAAATTGATACGCTTGATACAGTTTTGTTTCGTTTTCACTATACTGTGCTTTGCATTTCCCAAGTGCCGCTTCTGTCTTTTGTATATTCGACAGGATTCCAGCTACTTTTTCTTTCACTTGTTCATAACTTTCCACAAGTTTCGTCTTTTTCGCTGTAATTTCCATACGCATTTCTACATATTTCGCATTTTCTTCATCAAGGCGTTCATTTTTAGAGTTTTGTTGTTTAGATTGTTCTTCAATCATAGATAATTCATTACGATGACTAGCTTGTTGATTTAAAAGCTCAATATAGTCACCTTTTAAATTCTCAATTTGTTCCTCTAAATTGTCAGCAAACGTTGCAAGTAATTGCTCATTATCATGCAATTTCGTCTCCAACTCTTTTACTTGATTTACAAATTGCATCAACACTTCTGTACTTGATTCTATCTCACCATCATAACTTGTAGCTTTCGCAGTTAATTCAACAATTAACTGTTCGAGTTGCGCACAATGCGTCGTTGCATTTTGCTTTCTCTCTTTTAATAGCTCACGCTGCCCTTCTAACTTTTCTAGTTCTTTACTAGAAAGAAGAAGTACTTCTTGCAGGGAATCTACAGACTCATCTACTGCTTGTAATTGGCCTCGTAATTCCTCTAGCTCTTCTTCACCTTTTTGTAAATGTGTTGACATTTTCGCTTCTTCGTTTTTATTATGCCCAAACTGATTTCGAAGCGCTTCCCATTTCTCATGTAATTCTTCAATTTCATGTACAATAAGCGCCGCTTCTACTTTCTCTAATTCTTCTTTTTTCTCAAGATAATCTTTCGCAATAGAAGCTTGTCTTTCTAAAGGTTCTACTTGACTACTTAATTCGTGAATTATATCTTGTACACGATTTAAATTTTCTTGTGTATCTGCTAATTTCCCTTCAGCTTTCTTTTTACGAAGTTTGTATTTCAGCACTCCCGCCGCTTCTTCAAATACACCACGACGTTCTTCTGATTTACTACTTAAAATCTCTTCAACTTTCCCCTGGCTAATAATCGAAAAAGCTTCTCTTCCCATACCAGAGTCCATAAATAAGTCGATAATATCTTTCAATCTACATGATTGTTTATTAATATAAAAATCACTATCACCAGAACGAGATACACGACGCGTTACACACACCTCATTATATTCAATCGGTAAACGTTGATCCTCATTATTTAAAGTTATCGTTACTTCAGCAACATTAACTGCTCTTCTCGTATCACTGCCTGCAAAAATAATATCTTCCATCTTTGCACCACGTAATGATTTTGCCGATTGTTCACCAAGTACCCAGCGAATGGCATCAGTAATATTACTTTTCCCGCTTCCATTAGGTCCTACTACAGACGTTACACCTGGGACAAAATCAACAGATACACGCTCAGCAAAAGACTTAAATCCTGCTATTTCTAATCTTTTTAAAAACACGAAAGGCCTTCCTCCTATTCTCCGTTGCTATAAATGTTGTTTATACAAAAACAAACTATTATACGGATTTCCTTCCCTTACACTTACAAACGAAAGGAAAGTTTCATTCTATGCACAAGGAATCCCCCTCATTCAAAGGGGGATTCCTTATAGTTGTTCTTTTAACTTTTTCAACGCTTCTGCAGCAGCTTGTTGCTCTGCTTCTTTTTTTGACTTACCACTACCAAGACCTAAAGCCACGTTATTTAACGTAACACGTGACACAAATTCTCGATTGTGAGCTGGTCCTTTTTCTTGCAAAATTTGATACTCAATATTGCCACTACCATCACGCTGAATCAACTCTTGTAATTGACTCTTATAATCCATCACATGAGAAAAAGCACCTTCATTAATTTTAGGGTATACAATTTCTTTTAGGAAGCCCCATACTGTTTCTAGCCCTTGATCAAGATAAAGGGCACCAATAAACGCTTCAAAGACATCCGCTAATAAAGCTGGTCGTTCACGTCCGCCTGTCATTTCCTCACCTTTTCCTAATAAAACAAGGCTACCAAATGACAACTCGTTGGCAAAACGAACAAGAGATGGTTCACATACAATAGCTGCACGTAGTTTTGTTAACTCTCCTTCGCTCATTGTCGGATATTTTTGAAACAGATACTGCGATACAGTAAGTTCCAATACTGCATCTCCAAGAAATTCGAGACGCTCATTGTCTTCATGCGGTTTTTTTCGATGCTCATTCACATACGATGAATGCGTAAATGCTTGAATCAATAATTTTTCATCTGTAAACGTAATACCTATCTTTTCTTGAAATACTTTAAACGCTTCACGATATTTTGTTTCGTATTTTTTTTCTCTATATTTACGGTACGGCATAGGTCCCTCCAGATATAAGCCGAGAAGCCCCGCTAAAAAACGGGACTTCATTCAAGCATTATAGATGACTCTCTATGTAAGTCACAGCATCGCCAACAGTAGCAATCTTTTCAGCATCTTCATCAGAAATTTCCATTTCGAATTCGTCTTCTAATTGCATTACAAGTTCTACTACATCTAGGGAGTCTGCTCCTAAATCTTCCTTGAAGCTTGCAGCTGGTACTACTTCTGTTTCTTCTACTCCTAAACGATCAACGATGATTTTTGTTACACGCTCTAAAACATCTGCCATTCCATTCACCTCCCCTCAAATATTATATTAAATATTGTCCAAAAAAACTAGCTGAAATCGATTCTTTTATTACATTACCATACCGCCATCAACATTTAACGTTTGACCTGTAATATATTTGCTTTGATCAGAAGCAAAAAATGTTACAGCATTCGCGATATCTTGCGCCTCACCAAACTGAGCTGCAGGAATTAATTTTAACATTTCAGCTTTTATATTTTCATCTAATACGTCTGTCATATCTGTCGCAATAAATCCAGGAGCAATTGCATTTACAGTAATATTACGGCTCGCTAACTCTTTTGCTGATGTTTTTGTTAATCCAATTACACCCGCTTTAGCAGCAACATAGTTTGCTTGTCCTGGGTTTCCCGTTACTCCGACAACAGAAGCGATATTTACAATACGTCCATGACGTTGACGCATCATATATCGAGATACTGCCTTCGTACATAAGAATACACCTTTTAGGTTTGTATTAATAACTGTATCCCATTCTTCTTCTTTCATACGCATTAATAAATTATCTTTTGTTACACCTGCATTATTTACAAGAATATCAACTTGTCCAAATGCATCTACAGTTTGTTTCACCATAGTTGTAACGTCTTCAGCATTTGCAACATCTGCTCTTACTGCAATTGCATCTGAACCTAATTTCTTTATTTCATCAACTACTTCATTTGCCTTTTGCTCGTTACCAGCATAATTCACTACAACATTTGCCCCTTGTTTTGCTAAATCAATCGCAATTGCACGACCGATTCCACGTGAAGCACCCGTTACTAATGCTACTTTCCCTTTTAACATCAGTTTTCTCCTCTCAAATTCGAAATGGTATCTTGTAATGTCTCTTCATCATATATCGCGTATGCTTTCACTGATGAATCAATTGACTTCATAAGTCCAGCAAGTACTTTCCCAGGTCCAATCTCAATAAATGTATCTACCCCTTGACTCACCATGTATTCAATGGATGGGTACCATAAGACAGGCGAATAGAGCTGCTCAATTAGCTTTTCTTGAATATGCGCACCACTTGTAATAACGTCTGCTGTTACATTTGCGATAACCGGAATATTCGTATCTTGAATTGTAATTTCATTTAAGACACTTTGGAATTTCTCCGCTGCTGGCTTCATAAGCGAAGAGTGGAACGGTCCACTTACCTTAAGCGGAACAGCTCTCTTTGCACCATTTTCTTTCGCTCTTTGAGAAGCAATCTCGACTCCTTGCTTTGTTCCAGAAATCACAATTTGCTTCGTACTATTCATATTAGCAATTTGTACTGCATATCCTTCACTTGTTACTTCTTCTGTAACTTGTTTCAGCATATGTGGATCAGCACCTAAAATAGCCGCCATTGCACCTTCTCCGCCAGGAACAGCTTCTTCCATATATTCCCCACGTTTCCTTACAGCATATACTGCATCTTCAAAAGTTATTGCACCCGCCGCTACAAGAGCGCTATATTCACCTAAACTATGCCCTGCGACAAAGTCTGGTATAATATCATACTCTTTTAAAGCTGTCAAAATAGCAAAACTCGTTGTTAATAAGGCCGGTTGCGCATTTGTCGTTAACGTAAGCTTGTCTTGCGGTCCTTCAAAAATCACTTCCGAAAGTGAATCTTGCAATACCTCATCTGCTTTTGCAAATACATTTGCAACCTCTTTATTATTCTCTGCTAACTGTTTACCCATTCCAACTGCCTGTGAACCTTGGCCCGGAAAAAGAAATGCTAGTTTTCCCATTTCAAATCCTCCTCTTATTGGAGTGGCTCTTTCTCCATTACGCTTGAAATAGTAGGAATAACTTCTTTCGCTACCATTTCTCTCGTCTGACGAATCGCACTAAATATCGATTGGTCATTGGAAGAACCGTGAGCCTTAATGACAGGAGCCTTCAATCCAAATAATGCCGCTCCTCCATACTCCGAATAATCCATTTTATCTTTTAATACCATAAGTTTTGGCTTTAATACCGCTGCTGCTAATTTGCTCGTAAACGAACTCATTAACTGTTCTTTTAACATAGAGAATAATGCAAGTGCTGTTCCTTCTAATGATTTCAGTGCTACATTCCCTGTAAACCCATCACATACTACAACATCTGCTACACCTTGCAATAAATCTCTTGATTCAACGTTCCCAACGAAATGAATTGGGGCATCCTTAAGCATTGCAAAGACTTGTTTTGAAAGCTCGTTACCTTTGCCATCTTCTGTTCCAACGTTTAAAAGTCCAACGCGAGGATTTTTAATTCCTCTTACTTTCTCAGCATATACAGATCCCATTACTGCATATTGATATAAATGAATTGGTTTTGCATCAACGTTCGCTCCAACATCTAACATAACAAAACCTTCTCCATCAACAGTTGGCATTGTAGGGGATAAAGCTGGTCGCTCAATTCCTTCCATACGACCTACAACAAACAATCCAGCCGCCATTAAAGCTCCTGTGCTACCAGCTGATATACAAGCATCCGCTACACCGTCTTTCACTTGCTGTGCTGCTAGTACCATTGAAGCTTGTTTTTTTCGACGAACGGCTCTTACTGGTTCATCTGTCGATTCGATTTTTTCATCTGTATGAAGTATAGTAATTCGTTCTTCACTCGTTAAGTATTGACGAATTCCCTCTTCTTTCCCTACTAACGTAATATGTAAATCTGAATATTCCTTAATAGCTTTCATTGCTCCTAGTACGACAGCCTTTGGAGCATGATCGCCGCCCATTGCATCTATTGCGATTTTCATAAGTTGTTACCTTCCTCACTATAATTACTAGATCGATACATTTCAAAAGTGCCTGTGAAAACAAGTTCTTCTCCAACAAAGCTACGCACTTTGACAACCGTCCGTCCTTTATCATTCTCTACATCTTCAACGCGCGCTTTCGCAACGACACGCTCTCCTAATTTTACAGGACGAATGTATCGAATGGTAGACTTTGCAGTTAATGCTAATTCTTCATCAATAACCGCAACAGCTAGTGAGTTTGCTTGTGCAAACAAATGATGCCCACGAGCAATTTGATTTCTTTTAAATACGTGTTCTACCTTCACTTCAAAAATAGAAATCGCATGTCTATCTAATTCTATATCGATAATTTCTCCGACAACCTCTTCTAACGGTAAAGATTTCACATCTTCTTCATGTTGCTTTGTAGCTACATGTTTAATTCTTTCTCTTAATTCAGGAATAGATAATTCCATACGATCAAGACGTACGGTTTGTATACTCACCTGAAATTTTTCTGCTAAATCTTCATCCGTAATAAAAGGATTCGTTTCTATAGTTTGTTGTAATAATTCTTGTCTTTCTTTTTTACTTCTTCTTTTTTTCATACCGCACCATCCATTTTTATGACTAGGTACTAACAGTAGTATATAATCATTAAAAGTAGAATGCAACAAAAACTTTCGTTGCCTCCCTTTAATCGAGCTTCTCTCCCTGGAACACACCTGTCCCGTCAAGATACTTACGCAGCGACGCATATTGATCATTATGCCAAAATGCTTCTGAATCTACTAGTAACGCCGCATCTTGTCTAGCTGTTTCTAACGCTCGATAATCATGTACCATATCAGCAACCTTGAATTCTGGTAAACCACTTTGCTTACTCCCAAAGAAATCTCCAGGACCTCTTAACTCTAAATCTTTTTCTGACAATACAAATCCATCATTCGTTTCGGTCATAATACGCATTCGCTCTTTTCCTGTTTCCGATTTCGGATCTGCGATTAATAAACAATACGATTGTTCACTACCACGACCAACACGCCCTCTTAGCTGATGAAGCTGCGATAAACCGAAACGCTCAGCGTCATAAATAACCATTACAGTCGCATTCGGTACGTTCACACCTACTTCAACAACTGTTGTCGATACAAGAATTTGCACGTTATTTTCACTAAATTGTCCCATTATCTCTTCTTTTTCCTGAGATGATAATCTTCCATGCATTAATCCGACTTGACATTTCCCTTGATAATGATGAGTCAACATACTATGTAAGTCGATTGCATTTTGTACATCCAGTTTCTCAGATTCTTCAATAAGAGGACAAATAACATATGCTTGTCTCCCTTTTTTGATCTCTTTCTCTACAAAACCTAGAACACGGTCTAACATATCATGTTTTGCCCAGTATGTTTCAATTACCTTTCTACCAGCTGGCATCTCATCGATTATAGAAACATCCATCTCTCCAAATGCAGTAATTGCTAACGTACGCGGAATTGGTGTTGCTGTCATAAATAAAACGTCTGGACTTTCACCTTTTTCCCTTAAAACTCGTCGCTGCGCTACACCAAACCGATGTTGTTCATCAGTAATCACGAGACCTAACCTATGAAAAATAACTTCATCTTGAATTAAAGCATGCGTTCCAACAAGGATGTCTATTTCTCCTTGTTCTAATTTTGCCAAAATCTCTCGACGTCTTGCGCCTTTAACCGAACTTGTTAATAATTCCACTTTCATACCAAAGTGCGAGAACGTCTCTGCGAGCGATTGATAATGTTGTTCTGCTAAAATTTCTGTAGGAACCATTAAAGCACCTTGATAATGTGCTAATTTGGCTGCATAAAGCCCAATTGCTGCAACCACCGTTTTACCAGAACCTACATCGCCTTGCAACAGACGATTCATTCGATAAGGAGATGTCATATCTTTCATAATTTCATCCACAACACGGCGTTGTGCGCCAGTTAACGGAAACGGAAGTGCATCAATAAACTCTTGCAATTCTGCTGAAGGAATTTCTTTTTTCGTCCCTTTCGAATTTTCTCTCTCCATTTTCCGTAATGTTTGCATTTTCAACTGGAATAAGAAAAATTCCTCATATACAAAACGGCGACGCGCTTGTTTTAAATCTTCCTGTCCTGTTGGAAAATGCAACGCCCGAAGCGCTTCATAACGTGGCAATAATTTATATCGACTTAGCAATCCGTCAGGCAACACTTCGACTATAGAATCTCCGTACTCCTTTAGCGCTTGTGCAATAAAACGGCGCATCTGTTTTACTGTAAGCTTCCCTTTCACTGAGTATACAGGTTCTACTTCTTGTTGACGTACAACCGGTCCAAAATGAAGTTCTGATACTGCAATCGTTTGACGATGCTGATCCCATTTACCAGTAATCGTTACCGTTTCATCTAAAGTTAACTTCTGCTTATAGTACGGCCTATTAAAACATACAGCCGTAATTAAATAACGACCGACAAGGACACGAACCGTAAGACGCGATTTTTTCTTCCCATAATATTGTAGTAAAGGAGCACTATGAACCTTCCCCTCAACTGTTACGCGTTCATCATGCTTTACTTCAGCAAGATCTTTCATCGCGTAATCTTCATAACGGTACGGAAAATGCTCTAATAGATGAGAAACTGTATAAATTCCCATCTCGTGTAGTAATTCAGATGTTTCTCCTCCGATTCCCTTTACATCCGTAACAGGAACTTGTACAACTTCATTCAAGATTCTCACGCTCCGTCACATTATTTTCTTTCATTATCCATTAACGCGATTGACATCTGTAATCGCTCTCTTTCACCTTATATATTCTATCATAGGCATTCTAAGAGAAACTACTCGAATCCCTCATAAGCAACACGAAAGAAAAGAGCCTCACTATTAGCAGCAAGGCTCTTTTTTATCTTCAATATGCTAGCCTTTTGAATAAAAACTAGTAATAAACTTCATATTACTACTTATTATCCATTAGCAAGTAAATAATCCGTTTATTTCCAAAACGAATTATTTCTTATTCTACAGAGAAGATGAAAGAATACACCGGTTGGTTTCCAGCATGTACTTCTACTTCTGCATCTTCAAAGTTCTCTTCTACAAATTCAACTAACTCAGCTACTTCTTCGTCAGTTGCATCTTCACCTTGTAGAATCGTTACGATTTCAGAATCTTCATCAATAAGTGCTTTTAGTAATTGCTTCGCAGCTCCTACTTTTTCAGCATTTGTTGATACGATTTTTCCATCTGCAATACACATGAAGTCATCTTTTTGAATTGCTACACCATCAATTTCCGTATCACGTACAGCATACGTAATTTGACCAGTTTTCACATGAGATAAAGCTTCTTTCATGTTTTCTTCATTTTCTTCTAACGTTCCAACTGGATTAAATGCTAACATTGCAGCCATACCTTGAGGAACTGTTTTTGAACGAACTACAATTACTTCTTGATCGACAACTGACGCTGCTTGTTCTGCTGCCATCACGATATTCCCGTTATTCGGTAAAATAATGATTTTTTCAGCGTTCGCTTCTTCAATCGCCTTCACAATATCCTCCGTACTTGGATTCATCGTTTGGCCACCTTCGATAACTTTCGTTGCGCCAATGCTCTCAAATAAAGTTTTAATACCAGATCCCATAGCTACAGTTACGATACCGTACGGTTGCTTCTCTTTAGACTGACTAATTGGCTCAGGCATCATAGCAGGCTCATCTAATAAAGCAGTATGCTGTTCACGCATATTCTCTACTTTAATCTTGATTAAACTACCGTAACGTTGTCCGTAGTTCATAGCGTCTCCAGGATGCTCTGCATGAATATGAACTTTTACAATCTCATCATCAGATACAACTAGTAAAGAATCACCATACACACTAATATCTTCACGGAATTTTTGTTCAGAGAAATTATGTTCTTTCACTTTTTCAGCTTCTAATTTCACCATGAACTCCGTACAATATCCATACTTAATATCTTCTGTACTCAATTGGCTTTGTACACTACGGTGATGTTCTGCGCGTACCATTTCATTCATAGATGGTTGCGTCGGCGCATCTGAAGAAATTGTTTCTCCTTTTAAGTCAGCTAAAAATCCTTCGTATACAACAACAAGACCTTTACCACCGCTATCTACAACGCCAACTTGTTTTAATACAGGTAATAAATCCGGCGTACGATTTAACGATGCATTTGCTTCTTTCACAACGTCTTCCATAAACAAAACAAAGTCGCGCTGTTTTTTCGCAACTGTTACTGCATATTTACCCGTTTCTCTAGCAACCGTTAAAATCGTTCCTTCAATCGGTTTCATAACCGCTTTGTAAGCCGCTTCTACTCCAGCTTCTAAAGCTTCAGCAAAATCAACTGTTGTTAATTCTTCTTTTTGCTCAATAGATTTTGAGAAACCACGGAATAACTGAGATAAAATAACTCCAGAGTTACCACGAGCTCCCATTAATAATCCTTTGGCTAAACTTACGCCGACTTTACCAGCGTGTTGTGAAGGATTTGCTTTCACTTCACGTGCGCCTGAAGTCATAGATAAGTTCATGTTTGTACCGGTATCGCCATCTGGAACTGGAAATACGTTTAATGCATCAACAAGCTGAACATTATTTGTTAAATTATTCGCTCCTTGAATGATCATTTGTGATAAACGTTTTCCATCAATTTTTTGAATTGACACAGATTTTCCTCCTTAATGCACATTACAAGTTTATTACTTTAACTCCTTGTACGTAGATGTTTACAGAATCTACTGCTAGTCCTACAGTTTGATCTAATGTATATTTCACTTTCGTCTGCACGTTATGTGCTACTTCTGAAATTTTCGTACCATAGCTCACAATAATATACATATCAATATGTACTTCATCTTCATCTTTACGAACGATAACACCTCTAGTGAAGTTTTCTTTTCGTAAAATGTCTGTTAATCCATCTTTTAACTGATTTTTTGATGCCATACCTACGATACCGTAGCAATCTACCGCGGCACCTCCAGCAATTGTTGCAATTACATCTGTACTAATATCAATTTGACCGTACTTCGTTTTAATTTCAATTGACATCTCGTTTTCCCCCTTCATAAATGGTGAAAGTGAGTTAGACTACTTTAGTTACTATCATATAATCTTTTTAAAGAAAATTCCATCGTTCTTTCTTTTCACTCTCATATTTTATGTTTTAAATCACATTTTTTATGATGAGCAAAATAGTCCATTGTTATTATACAACATGTACCACTATAATATGTCAAGCAATTTTTCTTGATTTCAACTTTTCTTCATTGATATGTAGTGTCAAGTAATTTTTCTTGATTTCTTTTTTCTACAGTGTTGCATTCTCTATTTAGTTGTGTTAAATTATAGTAGTGTTTTTAGCATCGCATAAAAGACTAACATTGAAAAATTACGTATGGTAAGGTATCAAGGGAGGGAAATATAAATGGCTCGTGTTTGTGCTATTACTGGAAGAAAAGCTCGTTCTGGTAACTCTCGTTCTCACGCAATGAACGCTACAAAACGTAAGTGGGGCGCTAACCTTCAAAAAGTTCGCGTACGCATCGACGGAAAAGTTCAACGTGTTTACGTTTCTGCTAGAGCATTAAAATCTGGCAAAATCGAACGTGTTTAATAATAAAAAAAAGAGCCGCTAGGCTCTTTTTTTACTATACCAATGAAAAAAGCACCGGTAATAGGTGCTTTTTTTAATCTTTTTTGAAGGTATTTAACATGGCACGAACAATTCCACCAAGAAATTTAGGTAACTTAATTGTATAAAATCTCATGGTTTCCCTCCTAATCCCCATTACTCCACTTGTTCACTATATGATGTAAGGAGCAAAATTGTTTCTTTAATCAGTGCTTCTTATCACCATTAATATGCCAGAAGTAAATGAAAAAGTACCTTTTTCCTCAACGAGTTCATTACTAATACAAAGTGTCGATCCCCACTCTATTGTTTTATTTGTTAGAGGATACTTAAAACCGAGCAATGTAATCCCTTCCACTATTTCAGTAACCGGTACAAAAGATACATAAGGGAAATTTTTATTTTCTTCAATTATATGTGTACCCACTTTTTTTACGCTTATTTCATTTTTATTGTCTACAATACACATTTCTATTCCTACTTCTAACCCTTTTAAAAGCATCTGTATATTTGCTAAACCGTGATCCAACCTTCCGCCAGTAGCACCAAAAATGCGAATTAATGCCGGATTTTGTTCTAACGCCCAGTTAATCGCAATCTCTAAATCTGTTTGATCTTTTTCACGAGGAACAATATGTAAATCATTTGTTTGCTGTCCCATCCATTCTAATTCCTCTTCAGTAACCGAATCGTAATCTCCAAATGCAACAGCTGGAGTAATCCCTCCTTTTAATAAACGATATACTCCTCTATCAACTGCCGCCCACACTACTTTTTCATTTTCATATCGAGAAAAATCTGCACAATATTCCGCAGGGCCTCCCGCTAAAATATGAATAATCATGTTTCCTTCCCCTTCTATTGTAAAAAGGCAATCTGCCATTCGGTAGATTGCCTTTTTACATATTTTTTCTCTATCCTTTATAAACAGTGAAAACCTAGTACACTAGAAGATTCACTGGGATAAAGACTCGTTCATTCATTATCCACGAATGACACGAATTGCTTCACCGCGGTCTTTTTGATTGTATACAGCTGATCCTGCTACAAGTACATTTGCTCCTGCTTCCACACAAAGTCTTGCTGTTTCAGCGTTTACACCACCATCAACTTCAATTTCTACGTCTAGATTGTGCTCTTTAACCATATCTGCAACTTGTTTAATTTTCGGTAATACAGAATGGATAAATTTCTGTCCACCAAATCCAGGATTTACTGTCATAAGTAATACCATATCGATATCTTCTAATACATGCTCAATCACTGAAACTGGCGTATGCGGATTTAATACAACCCCCGCTTTAATACCATGAGATTTAATTAACTGAATTGTACGATGTAAATGAGGACACGCCTCTACATGAACAGTAATAATATCCGCTCCTGCTTTTGCAAAAGTCGGGATATAGTTATCAGGATTTTCAATCATTAAATGTACATCTAATGGTAACGATGTAATCGGACGGATTGCTTCTACAATTAACGGTCCGATCGTAATATTTGGTACGAAATGTCCATCCATTACATCGACGTGAATGTAATCTGCTCCGCCCTTTTCTACATCTTTAATTTCTTCCCCTAATTTTGAAAAATCTGCTGATAAGATCGATGGTGCAATTTTAATCATAACTAATACCTCGGCTTTCTCTCTCTAATTTCTTCTACGAATTGTTTGTAATTCTTATAACGATATTCTGTAATCTTCCCTTCTTCAACCGCTGCTTTCACAGCACATTTCGGTTCAGAAAGATGTGTACACCCTCTAAATTTACAGTATTGGCTCGCTTCTTTCAACTCTGGAAAACAATATGTAAGATCTTCTACCTCGATATCTATGAAATCAAGCGAACTAAAACCAGGTGTATCTGCAACTAGTCCGCTTCCAATCGCAATCAATTCCACGTGTCTTGTCGTATGTTTTCCGCGTCCTAAATGCGAGGAAATATCATTTGTTTTCAGTTCTAACTCTGGACGTAAAACGTTAAGCATAGAAGATTTTCCAACACCTGATTGTCCTGCAACGACAGAAACACAACCTTCTAAGAATGGTTTTAAAATATCAATACTTTCCGATGTATTTATAGAAGTAAATAATACATCATATCCCATCTCACGATAGTCATTTGCATAAGATTCAACAGTCTCTCTCATTTTTTCATCTACTAAATCCATCTTACTAATGCAAATAATCGGTTTAATGTTATGATATTCGATCAGCACTAAAAATCGATCTAACAGTCCCGGATTAAAATCTGGTTCTACTGCGGAGAAAACAAGGATGGCTTGGTCAACATTAGCAATAGGAGGCCTAACAAGTTCATTTTTTCGATCAAATACTTCAAGCACGTATCCTTCAGTTGGATTATCTGCTTGAAAGACAACTTGGTCTCCTACCAGTGGTGTAATTTTATTTTTTCTAAACACACCACGCCCGCGACATTGTGTAATCCCATCTTCATGTTGCACATAATAAAACCCACTTAGAGCTTTTACAATTTTTCCTTCTGGCATATAATTCTCCTTTATTTTGTATAAAGTGAAGCTGTAATTAAAATTATTAAATAATGATTTCAAAACCCGTCATATATACAAGTTATTATATTTAACCTACCATCAAATTTAAAATATTATTTATAACAGTATCACTTTTATAGCTTTTTGAATCATATATTTTTGCCTGTTATACTTTCTACTATATGTAGACAGCATAACAGGCAAGAGTAATACATCCCATCCTCTTTAAACAGAACATGGAATTCATTATTATTGAGTCGGGTAAGGTACTTCTTTGTCGATAATCGTTACACCATCTCGCACAATTTTATAGTGTCCTTTTGTGCCTTCTTGAATTACAAATTCTAATGAAATAGTTGCCGACTCCGAAATTGTTCTAGTTTCAATTGGTCTATCCATTTTTTGTTGCATATCTTCTTTATAAATTTCTATCGTTTGTGGTTTTTTCTCACCTATTATAGAAGACTCATACGGAATAGAAATATTATCTACTTTCACTGTTTTCGTTACTTTCGGCTTAGGACCTTCTGAGATAACAATCGTCACTTTATCTCCTTCTTTTAACGGCGTTCCTGGTTTTGGAGATTGCGAAATGACAAGTCCTTTATCAACAGTATCAGAATACTCGCGTTTTATATCTGGAGTTAGTTTTCTCTCATTCAAATAACCATTTACGCTATTTTCAGTCCATCCTGAAAAATCACCTGGTCTAATTTGATAAGGACCTTTACTTACCCAAATTTTCAGTTCTTGTTCCGCTTCTACTACCATTTGATCCGGCGTCGGAATTTGCTCAACGATCTCACCTTTTGGCCTATCATTTTCAATATAATTTATTGTAACTTGCTTATATTTTTCTTCTAATTCATTCCTTATACTCTCAAAGTCTTTTCCTGTGAGATCACTCATCTTATTTTTCTTTTTTCCACCTGATTGATAGATAGTAATTTTAGAGTTTTCTTTCACGACTCTCCCTGCTACAGGGTCTGTTTTTATGACATCGCCGACTTCTACATCATCTGTATATACAATACTAGGTTCCGTAACCTCAAAACCCTTTTCAACTAATGTATTTACTGCTGTCGTATATTTCATACCAGCCACATCAGGGACTTTTACATCTTTTGGAATAAAGAATCCTGGAATAACAGTAAGCGCTAATGTTATTCCAATCGCTAAAAGTAAAAATGTTGTAATTAAAATTTTGAGCCATTTATTACTTCGTTTTTTCTTTTTATTTAATTTTGCTTCTTCGTTTCTTGTCTGTTCATCCACTTTACTTCCTTTTAAAACAATTGTTTCATCAGTTACATTTTCGAATAATTGTTCTTGTTGAATAATCGGAATCGCTTTTGTCGCTTCCATATCTTCCGGTATGTAAAATGGCTGCTCATTTATCCTCTCTGGATATAGCGCAGTTTCAATATCTCGTTTCATCGCATTGGCAGATTGATATCGATGAAACGGATCTTTTGCAGTTGCCTTTAATATAATATTTTCCACACTTTGTGGAATATTTTCATTCCATCTTTTTGGAGACGGAATTTCACTTTGTAAATGCTTCAAAGCTATAGCAACAGCAGATTCGCCAGAAAACGGTTGTCTTCCTGTTAACAACTCAAACATAACAATCCCTAGGGAATAAATATCTGATTGTTTATTTGCTATCCCGCCGCGCGCTTGTTCTGGTGATAGGTAATGCACCGAACCGAGTACCGAATTTGTATGTGTAATTGTTGTTGCACTTGTAGCTGTCGCAATTCCAAAATCTGTTACTTTTATTACTCCATCAGTTCGAATTAATATGTTGTGCGGTTTTATATCACGGTGCACAATTTCAAAATGATGGGCGTGTGCCATGGCGGATGTTAACTGCTCCATAATATCAAGAGCTTCTCCTATAGGTAACATCCCTCGCTCGATTATGTATTGCTTCAATGTTTGTCCTGGTACATACTCCATTACAAGATAATATATACCATCTTCTTCTCCGACATCATACATATTCACAATATTTGGATGCGACAACGTTGTAACAGACTGCGCTTCTCGATGGAAACGTTTAATGAACTCTTCGTTATTTGAATAGTCGAGTCTTAATATTTTTACCGCTACATCCCGGCCCAGTATTTCATCATGAGCTAAATACACATTGGCCATTCCACCGCCACCAATCATTTTCAGTAGCTTATAACGGTCATTTAAGCGTTTTCCAATCAGCACGTTGCACTTCACCTACTTTCGTTTGTCGAACCCGCATAATCAATAAGAACAAGGGTGATATTATCTTCCCCGCCACGATCATTCGCCAATTGAATGAGACGTTGTCCCTTAGCTTCTAGCTGTTCATTTAACTGTAAAATTTGTTGCATATCAGCAATAGAAACTTTGTTAGATAATCCATCAGAGCAAAGAAGTAACTGATCATCTTCCTCAAGCACTAATGTTTTAACATCTAATCCGACTTTTTCTTCTGTTCCTAATGCCCTTAACAAAACATTCTTTTTCGGGTGATATTCTGCGTCTTCTTTCGAAATTTCACCATGTCTCACAAGTTCATTTACAAGTGAATGATCTTCCGTTACAAGCGAGATTTCCCCCTCTGATATCATATAACAACGACTATCTCCTATGTGACCTATTGTCACAAAGTTTGGTGTACAAATTGCTATTATAAGCGTTGTTCCCATGCCGTTACATTCTACATGTTGCTTAGAGTACTCATATACACGCTCATTAATAATCCCAACACTAGTATGTAACCACTCTTCTACTTTTTTGGGCTCATTCATATTATGCGTTTGCTTCCAATAATCATGGAATAATTGAATGGTCATCGAGCTAGCTACATCACCAGCTCGATGACCTCCCATTCCATCTGCTACTACCGCTAAAATATTTCCATCTAAATTGTGAAAAACTCCCGCACTATCTTCATTATGTTGACGAACTTTTCCTTTATCTGATAGAAACACGGCTTTCATCTCGTCACCTCGTCTCTTCTTTGCGCTCCTTCGCACGCAACTGACCGCAGGCTGCATCAATATCATGACCTTGTTCACGGCGAATCGTTACATTTACTCCACGATCTTTTAACGTTTTTTCAAACAAGAAAATTTGTTCACGTGGTGTACGCACATAATCACGTTCAGGTACGTAGTTTACCGGAATTAAGTTTACATGACATTTTACACCTTTTAAGAGCGCAGCAAGCTCTTCAGCGTGCTCAACTTGGTCATTTTCTCCCCCAAATAGTCCATATTCAAAAGTAATACGACGCCCTGTTCTATTTACATAGTATTTAATAGCTTCCATTAAATCAGGTAGCTTATAAGCACGGTTAATCGGCATTAATTTTGAACGTAATTCTGAGTTTGGGGCATGCAGTGAAATCGCAAAATTAATTTGTAAGTCTTCTTCAGCGAACTTATAGATTTTCGGGATAATTCCACTTGTCGAAACTGTCATATGTCTTGCACCAATATGAAGTCCTTTTTCATGATTAATAATGCGTAAGAATCCCATTAAATTATCGTAGTTATCAAATGGTTCTCCAATTCCCATAACAACAAGAGAACTTACACGTTCTTCGGATTCATCAAGTGCACGTTGCACTTCGACTACTTGTGCTACAATTTCTCCAGCTTCTAGGTTTCGTTTTAAACCACCAAGCGTCGAAGCACAGAACGTACATCCAATACGACAACCTACTTGCGTTGTTACACAAATTGAATTTCCATATTCATGTCGCATTAATACCGTTTCAATAGAATATCCATCATATAATTGGAATAAGAATTTAATTGTTCCATCCGAAGACGTTTGTTTTACTAAAGTGTTTAAAGTAGTAATATCAAAGGAATTCGACAATTTATCACGCAATCCTTTAGAAAGGTTTGACATATCCTCATAATTTTTTACACGTTTTTTATATAGCCAGTCAAAAATTTGCCCAGCACGGAACTTTGGTTCTCCTTGTTCCTTTAACCACTCTTGCATTTCATGAAGTTGTAAAGAGTAAATTGATGGTTTTTTCGTTTCTAAATTTTTCTTTTGTTTTCTCACAGTCGTTTCCACGATGCTACACCTTCTTCCTTAAACAAGCAATATAAAAGCCATCTGTTGCAAAATAATGCGGTAAAATTTGTACTTGACCTTCATCAATATACGGACTTAACTTTTCTGGCATACGTTCTTTTATCGTAGTATCCCACTCAAATTCAGGATGCTCTTGTAAAAATCGCTCTATTACTTGTTCATTTTCTATTTTTTCAATTGTGCACGTACTATAAACAAGGCGACCACCTTGTTTTAATAACGGTGCGATTTTTTCTAGTATTGCAAGTTGAATCATCGATAATCTTTCACTATCGCCTTTATCTTTACCTAACTTAATATCAGGCTTACGTCTAATTACACCAAATCCAGAACATGGGGCATCTACTAATATTTTATCAAACGTTCCATTTGCAAAATGCTCTTGCACTTTTCTAGCATCTAATGCCTTTGTTTCGATATTTTCTAGACCAAGTCGCTCTGCTTGTTGTTTAATTAAACGTACTTTATGTGCATGTAAATCAAGGGACATAACTTGACCAGTTCCTTTTAATCGCTCTGCAATATGCGTTGTTTTTCCGCCTGGAGCAGCACAACTATCAAGAACTACATCTCCCTCATCTGGTTCTAACGCGCGCGCTACCAGCATAGAACTTTCATCTTGAATAGAAAGAAAACCTTTTTTAAACGCATCTGTGTGCGCTACATTCCCTTTTTCAATTTGAATCGCATCATCTGATAAATCGCCACGCTTCGCTTCTATACCTTCACTAGCCAATAATTTAATTGCTTCTTCTACTGTTATTTTATCAACATTTACACGCGCCGTTGGTACAGGCGGTAACATGTTCACTTCACACATTTTCTCAGCAGTTTCTAAACCATATTCTGAAGCCCACTCTTGAACAAGCCAAACTGGATGGCTTGTTGCAATTGCCAAACGCTCTACTGGATCTTTAATTTCATCTACAGAAGGTACACCTTCTCTTTGAATCGAACGTAATACACCGTTCACCATACCAGCAATCCCTTTATGGCCGCGACGCTTTGCGATCTCAACCGCTTCATGAATAGCCGCTCTTTCGGGCACTCGGTCTAAATAAATCATTTGATATAAAGATAAGCGAAGCAATACTCTTACCCACGCCTCAACCTTCTTTTTTAAAAAAGGCTGTAAATAATAATCTAATGTGTCACGACGTTGAATCGTTCCATATACAATTTCAGTTAATAAACCAATATCTTTTCTATCAATTGTACTTTTTTCAATTAAATTATTTAAAAGTAAGTTACTATATGCACCACTTTTTTCTACTTGAATTAAACCATCAAGAGCTAATTCACGAACATTTTGTCTCATGCATTTTCTCCTAACTTCGTTCCAATTTCAGGTTTTGTGCCACGTAAAAATTGTGAACAACTCATACGCTTTTTACCAGAAGGTTGCAACTCAGTAACTTTAACACCCGTTTCATTACCAGTTGCTACAACAAAACCATCTTCTTCGATCGCAACAATCGTGCCTGCTTCAGCTGATTTCGTTACAGGTACTTTTTCTCCCCACCATACTTTAACAACTTGTCCTGCTAAAGTTGTATAAGCAACTGGCCATGGATTCAATCCGCGAATGTGATTGTATACTTCTTCACCTGTTTTTGTCCAATCAATTTTCTCTTGCTCACGTTTTATATTATATGCAAATGTTACTTCTTCTTCATTTTGTTTAATCGGTTCTAGCTTACCTTGAATTAATAAAGGTACTGTTTTAGATAGAAGATGCGCCCCTGCTTCACTTAACTTATCAAATAACGAGCCTGTCGTTTCACGCTCTTCAATTTCCACTTCTACTTGCGTTAAGATATCACCAGCATCCAATTTTTCTACCATATACATAATTGTAATACCTGTTTTCTCTTTCCCTTCCATAATTGCATAATGGATTGGCGCACCACCACGAAGTTCAGGAAGTAAAGAGGCGTGGACGTTAATACATCCATACTTTGGTGCTTCTAAAATTTCATTTGGTACAATTTGGCCGAATGCAGCTGTTACAATTAAATCTGGCTCTAATGCCAATACTTTTTCATATTCGTCTTTTTCACGAATTCTTAACGGCTGTAACACTGGAATACCATGTTTTTCTGCTTCCACTTTAACAGGTGTAGGTGTTAATACTTTCTTTCTGCCTACCGGACGATCTGGTTGCGTCACAACACCTATTACATCATAGCCATCTTCAATAAGACGACGAAGCACCGGCACTGAAAAGTCCGGTGTTCCCATAAATACTACTTTTATCATTTAAAAACCGCTCCTTTTAATACCTATTCTAATTCGTTTTCCTCATAATATCTCGTCACTTTCGATGTAAATAACACACCATGTAAATGATCGATTTCATGTTGAATTGCGCGCGCTAAAAAACCTTCTGCTTCTAGTAAAAATACTTTACCTCGGCGATTTTGCGCACGTACTTTAATATAATCCGCACGTTCCACTTCACCATAAAGTCCCGGGAAGCTTAAACAGCCTTCGGGACCTACTTGTTCACCACGTTTTTCTAGTATCGATGGATTGATTAACTCGATTTTCCCAGTATCATCACCGATATCAACTACCGCCACTTGCAAGCTTACCCCTACCTGAGGTGCAGCTAAACCGACTCCGTCCGCAATTAACATTGTCTCATGCATATCTTTCAACAATTTCACTAACTTTTTATCAAAGTTAATTACTCTTTCACACGGTGTTTCTAACACTTCATTTGGATGCTTTACTATTTCTAAAACTGCCATATTTCCCTCCGCTACATTAACATTGTTGGATTAAAATCAATTGAGATTTGTAGCTCTTTTTGCATTTCTGCTTGATAATGTTCATTTACCATTTTGAGCACGTTCTTTAAGTTTGGTTCCCGTTTGTATTTTATCATGCATTGATAACGATATCTATCTTTTATCCTTGGAATTGCTGAAGCAACTGGTCCTAACACCATTGTTTGCTGCGAGCAGTGCGACCGTAAATGACCGACAATTTTTTCCGTCACTTGTACTGCCTTTAATAATTCTGGGTGAGATACTGTCACAAGTACAACATAGTAATAAGGTGGATATTGTCTCGTTCGTCTCATTTGCATTTCTTGGTCAAAAAACACATCATATTGTTGGTTCTTTGCTAACTCTATACTATAATGTTCTGGCGTATACGTTTGAATTATAACTTCCCCTGGCAATTCATGTCGGCCTGCTCGTCCGCTTACTTGCGTCAATAACTGATAAGTCTTTTCACTCGCCCGAAAATCAGGTAAATGAAGCATCGTGTCCGCGGTTAAAACCCCGACAAGCGTTACTTTTGGAAAATCTAATCCTTTCGCAATCATTTGTGTTCCAAGTAATATATCTGCTTTCTCTTCCCCGAATGCCTTTAATAATTTTTCATGCATTCCTTTACGACTTGTCGTATCTACATCCATTCGAATGACTCGTGCCTCTGGAAATAGTTTTGTAATTTCTTCTTCTACCTTTTGTGTACCTGTACCAAAGAAACGAATATATGTACTTTGACAAGCAGGACAAGCAGTCGGCATATTCTCTTCGTAGCTACAATAATGACATTTTAAACGATGATTCATTTTATGGTATGTCAGCGAGATATCACAATGCGGACATTGTACAACATACCCACAATCACGGCACATAACAAATGTAGAATGACCTCTTCTATTTAAAAAGAGCACCATTTGTTCTTTCTTTTCTAACCGATCTGCTATTTTTTCATGCAGTGCTTTTGAAAACATGGAACGATTCCCGTCACGAAGTTCTTCACGCATATCAACAATCTCTACTGTCGGTAAAGCTTGTTCATTCATACGCTTTTCCATCGTCAGTAATTCATATACACCTTTTTTTGCTCTTGCAAACGATTCAAGTGTCGGTGTTGCACTACCAAGAACGATAGGACATTTATGATATTGTCCCCTCCACACAGCTACATCCCTTGCATGATATCTCGGATTATCTTCTTGCTTATAGCTCGATTCATGTTCCTCATCAATAATAATAATCCCTAAATTTTCAAAAGGAGCAAATACAGCTGAACGTGCACCAACTACAACTTTCACTTCTTTTCTTAAAATCTTACGCCATTCATCATATTTTTCTCCAACAGACAGCGCACTATGAAGAACTGCAACTTGTGAGCCAAATCTACCTTTAAAACGATCTACCATCTGAGGCGTTAGTGCAATTTCAGGAACAAGCACAATAGCTTCTTTTCCTTTCTTGAGCACAGCTGCTATAGATTGTAAATATACCTCTGTTTTTCCGCTACCTGTAACACCATATAGTAAAAATGGATTGTAAGTTTCATTTGTAATTGATGATAAAATCGGTGTAATAACTTGCTGTTGTTCCTCCGTAAGCGGGAATGGTTTCGTTTGTTCAAAATCATCATCGTCATACGGATTTCGGTACACTTCCACATACTTTTCTGAGAGTAGCCCCTTTTTAACAAGTGCTTTAATCGGAGCATTTGTTATTTGTAACTCTTCTGTTATTACTTTCAACGGTACACTTTTATAATTTTCCACAAAGTAATAGAGGACATCTTGTTGTTTTTTGCTTTTCAATTCAAATGCTGCTAATTCTAATTTATCTTCTGACAACTCCGGTTGTACGACTCTTTGTTTCTTCTTTTGCACTTTATCTTTTACTTGATACACAACTTCAATCGTGCCATGTTTAATTTCTTGTTGAATCGTACGGTATAGATGTGGCTGCGTCTCAATCGCTTCCCAATCTATCGCTTCTTTATCCTGAAATAAAAACAGTAGTTCCGGTGCTACTTCTTCTTGTTTACGAAGTTGTAGACGCTTTTTATACGTTGCTTTTATCGCCGTTGGAAGCATAACTTGAAAAGCTGAAATCATATAGCATAACGTTTCACTTGTAAGCCAATACCCAAGCTTTAATAATTCCTCGTTTAATACCGGTGTTACATCTAATATTTCATGTATTGTTTTTAACTTCTTACTTTCTACTTCAGCCGAATCTTTAACCCCAATAATAAACCCTTGCAATTTTCTCGGGCCAAATGGAACTACTACACGCATACCTGTTTGGACAATGTCTTCCCATTTTTTAGGGATAATATAATCAAATGGTCGATCTGTCTGACGTGCAGGTACATCAACAATTACACTTGCAAATTTCATAGACGATCATCTTCTAACATCATTTCAATTTGCTTTAATATTTCACGAGCGACCTCTTTCTTCGTTAAAAGTGGCAACTCTATAATTTCTCCATCTTTTCTATACATTGTTACAATATTCGTATCTGTACCAAATCCAGCTCCTTGCGCCTTTACATCGTTCGCAACAATCATATTTGCATTTTTCTCACGTAATTTTTTCGTTGCGTATTCCTCTACGTTTGTCGTTTCAGCCGCAAAACCGATAAGTAACTGTTTCTCTTTCATCTCACCTAACGTTTTTAAAATATCTACTGTTCTCTCGAGTTCAATTACAGCATCGCCATTTTTCTTTTTCATTTTATTATCATGAACATATTTCGGGCGATAGTCTGCAACTGCTGCTGTTTTTATGACAACATCTACGTTTTGATAATGTTGAAGAACTGCCTCTAACATATCTTGTGCAGATTCCACTTGCACCGTAGTTACATGTAACGGTGGATTTAGCGCTGTCGGTCCCGAAACGAGTATGACATCAGCACCTAAGTTCGCTGCCACTTCCGCAATCGCATAGCCCATTTTTCCAGAAGAAAAATTGGTCATAAAACGAACTGGATCAATCTTTTCGCGAGTTGGGCCAGCAGTTATTAATATTCTTTTTCCTTGCAATGGTTTTTGTTCTGAAAAAGCCTCTTCTAACCGTACAATAATCGCTTCAGGTTCTTCTAATCTTCCCTTCGCTACATAACCACACGCTAAAAAGCCTTCTCCAGGCTCAATAAATGTATATCCTAACGTTTTTAACGTCATCATATTTTTTTGAACAATTTTATTTTCATACATATGCACATTCATAGCAGGTGCAATCCACACTGGGGCTGTAGTAGCTAACAAAGTAGTTGTAATCATATCATCCGCAATACCGTTAGCTAACTTTCCAATACAATTGGCTGTAGCAGGTGCAACAAGTACAACATCAGCCCAATCCGCTAAATCGATATGAGCAATAACAGCTGAATCTTTCTCATCGAATGTATCGGTATATACATCATGGCGAGAAAGTGCTTGGAATGTAAGAGGTGTAACAAACTTCATTGCCGACTCACTCATCATTACTTTTACAATAGCACCAGCTTGTGTCAATTTACTCGTTAACGCAGCCGCTTTAAAGACCGCAATGCCTCCTGTTACACATAAAAGTATCTTTTTCCCTTTTAGCATATGGCTCGTCCTCTTTCTTTTTCAAACTTATCCATACTGAAACAAAATTCTTATCTCGTCAGTATCAATACTTCTTCCCTACCGTAAAAAAATAACAACCTACTTGTAAATAGGTTGTTACCGTTACATAGAAAATTATAAAGTCTATGTTCTAAATTGTCGAAGACAAAGTCTTATTCAGTTACTTTATCTTCGCTTGGTACGTAGCTTAACGCTTCAATATCGATTTCTTCTAATGCTTTACCTACACATTTATGAGAAACCGGTCTTTCTACAACACAGTTATTAGCAAGTTGCATTTCGCGCGCACGTTTTGCAGCCACTGTTACAAGTGTATATTTAGAATCGATTTTTGTTAATAATGAATCAATTGATGGATTTAACATAATTATAGACCCTCCGTCATTTCTTTATAATATTTTGCTACTCTTTCGCGGCGGCAATGTTCGCCAACCACAATTGCTTTAATTCTTTCACAAGCTAGTTCAACTTGATCGTTTTCTACAACGTAGTCGTAAGCGTCCATCATATCAATTTCTTCTTTCGCTACCGTTAAACGATTTTCAATAACATCTTCCGTTTCTGTACCACGACCAACAATTCGGTTCTTTAGTTCAGATAAACTTGGAGGTGCTAAGAAAATAAATACACCTTCTGGGAAAGCTTTCTTAACTTGAATTGCGCCTTGCACTTCAATTTCTAAGAATACATCTTTTCCTTCTTGTAATGTTTTTTCAACATAGTCAATTGGTGTTCCGTAATAATTACCTACGAACTCAGCCCACTCAAGTAATTTTTCATTACGAATCATTTCCTCAAATTCTTCTCTCTCTTTAAAGAAATAATCCACACCATCCACTTCACCTTCACGTGGCTTACGTGTCGTTACTGAAATGGAGTACTGAAAACGTGTATCCTCATGACTAAACAGCTCTTTTCGAACCGTTCCTTTACCAACCCCAGAAGGTCCTGAAAGAACGATGAGCAATCCTCTTCTACTTCTCATAAATATGTAAAACCTACCCTTCCTCACTTAAATCTTCTTTATTATTCAAACGATGTGCAATCGTCTCTGGCTGAATTGGACTTAATACAACATGCCCATCATCCATAACAATAACCGCCCTTGTTTTTCTCCCATACGTAGCATCAAGCAAAGCGTTATGTTCGCGTGCTTCCTGTACTGTTCGTTTAATAGGAGCTGACTCCGGACTTACAATAGCAATAATTCGATGAGCAGATACAATATTTCCGTATCCAATATTTAAAAACCGCATGGCCATAGTTTGCGCCTCCTAGTAAGTCTATCCGATTTCTCCACCACGTATAACTTTATATATTTTTTGAAAGCTACTCAATATTTTGTACTTGTTCACGAATTTTTTCAAGGTTATTTT
This sequence comes from Bacillus sp. MHSD_36, assembly GCF_030757775.1. Classification (NCBI taxonomy): domain Bacteria; kingdom Bacillati; phylum Bacillota; class Bacilli; order Caryophanales; family Bacillaceae; genus Bacillus; species Bacillus sp. MHSD_36. Next base: position 82,643 of record NZ_JAVBIS010000002.1, read on the forward strand.
TCATTTCTACAACATATTTTGAAATTGTTAAGTCATTTGCCTTAGAACCAATCGTATTAATTTCTCTATGCATCTCTTGCACGATGAAATCCATTTTCCTTCCAACAGGCTCTTCAATCTGCAGTGTTTCACGAAATTGCTCTAAATGACTTTGCAAACGAACTAACTCTTCGTGAATATCACAACGCTCAGCAAAGATTGCCACTTCTGTTAGCAATCTTTGTTCATCTATATCTTGATTATGTAATTCTTTTAAGCGATTTTCTAATCGTTCACGATATTTTTGCGTAACAATTGGTGCATGCGGAATAATCGCATTTACACAATTGTGAATCTCTTGTAAACGATTCGCTATATCTTTATGTAATCGTTCTCCTTCGCCATCTCTCATCGTTTTTAACATATGAGCAGCTTGGCGAACCGCCTCATATAAACTGTTCTCAAATTGTTCATTTACATTTTCTACTTCTTCAATCGCTGTTACTTCTGGCATTGCCATTAACTGCTGAAGTGTAATAGAATCTTGTAATTGAAATTTTCCTTTTATATCTTCCATAATCGATTGGTACTGCTCAAGAAGCGACCAATTCACACTTAATTTTCTTTCAACAAGCCCTTCACCCGTTATACTAATAGACACTTCAATACGTCCACGTCGAACTTGTTCTGCAATTATTTTACGAATTTTGTCTTCGAATACCATCATTTGCTTCGGAAGTCGAATACTCATCTCTAGAAAACGGTGGTTTACCGATTTCATTTCTACTGTAATTTGAAAAGTATCATTTTCTACTTTTGACCTTCCAAATCCTGTCATACTACAAATCATTTTTTATCACATCCAAGCCATGAAATAACTCAATGAAAAAGGTAATAGAGACAAGGCTCTACTACCTTCTGTAAATTATATCACATTTTCATATCATTGACTATTTCAAGTTTAATCCCTTCTTATATAGTATTGGCTTTTCCTTCTTCCCCTTTTTCCCTGTTAATAAAGAACCTACTAGTAAGAAGGTCGGAATTGATGATAAACCTCCAATTAACAACCAATCTCTTGCTTGTATCGGCATCGTGCTAAAAATCGGTTGTAACGGTGGATAATATATAACCACTAGCATGAGTAGTAATGAGATGATAACCGCTCCTACTAAATACACATTTCCAAATGGATTGCGGTGGAAAACAGAATGCTCACTTCGGCAATCAAATACATGAATCAGCTGAGCAAGTACCAACGTTGCAAACGCTACAGTTTGTGCATATTTCAGTTCATTTGGATGCTGATTAAATGCTACTATAAACGCCACTAACGTCACTGCCCCAATTAGAAAGCCACGACTTATAATTTTCCAGGCAAGCCCTCTAGCAAATACCCCTTCTTTCGGATGACGCGGCGTTCTCTTCATCACGTCTCCTTCAGCTTTATCCAAACCTAATGCCATCGCCGGTAAGCCGTCAGTAACTAAGTTCACCCATAAAATTTGAATTGGAACCATCGGCAGCGGTAATGCAAGTAACATCGCAAATAACATAACCAATATCTCTCCAACATTCGACGCTAATAAATAACGAATAAACTTACGTATGTTCTCGTATATATTTCTACCTTCTTTAATTGCTGATTTTATCGTAGCGAAATTATCGTCCAGCAATACGAGAGAAGAAGCTTCTTTCGCAACGTCCGTCCCTGTAATTCCCATCGCTATCCCAATATCCGCTGTTTTTATAGCAGGTGCATCATTTACTCCATCACCTGTCATCGCTACTATATGTCCTTTATTTTGCAACGCCTTAACAATTTTCAATTTATGTTCCGGTGATACACGAGCAAATACATACGTATCTTCTACAACATTTTCTAACTCTTCTACATCCATACTTGCGAGTTCTACCCCTTCAACAACGCGTCCACCTGGTGGTAAAATACTTAATTGTTCCGCAATTGCCATTGCAGTCACTTTATGGTCACCTGTAATCATAACTGTTCGAATACCAGCTTCTCTGCACTCTTTTACAGCTTGCTCTACCTCTGGTCTTGGCGGATCAATCATTCCTTGTATCCCGACTAACATAAAATCTTTTTCAACGTCTCTTTCATGTTCAATTAAGTCTGTTACTTTTAAAGGCTTAAAAGCAACTGCAATTGTTCGAAGCGCTTGACTACCTAGGCTATGAATAGCCGCCTGCACTTCTTTTCTATACAACTCACTTAATGGTTGCTGCTTATCCCCCCATAAAATCGTTTGACTCATTTGCAGAAGGACATCTGGTGCTCCCTTCGTAACGACAAACTTTTTCCCTTCTCGATCTCGTACTATAACACTCATCATTTTTCGAGTTGAATCAAACGGAAACTCGCGGAGAATTTCAAACTTCCCTTTCAATGCCTCACGCGTTATCCCCGCTTTCATTGCTGCAGCTACAAGTGCTCCCTCAGTTGGATCTCCGTCCAATACATATGCCTTTTTCTTTTGAATTATATTTGCGTTATTACATAGCGAACCAAATGTGAGTAATTGATAAAGCGATTTCGTCTTATCTGGATTAATTTCTTTTTCACCTTTCATAAAAGAGCCATTCGGTTCATATCCTTGGCCTGTCACTTTCCACAACTCTCCACCTGACCACATATGTGTTACCATCATTTTGTTTTGCGTCATCGTTCCTGTTTTATCAGAGCATATAACAGAAGCACAACCTAACGTTTCGACCGCTGGTAACTTCCTTACAATTGCTCTCTTTTTTATCATACGCTGTACACCAAGCGATAAAGCTACTGTAACAATTGCTGGCAATCCTTCTGGAATAGCAGCAACGGCTAGTGACACGCCAGCTAAAAACATATGATACACTTCATTCCCTTGATACACACCTGCTAATACGACAAGCGCTGTTAAAACAAGAGCCACAATAATTAATATTTTTCCGAGTTGCTCTAATCTTCTTTGCAGTGGTGTTTCCATTTGTTCTGCATTTTGTAACATATTTGCAATTTGGCCCATCGCTGTATTCATACCAGTTGCTACAACGACCCCTGTTCCAGATCCTCGCGTAATCATCGTACCCATAAAAGCCATATTTTTTTGATCACCAATTGAAATATCTTGCCCTTGCAATGCTTCTACTTTCTTCTGCACTGGTACTGACTCTCCTGTCAAAGCTGATTCTTCAATATATAAACTCGATGCCTCAACAAGACGTACATCAGCCCCGATACGATCGCCACTAGAAAATTTAATAACATCACCTAAAACGAGTGCTTTTGACGGTGCCTTTACCCACTTTCCATTCCGCAGTACAGTAACTTGCGGGGCGGCTAGCTCTTTTAAGGCTTCCAATGACTTTTCAGCCTTTCTTTCTTGAAAAAAGCCGAGAATACCGTTGATAATAACAATCGCAACAATCGCAATAGAATCAATGTATTCCCCTAAAAAAGCCGAAACGATTGTTGCCCCAAACAAAACAAGTACCATAAAATCTTTAAATTGTGCTAAAAATACCATGAGTGCAGAAGGCCTCTTTGCTTCATCTAGTTCATTTGTACCAAATTTCTTTATTCGCCCTTCTGCTTCTTTCTCTGTCAGTCCCATCTTCACATTCGTATTCGTTCTTTCTTCCACTTCATGTGCACGCATTCCATACCAGTTCATCCTGCTATCGACCTCCTGATTCCAGACATACTCTATTGAAAGCTTATTCAGCCTCGTCCAAAAAAATGCTATAATTAACTTTTAGTTAGAAAGGAGTGTTTTTATGGCATTCGATGGATTATTTACAAGAGCAATTACACATGAAATTGCAAATTCTCTTTACACGGGGAGAATTTCAAAAATATATCAACCTTCAAAATATGAGATTTTATTACATATTCGAGCAAACGGAAAAAATCAAAAACTGATTCTTTCCGCTCATCCGACATATGCACGTTTACACTTAACAAATCAAAATTACGATTCACCTGCACTTCCGCCAATGTTTTGTATGCTTCTTCGTAAGCATTTAGAAGGTGGATTCATTGAAAAAATTGAACAAATTGATTTAGAGCGCATTATTCAAATTACTGTGCGAAGCAGAAATGAAATTGGTGATGAATCGCTAAAAACATTAGTAATTGAAATAATGGGACGACATAGTAACATCATTTTAGTAGACACAAAAACAAATAATATTTTAGATAGCTTAAAACACGTTTCTTTAGCCGTAAACCGACATCGAACTGTATACGCTGGAGCTGAATATGTTGCGCCACCAGCACAACATAAAATTAACCCGCTTCAGATTGCAACAGATGAGGAATTTATTAGACCGCTAGACTTCTTATCTGGAAACATGGATAAACAGCTTGTCGGCACCTTTACGGGAATATCGCCGTTATTCGCAAAAGAAGTAGTAAAAAAAGCTGGTATGGTAAATGAAAAAGCATTAGCGGACGCATTTTTCTCCATACAAAAACCATTATTAACTCATACATATTCACCAACGATGACTACTTCAAATGGGAAAGAATTTTTCTACCTCTTCCCTCTTGCACATTTGCAAGGGGAAAACAAGACGTTCTCATCTGTTAGTGAATTGCTAGACCGTTTCTTTTTCGGAAAAGCAGAGCGCGACCGTGTAAAACAGCAAGCCCATGATTTAGAGCGCTTTATGCAAAACGAAAAAAATAAAAATGAAAAAAAACTCATTAAACTACAAAAAACATTACAAGATGCTGGAAAAGCAGATAAATATCAACTATTTGGAGAACTACTTACAGCCAATATGTACGCTTTGAAAAAAGGTGATAAAGATATTGAGGTCGTTAACTATTATGATGAAAATGGCGGAACTGTAAAGATCACATTAGATCCTTTAAAAACGCCATCTGAAAATGCGCAACGCTATTTCCAAAAGTACCAAAAAGCGAAAAATTCAGTTGTTGTTGTTGAAGAACAAATTGAAAAAACAAATGAAGAAATTCTTTATTTTGATAGCTTACTTCAACAAATGGAAGCTGCTTCTTCAAAAGATATTGAAGAAATTCGAGAGGAATTAGCTGAAGAAGGTTATATGCGCAACCGTAAAACGAAAAACGCGAAGAAAAAGCCTACTAAACCAGTATTAGATAAATATGTAGCAAGTGATGGCACAGAGATTTTCGTTGGTAAAAACAATAAACAAAATGATTATTTAACAACGAAATTTGCCCGCCGTGATGAAATTTGGTTACATACGAAAGACATACCTGGTTCTCACGTTGTCATTCGTTCTTTAGAGCCTGCTGAAGAAACTTTACTAGAAGCTGCCAAAATTGCTGCCTATTACAGTAAAGCAAAAGAGTCTAGCTCCGTACCTGTTGATTTCACCAGAATACGCCATGTCAAAAAACCGAGTGGCGCAAAACTTGGTTTTGTTACGTACGACAATCAGCAAACAGTTTATGTAACACCAGATGCTGATACTGTAATGAAATTAAAAGCGTAAATATAAAAAATGCGTTGCTTATAAGCAACGCATTTTTTATATGTTTTCAAGTTAGTTGCTATATCCATTCCATATTGTCAAAAAAATTGACAGTTACATTTTATATTTGTATAAATTTTTTTACAGCATGTAAATAAAGTACAAGTGTAACTCCAATCAATATTTTTTCATCTCCCGGCTATTTATTGAAGCAATTTAGATTTTATGAACAAACTGTCTCCCCTAAAATATATGTTGTCCCTACTATCTTTTCTTCAAATATACATTTTGGCACGCTATTTGCTTTTTTAATACTATGAATAGGGGGATTTAACATGACTTTAAAAATTAATAAAATCCAAAATCAACTACAAAACTATGAAATTGACGGATTGCTTATTACAAAAAAAGAAAATCGCCAATACGCAACTGGCTTCACTGGTAGTGCTGGCATCGTTTTAATCTCTGCGGATCAAGCTGTTTTTATAACTGATTTTCGCTATGTAGATCAAGCGAAATCACAAATAAAAGATGCTGAAATTATTATGCATAAAGGAAATTTGGAAAAAGAAATTGCACATCAAGTCTCAAACTTAAACATTCAAAAACTCGGAATTGAAGAAAATAACATGACATTACAACAATATAAAAACTTACAAAAGTACGTACATGCGGAAATGGTTCAAGTATGCGAAATCATCGAAAATATCCGTATTATTAAAGACACACCTGAAATAGAAACAATTAAAATTGCAGCTAATATCGCAGACGAAGCATTTCACTACATTCTTACGTTTCTAAAACCGGGAATAAGTGAAAATGATGTACGAGATGAGTTAGAATTTTTCATGCGAAAAAAAGGGGCTACATCCTCATCATTTCAAATTATTGTAGCTTCTGGCGTTCGTTCTTCTCTCCCTCATGGAGTTGCATCAAATAAAATAATTGAACGAGGCGATATCGTTACATTAGATTTCGGTGCACTTTACGACGGATATTGTTCTGATATAACTCGTACTGTAACAATCGGGGAACCATCAGAAGAATTCAAAAAGATATACAATGTTGTACGAGAAGCGTTAAAACGTGGGACTGAAGCAATTAAGCCTGGAGAAACTGCGAAAAGTATCGATGATATTACGAGAGGCTACATTACAGAACATGGATACGGTCAATATTTTGGACACTCTACTGGTCATGGTCTTGGATTAGAAATCCATGAACCACTTCGCCTATCCCAAGAAAGTAAGGCTACTTTAGAAGAAGGTATGGTTGTTACAGTTGAACCTGGTATTTACATACCAAACTGGGGTGGCTGTAGAATTGAAGACGATATAGTCATTACAAAAGACGGATATGAAGTTATTACAAAATCAAGTCGGGAACTAATTGTTATTCCTTGTTGAAATCATGACCTTTTTTAAAGGAGTTTTTCGTTGCACATAGAATTCTTTCTCTGGGGTCATCGTTTAAAGAGGGGGAATTTAAATTGAATTTTGTAATTGGTAAGATAGATGGTTTACAGCCTGAATTTTCAAAACTTGTTTCCATGATGAATTACGCTCGCTATACAACAATGCAAGCGGTGGAAGGTTTAACAATTGAAGAACTTGATTATTTATATGATGAAGATGCAAATTCAATTGGCATGTTATTGTACCATATGGCCGCTATTGAATTTTACTACCAGATTCATACTTTTGAAGACCGTGAACTAACAGAAACTGAATTAGACCGTTGGTTACCTGCTATTGAGTTAGGAGATCTTGGCCGCGAGAAAATAAAAGGAAACTCTATGGAATTTTACATAGACACATTACAAGAAGTACGTTCCAAAACGATTGAGACTTTTCAATCGTTACCTGATGAATGGCTATTTAAAACGACAGACTTTTGGTATGACAAACCAGCAAATAACTACTTTAAGTGGTTTCACGTATTTGAAGATGAAATCAATCATCGCGGACAAATTCGTTTAGTTAAAAAGATGCAAAAAGCTCATTCAGCAAAATGAGAAACTGCCACCGAATAAGGTGGCAGTTTCTTTTATTCATTAACGAATAACTTTTCGTTTACTTTTTTAGCGATTACCGCTACTGACATTACTATACAGATTAAATATAGCAATTTCGCAATAAATAACCACCCTTGAAACATTACAATTCCGTCTATGATCTTATTTCCTTTCAATAACAAAAATGGAATTGTGCTAATGATAATGACAAACTCGATACTGAAGACAATTTTCTTTTTTCGGCTATATGCTTTCCATTCATCCCAGCGATACATAGGAGCAAAAATTAATACTGCTATACATAATATAATCGGCACCCATTCGCTTTTTAAAAATTGTCCTGAAATAACTGATACTAGTAAACAAACGAGCACACCATAATACCCTATTTTCTCTCTCATTCACATTCACCCGTTCTAGTTCTCCTTTAATATGTAACTTGCTGTCCTTATAACAATTCTTAGAAAAACAACAACTACAATGACAATATAAAGCCCCTTCGCAGAAGACATCCACTCTTGAAAAATAGACATTTTCTCTATTTGTTTCTGCTCTTCTATTAAAATAAACCCTACGAAAAATGAGCAAACAACAATGACACCTATCATAATTCCGATACTTTTCTTACTATATTGTTTCATATCATCCCAGTTATATAACAGTACAAAAACAAACTCGAAAGCAGGTATGATACTGATCTATTCATTGCTTGTAAACAAATGTAAAATGATTAATAGACTACAAGAGAGGATGAATCCCCAAAACCCAATTTTTTTGCGCATAAGCCTCCTCGAATTCCATTTTTAGGATTAATTGTATTGTAACATCCATTTATCGTACTTACTATTACAGTACATGAAATTTTACTTTTTTCTTTTTCCTATACTCACATACTTTCACTGCTTTCATACAATAAACTACACGAACGCCTAAAGGATGTGAATGTTATGGGAGTTGAATTAACGCTGTTGCATGCTCTCTATATTCTTTGTTTACTCACTATCATTACCTTTTTTATTCTCCGTAAAGATACGACGATTATTTGTATCGTTTTTATCTTTTTACTAGCATTAACCGCAACAAGTTCTATCCCTCTTGCCGTTAGCGGTATTTTTCAAAGTTTCATTTATGCTATTACTGAACTATTACCAACTATATTAATCATCTCCATTATCGTATCAATGAGCAATCTACTCGTTCATACTGGTATAAATGACACGATGATTTCACCGTTTACAAAAATGATTCGTACCCCTACCCTCGCCTATTGGATTATCGGCCTTTTAATGATGACAATTTCTTTCTTCTTTTGGCCTTCTCCAGCTGTCGCTTTAATGGGAGCTATTTTATTACCCGTCGCTGTACGCGTCGGTCTTCCGCCAATTGGAGTTGCCATTGCTATGAATTTATTCGGACATGGCATCGCCTTATCTGGCGACTTCGTTATTCAAGGTGCACCAAAATTAACTGCGGATGCTGCTGGCCTTCCTGTTTCTAGCGTTGTTTCTGCCAGTGTCCCTCTCGTAATTGTTATGAGCATTGTGACAACCTCCGTCGCTTTTTTCTTCTTACGAAAAGAATTTCATACAGGATTATCACTGCAAGACACCTCTTCATCAACTGAATCATCTAAAACTACTATTTTATTATCTCCTCGCATAAAGAAATGGCTCGCCATATGTATCCCTATCGTATATATCATTGATATCCTTTGCATGATTCAATTTAAACTACAAGGAAGCGATGCCACTGCACTGATCGGCGGGACGACTGTTATTATGATTATCATCATTTCTCTCATCGCCTACAAAGGAAAGGGACTGAATAAAACGACCGATTATTTTATAGAAGGTCTTCAATTTGGATTTAAAATTTTCGGACCAGTTATTCCAATCGCCGCACTCTTTTATTTAGGAGATAGCGGCTTTGTGAAAATTATCGGGGACTATTTACCGAAAGGTTCACACGGAATCATTAATGACTTAGGAATCGCTTTATCTCAAACTGTTCCTTTAAATCAATATGTATCGGCAGGAACTTTAACTATCGTTGGTGTCATTACCGGCTTAGATGGATCAGGTTTTTCAGGTATATCACTTGCTGGTTCCATTGCGAACCTTTTCGGAACAGCACTTGGGCATGGAACAGCTACATTAACAGCACTCGGGCAAATTGCAGCAATTTGGACCGGGGGCGGGACGTTAATTCCTTGGGCGCTTATTCCTGCTGCTGCGATTTGCAAGGTAGATCCATTTGAACTTGCACGCCGAAACTTTTTACCGGTTGTTATCGGTTTAATTGTCACCACTATCGTTGCGATGTTTATCCTATAACGTAAGCAAGTGTTCTCTTGCTTACGTTTTTTGCTTGTAAAATTCATCATGAGTTACTGGTTTTCAAAAGGGATTCGTTATTACATAGCGAAATTATATTAGGAGAGCATTTATTTCAAAACGTTTACGAGAAACAGATTACTTCTATTAGAAAAGGGGACATACCTATGAATGAATTGATTTTCGTCTTATTAATTTGTCCATTACTTATCTTTATCGTTTCTGTTATGGGAACACGTAAGACTAAAACGTATTACGTAATGCCGATTGTAACGTTTGCTAGTTTTTTAATAATAGGTGTTATCGCCCTTACTCCAAAATTTTTCTTTTGGGTTGGTATGTACAGCATCTTCTCATTTATTGTTTCTTATATGACACTATTGTTTGTGAGAGGATATGAAGTTGCGGAAAACGCTAAATAGTTGTTAGCAAGGAGATTGTCATATGATTTTCTTTGATGTCGATGGAACTTTACTTGATTATGAGGCTGCGGAAAGAAATGGTATTATAGATTTTTTTCAAATATATACTACTATTTTTTCGGGCAATGAATCAGAGGCCACAAAAGTCTGGCATGAATTATCAGAAGAATATTTCAACAAATTTTTGTCCAAAGAATTATCTTTTCAAAAACAACAAAGGATGCGAATGTACCATTTATTTAAAACATATGGAGTAAACTTATCATCCGAGGAATCTCAGCATAAATTCAATCAATATATAGAACTATATAAGAACAACTGGGTAGCATTTGAAGATGTACACCATACATTACAGACTTTACAACAAGAAGGATACTCATTAGGTATCATTAGCAACGGTGAATATGAGCAACAAGTCGAAAAGTTAACTGCTCTAAACATTCTACAATATTTCAAACACATATTTACTTCTAGTGAAATTGGTGTATCAAAACCAGATCCTCAAATTTTTCAACGAACTGTATTACAATCAAATCTTGAAATGAAAGATTGCTATTATATTGGTGATCGATTAGAAACTGATGCAATTAGTAGTACAGCAGCTGGAATGCAAGGAATATGGTTAAATCGTGATAATTTGCAACTCAAATGTGACGTTCCTACTATCCGTTCTTTACATGAAATTATAACAATGATATAAAAAACGACCGCGTTCCCCCGCGGTCGTCTTTTTTCGTGTTACGCTGTGATCCAAGCTTCGTTAGCTGGATTTTTACGCCACTCTTGTAATTTTTTCGTTTCAGCTTGTCCAATCATACCTTTTTCTGCTGCTACTTCAGTTAATGTACTGTAGTCGCTTAAAGAATATGATGCTACGTTAGCTGCTTCTAATTTTTCTTTTCCTGCTTCTAGCTCGTATGTGAAGATTGATACGATTCCTAAAACTTCACAGCCAGCTTCGCGAAGTGCTTCTACACATGTAATTGCACTACCGCCAGTTGAAATTAAGTCTTCTACTACTACTACTTTTTGACCTTTTTCAGCTTTTCCTTCGATTTGGTTCCCTTTACCGTGACCTTTTGCTTTACTACGTACGTAGCACATTGGTAAATCCATACGATCGCTTACCCATGCAGCGTGCGCAATACCAGCAGTTGCTGTTCCTGCAATAACTTCTACAGTTGGGAAGTGCTCTTTAATTAATTCTTCTAATCCAGCTGCAATCGCCTGACGTACTTTTGGATAAGATAAAGTCAAACGGTTATCACAATAAATTGGTGATTTCATACCTGAAGACCATGTGAATGGATCATTCGGTTGTAAAAATACTGCTCCAATTTCTAATAAATGCGATGCGATTTCTTTTTTCATACTGTTACACCTTCCCACTGTTGTTTTACTGTTTTATACGCTTCAAGCGGATTTTCTGCTTTTGTAATACTACGTCCAACTACGATGTAGCTTGAGCCAAGTTCCCTCGCACGTTTCGGTGTTGCTACGCGCACCTGGTCATTTACATCATCGCTTGCAAGACGAATCCCCGGTGTTACTGTTACAAATTCATTTCCGCATACTTCACGTAATTTGGGAACTTCAAGCGTTGAACAAACAACGCCATCAAGTCCACTTTCTTTCGTTAATTTTGCATAATGAGCAACCGCTTCTTCTAACGTTTTCTCAATGCCGATCTCTTTTTTCATCATAGCTTCCGAAGTGCTTGTTAGTTGTGTAACTGCAATACAAATTGGTCTCTCTTTTCCTTCTTGCTTACCTTCCTCTAATCCCTCAATCGCAGCTTTCATCATACTGCTTCCCCCAGCAGCATGAACATTTACCATATCAACATCTAGACTAGCTAGGCTACGCATAGCGCTTTTTACTGTATTCGGAATATCATGAAGCTTTAAATCTAGAAAAATCTTATGTCCTTTTTCTTTTAAGTACGTAATAATTGCAGGGCCTTCTTTGTAAAATAACTCCATACCAACTTTGACAAATAACTCTTCCCCTTCAAAGTGGCGCAAGAATTGTTCTACATCTTGTTTCCCTGGAAAATCTAGTGCAACGATTAACGACTGTGACATGTTTGCTTCCAGCTCCTTCCTTGACATTCCGAAATGTGATCAAATCCTAATTCATCTAGTAATGCTGGTAACTCTTCAATAATTGTCGGACATACGAACGGATCGATAAAGTTCGCTGTCCCTACTGCAACTGCGCTTGCGCCAGCGTAGAAGAATTCAATTACATCTTCCGCTGTTTCAATACCACCCATTCCGATAATTGGAATGTTAACCGCTTGACTTACTTCATGTACCATACGAATTGCTACTGGCTTAATCGCAGGACCTGATAATCCACCTGTACGGTTTGCTAAAATCGGTTTAGCTGTTTTTAAATCTAGACGCATACCAAGCAATGTATTAATCATCGTTAAACCATCGGCACCTGCATTTTCAATTGCTTTTGCAATTTCCACAATGTTTGCCACGTTCGGTGACAACTTTACGTATACAGGTACTTCAGAAACCTCTTTTACTCGCTTCGTTAAATCAGCAGCAATTTCAGGATTTGTACCAAAGGCGATACCACCTGTTTTTACGTTCGGACAAGAAATATTTAATTCTAGTGCATGGACATTAGGCGCTTTAGAAATTTCCTTTGCAACCGCTACGTAATCCTCAGCTTGTGAGCCTGCAACGTTCGCAATGATTGGAAGATCAAATTGTTCTAACCATGGTAATTCAGAATTCATTACTTTTTCTAACCCTGGGTTTTGAAGTCCGATTGCATTTAACATGCCGCCCGGTGTTTCAGCAACACGAGGCGTCGGATTTCCGTAACGTGGTTGTTCTGTCGTCGCTTTAATCATGATTGATCCTAGTACACTTAAATCGTAAAACTGTGCATATTCACGACCAAATCCAAAGCATCCAGATGCCGGTATAATTGGATTTTTTAATGACAATCCCGGTAATTCAACTTGCAATCTGTTCATAGTACAACCTCCCCGATTGGAAATACTGGTCCGTCGCTACACACCTTCTTGTAAGAATGTCCACTTGGATCTTCTTGTAAGTGACATACACATGCGAAACAAGCTCCAATACCACAGCCCATACGTTCTTCTAATGAAATATAGGCTTTTTTCTCTTTGTAACGTCCTTCTAATGCACGAAGCATCGCTAACGGACCACATGAATAAAGAATATCAAAGTCAATTCCGTAATGATCAATTACATCTGTGACAAATCCTTTTGTACCGTGTGTACCGTCTACTGTCGCAACGTACGTATCACCAAGCTCTGCAAATTTCTCTTCATAGAAAACTACATCTTTCGTTTGGAAACCTAAGATGTGGATAACACGTACACCTTTTGCAACGAGGCGCTGCGATAATTCATAAAGTGGTGGTACACCAATTCCCCCGCCTACGAGTAAAGCTGTTTGACCAGCTTCTGCTTCTTCTACAGGAAAACCGTGTCCTAATGGTCCTAGTACATCTACCATTTCCCCTTGTTTTCTAGTTGCTAATGTTTTTGTCCCTTGTCCTTCCGCACGGTATAGCATTGTAAATTCGTTCTTCTCTTGATCTACATTACAAATACTAATCGGGCGGCGCAGAAGGGGCGCAATGCCCTCTGCTACCTTAATGTGTACAAACTGCCCTGGTTCGTTCATTTGCTGTACTAATGTTCCTTGAAGCACTAATTCGTAAATGTTTTTTGCGATTTCTTTTTGATTAACGACGATCATATTTTGCTTTTGCATCATGCATGTACCACCTCGTGACGCTTTGTTTGCGTAATTTCTTTCATTGAATGAGCTGAGAATGTCATAGATTCTAATACTCGTAAGATTGCTCTCGTTGTATCAAGTGATGTTAAGCAAGCTACACCATTTTCTACTGATTCACGGCGAATGCGGAAACCATCACGCGCTGGTTGTTTACCTTTTGTTAGCGTATTGATTACAAATTGTGCTTTTCCTTGACGGATAATATCTAGTAAGTTGTATTCTTCAGAATCAATTTTGTTTACAACTTGTACTGGAATATTTTTCTCTTCTAACGATTGTGCTGTTCCAGCTGTTGCTAATAAGTTATAGCCAATTTCATGGAAACGTTTTGCAATTTCCATCGCCTCTTCTTTATCTTTATCCGCTACAGTAATGATTACTGATCCGTGAGTTGGGATGTTAATTCCAGAAGCAACTAACCCTTTGTATAATGCTTTTTCAAGCGTTAAATCTTTACCCATTACTTCCCCTGTTGATTTCATTTCAGGTCCTAATGTTGTATCAACTGAGCGTAGTTTCGCGAATGAGAATACCGGAGCTTTTACATATACTTCTTTCTCTTCTGGGTGATAGCCCGTTCCGTATCCTTGCTCTACTAGGTCTTGCCCTAGAATAACTTTCGTTGCAACGTTTGCCATTGGTACACCTGTAATTTTACTTAAGAATGGTACTGTACGGCTCGCACGTGGATTTACTTCAATTACGTACACTTGATCTTCGAATACTACAAACTGGATATTTAGTAATCCAACAATGTTTAATCCTTTTCCAAGTGCTATTGTATGTTCAATAATTTGTTCTTTTAATTTTTCAGACAAGCTTTGTGGTGGATATACTCCAATTGAGTCACCAGAGTGAACTCCAGCGCGTTCAATATGTTCCATAATACCTGGAATGAATACATTCTCACCGTCTGAAATTGCATCTACTTCAATTTCTTTACCAACCATGTAACGGTCGATTAATACTGGGTGATCTGCGTGAACTTTAACTGCATTTTTCATGTAGTGCAGTAGTTCTTCTTGACGATATACAATTTCCATCGCACGTCCACCTAGTACGTAAGATGGTCTTACTAATACTGGGTAACCAATTTCTTCTGCGATTGCTACCGCTTGTTCTACAGTCGTTGCTGTTTTACCAACTGGTTGTGGGATACCAAGTTTTGTTAAAGCAGCTTCGAATTTATCACGATCTTCTGCACGGTCTAAGTCTTCAAGTGATGTTCCTAAGATTTTCACACCGTGAGCCTCTAATTTCGCAGCTAAGTTAATTGCCGTTTGCCCACCGAACTGAACGATAACACCTTCTGGTTTTTCTAAATCAATGATGTGCATTACATCTTCGATCGTTAATGGTTCAAAGTATAATTTGTCAGAAATACTGAAGTCTGTTGAAACAGTTTCTGGGTTATTGTTAATGATAATTGCTTCATATCCAGCTTCTTTAATTGCCCATACTGAGTGAACCGTTGCATAGTCAAACTCAACACCTTGACCAATGCGGATTGGACCAGATCCTAGAACTACTACACTCTTACGATCTGTTACAACTGATTCGTTTTCATCAGCGTATGTGCTGTAGTAATACGGTGTTGCAGATTCAAACTCTGCTGCACAAGTATCTACCATTTTGAATACTGGCATCATATTATTTTCTTTACGCATATCGTAAATCTCGCGCTCCGTTTTGTTCCAAGCTGCTGCAATGTAGTGATCGCTGAAGCCCATTTCTTTAGCAGCTTGTAGTACTTCCATATTTCCTACATTCGCTTTTACTTCGCGTTCCATATTTACGATATTTTCAACTTTTTGTAAGAAGAAGAAGTCCATTTCACACCATTCATTAATTTCTTCTTTCGTTACACCTTGACGAATTGCTTCTGCTACGATAAACAGTCGCTCATCATCTGCTTTAATAATGCGTTTTTTCATCGTTTCTTTATCAAGTTCTTTTAAGTGGTCTAATTCTAGGTGATAAATGCCAAGTTCTAAAGAACGAACCGCTTTTAATAATGATTCTTCTAAGTTACGTCCGATTGACATTACTTCACCAGTTGCTTTCATTTGCGTTCCAAGTGTTCTGTTGGCTGATTCAAACTTATCAAATGGCCAGCGTGGAATTTTTGAAACAACATAGTCTAATGCTGGCTCGAAGCAAGCATATGTTTTTTGTGTTACTGGGTTTACGATTTCATCTAATGTTAAGCCGACTGCAATTTTCGCTGCTAATTTTGCAATTGGATATCCAGTTGCTTTAGATGCTAGTGCAGATGAACGACTTACACGTGGGTTTACTTCGATTACATAGTATTGGAAACTATATGGATCTAGTGCAAGCTGAACGTTACATCCACCTTCAATTCCTAGTGCACGAATAATTCGTAATGAAGTGTTACGTAACATTTGGTATTCACGGTCGCTTAACGTTTGGCTCGGTGCTACAACGATTGAATCACCTGTATGAACACCAACTGGATCGATGTTTTCCATGTTACATACTACAATCGCGTTATCATTTGAATCGCGCATTACTTCGTATTCAATTTCTTTACAGCCAGCGATACTTTTCTCTAATAAACATTGTGTTACTGGGCTATGTTTTAAACCACTTGTTACGATTTCAATTAACTCTTCTTCGTTATGGCAAATTCCGCCGCCCGTTCCGCCTAATGTGAATGCTGGACGAACGATTACTGGATAACCAATTTCATTTACAAAGCCATATGCTTCATCAAGGTTATGAATGATTTCACTTGGTGGTGTTGGTTCATTTAAATCTTGCATTAATGTACGGAATAAATCACGATCTTCCGCTTGCTCAATTGCTGATAATTTTGTTCCTAAAATTTCAACTCCGCACTCATCAAGTACGCCTGATTTTGCAAGTTCAACAGCCATATTTAGACCTGTTTGACCACCTAATGTTGGTAAGATTGCATCTGGACGTTCTTTACGAATGATTCGGCTTACGAATTCTAATGTTAAAGGCTCAATGTATACTTTATCTGCTGTTGCAGTGTCTGTCATAATTGTTGCTGGGTTAGAGTTAACAAGGATTACTTTGTAACCTTCCTCTTTCAGAGATTGACAAGCTTGTGTTCCAGAGTAATCAAACTCCGCTGCTTGCCCAATTACAATTGGTCCTGATCCGATTACTAAAATTGTGTTAATGTCTAGGCGTTTTGGCATAACTCTTCCCCTTCTTTCTTGAAGTTTTCAATCATTGTTAAGAAATCTTCGAATAAATCATTTGCATCTTCTGGTCCTGCTGAAGCTTCTGGATGGTATTGAACTGTAAATGCTGGGAACTTCTTATGACGAAGACCTTCTACTGTTCCATCATTTAAAGCAACATGTGTAATTTCAAGTTCTGTATTTTCAACTGATTCTTCTTCTACTGCGTAACCATGGTTTTGAGATGTAATTGCTACTTTTCCAGTTGCAAGATTTTTTACTGGATGGTTTAAACCACGGTGACCGAATTTCAACTTACTTGTATTCGCACCAGATGCTAGAGCGAATAATTGATGTCCTAGACAAATCCCAAATAAAGGAACTTTACCGATAATGTCTTTTAACATTTCAATTGCTTCTGGTACATCTTTTGGATCCCCAGGTCCATTACTTAACATAATTCCATCTGGGCTAAGGCGTAAAATTTCTTCAGCTGTTGTGTTGTAAGGAACTACAATTACATCACAATCACGTTTATTTAATTCTCTTAAAATACCATGTTTCATACCGAAGTCTACTAGTACAACGCGATGTCCGCGACCTGGGCTTGGGTATGGATCTTTCGTTGATACGCGTTTTACATGATCTGTAAATACTGTCGCTTTTAATTGGCTCACGATGTATTCTACATCTGCATCCATGTTACAAAGACGTCCGCGTAATGTACCGTATTGACGAATTTTTCTCGTTAATTTTCTCGTATCAATCCCTGCTAATCCTGGGATATTTCTTTCTTTTAAGTAGTCATTTAACGAAATTTCATTACGGAAGTTTGATGGGTGATCACAAATTTCGTTTACAATTAAACCATTTACAGAAGGGTGAATCGATTCGAAATCGTCTCGGTTGATGCCGTAGTTTCCGATTAATGGGTACGTGAATGTTACAATTTGACCGCAATATGATGGATCAGATAATGTTTCTTGATATCCAGTCATTCCTGTTGTAAATACAACCTCACCTGACTTTTCGATTTCTCCTCCGAAACCTGTTCCAATTAATACTGTTCCATCTTCTAAGATAAGTTGTCTTTTCATACTAATGCACTCTCCTTTTGCCATGCGATCTTACCACCAACGATTGTCATTACCGGCCATCCTTGGCATTTCCAACCTGCGAATGGTGTATTTTTTCCTTTTGATAAGAATGTTGTTGGATCAATCTCTTCTTCTTGTTCTAAATCAATGATTGTAATATCAGCTGTTCTACCTTCTTTTAGGCGACCTGCTTCTAAGCCGAATGTATCAGCTGGCTTTTCTGTTAAGAATTGAATCAATTGCTCTAATGTAATAATTCCTTTTTTCACAAGGTTTGTGTATAGAAGTGGGAATGCTGTTTCAAAACCAGTAATTCCGAATGGTGCTCTTTCAATTCCTTGTGCTTTCTCTTCCGCTGTATGCGGTGCATGATCAGTTGCGATCATATCGATCGTTCCATCTAATAAACCTTCAATTAATGCTGCATGATCTTCTTTTCCACGAAGCGGTGGGTTCATTTTAAAGTTTGGATCAGCTGATGGGATATCATCTTCACATAACACTAAGTGATGAGGTGTTACCTCTGCTGTTACTTTAATTCCAGCGCGCTTTGCATCACGAATTACGCGTACTGAGCCTTTCGTACTTACGTGACATACGTGATAGTGACAATCTGCCGCTTCAGCGAGCAGTATATCCCTTGCAATATGTACAGATTCACATACTGATGGGATACCGTTTAATCCGTGTTTCTCAGAAAACTTCCCTTCATGTACACAACCTTTATTAATAAGAGTATTCTCTTCACAGTGCGCAACTACTGCCATATTTAATTTCGCTGCACGCTTCATAGCAGCCAACATCATGCTAGCATCTTGTACGCCTACACCGTCATCTGTGAAAGCAAATGCTCCAAGTTCTTTTAAAGTTTCGAAATCTGTCATTTCAGAACCCGCTTGGCGTACTGTAATTGCTCCGTATGGTAGTACGTTAACATGCGCTTTTTCTTTAATACGATTTTGCAGATCTTCCATATGTTCTCTGCAATCTGGTACTGGGCGTGTATTTGGCATTGCACAAATTGTAGTGAATCCACCTTTTGCCGCTGCTAGTGTACCTGTTTCAATTGTTTCTTTATGTTCACCACCTGGTTCGCGAAGATGTACGTGTACATCTACTAATCCAGGTGCGATTAACTTTCCGTTCACATCGATTACTTCAGCATTATCTGCCGTAATATTTTCTGCTACCTTAGCGATTTTACCGTCTTGTACGAGAAGATCTGTTGCTACGATTTTTCCTTCTTCATTCATATAACGACCATTTTTAAACAAGTAATTCATGTTTCATTCCTCCTAATACATTTGGTAAGGCGCGTTTTAGTACAGCCATTCTTACGTAAACTCCATTTTCCATTTGTTTAAATATGCGTGAACGCTCACACTCAACAAGTTCACTTGCAATTTCAACATCTCGATTTACAGGAGCTGGATGCATAATAATGCTTCCTTCTTTCATACGCTTTTCTCTTTCCACTGTTAATCCGTGTTTCTCATGATACTCTTTCATAATGTCTGTTTCATAATGATCATGACGCTCATGTTGTACACGAAGTAACATCATTACATCCACTTCTGGAACAAGCTCATCTAGTGGTTTGTATGTTCCAAATGTGTTGTCTTCATCTTTCCACTCTTCTGGACTTGCAAAGTAAATTGTTGCACCCAGTTTCGTTAATGCTTCTGCATTCGAACGTGCTACTCGGCTATGACGAACATCTCCTACTATTGCAATCTTCAATCCTTCAAATCTTCCAAACTCTTGTTTAATTGTAAGAAGGTCGAGCAGGCACTGCGTTGGGTGGTTTCCACATCCATCTCCAGCGTTTAAGATTGGGATATTTACCTGATCTTTTAGTTCATCGAAGTAGCGATCTTGCTCGTGGCGGATGACCACTGCTTTTGTTCCGATTGATTCTAGTGTTCTTATCGTATCGTATAATGTTTCTCCTTTTTGTACGCTAGATGCATCAGCTGAAAAGTTTAAAACATCAAGTCCTAATCTCCTCTCAGCAACTTCAAAGCTAAATCTCGTTCTCGTACTATTCTCAAAGAACAAGTTCGCAACAAAAGTTTGCTCTGTCGTTTTGCTCTCTTTCCCATTCGCAAAATCTTCTGCGTCTTTTAGGATTTCTGAAATTTCTACTTCCGATAATTCACTCATCGTTAACAAATGGCTCATCGTCATCCCTCATCTTTCTGATTTTTATGTTACCACTTTTGCATTTTTATAACAACTATTGCATAAAAATACCCTAGTCGTGTGAGACTAGGGTGCAAGAAAGAAGCCACCCTTTCCAATCTCACAGGACTGAATTAAAAGGTTATTATTATGAAGCAATCTGCTTAGATTGTTTTATTTGTTTCGTTTCTGGTAGTAGTAAATTTAACAGTACACCTACAATTGCTGCTAGTGCCATTCCTTCTACTTGGAACGATTCTCCTACGTGCAGTACCGCTCCACCAATACCGATTACTAGTATTACCGATGCAATCATTAAGTTTCGTTTGTCACTTAGGTCTGTTTTATCATCTACCATCATACGTAATCCACTTGATGCGATTACACCGAATAGTAAGATTGATACACCACCCATAACTGGTGTTGGGATCGAATGAATCAGTGCAGAAATCTTACCGATAAATCCGAACAGGATTGCGAACACTGCTGAACCGATGAATAAGTATACACTATACGCTCTCGTAATTGCTAGCACACCGATGTTTTCACCATACGTTGTATTCGGTGGTCCACCGATTAGTGATGCGATTAATGTTGCTACTCCATCACCGAAGATTGAACGGTGTAAACCTGGTTTTTCAATTAAATCTCTTTTAATAACATTTCCTAGTACAATTTGATGTCCGATATGTTCTGAAATTGTTACTAGTGCAACTGGTACCATCAAGAGTACAATCTTCCATGAAAACTCTGGTGTGTATGTTACGAATGGCACTGTGAAATCTGGTACAACAAACCATTTCGCCTCAGCTACCGGCTTTAAGTCTACTAGCCCTTGGAAGTAAGCGAAAATATATCCTCCGATAATGCCAAGTAACACTGGTATGATACTGAAAAATCCTCTTCCAAATATAGAGCAGATAATTGTAATTGCTAATGTTACTAATGCTACTGAAAAGTGTGTAAAGCTATATTTACCATCCGCACCGTTCATCGCCATATTAACTGCTGTGTGTGCTAAAGCTAAACCGATTACCATTACTACTGGACCAACTACGATTGGTGGTAGTAATTTCATAATCCACTCTGATCCTGATTTCTTAATTCCGAGTGAGATTAAGATGTATACAAGTCCTGCTAGCAAACCACCAAGCATTGCTGCTCCCGGTCCACCTGCCGTTTTTGCTGTTATAATCGGTGCGATAAAAGCGAATGATGATCCTAGATAAGCAGGTACTTGACCTTTCGTTATAAGAAGAAACGCTAACGTTCCTAATCCACTTGATATTAATGCTACTGATGGATTCAATCCTGTTAAAAACGGAACAAGCACTGTTGATCCAAACATCGCGAACAAATGTTGTATACTTAAAAATAACCATTTTCCCGGTTTCGGTACTTCATTAACATCTAATACTGGCTTTTGTTCCATTGCACATCCTCCTTCAGTTTAAATCTTTGCAATAAAAAAACTCTTTGTGCCTGTGCACAAAGAGTCCTACACTTTCGTATGCCAAATTTGACATATGAAAGCCAAGACCCTTTGGCAGCCTCACAGGACTACATTTAAAAGGGCTTTACTTATCGTATATGCTTACTCGATCTTGTTGATCTGTCTCTTGCAAATCAACTTCAATACGCTCTTCACTTGATGTTGGAATGTTCTTTCCTACATAGTCAGCGCGAATGGGTAGTTCACGATGACCTCTATCAACAAGAACCGCCAGTTGGATTTGAGATGGTCTACCTAAATCCATAAGAGCATCCATTGCTGCTCGAACTGTTCTGCCTGTATATAATACATCATCCACAAGGATAACTTTTTTCTTCGTAATATCTACAGGGATATCAGAACCTTTTACAAGTGGTTCTTTATTTTTCGATTGTAGTGTTAAATCATCACGATATAACGTAATGTCTAACTCTCCAACTTCCATTTCTTTTCCTTCAATTTGACCAATTCGTTCTGCTAAACGTTGTGCAATAAAAATTCCACGTGTTTTAATTCCGACAAGAACACAATTATCGACACCTTTATTTCGTTCCACGATTTCATGACTAATTCGTGTTAAAGCGCGGCGAATCATTTGGTCATCTAAAACGACAGCTTTCTCTTGCATGCTCTACACCTCCAAGCTTTTTTCTTGCGTGAGAGTAATGGTATAAAAAAAGTCCTCTCAACGTGTGCGAGAGGACTTTTGAAAAAGGGTACATCATACCCTATGTATTTCAAACCGTTACCTTCTCAACCTCACGGGGCTGTGTTAAAGGATCATTATTTAACTGTTGTCAGTATCTCAGTTTTCTTATGATTTGTCAATACTATTTTCGTAAAATATTTAATGCGTCTTCAAACACTTCTGGAATTGGTGCCTCAAACTGAATATATTCACCTGTGCGGGGATGGTCAAATCCTAAAATACCCGCGTGAAGTGCTTGTCCATTCATGTCTAATGTTTTCTTTGGTCCATACTTTGGATCTCCTGCCAGTGGATAGCCAATATACTTCATATGAACACGAATTTGGTGTGTACGCCCCGTTTCTAAGCGACATTCTACAAGTGTGAAATCTTTGAATCGCTCTAACACTTGGAAATGCGTAACAGCATGTTTACCATTTTCATCAACCGTCATACTTTGGCGTTCTTTCTTATCACGAGCAATCGGAGCATCAATTGTTCCCTTATCGTGCGGAATAACACCGTGTACAATCGCTTTGTAACGTCTTGTTACTGTTTTTGCTACAAGTTGATTTACAAGTGATTCGTGTGCCATGTCATTTTTAGCAACCATTAATAGACCAGACGTATCCTTATCAATACGATGTACGATACCTGGACGCATCACACCATTAATGCCTGATAAGTCTGTACAATGGTGCATAAGACCGTTCACAAGTGTACCACTTGTATGACCTGGTGCTGGATGCACAACCATACCACGCGGCTTATTAACAACAAGTACATCTGCATCTTCATAATAAATTTCTAAGTTCATATCTTCCGGTTGAATATCTAACTCTTCTGGCTCAGGAATCGTCACTGTAATTTCATCATTTTCTCTAACTTTATAATTCCCTTTTACCGTTTTTCCATTAACTGTCACAACATCATCTTTAATCCATTGCTGTACTTGTGTACGTGACCATTCATTATTTATTCCTGCAACGAATTTATCAATTCGCTCATTTTTTTGTTCTTCTGCAACTGTTACTTGTACTACTTCACTCATTCAATTACTCCTTCGTCTTCTTGCCTTCTAATAATGTTTGAATAATAATTAATACAACACCAATACATAATGCTGAATCAGCTATATTGAATACTGGATAGTTGTACGAGAAAATATACACGTGAATGAAATCCACTACTTCTTGTCTAAATACACGATCAATAAAGTTACCAATTGCTCCGCCTAAAATTAGACCTAATGAAATTCCTAGAAGCTTGTCCGTTTTTGCGTATTTTTTCATATACATTACGATAAATACTACAAAGACAACTGTAATAATGTAGAAAAACCACATTTTATTTTCTAAAATGCCCCAGGCAGCTCCTCTATTTCGATGTGATGTTATGTATAATACATTATCGATAATCGGAATGCTTGTACCCAATTCCATGTTCTTTACAATTAGCCATTTCGATATTTGATCGATGGCAATGACAAATAATGCTATTACATAATATATCATTTTCATTTCCCCCACAAAGACAGTGTACCTCAAAATTTTAGCATAGCTGCAACCTTTTCACAATGAACCTTTATAGAAGAATAAAATAAATTAAAAAAAGGTAATATAATATCGTTGTGCACATTTATACCTTTACTTTTTCATAGAAAAATTCATGAATGGTACGAGCAGTCGGCATCGTCTTCATTTGTTTTACCGAAATTACTCTCCCTGTTTCTTCACAAATACCATACATATCTATTTCCATTTTGAATAATGCACGTTCTACATCTTTTAAATCCTCTTTTATATCATGTAATAACAGTTTTTTCTTTATCTCTTCCTTAATTTCATATCCAAGCTCTTCGCTAAACTCTGTATCATATTTGTGCATGACCTCTTTAGCTAGCCTCTCTTGTAACTCTTTTCGCATCAATTGTAATTCTTCTTTAATTTCCATATACATTTCATCCACGTGTACATTCCTCCCAGCTGCAATGTACGATTAGTGTGTCCGAAATTTCTATGCTTACCTCACACACATTTTTCCTTCATAGGAAAGAGAGTGAAAGTTATTTCAATATATCGTCAATAAAAAACTGACTGCACTTACGCACAGTCAGTTTTTTATTATTTTACATAGTTTTCTTTAACAACTGTTGCACAACGCTCACATAATGTTTCATGTTCAGCATCTTTACCAATTGTTTCTGAAACTACCCAACAACGTTCACATGTTTCACCAGTTGCTTGAGCAACAACAACCGCTGTATGCTCATACTTCGGTGCATCTGCTGGCGCTTCTTCCATCATGCCACCAAGTTTGTACTCAGAAACGATGAATAATTGCTTTAAGTCTTCGTTAATAGACTCTAACATAGCTTTCATTTCCGCAGTTGGATATAGCGTAATGCTTGCATTTAATGACTTACCGATTACTTTTTCATTACGAGCTACTTCTAACGCTTTTAATACATCATCACGCAATGTCATAAATGCATCCCATTTTGTTTTCAATGCTTCCGCGTCATCTAATTGTACAGCTTCTGGCATATCTGTTAATTGTACACTTTCTTCTGTTACACCTGGAATGTACGGCCATACCTCATCAGCTGTATGCGGTAAGATTGGTGTTACAAGTTTCGTCAATGCAACAAGAACATCATATAATACAGTTTGAATTGCACGACGATCTTCATGGTTTGCACCTTCAATGTATAAAATGTCTTTTGCAAAGTCTAAGTAGAATGAACTTAAATCAATTGTACAGAAGTTATGAATTGCATGATATACAGCAGCGAAGTCGTATGTCTCATATGCTTCTTTTACTTTTGTAATTAAGTCATTTAATTTCACTAACATGTAACGATCCACTTCACGAAGTTCAGCTACAGCTACTGTATTTTCACTTGGTTTAAAGTCATCTAAGTTTCCTAATAAGAAACGGAATGTGTTACGGATTTTACGATACACTTCTGCTACTTGTTTTAAAATATCATCTGAAATACGTACGTCAGATTGATAGTCAACAGAAGATACCCATAAACGTAAAATGTCTCCGCCTAATTGATCCATAATTTTCTTAGGTACGACGATGTTTCCAATCGACTTACTCATTTTGCGTCCTTCACCATCTAATACGAAACCATGGCTTAGTACGCCTTTATATGGGGCTTTACCTGTTACAGCAACCGCTGTTGATAATGAAGAGTTAAACCAACCACGATATTGGTCAGATCCTTCTAAATACAAATCAGCTGGGCGTTGTAAGTCATCGCGCTCTTCTAATACCGCTTGGTGAGAAGAACCTGAGTCGAACCATACATCCATGATGTCTGTTTCTTTACGGAATTCACCATTTGGACTACCTGGATGTGTAAATCCTTCTGGTAATAGATCTTTCGCTTCACGCTCAAACCAGACGTTAGAACCGTGTTCACGGAATAAATCTGCTACGTGGTTAATTGTTTCATCCGTAATAATTGGATCACCATTCTCTGCATAGAATACAGGGATTGGCACACCCCATGCACGCTGACGAGAAATACACCAGTCGCCACGGTCACGAACCATGTTATGAAGACGAGTTTCACCCCATGCCGGTACCCATTTTGTTTCCGCAACAGCTTCTAATAACTCTTTACGGAATGCTTCAATAGATGCAAACCACTGTGCTGTTGCACGGAAAATAATTGGTTTTTTCGTTCTCCAATCATGTGGATATGAATGCGTAATGAATGTTAGTTTCAGTAATGCGCCTACTTCTTCTAATTTTTCTGTAATTGGCTTGTTAGCTTTATCATAGAATAAGCCTTCAAATCCAGGTGCTTCATTTGTTAACACACCTTTATCATCCACTGGGCAAAGTACTTCTAATCCATACTTTTTACCAACAACAAAGTCATCTTCCCCGTGTCCTGGTGCCGTATGAACACAACCTGTACCTGCATCTGTTGTTACGTGATCTCCTAGCATAACTAATGAATCACGATCGTAGAATGGATGTTTTGCAACTGTATACTCAAGTTCGCTACCTTTTACCGTTTTCACAACTTCAGCATTTTCCCACTCTAACGTTTTTGCAACTGTCTCAAATAGTTCAGAAGCAATAATATATTTTTCATTATTTACTTTTACAATAGCGTATTCAAGTTCTGGGTGAACAGAAATACCTAAGTTTGCAGGTAACGTCCAAGGTGTTGTTGTCCAGATAATGTATTTCTCATCACCTTCTAATACGTTCTTTCCATCTTTTACAGGGAATGCTACGTATATAGATGCTGATTTTTTATCTTGGTATTCAATTTCAGCTTCTGCTAAAGCTGATTCACTCGTTGGAGACCAGTAAACTGGTTTTTGTCCTTTATAGATATAACCTTTTTTCGCCATATCACCAAACACTTTAATTTGTTGTGCTTCATAAGCTGGCTCTAAAGTAATGTATGGGTTATCCCAATCAGCACGTACACCTAAACGCTTAAATTGTTCACGTTGACGTTCTACTTGTTCATATGCATACTCTGCACATAACTTACGGAACTCAGCAACTGTCATTTCTTTACGCTTTACACCTTTATTTGTTAAAGCTTGCTCAATTGGTAAACCGTGCGTATCCCAACCTGGCACATATGGTGCACAGTAACCAGTCATTGATTTATAACGAACGATAAAGTCTTTTAATACTTTATTTAATGCATGTCCCATATGAATATCACCATTCGCATATGGAGGTCCATCATGCAGTACGAATAAAGGACGACCTTTCGTATGTTCTTGTACCTTTTCATAAATATTCATTTCAGCCCACTGTTCTTGCATTGCAGGCTCACGTTTTGGTAAATTCCCACGCATTGGGAATTCTGTTTTTGGCATTAGTAATGTATTTTTGTACTCCATGCTCAATTCCTCCTTACATGTATAAAAGAAATACTAAAAAAACGGAATAAAAAAGAGACCTTCTCATCCCAAAAAGGGACGAGAAAGTCTCCCGCGGTACCACCCTAGTAGATCCTATACATATGTATACAATCCTCTTTATATTCTTAACGCGAATATACGCCTACGCTTACTCTATTTGTTCAGCGCGGAACTCCAGGGTGATATTCCCATTATCTCCTTATCCTGAGCTTACACCATCCTCAGTTCGCTATATAAGGTATGAAAAAGGTACTTATCCCTATCTTCGTTTTTCTTAATAAATATGTTGTTTAAAATTATATGTAATAATGAGAAAAACGTCAAGCTTACACTGTTTCTTCTTTTTTCAACAGCTCGTCTACTTCGTCTTCTAACTCAATTAGTTTATCCCAATCATCGTTGTTTAACATTTCAAGCTGCGTTTCTAATAACATACGGAAACGAGTGCGGAATACTTTCGCTTGTTTCTTTAGCTCTTCAATATCAAAAGCAACTTTTCTTGATTTTACTAACGCTTCGTTAATAATACGGTCTGCGTTCTTTTCAGCTTCACGTACTATTAATTTTGCTTCTTTTTGCGCATTACGCTTTACTTCTTCCGCTGCTTCTTGTGCAACGACGATAGATTTGTTTAACGTATCTTCAATATTAGAGAAATGATCTAACTTCCCTTCTAATTGCGCAACTTTTTCTTCTAAAGCTTTTTTCTCACGAATGACTAATTCATAATCTTTGATAATTTGATCAAGAAACTCATTTACTTGATCTTCATCATAGCCACGGAATCCGCGACCAAATTCTTTGTTATGAATATCTAATGGTGTTAACGGCACAACGCCACCTCCAAGTAGTTATCTAAATTTCCTCTTTCAATTATATCTTTTCTTCGACAAAATAGGAGGATTTCCTTCTAAAAAACCAATCATTTTAGTATACCATACAAAATTCTCCATTTGTCGCGTTTTGTTCTACCTTCTACAGAAAACAATTTACTTCGTCCGTATCCTCTCACTGAAAAAACATCTCCTGGATAACATTCATATGAGGTTTGCTCCACAGTTTTCCAATTCACTTTTACTAGTCCATTTTTTATGAAAGGTTGTACTTTCTGTCTGGATATATGTAACATTTCAGCTAACATAACATCTAAACGAAGTGAAGAAACCGTTCCAGATCTCTCTCCCCACGTTTCTTGTATCTGTAGAATTTTTTCTCCTTGCACTGGTGATAAGGAGACTTTCACTTTCCCTATAGATTGTAAGTTCATCTCAATATAAGATACAACTTCTTTTGCGACTACAATTTGGGCACGATCTTCTTGAAGCAAAATATCACCACATTTTTCTCTCGTTAAACCGAGAGACATGAATGTACCTAATATTTGCCTATGTTCTAGCGTATAAAACTTGGAAGGATAGTCAATTTCCAATACTTCTACTTGAAATTCCTCTTCATTTACTACTAGATAGTCCGGATAAATGAGTGCTCTTTTGCGTTCTGCATGAGGCGTTGCACCTTCAAATTGTACAGTAACATCTCCTTGCCCTATTACCATAATGACAATTTGTTGTTGTCTCGGATCAAGAAAGTCTGTTAACTTCACTTGATGGTACTCCGCCGCCCGCTTCCACTCTAACACCTTATCCACAAAGACCTCTTCATCGGGTCTGAAATGCTCATAGATGCTCATTCATATAACCTCTTACTATAAGAAATAGCCGAATAAAGTTACTAAACCACTTGTAGCAAGTCTTAACGCAAAAATCGCAACGAGTGGTGAGATGTCAATCATACCAAGCGGTGGAATAAATCTGCGAAATGGTTCTAAATACGGTTCACAAATACGGGCAAGAAAGTCTCCGAAAGTTGATTCCTTTGCACCTGGGAACCATGATAGGAGAATGTAAATAATAAGTGCCCACGAGTATATCTCGATAGCAGTAACTAAAATCCTTAAAACTGTATCCATGGCGTATTACCACCTCTTTATATTTGTGTCTTCTTCTTCACCGAATAACTCTGAAATTGCACCAACAATATCTACATTTTCAGGCGTACACATAAATGTTTTCGGTCCTATTTTTTGAATGTCCCCGCCTATAGCGTATACAGTACCACTTAAAAAGTCAACGATACGTACAGCCTGATCCGTAGACATTCGTTGTAAATTAATCACAACAGCTCGTCTACCTTTTAAATGGTCCGCAATCCCTTGCGCTTCCGAATATGTGCGTGGTTCTAATAAAACAACTTTTGAAGATTGCTTTGCTGTTTCAATGCTCACAACATTTTGTTTCGTTTGCGCTTTTGGAAACGTAACATCTTGTTGTTCTGGCGGATCTTGCTGCTTCTTCATGTCTATTTGCTCCTTTTCATAACTATATTGAGCTGCTTCTTTTTCTTCAGGTGTATCAAAAAAGAAGTATTTTACTTTTGACCAACTCATAATAAGATTCTCCTTCCTTTTACGCTTTTCCTACTAAACTCGTCCCCAAACGAATATATGTAGCACCTTCTTCAATTGCAATCGTGTAATCATTAGACATTCCCATTGATAATTCTTTACATGGCGCATGTAATAATTCTAGCTCCTGCACCTCTGTTTGTAGCATACGTAACTCCTTAAAACAGCGTCTGATTTCTTCCTCTTCTTCTGTAAACGGAGCCATTGTCATTAGTCCTACAACTTCAATCTTATCCAATTCTTGCAAACTTTGAATAAAAGGAACGGTTTCTTCTATTGCCAACCCTTGCTTTGATTCTTCGGATGATGTTTTCACTTGAATAAAACATTTTACTTTCTTATTCGCACGTTTTTGAATTTCTTTTGCAAGTGAAAGACGATCTAACGAATGTAAATAATCAATTTCATTAATGATTTCTTTTACTTTTCTCGTTTGTAATGACCCAATAAAATGCCAATTCACTTTCGAACCGAAATGTTCGTACTTCTGTAAGAAACCTTCATTTCTATTTTCACCTAAATCAATAATTCCAGCTTCAATTACTTCGTTTGTTTTTTCAATTCCTACCGTTTTTGTAACCGCAACGAGTTTAATATCTTGCAACGAACGTCCCGCTTGTGCACAAGATTGTTTAATTGCTTCATTTACAGTTGTTAAATTTTTTTGTACTGTCACTTGCTTTCTTCCTCCTTAAAACCTATGAAACTCAACATTCTCCCTGTCTTACCTTGATCACGGCGATGAGAGAAAAATAATTGCTCTTCACAGCTTGTACAAAGAGATGACATTACAATATTCTCTTCTTTTATGCCTGCTTGTACACATAATATACGATTAATTTCTTTTAAATTAATTGCGTACTGCCCATCAGAAATTTTTTTATAAGGGACAGAACCGTTTACTACTTGCTCTGCTGCTGTTAATACTCGATCATCAACAACGTAACAACAAGATCCAATTGCTGGTCCGATCGCAACGTGAATTTCATCACTCGAAACGCCTTCTGCATTCCATTTTTGAATCATTTCCTTTGCAATTTCTTTTACAGTCCCTTTCCATCCAGCATGCGCAAGTCCTATCATACCATGTGATGGCGCATAAAAATAGAGTGGAACACAATCCGCGTAACAAGATGTTAAAAGAACATCATTATTAGTCGTATAAATGCCATCTGTTTTTGAAATGCCGTCTTCATATGAATAGACGCCACTTCCTTTTTCCTGTTGTCCTACTTTTTCAACATGATGATCATGAACTTGTTCAGAGCAAATCCAGTTTTCTAATGGCTTCTGTAACTTATTTGCTAAAATGCGTCTATTTTCATGAACGTTCTCCACGATATCATTCACATGTAATCCTAAATTCATCGCATGAAAGGAGCCCGTACTTACCCCACCATCTTTTGTCGTAAATCCAGCAGTAATGTTTCCAAGTTCTTTCCACGCTTGTAAATACAGTATACCGTCCACATATTTAAATGGTTCTATCATAACAGCGGCTCCTTTTAATTAAAATAACATAAAAAAGCATGGTACTTCCTGTCTATTTTACCATACTTTTATTTTTTCATAATGCCAACAGAAAAAAAAGAGGAATTTGTAATATTCTTTATGAAATTGTCGGTGTTTGTATTGTTTCTGTTACAGAATTAACAGTATTTACTCTAACAAGTATGACATCCTCCCCAATTTTCACAATTTCCTTCCAAGGAATTACAATTTCTACATCTTTCCCAAAAATACCTAACATACGTGCCTGTTTGGAAATAATTATAGATTCGATCTTCCCTGTGTTCATATCAATTTCAATATCCCCAATATTCCCAAGCCTTTTTCCATCTGAAACATTTATTATATCTTTCATCTGCAATTCTGAAATTCTTATCACTTTCATCCTCTCCCTTATATATGACGAATTGAAAAACTGTTTCTCAAACAAACAGGAAGTACCCTCTACTAACCACATATTATTTTCAATATATGAACATCTCTCCCCTACTATGAGCCAAAACAAACTATGTTACATATAAAAAGGTTTCACCATAAATGGTGAAACCTTATCCTTGAATCGTCTTATTCATTTGTTTAATAGCTGATTTCTCTAAACGTGACACTTGAGCCTGAGAAATCCCAATTTCTTCTGCAACTTCCATTTGTGTTTTTCCTTGGAAGAAACGTTTTCGAATAATCATTTTCTCACGATCATTTAAACGCTTCATTCCTTCTTTTAGCGCTAACTCTTCAACCCACTGCTCGTCCTTTTGTTTTTCATCACTTAACTGATCCATAACAAAAATAGGATCTCCCCCATCGTTATAGATCGGCTCAAATAATGAAACTGGATCTTGAATCGCATCTAAAGCAAAAACAATTTCTTCATGAGTTACTTCCAGCACTTTTGCAATATCCATCGCTGTTGGTTCTTTTGAATTTTCTGCAATCAACTTTTCCCTTACTTGTAACGCTTTATACGCAATATCTCGTAAGGAGCGAGATACGCGAATCGGATTGTTATCACGCAAATATCTGCGTATTTCCCCAATAATCATTGGCACAGCATACGTTGAAAATTTTACATTTTGGCCTAAATCAAAGTTATCAATGGATTTCATAAGTCCGATACAACCAACTTGAAATAAATCGTCAACATATTCTCCTCTGTTATTAAATCTTTGGATGACGCTCAGTACAAGACGTAAGTTTCCATTCACTAATTTCTCTCTTGCGCTTATCTCTCCACTTTGCATTTCACGAAATAATTTACGCATTTCATCATTTTTTAGTACGGGAAGTTTAGCTGTATCAACACCGCAAATTTCTACTTTGTTTCTCGTCAAAGTGTTCCCTCCTATCGGGAGTTGCTGTACAGTGTAAAGTATTTCCTTTGAAGGGGATTTTATGCATGCGGTTTTCTCTTCATTTTTCATTTTAGTTGTCTTTCCTCATACAACTAAATAGAATAAGACCAGCCTAGATAACGGCTGGTCTTATTCTTTACACCATTTTATTAAATTCTTTTCGTAATCTTTTTATGATTCTTTTTTCTAAACGCGAAATGTATGACTGTGAAATCCCAAGCATATCCGCGACATCTTTTTGTGTCTTTTCCTCTCCTCCAGCAAGCCCAAACCGAAGTTCCATAATTTGTTTTTCACGATCATTTAATTGATGTAATGCCTTCATTAGAAGATGACGATCCACAGTCGCTTCTAAATCTTTTGTAATAATATCATCGTCTGTACCTAATACATCTGATAATAAAAGTTCATTCCCATCCCAATCGATGTTAAGCGGTTCATCAAAAGAAACTTCTGAACGATTTTTATTATTTCGGCGCAAATGCATTAAAATTTCATTTTCAATACAACGTGAGGCATATGTTGCTAACTTTATTTTCTTTTCTGGATTAAATGTATTTACCGCTTTAATAAGACCGATTGTGCCAATGCTAATCAAATCTTCAATATTTATCCCTGTATTTTCAAATTTTCTTGCTATATATACGACTAGCCGTAAGTTACGTTCAATCAGTAACGATCTTGCCGCCTGATCTCCTTTTGGCAATTTATTTAAAAGAACTTCCTCTTCTTCTTTCGTTAACGGCGGTGGTAAAGCTTCACTTCCACCAATGTAATAAATTTCATCGGTCTTAATTCCTAATTTCAGCAATACTTTATACCAAAGGTATACTAAATAAAATTTTAATTTCATCATATTATCCCGCCTCCCATTATTAAGCGATTACCATTTTTTGAGAAATTAACATTTTCGGATGCACAATACATTGATACTCTCCATTGGTTGACAACTGTTGTGTATTTAATCCAATCAGTACTTTGTTCACGACAATAGAACTTCCTTCATGATAAATTTGTACACTGTCTGGCTTAATTGCCCATAAAAATTGACTCTCTACTCCTACTGCTCGGAAAGGAATTAAGCGTAATTTTGTCGCCCATCCAGAATCATTTTCTGGTATTTGAGGAATCTCTGTTTTGGAATAAATTTGTTCTGTTAGCCAAGCTGGCAAACAATGTTCTAATGATGAAATATGCATAATCATAACAGGTGTTTTCGTCAACGGATCGTAAAGTTGGTTTCCACTATCAATTAAACCTGCGAGTTCTAACTCCTCTTCAGCTAATTGAACTTTCAATTTCACAATTTGATCATAGTGTATTTTTGTAACCTCTACGCTTTCAATACGCTTTTTAGAAAAATAATAAATTACTGGAAAACCAAAAATAACAAATAACCAGCTAATGGGATCACCATAAGAAATTGATTGAGATTGAACCAACCCATTTACCATTTCATTCGTTTGCAAAAAGAAATGAGTGCCCATTAACCCTCCGCCAACCATAAAGGTAACAAAGTAAAAAGTAAAAACAGTTTGTGCATAATTTCTAAACGTTGTAAACCCAAATGCTGTATACACAATAAGTAACGAGTACAGTAGTTTCATAATTGGATGTGTCATCATAGAAGCAAAAGGAGTAAAGGCAAAAATAACAATGGTTGAACCTATAAATGCCCCTAACACAAGCCTCCATCTTTTGATTTTCTTTTTTAACACGGTGGCTGTTAATAAAAGTAAAAGAAAATCAATGCAGGCGTTTAACAACCAAACAACGTCGGCGTAAACAACCAAACAATTCACCTCTTTTTTTAAGTTGAGACTAGTATAATGCATATCCAATAGGAAAGTGTGTCAATTTGCGGAGGTGTTTTTTTGTTATTTTGTGCTTTCTAGACATAATCTGTCGGTAAAAAATAAAAGTATATGTTTCATAGAATACTATACTTTTTTGCTTACATATTAATTGAAATACATAAAGTGAAACTTTAATCAGTGGGGTTTTCTTCATCCTCCACTGATTATTAGCCCTCACCAATCGGACTATTATGGGCAGCCCATTAAAGCGGGATAAAATAAAAAAAGACCTGCTTAGCAGATCTTTTTCCTGTATAAAACCAAAAAGGAGCATGAAAGCTCCTTTTTCTTTTATCGTCTACGACGATTACGTAAAAATGCTGGAATATCGATATCATCTGAATCCGAATGACGCTCATGTACAACCGGCTCTTCACGCTTCATTTCACGTTTTACTTCACGTTGTTTTGGTGGTTGAGCTACTGGCTGTTGCTGTTGTTGCGTGTGATTCGCATTCGGACGAATAATAGGTTTTGGTGGTTGAGTTGCAATTGTATCATCAAAACCAGTTGCAATTACAGTTACAACGATATCATCTTTTAGTCCTTCATTAATAACCGAACCGAAGATCATATTTACTTCTGGATCTGAAGCTGAAGCTACAATGTCTGCCGCTTCTTGGACTTCATATAAGCTTAAGTTAGCTCCACCCGTAATGTTCATGATAACACCTTGAGCTCCATCAATAGATGTTTCTAATAATGGACTAGAAATCGCTTTTTTCGCAGCTTCAGCAGCACGATTTTCTCCATTACCAGAGCCAATACCCATTAAAGCAGAACCTCTATTAGACATAATTGTCTTTACGTCTGCGAAGTCTAAGTTAATTAAACCTGGTGTTGCGATTAAATCAGAAATACCTTGTACACCTTGGCGTAATACGTTATCTGCTTCACGGAATGCTTCTAACATCGGCGTGTTTTTATCAACAATCTCTAATAAGCGATCATTTGGAATTACAATAAGTGTATCTACATTTTCTTTAAATGCAGCAATACCAGATGCCGCTTGTGTTGCACGCTTACGTCCTTCAAATGTAAATGGACGTGTTACAACACCAACTGTTAATGCACCTAATTCTTTTGCAACTTGAGCAACAACTGGAGCTGCACCAGTTCCAGTTCCGCCGCCCATACCAGCAGTTACGAATACCATATCAGCACCACGAAGTGCTTCTTGAATCTGTTCTTTACTTTCTTCTGCAGCTTTCTTCCCTACTTCAGGGTTTGCACCTGCACCAAGTCCACGTGTTAATTTTCCACCAATTTGCATTTTTGTTTCAGCTTTTGATAGATTTAATGCTTGTGCATCAGTATTCACAGCGATAAAGTCTACACCTTGTACGCCGTGTTCAATCATACGGTTTACAGCATTGTTTCCGCCACCGCCGACACCGATAACTTTTATATTCGCTAATTGATCTTGAGTAGTATCAAACTCTAACATGTCGAAATCCCCCTAGAACCTCATTTTTCGTGTCCAATTTTAATCCCATAAATAACGGAATACACGTTTTACTTTTGACATCATACGGTCATCATTTTGATTATTATTGTTTTGATTACGAGTTTTTTGTTTTGCAGGTTGCTGTTGTACCGGCGTTGGTGCTGGTGCTGGTACTGGCTCAAAATGCTCTTGCTTCTCCTGCACATTTTTCCCACGTAATTTAGCTTTTTGATAAGAATGTTTAATTAATCCCACTCCACTTGTATATTGGGGCTCACGCACACCAATATAATCAGGAGTTGCTATACGAACATTTTCATGTAAAATATCATATGCAAGATCAAGAACACCTGGCATAGAAGCAATTCCACCTGTTAGTACATAACCAGAAGCAACTTGTTTTACTCCTAACTTACGCACTTCATCTTGAACAAACATTAAAATTTCTTCTACACGAGCCTCTATTATATCCGATAATTCCAATTGAGAATATTGTTCTGTTTGATCACTTCCCATAATAGGAACAGTAAACATTTCTTCTTCAGATGCTGTATCATAAAAAGCATGTCCATATTTTAACTTAATTTGATCTGCATTTTCTGTTGAAGTTTTCAACCCAATTGCAATATCCTTCGTTATATGGTCTCCACCTAATGGCAATACGCTCGTCGCCTGTAACTCTCCATCTTTAAAAATAGATAAAGTTGTAGATCCTCCCCCCATATCAACAAGGGCTACTCCTCTATTTTTTTCATCTGAAGATATAGCAACTGTTGCAGCCGCTAAAGGTTGAAGACAAATATCAACAATTTCAAGACCTGCTTTTTCTACACAACGAAGTAGGTTATGTAGTAAAGTTCTCGACCCTGTTATAAGTGTACCTTCCATTTCTAATCTTACACCGATCATCCCGCGTGGATCGTTAATCTCGTCAAGACCGTCTACAATGAACTGTCGAGGTACCACATCAATAAACTCACGTTCTGGAGCAATTGACACAACTTGTGCTGCATCTAGAACGCGTAAGACATCTTCATTCCCGATTTCACGATCTTCATTTGAAACAGCGACTACTCCGTGACAAGGAAGTAGCTGTACCTGGTTTGCATTGACACCTACTACAACTTGCTCAATGTGGATTCCCACCATGCGCTCAGCTTGTTCAATTGCTTTTTTAATTGATCGAACAGTCTCGTCTATATCAACTATCGATCCCTTCTTTAAACCATTTGATTTTACATTTCCAACACCAATAATGTTTAAGCTGTCATTAACCATTTCACCAATGATGACTTTAACATTGGATGTACCGATGTCAAGACTAACATATATTTCATTGCTGTTCATTCTTTGGCACCTCCTTCTTTATTTATACCATACAACTCAATATATGGAACAACAATCGCAACTTTACTATTTATAAGAAAAATATTCAACGTCTTTATACGTTTCCCTTTTTTAACCCTATATTTTTCTTATTTTTATTTAACATTCATTTAAGAATATCGCAGTAAACTGTCAATAACTGCTTATCTTGAAATAATTCTATTTCAAGTGTAAAGATTACCGCCAAGTATAAGTCTACACTAAGATGTACTCATAGAAAAGTGAAACTTGTCCCAATCCTAGTATGAATCTAAGAATTTTTACATATTTTTCATCAAATGAACCATTCTTGTAAATTCCTATGCATCAAGCAGAACATTCGTTTCGTTTTTTCTACGATAACGTAATGAAAACTATCATTCTATTCTTTTTTTTCTTCCGCTCCTAATTCTTTCGTATACGCCCCTACTTCTAAGTCAATTAATACCTTTTTACCCGGCTCAATTGTTTTTAAGATAAGTGGATAAGCTTCCATACGTTTTGCGAAATTTTGAATCGTAGTGCTCACTTCATACCCTTCATTCATATATAAAGTAAGGTGGCCTTCATTGGCATTCGTCGGTGAATAACGAATTTCAGAAATAGACCTTAAAATAGTTGGTGTTAATTTTTCAAGCTCAGCAATTAACTCCTTCATTTTCTCCTCTTTAAAAGGTTCAAAAATTGGCGCTGCAACAGGTAGTTTTCCGTTCGGGAGTACATCAAGTGTTTTCCCGTTCTCTAATAACGGTTGTAATTTTCCATCTTTGTTTATATAACCAATCGTTAAATATTCTTCAATATGAATATCGATTTTATTTGGAAAACGTTTTTTTACATTTACTGCTTTAATTTCTTTTCGCTTCGTTAAGTTTTCTTCTGCTTTATGTGCTGTCACTCGGAAATAACTTGTATCATATGTCACACCTGATTCCTTCATCACTTGTTCATCTGTCATATAATGATTTCCAAACACACTTATCTTTTTTATATTGCTAAGCGGAGACCGAAAATAAATTAAAAAGAGCACTAATAAAAATAAAATTGATATGTATAAAATCAACCGATGATTAACATTTTTCTTATTTTTTTTCTGTTGATTTTTTAACTTTGGTACACGATCCTGTAGTTTAATCACTTTACTATTTTTCATGTACGATCCCCCTACGTAACATAAAGAACGGCATGTTCCTCATGCCGTTCTTATCTTCTTATTATAACATAAATGATAATGAGCGGAACGAATAACCGTTATCTTCCAATGATTTCTACTTCTGTATGCATTTCTACGCTAAATTTATCCTTGATTGTTTGCTTCACTAATGCAATTAAAGATAATACATCTTGCGCACTGGCTCCGCCAGTATTAATAATAAAATTTCCATGCATTTCAGAAATTTGAGCTCCACCTATTTGATAACCGCGAAGCCCCGCTTTTTCTATTAAATCTCCTGCAAAGTATGGAATTGGATTCCGAAACACACTTCCTGCACAAGGATGATTCCATGGCTGCGTTTCACGGCGATAATCTTTATTCTTTTGCATGATACTTACAATTCCCTCACACTCTCCTATCTGTAATTGAAACTCAGCTTCCAAAACAATACCAGGACGTTTCGTTTGCAATACAGATGTACGATAGGAAAATTCCATTTCTTCATGAGTTAACCAGTCAATTGTTCCATCTTCAAACAAAATAAGAGCTTTTGATAATATGTTTGATATATCCGATTTATGTGCTCCTGCATTCATGTATACTGCACCACCAACACTTCCTGGAATACCACTTGCAAACTCCAGACCGGCTAACCCTTGACGACTAAGTAAAGTTGATAATTTAATAAGGGGATACCCACCACCAACTCTTACCCTATGTTTTTCGACTTCTAAGTGGTCTAATCCTTCTCCTAAACGAATAACGACACCTTCTATACCTAAATCAGATACAAGAAGATTCGAACCACGACCAATTACAGTCCATTTTTTTTTATATTTTTTTACTAGTTGCAACGTTTTTTCAATACCGGCAACATGCTTTGGCACAATTAAAATATCAGCTGGCCCCCCTATTTTCATAGTCGTATAACGCGCTAACGGTTCATCCACTAACACGCGACCAACATTGGCTTCTATAAGCTCATTTACTAATTGCTCCATAAACAATCTCCCCCATACTAAGTATCCTTATTACAGTAGTATGCAGGGCGTTCACCTAACGTTATTTTTTTACAAGCTTATTCATTACTTCATATAGCCTATTCGCTGCATCTGGAATACCTAATTGCCCGGCAGCCAACTTCATATTTTGTAATGTTTGTGCATCTAATAAAATCTCATCAATATCACGAATAAGCATTTCAGCTGTTAAATCTTTTTCTAGCAACATTTTTGCTGCTCCTTTATCGACAACAGAACGTGCATTTTTTTCCTGATGGTTATTTGTTACGTAAGGACTCGGGATTAACACACTTGGCTTACCTAACGCTGTTAATTCTGCAAGTGTTGTTGCCCCAGCTCTTGAAACAACAAGATCTACACCTGTAAGTACCTCTGGCATATTATGAATGAAAGGTTTAATAATAACATTACTCGGATTTCCTTTTTGCTTCACTGCTTCCATTACTTTGTCGTAATGAACTTCACCTGTTACATACAATATTTCGTAACTTTTATTTCCAAACTGTTCAATTGCCTCTACGAAAGCATCATTAATCGGTCTAGCCCCACGGCTTCCACCAAAAATAAGCACGGATTTTTTAGGAAGGGATAAACCTACTGAACGTTTTCCTTTCATTCCATTTTGATCCATTACTTCTGATGCTCGTGGATTTCCTGTCATGACTACTTTTGACTGTGGAAAATGTTCTGCAGCCGCCTCAAAACAAACCGCAACTTTATCAACATAGCGGCTTAAAAATTTATTCGTTACACCAGGTACACTATTTTGTTCATGTACAATAGTTGGAATACCTAATTTCGCCGCAGCATATACAACGGGTCCACATACATATCCACCTGTTCCAATTACAATATCCGGATTAAAACGACGAATATATCGTTTACTATCTTGTACACCTTTTAGGAAACGCATCACCGTTTTCACATTATCTAGTGATATTTTACGCTTAAATCCACTTATAACAATAGATTGAAACGGTATACCTGCTTTTGGCACGATTGTACTCTCTAATCCATTCTCCGTACCAATATATAAAAACCTTGCTTCCGGATTTATTTTTTTTATTTCTCTTATTAATGCAAGAGCCGGATAAATATGACCTCCTGTGCCCCCACCACTTACTAATACACGCACTACTAACTCCTCCGCTTCTCTTTTTCTTATTTCAGTCGTATTTATTTCTATATACATATTGTTTCTTCGCACACATACGAAAAACCCTGTCTTATAAAACAGGGTTTAGTAGCGAGAATGGCGACTTATATTTAATAATACACCTACTGCCATTAACATTAATGTCAAACTTGATCCACCATAACTTAAAAACGGTAAAGTAATACCTGTAACAGGCATCAATCCTGTTACAACACCAACATTAATCATTACTTGAATCGCAATCATCGCCACAATACCTACTGCTAAAAACGTACCATATAAATCTGGCGCTCCTAAAGCTATACGAATCCCACGCCATAATAATAGACTAAATAATAATAACACAAATGAACCACCAATAAAACCTAATTCCTCGGATAAGATTGCAAATATAAAGTCTGTTTGCGGTTCAGGTAAATAAAGAAATTTTTGTCTACTTTGTCCAAGTCCAAGCCCGAATAATCCACCCGGTCCAATTGCGAGTAACGATTGAATAATTTGAAATCCACTCCCCAGCGGATCTGACCACGGATCTAAATATGATGTTATACGTTTCATTCGATACGGTGCTGATGCAATTAGCCCTACAAATCCTGCTACACCAAGCAAACCAAACATCGCAAAGTGAAAGACCCTTGCTCCCGAGATAAATATCATAATGATACATGTCCCAACCATTACCGTTCCTGTACCAAGATCTGGCTGTAACATAATCATTCCGAAAGCAAGAAATACAAAACTTAGAGCTGGTAGTAAACCACGTTTAAAAGAGGTAATTAATTTCTGTCGTTCCGCTAAAAATTTCGCTAAAAAAATAATCATCGCAAACTTCATAAATTCAGACGGTTGAATGGAAAATGCTCCAATTCCAATCCAACTTCGCGCTCCTCCTCGAACAAGTCCTACACCAGGTATAAGAACGAGAATAAGAAGAATGAAGCAAACTAGCAAAATTACTTTTGAGTACGTACGCCACACCCAATAATCAATTTTCATAATTAAAAACATAGCCACTACACCCAGACCTGCAAATAACAATTGCCTTTTTGCAAAAAAGAATGAGTCCCCCATTTTATAAGAGGCCCAAACCGCACTCGCACTATACACCATAACCATTCCAATTGTTAACAACGCAAGTGTAACGATGATGAGAATAAAGTCAGGCGTTTTCTTCATTACCCATAAACACCACCTCTTTAGGCAGAAACTTTTGCCCTATGTAACAAAACATCAGTAGGTGTTAGCCTACTGATGTTTTGATTTACTTTATATAAGTTTATGCACAGCTTGTATAAAAATGTCTCCTCTTTCTTCAAATGTTTTAAATTGATCCCAGCTTGCACATGCTGGAGAAAGAAGAATTACATCACCCTCTGTAGAATGAGCATAAGCTTTCACTACCGCTTCATCTAAAGTATCGACACTCTCAATTGTATCTAATCCCGCTTTTTCTGCAGCTCTTACTAATTTTGGAGCTGTTTGTCCAAATGTTACAATCACTTTAACATTTTTGAAATATGGAATTAAATCATCGAATTCATTTCCACGATCGAGCCCTCCCGCTAATAACACAGTCGGTTGTGTAAACGCAGATAAAGCTTTCTCTGTCGCTAACATATTCGTTGCTTTTGAGTCATTATAAAACTTACGGTTATTAATAGTTGTTACATATTCTAAACGATGTTTTACACCTGTAAAACGTTTTAGCACTGCCGTAATCGCTTCATTAGAAACACCCAATAATTTTGCGATACTCATCGCTGCTAAAATATTCTCTAAGTTATGTTGACCAGGTAAAACGATATCACCTACTTCAACAACTTTTTCACCTTTAAAATAAAGAGCATTATCTTTTATATACGCGCCATCTTCAACTTCTTTCGTTGTTGAAAATAGTATTTTTTGTCCTTTACTATAAGCAGATAAAGCCATAACATCTGCATCATCTGCATTTATTACACTATAATCATTTTCTGTTTGGTTCTTAAAAATATTTGCTTTTGCTAAACCATATTCTTTCTTCGTCCCATGATAATCTAAGTGGGCCTCAAATAAATTTAAAAACGCAGCAATTTTAGGTTGGAACAATTCTACTCCCATCAGTTGGAACGATGAAAGTTCTGTAACTACAACTTCATTCTCTTTTGCATCCTGTGCTACTTCACACGCTACAGTTCCAATGTTCCCTGCAATTATAGGATGCTTTTGTCCTTCTTTTAGCATTTCAAATGTAAGCATTGTCGTCGTCGTTTTACCGTTAGATCCCGTAATCCCAACAAATGGCGCTTCTGAAATACGATATGCTAATTCAACTTCCGTAACAATCGGAATTTGCTTTTCTTTCGCAGCAACTAATATTGGATTAGAATACGGGATTCCTGGATTTTTTACTACAAGAGAAATATTTCTCTCTAACAACTCTAAAGGATGACCACCACATACAACGTCCATTCCTTTTGCTTGTAATTCTGCGGCAAGTACATTATCTGCTAAAGGTTTTCCGTCATTTACAATAACATTCGCCCCTATTTTTTGTAACAATGTAGCTGCTGCATAACCACTTTTTGCAATGCCTAATACAAGAATATTTTTATTTTGAAATTCAGTTACAGTTTTCAATTACATCCACACCCCGATATAAATTCCTAACACAGCTAATAAAAATCCTACAGACCAAAACGTCACAACAACACGCCACTCTGACCAACCACATAATTCATAATGATGGTGTAGTGGACTCATTTTAAAGACACGTTTTCCTGTTGTTTTAAATGAAATAACCTGAATAATAACAGATAAAGTTTCCATTACGAATACTCCACCAATGATTACAAGTAGCAATTCTTGTTTTAATAAAATTGCTACAGCCGCAATGGCTCCACCTAAAGCTAAAGAACCTGTATCTCCCATAAACACTTTCGCTGGATTCGCATTGAATACTAAAAATCCAAGTACAGCTCCTACAACCGCCATACAAAATATCGCTACTCCAAATTGCTCTTGCGCTACAGCAATAATACTAAACGCTCCAAATGCAATAGCAGCTGTTCCTGATAATAAACCATCTAAACCGTCAGTTAAGTTAACTGCATTTGATCCACCAATAAGCATAAATAGTACAAGTACAAAATATGCCCAACCTAATTCAAACTTAACATCCGTTCCCGGAATCATGATGTATGTGTGGAACGCTTGCCCTTTTCCAATTAAAAAGAACGCAATAGCAATAACAAGCTGACCTACTAATTTTTGTTTTGATGTTAAACCAAGATTTCTCTTCTTAACTACCTTTATGTAGTCATCTAAAAATCCAATCAATCCGTAACCAAACGTCACTAATAGTAATAACGAAACCTCTGCACCTAAATGATTAAACTTAATCGCCATAATAAGTGAAGTGACCATCATAGATACGTATATGACGATCCCACCCATTGTCGGTGTCCCTGATTTTTTTTGATGCGACTTTGGTCCCTCATCACGAATACTCTGTCCGAACTTTAATTTTCTTAAAAATGGAATAAACAATGGCGAAAGGGCAACCGAAATTAAGAATGCTACCCCAGCCGTTACTAATAAACCTTGCTCAAGCACATATAGTCCTCCTCTCACGTTGTTACTCTTCGTTGTTTAAACGCTCTGTAATTGCTTCTTTAGCGACTTCACGATCGTCAAAATGATGAACGTCTTTACCAATAA
The DNA here is from genome assembly GCF_030757775.1 of Bacillus sp. MHSD_36. Taxonomy (NCBI): domain Bacteria; kingdom Bacillati; phylum Bacillota; class Bacilli; order Caryophanales; family Bacillaceae; genus Bacillus; species Bacillus sp. MHSD_36. The sequence continues at coordinate 127,221 of NZ_JAVBIS010000002.1, forward strand.
TTTGATATGTTTCATGACCCTTACCAGCAATAATGATGATATCTTCAGCTTTCGCGTTAGTAATTGCATGGTATATCGCTTCTTTTCTATCAATAATCACTTCATAATTATTTCCATTTACACCCTGTACCATATCATCTAAAATTGCCCCTGGTTCTTCACTTCTTGGATTATCTGAAGTATAAATTGCGTGAGTTGCATATTTTGTTGCAACACTTGCCATGATCGGTCTCTTCGTTCGATCTCTATCGCCACCACAACCGACGATACAATATACGTCGCCTTTTGCAAACTGCTTTGCTGTTTTCAATACATTCTCTAAACTATCTGGTGTATGAGCATAATCAACAATAACTGTATAATTCTGTCCACCATCAACCACTTCAAAACGTCCTGGAACTCCAGCTAGTTTCTTTATCACATCAAGGATTGTTTCTAAACTTACACCAGAAACAAGTCCTGCCGCTGTTGCTGCTAGTACGTTATATACATTAAATTTCCCAATCAATTTCATCGTAACATTTACACTTTCATACGGTGTTACAAGCGTAAATGTAGTTCCACCACTCGTCATAACGATATCTTTGGCCATAATATCACTTGTTGTATCAATCCCATACGTTACAACAGTTGCTGCAGTACTTCTCATATATTCCTCTGTTACAACATCATCGTTATTCAATACCGCGTATTTTTCACGATTATGATTATAACTATTGCCTAGTTGTGCAAATAGCAACCCTTTTGCATGTTTATATTCTTCCATCGTTTTATGATAGTCTAAATGATCTTGTGTTAAATTTGTAAACACTGCTACATCGTAATCACATCCGTGTACACGACCAAGATCTAAAGCATGTGACGAAACTTCCATTACTGTGCTATCCACACCGTGTTCAACCATTTTTGAAAATGTCTGTTGAAGTGTTAGTGCATCTGGCGTTGTATTTTTCACCTCAAATGTTTCATCACCGATTTTCATATTAATCGTTCCAATTAGCCCCGTTTTATGACCATGTGCGCGCATAATCTCATCCATAATATGCGATGTTGTTGTCTTTCCATTTGTACCTGTAATTCCGATTAAATGTAACTTGTGTGTTGGTTGACCATAAAAATAATCAGCTAAAACCGCTAACGAACGAAAAGTGTTTTTCACAAGTACAACTGGAACGTCAACATCAATTGGTCTTTCCGCAACAATAGCAGCCGCTCCTTGTGCCGCTGCTTGCTTAGCAAAATCATGGCTATCAACCGTATATCCTTTCATACATACAAATAAGCTTCCCTCTTTCACTTTACGTGAATCAGCTTCTATAGATGTGATTTCTGGATTTTCTTTTGGAACAACTGGAAAATCATGCAAACATGATACAAGTGTATGCAACTTCATTTCACTAAACCCTCTCTACATTGTGTATTTATCTCTTTTTTAATAAGCAACACGCTACCTCCTAATTAAGTAAAATAGGAGGTACGTGCTACTATCGTCTAATAAATAGACCTATTTATAATTGAGACTTTTACGGCCTCAAATTAAGTAACTCTTCTTAAGAGAACTCACTTCCACCAATTGTACCATAAAACGTACTAGGTTACCTTTAATTCCCGAAGTAAATTCTAATTTTTGAGCCTTCTTTCACTTTAGCTCCTGCTTCTGGGGACTGTTTAATGACTTTCTCTCCGTCTCCGCTTATATCAAGCTTCAAATCGACGAGTTGCGTCTGTAAGTCTTTCTTTTTCATACCAATTAAATTTGGAACTTCCACAGTTGGTATATCGCCCCATTTATATTCTCTCTCAACTTGTTCTTTTCTCGGTTTCACTCCCATAACAGGAAGTGCATCCCGAAGAATATTCCCAACAATTGGAGCCGCTACTACTCCACCAAATTGCGTTACACCTTTCGGATTATCAACAGCTACATATACAACAATTTCCGGATCATCCGCTGGAGCAAAACCGATAAAAGATACAATATAATTATTCTCTAAATATTTACCATCTTTCACTTTTTGAGCCGTACCTGTTTTTCCACCTACACGATACCCATCAATGAAAGCACCTTTACCAGATCCTTTTGCTACAACATTCTCTAATGCATACCGAACTTTTTCTGAAGTTTCCTTGGAAATAACTTTTCTTTTTGCTACAGGTGTCTTTTTGCTTACAACTTGATTGTTTTTCGGATCAATAAATTCTTTAGCTATATACGGTTGATACAAAGTTCCACCATTTACAGCCGCTGCTACTGCCGCTACTTGTTGGATTGGCGTAACAGAAACACCTTGACCGAATGAAGTTGTTGCTTGCTCGACTGGACCGACTTTATCTAAATTAAATAAAATCCCACTACCTTCACCTTGCAGATCAATTCCGGTCTTCTGTCCAAAGCCGAAATTACGAATGTATTTAAACAATCGGTCTTTACCAAGACGATCACCCAGCTCGATAAATCCTGGGTTACAAGAGTTTTGAACTACTTCTAAAAACGTTTGGCTACCATGGCCTCCTGCTTTCCAGCATTTCAATCTTGCTCCACCAACTTCAGCTGCTCCATCATCATAAAACGTATCTTTCTCTAAGTCTACTAAATTTTCATTCAAAGCTGCAGCTAACGTAATGATCTTAAATGTTGAACCAGGCTCATACGTACTCCATACTGGTAAATTTCTATTGTACACTTCTGGAGAAACACTTTGAAAATCTGCTGGATCAAAACTCGGTCGACTCGACATACCTAAAATTTCACCATTTTTCGGATTCATCGCAATCGCAATCATACCATCTGGATTATATGTCGACTCTGCGATATTCATTTCTCTTTCCATAATTCTATTTATACGTGCATCAATTGTTAAACCTAAATTCAAACCAGCTTCTGGTTTTTTAAAATCATCGCCAACATTAGGCATCCTTTGTCCTTTTGCATCTGCAAAAAAACGCACATGACCTTCATCACCATTTAGCTCTTTATCATAATATTTTTCTAGTCCCATAAGACCTTGGTTATCACTACCAGCAAACCCTAATACGTGTGATAAAAAGTTACCAAATGGATAGTACCGGATAGAGTCCTCTGCGATATAAACACCTTTCAAACTTAATCCTCGTACCTCTTTCGCTTTATCATGTGATATTTTCCTTCCGCCTTTATCTAACCTTACAATCGATTCTTTTTTTGTAATTCTCTTATAAATCTCATCTTTTTCCACACCTAATACTGCAGCTAACTTCTCTGCAGTCTCTGCTGGTTTTTCAATTTGCCTCGGTACAACAAAGACAGTTGGAGCACTTTTATTCGTAGCAAGTTCCACACCATTTCGGTCTAAAATCTTCCCACGTTCAGGCTCAAAAGTAATATTACGACTCCATGAATCTTTCGCACGATCCGTTAACATATTCCCAAGAAAAAATTGCACATATCCAAGACGAATATCGATGATAGTGAAAATAAGTATACCTGATATAAGTATAAAAATAAGTCGTTTTCTAACTGTTACATTTGATACACGCATATTGGAACAAGCCTCCCTTACGCCTAGCTTGTTCCAATATATGCTTGTACTTATTTAATTAGAACTTCTTCTCTTTTACCATTACGGCTTTTCTGCTTCTTGTTGTGGTTCAAGTGGCGGTACAAGTGTTACACCTAACTCTGTACCAGGTTGCAACAATGTTCCTTCTTGTATACTTTGTTCGGTTACGTATCCTGTACCAGTAGGTTTTATGTTAAGCTTTAATGTTTTTGCTAAATTCATAACATCACGAAGTGCCCAACCTTGTATATTCGGCATTGTAGGTTTATCTCCCACTAAGAACACTCGATCACCCTTCAATGTTTGTTCAGTCGCTTTCGGTACTTGTTGCTGCACTTTCCCTTCACCTAATACGATTGGACGAAGTTTTGCTTTATCAATAGCTTTTTTCGCTTCTTCCATCGTTTTGCCCGTTACATCTGGAACAGCAGTTTGCTGCTCTTTCACATATTTCTTCGGATCCTTCACTTCATTAGGCTTAATCTTTAAATACTCTAAACTATTCTTCGTTACATATTTAAAAATATCAGCTAAAGGTTGTGCACCACTCTCATCATCTTTCAATTTCGGTTGTTTAACAGCTACATATACAACAAGTTGCGGATCATCCATAGGTGCCATACCTAAGAACGAGAATATATAATTCTCTCTTCCTGTCATATAGCCACCTTTTCCATCCGGAATTTGCGCTGTTCCTGTTTTACCACCAACTGAATATCCATCGACTTTATAAGCAGTTCCTGTTCCTTTCGGCGATGTAACAACGCGTTCTAATAACTGTCTTACTTGCGCTGCTGTTTCTTTTGTAACAGGTTTTCCTACTTCTTCTGGCTTATGTTCTAATTTTACTTCTCCTGTTATTGGATCTACAATTTTGTCAATTGTATAAGGTTTCATCATTTTTCCATCATTTGCAATAGCTGTTGCAGCTTGTACAAGCTGAATTGGCGTTACAGTAGAACCTTGTCCAAAAGCTGTTGTTACTTGCTGTATTTGCTGATCGAATATAATTGTATTTGAACCTTCACCAGCTAAATCAATGTTCGTTTTTTCATCTAATCCAAAACTATGAATATATTTTCGGAAACGTTCTGGGCCAAGTTTTTGATCTCCTAAAATGGCAAACGCTACGTTGGAAGAACGCTCTACCCCTTCATCAAATGTGATAGATCCCCATCCAGCGCCGCCGTTATGATCTTTTATTTTTCGGTTTCCGACTTGATATGTACCAGACTGATAATAATCTTGCCCTTTATACACACCTTCATTAATGGCTGATGCTAGCGTGAAAATTTTCATTGTTGATCCAGGTTCAAATGCATTTGCAATTGCGTCATTGAAAAAATATTTAATTTGACGACTATTTGGATCATAACTAGGTTTACTAGACATCCCTAATATTTTCCCTGTTTTTGGATCCGCAACGATTCCTATTAAACTTTCTGGTTCATAACGCTTACTCGCAGCTTTCATCGCATCTTCTAAATAACTTTGAATCCGTTGATCTATCGTTAAATATGCGTTATTGCCGTTTTTAGGTGCCTCTACATTCACTTTTCCACCGTCAAGAGACACACCTTTACGATCGCCTGTATAAGCTACTTTTCCGTTAGAAGCACTTAAATACTTATCTAAACTTTTTTCTAAACCAAATTGTCCTACCGAAGTTCCTTCTTCATTCGGTTTAGCATGCCCTATAACATAAGACGCAAAATCACCGTTTGGGTACACCCTTGCATTTTGAGTAATAAAAGATATGCCTGGCAATTTCAATGCTTCGATTTGTTCCTTCTGTTCCTTCGTCAAATCTTTACCTAGCGTTCCAAATTCCACTTGACTTTTATCTTTTTTATTTAATGTAGCTAAAATCGTCTCTTCATCTTTTCCGAGTACTCCCGCAATTTTCTTTGCAGTATCCTCTTTATCCTTAACAGAATTCGCACCTTTTAATTCCGCTACAAGCTTATAAGAGTTTGCATCTTGCGCTAATACATGGCCGTTTTGATCATAAATCGTCCCACGATTTGCTTCGAGAACCCCTGTTTTACTATGCTTTTGCTGAGCGAGTTTATCCAAATCCTGATTATGCACTGTTCCTGTTGCTTGTATGTAAAAAAATCGGGCTAATAACAGCAAAAAGAGCAGGAGGAATAAAATCATAAAATACCCTGCTCCCTTATTGGTATGAAATTTAGTCATAGTTCTCTTCATTTTCCCTTCACACCTATTGCCTTATTTGAGGCCTTTCACATTATTCGCATTAATTTCTAGCCCGTGTTTTTTTGCAACTTCAGAGATGCGTTCATAACGACTTAACTTCTCTACTTCAGCTTGTAATTCTTGATTTTCTTTTTGCTGCTGTACAATTTTTTGTTCTATTGTCGCAGCTTCTACATTAACTTGATAAAGACCTGCTTTATTTCCAATAAACGCTACACAGGCATACAATAAAAAGCCAATAAACGCTACATACAACAGTTTTTCGATTCTTGTAATCTTCGCTTTAGCTTTGGGCTGAACCATCTGCTGTGGGGGCGTTTGAATCTGAACCTCTTCTTGCGCTTGTTGTTTGTACTTTACAGCTAAGTTACTCATACCTCTCTCCCCTTTTTATCTTTTTTCAGCGATTCTCAATTTCGCAGAACGCGCTCGATTATTTTCTTCTAACTCAATATCAGAAGGTAAAATCGGTTTTCTCGTAATAAGCTTTAGTTTCGGCTTAAATTCATCAGGAATAATCGGTAATCCTGGTGGCAATTGTGGCGTTGTACTATTTCGCTTAAACGTCGTTTTACAAATACGGTCTTCTAAAGAATGGAATGTTATAACACTAACTCTTCCGCCTGGCTTGACCATCTCAATTGCAGATTCCAATGCTTCTTCAAATACTTTCAATTCGTCATTTACCGCAATACGGATTGCTTGGAACACTCGCTTCGCAGGATGTCCACCCGTTCTACGAGCAGGAGCTGGAATACCCTCTTTAATTAGTTCTACTAATTCTCCTGTCGTTTCAATAGCTTTATTCTCACGATATGCTTCAATTTTCCTTGCTATTTGTTTTGAAAACTTCTCTTCACCATACTGGAAGAAAATTCTTACAAGTTGTTCATATGACCAGCTATTTACAACATCGTATGCCGTTAATGGGGCATCTTGATCCATTCGCATATCTAACGGTGCATCATGATGATAACTAAAGCCACGCTCTGGTGTATCTAATTGCGGAGATGAAACACCTAAATCAAATAGAATACCGTCTACTTCCGTTATACCTAATTCCTGTAGTTTTTCAGATAAATATCGGAAATTACTCTTTACTGTTATGAACTGCTCACCGTATGAAGAGAATTTTTCTTTCGCATTTTGAATCGCTATTTCATCTTGATCAAACGCGATTAATCTTCCGCCTTCAGTTAATTGGGATAATAAATAAGAACTATGTCCTCCTCCCCCCAGTGTACAATCTACATATGTACCATCTGGCTTTATATCTAAGCCGTCTACTGTTTCCTTCAAAAGCACTGTTACGTGTTTAAACATTGTTGCACCTACTCTTTTTCCAATTAATTATGTTGAATGCATCTCTCCTTCTAAACGCATGTTTCACGATTAGAAAACGAAATACTATGAAAGAACGACTCATTTAACTTGCCTACAACGGCAGCATACTATACAAATCGCTATTTTCTTTTATTATATACTAAATTTTATCATCTTTTGCGGGAATTTAAATAAAAAACTGTCGAAAAAGATAATAATACGTTTACATTTTGTGCTATTTTGTCATATATTTAAGTATCCTGCATAATTGCGATATTCACCATTTTTAAATTAATAATTCAGAAAAATTTCACTTCACAGTAAATTCAACGAGATAAAAATAAAATCCTGCTCCTAAGAGCAAGATTCTATAGTTTTATAACATGATGTTTTCCGTTCCAAGAAAATGGTTTTTCCATTACACGATCAACGAAATCTAAACCGTACTGATTTAAATAGTAACATACATTCCACACACGCTCTTGCGGCGCTCCTGATGGACGGAGTGCAAATTGTATGCGACGGAATTTGTTTAGTTGCACTTCATGTTTTTTCTCAATATTTCTTTTCAACATTCTTTCCAACAGTTCAATTTGTTCATTAATTTTGAATTCATTTTTCTCTGCAAACGCACTTAACCCTGGATCTATCTTCTTCACAAACTGTTGTAATGACGTGTGAATATCAACTATTTCTTTTTTCGCCTCTACAAATCGGTCATCTATCGGTTCCTCTATTTGATTAGATAACCAATCATCACGCAACTTATCTACGTTATTTAAAAACGGATCACTCTCTTGCAATTGTAAATCATGCAAATCTGTCGCTATATCCCTCTCTATATAAGTAATTGTAATGCGCGGAACGACAGGTGGCATTCGGAAACCGATAGTATGAAAGACTTGTTGTAATTCACTCCAGTAAGCTAATTCTCCTGGGCCTCCAATAAACGCCAACGTAGGAAATACATACTCTTGCATAAGAGGACGCGTTACAACATTATTACTAAAGCGCTCCGGGCTTCTTTCCATCTCTTCAATCAATTCCTCATATGAAAAGGAATATGCTCCATCCTTCCCGACAAACCTTCCTTGATCGTCTTCAAGCAACACTCGCTCATTATCAATTTCCATGAATATATGTATTGCATTAGACTTTGTTTCAATAATTGGTTTATATCCTAATTTTTTAATTACTTCCTGTTGGTTATGAAGCCCCTCTTGTACATCTTTATACTTACCTACAATTTGTTTAAAAAACGGCACTTCTAATTTTCTTAATTCAGGATGATGCGAATCGACAAGAATTAAACCAGAATTCACGAACATTTTCATAATAAGATGACCAAAGAAATCTACATACGTATTCGATTTCCCCAAAGAATCATCAATAAATTGAAGTACATCCTTTGTGAAATTCGTTTCAGGGTATGTTTTGAAAATTTCTTCAATCCACTTTCTACAGTCTTCCAAAGAAAGCTCAGACTCTGAAGCACTCGCCTTTTTCGGATTACGATCATGAAAAATAGTCTTTTTTATTTTTTTATTCTTCGTTACGAAAGTATGATTAATTTCATCCATATCATGGTCTTCACCAGCAATCCAGAAAACAGGAACAACTTTAACACCTAAACTTTCTTCCTTTTCCTTCGCAAGCTGTAAAACTGAGATAATTTTATGAATCGTATAAAGTGGTCCTGTTAATAACCCAGCTTGTTGTCCAGCTATTACAACATATGTATTTTCATCCTCAAGCGCTTTTACATTTTGAATTGTAGCTTCTCCCGCTTGTAATTTTGTATTATATTCTAATAAATGCGTTACTAAATCTTGGCGGAAAAACTCCCTTTCACGCAAATCTTGTACACGCTGTTTAAAAGCATCTTCTGTTAACATATAATCAAAACACGACTGTATCTCTTTTTTATCGTTCATATAGTCCGCTACAACACCTTGTTGCGGAACAGAGATTTCTTTTATCTCCATATAATTCTTCCTTTCGTATCCTGTTCTCTCACCAATCCACATTGTAGTCAATGTTTCACGTAAAAGCAAAGAATTACACTTATACTTTTACTTCCAATCCTTTTATTGCATCAAACAAAAATTGGAGTGTCGGAACAGATTGTTTCTGTTTCTTAGCTTCTTCTAATACATACCCAACAATTGCACCAATTTCCGTTTGTCTATTCGCTCTTACATCTGCCAGCATAGATGATGTATTACGAGACGTTCTTTCACATACGTGACGTACCATTTCCCATACTATTTCTTTTTCTTCTTTAACAAGAAAAACGACTTCGTGAAATACTTGCTCCATCATCTGATAAAAAAATGGGTTCGTAATCAAATCTCCGTTCTTGACTTGTAATAACGCTGTTAATGGATTGATACATACATTAACTACTAATTTTTTGTGCATAACATCCTTCCAATCATCTTCTATTTGAATTGGAAAATGAGGAAAACGAAAGCAGTTAAACATTTTTTCAAAATGTTTAGATTGGCCGTACACAATTCCAAATTTTGTTATACCTATCCCAGTATGATAAACGGTATGTCCTTCCTCTTTTTTTGCACCATGCTCTACAATTCCAACTGCAATATTTTCATTCTCTATTTTCTGCATCGCATGCAGATGTGACATTCCGTTTTGCAAAAAGATTAATGATGATTTCCCTCGCACAAAAGGTAGTATGTCAGTTATATGATATTGCTTAACAGCAATAAATATATAGTCTAGCTGTTGGTCTAGCATACTTTCTATTGGCAAAACAGGCGGGAATACCGTTTCGCGTTTCCCCTCCCTAATACAAGTTACACCCGTTATATTCAATTCGCCAGCCTGCTTAGCTGTCCTTGTAAACAACGTAACATCTTGATTACTTTTTTGTAAATAAAATGCATATAATAGACCGATAGCTCCTGGTCCCACAACTCCGATTTTCATTTTCACACAAGGAACTCATATGAACACGACATAAGTCCTTTTCTCCCTCCTTTTTATCCCGCAAACACCCGATTGGTGCAGAATCATAATTAACTAAAGAGGAACAACTACCACCTCTTCTTCCAATATGTATATACTACTTATTAATATGCTCCTACTCTTAGTTTAGCAAATCCTCAAAAAAATAATAAAAGAAATATACTATCATCTTCATAAAAATAAAAAAATGAGTTATAATATTATTATAAATATTTTTACTTTTCTGCATTCAACGAGACAAGAAAAGGATGTGATGTTATGGGATTCCCAAAAGTTGAGCGCTTGCTCATCAATTATAAAACATTAGACGAGTTTAAAAATTTTAAAGGTTGCGGAGCTCAAGAACTCTCCATGTTAGAAGAATTACAAGCAAATATTATTGAAAACGATAGTGAATCTCCATTCTACGGTATTTATTATGGCGGATCACTCATTGCACGTATGAGTCTATACATGAAAAGGGACGGCGGAGAACCATTCGAAATTACAGGTACTTACCTAGAACTCTATAAACTGGAAGTATTACCAACTTTCCAAAAACAAGGATTCGGAGAAATGCTTGTAAATTATGCGAAGGGGCTTCAATTCCCAATCAAAACGATTGCACGTATCCATTCAGCTGGTTTTTGGGATAAATTAAATTTCCAACCCGTATCAGTACCTGATGGTGATTTTTATGTTTGGAACCCAGAGACAAATTTGAATACGGTTACAAATGAAGAGTCTGCATAAGAAATAAAAAAACAGCTACATAGCAGCTGTTTTTTTATTTCTTTAACTTCTCTAATTTTCCATTTGAACGAGCACTATTTCTTTCCGCTACCATTACACTTCTTTTTTGATCGATATAATCAAGCAGCGTTCTATATTCTTCCTCATATACTGATAATCGCTCCAACAGGCTCTCTTTCTCTGTTTGTAACGATTCAATTTGCTGTTGCAACATCATTAAAGAGTTTTCATCCTTATAATTTTGCAAGAAATCAATAACATCATTCAATGTAATTGACGCAGGCTCTAGCACCTTCGTCTCTTTCACTTCATAATTTTCCACTTTACGCAGTTGCTTTGCTTCTTCAATACGTTCTTTGTATTGCTTTCTAACGTAAGAATTCCATCTAAATCCACATGCTGCTGGTGTACGAGATAAATGTCTTCCCACTTCTTTAAAGGCAGATAATTGCGTTCCACCTTCTCGAATATGCCGGAGTACTACTTCTGCCAGAAGCAAATCTTCATCATCAGTCCAAGCATCTTGTCTTGTTGTCGCCATCTCTCTAGTCCTCCCTATGCATTTTTTATTAAACATATGCAGTTACTAGAAAAGATAGAATACATTAAATGAAGAATAAGACAAAAAAAATAAACGTAGAAGATATCTTCTACGTTTATTTTCCGCAATTACTTGCTGATTACTTCTTTACCTTTGTAAGTACCGCATGCTTTACATACACGGTGAGCTAATTTCGCTTCACCACAGCTTGGGCACTCTACCATACCAGGTACTGATAATTTGAAATGCGTACGACGCTTTCTTTTTACTGTTTTAGAAGTTCTTCTAAAAGGTACAGCCATTCTTCCCACCTCCTTAAAAGAAATAGTTATTTTCATATGAAGGCCTGAACCAGTCTTCCGATTATTTGTCAAAAAACTTTGCAAGTCCTGCCAATCTTGGATCAACAGGCTTTTCTTTGTCTTCTTCCGAAATCACTTGCCAGTCTTGACCTTGCGTCGGTGCTCCACCAGAAACATCATCACTGAAAATTTGCATTGGAATCTCCAAAAGTATATTTTCCTTGATTACGGGCAGTAAGTCAAGTACTTCTCCTTCTAAACAATGAATTTCAGCTTCAGTTTCAAATTCTTCTTGTGAAGTTTGGAACACCTCAGTTGTTTTAATGTCAAATGGTAATGTCACATCTACTAAAGAGCGAGAACATGGTAAAACCATGCTTCCAGTTATATGTAGATGGAACGTAAACTTACCGGAGCCAAAATCAACTCTTCCTGTTACGTGAACAGGATTAATTTCACGAATATCTTTCTCGACCTCTTTTAGCTCACTTACATCTACCATCTCATCCAATGTCAATCCTTTATTTCTCAATTTATTCAATTGATGGATGGACCATTTCATATCATATCACCTCAAGGCAACAAACAAAATTATAGCTAGCCATTTTATATTTGTCAATGTTTTTTCTTTACACTATAATGAAGTCATCATAGTAAATAATATATAGAGTATCATGTTTTTCAAAAAGATGCTACATCGAAAGGAGAGATTACCATAAAAGCCAGTGGTATTGTCGTTGAATATAACCCTTTTCATAACGGTCATGATTATCATGTGCAACAAACAAAAAAGTTAACACACACTGATATAACAATCGCTGTTATGAGTGGCCCTTTTTTACAACGTGGTGAGCCGGCACTCGTATCCAAATGGTATCGCACCAAAATGGCCTTAGCATGCGGTGTAGACCTCGTTGTAGAGCTTCCTTATGCCTTCTCAACACAAAAGGCTGAAACTTTTGCAAATGGTGCTATTTCTATTTTAAACGCCCTACACGTTTCTGAAATTTGTTTCGGTAGTGAAGATGGACAAATTGAAAATTTTTATAACACGATCTCCGTGCAAAAAACTGAAGAAGAGACTTACAATCGGCTTGTAAAGCAATTTATGAACGCAGGTAATAGTTACGCAAAAGCTACATCTGAAGCTTTCCGACACATTTTACCTTCCGAAAAAAACATAGATATGTCACAACCAAACAACATTTTAGGCTTCCAATACATGAAAGCAATTCTGGCGCAAAATAGTTCTATGCAAGCACAAACGATAAAAAGATTTGCATCTCATTATCATGATGAAACTTTTAACGACCAACATATTGCAAGCGCAACAAGTATTCGCAAACAACTTTTTAGCGAAAATAGTTCCTTTACAGAAATTGAGCCTTTTATCCCAAAAGAGACTGCTTCTCTTTTAGCAAGTTATAAACAAAACTACGGGACATTACATAATTGGGAACAATACTTTCCATTTTTCAAATACAAACTTATGACGATGTCTCCAGAAGACTTACGACATATATATGAAATTGAAGAAGGTTTAGAGCATCGCATTTTATCAAAAATAAAAAGCAGTTCCTCCTTCCATTCATTCATGGAGGCATTAAAAACGAAGCGTTATACGTGGACTAGACTGCAAAGAGCTTGTACACATATTTTAACTAATACAACAAAAGAAGAAATACATAGCGCAAATATAGAACAGCATGCACCGTACATTCGTCTACTAGGCATGTCACAAAAAGGACAAACTTACCTTTCAAAAAACAAGAAAAAAATAGCGCTTCCAATCCTTACCCATACAAAAACATTTGACCACCCTATTTTACAGATTGAGCGAAAAGCCAATTCTGTTTATTTCTCCATCATGCAAGAACCGTTACGAACACAACTACTAAAACAAGATGCAACATATCATCCAATTCGTTATGATGAAACAACTGCAAAATTCCTATAAAAAACCTCTCTTTTTCAGAGAGGTTTTTATTTATTTCCCATTTTTTCCAAATACATTAATGCATCATCCAGCGTATCAACTGGTACAACTTTCATTTTTGTTTTAATATCTTTCGCAGCCTCAAGTGCATCTTTATAATTCGATTTCTCCGCACCTTTTTCATTTGGTGCAAAGAACACTTCAGCACCCGCATCACTCGCAGCGACCACTTTTTGCTGAATACCGCCAATCGGGCCAATTTCTCCCTTTTCATTAATCGTACCTGTTCCAGCTATTTCATGCCCTCTTGTTAGATCCGCTTCCACCAGTTGATTATATATTTCTAATGTAAACATTAAACCTGCCGATGGTCCACCTATTTCATGAGAGTCAATTTTCACTTTCGGATCAACCACTAATTCTCTTTCCGTAACGATAGAAACACCTATACCAACACGACCATTTCCATTCGGAATAGTCTTTACATTTAAATTTTCTTTTAACTGTTTTCCATCCCTCTTATATTCAATATTTACTGTATCCCCTTCTTTTTTCCCTGTCATATATTCAATAAATTGCTCCGTCTTTTCAAATGTTTTTCCATCAACGGCAATGATGACATCTCCAAGTTTAAGCTTCCCTTCTGACGGCATCCCTTTTGCTACACCGGCAACCAATACACCTTTATTTTCAAAAGAAACAGTACGATTTGCACGTTTATAAGCATTATAGATCGCCGCATTTTGCGAATCTTTCATCGCATAATTTTGACGAAATTGATATTCTTCATCACTTTCACCTTTTTGCAATATTTCTTCCGCTTTCGAAATATGTGTATATTTATTAAACTGTGCCGCTATTAAATTGACCACATTTGCCGGTGCCATCGAAACCGTAACAAGCATAAAATCACCAGATTCTTTCGTTCCCCCCTCAACTTGAACGTAAGGCTCTAATTTTGCAGCCATTCCTGGTTTTGTTACATAATACGGTAAGCGTACGTAAACAAGTAACATCGCCAGTATAACCCCTATTAAAATTGCATATATAAACCGAAAACGTTTAAACATTATGTTTCTCCTTCCACTGCTCAATTAATAAATGAATATTTGCAACATGTTTTTCCGCTTCTACCTCTCCAACCCGAATAATATCTTCAATGTTCGTAAAGGCACGAGAACTAAATTGTTCCACAGCTGGGCGCATCATTAAATCAGATGCAATTTGCCGATTCATCACAAGCTCATGTTGCATAATTTCAATACTCTGCATAATTACATCATAAATAGACGTAACTTCTCCATTTACTTTAATCGGGGATACATCAACAGCAATGACAATATCGGCGCCTAACTCTTTCACAACCGATACCGGGATGCGATCAATTACTCCGCCATCTACCAATAACCTTCCATCTATTTTCTCTGGTACAAACACTCCAGGTACAGATATGCTAGCTCTCACCGCCTCCGCAACAGGACCACTTGTAAAAACTACTTTTTCCCCCTTTAAGATGTCAGTAGCCACAACAGCCGTCGGGATATCTAACTCTTCTAAATTTTTATTATATGTAAACATTTTAATCATATCTTTGACACGTTTTCCAGCAATAAATCCCATTTTCGGAACCGTAAAATCTAAATAATATTTCCTTTTAAAAACATTTGCCAGTTTATACAGTCTTTCAATGTTTGAACTAGCCGCATAAAATGTACCCACTAAAGCCCCCATACTACTTCCTGCAATCATATGAATCGGTATATTATTTTCCCTTAAAACTTTTATAACACCAATATGAGCAAAACCTTTTGCGCCCCCAGATCCAAGAGCTAAGCCAATTTTCGGTTCTTTCATTTTTCTCACCCTTTAATTTTTTTCATTCCTTTTTCATACTTATGGTCTAAATTCACTACGTATCCACGTATACTGAAATGAACGTTTTTTGGGACAAAGGGGGATTTACTTACATGTATGAAAAATGGAAAACGGCTTTCCTTACCATATCAACACTGTTTTTAACCTTTTCTCTTGTACTTCACCCCCAAGCTGCTCTGCAAGCTTCCATTCGAGGGTTAAATATATGGTGGGAAGTTGTATTCCCTTCACTTTTACCTTTTTTCATCATTGCCGAACTTCTCATTAGTATTGGTGTTGTAAAATTTATAGGCGTTATATTAGAACCACTCATGCGACCACTTTTCCGCGTGCCAGGGATAGGCGGATTTGTTTGGGCAATGGGAATGGCTTCAGGATTCCCCGCTGGCGCCAAATTAAGCGCTAGACTACGTAAAAGCAATCAACTAACACAAATCGAAGCAGAGCGCCTCGTATCTTTTACAAACTCATCCAATCCACTTTTTATTTTCGGAGCTGTTTCTATCGGTTTTTTTAATAATCCGAAATTAGGAGTCGTATTAGCTGCTGCACATTATATAAGTAATTTTGCCGTTGGGTTACTGATGCGGTTTTACGGTCATAACAACATCTCCACGCATGATAAACATACTACTAAAAAACGCCCTTTTCAAAACCCATTTTCAATCCTACACGAGACACGTATGCAAGAAAAAAGACCAATAGGAAAATTACTGGGAGACGCTATCGTTTCTTCTATTCAAACGTTACTTATGATTGGTGGATTTATTATTTTATTCTCTGTTTTAAATAAAATGATTACTGTATTTCATATTACAGCAGCCCTCTCTTTTATTATGCAACATATTTTATCATTCTTCCAACTAACTACCGAATTTAGTATTCCGATATTATCTGGCATTTTTGAAATGACACTCGGAAGCCAAATGATTAGTCAAATAAATGAAACGCCCCTCCTGCAGCAAGCGATGGTAACAAGCTTTATTTTAGCATTTAGTGGCCTTTCTATTCAGGCGCAAGTTGCCAGCATATTAGCTGAAACAGACATACGATTTAAACCCTATTTTTTTGCACGAATTATCCAAAGTATCCTTGCTCCTATTTTTACCTTTATATTTTGGAAACCATTTTATGAAAAAGTAAGCTCTTTTTCACCTATGCAAAAAGATATCCCCGTCTTTTTATCGAATCATTCTTCTATACTGCATGAAATTTGGACATCTTTTGTACACTACGGACCAATATTTACATTATTTTGTTTATATGTATATGTCATCTTATTATTTTTTCGGAGCAACAAAGAAAAACCCCGTTCACTTTAACGGGGTTTGAAACTTTTCTTTTAAAGCACGCTCCACAACAGGAGGTACAAGGTCTACTACGCTTCCTCCATATCTCGCTACTTCTTTCACAATGCTCGAGCTTAAAAATGAATATTGGTTATTTGTCATAATAAAAAAGGTTTCAATGTTTTCATCTAATTTTCGATTCATAGAAGTAATTTGCATCTCATATTCAAAATCAGAAACCGCTCGTAACCCACGTAAAATCGCGTTCGCATTACGCATTTTCGCATACTCTACTAGTAGTCCACTATGTGAATCTACTTTTACATTCGGGATATCCTTTGTTGCTTCTCGAATTAAATCTAAGCGCTCTTCAACTGAAAAGAAAGGTTTTTTTGACGAGTTGTTTAAAACTACTACGTATACCTCGTCAAATACTTTTGCTCCCCTTTTAATAATATCCAGATGCCCAAGGGTAATTGGATCAAAACTTCCCGAAGAAATAGCTATACTTGTCATTCTGTCCCCTCACCTTCATACTTATAGATAGATATCGCTGTAATACCGTAATTTTCAGCTCGCACTTTTACAAGTCTTCCTATCGACTCAGGTAAAACTACATCATTACCATGCTCTGCCATAATTAAACCATCGTTATGTAGCAATCCATGTTGATCCATTACACTGATTAAAGATATAATTTTTTGATCCTTATATGGAGGATCTATTAGTATAAGATCGAATGACATTTCACGTTTTATAAGCGCTTTTATCGCACGTTCTGCATCATTTCGGTATACTTCAGCTTGTTCCTGTATTCTACAACTTTCTAAATTTTGATGGATTACCTTTATCGCTTTATTGTCTCGATCAACAAAAATAGCTTTATCAATCCCTCTACTTATAGCTTCGATTCCAAGACCACCGCTACCCCCAAATAAATCAAGCGCGATACCACCATCAAAATAGGGGCCTATCATATTAAAAATTGATTCTTTTACTTTATCTGTCGTTGGACGTGTTGTATTACCTGGCACCGCTTTAAGCGGATGTCCTTTACATTTCCCTGAAACTACTCTCATCTGTTGTCACTACCTTTATTTCAATCTATGGGCCAATTATTGAAAACCTTTCTCCACTCAGTAACCGCTACCAAACTATACGATTCCATTCATTTTTCAACGAAAACTAGAAGAACTTAGCTTAAAATAACCGCTCTGTATTTTTATGTATTCATCTCACCATTCGCTAACACGAACTATTCGTTTCACTTTACCTTTTTTATCCTATCATAAAATAAAAAAAAGAAAAATAAAAAGCCCAACATAAAATTTAATTTCATAATGTATATCTTCATTTAGATTGGACATAAATAATTATAACAACATCACCTTCGATGTTGTTGCCAACCGCGGAGAAGACTTACGTTTCCCCATAAGTTCTTCCTCCGGTTTCTCCTCTCCCTTTGCCTTCTTACTAGTACATGCTAGTATAAGAAGGGCCCTGCTTTGCAGGGTTTTTTTTCGTTGTCTACTTTTCATTTAAAAAGTGAGATGGTACAGTAAAAGAAAGAGGAGGAAAAAATATGATTCAACGCTTTATAGAACTCGGAGAAGGCTACTCTGATTTATATGAATTACTTGAAATTGCCAAAGCAAATCAAGAACGTATAACACATATGTTACAATTTGAAACGATTAAAAACGAAAAAAAAGTATGCTCGCTTGTTGTAATATTAAAACCAACTACTACTGGTGATTTCCAACCATTATACATATGTCGTGAAGGAATTCCTGTACTTGAAAATAAAAAAAGTAAACGCGTCATCTTATTTGAAGAAACAGCAGAACAACTTGGAAAAAAGGTAACTACTTTTACGGTAAAACCATCCACAACTTTCCCAGAAAAAGAACTATTTTTCAATCATTTAATTGGTATTTTACGGATGAATAATTTCATTCCTCCAATGAAATAAAGTGTTATTTTCAAGTGAAAAATCCCCCGCTAAAATTAGCAGGGGATTTTTCTATTAACTATAATCGTATTCTTTTGCCCGATCAGGACGTGAATTTTCAAATTCCGTTTTTAAATACGGGCGGTACGACTGTTCTATCTTTTTCACAAAAGGAAGTTTATTCAACTTTTGCATCATATGCTCAATTTGTTCCATATCACAATATACTACTGCATATTTTAAACGTTTTGATATGTAATGTATGTTACCATATTTTCTTAAAATCTTGGCATGTTTCAATGAATGTAAATAAACAATCATACTTTGTCGTTGCCCGAACATAATCTTCTCCATCTTCTCCTTTTAAAAACATATATTTTATATTTCATGAAAACCAATCAGAAATTTATGACATTACAGGACAAACTCTGTATACGTTTTCTTCTATCTTCTAAAAAACGGGGTGATTTACCCCGTTTTACAGCCGCAACCTCCGCCGGTACCACAACCGCCACCACAGCCACCAGCATCGAAAAATGGATTTCCTGTTGGAACTTTGATGGAAGAGGACACCTCAGAACCGATTGCTACACTAACTTCATCTAACAACTTTTGTAAAGCCGTTTCTACTCGTTTAAAAGCTGCAATCTTATCATGTAAGTCTACAGAACGCTTTAACTCCCTCATTTTCGTCGAAACGAAAGTATAGTCAGGATGGTATTTACCGAAACGTTGTACTTCCTCATATCGTTCTTTCATCGCTGTAAATTGCTGAATCAACGTCTGAACTTCCATATCTTCATGCAATTCTTTATAACACTTACGATAATCTTCTGCTATATCTGAACAGATAATCGCTTTTGCAAGCTGCTCTGCCTTATCTAATATTAATACGCTTTCCAGCGTCGCTACAATCATGAGTGACACCTCCGAGTATTCATCATACCACATTTAGAATAGAACTACTAATTGAAGTGTCTCACTAAACGGAAAGATATCATTCTAACTATTTTTATATAATGTCCACACAAATTTATACATTAATATGTTCTGCAATATTATATTTAAGAACATCCCATTTCCCACTATTTTCGTTCACATAGCTAATACATGCATTTTTTAATGGTGTCTTAAATGATATATCTTCCGGAGCAATTGCATGTAAAATTGCTTTTATCGCATGTGAATGGGCTACAATAATAATACGTTTGCCAGAATGAGTTTCTGCAACATCTTTTATAGCAGCAAAACAACGAGCTACAATCTCTTCATCTTGTTCCATACCTTCTACTTCCCCTGCTGCAATTAATTCCCTAACAGTCGCAACCGGCTTCCCAGAAGCTTCACCAAAATTACGTTCAACAAATCGCTCATCTAATAAAATTGATTGTAATCCAATTGCCCCTGCAATTTCTTTAGCTGTTTCTTGTGCTCTAATTAATGGGCTACTTATAATTACATCCCATGCCTCCGCTTGCAAAGCAGCTGCACTTTGACTCGCTTGCTTCTTCCCCACTTCATTCAGCGGAATATCTTCACGTCCCTGAATAATCTCTTGAAAATTCCAATCAGTTTGTCCATGTCGTACTAAACAAATTTCCGTCATGCTCATGCTGCAACTCCTTTTTAAATAATCCGCTTCTATTGTATCAAAAGTTCTGCATGACGGACATAGTTTTCCCTTCCAATTATGTTGTATTTTGCTGCTTCATATACTGAAACATATCAATCATAATAGAAGCAACTGCCAATTGATTTTGGAATTTCTCTACTTTATCTGGTATCGTTTTTTTGAAATGTTGCATAGCCGCTAACTCAAACGCCTCTTTTTCTTCAGGGTTTCGCGTTAGTTTTCTATACCAGTACGGTTGCTCCCTAATATAGCGAGATAAATCCTCATCAGCCTTTATAAATTCCATAATTTCTGCTCTCATCCGCTTTCCCCCTAATCCTTCTGAAAGAAAAATGGATTATTTTCGGAAGTACTCTCTTCTTGCTGCGTGCGTTTTCCTTGAAATTGTTGAAAAACTTGTTGCACACTACCAATAGCACTCGTCACATTGGCTAAATGATGTTGCATTTGTTCCACATCTAGCTTCTTAAAGAAAGAAAGCATTTGTCCCATTACATCAGCAGTTTTCTCTTCTTCAGTTCGAGTATCTTTTTCTTTTCCTTTTTCTGTTTTCTTTTCTTTTACCGAAGAAAAAGCAGGTGCTCCATCCGGTCTAAAAGTTGCCCATATCGGATCTTCTTCACCAAGTAAGTACCATTCTTCATAAAACTGTTGCCAAGTTTTATGACCACTTCTAACTTCATGAACCATTTTAGGGTGATGGTTTACAAACTCTTTAAACTGTTGAACCGATGGATGTAACGGCCCTTTTGTTGTCGGCATAATCCTCACCTCTCCATGTATATCTACTATATAATAAGAAAAAAAAGGCGCATGGTTCGCCTATTTTTAGACGATTCATGCACCTTTTTCCCCTACTATTTGCATCGGTTCATATTCCTATCTATGATTCATTGGAGATGAAGTAAATATCTAGGAAGTGTTCCATCCACAGCTTACAGATTCACTTTATTTCCGAATAAAATTTTGTGTATAAAACTTATCGTATACGCCAACACCTAATCCTGTAAATTGTTCATTCAATAAATTCTTTCGATGTCCTTCACTATTTAACCAACCTTGCAACGCCGCAATTCCATCACTATGTTGCGCCGCTATATTCTCACCAGCAAGTTGAAATCCTACTTTCCCACGCTGCAAACGATCTCCTAGCGTACCTAATGTAGGTGAATCGTGTGAAAAGTAATTATTATCCTTCATATCTTTACTATGACCGATAGCCACATCTGCCGTTTGTTGATCCCATGTTAACAATGGCAACTCATGACGACTTCGAATAATATTTGTTAAATCAAAAATTTGTTGCATATTCCCATTCTCTATTTGTTTCATTTTATCTGGAGTCAATGGTTGTTCTGCTAGTAATTCACCTGAATAAACAAGCTGATAAGGCCTCTGGCGTAACAACGTTTCGTCATCCATATAACGAACGCCAACCAGCTCATGTGTAAAATGATCAAAATATAATTGTGCCCAGCCATCTTCTACAGGTATTAATGGTTGTTCCATCACT
Organism: Bacillus sp. MHSD_36; assembly: GCF_030757775.1. Taxonomy (NCBI): domain Bacteria; kingdom Bacillati; phylum Bacillota; class Bacilli; order Caryophanales; family Bacillaceae; genus Bacillus; species Bacillus sp. MHSD_36. Next base: position 149,063 of record NZ_JAVBIS010000002.1, read on the forward strand.
TCGGTATCAGATAACTCAAATTGATAACTATTCTTCCCTCTTTTTAACGAAATCTCATGAGAGAGTGGATTCTTTTTATACACATCTTCATACTTTTCATTTATATAATAAGGTGGCACCTTAACCTCTTCACCAGCAACATACGCCGTTACAACTTTACGTTCAGCAACCCCAAATTGAACATACTGAGCTAAATTTTGATTATATACCCACCATTCATACCCGTAAGCAGATGGCTCTATTCGAGAAGGTTCTCCCCATTTTGCTAATAAATTTTCAGAGTCCCCGCCAATCATATTTAAAACAGTATCGGAAGAGTCTTCATTTACTTGCTTTTTCTTTTTCACAGTTTTATTTTCTTGCTTTGATTGAGATGGGGTTAATATATATTGTGAAACGAGTAATTTCCCGTATAAATCAACAGCTAAAATTAAAAATGTAATCATTACGATACGCAATAATTTCTTCAATCGATATACCTCCTGCACAAAACATAAAATTGAGATATACACAAATCCTTTTCTTTCCTTTTTGTGTGTACCGTACTCTTTTCACTATATCATATTTTCGCAAAAAAAGTCTGGATTATCCCTTTTCTCTCAATATGAATTGCACTTTCTTATTTTTCATACTATTATAAAAATAATGATGTAACATTAAAAAAGGAGGTATTATATGCAATTTACAAATACAAAATTTAATGGGGCAGTCGTTGATTTAACACTATTAACAGAGATTATGGAGAAAAACCATTTTGTACTTGCTGGACAGTGGGATTATGAACGAGTTACATACGATTATAAATTCGAAATATTAAACGATGTTTATTATTTACGCGTGCAAGGTTTAGCTATTGCAGGTGACATTGGTAGTAGACATGCTGAAATAAAACTACTTCCTCCCTTATTAGGTAAACATTATTATCCTCACGGCGTTGAATATGGTGAGGGTGAAACTTTCCCAACAAATGTACTTCAAAAAAGCGAACAACTCCTACAAAATGTCGAAAAAGAGTTAAAAGAATTCCAAATCATTGAGTAAATAAAACAAGCGCATCATATTGATGCGCTTGTTTTATTTACCTACTTACGAATGAATTGTCTTTTTGACTGGATACCCATAAATAGTTCCATCCTTTACTTTAATTTCATCTTCCCATGGAACCTTATATTTACCTTCAGCTAAATCTTTTACAAACGTATACGGGTTTTCTTTCACCCCACCAGGAGTCGCTACATATCCCCTTGAACCTAAATTATATATATTATTTTCGAGACCCCATCCTAATCTAGCTTGATCTGCTAGCTCTGGATATACTTCGGCAGTAACAATCTCCCAAGGATTTCGGTGTCCCTGCACTAAAGTAGTCCCATCAAAATTACATACTTGTCCTTCACCAAAGTAATAAAATACACCATCATAACCGGCTAAATTCACTGACAATGTATACATTAAGTTTTGCCATGCATTCGAACGATTAGTTAACATCCATTGTTCACTAACTTGCGTACTATATCCAGAAATACGAATCAAGACATTTGCACCTTTATAAGCTGCTTCACGAGCTACTTCAGGAAACATACCATCATGACAAATACAAACAGCTAATTTACTTCCTCCAGGTCCATCACAAACAGGTAAGCCTAAATCTCCAGCTTTCCAAGGTTCGACTGGCACCCAAGGATTTAACTTACGATACTTCAAAATCATTTCCCCTTGTGGATCAATAATTATTGCTGTATTATACGGTTCTCCACCATCAGGGTTTCTTTCCATTATAGAAAAAACACCATATACCTTAGACTCTTTACATGCCTCAGCAAACAAGTCTGTTTCTGGTCCAGGGACTGTACATAAAAACTCTTCTGTAGTCCATTTTTTTGTATTAAGCCCTTGCGTACTATATTCTGGAAATACTATCAATTCCAATCCAGGATACCCTGCTTTAGTTGAATGAATTGTTTTTATGATCTGTTTAATTTGTTTATCAATGTCTGCACGTGACTCTACTACCGGTACTGGATATTGTATTAACGCTGTTAAAAAACCACTAATTGGCTTTACCATACTTCCACTACTACCCATTTAAATTCCCCCTTAAAATAGTCCTTGTTTATTAAAGATAACAATATAAATTTGCAACTCTCTAAAAAACTTGTACTATACATGGAATTATTACGTATTAAAGCTAGTAGTAAATCTAATATCCACTTTTAGTACATGCCTACACTAACTTAACACGAATAATCGGAAAATTCAATTTATTCAAGCTTGCTAACACTAAAAAAAGTGTATGGAAACCCATACACTTTTTTACTTAGTCTGTAAATACGGTGGTAATTGTTGCAACTGATCTTTATCTTTTTCACGCTCTCTACGTGCCCACCTAAAAAATACATAGCCGATAATCGTACCGTACACTATTTCCTGGACAATTTTCATAATGATTCCACCTGTTTGTTGATCTTGTACGACCGGCATCCAGTGTAAAAATTCTGGTCCAGTTATGTTTAAATCAGATAAAGTTCCCGCTGGTACACATAGTTCCATCGCCTTCATCCAAGCAGCCGGATCCGTATACGTTGCAAATAATGGTGCTGTCGCGAAAATGATTAACGCGCAAGCTGGCGTTAACAATATACCGTTAGCAAACATATATCCAAGTTTCTTTATATCACTTAACGTTTGATATTCTGGTAATGGATTTAGCATCGGCCACCACATCATGATTGCCGTAAAGAACAATATAGCGAGACAAATAGGATGAGCAATTTGACTTTGTTTTACTGTATCAAAAACAACTGGTAAATGATAAAAAGAAAACAGGCCATTAAATACAAACAATGCAATAAGTGGCTTTGCAAATATCTTCAATATAATTTGAACGAACTTAAAAGAAGTAATATAACGATATAACCAAACTGGTATACCAAGCAATAATAACGGTGGAACAGCAATATACATGACTGCCATTTCAAACATATGTGCACTAAATATAATATGACCAATTAAATCAATAGGCCCTCCCTTTACAAAATACAAAAGAACAATCCCGGTCGTAAAATAAAAAACTTGCTTCTTACTTACCTTTGTCGCATGTTCAAATCGCATTCTATATGGACCAATAATTAAAAAGTACCCGATAAGGATCGAAAGCATAAATAGTAAAAAGATTGGACTCCATAGAGCTTGAAAACCAAATATCCACAAGTTACTCATTGCCACACCTACCTTCTTAAGGTTATCCTTTCACATAACATGAAGAGGGAGCTGTGACGACACAAGCTCCCTTATTCTTCACTTTTCAAATCCACACAATTGTCATAAAAGCTAAAATTGTAATTAACCCGATCAACAGGCCAGAATAAAGAAAGAAACTTGCCGCTTCATGTCCTTTATGACTCATATGCATAAAATAATACAATTGAAAAATTACTTGTACCACCGCTAATAGTAAAATAAATGGTACTGAGAAAATCGGACTAAAAGTTTTCGGATATGCTACTGCTGCAAATGCAACTAATGTTAAAAAAATCATTAATGCAAATGTAATAACTTGATGCTTCATTTCCTCCGCACTTTTTCTCTTCCGATAAACAAGATCAACTTTAGGATTATTCGTTTGCTTAATCGCCATTGTTTATCCCACCATTCCCATCAAATATACTACAGTGAAAATAAACACCCAAACTACGTCAATAAAGTGCCAATAAATCGATGCAACATAAAACTTCGGTGCGTTGTATAAATTTAGACCTCTCTTCGCATTTCTAAAGATTAATGTTAAAATCCAACATAACCCAAACAATACGTGGAGTCCATGTGTACCAACAAGAGCATAAAACGCGGAACCAAATGCACTACTTCTCATAGTATGCTTAAATTCATGCGTATAATGATAAAACTCATATATCTCAAATCCTAAAAAACCTAAACCTAACAGCACTGTTACTAGTAGCCAAAGTTGCATTTTTTTAAAGTTAAAGTTTTTCATATGATACATCGCATAAACACTCGTTAAACTACTTGTTAATAAAAGCATCGTCATAATGAAAACGAGTGGCATTTGGAACATCTCTTGAGATGTTGGTCCACCATTTGTAGAATTTTTTAACGCCAAATATGTGCCAAATAAGGAAGCGAACAATACTGTTTCGCCTCCAAGAAATAACCAAAAACCGACAAACTTATTTTTCCCCTCAAGGGTTGCTTTTTCAGGCTCTGCTGGAAATGTTTCATTTGTTAATTTTTCATCTACATGCATTATGCCTTGCCCCCCTTATCATCTAAATCTTCCTTATGAATATGGTATCCATGATCATCAATTACTGAACGTAGGAACATTGTGCCAAATGTAATGATTAAACCGATAATTGCTACTAATAACCAAAACTTATCTTTTCCACCCTGCATATACATTGCACCGAATGCCGCTATAAACAATCCTAAAGAAATGATGAATGGTGAAAATGATGGATTTGGCATATGAATATCACCAACTGGTTCCGCCGCTGTCACCTCTTTATTCCCTTCACGTTTTTCAATCCAAAACGGATCTAATCCGCGAACAAATGGTAATTGTTTAAAGTTATATTCTGGTGTAGGTGCTGGCATTGTCCATTCTAATGTACGTGCATCCCATGGATCACGACCAGCCTTTTCTTTTGAAACTGTCGTTTTAATTACATTGAATAAAAGAACAATCGTTCCAAGAGCCATAAATACCGCCCCAATAGAACTAATCATATTCCCCATTTCCAACCCTTGGCCTTCAAGATATGTGTAGTAACGACGTGGCATACCAATTAACCCAAGGAAATGCTGTATGAAGAACGTTAAATGGAAACCGATAAAGAATAACCAAAATGTTATCTTTCCTAACGTTTCATTCAATACTTTATTAAACATCAGTGGCCAATAATAATGAGCTCCTGCAAGTAAACCAAATACAACACCGCCGACGATTACATAATGAAAGTGAGCTACTACGAAATAGTTATCATGAAATTGATAATCCGCTGGTGCAGATGCTAGCATAACACCTGTAACTCCCCCCATTACGAATGATGGAATGAAAGCTACCGCCCACATCATCGGCGTCGTAAAACGAATACTTCCTCCCCACATTGTAAAGAGCCAATTGAATATTTTAATACCAGTCGGTACTGCAATCGCCATTGTTGCAACTGAGAAAATAGCATTCGCAACTGGACCAAGCCCAACAGTAAACATATGATGCGCCCATACCATAAACCCTAAGAATCCAATTAATACTGTCGCGAACACCATCGACGAATAACCAAATAATCGTTTTTTCGAAAATGTCGCGAAGATTTCTGAGAATATTCCGAAAGCTGGGAGTATAAGAATGTATACTTCTGGATGACCGAAAATCCAGAATAAATGCTCCCATATAATCGTATTCCCGCCCAATGCTGGATTAAAGAAACTTGTTCCAAATAAACGATCTAACATTAAAAGTCCTAATCCTACAGTTAACGGCGGAAAAGCAAATAATATTAGCGAAGATGTTACAAATGTCGTCCATGTAAACATCGGCATACGCATATACGTCATTCCTGGCGCACGCATATTAATAATGGTTACAAGGAAGTTAATACCTCCAATTAACGTACCAATACCGGAGATTTGCAAGCCTAGTACATAAAAATCAACACCATGGCCTTTAGAAGCTAACGCTAAAGATGCATAAGATGTCCATCCTGCATCAGGTGCTCCACCTAAAAACCAACTTAAATTTAAAAATACTCCACCAAAGAAAAATAACCAAAATCCAAGTGAATTCAAAAACGGGAACGCTACATCACGTGCACCAATTTGAAGTGGTACAGCGGCGTTCATAAATGCAAACACGAGTGGCATAGCTGCGAGGAAAATCATTGTTGTACCGTGCATCGTTAATACTTGATTATAAGCATCCCCAACAAGAAAAGCATTGTTAGGAATCGCTAATTGAAGGCGAATAAATAGAGCTTCTATTCCGCCTATTACAAAAAACAATCCACCTGCAATTAAATAGAGAATGGCAATCTTTTTATGGTCTACTGTCGTTAAATAATCCCATATGACAGCACCCATCCCCTGTTTTTTTGCTACAGAACTCACGTTTTCAACCTCCCCTTCGCGAATAATCCCTCTTTACTTTTCAACTTTTAACGTTTGTAAGTATGCATTTAATGCATCAATTTGATCATCCGTTAAGTTGCCATATTTACCAGTCATTTTATTTCCTGGTTTCATATTTTCAGGATCTTTCAACCATTTTTTTAAGTTTTCTTCATTGTTTTCGGCAATGCCGGCAACTGTATCGCGATCCGCAAAGTTTGCTAAGTTTGGTGCGATACGAGCGGAAGGTGGTCTACTATCATTAGATCCAACTGCGTGACAACCAATACAGCTTTTATTAAATATTTCTTGGCCTTCTTGCGCCTTCGTTGAAGCTACTTCTTTCTTCCCATCAATTTTCTTCATATCAGCAAGCCACTGTTTGTACTCGCTTTCATCTAAAGCTTTCACTTTGAATTGCATTAAAGAATGTGATGGGCCGCAAAATTCTGTACAAAAACCATTATAAGTGCCCGATTTATCTGCCTTTAACCACATTTTGTTCACATTATCTGTATTTGTATCCATTTTACCAGCTAAAGATGGAACCCAAAACGAATGTTTAATATCGGCACCCTTCAAATTCAAATACACTTTCTTACCTGTGGGGATGACTAAATCTTGAGAAGTTACTATCTTTTCTGATTTATAAGAAAATTCCCACCAATAAAGATTCGCTGTTACATCAACAACGATAGTATCTTTATCAATATTCTTTTTCTCCATCGCACTTACATCAGCAAGTTTGAATGTATATGTAACCGTCGGAACAGCTAAGATTAACAAAAGAATAATCGGAATAACTGTCCATATAATTTCTAGTTTGTGATTCCCTTCAACTTGCTCCGGAATATAATCTTCCTGACCTTTCTTTTGTCGGAAACGCACAATTACATATAAGAAAATAATAGTAACTACTAATACTACTCCTACCATGATTGCACTTGCTAGTAAGAGCAGATCATATTGCATTTTTGCTACTTCTCCTTGCGGAATTAAAGTAGATTGAAAGGCTTTACCGCATCCCCCTAACAGTAAAGCCAGCAGTGAAACGAACGAAAGCAGTCGCCACTGTTTCTTCATACAAACAACCCCCACTTTCCTTGTGAATTAGATTGTACTTTATAGTTAAGTAAAGTAAATCTCAACGTAAAGAAATCCAATTATGTCGTTGTCTTAGAAGAATGTAACTACAATCATTGATACAAATAAGATTGTTAAATAATTTAGGGAATAAACAAACATTTGCACAGACCATTTGATGTCATCTTTCTTACGGAAGCCATAAAATCCTAAAACGATCCATCCGATGTTAAGCAATGTTGCAATTACCATAAATGTTATCCCTAGTCCACTCATATAAAATGGTAGTGGTAATAAACATACTGTCCAAATCATAATTTGGCGTTTCGTAATTTCAAATCCATGAACTACAGGAAGCATTGGAATGCCTGCATTTCGATATTCATCAACACGTTTCATTGCTAATGCAAGGAAATGTGGGATTTGCCAAATAAACATAATCAAAAATAGCATCCAAGCAATTGGATGGCCTAAGGATGGATCGATTGCTGCCCATCCAATTAAAGGTGGAACTGCACCAGAGATACTACCTACAACAGTATTTAGTGTATACTTTCTCTTTGTCCATAAACTATATAGAACAACATATGTGAAAGCACCAATAAACCCCATTAACACTGCCATTGGTGTTGTTAATAATAAAAATACAAATCCAAGAAGTAATATAACTAATCCAAATGTAAGTGCAAATCCTGGTTTATACTTTCCAGTAACCGTTGGACGGGTCTTTGTTCTTTCCATTAATGGATCGATGTCTCGATCAATATAGTTGTTTAAACAACATACCCCTGCCATAACTAATCCAGAACCAACGATTGTAAAAAATAACTTATCCAGATTGTCCATCACACTTAATCCATTAAAGTGTAATGCCAACCAAAATCCTGTAAATACAGTAAGTGTATTTGAGTTTACAATCCCCATTTTAACGAGTGCTTTTAAATCTTGTAACCGAGTTGTTTCCGGTACACTTGTAACAGCAGACTCATCATGCAGCTCACTTGTTGCATGGTTCATCACTTTAACCCCCTCTTAAAACTTTCATCTTTCTTTTTGCGCCTATTTCGAATGAAATATTTCGCTTCTATATAGCAATATTATTACAGTAGAAACATTGTTAACCCATTCTACTACTAATCTACGCCCATACTCCAATATATTAAATCATATTTCCCGAACATTTTGTGAAGAAAACATGAACTTTTTGTGTCGAATATAAAAAACTTAATTGTTACTTATCCATATCATAACATGATGTTACCTTCTATAATAAACTTTTTTGTCATATTTAACACGTATTCCCCCCATTTCTTTTCAAAATAGCCTATTTTTCACCTAAAAATTCCCTTATATATTCTATTTCCACACCCATTTTCTCTCCCCTGTCTTCCCCCGCCATTTCTTTGCTATTTTATTATTTTTTATATATCATAGGAACTAGCGCGTTTTATTCTATACATAATGGAATGAAAATATTTCGCAATAACTTCATAGCAGAAAGATGGTGAACGAGATTGCAACGCTTTATTAAATGGTTAGCAGTCATTACAAGCCTTGATTTATTAATAGTTTTATTAGGAGGCGCTTTAGTTACAAAAACAGGTTCTGGCCAAGGGTGCGGTAAATCATGGCCACTTTGTAACGGTGAATTTGTTCCATCTAATTTATCAATGGAAACTATTATTGAACTGAGTCATCGCCTTACATCAGGATCCGCAGGAATTCTTGTCACTCTCCTTTGTATTTTGTCCTGGAAATATTATAAACATGTGCGCGAAACAAAAACGTTAGCAATTTTATCCTTCGTATTTTTAGTTGCACAAGCATTAATGGGGGCTGCAGCAGTTGTTTGGGGACAAATGCCAGCTGTACTTGCTATCCATTTCGGTATTTCCTTAATTTCATTTGCTTCTGTCATTTTATTAACGTGTCTTATCTTTGAAATTGACAAAAAGTTTGATGCACGTTCACTTATTATGGACAAAAAAATGAAATTTCATATTTATGGTGTAACAATTTACAGTTATATTGTCGTCTACACAGGAGCTTTAGTACGTCACGAACGAGCTAGCTTAGCCTGTCCAGACTTCCCTTTATGTAGTAAAAACAGACCTATGCCAACTCAACTCCATGAATGGGTTCAAATGGGACATAGAGTTGCAGCAATGTTAATTTTCGCTTGGATACTATACGCGATGATTCTCGCTATACGCCATTACAAGCAGCAGCCTGTCGTATACTGGGGATGGATCATTTCATTTATCCTTGTCACACTTCAAGCTATCGTAGGAATTTTAGTCGTATTTACAAATGCTAGTTTAGCAATGGCATTATTACATTCACTATTCATTTCTTGCTTGTTTGCTGTACTATGCTACTTAGTTATGTTAGGAACAAGAAGTAAAGTGAATGCAAGAGAAGCTGCATCAACTTCTAAACAAACAAAATAAAGTTAAATGAAAATACCTTGCCGCATCAGCAAGGTATTTTTTTGTAATATAGAAAAAGAGCTGTGATTATACACAGCTCTTTTTTGATTTTAGTGATCTAATTCAATGAGTAAGTCACCCGTCTGAATTGCATCTCCATCGTTAACATATACTTTTTTCACTTTACCATTGAACGGCGCTTGAACTGTCGTTTCCATTTTCATCGCTTCTGTAATTGCCATAGAATCGCCTTTTTTCACTTCATCGCCTTCTTTTACAACTACTTTAATAACCGTTCCTGGCATTGTTGCGCTAATATGATTTGGATTTTCACGGTTTCCTTTCACACGTTGTGCAACTGTTGCTTTCACACTTTCGTCTTTCACAACAATCTCACGTGGTTGACCGTTAAACTCCAAGTAAAGAACACGATTTCCATCTGGCTGAGGCTCTCCAATTGATACAAGTTTAACCATCAACGTTTTACCTTGTTCAATTTCCACATCAATTTCTTCACCAAGTCTCATACCATAGAAGAATGTCGGTGTATCAAGCACAGATACATTTCCATAAATCTCAGCAACTTTTTCGTAATCCATAAACACTTTTGGATATAATGCATATGCAACGACATCAAAAATCGTCACTTCACGTCCAAGTTTATGGAATAGCTCCTCTTTTAATGCTTCGAAATCTACTGGCTCTAATAATTCACCTGGTCTTACTGTTAACGGTTCTTTCCCTTTTAAAATAATTTCTTGTAACTTTTTCGGGAAACCACCATATGGTTGTCCTAAATCTCCTGAGAACATTTCAATAACAGATCCTGGGAAGTCCATAGAATGCCCACGTTCTAAAACATCTTGTTCTGTTAAGTGATTTTGAACCATAAATAATGCCATATCACCGACGACTTTTGAGGATGGTGTTACTTTAACAATATCACCAAACATGTCATTCACACGACGGTACATTACTTTTACTTCATCGAAACGATCTCCTAAACCAACCGCTTTCGCTTGTTGTTGTAAATTACTATACTGTCCGCCTGGCATTTCGTGCATATATACCTCTGTATGAGGAGCATTCATACCACTTTCAAACGGTGCATAGTATTTACGTACATCTTCCCAGTAATGAGATAGTTTTTCTAGTGAATCTATATTAACGTCTGGCTGTCTTTCGTTTCCACCTAACGCATAGTATAGCGTGTTCGCACTTGGTTGTGATGTTTGGCCAGCCATAGAACTTACTGCTACATCGACAATATCAACACCAGCTTCAATCGCTTTCGTATACGTTAAAATACCATTTCCACTCGTATCGTGTGTGTGTAGGTGAATCGGAATCGATACCGTCTCTTTCAATGCCGAGACTAAATCATATGCTGCGTTTGGTTTTAGTAAGCCTGCCATATCTTTAATACCTAAAATGTGAGCTCCTGATGCTTCTAACTCTTTTGCTAAGTTTTTATAGTAAGTTAAATCATATTTACTACGTAATGGATCATGAATATCTCCTGTGTAGCACATAGTTGCTTCTGCAATTTTACCAGTATCTCGTACAGCATCAATTGCAACTCTCATACCTTCTACCCAGTTTAAGCTATCAAAAATACGGAACACATCAATTCCAGCTTGAGCAGAACATTCCACAAACTTTTGAATTAAATTATCCGGATAGTTTTTGTAACCCACTGCGTTTGAAGAACGAAGTAACATTTGGAATAAAACGTTTGGCATTTTTTCACGAAGATCTAGCAATCGTTCCCATGGATCTTCTTTTAAGAAGCGATATGCAACATCAAACGTTGCACCGCCCCACATTTCCGCTGAGAATAAGTTCGGTAACATTCTCGCTGTCGGCTCTGCAATTTGATGTAAATCTTTTGTACGAATACGCGTCGCAAGTAATGACTGGTGCGCATCACGGAATGTTGTATCTGTTAAAAGTACACGTTTTTGATCTTGTACCCATTTTACTAATCCATCTGCTCCACGCTCATCCAAAATTTGTTTCGTACCATTTTGGACTGGCTCTGAATGTAATACATTTGGTATACGAGCATCCGGGAAAATTGGTTTCTCTTTTTTCCCTACTCCTGGGAAGCCATTTACTGTTACTGTCCCAATGTAATTTAACATTTTCGTTCCGCGGTCTTTACGTTTCGGGAACAAGAATAGTTCAGGTGACGCATCAATAAATGAAGTATCATATTCCCCTGATAAGAAGTTTTTATGTTTTACTACATTCTCTAGGAATGGAATATTTGTTTTAATACCACGAATACGGAATTCTTTTAAGTTACGTTCCATTTTTGCAGCAGCTTGTTCAAAAGTAAGCGCCCATGTTGTAACTTTTACAAGTAAAGAATCATAGTACGGTGTAATAACAGCACCTTGGAAACTATTACCTGTATCAAGACGAACTCCAAAGCCCCCACCTGATCGGTATGCCATAATTTTCCCTGTATCCGGCATGAAATTATTTAGTGGATCCTCAGTCGTTACACGAGATTGTATTGCAAATCCATGTACAACAACTTCCTCTTGCTTCGGAACACCTACTATTTTGCTATGTAATGCATGTCCATCAGCTATTAAAATTTGTGATTGAACGATGTCTACTCCTGTAATCATTTCTGTAATCGTATGTTCTACTTGAACACGTGGATTCACTTCAATGAAATAGAAATTATCATCTTTAACAAGGAATTCAACTGTTCCTGCATTTAAATAGTTTACATTTTTCGTTAACTTCACAGCAGCATCACAAATACGTTGACGCAAATCATCTGAAAGCGACACACTAGGTGCAATTTCTACTACTTTTTGGTGACGACGTTGTACAGAACAGTCTCGCTCGTATAAATGAACAACATTGCCCTCTTCATCTGCTAAAATTTGAACTTCTATATGTTTAGGTTTTTCAACGAATTTCTCTACGTATACTTCATCATTACCAAAGGCTGCTTTTGCTTCTGACTTCGCACGATTATACGATTCTCTTAATTCTTCACTATTTCGTACAATACGCATACCACGACCGCCACCGCCAAGGGAAGCTTTAATAATAATCGGGTAATCATACTTTTCAGCAAATTCTTTGACTTCTTCTAACGAATCTACTGGCCCATCACTACCAGGAATAACTGGAATTTGTGCTAGCTGCGCTTGTGTTCTTGCTTTCACTTTATCTCCAAACATATCTAAATGCTTACTTTTTGGACCGATAAAGATAATTCCTTCTTCTTCACAACGTTTTGCGAATTGAATATTTTCTGACAAGAAACCATATCCAGGGTGGATTGCATCTACATGATTACTTTTCGCAATCTCAATAATGCCCTCAATATCTAGATAAGCATCAATTGGCTTTTTCCCTTCCCCAACTAAATAGGATTCATCGGCTTTATAACGATGATAAGAACCACTATCCTCTTTAGAATAGATTGCAACTGTTTTTAATCCAAGTTCCGAACAAGCTCGAAACACACGAATTGCAATCTCTCCACGGTTAGCTACCAATACTTTTTGAATACGTTGCAGCTTTGTCATGATCTTCCCCCTCTACTTTCCTACCACTCTAGAGATAAAATATATACACACCATAAAGAGCGTGAAGTTCTTCACTTTCTATATTATATTATTCTTAGAAAGCTTCACTTTATTTTTATCCATCATACCTTATTTTTTAACAAATGATAAGTTTTCTGATTAATTTGTTTCACAAAAATAGTATAGCATACCTCTTCCTTTTCTAACAACTAAATTGTATATCACATTAGATTGAATGTGATATGTTTTTTATTGTAAATACCAATTGATATATCATAATTAATGTTCCTAAAAAAATAAAAAACACATCGTGCTCTAGAGCACAATGTGTTCTTTATTTCACAACAACAAGACGTGGTCCATCTTGTTCTCTTTCTTTCATTTCCTCATTTTGCTGTTTCTCTTGTCGTTTTACATAACTAGCAACATTTAATAATATACCCATCGCAATTAGATTTGCTAATAGAGAACTACCACCATAACTAATAAACGGTAAAGGTACACCTGTAAGCGGTATTAATCCAGACATACCACCAACATTAACAAATGTTTGTATTCCAATTAAACTTGCAATTCCGATTGCAAGTAAACTTCCAAATGGGTCTTTACATTTTTGCGCCACTCTAAACGAGCGAATGATAATAAGTAGTAAACAGATTAAAATGATAGCTACACCTATAAAACCTAGTTCTTCAGATATAATCGCCATAATAAAATCCGTTTGCGGCTCTGGTAAGTAGCCATACTTTTGTATACTATTTCCTAGCCCTCTACCATTTAACCCACCTGAAGCAATTCCAATAAACGAATTAACTAATTGGAATCCATCATTTTGAGGATCACTAAATGGATCAAGAAAAACTGAAAATCGCGCTTTTTGGTATTTACTTAATTTATAGTCCCCAATAAAATACAACGCCGGAATCCACACGACAGATGTTAATAAAAATCTTTTTATCCACAAGTTAACGTTAACTCCTGAACAGAAGAACATAATTAACACTGTTCCACCTATTAATATGTCAGTCCCTAAGTCATTTTGTAATAAAATTAATACCATCGATCCACCGACAACAAATAGGGGAGGTATTATCCCTTGAAAAAAAGGAGTTTGCCTCTCTTGTTTCTTAGCAAAAAAACTTGCTAGCGTAATAATAACTGCTATTTTTACAAATTCAGCTGGTTGTATACCTAGTATCCATCCTCTTGCACCATTGATTACCTTACCGAAAAGGAGAGCTGCTGTTAGTAACCCAATACTCCCTAATCCTATCGCTGTAAGAACTATTTTTTCCCTCCACAATTTGTAAGGGATTATAACGACAATCACAAGTATTACCGTTCCAATAGCAAGAGCAAGTAATTGTTTTTTAAAAAAGTAATCTGCTGGCCAGTTATATTTCGACGAAATCGCGACAATGGAACTAGAACTATATACCATTATAACTCCCAACACACATAAGATAACAAGAGGAAGTAATAATGAATAATCCATTGATTTCCATACTCTTTTCATTTCATTTCCTCTCTCTGTTTCAATTTAATTATTGTTGTATTCCATATGTACATTGATTCTTCCTGCTTTATTATACAAATAAAAAGCCCAAACTTTTTCAGTTTGAGCCCCCTTATTTGAACCCGTTATTGTTGTTTGTTTGTAAATGCTTCATGAAGTGCAGATAACTCACGTTCGAGCTCTCCTAACATTGCTTTCCCTTGTTCTTCTGCAATAAGACCAAGGCGAACTGCAAAATCGACCTCGCGGGATAGTCCAAACATTTGTGTGTCTAACACTTCTTCATATAATGGACATTGCGGCATTGTAAGATGGTCCATTTGCACCTTAATAAGTCTTAAAATCTTCTCCGCATCCGCTTGTAGAAGGGCTAGTGCCTTTTCCTGATGATTTGATACTGTCTCAGACGCCAAATTGATTCCCTCCGTTTCCGTCCTACTCTCTCCTATCTATTAATATTAGCGATAGTTTTAATAAATTGCAATAGAAACATTTTTTGTGACAATAGTGTCTAATACTATTATACTGAAAAGTGGGAGTATAACACAAATGGGGGAACAACAATGAGCGAAATTTTATTTATTAATGGAAAAGTTCGGTTTCCAATCACTATCGATCCAACGGTTTGGATCTTTGATGATCGAAAAGTAGATTTGACAACTTACTTTGATGAAACGAGAGAAAACATATCAGAACTAGAAACTTATTTAAAAAACACTTCAGAGCATTGGGATCGCGAAATCCGTGATGGTGCTGCTTTCCCGCCGATACAACAAAGTGTAAAGAAATATAAAAAAGAACAGCTAATTACTGGAACGTTCGGTATGCCATTTCATCCTTTTCTTGCTAACGCTGAAATTTCAGATGACGCTACGCAAGTCGAGGTCGAAACAGTGGATTATACATTTACACTTCCATTAGAAACCGTCAAAAATGCTATTCTTGGTTTTTCGAAAGAAGGGAAACCATTAAAAGAAGATGGACCTGTTCATCTATATTACAATGATGGATCTAATAGACAAAATCCAATCCGTAACATTCGTAAATTTACCATTATTTAATGTGTATATTTGAAAGAAAAAAGGAGTGAGCCAAGGCTCACTCCTTTTTATAATAAATCTGCTGCTAGTTGAGCTAAATTAGATCGCTCTCCTTTAACAAATTTCACATGACCACTAATACGTTGCTCTTTAAATTTCTCTACAACATATGTTAAACCGTTATTATACTCATCCAAATACGGATGATCAATTTGTTGAGGATCTCCCATTAATACAATTTTACTTTTTTCTCCTACTCTTGTTAATATCGTTTTCACTTCATGCTTCGTTAAATTTTGTGCTTCGTCAATTATAATGAATTGATCTGGAATACTTCTTCCGCGTATATACGTAAGAGCTTCTACTTCAATCGAACCCATTCCAGCTAAAATCGCATCTAACTCTCCTGGCTTTTTTGTATTAAATAAATACTCTAGATTATCAAAAATAGGTTGCATCCACGGCCTTAATTTTTCTTCTTTTTCTCCTGGTAAATAACCGATATCTTTTCCAACTGGAACAATTGGCCTTGCAACGAGTAATTTTTTATATAGTCCTAAATCTTCGGTTTGCATAAGTCCCGAAGCTAAAGCTAGTAATGTTTTTCCTGTACCAGCTTTCCCCGTTAATGTTACTAGTGGAATATCTTCACGAAGCAACAATTCTAATCCCATAATTTGCTGCACATTTCGCGGTCGTATCCCCCATACTTGTTCATTATGAAAAATAAGTTTCTTTACCTTCTTACCTAAGTGATCCACAATGCCAAGTGCTGAACTAGATCCCCCTAATGCATCTTTCATTACCACAAACTGATTTGGATAAAAAGGATGATTTGCAATTTCGGATAAAGGCAATTCACCTTTTTCATAAAAATAATCCAATTGCTCTTTTGATATATACCCTTCTAAAAATCCTGAGTATATATTTTCTACTTCAATTACGCGATCGCTTAAATAATCTTCCGCCTTCAAACCAATTGCATCTGCTTTTACCCTTACGAGCACGTCTTTACTTACTAAAATAACAGATTTCCCATCCTCTTTTTCTTGTTCTTCTAAAGATAGATTTTTTGCTACAGCTAAAATCCGATTATCATTTGTCTTTTCTACAAAGATATCTTGTAGTTGGACAAATGAACGATGATTTAATTCAATACGAAATGTACCGCCGTTTTCTAGCGGAATACTCTCATGCAGCTTTCCTATTTCACGAAATTTGTCTATTAACTTAGATACATAACGAGCATTTCTTCCTACTTCATCCATGTAACGTTTTTTCGAATCAACCTCTTCTAATACAACTGCTGGAATCACTACTTCATTGGTTTCAAATGAAAAAATAGATAAAGGATCCTGCAAAAGTACATTCGTATCTAACACATAAATTTTATCCAACCTGTTACCCCCTGACTCCACTTTTAAATTTGTAGAACAAGGGTTTCATCCATAAAATATGGACGAACCATTGTTATAATTATATGTACCGTATAAACGAGGTAGAATCGAAATGTATCGCCATTAAACCTTTTATTTATTTTTTATTCATTTCTATTCAATATATTACTTTTAATTATAATTATTAACATAAAATCACAATAACTGATTACAAAAATTAATAACTGACTTTCTTATTTATCACATTTATAATTCTTTCATTCCTACCAATACTTGATTATCGAGCTTTTTTGCTGCCCGAAGATCATATGTTTTTTCATATGTTGGCTCTGTTGCAAGTTTTGCACCATAAAACATCACATCACGTACTTCTTGTACATTTACTTCTATTACAGTTAATTTTAGAGGAATGCCTTCCATTCTATCAGTCAAAATTTCACCTGCACCACTTATGGAAAATACGGATTCATTCGCCATGATAGTCAATACCACCCCAGTACTATGCCGTATATTTTCCACAATACGAGAACGTTGATCTACTGCAAATCGAATACTAGTTTTACTCACCGCATACACCCAAGAAATAGCACTTACGTTGGGAACTTGTTTTTCAAAATCTGTTGTTGCTACCATGACAATACACTCTTTACGTAACGTTTGTACTAAATCATCTGTTAATGTAGGCTCTACTACATTCGCCATATTTCCACCTCCAAATATACTTAATATATCCTTATCATAACTTATTTTTTGAATTGCGAAAATATTATTTTTTCCCGCTATTATTCAAAAACATTATACTTCCATGATATACTTATACTGATAGAATTCGTATTGAGGTGACGAAATGAGAGTCAAATGTATGATTTGTGATAAAAAAGATATGTTAGATGATGAAAATCCTACGGCAAAAAAACTGCGTAATCGCCCTATTCATACATATATGTGCATGGAATGTTCGGAACGAATTGCAGAACGTACGCTGGAACGTCTTGCAAGTGGTAACTTCCGACTATATCGTGATAAAAAAGTCGAAGACGATTGGTAAAATGTAAATAAGTCCTTAATCATATAGATAAGGACTTATTTATATTTTTCAGGTTCACGATTCATTTGATCCAAGAAACAATCAATAGCTTCTAATGGAAATCGTACAGATTTTCGTTCCCCATTCATTTCATATGAAATCAAATACATTTCTTCGTTCTTTTCAACTTCCACATTCTTTAATTTGTGCTCTTCATATATCATATTTTGAAATAGTAAATACGTTTCTTTTGCTGCATTATCACCTGGACGTGCTTCGGCAACTGTTTTAATTGTTAACCAATTATATAATGCATCTTGCACTGAACGCATAAAACTTCCCCCCTCACCCTGCTTTTTGTTGTCTTGCTTGATGTAATCGCAATCTATAAATCCCAAGCACAATTGCCGCTACAACAAGTCCCTCTCCAACAGGTAAAAAAACTGCAAAGAAAGTTAAAACTGTACATCCAATCGCTAACGATATATATATCACTATATTTTTTATTATTGATAGCTTTCTTGCAAAACCTAAATTATACACAAGTGCACTTAATATTATAATGATGCCATACAGTAACCACATCCCTAGCTCCGGATTTTCATCAACTTTACATAATTTCGCAAAAAACGACATTCTTTCTAACACCATTTATCCCCCTTCCTCATAAATCAAACCATTTTTCTTTATGTACTTAATACAAGAGTAACCTGTGAAAAAAATACTGTCCACAAAAAAGAGTAAATATTCTAAAAAAATAAACATAAAAAAACAGCTACCTTAATTAAAGGTAGCTGTTTTACTATTTTACGCTTCTACAGATTTCTTTTTCTTAGCAGCTCTTTCGCGCTCGCTCTTATCAAGAATCTTTTTACGTAAACGAATTGATTCTGGAGTTACTTCACAGAACTCGTCATCGTTTAAGTACTCTAATGACTCTTCTAAAGTCATTAAGCGTGGTTTTTTCATTGTTGAAGTTTGATCTTTCGTTGCAGAACGAATGTTAGTTTGTTGTTTCATTTTTACAACGTTAACTGTTAAGTCATTCTCACGAGTATGTTCTCCAACAATCATACCAGCATATACTTCTGTACCTGGTTCAACGAAGATTACACCACGGTCTTCAACTTGCATAATACCGTATTGTGATGCTTTTCCTGTTTCAAGTGAAACTAGAACACCTTGGCGACGTCCACCAACTTGTCCAGCGTGTACTGGTTGGTAGCAATCGAATGTATGGTTTAAAATACCGTAACCACGAGTTAATGTTAAGAATTCTGTTGTGTAACCAATTAAACCACGTGCTGGGACCATGAAAGTAAGGCGAACTTGACCGTTTCCGTTATTCACCATATCTAACATTTCACCTTTACGTGCACCCATAGATTCCATGATTGAACCAGTATATTCTTCAGGTACATCGATTTGTACACGCTCTACAGGCTCACATCTTACGCCATCAACTTCTTTAATAATTACTTCTGGCTTAGATACTTGTAGTTCATAACCTTCACGACGCATGTTTTCAATTAAGATAGATAAATGTAGTTCCCCACGTCCAGATACGATCCATGCATCAGGAGACTCCGTATTATCTACACGTAAACTTACATCTGTTTCTAATTGTGAACGAAGACGCTCTTCAATTTTACGAGATGTAATGTATTTACCTTCACGACCTGCAAATGGACTGTTATTTACAAGGAACGTCATTTGTAGTGTCGGCTCATCAATACGTAATAATGGTAACGCATCTTCATGCTCAACTGGACATACTGTTTCACCAACGTTGATGTCTTCCATACCTGAAACGGCTACTAAGTCACCAGCTTTTGCTTCTTCAATTTCTTGACGTTTTAATCCAATGTAACCAAATAATTTTGTTACACGGAATTGTTTTACACTTCCGTCAACTTTCATTAAAGCAACTTGTTGTCCTACTTTCATTGTACCGCGGAATACACGGCCAACCCCAATACGTCCAACATAGTCATTGTAATCAAGAAGTGCTACTTGGAATTGAAGTGGCTCTTCGCTGTTATCGATTGGCGCTGGAATATGTTCGATAATTGTATCAAATAATGATTTCATATTCTCTTCTTGATTTGCTGGGTTTGAATCTAAGCTTGCTGTTCCGTTCATTGCTGATGCAAATACAACCGGGAACTCTAATTGATCTTCGTTTGCACCAAGTTCGATGAATAAATCGATTACTTCATCAACTACTTCATCCGGACGAGCGAAGTCACGGTCAATTTTGTTTACAACTACGATTGGAGTTAAGTTTTGCTCAAGAGCTTTCTTTAAAACAAATCGTGTTTGTGGCATACAACCTTCATATGCATCAACAACAAGTAAAACACCATCAACCATTTTCATGATACGTTCTACTTCTCCACCGAAGTCAGCGTGACCTGGTGTATCTAAAATGTTAATTCTTTTATCTTCATAGTGAATCGCTGTATTTTTCGCTAAAATTGTAATACCGCGTTCTCTTTCTAGATCATTTGAATCCATTGCGCGTTCTTCAACGTGTTCGTTCGCACGGAAAGTCCCCGCTTGACGTAATAACTGGTCAACAAGTGTTGTTTTACCATGGTCAACGTGGGCAATAATTGCTATATTACGTAAATCTTGTCGTTTTTTCAACATGTCCAACTCCTAATGTCTTTTTAATCCTTCTCTATTATAAGAGCGAAGGGGATACAATAGCAATTAAAATAAAAGCAAGAATGAAAATATAGTTGTATTCTTACTTTTGTGAAAGTAAAATGAGATTGGAGGGTGAAGAAATGGAACACATTCAATATCGCTTTTTATTAACCGCAATTATCGGTGTTATTTTCTTAATTGGTATCGGCATTATGATTGCTGAAAATAGTCCCATCGGTATTATTATTTGCATTATCGGCACATTTGTTACAGTTGGATACGGTTTTGTAACAAAAAGAAAAATGCGCAAATCACAATAACGCTAAAAAGTAAGAAGCTTATATACAGCCTCTTACTTTTTTTGTTACTCCGATATAAACGATAACACTTCTTCATACACCCCTGGTTTCGCAACTAACACGCTACTCTTCTCTACAATAGAAAGCGTGGCTCCAGAGAAGGTTGTAACCTTGCCTCCAACTTCCTCTACAATTATCTGTCCCCCACCAAAATCCCATGGTGATAATCTCGGCGTTACATATGCATCTATTCTCCCTGTTGCAACGTATACCATCTCTAACGCTGCACAGCCATATGATCTCGTGCCCCTTGCTTTCTTAACAAGTGCCATCATACTTTCCATATTAAGCAATGGATTGTCGGTAAGCCATATCGCATTTAAAGCTACAATACCTTGCTCTACAGTCCCTTTTTGTAATAAAGGTATTGGCACTTCATTACAAAAAGCTCCAGCACCTTTTAACGCATGATATAATTCATCATGAACTGGATCATAAATAAGTCCAATCTTTCCGATACCGTTCTCATAAATTCCAATTGAAATAGCAAAATTTCTTTTTTGATGGACAAAGTTCATCGTGCCGTCAATTGGATCAATTAACCAAACAATTCCGTCAGAAGAAGTTACCTCATCTCCATAGCCCTCTTCCCCTAAAATACTATGATTTGGAAATGTTTCTTTAATTTTCCCAATTAAAAACTGTTCTATTTCTCGGTCCATATTTGTTACTAAGTCAGCTGCATTTGATTTTGTTTCTATAATAAGTGCCTTTTTCATTGATGCTATTAAACGCTCCCCCGCATCCCGAATCCACTGTTTGGCGTGTGCATCGATGTCTTTCCATACTTCTTGCATGTTTAAACACTCCGATCTATACTGTTCACAGAAAAAACGAACCCTTTATAAGGTTCGCACCAACTAATTTTTTATACATATACTATTATTACGCTTCTAAACGAATCATTTCAAGTCTTAACACTTCTAACTTTTGTACACACTCTTCTTTTTTCTGTTTATCATTTTCCATCATCGCATCATATAAAGTCGCTAATTCATAATCTAGCTCCAAACGTAGCACCGGAATTCTCTTTTCAGCATCTGTTCTCTTTAACGCATTAATCACCTGTCTCATATTATTTGCCTCCTCCCAATATTCGTCTGCCCTCGGACTGGAATTAATTTAATTTTCTGATTTTTTGTTTTATACTATACTATGTTGGAGAAATCATCTATGCAACAAAATTATATTTTTTTATTTAAATTTTTTTGTGCTGTTTTTTTTATGAATAGTACAAGCTATGCTAAAATAAAAGCAAAATAGGAGTTGGAGGAACAATCATGACACTACAAACATTCAAATCAACTGATTTTGAGGTCTTTACAGTTGATGGTCTCGAAGAACGAATGAGTGCAATTAAAACGAACATTCATCCTAAGCTAGAAGCTTTAGGGGAACAGTTTGCTGCGTATTTATCCAAACAAACTGATGAGAACTTTTTTTATCATGTAGCAAAACATGCACGTCGTAAAGTCAATCCACCAAACGATACTTGGGTTGCTTTTTCAACAAATAAACGCGGATATAAAATGCTACCACATTTCCAAATTGGATTATGGGGTACTCATGCCTTCGTATACTTTGGTTTAATCTATGAGTGTCCACAAAAAGTGGAGACGGCTCACGCCTTCTTAGAACATTTAAATGATTTAAAAACTAATATTCCAAATGACTTCGTTTGGTCCATTGACCATACTAAACCAAGTGTAAAATTACATAAAACACTTGAAACAGAAGATCTACAAAAGATGATTGAACGTCTAGCTACTGTAAAAAAAGCAGAATTATTAGTTGGTATTCATATATTACCAGAGGAGTTTTCAGCAATGACCAACGAACAATTCCTTGCTAAGATTGAATCTACGATGCAATCACTCCTTCCTTTATATGCACTTTGTAATCGATAGTAGAAAACGGACAATTTATATTGTCCGTTTTTAGTTGTTATCACATTATATCACTTCAGTTTTTATTTTTCAAAATATTTTTTATATTTTCACAAGCTTTTGTTCTTCAGCTTCTTTAGCTCTTTGAATCGCACGATATATAGAATACCCACTTACTTCTTGAAACTCTTTATCAATTTTCTTTTCTTCTGCTTTCGACGGAACAATCTCTTTAAAACGACGATATAATCCCATTAATTCTTCTCTTATAATGCCTTTTTCATATGCTTTCTCAATCGCTTCATAAAACTTCACAATTGCAACCATTTCTTCATTTGACCAATCGTAATCTAACGGATATTGATATTCCATTTTGCACCTCTTTTATCATTTCTTCTTATTTCAATATGCTACCTTAAAGGGATTTTTTCCTCTTCACTATAGCCACTTTGCATTATACACTATTTATTCCTTATGATGGAATTGTCTTCCTCTATAAGTTAATTGGAAATAACTATTTAATATACGCACTGTAAAAATATTTTTTTCTATACATCTATAATTATTGGTGATATAATGCTTTTGTTTTATAGAAAATAAAGTGAACCTACCATCTCAAAACACTTTTGTGAATGGCAGAAAAACAAGCCTCATACTAAAAAAGGACTTAGCTTTTTTAGAACAGGATTATATAAAACAAATAATACTAAATATTACGAAGAAGAAGGGGTGTATAGATTGTCCCAATACGAAACACCATTGTTTACCGCTTTAGTTGAGCACAGTAAGCGAAATCCAATTCAATTCCATATTCCTGGTCATAAAAAAGGACAAGGTATGGATCCTACATTTCGCGAATTTATTGGGCATAATGCATTAGCAATTGATTTAATTAATATTGCGCCGCTCGATGATTTACATCATCCAAAAGGTATGATTAAAGAAGCACAAGATTTAGCAGCCGCTGCATTCGGTGCAGACCATACTTTTTTTTCCATTCAAGGTACAAGCGGCGCAATTATGACAATGGTAATGAGCGTTTGCGGTCCTGGTGACAAAATCCTAGTACCACGAAACGTGCATAAATCAGTAATGTCAGCGATTATCTTCTCAGGTGCAAAACCGATTTTTATGCATCCTGAGATCGATCCAAAACTCGGTATTTCACATGGAATTACAATTCAATCTGTCAAAAAGGCTCTTGAAGAGCACTCAGATGCGAAAGGCTTACTTGTTATTAACCCAACATACTTTGGATTTGCTGCGGACTTAGAACAGATTGTACAATTAGCACATTCTTATGATATTCCTGTACTCGTTGATGAAGCTCATGGTGTTCATATTCATTTTCACGATGAATTGCCAATGTCAGCGATGCAAGCTGGAGCAGATATGGCTGCAACAAGTGTTCACAAATTAGGAGGATCTTTAACGCAAAGTTCTATTCTTAATGTGAAAGAAGGCCTTGTGAACGTAAAACATGTTCAATCTATTATTAGCATGCTTACGACTACATCAACTTCTTACATCTTATTAGCATCTCTTGATGTTGCTAGAAAACGTCTTGCTACAGAAGGAACTGCACTCATAGAACAAACAATTCAATTGGCAGAACAAGTTCGTGATGCTATAAATGGTATTGAGCATCTTTACTGTCCTGGGAAAGAAATGCTAGGTACAGATGCTACTTTTAACTATGATCCTACAAAGATAATTGTATCTGTAAAAGATTTAGGTATTACAGGTCATCAGGCTGAAGTATGGCTTAGAGAGCACTATAACATTGAAGTAGAACTCTCAGATTTATACAACATACTATGTCTTGTCACTTTCGGAGATACAGAAAGTGAGACGAATACACTTATTGCAGCATTACAAGATTTATCAGCAACATTTAGAAATACAGCTGATAAAGGTGTTCAAATACAAGTAGAAATTCCAGAAATTCCAGTGCTAGCACTTTCTCCTCGAGATGCTTTTTATTCGGAAACAGAAGTCATCCCATTTGAAAATGCAGCCGGTCGTATTATAGCTGATTTCGTTATGGTTTATCCACCAGGGATTCCAATCTTTACTCCGGGGGAAATTATTACACAAGATAACTTAGAGTATATTCGTAAAAACTTAGAAGCGGGTTTACCTGTACAAGGTCCTGAAGATATGACATTGCAAACATTACGTGTGATTAAAGAGTACAAGCCTATCAGTTGATAGGCTTTTCTTTCACCCTTTTTCCCTTTTCTCATACGATATGATGTAATGTAACGTATAGGTGGGGATACTATTATGATTGTAATAGGCCGTTCTATTGTGCATCCTTATATCACAAATGAATATGAGCCATTTGCAGCTGAGAAACAGCAAATTTTATCTATAATGGCAGGAAATCAAGAAATCTATTCCTTCCGAACATCAGATGAACTCAGCTTCGATCTAAACTTGCGTGTGAATATTATTACTTCCGCATTAGAACTTTTTCAAAGTGGATTTCAGTTTCGAACATTTCAACAATCCTTTTGCAACCCTCAGTATTGGAAAAGAACGTCACTTGGAGGATTTGAGCTCCTTCCAAACATACCCCCTTCCATTGCAATACAAGATATTTTCAAAAACGGAAAACTATATGGAACTGAATGTGCCACTGCGATGATTATTATTTTTTACAAAGCTTTACTATCGTTGTATGAAGAAGAAACTTTCAACCGACTCTTTGCAAACCTTTTACTTTATACGTGGGACTACGATCAAGATTTAAAACTCATAACAAAAACGGGTGGCGATCTTGTCCCAGGTGATCTCGTTTATTTTAAAAATCCACAAGTGAATCCAGCTACAATCGAGTGGCAAGGAGAAAACACAATCTATTTAGGGAATTTCTTTTTTTACGGACATGGCGTAGGTGTAAAAACAAAAGAAGAAATTATATACGCGTTAAATGAACGACGCGTTCCTTACGCTTTCATTTCGGCTTTCTTGACCGATACTATTACCCGTATTGATAGCCGTCTCATGAGCCACTACGCTTCTTCTAAAACCCCACAGACATCCATAGGATTTATTCCGATTAGAGATGATGCAATCGTTGCAACAGTTGGTCATACAACTACAATTTATTAAAAAAGCGCCTACAAGTGTAGGCGCTTTTTCTTATTTAAGCTTTTGCATGTTCTTTATGGTCACAGTCGCAATGAGAGCCACATTTTCCGTATAGTACTGTTGATTTTTCATCTTCAAAATGTCCAATTGTTCCTTCACATACTTGGCATACGATTGTTCCCATTTTTATTTCCCCCTGAGTTTTAATAATAATCTACTTATTTATAATTAAGCTTTCGCCTTATCTTTATTAGCACAGTCACAATTTGTACCACATTTCCCGTAAAGCACTGTCGTCTTTTCATCTTCAAAATGACCGATTGTTCCTTCACATACTTGGCATACGATTGTTCCCATTTTTCATTTCCCCCTAAGTTTATGGTCCTAAAAACTTTTAGCTGTCCATTTCCTATCAATTATTGGGCTTTTGTATGCTCTGTGTGATCACATCCGCAAGATCCACATTTCCCGTAAAGTACCGTTACTTTCTCATCCTCGAAGTGTGCAATTGTACCTTCACAATCTTGACATACGATTGTTCCCATTTTTCATTTCCCCCTAAGTTTATAATCCCAAAAACTTTTTGTAACCGCTTAACTTTCTGTCTTCATTTTAATATGTTATACTTTTTACGTCAATAGGTTTTTAGTATAACACATTAAATATTTTTAATTTAAATTAGTATACGATATTCAAACAAAAAAACAGCCATATTTATACGTACGACTGTTTTACATTATTTATTCTTCATATTCAGCATGCAAAGATGTAGAGGGAACTAGAAATGAAAAAAACTGAGCTAACTCCGCTGCTTCGCCTTCTGATCCTAATTTAAAAATTTCCTGTAAATATTGAACATTCTCTACATCATCTCGTCCAAGTAAAGTAGACCTTCCTGTTTGCATACAAACAATAAGTGGCTTCCCAAAAAACATATTTGTATAAATAACACCAAAATCATAACGAGTATCATGTGTCATAAATCCCAAAAATCGTACCTTCACACTTTCATGTTCATCATACAATTTTTCAAACATCGGTTTCCACCTTTCTCCATCACCTTTCATTAGTATATTAAACAAAAAAAGGAATACTCCTTTTAATTGTCAAAAAATTCAGTAGGATGTAGAATGAAAGTATTCTACTAAGTTAGGGGGAACTTATATGCAACATGCCTTCATTACGCTTGTACCTAAATCCAATCAACAATCTGTTTCAATAGATGATATAAAACAACTTTTTCATTATTATCAAACAGTTACTTCCAAAACTGGTGTTCAAATTAATTATGCTTATACAAATACCGCTTTTCCTTATGAAATTTTAGATACATCAGCAACAACATTAAAACTACAATCTACTCACGATCGATATGATTCCATTTATGTTGGTGTCGGTATAGAAAAAGAACAATCTTTCATTCAGATCTCGTTACCACCTAATGCAACATTTGGTGATAAAGGAAAAGCAAATGAATTTTGCCGTTTTCTAGCGAAGAAGTTAGAAGGAGAGTTACAATTATTTAATGGCAGAACAATGTATTTCTATAAACGTTAATCTAAAAAATAGAAAATATGATTAAGAAAAGTATGCAATTTGAACACGTAAGAAATAATGCCTGCTTTCTAATTTGCAATACAACATATGCGATCACATATGCTAAATAAAGAAATACAAAAAATAGAATGACTTTATAATGCAACTTATCACCATTTGACAATGATAATACAATGGAAAAACCACTCCATAATAAAAAATGATAAAATATAACATGTAATATTTTCATGGAACCTTCTCCTTTGACATGCTCTATTTTATTACTATATGGGATTAAGTTTGAATCAATTACATATTATACGAAAGCATATATATGGCTTTTGGATTACTATATGTTCTAACAGTCCAAATAAAGTATTATATATTCATTCGACAAGTACACATAAAGACCTTGCAAGCCATTTTTATTAAAATAAAAAATAGCCCATCTCTTTAAATAAGAGATGGGCTATTTTCATTGCCTAAATTATTTTACAATGTGAATTGGCATTCCAAGAGCAACTTCAGCTGCTTCCATTGTGATTTCACCTAATGTTGGGTGAGCGTGGATTGTTTGAGCGATATCTTCTGCTGTCATTCCAGCTTCGATAGCTAAACCAATCTCAGAAATAATATCAGAAGCGCCTGCACCTGCAACTTGAGCACCTACAAGAAGACCATCTTCTTTACGTGTTACAAGTTGTAGGAAACCGTCAGTGCTGTTTAATGATAACGCACGACCGTTAGCAGCGAATGGGAACTTAGATACAGTTACAGTCATTCCAGCTTCTTCAGCTTGTTTCTTAGTGTAACCAACAGATGCTAATTCTGGATCTGTGAAGCATACTGCAGGAATTCCGATGTAATCGATTGCTGATGCATGGCCACTAATTGCTTCAACAGCTACTTTACCTTCGTAAGAAGCTTTGTGAGCTAATGGTGGTCCAGGAACGATATCACCGATTGCATAGATATTTGGTACGTTTGTACGACATTGCTCATCGATTTCGATGATGCCGCGGTCAGTCATCTTAACTCCAACTTGCTCAAGACCGATTTCTTGAGTGTTTGGACGACGACCTACAGTTACTAATACGTAGTCTGCTTCTACAGTTTGGATTTCACCTTTAACTTCAAAGCTAACTTTTACGCCAGTTTCTGTTTCTTCAACGCCTTTAGCCATAGCTTTTGTATGGATATTAACGTTACCTTTTTTCTGTAGAGCACGTTTAACAACAGAGCTCATAGCTTTTTCGAAACCAGCTAAGATTTCGTCGCCAGCTTCTACTACAGTAACTTCTGTACCGAAGTTAGCATATGCAGTACCTAATTCCATACCGATGTAACCGCCGCCGATTACAACAAGTTTTTTAGGAATTTCAGGTAAGCTTAAAGCACCTGTAGAGTTGATAACACGTTTAGAGTATTTGAATCCAGGAATTTCGATTGGTGTAGAACCAGTTGCAAGAACAGCATTTTTAAACGTGTAAGTTTGAGCTGCATCTTCAGTCATTACGCGTAATGTGTTAGCATCTACGAAGTAAGCTTCACCGCGAATGATTTCAACTTTGTTACCTTTAAGAAGGCCTTCAACACCGCCAGTTAATTTCTTAACTACGCCGTTTTTCCATTCTTGAACTTTTGTAAAGTCAACTTTTACGTTCTCTGCAGTGATACCCATGTCATCAGAATGCATTGCATTCTCATAACGATGACCTGCATTGATTAACGCTTTTGAAGGAATACATCCAACGTTTAAGCATACGCCACCAAGGTTAGCTTTTTCAATAATTGCTACCTTTTGACCTAATTGTGCTGCACGAATTGCCGCAACGTATCCACCAGGACCTGCACCAACAACGACTGTATCTAATTCAATTGGGAAATCTCCTACTACCATTGTTATTACGCCTCCATTACTAATAATTGTGGGTCATTCAATAGACGTTTAATTTGGTTTAATGCTTTTTGAGCAGTTGCGCCGTCAATTAAACGATGGTCAAAGCTTAGAGATAATGCTAATACTGGAGCTGCAACGATCTCACCGTTTTTCACAACTGGTTTTTCAGCGATACGGCCGATACCAAGGATTGCTACTTCTGGGTGGTTGATAACTGGAGTGAACCATTGTCCACCTGCAGAACCAATGTTTGTAATTGTGCAAGAAGCACCTTTCATTTCAGCCGGAGCTAAGCGACCTTCACGTGCTTTACCAGCAAGATCATTGATCTCGTTAGAAATAGTGAAGATTGATTTACGATCTGTATCTTTAACAACTGGTACTAATAGACCTTTGTCTGTATCAGCTGCGATACCGATGTTGAAGTAATGT
This sequence comes from Bacillus sp. MHSD_36, assembly GCF_030757775.1. Lineage (NCBI taxonomy): Bacteria > Bacillati > Bacillota > Bacilli > Caryophanales > Bacillaceae > Bacillus > Bacillus sp. MHSD_36. Next base: position 179,099 of record NZ_JAVBIS010000002.1, read on the forward strand.
TTATGAACGATTTCTTGAGAAGCATCGTCTAAAGCAGTATTCAACATTGGGAATTCACGTAATGCAGATGTTAAAGCTTTAACAACGTATGGAAGGTAAGTTAATTTAATACCTTTGTCAGCTGCAACAGCTTTGAACTTCTTACGGTGAGCAACAAGCTCAGTTACATCAACTTCATCCATTAATGTTACGTGAGGAGCTGTGTGCTTAGAGTTAACCATTGCTTTTGCAATCGCTTTACGGATACCACTCATTTTCTCACGAGTTTCTGGATATTCACCAGCTGGGATTGGTTGTGCTTTTGGTGCTTCTTCTTTCGCTGCTGCTGGAGTAGCCTCTGCTGCTGCTGGAGCCTCAGTTGCTGCTACTGCTTGTCCACCATTTGCAAATGCATCGATGTCAGCTTTTACGATACGACCGTTCTTACCAGAACCAGCTACTTTATGAATGTCTACGCCGTTTTCACGAGCATATTTACGAACAGATGGCATAGCGATTACGCGCTCATTTACTACTTCTGCAGTTGCTGCTTGAGTAGCTTCAGCTTTAGGAGCTTCTTCTTTCGCTTCTTCAGCTTTAGGAGCTTCGTCATGATCGTCACCTTTAAATTTAAGGTTTTCGTATCCTGGAGCATCAAATTTAATTAATGTATCTCCAACTACTGCAACCGTACCTTCTTCTACAAGTACTTCAAGTACTTTACCTTTAACAGGAGAAGGGATTTCTACTACTGCTTTATCATTTTGTACTTCAAGAAGTACGTCATCTTCGTTTACTTCGTCGCCTGGTTTAATAAACCATTTTACGATTTCACCTTCGTGGATACCTTCACCGATATCTGGTAGTTTAAATTCAAATGCCACGGAATTCAGCCCCCTGATTCATTTCTTTATTATGGAATATGGCAAAAGAAATCAGCATGTGCTGATTTCTTTTGCACATGAATAACTAAAAATTAGAAGTTCATTACTTTGTTAACAGCTTCAACAATATCTTTGTGGTTTGGTAACCATACGCTCTCAGCTTGAGAGAATGGGAATACTGTATCAGCAGCTGCTACACGTACAACTGGAGCTTCTAAGTTTAAGATTGCACGGTCATTAATTTCCGCTACAACGTTAGCTGCAATACCAGCTTGTTTTTGTGCTTCTTGAACTACTACCACGCGGCCTGTTTTTTCAACAGAAGCGATGATTGTTTCGATATCTAATGGTTGAACTGTACGTAAGTCAACAACCTCTAAAGAGATACCTTCTTTTTCAAGTTCTTCAGCAGCTTTTAATGCAGCGTGAACCATAGCACCGTAAGCGATAACAGATACATCTGTACCTTCACGTTTGATATCAGCTTTACCTAAATCAATTGTGTATTCGCCTTCTGGTACATCCTGACGGAATGAACGGTACAATTTCATATGCTCTAAGTAGATAACTGGATCGTTGTCACGAATCGCAGAGATTAAAAGACCTTTTGCATCGTATGGAGTAGATGGAATAACAACTTTTAGACCAGGTTGTTGAGCCACTAATCCTTCTAAGCTATCAGCATGTAGTTCAGGAGTATGAACACCGCCACCGAATGGAGAACGAACTGTTACAGGAGCAGTCCAACGTCCACCAGAACGGTAACGCATACGAGCTAATTGACCAGAAATTGAATCCATTACTTCATATACGAAACCGAAGAATTGGATTTCTGGAACTGGACGGAATCCTTCAAGTGCAAGTCCAACTGCAAGTCCACCAATACCAGACTCTGCAAGTGGAGTATCCATTACACGGTCTTCACCGAATTCAGCTTGTAAACCTTCAGTAGCACGGAATACACCGCCGTTTACACCAACGTCTTCACCAAACACAAGTACGTTAGGGTCATTTTTCATTTCAACGCGTAAAGCATCAGTGATTGCTTGAATCATTGTCATTTGAGCCATGGCTTACTTCGACTCCTTTTCTTTGTAAATTTCATATTGTTCAGCTAAGTTGTAAGGCATTTTTTCGTACATGATTTCCATTAAATCAGTAACTTTTTGTTTTGGAGCTTGGTCAGCCTTAGCAATTGCTTGTTTGATATCTTCTTTTGCTTCTTCGATTACTTTCTCTTCAACTTCTTGAGACCATAGGCCTTTGTTTTCTAAGAATGCACGGAAGCGTACGATTGGATCTTTTTGTTCCCATTCGTTCTCGATATCTTTTGTACGGTAACGAGTTGGGTCATCACCAGCCATTGTATGTGGACCGTAACGGAATGTTAAAGTCTCGATTAAAGTAGGGCCTTCGCCATTTACTGCGCGCTCACGAGCAAAAGCAGTTGCTGCGTATACAGCTAATGGATCCATACCGTCTACTTGAATTCCGTAAATACCTGCTGCTACTGCTTTTTGAGCTACAGTTTTAGCTGCAGATTGCTTTTCTACTGGAGTAGAGATTGCATAACGGTTGTTTTGAACAACGAAGATTGCTGGAGCTTTGAATGCACCCGCAAAGTTCATACCTTCGTAGAAGTCACCTTGTGAAGCACCACCGTCACCAGTGTAAGTAATTGCAACAGATTTTTTACCACGTAGTTTCATACCTAACGCAACACCAGCAGTTTGGATGATTTGCGCACCGATGATAATTTGTGGAGCAAGTGCATTTACGTTCTCAGGCATTTGGTTACCCATGAAATGTCCACGAGAGAATAAGAATGCTTGGTATAATGGTAAGCCGTGCCATACTAATTGTGGCACATCACGATATCCTGGTAAGATGAAATCTTCTGCTTCAAGTGCGAAATGACTTGCTAATTGAGAAGCCTCTTGTCCAGCTGTTGGTGCGTAGAAACCTAAACGTCCTTGACGGTTTAAAGAAATAGAACGTTGATCTAATACGCGAGTATACACCATACGACGCATTAATTCTTTTAATTGATCATCAGATAATTCAGGCATAGCTGCTTCATTCACAACTTCGCCTTTTTCATTTAAAATTTGTAATGTTTCAAATTGAGCTGCGATAGCTTTCATTTGCTCATCAACATTAAATAGGGTCTTTTTTGTTTTAGTACCCATTCCGTTCACCTCTTCCTCTCTTGAACCATATTCTGAAACGCTTTCACTATCTATTGGCTAGACTGAAAACGCAACAATGTAAACCAACAAATTTATTTGTCGGTTGAGAATAATTTTGTGTACCTAACAATCTGTACTAATGTTTTTTCAGAAACATATTAATACAATCTTGATCACGTTTTTTAGTTTACAACTATTCTAATTACGATGTCAATTACTTTGAATACGTTTTTTTATAAATAATCTGCAGGTCTCTTCTACACAAACGTGTTTTTATTTTTCACATCTGTATTAGTACGCATTAACCCGCTGTTATATTATTCCCTTTTTAACTTGTTTTTTCTCTTAGAATAATATGTAAACGATTTAATTCTCTTTAGTTTTTCTCCCTTCTTAGCAAAAATATACAAACTCTTCTTCCTTTTATAGGTAATTACCCATACATTTCTACTCTTCCCTCCATACATTATAGTAACCGCAGTATTAGCGGGAAATGATAAAGGAGGTCATCTCATGTACGGATACTCATATTGCTATCCAACTTGTTCATATCCTTCCTACGGTTATGGCGGTTCTTGTGGCGGGTCTGGACGCGGCTTCGCCTTAATCGTTGTGTTGTTTATTCTTTTAATTATCGTTGGTGCTGCTTGCATTCGCTAATGTAAAATGAAACAACTATGGAAAGAAACAGACGGCTTTGCCGTCTGTTTCTTTTTATTACATACAATAGAACTCTTTCTAAAGCGCTTCTCCCTACTTGTCGATGACTTTTTTCGGCTCCTTTGGTAGACTAAAAGGGAAAGGAGAGATTACATATGCTTACAATGAAAGATGTGATTCGCGAAGGAGATCCTATTTTGCGAAACGTTGCAGAAGAGGTAGTAATACCAGCGAGCGAAGAAGATACAAATACTCTTAAAGAAATGATTGAATTTGTAATAAATAGCCAAGATCCTGAAATGGCTGAAAAATATAGTTTACGCCCTGGAATCGGATTAGCGGCTCCGCAAATAGGTATTTCAAAGAAAATGATTGCTGTTCATGTAACAGATACAGACGGTACGTTATATAGTCATGCATTATTCAATCCAAAAATCATTAGTCATTCTGTTGAACGTACATATTTACAAAGTGGTGAAGGTTGTCTATCAGTAGACCGCGAAGTACCTGGTTATGTCCCTCGTTACACAAGAATTACAGTGAAAGCAACATCTATTAACGGCGAAGAAATAAAATTACGTTTAAAAGGTTTACCAGCAATCGTATTTCAGCATGAGATTGACCATTTAAATGGTGTTATGTTCTATGACCACATTAATAAAGAAAATCCATTTGCTGCTCCTGACGATTCAAAACCTCTAGAGCGATAATAAAAAAGGCGGAAGTTAATCTTCCGCCTTTTTTATATGGAATGGGTTCCATATTTACTTATAGCAATCCAGCCCATTTTAAGCCATGATATATGCCGTCTTCACTAACATCCTTTGTCACATGATTTGCAAGTTTTTTCAAGTCTTCATGACCATTCCCCATCACAATACCTGTCCCAACTGCTTCAATCATTTCTAAATCATTTAAACCGTCTCCAAATGCATACACTTGTTCACGGTTAAATCCTAATTTTTCAATAAATTTCTCAATCCCTTTTGCCTTAGAACCACCATTTGGAATAATATCCATGGAATACGCATGCCAGCGAATAAAATGGAAATCTGGGTATTGATTTATAAACTTTTCCTCTTCATTCACTTCACAGAAAAGAAGTGTTTGATAAATATTACGCTTCTCATAAAAATTAGGTTCATATGCCGGATGCTCAAAATTCAAGCTTCCAAAACCTTCTTTCACATAATCATGATATTCAACTGATGCTCTCATTTCTTGATGATCAAGATATACAAGTGGGTATCCTTCTTGATTTGCAAACTGAGTAAACTTATGTAAGGCAGCTGGATGTAATGGATTATTAAATACTACCTCGTCTTCAAATACAACGTACTGTCCATTAAAGCTAACATAATTGTGAATATTAAGTTCCTCACGAATATCTTCAAACATAAATGGCGCTCGTCCTGTCGCAATTGCTACATGCACACCTTTTTCTTGCAACTGTCTTACTGCATCTCTTGTAGATTGCGGAATCTTTTTATCATGATCTAATAATGTCCCATCAATATCAAAAAAGACAATTTTATCATTCATTTGTCAAAATCCTTTCTGTTACTCTATATTCCTATTTTGATTATCGCTTTTCAAATTCTAAAAAAAAGTATAACATATTAAACATCTGTGAAGAAAGCGTTCACTTTCTGACCTTATTTATGAAACCTGCATATATATATTAGTAAAAAATGTGGATACTTGTTCGTATGAATTTTCTTTTCTATTCTTTCTCATACTATACCTATAACTAACGGCTACTAATCGTTACTATAGAATAACTTTCCCTGTATGAGAAAGGACAAGATTCAACATTCACTTTTGTCCTCTTTCTTATAGCAGAGACGGCGTTTTCACTAGTAATATGCATGTTTAAAATAAGGAAAGGAAGGAGTAATCATGCTGAAGAAGCTGAAGAAAAAGCTCAAGCGTTATTTAAAAGATCTAGTCCGTAAAAAGACGATCGCTTAAATTGTGCCCATTTCGGGCTTTTTCTTCATTCTCATTCGAAAAAACATGAAAATCGTGACTGTTTGCTTTATAATAAGTAACAGATAATGCAAAACATAGACAAGGAGAGGTTTTCCAAATGATTTTTAAAGTATTTTATCAAGAAAAATTGACTGAGGTTCCAGTACGTGAAAATACAAAAGTTTTATATTTAGAGGCTACGTCTGAAAAGGATGTTCGTAAGAAATTAAATAAGTTCGCATATAATATCGAGTTCGTTCAGTCTGTTACTGGCAATCATCTTGAATATGAAAAAGAAAACGCTGATTTAACATTAGCGGAAATCGTATAGTCATATGAAATTTCTAAAGAATGATCAAGCAGCCGTTTTTGCTTTAGGTGGTCTTGGTGAAATCGGTAAAAATACATATGCTGTTCAATTTCAAGATGAAATTATTATAATTGACGCTGGAATTAAATTTCCAGAAGACGAACTCCTCGGAATCGATTATGTAATACCAGATTACACTTATTTTGTGCGAAACGAAGATAAAATTAAAGGATTATTCATTACACATGGTCACGAAGATCATATCGGTGGAATTCCTTACTTATTACGTCAAGTGAACATTCCGATTTATGGCGGTAAATTAGCAATTGCACTAATCAAAAACAAACTAGAAGAGCACGGATTACTTCGTAAAGCAAAACTTTATGAAATTCAAGAAGATGATGTTATTAAATTCAAAAAGACATCAGTTTCATTCTTCCGTACAACTCACAGTATCCCAGATTCATACGGAGTTGTTGTGAAGACACCTCAAGGACAAGTGGTTCATACTGGAGATTTCAAATTTGACTTCACACCAGTTGGTGAACCTGCGGACTTAACAAAAATGGCTGAAATCGGAAAAGACGGTGTACTTTGCCTCTTATCTGACAGTACAAACAGTGAAGTTCCAAACTTCACAATGTCTGAGCGCCGCGTTGGTGACAGTATTCAAGATATTTTCCGCAAAGTAGAAGGTCGTATTATCTTCGCAACCTTTGCATCAAATATCCATCGTTTACAACAAGTTGTTGAAGCGGCTGTTGAAAACAATCGTAAAGTGGCTGTATTTGGTCGTAGTATGGAAGCAGCGATTGAAATTGGACAAAACCTAGGTTATATTCGCTGTCCGAAAGATACATTCATAGATGCATCTCAACTAAATCGCCTACCGGCTAATAAAGTTGTTATTTTATGTACAGGTAGTCAAGGGGAGCCAATGGCAGCACTTTCACGTATTGCTAATGGTACGCATCGTCAAATTCAAATCATCCCTGGCGACACAGTTGTTTTCTCTTCTTCACCAATCCCTGGTAATACAATTAGCGTAAGTCGTACAATTAACATGTTGTATCGTGCTGGTGCTGATGTAATCCACGGAAAACTGTCAAACATTCATACGAGTGGACACGGCGGACAAGAAGAACAAAAACTAATGCTTCGTCTAATTAAACCAAAGTATTTCATGCCAATTCACGGTGAATATCGTATGCAACGTATGCATATGAAGTTAGCTAATGATTGTGGTATTCCAGAAGAAAACTGTTTCATCATGGATAATGGCGATGTTCTTGCCTTACGTTCAGATGAAGCAAGCGTAGCTGGTAAAATACCATCTGGATCTGTCTATATTGATGGAAATGGTATTGGAGATATCGGTAATATTGTATTACGCGATCGTCGCATCCTTTCTGAAGAAGGACTTGTTATTGTAGTTGTAAGCATTGATATGAAAGAATTTAAAGTTGCAGCAGGACCTGATATTATCTCACGTGGTTTCGTTTATATGCGCGAAAGTAGTGATTTAATTAATGATGCTCAAACATTAATTACAACTCATTTAGAAAAAGTAATGGAACGTAAAACAACACAATGGTCTGAAATTAAAAATGAGATTACAGACACATTGGCACCATTCCTATATGAGAAAACGAAACGTCGTCCAATGATTTTACCAATCATTATGGAGATATAAGAAAAAGGACAATACCATCATGGTATTGTCCTTTTCTCTTATCTCAAAAAGTGTTTAAAACGATCTACTTCATCGTCATGACCAATTACAATTAATATATCTCCCGCTTGAATATTTTCCGTAGCTCGAGGAGATACAATCACTTCTTTACCACGTTTAATCGCTACAATATTCAATCCGAATTTCGCACGAATATCTAATTCAATTAAAGAATGTCCATCAATTTTTTTATTTGCAATAATCTCTACAATACTATGCTCATCCGAAAGCTCAAGATAGTCTAATACATTACTTGATGCTATATTATTAGCAATCCTTTTTCCCATATCACGCTCTGGGTGCACAATGTGATCCGCTCCAATTTTACTTAATACTTTTTCATGGTAATCATTTTGAGCTTTTACAGTAATATTTTTTACACCTAACTCTTTCAGAATTAATGTTGTTAAAATACTTGAATTTAAATTGTCTCCAATCGCAACGACTACATGATCAAAATTACGAATACCAAGACTTTTCAATACCATCTCATCTGTCGAATCTGCAATTACTGCATGTGAAGCTATATTTGCAAACTCATTAATTTTATCCTCATCTGAGTCAATTGCCATTACTTCCATACCTAATTGAGCGAGTTCCCGGCAAATACTCCCACCAAAACGCCCAAGCCCAATGACAGCAAATTCTTTCTCTTTTTCACCCACAGGAATTCCTCCAATAACATCGAATACTATGTATTTTTATTGTAACATACTTTAGATTTGCTACAAAAACCTGTATATCATTCTTATTTTTGTTTTTGCATATAAAAATACTGTTGTAAATAAAATGCGATGCTGAATATTAACATACCAAATACAAATATGTTTCCAAATGAACTAAACGTTTCAAAAACGAATAATAACGTTTCTTGTCCGAAGAATGCAAATAATAGTTGTGTAAATGCAAATAGTAATGCCAATATGTAATGATGTTGATGGAATAAATAATGCGTTGCACCTAAAAAAGCGATAAACGAAAGGATGAAAATCCACCAACTTTCTAAAAACAGTTGCCAATTCGTAAATTGATACCCATTTACTAATATCGCAATTATTCCTATAACCGCCATCGTTGGCACACTCCAAAATAATGCGCGCCCTCTAAAGAAGCGAGTTCCTTTAACATCACCTTTTTCATGCGCAATGTATGTTAGTACTACTGTACTTATGTACAAGACCGAAAGAATTGTTAAAACGATAATGAGCCAAAAATGTAATTCATAATACTCATGCTCTATGTTTGTCACGATAGCCGCTAACATACATGGGATTAACATTCCAGTCCAACCATCTACTTTTCTTTCATTCCAAAACACAGTGTTACCAATCCGTATACCTAACAACATAAAAATAATGATACCTAGTACAAATAATGTTGTTTTATTCCCTACTAAACTCGTTGAGAAAGCAATTAATCCAATAAATAAAAAGAGCACAAACCCATTCATAATTTCTAATACAGGTGATAAATATCTCTTCACCCATTTATATGTTTCGTCATATTCATGATTATCGACTAAACGGTAGGCATAAAAACTTATCCCAAAATAAATTGCCGCAATAATCACATACGCATATAAGACGAAACACAACATTGCACTGCTAATTTGCACGTAATTCCCCACCCTTTTTTCTATGTTTCACCTTGATTTTACACACTTTCTACACAAAATGTAAACATATATAAGCTAGTTAACTAATCATCCTCTCAGTAAGCGATAATGAATAATGAGCAGCGGCTCAAAACCACTGCTCATTATTTTATCCATTTGCATGTCGATCTGCATCCAAAAGAAATGTGAAAGATGTTTTCGTCCTTGAACTAACAAGCCCCCACTTTAAATGGTTTCACAGTTGGCGGGCCAGTTCACTCTCTAGTTCCCTTCCACTTCACATATTGATCTAAAAATACAATAGCTTTCTCAATAGCCTCTTCATCTGGTTTTAATTTTGCATGGTGTAAACCGTATTCTGAATTTACTCCAAGCCAAAACATAAATCCAGGAATCTCTTGAAGCATATAACCAAAATCTTCACCTGTCATCGCCTCTGTACATGTAATGACATTCATATCAGTTTGTTCACTTACGAACTGCATAAACTCTCTCGTTAATGCTTCATGGTTATATACTTGATGATACATCGCTCCGTAGTCAATAGCCGCTTCACATTGGAAGGAAGCTTCTATCCCCGCAACAATTGCCTCGATCCTACTTTTCACACGACTCATTGATTCCACTGATAACGTTCGGATTGTTCCTTCTAATCGAGACTTTTCTGCTATGATATTTTGAACTGTACCACCTGTTATTTTTCCGATTGTAATTACTGCACTATCAAGAGGATTCACATTACGACTAATAACGGATTGGAGTTGTGTAACAAGATGACTTGCTGCGACAATCATATCATTTGCAGTATGAGGGTAAGCTGCATGTCCACCTTTCCCTTTTAAATCGACATATAACTCTGATGTATTTGCAAATAATAGCCCCTCTTTAGTGGCGATTGTTCCTACAGGGTATTCAGGTGCAATATGAAGACCGAGAATTATATTTGGCTTCCATTCTTTTAACTCTTCGCTCTCTAACATAGGAAGAGCCCCTCCTGGACCTTCTTCAGCTGGTTGGAATAGAAACACAAGGTCATCATCTATTCTTTCTGTTACAGCTGCTGTTAGAAGGCCTAAACCGATTGTCGTATGTACATCGTGTCCACATGCATGCATCATTCCTTCATGAATAGAAGCAAATTCATATCCAGTTTCTTCTGTAATTGGTAAACCATCTATATCTGCGCGATAACCTATAATTTTTTCTGGATTTTTTCCATTTACTTTAACAATGACACCCGTTTCCCATACTTTCACTTCCACATGTTCATTCGAAAGCGTTCCAATGTAATCTAAAATATACTGCTGTGTTTTCCACTCTTTAAATCCAATTTCTGGTATTTTGTGTAAATCTCTACGAATTTGAATGAATTTGCTTACTGCCATTTTTGCACCTCTATCTATAAAAAGCGTAAGAGCCTGTTTATGCTCTTACGCTTTTTTGTTTTTATTTCTCTGGGTTTAATTGACGAAGCTCTTGTTTAATTTCAGTTTTTGCTTTTGTCTTCTCATCAATTTCTTTAATTACACGTGCTGGAGTACCTGCAACAACTGTATATGGAGGTACATCTTCTGTTACAACAGCTCCTGCTGCTACAACTGCACCTTTGCCTACTGTAACTCCCTCTAACACAACTACGTTAGCACCAATTACAACATCATCTTCAACGATAACTGGTTTTGCTGAAGGTGGCTCAATAACACCTGCAAGTACTGCACCTGCACCTACGTGACAGTTCTTACCAACAGTTGCACGTCCACCAAGTACTGCGTTCATGTCGATCATAGAACCTTCACCAATTACAGCACCGATATTAATTGTTGCATTCATCATAATAACAGCATTGTCACCGATTTCAACGTGATCACGAATAATCGCGCCTGGCTCAATACGAGCTTTAATACCTTTTAAATCAAGCATTGGAATTGCAGAATTACGACGGTCATTTTCAACAACGTAATCAACGATGTGCTTGCTATTTTCATCAAGAATTGTCTTAATTTCAGACCATTCTCCAAATAATACACCAGACTTTTTATTTACAAATGCTTGTACCGTTTCAGGGAATGTTACTTCTTTTAAATCCCCTTTTATGTATACCTTTACAGGAGTTTTCTTTTCACTTTTTTGAATAAACGAAATAATTTCGTTAGCGTCCATCATTTTCATTCTTGTTGCCTCCTAAATCCATTTATAATGTTACTCTACCAAACGATAGAGCGAGTAGCAAGATAATAATCCTATTTTTCCATTTGAATTTCTTCTATAATTTCTAAAAATGCTTGTACTTGCTTCAATTGTCTAGCCGATTCACTCGTCAATAACCATGTTTCTCTCGTTAATTGCACAGGTGTTTTATACATGTTTTCCTGTACTTCTTTTAAAACAGTAGAAGGTAATAGAGCATAACCTATACCATTTAAAACGAGTTGTTTACAAGTCTCAATTTGATCAACGACAATTGTTCTCTTAGGTGGATTAGAAAATAAACCGTACCACCAATTTTGTATTTGTCCATAATAAGTCGAATCACTTTTAAATTGAATAAACGGTCTATTTGTTTCTTTTAACATCGAAATATCTTTTATTTCTTTATCCACTAAATAAAGTTCATCTTCAAATAATTGTTGCTTCTGCCCTTTATATTCTTGTGTTCCCCTTAATATAGCAACATGAACGTCTCCTTCATAAAATTGCTTTTGTACTTCACTACTCCAGCCAGTAAATAGTGATATTTTCACAGAAGGATATTTATTCACAAACTTCTTCAAAACAGGAGGAAGCCAATATTGACCAATAACTGATGCAACAGCTATTTTTAACGTTCCGTGAGTTTCTGTTCTAAAAACAGCTAACTCACTTTTAATATTTTCTTCCCTTTGTAGCATTTCTTTTGCGTAATTTGCGACTTTTTCCCCTTCAGGTGTAATTGTCAATCCTTTTTGCGAGCGAATAAAAAACTTCATTCCCCATTGTTTCTCCATAGATTGTAATCGTTGACTAAGCGCAGGTTGTGAAACAAATAAACGTTCCGCCGCTTTTCTCATATTTGATTCCTGTGCTAACACAACCATCATTTGAAAATCATCAATTTGCAACTTTCTCCCTCTTTCCTCAGCTTCCATACACCTTATCTCAATAAGCTTTTCATCCTTAATTTAACTACATACTCATATATTTTTTATCTTTTTAAATATAATACATACACAACTGATATGCACGAAAAAAAGTGACTTCTCCGTTTCTATGAAGCCACTTTTCCCACATTATCGATTATGTTGCCTTACTTTTTTATTCAACAATTTTAAAATCGCTCGACGTGTTAAAATCCCCTCAAAATAACCTTCTTCATTGACAGCGCAAATAAAAGGATGATCAATTGTCATTTCTAATGCTTTTGCAAATGAATCTTCTAACTTAAGAACCGGAATATCTTCCTTCATCACCTGTTCTACCTTCATTTCATCAAGTCTTTCAAACTCAATACGTTCTAAGCCTAGCATACCATCTAAAATCATAGCAGTACTAATTAACCCGTGTAATTTGTACATCGGGTCCAAAACAGGTATCGCCGAATATCCAGATTTCACAAGTACGAGTAAAGCATGCTCTAAGCCATTCCCTATTTGGACGTGCGCTACTTTTTCTGATGAAATCATTAAATCTTTCACAAAAATTTGTTGAAACTCGTCTTTTGGAATACTAATCATATTACATCCCCCATTTTCCCTTTTTCCTGCTTATAATCACCGGCTCTATTCACATTTTATGACAGCGTTTTCACATTATTATTTTGTCCTTACATTATTTCAGTAAAAAACAAAATTACACAGCTATTTTAGCATATAACACAAAAAAAAGACTACCATTCCGGTAGCGCTTAATACCCTTTATTTTTTAGTCTGTAAAATAACCTTGTGATTTTTTTATATTGCATCACATCTGTCTTTTTTAAACCATTCTCAATATCTGTAAGTTCCACAGCTAAAATTTCACTCGCATAATTTTGCTGAAATAAAATATCCAATAACAAACTTTCCTCTTCTTCCGTTAAAACAAATTCCCTTTTCATATACCCCTCTCCTTATACTCGCATCGTTACTCTTATTATATAAAATTTTCAGCCTATTTAATAGATGTAATATTCAGTTTTTGGTGAGAGATATATAAAAATTGTTTTTATTTCGTATATCGATTCGCATAACTAAACGCCGCATAAGCATCTGGCTTAATTTTTGCAGTTAATCCCATCGCTTGAATTTTCGCTGTCATATCTAGAATAAACTCTTTTGTTAAACCATCATTTCCGATATCTAAGTGAATTTCCATTATAAATCCAGCCCCATCTTGAGCGTATGGATGCAATAAATCCCATATTATTTGTATATGATTTGGAGTAAATAAGCATGCGATTTCTTGACTAAACTGCGTTTCTAAATATATCTTCTCACGTAAGGTTGCTGGCTTATCTTTTACTGATTGATGGTGTAAACATCCCCATGCTCCTTTTCCAACGCGATGAATATGAATTGCCGTAATAAACCTCGTATCCTTTTGATGTGCTTGTGAGTCTGTCCCAATGGATAAGCGATATAAATTTCGTGGATCCTTTTCAATGAAATTACAAATACGGGTAAAGACCATATCAAAATTTAAATGTCTCTCTGAAACATTATAAAATTTATGTTCCCCGGCCACATAGTCACGTCCTTTCAATTAGACAGACTTTTCGTATTCTCATTGTATGGGACAAAAACAAAAATTATAACTTCCTACCCTTTATTCGTTTCAATATTCCGAATTACATACTGGCAAAATTGGCACGTATAAATTACATTTTGATTCGATTGAGCCGTTAATACATGAATAATCTCAGCAGCATTGTGACAATTAGGACAAATAACAACCGGTAAACGCTCCATACAACACACCTCCTCATTATGTTTATCCCCCACAATTGGTGGTAGACTAATCAGTATAGAAAGAAGAATCTCCACTGATTACAATTTCACTTTATTACCATTGTAGGAAAAATGAAAAATCCCTATACATATATGCAAAAAAGTAATCGAACTAAAAAAGGTGTTGCCATATGGCAACACCTTTTTTATATGTATCAAGAAATGATATCGTAAATCTCAATTGCAACCATGTCGATATTATCGAATTGATACACTTGAGGTTTTTCACCTTGTTGATACACTTCTAACTCATACATTTCACTTTTATCGAAAAATTTCACGCTACATTTGCGCTCACCGTTCACTTCAAAATAGCGTTGTGCTACTTCACCGCTTTGAGCTTGTTCTTGTAGACTAACAAGTCGAGTTAAAATTCCTTGGAGTAGAGACATGAAATCTCTCCTTTCTCTGATCTTCCTACCAATAGGTTTTACAGCTATACTCATTCTATCCGTCATAACAGAAAAAATGTTCCACACTCTAGGATAAAGGTTATTGGCCAGAAACTCAACTAAAAATTTGTCGAAATACGAAGGAAAAAACAGAAAGAACATCTTTCCCCTTCTTTATTGCGATTTTTATACTGGAAGAATATAATAAAAAACAGTAAAAAGGAGGAATTACAATGAAAAAAATTGAGGTTTACACACAACCTGACTGTCCGCCATGTGTCATTGTGAAAGAATTTTTAAAGCATAATAACGTTGTATATGAAGAATTTGACGTAAAAAAAGACGCCGCTGCACGCAATCGCCTTTTATATGACTATGATTCTTATTCAACTCCAACGGTTGTAATTGACGGGGAAGTTGTTGCTGGTTTTCAAATTGAAAAATTACAACAACTTCTCAACATAGAATAGGAATAGGTAAAAACCTATTCCTATTCCTACCCCGCTATTTTTTTGAAGTAAACATTCAATTGTAGCGGGCTAATAATCAGCGAGATATGTCCCCTACTAATTAAAGTTTCACTTTATAATTGTTGTAACCTTTTTATTTCCGTTAAAAGTTCTTGGCTTTCATGATATCCGGCCAATTTCCATTTCCCTTGATCTCTTTGCAAGGTTACAATTTGATATTGTCCATTTTTCGCCCGCTCATATACATATAAAATTTTATGTTCTTCATCATATGACATTTTCGTTTCTGAATTAAAAGAAAACGGTGCTTCTTTTGCTGGAAGTAAATATTCACCACTTTGTTTATCACTTCTACTATTTTCATCTGTAAATACTTGAAGGAAATTCTCTGTAAAATACGGTGATAACGTTTCTATCATTTTATTCATTGGCAAATGCTTCCCACGAAGTGAAAATTGGGTTTCATAGCCCTTTTGTATCGTTGTATATACTTCTTTCCGATCGACTTTCACTTCCTCTTTTCCTAAAACAGTTGTAACACTATAGCCAACTAGAAAGGCAACGCATACAAATAGAACTAACCATATTCCATATTTCCTCATTTTTTCACCTTCCTTTTAAGAAAACTTGTCTTTGTAGTATTCATTGTAACAATGATTATGCAAAGAAAGGGCTGATTTCGTTCGTAAAATCTTTACAACGATAGACAGCATTTTTGGCACCATTTTCACTATTACCAATTTATGATAAAAACAAACAAAAAATGCACGAATCTCTTCGTGCATTAAAATAAAACATCTTCTTCATATAAATATTCATACGATAAATCTATAAATAAAAAGTTTTCATCATCAATCGGGAAAGAAAATGTTCGTACCATCTCACCAGTTTCAATATCAGCATATAAATCTGAGAGTCTTGCCTTATTCTCAAAACGCATTTTCATAATGTTTTCTAGAAAATACGGGCGCCAACTCCAGTTCTTCATATAATACTCAGGCATCACAATCCATTCCCCATCTTTTTTCATAACGTTTCCTGATTGTTGAAAACCATCTTCGTTACAAATAAATATGCGAAAACTACATTGTGATACACTTTGGCTAAATTGTAATAACCAATCATTTATATCTTCATTCTTTTTCTGTTTGGCTAAAACATCACCAATTCGATCACGTAACATTTCTGTTAAATTATAAATTTTTTGTAACTTCTTCTTCTCATGTTGAATAAATTGATGACACTCATTACCAAGTCTTTCTTTCAAAACGTTCGTTTCAATAAAATCAGGTAAGCATTCTTTCAAATAATTCCCTTGATAGTATCTACCACCGTTTTTCCAAGCGTATTGTAGTTGGTAAAAAGCATCTATTTCTTCATATAACAATGTTGCACCAATTCTTCTAGCAAGTAATGATAAAGAATATAAAATATCTTGATAAGATTGTAAAAGTGCAGTTTGCCTTAAGTTTGTTAAATCTACTTTTAAAATATCCGGTGCTAACACGCTAATACGTTCTAAATTACTTGTACCTGTTCCGACTTTATTAATCGAAATTTGAATACCATATGTACGATAATACATAAGCAAATGATTAAATTGCTCTATATCTTCTTTACATTCATGTTCTGTAATCTCTAAAACAATGTGTTTCAAATTTAAACCTTGCTCTTCATACATCAATAAAAGTTGAAGTAAACTTTCATCATCATCGTTCATTAATACGTTAGCATTCCGATGTATAAATAATAATAGTTTTTGATCACTTTCTAAATAACGATTTAAAGCTTTTTCTACTATGATGTTATCCGCTTCTAGTTGAAACTCACTTGGAATAGAATCATCGTGAAAGAAAGAAGCTAAACTTTGTATGCCCTCTTCTGTCTGAATGCGTCCTACGACTTCATATCCAATTACAGTATGCTCATCAGCACTAAAAATAGCTTGATAATAAGGAAGGACTTTATCCAAGTTACTCATTACATCTAATGCATCTATCAACGTGCTTCCCTCCTTTTACTTTTCAAAAATTATAACATGATATTTACGGAAAAATAATAAAAAATCCCTTCAGTTTTCCTGAAGGGATTAGAGGGGTAAAATGCTAAGGGGAATTAGCAATTCTACTATGAAGAAAAAAGAGGTCTTAAATATACCGTATATATGACCTCTTGTAAACACTTTTCTTTCACATGTCACAATTCCGTCACATTTAACCGTCGAAAAATGAATCAAACATTCATTTTCTTATCCCTTTTAAAATGGATATTGATGTAAATGTTGTCCTCCATCCATTGTCATGCAAGTTCCATTTATGTACGCAGCTTCATCTGAACATAAATAATAAGCTAGACCTGCAATTTCTTCTGGCGTGCCCAGTCTTCCAAGCGGAACACTTTGTATCGTACGCTTAGCCATTTCTTCTGAAATCCATAATTTATCAGCACCGCCCGTACGTTCAATTGGTCCTGGCGCGATAGCGTTAACTCGTATTCCATATTTACGGCCCCACTCAACAGCGAGTGTCTTCGTCATTGCTAATACTCCAGCCTTCGCTGCGGCCGAATGAATAACCCCTGGACCTGCATCCCATGCATATGTTGCTACCATGTTAATGATATTTCCTTTTATACCTTTTTCAATCCAGTATTTCCCGACAGCATGACTGCAATAAAATGTACCGTTTAACACAATATTAATGACCGAATTCCAGCCATTCACAGATAAATCTTCAGCTGGACAAATAAAGTTTCCAGCTGCATTGTTTATTAAAACATCAATTCGACCAAACTTCTCATCAATCTGTTCAATCATTTTCTGAATATCGTCCGGATTTCTTACATCCATTTGCACAGGTAATATTTGCCCTGGAAATTGTTCAATTTCCAACTTTGTTTCCTCAAGCTTTTCCTTTGTACGTCCTGTAATAACAACTCGTGCCCCTTCTTTTGCAAAACGAGTCGCCATTCCTTTTCCCATTCCGCTCGATCCACCTGTTATAATAACTACCTTTTCTTTCACATACATCCCCTCCAAAAAATGAATACACATTCATTTTATCATTTTATTTAATAGAAATCTTTATATTTTTAAACTTTTCTGATATTTTAACGTAAAGAGGTTTCTATTCATTCGCTTTTTTTCGTAATATATACTACTTTTGTATTATTTAAAATATATTTCAAATAAACTGAAAGGAGATTTGAGTAACCTATAAATGCAACATAAGTTAAATAGGTGTACTCATATTTTTATGAAGAAAATTACAAGAAGAAATTTTTTAAAAACTGGTATACGCACTTGTTTATATTCATTTATAACCACTAGTATCGGATACTATTATGCTAAATATATTGAGCCTCATTTACTTTCTATTACAGAACATACACTACAATCAAAACTCATACCAAAAAGCTTTCATGGTATGAAGATTCTTCAATTTAGCGATTTACATCTCGGGTACTATTTCTCTCTTCACCATTTATCTCAAATCGTTTCTAAAATTAATGCTGTAAAACCCGATATCGTCCTTTTTACCGGTGATCTCATTGATAATTATCAAACATATACTGACACTCCTTTCGTTGCACCTATTTTAAAAAATATACAAGCACCCTTCGGTAAATTTGCTATTTATGGTAACCATGATCACGGTGGATATGGAACAGAGTACTACGAACACATTATGCACGAATCTGGATTTGAACTGTTACTAAATAGCGAAAAGAAAATTCGTCTAATAGATAATAGTGAAATTTCAATTTTCGGTCTTGATGATATACTACTAGGCAGACCAAGAATAAAGGAGACACTACATCACGCGAAGCAAAACACTTATAACATTGTTCTTGTTCACGAGCCAGATATCGCACTCCAAATTGCTCAATATCCAGTTAACTTACAGCTTTCTGGTCATAGCCACGGTGGACAAGTACAAATTCCCTTTTTAGGCGCAATTATTACCCCATCACTTGCTAAAAACTATGTAGAAGGGTTCTATACGATTCAAGATTTAGCCCTATATGTCAATCGAGGCCTTGGCAGAACACGTGTCCCATTCCGATTTATGTCAAAACCTGAAATTACGATTTTCACACTCCAACATTCGTAATAATTCGCCTATTTTCTTACATAACCTTTCTTGTACGCGCTCATCCATGTTTCATTTACCATATGATAAAAGTGAGTCCAATAAAGGAGGTTTGTTCATGTATCCATATTATCAACCAATCCCAGTCCGTTCAGCACCTATTGGTCCAGTAGGCGACTCACGTTTTTTTCCATTTTTTGGCGTCCCATTTCTAGCTGGTATTGCTGGCGGACTACTCGGCGGAGCATTAGCTTTCGGTCCTAGACCGTATTATCCACCACCTTTCCCACCACCAGCACCTTATCCTTGTTATGGTGGACCTTGTCAACAACCATTCTATTATTAATGTACCGCAACAATTCTACTAATGTTATTTCCTTTCTTAACCGATTCATAATCCATTAACACACTTATAATAAAAAGTATTCTCTCTACGCATCCTTTATAATAAGTAGAGAACAAAGTAAAGAACCTCTTAAAAAAGAGGTTTTTTACTTTGTTCTCATTATTCAGCATCTGTGTTTTGATACGCCATCTTAAATAACTTCACTTGGCTATCAATCTCTTCTGCCCCACTATTAATAACATAATAATAGTCACCGTCTTTATTTTGTTCACGCGTTTTCACATTATCAGCTAAAGTAAGCTGTAAAATCGCCTTAATTCTCGCCTTCATTTCAATATCTAATATCGGGAAAGATATTTCTACTCGCTTCTCCATATTTCGTGTCATCCAGTCAGCTGAAGATAAGTATATTTTCTCTTCTCCATTATGGTGGAAATAATAAATGCGGCTATGTTCTAAATATCTCCCAACAACACTAACGACACGAATATTTTCACTTACATTTGGAATACCAGGCCTTAAACAACATGTTCCTCGAACGATGAGCTCTACCTTTACTCCAGCTTGTGATGCTTCATACATTTTTTTTATTAACGGTTTATCTGTTAATGAATTCATCTTGGCGATAATATATCCATTTCCATATTGTCTATGATAACGAATTTCTTCATCTATTAAATCGATAAATTGCTCTCTTATATCAAATGGCGCAACCGATAAATGGTGAAAATGTGGTTTTGTTGTATAACCACTTAAATAATTAAAGAAATTTGTTGCATCCACCCCAAAGTCTTTTCGTGATGTAATATAACCGAAATCAGTATATAACTTTGCTGTTGCGTCATTATAATTTCCAGTCCCAAGATGTACGAACCTTTCAATTTTTCCGTTTTTTCTTCTTACAACTAGCGTAATTTTACTATGTGTTTTCAAATGACTTACACCGTAAATAACGTGACAGCCTGCCTTTTCTAATTCTTTAGCCCAATGTACATTATTTTCTTCATCAAATCTTGCCTTTAACTCAACTAATACCGTCACTTGCTTTCCTTTTTCAGCCGCTATCTTGAGCGCCTGAATAATCGGTGAATCCCCACTTACTCGATATAGGGTTTGTTTGATTGCAAGTACATTCGGATCGTCTGCAGCATCACGTACGAAATCAACTACTGGCTGAAACGATTCAAACGGATGGTGTAATAAAATATCATGCTCAATTGCTTTTTCAAATACATCTTCCGTATCCCCTAAGTCTTGAGGACGTTGCGGAATAAGAGCCGGATATACTAAATGTTCATATAAAGGAGCCAGTTTTTTATATAAAGAAAATAGACATGTTAAATCTAACGGTCCATCCATTATATATACATCTTCATCCTTTACTTCCAACACTTCATATAATAATGCTAATACTCTTTCATCAATATGCTCTTTGCCAACTTCTAAACGTACAGCAGCTCCCCACTTACGTTTTTTTAATTCTTTTTCAATTACCTTTAATAAATCCCTCGCACCTTCTTCATGAATTGTTAAATCCGCATTGCGTGTAATACGGAAACGAGTAACAGATGATACTTTATATCCTGTAAATAATTTATGAGTAAAACCACTAATTACATCTTCTAATAAAATAAATTTATGCTTTTGCCCTTCACTCGGTAAAAATATGAAACGTTCAAGTAATGAAGGAACTTGTACAATTCCTAATTTCGTACGATTTTCTTCCTCCACTTGTTTCTCATCATATAAAAGTGTAGCTAAATTCAAACTTTTATTTAGTAACATTGGAAATGGACGATATGCATCGATAGCTACAGGTGTTAGGACCGGGAAAATTTGTTCATCAAAATACTCTTCTATAAATTCTCTCTGTTCTTTCGTCAAATCATGGAATGTTAAACGCTCAATTCCCTCTAGCTCCAGCGCTGGCAATACATAATTTTTAACCGTATCATATTGTACAGTCATTAATTCATGCGCCTTTATCGCAATTTTATTTAATTGCTTTTTTGGTGTTAAGCCAGCCTTATTCTCTGGTTGGTTAAACCCAGCACTCACTTGATCCTTCAATCCTGCTACGCGTACCATAAAGAATTCATCTAAATTGGAGCTGAAAATGCTAATAAACTTTAATCTTTCCAAGAGCGGATTCGTTTCATCCTGTGCTTCTTGTAGTACACGTTCATTAAATGCTAACCAACTTAGTTCTCTATTGTTGTAATAAGCTGTATCATTTAAATTTACTATATTCCCCTTCAACATTTCCATCCTCTTCACACTTCCCTTGAAACTTTTTTACTATAATTTAGTCACTTTTATTTTAGCAAATTACAATATTCCAAAGTGTTAATTTTTTGTAAATACGTCCGTACAACTTAATGTTTTGATTCGAAAGATAAGTTAATAGTCGTTTTCAATACTCTTTCCAGCTGCTTTTTTTGCTTTTCAGCTTGCACTTTTTCCGCTAATGCCGATTGCTCACACACAATTTTAAATGTTAATCCTTCTTTACTTTCTGTTATAGATATCGATTCAACAAGCGATCTTTTTCTTATATTTAGAGCTGCTGAAAATTGTAAAACAGCCCCTAGTAAGCGAATTTTTTTTTGTTCGTTTTTATCAAACCATCCTTCAAACAGGGACAAATGTTGTTTGAATAACATTTTTGATTTATAAGACGCAATAAGCGCTAATCTAACTCGATCTTTATGCATCATACCATCAATTGTTTTATTCGCTAATAAATAAAACGTATGTAAGCGGCTCGCTTCATCATCTATATATTTTCCTATATTAAATACTTTCGCTGCTTGCTGGAATACTTCCCAGTCTTTTTCTGACATAGAAATAAGACCTGCTCCTTCAAGCTGTTGACAAATCAACCTCCCATGTTTAATAAGTTGAATAACAAATTCCATGTCCATTTCGTATTCATGTGATAATAAATGCAAACTTTCTTCGACTACGTTCGGATAATATGAAATCCCCAAATCTTTTGTCAACTCTTCGTAGAAAACACCTTCTCTTAATCCTTTTCTACTTAATACAAATGCCGGTGCCTCTATAACGTTAACAAGCTTATGAAATACTTCGACTGCTGGAATAATTGTATCTGCTCGATCTTTTGCCAACCCTTCCAATTTTTGAAGCTCTATGAAAGACAATGCTTCCAATTCTTCTTTCACATTTTTAATATCTTCTTCTTTCATCTTGTATAGATGTACCCCTGCTATAGGATAACAAATTAAATTTTGATGAATTTTCACTAAGTTCCTCGCACTACCACCAATTGCAATAAGAGGCAATTTTTTGTCAATTAACCATGGTAATGTTCGAAATTGATATTCTAAGTACGTTTGAATCTTTTCCAACTCTTCTTCAGTAGGTATATTCTCTTTAATAAATTGTTGCTTTAAAGAAAGTGCTCCAAAAGGAAAGCTATGATACTCTAAAATCTCTCTATTTCGAAAGTATGTAACTTCCGTACTTCCTCCTCCAATATCTACTGTAATTCCTTCAGAGAACGAAGTTGAATTCATAACTGCTAAATAGCCATAACGTGCTTCTTCATATTCTGATAACACTCTAAGAGTAAAGTCTGTTTGTCCTTCAACAAGTTTTTGAATTTCCTCTTGATTCTCAGCCTGCCTAATTGTTGCTGTTGCAACACAAAGTACATGATGCAACTTGTGGAATCGTGTACTTTCTTGAAATTGAAATAATGTCTGTAACAATACCTCTATTCCTTCTTCAATCAACATACCATCGACTAAGTAGTTCCTTAACCGAGCAACCACTTTCGTATTTTCAATTTCCTTATAAAAACCTCCGTTTTGCTTTTCATAAATAACTAAACGCATTGTATTAGATCCAATATCTATAATGGCATATTGCTGTTTTAATATTTCTTTCAAACTTCTCACTCTTTCATTATCAAATTTCTAAAACACATTCTATTACTATTATACAAAATAGTTGTTTTTTGTAACAATATTGCTTTAATATTGAAAATATATACAATCACTTTTTGCATATAATAAAAATCGCTTTTATTTATGGTATAATAATGAAAAATTGAAAGGAGATTCAATATGAAACCTTCACAACCACAATCTCAATTACAAAACCAACATTCTATTAATCGACTAGCTCAATCTATTTTCGTTGTGAATCGTCATGCTAAAGCTGCAACTAATCCGAAGTATTTATACTGGTTAAAAAAGACGGCTCTAGAACGTTTAATTGCCGAGAAAAAAGCTATTAAAGAAGGATTACATTTTTCTAGAAATCCACGTTTTAGCCAACAACAATCTGATGTTCTTATACGTTTAGGTGATTATTTTTTCCATATTCCTCCTACCAAAGAAGATTTTCGAATCCTACCACACCTTGGTCATCTTGAATCCTCCTATCGAAATCCGAAAACAACCTTATCTTTAACAGTAGCAAAAAAGACGCTTCAAGATTATATTGGTCCTGAAGCACTGAAACAAGAAAAAAAATTAAGTGAACCTGTCCCATGGTATAGTCGTACTTATACAAAAAAATAAAACAGTTTGGCCATTATTGGCCAAACTGTTTTATTTTTTCTCTTCTTTAATTTTAATATTTGCTTGTTTATAAAAAGCTATTTTTTCTGTGTTGTAGTTTTTGGTAAATTCATTAAACTTATCTTTTTCTGATTCAATATCTTTATACGACTGATTTACTACTTTTACTTTTTCACTAATATCTTTTAATTTTGTACCTTTATCTTGTAACATTGTATATAATTCTTTTTCTTGTTTTAACGATTTACTATAGCTATCATACATCTTGTTAAATGAATCATGTCGTTTCTCATATGTGCTTTTCACTTTATCCGCTTGATCTTTTAATTTCTTATCTTCAATTTTTTTCACATATTTATCTGCTGACTTCACTTCTTCTTGTGCCTTATTTAAAGATTCTTTTTCTTTTTTAAGCACTTTTTCTCTTTCATCTGTATTTTTCACTACTTGGTTCAGTTTTTCCTTAACAGTTTGATTATTATCTTTTCCTTCTTGAACAATCTGGTTATATAATTCTTGTCCCTCTTTTTCTAAAGTTTCAAGTTTCTTTGCATCTTCAAACATTGTTTTTTCTTGCTTTGCAGCATTTTCAAATGCAACATATAATTCCTCTTCTGGTTTTGGCCCGAAACACCCCGCTAGTAAAGTCATTGATAATGCAGTTACAATTGCTAATTTACTATACTTCAACATCTTTTTCCTCCTACTTATATACGATCATCGTGTAAAAAGCTATGAAATTATTTATCCTTTTATTAACTCCACACTCGCACCTTTTTTACGAAAATCATTCATATTATTTATAATGATTGTACAAATTGTATTACTCAAAATTACATTTTCAAACTAAATAGCAGCTTCATTTCTACCTTTTAATTGAAACTTTTTAAAACCTGTTTATACTATGTATTACATAAAAGTACAACGGAATTCATCACAGCCATAATAATTTGGAGAACAACAGTAATAATTCACCTCATAAAAGATGGTCGTTGTTCTGTCACGTCTATCATTCTATCATTCCCTTTCCGCTTTCTATCAAATAATCTCTTTGTTCATTTTACACAGTATAAATGTCATCTTGCAACAACTTACAATTATTCTTTTCATTCCCTAAAAAGGAAAAGTGTAGAGTATGCTTTCCTCTACACTTTAAAAATGAAACACATTGTGCAAAATGCATTGACACATCCAACATAATTATATGCTTATTCCATATATTTTTAAAGACTTTTATTACAATAAAAGTTCTTTTTGTAATAAAAGTCAAAAAAATGTTACATTCAAAACTTCTTTATATCACATTTCTTCAAATCGAAGTTTCATTCATTTCCTTACAAATCCCTATACTGGTACAACTGATTCTGTGCTTTTCTTAACAATTCTTCAAAAGTTTTTCCTTCTATTGGATAACTAGCAGCTCCAAATACTAGATTCATACTAAACAAGCCATTTTCTATTTCACTTTCAATATTTTTCATTAATCGGTTTGTTATTGTCGACTTTTCATGTCCGTTATCAATTGCCACAATTACATACTTATTTTCATCCCACTTAGTAACGACATCCCCTTTACGAATTGTCTTTACAATTGTATTCTCCAATTTTTGTACTAACACCTCCATTTTTTTTTCTTGCACTGTTTCTTTTAGTCCTTTCCATTCTTTCACAGAAAGAATGTACACTGTAATATTATGAGAATCCCGTTCTGATAGAGCAGCTACTTTCTCAAAGAAATCAACTACAAAATCATTACTTGCCATTCCCCCCATTTCCGTATCCGTATCCGTACGCCCGCTCGCTCTTTTATCATACCAATGTCCAAAATAATAGCTGAGTATCATTTGCAATATATAAATAATAAAGACGGTATAAAATGATCGCGAATCCAGTTTTGTAATTACATCCTGAAGCGCAATCCATTCTGTAACTGCCACTGTATTCCCAAGTAATAGTCCACTAATTTTCCCTTTATGTTTCATACTTCTCCTCCCTTCTATACCAATATATGTTTCTATAACAATTATGTTTTTCTACAAAATAAAAAATGTACATATTGAGTGTACATTTACGCTTAAGCTTGTCTACCATTTCTATTCCATTTCATATATATACTATATATCGTTTTAGAAAGGTGGTGATCTATATGCTACAAAAAGAAAATCTATTAGATATTATACGTTTACTAGCCGGTTTTCTGTTATCGTTAAAATTACTGTTTAATTCTTTCGGAGTGAACTTTATTACCAACGATCAAATAGACGCTATTGTAAATGTTGCTTCCTTTCTGTTCATTCTATATTTTGGTTATACAAATAATTATGTAGGTAAAAAAGGAATCGAGCAAAAAAAAGTACTCAAAAAGCACAACCTTCACTAAAAAAAGGAACCTTTCATATAGGTTCCTTTTTTTCATTGTCGCACAACAACTTCATTTGTTTGCAGTGGACCATATGATATTCCATTAGATTGAAATGTATATGTAGCCTGAAACAATGCGTTTTTGAGTGCTTTATCTTTATTTGCTTTTATTTTACAAATTAATTCTACCTTCTCATTTGGTAATAAATTATCGATTCGCCACCTTACAAGCTGGAACAAAAATTCACTCATTCCCTTATCAGCCTTCAGTGAATTTGGGATATATGCAAAATAATCTCGAATCATATGACTTACTACAACTCGTGAAATCATTTCCAGTCCTTTATTTTCAACTTCAATTCGTATAATAAGTATGTCGTTTACATCATAGGTCAGTTCATATGAAAATTTTTCTTTATACATACTACGGATTTGTAATGTAACTGCTACATTCGGACATTCGTTTTCTTTTTTGGATCCATCAATCCATAATACAGGTTGTAGTGGTATTGAACGCCTTCCTTGATCCGAAATTCGTTTCCATATTTTCATAATAATATTCACCCCATTTCAGATGCCTCATTCATACGACTTTATTCTGCCTCTCTACACAACTTGTTACAAACGAAATATAGTTATTACTCTTCCTTTTATCCTATTCGACAATATAAAGAAAAAACCATTTTTCCTCTGTTAACTGAAGGTATTCTTGCTGAAATATTTTTTTACAATTTCCTTCCTTGACTTTATACCAATATTAAGTATTACTCACTCTTTCGCTGCACATACAACAGAATATTTTGACGGAAGAAAAAGTTTGCCTTTTAGTCAAATTTGACTATAATATTCTTTATGGCTTGTGCACTTGTGTAAATTGATTTGAAAGAACTATACTTTATATTTTTATGCGCTGCACTCAAAACTTAATATAGTTTACTTATTTTTAAAGGAGGGTTATATTTGGAATCTCAATTATCAAAAAAAGACTCCAACAAGACAAAATTTGTTGTTGCTGGTTTACTACTTGGTATTTTAATGGCGGCAATGGATAATACAATTGTTGCAACAGCAATGGCAACTATCGTTGGAGACTTAGGAGGATTTGACAAGTTCGTTTGGGTCACGTCTGCATATATGGTAGCAACAATGGCAGGGATGCCTATATTCGGAAAACTTTCTGATATGTACGGACGGAAACGCTTTTATATTGGTGGCCTTATTCTTTTCTTGTTCGGTTCTGCACTTTGCGGAACAGCATCTAGTATTGAGCAACTAAGTATTTATAGAGCAATTCAAGGGATTGGCGGCGGTGCTCTTATGCCTATTGCCTTCACAATTATGTACGATATATTTCCACCAGAAAAACGTGGGAAAATGACAGGGCTATTCGGTGCTGTTTTCGGTACATCTAGTGTATTCGGTCCTTTATTAGGTGCTTATATTACAGACTATATAAGTTGGCACTGGGTCTTCTATATTAATATTCCATTAGGACTTATCTCCTTCTTCTTCATTACGAAATACTACAGTGAGTCTCTAGAATTTAGAAAACAAAAAATTGATTGGGCTGGCGCTATTACACTTGTTATTAGTATCGTTTGCTTAATGTTCGCCTTAGAACTTGGTGGTAAAGAATACGCATGGAATTCCACTGTAATTATTGGTTTATTTACAACAGTTGTTATTATGCTTATTATTTTCTTCTTCGTAGAACGAAAAGCAACCGAGCCTATCATTTCTTTCCATCTATTTAAAAAACCTTTATTCGCAGCTAGCCAAGGTGTTGCCTTTTTCTATGGTGCCGCTTTTATTATCTGTACAGTTTATATCCCAATCTTCGTTCAAGGTGTTCTCGGTGGTTCAGCCTCAAATGCTGGATTAATTTTAACACCTATGATGGTTGGCTCCGTAATTGGAAGTCAAACAGGTGGACAGTTAGCTTCTCGAACAAGTTATCGTAACATTATGATGGTATCTGGAGTTTTCTTCGTTCTTGGTATTTATTTACTAAGCACTTTAACAATGGACACACCTCGCCTACTCGTAACACTATTTATGGTTCTCGCTGGACTTGGTGTTGGTTTCTCGTTCTCAGTTTTAAGTATGTCTTCGATTCATAAATTAGAAATGAGAGACCGTGGTTCTGCTACATCAACAAATTCATTCTTCCGTTCACTCGGTATGACACTTGGTGTAACAATTTTCGGTACCATTCAAAATCACATTTTTACAGATAAACTAAACACTCTCTTCCCTCCTGAACTAGCAAAACTAGCTCCAAAGGGTGGAGACACAAGTTTCTTATTATCACCAGGTGCTACCGATAAAATACCAGCTGAAATATTGACTGGCATTAAAGAGGCTCTTGCTACATCTATTGCTAGCACATTCTTCTGGGCACTAATCCCGGCTGTACTAAGTATTATTTGTATTTTACTTATGGGAAATGAGCGTCTTTTTACAGGACCCAAAACGCACCAAAAACAAAAGCAAGTGAGCTAATATATAGAAAAGAAACGGCATATCCCTTTATGAAAACGGATATGCCGTTTATAATATGTATAAAGTTTTTATATATAGGAGTTGAGACAGCATGAGCATGAAATTAGTCATTCTCGGCTTGCTACTCGAAGGAGATAAACATCCATATGAAGTGCAGCACATAATGAAAGAGCGACAAATGGACTGTTACATTAAATATGCAAAAGGATCACTTTACTATGCCTTTGAGCAATTAGAAAAACAAGGGGCAATTCGTGTTACAACTATTGTTCGAGATACAAATAGACCAGATAAAACAATTTTTCATATAACAGACGAAGGTAAACGGTTATTTCACACGTTACTATTAAAACAATTCGAGGCAAAAAATCAAATATATAAACCAATTTATTCGGCACTCTCTTTCGCTCATTTTGGTGATGATCAAGAGTTAATTCCCATTTTAGAAAAAAAGAAAAATGATACCATTCAATATTTACATAAAATGCAAACTATTTATGATTGTAGCAAAGGACAAATTCCACGTGCACAACTATACATTTTACAAAGCGTTATTGAACATATTACAGTTGAATTACAATGGTTAAACACCCTCCTTACAGATGCAGTTGCAGGGCGACTTTCAGAAATTGATATAGATGAAGGGTAAAATTATAAAGAAGAGGTTGTAAAAAACGATAAAGTTATTTCATGTTAAATTTTAAAACAAGCATAGCCCCGTTCTAATTTAGGACGGAGCTATGCTTGTTTTATTTTCGATATAAATTGAATTTATTATTAAATTGCATAACTAGCATCTTATCTTTGTACAAGTATCTACTTCTTTGTAAGTTTAATCGCACTTCCTTTCAATTCCCCTTACTTTTCTTCACTCTAAAAAACAATAATAATCTGAATAGTAAAAATAAAAAACTTTAGAATTTTCTTATTTTAAAACAGTAGACAAAATTCCAAAAATTGTGTTAGAATTTGTTTCAATATCATATCGCTTGTTAACTTCCTTTCAAAAGGAAAATAGGTACACGAACATTTCGTTTCGTGTTTAAAAGGGAAGCTTGGTGAAACTCCAACACGGTCCCGCCACTGTAAATGCTGAGATTTCTTTTCTATGCCACTGTGAAAACGGGAAGGTAAAAGAAATTATATGAAGCATAAGTCAGGAGACCTGCCTGTTTTAACAACACTGATAGATTCACGGATGATGATGAGGTGTTAAAACAAAAAGGAAGGCTTATTTTCTATGCCTTTGTGCTTTTTGTTATAGGTATTTCCTAGTAAACGGAAATGCTTACTTTCAATTAGGGAGGAATTTAAAATGGCAATTCAAACAAGTAATTTAGGTTATCCACGCATTGGACTACAACGAGAGTGGAAAAAAACATTGGAAGCTTTTTGGTCTAATAAAATTGATGAAGAACAATTTTTAACAAAGATGAAAGAGATTCGCCTTCAACACGTCAAAGTACAACAAGAAAAAGGGATTGAACTCATTCCAATTGGCGACTTTACATATTATGATCACGTTTTGGATACTGCTTATATGCTAGGATTTATCCCATCACGTTTTTCTGAGTTTACCTCTTACCTTGATGTATATTTCGCAATGGCCCGTGGCTCTAAAGATCACGTAGCTTCCGAAATGACAAAATGGTTTAACACAAACTATCACTATATCGTTCCTGAATATGAAGAGGGATTACAAATCTCTTTAAAAGATAATCGTCCACTTCGCTTATATGAAGAGGCAAAACAAGAATTAGGAGTAGATGGAAAGCCTGTTATTTTAGGACCATATACTTTCTTGAAATTAGCTAAAGGTTACACACAAGAACAATTCGCGACTATTTTAAAACAATTAGTTGCACCATACGTACAACTGCTTTCAGAACTACATGCAGCTGGTGCACAAGTCATTCAAGTTGATGAACCGATTTTCGCTTCTTTAACGAAAGAAGAAATCCAACAAGCAAAAGAAATTTATGAAGCTATTCGTAAAGAAGTTCCAAATGCGACTCTTCTTTTACAAACATATTTTGATAGTGTAGAACAAAACTATGAAGAAATCATTACATTCCCTGTATCTGGTATTGGATTAGATTTCGTTCATGGTAAAGAAGGTAACCTACACGCTATTTCAAAATATGGATTCCCAGCTGATAAAACTTTAGCTGTCGGTTGTATAGATGGCCGTAACATTTGGAGAGCTGACCTTGATGAAGTTCTTACGTTATTTACAACGTTACAAAAACAAGTCCAAACGAAAGATTTCATCGTTCAGCCTTCTTGTAGCTTATTGCATACACCAATCGATAAAACAGAAGAAACTCACTTATCGACTGAGCTATTTGACGCGTTAGCATTTGCAAATCAAAAATTAGAAGAGTTAGTTCTTATTCATTCCGCTCTGACTCAAGGTACAGAAAGCATTAGTAAGGAGCTAGAAACATACCGAAATGTACATCACACAATTCGGTCATCTGCTGCACGTAACCGAGAAGATGTTAAAGCAGCACGAACAGCACTAAAAGAAGAAGATTTTTCACGTCCTCTTCCATTTGAAAAACGATACGAATTGCAACAAGTTGCCCTAAAGTTACCATTGTTACCAACAACAACTATCGGTAGCTTCCCGCAAACAACTGAAGTTCGTCAAACGCGAAAAGAATGGCGTAACGGTGTTATTTCAAATGAACAATATGAACAATTTATTGAAAAAGAGACAGAAAAATGGATTCGTTATCAAGAAGAAATTGGTCTTGATGTCCTTGTGCATGGTGAATTTGAAAGAACTGACATGGTCGAATATTTTGGTGAGCGCCTTGCTGGGTTCTCATTCACTAAAAACGGTTGGGTACAATCATACGGTTCCCGCTGCGTAAAACCACCTGTTATTTATGGTGATGTAGCCTTTATTAACGGAATGACTATTAAGGAAACTGTTTATGCCCAAAGCTTAACAGAGAAAGTTGTAAAAGGAATGTTAACTGGACCTGTTACGATTTTAAATTGGTCCTTCGTTCGAAACGATATTCCAAGAAAAGAAGTTTCGTATCAAATTGCATTAGCTCTTCGTCACGAAATTGAACTACTTGAATCTTCGGGGATTCGAGTGATCCAAGTCGATGAACCAGCACTTCGCGAAGGAATGCCGTTAAAAGAAAAAGATTGGGATGCTTATATTACATGGGCAGTACAATCATTCCTTTTAGCAACTTCTTCTGTAGCAAATGAAACACAAATTCATACTCATATGTGTTACAGTAACTTCGAAGATATTGTTGATGCGATTCGCGCATTAGATGCAGATGTGATTTCTATCGAAACATCAAGAAGTCACGGTGAATTTATTGATACATTAAAACATACAACATATGAAAAAGGCATCGGTCTAGGTGTATATGATATTCATAGCCCGCGTGTACCGAGTAAAGATGAAATGTATAAGATCGTAGAACAATCTCTACAAGTATGCGATCCTAAATATTTCTGGATTAATCCTGATTGTGGGTTAAAAACACGAAGAACAGAAGAAGTTATTCCGGCTTTAGAACACATGGTGCAAGCAGCGAAAGATGCTCGTTCCCTTCTAAAAACAAACGCATAACAAAAATGGGTTATCCTTGTTGAGGATAACCCATTTTTTATTCTTTACTTTCAAAAAAGAATTCATATTGTATTTTATATAATTCATCATCCGTTGGTTCTTCAAGTGGCGTTGCTTGTAATACAACCGTATACTCACCATTTGGAATAGGGATTTGAAATTTATTTGAAAGAATACTTGTTACAACGATACATTCATTTTCAACTGTAAACGGAACTGTAACGGTTCTAATCACTTCTTCTTTCTCAATATGTTTCCCGCAGGTCACTTTTACTTCACAAGTATAATCAGAAAGTGCTTCAAAAATAACAGTTCCATCCGCCTTCGCATAACCTCTTTCAAAATCTTCATTCGTCCAGTCAACGTAAGGCTGATCCCCGTCATAGTTCATCAACATTAATTGCGAATACGAAATTGTTAACTCCATAGTTCCCTTCTCCTTCATTATGAAATATGCAACTACTACTTCACGTCAAATTTCACACGCGTACCATCTGGGTATTTATCTAACTTATTTCCTACCCAAGAGCCTGCTCCGCGGTTATCTGCTGGACTTATATATTCAATATGTGCTCCTTTTCCGCCCTCTTTACACATCGCCATTGGCCATTCATCACGATCATATCCTTTTTTTGATGGATATGGAGCTAATGATAATTTTCTTCTATCCGCAGCGCCACCACGGTCAATTGTACAAACTTCTGAATGCCCTTCTTTTATCGCATCCGTAATATGTTTTCCTGTCTCTGGATATCGCTCTTTCGGAAATTCTAGAACTTGATCATACGCATTTGTTTTTTTGATACTTGTTTCCTCTGGAACAAGTACTTCATACACCGCTACTACAATAGAAAGAATTGCAATAATTGAAATGATAATACCTTTTAATTGCTTCATGTATACCTCCATAATTCTACCAGTTTCTTTTCCTCAGTTATTATAACAAACTTCTCCTGTATATGTTTTCAGACATTATTTTGGCTCTTCTTCGCCATTCCGCCAAAAACTCTCATTTTTCTTCATCTTTTCGCTAATGCTGTAGAAAACTAATAACCTTCCGACATTCTTTTTCAAAGGAAGTCCTCATAAAAGATTGAAATGATATATACGATACTTTTTGGGGAGGAAATATTATGGAAGCTACCTATAAAACGAAAGATGTCACGAATAAAACAGGCATCCCAAAACATATAGTTCGCAAATATAGTCAACTGTTAGAGGAACATGGTTATATGATTTCCAAAACAGCTGATGCTCGTATTTATAAACTGGATGATTTAAAACTATTGAAATCTATACATGACAGAGCTGCTACATTGCAAGAAGATATTTCGGAAACGATACCCATTATTTTAAAAGAAAAAGAGGCCCCACCTGTACCAGTTATACAAGACCAGCAAGAAATACAACCGAAAGAAAAAGAAGATGGGCGTAACTTCGAGGAGTTCATGTTAAAACTTGAAATGCTGGCTCAATTAAATGAAGCAATTATTCATCAAAATTCTACCCTTATTACCCAAAATCGTTTAAAAGATGAAAAGCTAGATGAATTGATGCAACAAGTTTATGTAAAAGAAGGCTCTCAAGAAAAAATGCTACAAGAGTTAGTAGATCATGCCGCTCAAACAGATGCCTTGCAAAAAGAAAAGATGGACTTATTAATGAATCATATGTATAAACGAGAATCTAAGCAAGAAGAAAAAATGAATAAACTCGTAAATCAAATTTATAATAAAGACAGCAATCGTGATGCACAACTTATGCAAGTAATTCGCGAAATTCAAGAAACAAAAAGATTAGTCGCAGCTTCAAAAGAACAAGGCTTTTTCCAATCTTTTAGAAGTTTATTTAGCCGAACAAAACAAGAAAAAACAAATGAATAATATAATATATTTTTCCTATATAAAATAAAAAGTTACCTTTCATCGGTAACTTTTATTCCTTATTTCTTACAGCTGGCAATATAATAATCGCTTCAGTCCCTTTTCCACTTTCGCTTTTATATTCCAGTGTACCATTATGTGCTTGTAAAATACTAAATGTTACCATAAGCCCTAATCCTGTCCCTTTTTCTTTTAAAGAATAATACGGTTGTCCTAGCCTTGCTAATTGTTCTTTCGTCATTCCAACGCCACTATCTTTAACTCTTATTACAATCGTTTCATCTTTTTGCATAGCTGTTACTTTTAAATACCCTTTATTTCCTTGTATTGCTTCAATACCATTTTTAACAACATTCATAATAGCTTGCTTCAATTTTGTCTTATCGCCAATCGTATAAAGACTTTCAGAAATCTCAACTTGTAAATATACACCTTGCATCGCTGCAAATGATGACATAAGAGTTGTCATTTCTATTAATTGAGCTGATAAGCAAATATGTTCTTTCTTCTCAATTTGTGGCCTTGCTAAATTCAAATAATCTGAAATAATTTGTTCTGCCCGGTCCAATTCAGCTAATACGAGACGCATATAATCCTTATTCTTCACATCTTCTGTACTTTCTAGCAATTGAATAAAACCACGAACAACGGTGAGCGGGTTTCGAACCTCATGTGCAACACTTGCTGCTAACTCACTTACAATATTAAGCTTTTCTGACTTTTGCATCTCCGTACGCAATATTGCATTTTCATTTAAATATTCTGTTAAGTACACCTGAAATACCATTGTCATAACCATAATAAGCGAAGCAAATATATATCCGCTATATAGGTGGGAAACATACGGTGTGAACCCTGTTTCTAACAGAACGTTAATCATACCGATCACCAAAGAAACAAGTACGTACAATGATGAAATCATAAATGCCAAAATTAGCTTCTTTTCCCTTGAAAACAACGACCATTTCTTTGATAAAAATAATGGAACTATCAATAAAAATATTACTTCTATGACTGGAAGAAAGTTTATTCCCTTTAGCGTCCATTCATATGCAACAAAAATAACGGCCGGGATTAAACCAACAATCCCACCATATAGAAAACCACTAACAATCGGGATTGGGTGAAAGTTATACCCACAAACATCGCCAAAACAAATAGAGTATGTCATGGAGAGAACGAGTGTAATGCTAGATAAAAACATAATAAAGTAGCGGTTCGGCTTCGGAGGCATTTCTTGGTAACGATTTAAACGTATCGCTTCATATAAAAATAGTGGCAAAATTATGATGGCAATTTGGATCATTAAATCACGGATAAGCTCCATAGCCTCTCATCCCCTATATGTATTTTGATATGATTATATCATTTTACAGACGTATTTGTTGTAATATTTTGATTTTTCTTAACATATTTGTTAATTCTTTGTTAACAACGCATAATAATTGTTACAGATTTTCGAAATGAATGTAAACCCTGTACCAAATTTCTGCCGGGCAGTATACAATGAATACGGATTACAAAGAAAATAAAAAATACTTCATGAGACGGACAACTATAGCAAAATACAGCATATAATCCATACTATCTATGTTTACAAATAAGTGATCATTATTTTAGTAGGAGGAAGATAAATATGGCGGGTACTACGCTTGTTTTAAAAGAAGAAAATTTGGTCGTTCTAGAGAATGTTGAAAAATCAGTATATGAAGAGTTGCAGCATAAAACAGGAGATGAAAATTGCACATGTGCTGTGAATGAATCAGTTGTTCACCTTGGCAAAGTATCCTCTGTACTTTGGAATGAAGATGAAATAGATTGGGAGTACGGATATTAAAAGTCGCTGACAGCGGCTTTTTTTCTATTATCCCTCCCTTTCCACACAACATATACGCAAGCGAAATTATAGAAAATATGTTAAAATGAACTTAATTTTCAAACGGAAGAAAGGGAGATACAATGGAACAATTCATTAACCCTAGAGTGAAGGACATCCAAATTTCTGGAATCCGTCAATTCTCTAACATGATTCAAAACTATGATAATCTTATCTCTTTAACAATTGGACAACCTGATTTTCCTACACCTTCTCTCGTGAAAGAAGCGGCAAAACGGGCTATTACAGAAAATTATACAAGCTATACACATAACGCTGGTTTACTAGAATTACGCAAGGCAGCTTGTAACTTTGTAAAAGATAACTATGATTTACATTATTCACCTGAAAACGAAACCATCGTTACAATCGGTGCCAGCGAAGCAATTGATGTTGCATTTCGAACGATTTTAGAGCCAGGAACAGAAGTCATTTTACCTGCCCCTATTTATCCAGGATACGAGCCGATTATTCGATTATGCGGCGCAACACCTATTTTTATCGATGTTCGTGAAACCGGCTTCCGTTTAACCGCTGAAGCACTAGAAAATGCCATTACAGAAAAAACAAGATGCGTTGTACTGCCGTATCCTTCTAATCCAACTGGTGTAACTTTATCAAAAGAAGAACTACAAGATATTGTAGATGTTTTAAAAGATAAAAACATTTTTGTCCTTTCTGATGAAATTTATAGTGAACTTGTATATGAACAAAAGCATACATCTATCGCTCATTTCCCAGAAATGCGTGAAAAGACTATCGTCATTAACGGTTTATCAAAATCTCATTCTATGACTGGCTGGCGTATCGGTCTATTATTCGCACCAAGCTATTTAGCAGGACATATATTAAAAGTCCATCAATACAACGTAACATGCGCTACTTCAATCGCTCAGTACGCTGCAATTGAAGCATTAACAGCTGCTAAAGATGCACCAAAAATGATGCGTCATCAATACAAAAAACGCCGCGATTACGTATATAATAGACTCATTCAAATGGGCTTAACAGTCGAAAAGCCAACAGGTGCATTTTACTTATTCCCCTATGTTGGCCATTTAACAACTTCATCCTTTGATTTTGCACTTGATCTTGTCAAAGAAGCTGGACTTGCCGTCGTTCCTGGAACAGCATTCTCTGAATATGGTGAAGGCTACCTTCGCTTATCCTATGCGTATAGTATCGAAACTTTAAAAGAAGGCTGTGACCGTTTAGAAGCCTTTCTACAACAAAAAGCTAAGAGTTAAACTCTTAGCTTTTTGTTGCATAATGATCACAAGTTTGACGCTTCAGTAATTTATGCGGAATAATGATACACTTTGCAGTAGACTCTGCGTTCTCTACTTTATCAACTAAAGCTTTTGCAGCTTCATATCCTAGCTGATATATATTCACATCCACTGTTGAAAGTGGCGGACTCGAAATTTCTGATAATAAAGCATTATTAAAGCTTACAATTGAAACATCCTTCGGTACAACAAATCCTTTTTTAGAAAGTGCACTTAGCACACCAAGTCCAATCAAATCATCCGTTGCCATAATTGCTGTTGGTGGTTGCTTCAGCCCCATTAATTCCTCCACGGCTTGTTGACCACTTTCTCTTGAAAAATCAAAATGTAAAATATACTCTTTTGGTAATACAATGTCTGCTAATTTTAAAGCATCACTCATACCAGCCAAACGATCCCTCGTTACAAGTAAATCTGATCCACCGCCAATGAACGCGATTTGTTTATGACCTAATGAAATCAAATATTCTGCTACTTCTCTTGCAGCTGTATAATTGTCATTATCTACATATGTAATTTCATCTTTTCGATCATATGGTTTCCCAATTAAAACAAACGGGAAATTTTGTTTATGCAAATATTGAATAATCCGATCATTCTCTCTTGAGTATAAAAGAATAATGCCACCAATTTGGCGTCCCTGCACCATCTTTACAACACCATTAAAAATTTCATCTTCCGTTTCACCTGTCGACATATAAAGCGCATACCCTTCCACATGTGCAAATGAACTAATCCCTCTTATAACTTCTGGGAAAAACGGATTTTGAAAAGCTTTACTTGCAGAACTTGGCATAACAAGGCCAAGTGTTTTTGTTGTTTGATTAGCTAGGTTTCTTGCGTTTAAATTGGGATGATACCCTAGTTCACTCATTACTTTCCGCACACGACGCTTTGTTTTTTCACTTATACTTGGATTATCAGCAATTACACGAGAAACGGTAGATGGTGCTACATTCGCCTTCTTCGCCACATCTTTAATTGTAACTGTCATAAAAATCCCCCTCCTTTCACTTCTCTGCCATTTTATATATATTTTTAATCTTGCACCCGTTGCAAGTAATAGGAGAAGTCATAAACTTTCATTGATTCTATCTTGCAAAAACTATCATATTCTCCCTCTCCATGTATTGTAAGGGATATAGCTCTTTTTTCCTATACTATAATATACTATTTATTTCACTTCTTTTCATATATGATGTCAAATCTCTTTTCATCTCCCTATAATTTTTTATAGGGAAATGAAAAGAAAAATGGGACGTAATGTCCCATTTTTCATCCTTTCGTACCTCCAGCAGTTAAACCAGAGATAAAGTATTTTTGTAATGATAGGAATAAAATTGAAATTGGGATTGCAATCAATACTGATCCCGCTGCAAACGTTGTAAATTCATTACCAAATTTCTTCGCTACCATTTCATATAATCCAACTGCTAACGTATAATTTTCTGGCGTGCGCAAAATAATACTCGCTAAAATGAAATCTGTAAATGGACCGATGAAAGTAAATAACGCTACAACTGCTACGATCGGCTTTGCAAGTGGCATAATGATTTGCCAAAAAATACGGAAATGTCCTGCTCCATCCATACGAGCTGACTCATCCAATTCTTTCGGAATCGTATCAAAATACCCTTTCATAAGCCATGTATTCATTGGAATTGCCCCGCCCACATAAATTAAAATTAATGCAAGGTGCGTATCAATTAATCCTGTTAACTGTGCTAATACGTACAGAGCGATTAACGCTGCAAAGTTTGGAATCATTTGCAAAATTAAAAATGTTAATAAACCATTTTTTCTTCCAACAAAACGATATCTCGAAAATGCATAAGCAGTAAAACTAATTGCTAACACTGAGAAAATCATCGTTAAAACACTTACTTTTAATGTGTTTTTATACCATAGTAAATAATTACTATTCTCTAAATCTAATAACTTACGATAATGATCTAATGTTGCATTTTGCGGAATAATACTTGACCCGGATAAACTATCACCCGGATTAAACGATGAGCCAATAATCCATAATAATGGATAGAAAATGATGGCACACATTACGAAAATAACGAAATAACTTAATGAGAGACGTAACATCTTTTGTCTTTTAATATTCATTTACATCATATCCTCTTCTTGGAATGATTTTGTTCTCTTAAATTGCCATAACGCAACTGTAATAACGATTAACGATAAGATCATTGTAAGAGCTGCTGCTTTTCCGTACTGTGCCGAAGTCATCGTTAACTTATAAATCCATGAAATTAAAATATCTGTTCCCCCTGCGTCTTGTCCAGCTACAGCAGGACCTCCGCCGTTAAATAGATAGATGATACTAAAGTTATTAAAGTTAAACGTATATTGCGTAATTAATATTGGTGCTGTTGCATATAGAACAAGTGGCAATGTAATTTTACGAAACTGTTGCCAAGCTGTAGCTCCATCTACTGTAGCTGCTTCATATAATTCTCCTGGAATCGATTGCAGTATACCGGTCGTCATCGCAAAGACGAACGGGAATCCAAGCCACGTTTGAATCATAATTAAAGCAATCTTCGCCCAAAATGGATCTGTCATCCAAGCAATCTTTTCGATTCCAAATACAGCCAATACTTGATTGTTAATTGCCCCAAATGTTTCATTAAACATACCAGAGAAAACAAGAATAGATACGAATGCTGGAACTGCCCATGGTAAAATGAAGATTGTTCGAATAATTGCCTTCCCTTTAATACCAGGCTGATTTACGATAATCGCTAAGAAAATACCAAGCGCAACTTGTAATGTCGTTGCAACAAATGTCCAAATGACAGTCCAAGAAAATACACTTAAAAAAGTCTCTCTCCACATCGGTAATGTAAAGATATCAATAAAGTTTTTAAATCCTACCCAATCTACTAATTTAGCTGGAGGAGAATGATATAAATCATAGTTCGTAAATCCAATTAAAATTACGAAGATGATTGGAAATACAACTACAAAGATAAGTAATAGAAAACCTGGTGAAACCATTAAATATGGAAAACCTTGATCTAGTAAATTACGGTATTGCTCTTTTACAGAGTTTAATGGTATTCCTATATCACGTTTCTTTCCGTTTTGGTATGCATCATATAAATTAAATGCATATATTCCGAGCCCAAACACGATGACGATGAGTGCCAAAATTCCTTCTACTAATAGAAAGACAGAATGATCACGTGGAACTTCTGTACCAAGCGTTACAATTCCCCATAATCCCATATTTAATAAATCAGCAAATGCTACAATAAATGAACCTGTTAATACAAGAAAAATAAGACCTTTTACAAATTGCTTATTATACATTTGGCCCACGCCTGGAATGATAGATAACATGGTTGCCATTTTCCTATGCTTTGAACCGTTTAAAGCGTTTGCTGGTTCCATAGATGTTTGCATGTTCCTTCCCCCTTTTTTCTGGGAGAGAATTCGTACCCCTCATATGAGAGGCACGAATTTCACCTTATTTTTTCTTACTGTGATTTGCCTCAATATTACCTTTAATTTGCTTCACTGCATTATCAAGTGCTGCTTTTGGTGCCTCTTTATCCGTAACGACTAATTGAAGCGCATCTCCAGCAGGTTTCCATACTTCTTGCATTTCTGGAATGTTCGGCATTGGAATTCCATTTTCAGATTGTGTTGCAACTGCTTTTGCAGCTTCGTTATCTTTAATAATTGGATCTTCCATTACTGCTTTTACTGGAGGAATTTCTTTTGTTTTCTCAAATCGAATTTTTGCGTTCTCTTCATTCGTTACCCATTCAGTGAACTTTGTAGCTAAATCATTCTGTTTAGAGAAACTTGTTACATGCCATCCTTTAACTCCAACAAATGTTTTCATTGGTTGACCATTCGGTAATTTTGGCATTGGAGCAACGCCATAATCAATTCCGTTCTTTTCCATTGCTTGGAACGCCCATGGGCCATTCATGATAGACGCTGCTTTTCCTTCGTTAAACAGTCCATCAGCAGCAGGTCCACCAGATTCACCGATAATACCTTTCGGGAATAGCTTTTCTTTATACCATTTTTGAAGATATTCAGCACCTTGTACTGCTCCGCTATTATTTAATCCAACATCACTTGCATTTGGCTTTCCATCTTTTTCGCCAAACACATAACCACCCATACCTGCCATGAATGCATTAGCAAAGTAGAAGTTATCTCCTAATGCTAAAAATCCGTACTTGCCATCTTTCGTAAATTCTTTTGAGAAATTAAACAGCTCGTCCATTGTTTCTGGTGCTTTTGGCATCAATTTTTTATTATAAATAAAGACTGGTGTCTCAATTGCTTTTGGTAAACCATATAATTTTCCGTTATATGTCTGTGCTTCTATTGATGAATCAGTAAATTTACTCTTTACAGCATCATCAGCTTTCACTTCAGAAAGTAAACCTTCTGTTACTGCGTTTCCGATTTGATCATGTGGCAATGTTACAACATCTGGTCCCGTCCCCGCTGGTCCATCAAGGCGTAATTTCTTCACTTGATCGGTCATTTGCATTTCAACAACTTTTACTTTTACTTTATATTTTTCCTCAAAGCTTTTCACTGCTGGTTCTAAACCAACACCTTTTTTATCATCTTCCCAAACAAGAAGATCGTAATCTTTCTTTGCCTTACTTTCTTCTTTTTTCCCTGAATCTTTCGGTCCACATGCAGATAACATACCAATTGATAATGCTGAAACCGTTAATAATGATAATGCTTTCTTCATCCCAAAAACCTCCCTGAATTGTATATGTACCTTACTAATTGAAAACGTTTGCATTTAATAGTTTAATAGAAGCGCAAACAATATCTCAATCTATGAAAACGTTTGCGCTATTTGTCTATCATTATACATTCTTTTATTCATTTTGCAAATATTAATTTTAAAATATTATTACTACACTCTTTATACATTGACTTTATATGAAATGAATACTACTCTTATAAGCAATATTAAATCTATGCAAAAAGCAATCGTTTGCAACATATGCTTTATTATTATACGTAAGGGAACAATATGCATGGAGATATTAAAGGGGGGATTTTCTATATGCTTAAAGAAGCCATTTATCATAGGCCAAAAGATAATTACGCATACGCTTACGATGAAAAAACAATTCATATCCGAATACGTATGAAAAGAGACGATATTCAAAGCGCCACTCTTGTTTATGGTGATCCTTATGATTGGAAAGACGGGAAATGGATTACATCACGT
Organism: Bacillus sp. MHSD_36; assembly: GCF_030757775.1. Classification (NCBI taxonomy): domain Bacteria; kingdom Bacillati; phylum Bacillota; class Bacilli; order Caryophanales; family Bacillaceae; genus Bacillus; species Bacillus sp. MHSD_36. The sequence goes on from NZ_JAVBIS010000002.1 coordinate 222,000, forward strand.
ACACCGATGAAAAAAACTGGTTCTACTGCATTGTTTGATTTCTGGTCCATTTCCATTGAACCAAAATTTAAGCGCTTACGTTATGGTTTCGAATTAAACACGGAGACAGAAACGCTTATTTATACAGAGCGAGGATTTTTTTCTAGCATTCCAAATGATGACGTTGGTAACTTTTTCTGTTTCCCATTTATTCACGCACATGATGTATTCAAAGCGCCTTCCTGGATTAAAGATACTGTCTGGTATCAAATTTTCCCAGAACGGTTCGCGAATGGAGATCGTGCACTAAATCCAGAAAACACCCTTCCTTGGGGCAGCGCTGAGCCTACTCCAAATAATTTCTTCGGGGGAGATTTTGCTGGTATTATTCAAAACCTTGATTATCTTGTTAAGCTTGGAATTTCGGGAATATATTTCACACCTATTTTCAAAGCACATTCAAACCATAAGTATGACACAATTGACTATATGGAAATCGATCCACAATTTGGCACAAAAGAAACTTTTAAAGAACTCGTTCAGGCATGTCATACACACGGTATAAAAGTAATGCTCGATGCCGTATTTAATCACAGCGGATACTTTTTCGATAAATTTCAAGACGTACTAGAAAAGGGTGAGCAATCAGCATATAAAGAGTGGTTCCATATTCATGAGTTCCCAATTAAAACTGATCCAGTTCCAAATTATGATACTTTCGCGTTTACACCGTATATGCCTAAATTAAATACAGCACACCCAGATGTAAAAGAATACTTACTTGAAGTAGGGCGTTATTGGGTAAGAGAATTCAACATAGACGGTTGGCGCCTTGATGTAGCAAATGAAGTCGACCATAGCTTTTGGAGAGAATTCCGAAGTGAGATAAAAGCATTAAATTCTGAAGTATATATTTTAGGTGAAATTTGGCATGATGCACTTCCATGGCTACAAGGAGATCAATTTGATGCTGTAATGAGCTATCCCGTTACAAATGCGCTACTGTCTTACTTTGCTAACGATTCCATTAAAGCAAATGAATTTATGAAACAAATCACAGAATCTCTACATTCCTACTCTATGAATGTAAATGAAGCAGCGTTTCATTTATTAGATAGCCATGATACACCAAGAATATTGACAACCTGTAACGGAGATAAAAATAAGTTAAAGTTACTTTATGTATTCCACCTTTCTTTCATCGGCTCTCCTTGCATTTATTACGGAGACGAAATTGGTATGGATGGCGGTATGGATCCAGATTGTCGCAAATGTATGGTTTGGGATACGAAAGAACAAGATCATCTATTATTTACACATGTACAAACATTAATTTCATTACGAAAGCAATATAAAGCATTTGGAGGACATGGTACTTTCCAATTCATTGAAGCAAATGATGAATATAATTATATTTCTTATACGAAAACGTATGAAGATGAAACGATCTTTTTCGTTTTAAATCCGACTAACAGTGACATTACAGCTTCACTCCCTCTCCATATTACTGGAAAGAAAATCATTAACATTTATACAAATGAAGAATTTTCAGCGGAAGCAAGTGTATTACAAGTTACACTTCCTCCATATGGATTCTCCATATTAAAATGGTAATCAAAAAATCCTTATACCGAAGTGGTATAAGGATTTTTCTTATTTCAATTTGAATACCATCGCTTCATACGGACGTAACGTCATGTTTTCTATCGATCCACTCACTACGTCGTCGTAATTGTGTATGAATAACTCTGCCTCACTATAACTAATGTCCTCAGGTAATTCCAACACACATTCTTCCGCAGTAAAGTTTGCAATAACAACAAGTTTTTCTTCTCCATATGTTCTTACGTATGCAAAAATAGATGGATTATTCTCCAATATTAAATCATATGATCCATACACAATAATCTCATTATTTTTACGTAACTCAATTAATTTTTTATAGTAATAAAAAATTGAATCTTTATTTTGGATCGCTTGTTTCACATTAATTTCTTTGTAATTAGGGTTTACCGTAATCCAAGGCTTACCTGTTGTGAATCCTGCATGATTCTGATCGTCCCACTGCATCGGTGTTCTAGCATTATCTCGTCCTTTTATATAAATAGACTGCATCACTTTCTCTATATCTTCACCGCGCTCTATAACTTTTTCCTTATACATATTTAATGTTTCAATATCTCGATATTCATCAATCGATTCAAATCGAACGTTCGTCATTCCGATTTCTTCTCCTTGATAAATATAGGGTGTTCCTTTCATCATATGAAGCACCGTCGCTAACATTTTCGCAGATTCAATGCGATACATTTCATCATTACCAAAACGAGATACAACGCGAGGTTGATCATGGTTATTCCAATACAGACTATTCCATCCCGTATGCTCTAATGCTTTTTGCCATTTCGTTAAATTCTCTTTTAAAGTAAGGAGTGAACATGGTTTTACATCCCATTTTCCGCCTTCTCCTGAATCTAAATCCATATGTTCAAATTGGAATACCATCTGCAGTTCTTTACGTTCTTCCCCAGTATACAATTTTGCTTCTTCCGTTGTTACACCAGGCATTTCACCAACCGTCATAATATCATAATGAGACAATACTTCTTCATTCATTTCATGTAAATATTTATGAATGTTTGGGCCGTTCATAAAATGCTTATGACCTGAAACATATCCCTCTTCCTCTGTTTCAACAGTCGGTAATCCCTCTTCTTTAGAAATAAAATTAATAACATCCATACGGAAGCCATCAATTCCTTTTTCTAACCAAAACTTCATCATTTCATAAACATCTTGTCTTACCTTTTCATTATCCCAATTTAAATCTGGCTGTTTTTTAGAAAACAGATGTAAATAATATTCATCTGTCATTTCATCATACTGCCATGCAGATCCGCTAAACGCTGCTCCCCAGTTATTCGGCTCTTTTCCTTCTTTTCCAGGGCGCCATATATAGTAATCTCTATATTTATTATCTTTTGATTTACGTGATTCAATAAACCAATTATGTTCATCAGAAGTATGATTAACAACTAAGTCCATCATAAGTTTCATATTCCGTTCATGCATTTCATGTAATAGTTCATCCCAATCTTCCATTGTTCCGAACTCATTCATAATTTTACAATAATCACTTATATCATAACCATTATCGTCATTTGGAGATTCATAGACTGGTGATAACCAAATTACATCAATCCCTAATTCTTTTAAGTAATCTAACTTTGAAATAATACCACGAAGATCCCCAATCCCATCACCGTTACTATCCATAAAGCTACGAGGATAAATTTGATATACTACACTTTCTTTCCACCACTGTTTTTCCATTATGCTACCCCATTTCATTCATAATTCAATTTTCTCTTTTTAAGGCGCAAACGTTTTCATTAATGAATGATAACAGATTCTATCTTAATTTAAAATAGCGCTTACAACTTTTATTATTATTTTTCTAGGCAAATATACGAAAATTACTAATATTCCTCTCACATATGAAAACGTTTTATTTTTTTGTTTATTTTTTGAATCTATTCGTTTATAATGAACTCAAAGAAAACGTTTGCATAATTTTTTCTAGGGGGAAATACCATGGCAGAACTGAAATTAGAAAACATTTATAAAATATATGATAATAACGTAACAGCTGTAACCGACTTCAATTTGCACATTCAAGATAAAGAGTTCATCGTATTTGTCGGTCCTTCTGGATGCGGAAAATCTACAACATTACGAATGGTTGCTGGACTTGAAGATATTTCAAAAGGAGAGTTTTCAATTGATGGTAAGCTAATGAATGATGTCCCTCCAAAAGATCGCGATATCGCAATGGTCTTCCAAAACTACGCTTTATATCCACATATGAGTGTGTATGATAATATGGCATTTGGATTAAAACTTAGAAAAATACCAAAAGATGAAATCGATCGTCGTGTGAAGGATGCAGCAAAAATTTTAGGACTGGAACAATATTTAGATAGAAAACCGAAAGCATTATCCGGTGGACAACGTCAACGTGTTGCGTTAGGGAGAGCAATCGTCCGAGACGCGAAAGTGTTCTTAATGGATGAGCCTTTATCTAACTTAGACGCTAAATTACGTGTTGCAATGCGCTCAGAAATTTCTAAGTTACACCACCGCCTTGGAACGACAACAATTTATGTAACGCATGATCAAACTGAAGCGATGACAATGGCTTCTCGTCTTGTTGTTATGAAAGACGGAAAAATTCAACAAATCGGTACTCCAAAAGAAGTATATGAAACACCTGAAAACATTTTTGTTGGTGGATTTATCGGCTCTCCAGCGATGAATTTCTTCCGTGGTAAATTAACTGAAACCGATTTCGTTATAGATAATGCAATAAAAATTAAAGTAACTGAAGGCAAAATGAAGATGTTACGTGAACAAGGCTATGTAAATAAAGACATTGTTTTAGGTATTCGTCCTGAAGACATTCATGATGAACTATTATTTTTAGAAGCTTCACAATCTACTACCTTTACAACAAAAATCGAAGTCGCTGAATTGTTAGGTGCTGAATCTATTTTATATATGAAACTGGGAGATCAAGATTTTGCAGCACGTGTTGATGCAAGACATACATTTTCACCTGGTGACCAAATTAAACTAGCATTTGATATGAATAAAGCACATTTCTTTGATAGCCAAACCGAACAACGTATTCGTTAAAAAATAATTTTCAACAATATAACATACAAAAAAACCGTCCACATATATTGAGGGCGGTTTTCATTATTATACGAGGGCTTCTACTGTATGAAATGATTGTCCTTTCGTGCCAATAATACCGAAAATCGGTAAGTCACTCAGCACCACTTCTTCTTGCTGTTTCATAAAAGATGACGTTAATTGTTTTATCTCTATCCATACGTCATTAATACAAAGTACATTGGAATCGTTCTCTTGTTGGCGTGAAAAAATAGAATCTATTTTATATAAACCAGCATTTTGAAAAAGCATATCAACGCGACTGAATGCATTCAAAGTAACACTGATAACGCGTTGCCAATCTCCTTGTTTTTCCATATCATAGGATACAAAAAGTGCTTCTCCGCCTAGATTCGTAATTTCCTCCACTGTTGCTTGTCCACTTTCTTGATCGATGTCCGTCACAATTACTTTTGCGCCTTGTTTAGCCAACAAAAGAGCTGTATTACGTCCAATACCGATGCCACCGCCAGTTACGATGGCAACTTTTCCTGCAAGCTTCATTTTCATTACCCCTTCTATAAGTCTTACCGTCATTCAGTATACTCTTTTATGAGATTAGTCTGCAAGCAAGAAAAGTTGCTTATTTATTTGTAAGCGATTACTTTTTTACTCCTTCTTTTTTCTTACTATTACGCTGATCGAACACTAAACCGATGAAAATTAAAATCCCCCAAAAGATTACGCTACCTCCAGTCATTTCAATTTCCCCCTTATTATATAAATATATGATTTTAATTATTATAACATTTTCTTAATTTTCAATCTATTGAAACCAAAAATGACATAGATTAACTTGTTCCTTATTATATATCCATTAAAATATATTTGTATAATAAAGAAAGACCTTTTTATATAAAAAAGGTCTTTCTTTATTATACGAGACTTATCACTTTCGTTTTTGTAATTAAATCCTGAAAACCACAATTATCTTTGCGGAATAACATCATATATACGTTACATAATATTGGAATTCCAAGTAGTAATATGTTCGGTAATAACAATACAAAAAACCGTATCGTTAATGTTTGTAATGTTAACTTTTCACTCTTCAATGAAATTAATTTTATTCTTGTTACCTTCTTACCAAGTGTTATACCGTTCCAAATAAAGGGTACCAAAATAAAATATATTGCCATTAATATAAAAACTACTGCAAGATCATATCTATAATCGCCAAAACTAATATTAAAGCGATTAAAAATAGCACTATAATTTCCAGTCATAATAGCTACTACTGCACCATACATAACCGAAATTAAAAACATGTCAATTAGGGAAGCACCTATGCGATTCATTACAAGCGCTGGACGATGCATCTTTAACTTCATTTTTATGTCGACTCCTTCATATCCTTCTTTACCCGTCTCATCGTACCACTTCTAAAAAACATTGTAAACTAGCGTTTCTCTTACTTTTCTTGTACAATGTGTTACAACAGCATTGTAAAGGAGGTTCCCATATTGAAAAAATGGATAATCCTATTCGTCGCATTCCTATTAGCCGGTTGTGCTGGAAATACAAATCATATAACATATACGATTAACGATGAATACGAACTCATACGTACTTCTGGAAATGCATTTGAACTTTTCCCCACGCAAGATGCTGTATATGCCACACAATACATTCCTGCAAAAATTACAGACATAGCCTGGGATGATAAATACATTATTGCAAAACAAACTGAGGAAAAGTCAGATCCGAATAATCCTGACGCAGCAATTACAAATAAAAAAAGTGAGCATTATTGGATTATTGACGTAAAGCATAATAAACGTTTTGGTCCCTATAATGAAAAGCAATTTAATGAACAAAAAGATGCGTTTAAAATTAAGGTGCCTTTTCAAAGTGTAGATTCATACATAAAAGAACAGAAAAAACAGTCAGCATAATATTTTCAGTGCTGACTGTTTTTTCTTACATATATTTAAAAACAAATTACTCAGAAAGTGAGATGTTAAAAGTTTGTGGCTCTGTTACAACATCTTGCGTTTCTGTATCTGCTGCGACTACATTATCTGTTGTAAACTTAATATTCTTTACCTTTTCTTTTCCATCATCAAGTATTAACCCGATAATACCATCTCTTGTTTCACCTGGCTTATAGTCTTCTCTAGATACATTCTTTGTACCAACGAGCGTATCTTCATCATATAAAAAGTTTTGAGTTGCTACTTTAAAATGTTGCTTATCATTAATCGCAACATCATTCATAGAGAAAAATTGGATATTTTTATTCCCGCTATTTTCCACTTTATATGTAATTTCAACGTAACGAATCGTATCACTAATCTCTGTTCCACTTAGCGATGCATATAACTCTGCATCTTCTTGACTTACTTTATCTCCTAATCTACGCTTTACTTCTTCAGGAGTTAATGCCGTATATACTTTTAATGTATCTTTTGCATCTTTACTCATCTGTGATAAAGAGATTACTTTCACATCTTGTACGTGAATTTTCATTGGTGCTACTTCAAATGTTTGATTCACAGAATGAATCTGTTCTAACTTAAAAGTACCCCAACCTGTTTCTTTCACTTTTTGTCCTACTTTTTTCAGCTCACGCCCGCCATATTCTTTTGTTTCAGGAATAGACTCTTTCTTCTTTGGTTCAACTTTCTTTTCTTCTTGATGGAAGCAACCACTTAACATAAGAAGAAAACTACATAAAACAAAAATACTTTTCCATGCTTTCATCATATAATTTCTCCTAACACTATCATTCATTAATTTAAATTAGTCCCTTACTTTGTAAACTATAGAAACAATGAGAAGTCCACAAAATGAACTTGTCAGTCCAGATACTATTATACCTCCTATTTGGAAAATATGAAAATAGGGATCTGCGAACGCGTGAACGACAAATATAAGAACTGCCACAATGATTGCCGAAATCCAATACTTCCTTTTTTCTGAAGCTATCATAATATCTTTCCCTGTTTCATCTTTATACTTCCATAGTACGTACAATAATAATAATAATAAACCAATACATGTACTCCCGTGTTGCATATATTTATACACTGGAATACTATGTAATTCTCTTTGTAAAAATGGTATTTTCTTAACGAAGTAGCCCGTATTGTGAGTAAACGCATCCCAAACGACATGCGTGAACATACCAAATAAAGCAGAGTAGCAAAATACAAAGAAACCCTTCCATGTATGAAGCCTCCACCTCTCATTTACTGCATATATGTAGTAACCAGCAAACGGTTTAGGTAAATGTGTTATAAGTGGCTTTTTTAAAATGTAATGATACATATATGCGAGCAGAAATACAAGTGATAAATTTAAATACAAGAACCCAAGCCATGTATGCCCAATAACACCATACGGTCTAAAGTGTAAAAAATATTCAAAATCAGGCGCCATACTCCCTAATGTAAGAGCCGTTACTGAAATATATTTGGACTGTTTTTTCACAAAAGGAAGGACTGCTGCTGGATGCGCAAATGTAAACGGCATGTTTTAACTCCTTTTTATAATTACAATAGATTACATACTATCATAACGACATGAATAATCTACATGCAATATTTATTTTCACATTGGAATATGATAGTTTAAATGATATAATCCACATAAAATATTCAGAAAATAAGAAGGACTCATGTGCCATTAACAATGGTATTTGCTACTTTTTTAGAATCAAAATCCGTTATGAATTGAGGTTTATATATTGATTGACGTACCTTTTTTAAAAAATGTCACATTAAAAAAAGAAAGTATCCCTAGTTTTTCCGCATATCCTTACTGTTTACCGGCTATCCGAACATTACACTCACTAGCTTTCCACCCAAATGTAACATTCATTATTGGAGAAAATGGAACGGGTAAATCAACATTACTCGAAGCAATTGCTATCACTTTAGGATTTAATGCAGAAGGTGGAACGAAGAATTTCCGCTTTAGTACAAATGATTCACATTCATCTTTACATGAATACCTTCGCATTTCAAAAAGTTTCAATACACCAAACGATGGTTTCTTCCTTCGCGCTGAATCATTTTATAACGTTGCTTCTTATATTGATGAAATAGATGCTATAAAATCTTATGGCGGTGTTTCACTTCACGAACAATCCCATGGTGAATCATTCTTTTCATTATTTATGAATCGTTTTTCAGGACAAGGTTTATACATTTTAGATGAGCCTGAGGCCGCTCTATCACCAATGAGGCAACTTTCCATGCTCATTCGAATGCACGAACTAGCGGAACAAGGTTCACAATTTGTTATCGCGACGCATTCTCCTATTTTAATGGCTTACCCTGAATCCACTATATACTCTTTAACACAAGAAGGGATTCACAAATCCGCCTTAGAAGACACCGAGCATTACCAAACGACGAAACTTTTCTTTGAAAATCGTGATCGATTATTTCATCATTTATTCAATGCTTAAAAAAAAGAAGCAGCGATTGCTGCTTCTTTTTATAGTGCTTCTATAAATAATGCTACCCCAATACCGCCGCCGACGCATAGAGAGGCAATCCCTTTTTCTAACCCGCGTCTCTTCAGTTCATGAATTAAACTTACAGTAATACGAGCTCCTGTACAACCGATTGGATGTCCAAGTCCTACACCACTACCGTTTACATTCACTTTTTCACGATCTAAACCTAGTTCTTTCTCTACAGCTAAGTATTGCGCAGCGAAAGCTTCATTAATTTCCAGTAAATCTGCATCTTCTAATGACCAATCTACTTTTTCTAATCCTTTACGAATTGCTGGCGCTGGTCCAATACCCATAATTTTCGGATCTACTCCAGCTACTGAATATCCAACAATTCTAGCTAACGGTTGTAAGCCTTTTTCTTTCGCTTTTTCTTCGCTCATTAATACTAGAACCGCACTTCCGTCATTCAGGCCAGATGCATTACCTGCAGTTACTGAACCGTCTTTACGGAAAGCTGGTTTTAATCCAGCTAATTTTTCTGCTGTAATATCCGCACGTGGATGTTCATCCTTTGAAAATACTACTTCTTTTCTACGTTCTTTTATTGTAATAGGAACAATTTGATCGTCAAAGTATCCAGACTCGATTGCCTTCAGCGCCAATGTATGACTGCGAAGAGCAACTTCATCTTGTTCCTCTCTTGTAATTTCATATTGTTCAACTAAATTTTCCGCTGTTTCCCCCATCATAATATGATGAATCGGATCTTCTAACACTTCCCACACCGTATCACGAATTTCTCCGTGCTGTAGACGTTGTCCCCAGCGGTGCTGTTTCAATGCATAAGGGCTTGAACTCATTGCTTCTACTCCACCTGCAATAACGACATCACTTACACCTAATTGAATTTGCATTGCAGCTGACATAATTGCTTGCATACCTGAAGAACATTGGCGTTGGATTGTATACCCTGTAACTGTGTCAGGAAATCCTGCCGCTAATGCAGCTGTTCTTGCAGTATTTGCTTCATCAGTTCTTTGAATACAATGACCTAAAATCACTTCATCAACTTCGTGTGGTTCTACCCCGCCTCGTTTTACAGCTTCCTGAAGTACAGGAACAGCTAATTCTACTGGCGTTACATTTTTTAGCGCTCCCCCAAAAGTTCCAATTGGCGAACGAACTGCAGCTGTAATAACAACATTATGCATTTTGCACTTGCCCCTCTCTTATGTACCCTAGTCAGTTTTTAGGTGAAATTCCATAAGATGTATGTCTACATCTATCATACTATAAACATACTAAAAAATCAAAATATTTAATATAATAAAAATAGAAGGAATTACCCTTCTATTCTGTTAATGCATATAAAAATTTTTGTAAAATTTTCTCTGTCGTTTCATTCAATTTTGGTAACTTATCTACTGGAAAATATTGAAGCTTCAATCCCTCATGATCAATTCTTAATTCTCCACTCACATGATGCCCTTGATACAGATGAATAACATTAAAAATTTCATCCCCATTAGGATAACGGAAATATACTTCCTTTCCTGAAAGGACACCAAGAAATTGCATAATTTTTGCTTGTAGCCCCGTCTCTTCGAATAATTCTCTGCGAGCAGTTTCTTCCGTCGTTTCTCCTAGTTCCATCGCGCCGCCAGGTACACCCCAATCATATGTATCTGAACGATATTGAAGCAATACTTCTTGATTATCATTTAATATAATAATTGCTGACCCAACGAGAATAAGTGGCCTTGTCCCAACGACTTTGCGTAACTCTTCAATATACCCCAATATGTAAACTCTCCTTTCCTCACCCTTCCTTATCATAACAAAATTCCTCTCATTTTGTTGATGTAATTTTAAAGAAAAAAAGGAAGCTTTCGCCTCCTTTTTTCACCTTTATTTCTTAAAACTTTCATATTTTACAGCTTCAAAAGCTTCTTCAATTTCATCATTACGATAATGGACATATGTAAAACGCCCTAATTCTACTAATCTTGCTATTTCTTGTAACGCTTTTTGTTGCTCATATGTTTCCTCTAATTTAATATGTACATAAAATTTCATTAATGGATGTTCATATAAAGGCTCTCCCACCTCTACATATACATCTTCCACCCCTTGCACAACTCTTACGTAACTTGCAAATTGATACAGTGCTTCTCTGTCTGAAACGATTTTTAATGTATACATATATTCTCCCCCTTTTCTTTACTATATCAAAAAGATGATCACACTACGCTATAGAACTATGAAAATTTTTCGACTTCTAATCTAGACATTCGCGTAATAAACAAGGCGTTTATCCATACATAGTACCTTTCTTACACATATATTATAGGAAGAATTTTTTCAGTTGAGGTGTTCCTTATGGATCCATACGTCAATATATGTATTTGCATTACTCCAGGCGCCGATATTTCTAATGATCGTATCGCAAAAGATTTAGCAGTTGCAGAGTCAATTTGGCACCCGATTACATTTCAAATTCAAGAAGTAATTATTTTAAATGAACTTTTTCGTTTTTCTGACCGCGAAATTAGTTATAAAAATTCTATTCAAAGCCAGGAAAAATTAGCATCCTTTTTCCAAACTTGTGTAAATGAAGCTCCTGAATGCGACCTTTATATTTGTTACATTGGCAGTGATTATTTCAAAGAAACAGCAGTAATTGCCTGTGCTTACTCTTTAGCAAAACAACAGCAACTTACCGGTTATATCGTTTTAACAAATTCGGCTGCTCCTATGAAAAATATATATACGCTCGCTCACGAAATTGGTCATATTTTATTTACAAGACGTGTTCACGGAAAACTTACTCACGCAGATCCTCATTCCCCAACTGGCTCAGAGCACCATCCTTCTCCAACAAATCTTATGTATCCTATCGTACCTCGTCCTGAAAATGTCCATATTCAATCCCTATTAACGAACGAACAAAAGGCACTCTCTTTACAAAGTGTTTTATTGCAAAGAAAAAAACAGTAACGATTTTGTTACTGTTTAAAACAATAGATTCCAATCAATAAACCAAATTTCGGCTGCAACGGATGCAAATATACAACTAAACATAAATACAATTACTCTAAAAATCTCTATATAATATTTCTTTGGAAATAATTTTTTGCATATCCAGAGCAGCTACTTTCCTATTAAACCGAAGAACAAAATATATCATAATATTTATAATACGCAGTATAAATATAATTTATATATATGATTATCCTTTTTATTTCTAGAGCTTCTTCTTAGAAATACACTCTTACTATTTGTTCAACCATAAATATCATAAAAATTGGGATTCCTAAAACAAGTAAACCAATCCAACCAAGAGACCGAACATTCACAATCGTTGTTATCAATAGCATAACTCCTCCAATTAAATATCTTCCTAATTGAGGGAGTTCATATAAAGGAAAACTGTACCAACCCTTTAAGAACATTATTAATATTGGTAAATAAGTGAGTATTACTGCTCCAAATAGCAGTAAGCCTTTTTTCAACATACTCCTTTGAAAACTAGCACCTCTTAAAAATAAAACCCCTCCCATAATCATTAACAGTAAGATAACCGGATATCCTATTAATCCTATTAAAGAAATGGTATAAGGTTCATTTAAATTTCGAAATAAAAGATCTGGAATAGTCCAATAGCATAATATACTCATAACAGCTGTAGCTAGCCATCCTAAATTCCGTTTATAATCAACTTGTATTTCTTTTACAAGTTGATTTGCATATTCCTTTGGTGAATCACCAAATATATCCTCTACATTCTTGCCTCTTTTTTCACCTTCAGTTAAATGCAATTCTGCATCTTCTAAAAAGGATTCAATATCTTTTTCACTTATCCCCTTTACCGTTAAATAAGTACCTGTATTTGCAAGGAAATCTCGTGACTCTTGAGAAAGCATCGCATTCCCTCCTTCCAAATTACTAATTTACACTTTTTCTCTCCTCATTTTTGAAAGACCATCGCATTAATACATATAAACTTCCATACAGAAGTAAAGATTCTAACATTCCCATGTATGGACTTTTCTCTCCCAATCCTTTAAATACAAACATAATGAATAGCGGAACAATAACAGTTAATATCCCAATCCAGCCAAGTATGTATGCTTCTCCAATTAACAGTACTAACAAGATAACTCCAGCTAGTATATAACTTTGTATAGTCGTTAATTGTAATACAGGTGTCCCATACCATTTATTCATAAACATTAATAATACTAGTAATAAAATTGGTAGCAAAGATGCCACATAAAGAATGCCAAATTCTATTAATTTACTCTTAAATGACGACATTTTAAAAGCAAATATAATTCCTACAATCGTAATCATTAAAACAATTGGGTAGCCAATTAATTGTACATTCGTTAATGTAAATTCATGATTTGGGCTTTCAAATAAAATATTTGTAAGTAACCAATACCAATTATCATTCCTAAGATACTTTTTATACTCCCGCCTTTATCTTTATCCTTCTCCATCTCTTTCGCTAATTCTTCCGCATACTCTTTTGGTGAATCACCAAATATATCACTTACCGTCTTTCCCTCTTTCTCACCTTCTATTAAATGAAGCTCTGCATCTTCTAAAAAGGCATCCACATCTTCTTCTTTCATTCCTTTTGTTATTAAATACACTTTCGTATCAATTAAAAACTTTTCTCCTTCTTTAGAAATCTGCATGATCATCCCTCCCTTATTAAACCGTTTCTCTTCTATTCGTCTTCATCATAATTTCAAGGAAAATTAAAATAAATAAACTTCCGTATAAACATATAATTTGAAATAACATTGGAACAAGGTCTTCTGATGTAAATGTTTTAAACAGTAACATAATCGAAAGCGGGATGATTAAATATAAGTTTTTAAACCATCCATTAAAATATATATTTATTGCTACTGTAATGATGAAAATACTACCAGCTAATATATAACTTTGCATTTGGGTGAATATAAACATTTTTGTAGGATAAATCACATCTAATATCGTTACAGCCCCTATTAGAAACATTGGTGCGATTATGACTAACGACCACATAGCAAACCATGTTTTTGTAAAACTTGTTACGAAAGTCATTTTACGAAGTAGAAAATTAGGACCTATCACAACTAAAATTAATGACAAACTATATCCAACGCACTGAATAAGTGACATCTGTAATAGTCCGTTATTCACTATTAGAATAGAAGCAATAATCCAAAACGATACGATATTCATTACTGTAAAACCAATTTGCTTCCACGTTTCCTGTCTATCTCTTTCCATCACTTTTACAAGTTCATTTGCGTATTCTTTCGGTGAGCTTCCGAAAATTTCTTCTACACTTTTCCCATCACTCTCACCTTCTATTAAATGAAGTTCTGCGTCTTCAATAAAGCTTTCCATATCGCTTTCTTTCACACTCTTTGCAGTCAAAAACAACCTCATATCTAATAAAAACTTTCGTGCTTCATTTGATAGCATTATCTTCTTCTCCCCTTCCCTTCAAGTAGACGTTCCACACTACTTTGCATCGCTTCCCAGCGATCCATAAATTCATCCAGTGCATCTTCGCCATCTTCTGTTAACGTGTAATACTTCCGTTTTGGACCAGATGGGGATTCCTTCATTACACTTTTTATGAATCCTTCTTTTTGCATTCGTATTAATAACGGATAAATACTTCCCTCACTCGCCATTGTAAAGCCATACTTTGCTAGCTTCTCACTCATTTCATAACCGTATATTTCACCTTCAGAAATAATAGCAAGTAAGCATCCTTCTAAAATCCCTTTCAGCATTTGACTTGTCGACATAATTCAAATCCTCCTACTATCTTGTTTTACAAGATAGATAAGTGTAAGTATCTTGCTTTACAAAATAGTATAGCAGAGACTATTTTGCAAAACAAGATAGCTAACAATATTTTTCCAAATCTTTGCAGGATTTTTCTTATCCACTCTCTAAATAGAGCAATATGAGAACTTTATTACGAAGGGATGTTTTTCATCATGGTTACAAATCGAGTTGTTTTTTTAACAGGTGCTGCAAGTGGTATTGGATATGAAATGGGAAACGCTTTTGCAAAAGAAGGGGCAAAAGTTGTTATTACCGATCGTCTTGAAGAACGTGCAAAAGAAGCTGCTGAACAACTACAAAAAGAGGGCTTTCAAGCTATCGGCTTAAAATGTGATGTTACATCCGAAGAAGAAATAGAAGCATCCATTTCTCAAACTGTTACTCATTTCGGTTCATTAGACATATTAATTAATAATGCAGGCATGCAACACGTTTCACCAATTGAAGATTTTCCAACCGAAAAATTCGAGCTACTAATTAAAATTATGCAAATCGCTCCTTTTATCGCCGTTAAGCATGCCTTTCCCATTATGAAAAAGCAAAAATATGGCCGAATTATTAATGTAGCTTCCATTAATGGCCTCGTTGGATTCGCTGGAAAAGCTGCTTATAATAGCGCAAAACATGGTGTAATTGGATTAACAAAAGTTGCCGCTTTAGAAGGGGCTACTCACGGAATTACTGTTAATGCGCTTTGTCCCGGTTATGTCGATACCCCTCTCGTACGGAATCAATTACAAGACTTGGCCACTACACGAAATGTACCACTTGAAAATGTTTTAGAGGATGTCATTTATCCACTTGTCCCACAAAAACGCTTATTACAAGTACAAGAGATTGCTGATTATGCGATGTTTTTAGCGAGCGAAAAAGCTAAAGGTATAACTGGACAAGCTGTCGTTATCGATGGTGGTTATACTGCTCAATAAAAAATAAAGTTTGCTCACGAAGAGCAAACTTTATTTTTTATCGCGAGGATCATCATACTGTAGTAATTGCCGTGGCAACTTCTCTATTGCAACAATTACCCCATCTAATTTACTTTCAATTCGATGAAGTAAATATAATGTTACAACAATTGGAAACCCTACATTACCTATCATCTTGATCCACTCTTCCATCTTTTTCTCCTCCTTTCATTATATAAATAAGAAAAAAGAACACATTTAGGCATAGAAAAACAAGCTATTATGTATTAGCTTGTTTTTTCAAACAATGATGCAATTTCTCGCTTATAATCTCCACGTATAATACCTTGCTCAGTAATAATACCTGTAATTAATTCATTCGGTGTTACATCAAATGCAGGATTATAAACAGTAGTTCCAACTGGTGCGACCTGTTTCCCAAAAATTTTCGTAACTTCTGTTTCATCTCTTTCTTCAATAACAATTTCTGCACCTGTTTGTTTCGTAATATCAAATGTAGATAGTGGAGCTGCAACGTAGAACGGGATATCGAAATACTTTGCTAATATAGCTAAATTCATCGTTCCGATTTTATTTGCTGTATCCCCATTTGCGACAATTCGGTCCGCTCCTACAATAATTGCGTTGATTTTTTTCGTTTGAATAGCATGAGCTGCCGTATTATCTGTAATAAGTGTTACATCAATACCTGCCTGTTTTAATTCCCAGGTCGTTAAGCGACCGCCTTGTAAAACCGGTCTCGTTTCACATGCATATGCATGTAAATGTACACCTTTTTCTTTCCCAATATAAAACGGTGCTAATGCAGTACCATATTTAGCAGTTGCAATACTGCCAGCGTTACAAATTGTTAAAATGTTATCACCGTCTTTAAAGCATGTTAATGCATGTTCTCCAATACTCCGGCATACCGCTTCATCTTCTTGCTGAATACGAAGCGCCTCTTCTTCTAATATTTTTTGCGCTTCTTTTATTGTAGTAATTTCTTGAATAGATTCTCTCATACGATCGATTGCCCAAAATAAATTGACTGCTGTCGGGCGTGACGTCCCTAAATAATTACAATCTCTATTAAACTTCTTTTGAAATTCTTCAATATGTAAAGTAGTATATTTTTTTGATGCAAGCGCCAAGCCAAATGCAGCTACAATTCCAATTGCAGGTGCTCCTCGTACTTCTAGCATGACAATACTTTTCCATACCTCTTCAATCGTCGTTAATGTTTTGTATTCTGTGCTATGCGGCAACTTTGTTTGATTTAATACTGCAATGGCATCACCTTTCCAACTGACAGACCTCGGAATCGTAACAACTGTACTCATGCTTTTACCCCTCCAGAAACTGTCTGTTGGAATAATGCTCGGAACAGTTGAATATCAGCGTTCTTAGATTCATATTTTATTAGTTCTCTACCTAAGGATAACGCTTGTTTCTTAGCTTGAATTCTCGTTTCTTTATTTGCTATTTCATCTAAATCAGCTACATGTGCTAAGCCAATTGTTCTTCGGATAAGCTCACATCCAGCAAATCCGACCACATCCGTAAAAATATTTTGCAAAATAATCGGCAACCATTGTTTCTCTTTCGTATATGCTTCTACACCTTCTCCAATCCATAACTTCGTAAAAGTGTCTACGAAATAGCTCCATGTTTTCTCAATATGGAAAAATAGCACACTTCTCTGTTCTTCCTCTCTAGATAGAGCATTTAATAATAGATTTGCAATAAATTGCCCGATGTCAAATCCAAATGGACCGTACGTTGCAAATTCTGGGTCAATCACTTTCGTTTCAGAAGGTGATGAAAAAATACTTCCAGTATGTAAATCTCCATGAATGAGTGCCTCTTTTCTCGTTAAAAATTTATATTTATATTGCGCTACTTTTAGTTTTAAAGTTTTATCACTCCATAGTTCATCTACAGCCAATTGTAACTCCGACTCATAATCATTCGTATCGTAATGCCCAAACGGATCTGTAAACACTAAATCTTCTGTAATTTTGCAAAGGTCTGGATTTACAAATGTACCTTCTAGTACCTTTTTCTCTTCTGACTGTAAACCAAAATCTGAAGTATAAAATAAAACATTCGCTAGAAAACGACCGATATGCTGGGATAGAAGTGGATACTCTTCTGCATCTATTAATCCTTTTCTTGTAATAGTTAATTTTGATAAGTCTTCTATGATTGTTACCGCTAATTCTTCATCATGACTATACACTACCGGCACATATTCCGGCACATACTTTGCAAAAATTTGCAGCGCCTTACTTTCAATCGTCGCTCTTTTTATAGACAACGGCCAGCTCTCACCAACTACTTTCGCATATGGTAGTGCTTGTTTTATTATAATAGACTTCTCTCCATCATCTAATTTGAACACGTAATTTAAATTTCCATCTCCAATTTCATGACAAACTACATTTGCTTTCTTTTCAAAATAGCCATGTTCTTTCGCATATTGTACAGCGGTTACTTCTGTTAATGAATAATATCCCATCGTCTTCTCCCCCTTTTTTTAATTCAGAGGTTTTTCTAACACAGAAAAACCTCTTTCCACTAAGAAAGAGGTTTGAAGTTTATCTTCTCCCCTCTTATCTGCCAGAAAGTTTTACTTTCTGCTGGAATTAGCACCGTGCCTTTTGGCGTCATAAACGCCCCATTTCACAATGGTATTACGGTCGGTTGCTGGGCTTCATCGGGCCAAATCCCTCCACCTGCTCTTGATAAGAGTTGTATAATTTTTTAGAATTTTTAACTTTATGTTGAAGACTATACCAAGAATAAAAATCACTTGTCAACATTTTATTTGTATAATTCTGGACGTCGATCCGCAAAAACTGGAATTCCTTTGCGTACTTCTTTAATTTTCTCGAATGTAAGCTCTCCAAATAGAATTGATTCTTCTTCATTTGCTTCTACAACAACTTCGCCCCAAGGATCGACAATTAAAGAATGGCCAGCAAACTCATTATTTGGATCCTTCCCTGCCCTATTACATGCTACAACATAACACTGGTTTTCAACTGCTCTTGCTTGTAATAGCAAACGCCAATGTGCTAAACGAACTAATGGCCATTCAGCTACAACAAATAAAACTTTTGCACCTTTAGCAGTATGAACGCGCATCCACTCCGGAAAACGAATATCATAGCAAATTGTTCCAGCACATTCTACATCATCCAACTTAAATTCACCAGTACGATTTCCAGCTATTAAATATTTATGTTCATCCATAAGCTGAAATAAATGCACTTTACTATATTCATTGACTAGTTCTCCTCTATTTGTTACAACATACATTGTATTTGTAACACCTTGCTCTGTTTGCTTCGCTATAGAACCACCGACAATATGTACACCATATTGTTTTGACCATTCTTTCAGCTTTTCTTTCGTTTCCAATCCATCCCTATCTGCAATTTCAGAGAGTCTCGTTAAATCATAACCTGTTGTCCATAGTTCTGGTAAAACGATAACATCTGGTCTTTCTTTCATCGCTTCACTTATTTTATTTTTAGCATTCTCAATATTTTTTTCTACATCTCCAAAGACAATATCCATTTGAATACATGCGACTTTCATTTTTTCAGCCCCATTCTTATTTTTTTCTTTACAAAATACTGGAAAGATTATATCATTTGTCACTAGAATTGTAACAACTTTCAAAAGAGGTGGAAAGTATGAAATCATTTCAACCTTCTGAGATAGTAACATCATTGCCAACACAATTTTTCGCTTCACTTGTTGCAAAAGTTAACAAAGTCGTTGCAGCTGGTCACGATGTTATTAATCTAGGTCAAGGTAATCCAGATCAACCAACACCGCAGCATATCGTAAAGGCTTTGCAAGATGCTGTAGAAAAGACCATTCATCATAAATATCCGCCATTTCGCGGACATGAAAGCTTAAAAGAAGCCGTGGCAACATTCTATCAACGTGAATATGATGTAGTAGTAAATCCGAAAACTGAAGTTGCTATATTGTTTGGTGGAAAGGCTGGATTAGTAGAATTACCAGTTTGCTTTACAAACCCTGGTGATACAATTCTCGTTCCCGATCCAGGCTATCCAGATTATTTATCAGGAGTTGCTTTAGCAAAAGCACAATTTGAAACAATGCCGCTTATTGCAGAAAATAATTTTTTACCAGATTATACGAAAATCGATGACTCTATTGCCGAGCGTGCAAAATTAATGTTTTTAAACTATCCAAATAATCCGACCGGTGCTACTGCATCAAAAGATTTCTTTGATGAAACCATTCATTTTGCTAATAAACATAATATATTAGTCATTCATGATTTTGCTTACGGTGCGATTGGATTCGATGGTCAAAAGCCCGTTAGTTTCTTACAAGCAGCCGGTTCCAAAGATACAGGAATTGAAATCTATACTTTATCGAAAACTTTCAATATGGCTGGGTGGCGTATCGCTTTTGCAGTAGGAAATGAAAGCGTCATTGAAGCCATTAACTTATTACAAGATCATATGTATGTTAGTATTTTTGGTGCAGTTCAAGATGCTGCCCGCGAAGCACTATTAAGTTCACAGTCTTGCGTAATAGACCTTGTAAATAGTTACGAATCTCGCAGAAACGCTCTTATTTCAGCTTGTCACTCAATTGGTTGGAATGTAGACATTCCAACCGGCTCATTTTTTGCATGGCTTCCTGTTCCGAAAGGATATACCTCTGAGCAATTTTCTGATATTTTACTAGAAAAAGCACACGTTGCAGTTGCTCCTGGTGTTGGATTTGGTGAGCATGGTGAAGGGTATGTCCGCGTTGGTCTCTTGCATACAGAAGATAGATTACGAGAAGCCATTAATCGAATCGATAAATTAAATTTTTTCAAAAAGTAATTGACAACATGAAAAATATCTGACAAAATTCAGTTATCTTAAAAATTTAAACATTTCTAAATACTTCTTATCAAGAGCAGGTGGAGGGACGAGCCCGACGAAACCCGGCAACCGATCTACAATTGTAGACACGGTGCTAATTCTCGCAGCATTACGCTGACAGATAAGGAGCTGGTTGTAAAAAAACCTCTCCTTAGCTGAGAGGTTTTTTTATTTAACTAGGAGGTTATAACAATGAGCGGAATTATAGCGACGTATTTAATCCATGATGATTCACATAACTTAGAAAAAAAGGCTGAGCAAATTGCACTCGGTTTAACGATTGGCTCTTGGACACATTTGCCACATTTATTGCAAGAACAATTAAAACAACATAAAGGCAACGTCATTCATGTTGAGGAATTAGCTGACCAAGAACATACCAATTCGTATTTACGTAAAAAGGTAAAACGAGGGATTATTAAAATTGAATATCCTTTATTAAACTTCAGTCCAGATTTACCAGCTATTTTAACAACTACATTCGGAAAGCTATCACTTGATGGCGAAGTAAAATTAATTGACTTAACTTTTTCAGACGAGTTAAAAAAACATTTTCCTGGTCCAAAGTTCGGCATAGATGGTATTCGAAACCTTTTACAAGTGTATGAGCGCCCTCTTTTAATGAGTATTTTTAAAGGGATGATTGGACGGAATATTGGGTATTTAAAAACGCAATTACGCGATCAAGCAATTGGTGGTGTAGATATCGTAAAAGATGATGAAATATTATTTGAGAATACGTTAACACCACTTACGAAACGCATTGTATCTGGAAAAGAAGTTTTACAATCCGTTTATGAAACGTACGGACATAAAACGTTATATGCCGTAAATTTAACAGGACGAACTTTTGATTTAAAAGAAAATGCGAAACGTGCAGTGCAAGCTGGGGCTGATATTCTATTATTTAACGTATTTGCTTACGGACTAGATGTGCTACAATCACTTGCAGAAGATGATGAAATCCCAGTTCCTATTATGGCACACCCTGCTGTAAGTGGTGCTTACTCAGCATCCAAGTTATATGGAGTTTCATCTCCATTATTACTCGGAAAGCTATTACGTTATGCTGGGGCTGACTTTTCATTATTCCCCTCTCCATACGGAAGTGTTGCGCTAGAAAAAGAAGAAGCTCTTGCTATCTCAAAATATTTAACTGAAAACGATGCATTTTTCAAGAAGAGTTTCTCCGTTCCGTCTGCTGGTATTCACCCTGGTTTCGTTCCCTTTATTGTACGAGATTTCGGTAAAGATGTTGTTATTAATGCTGGCGGCGGAATACACGGACATCCGAATGGAGCGCAGGGAGGCGGTAAAGCCTTCCGTACTGCAATTAATGCTACTTTGCAACATATACCTCTTCATGAAGTAGATGACATAAATTTGCATAGTGCACTACAAATATGGGGAAATCCCTCTCATGAGGTGAAATTATGAGTATTCAAGTATTTTGTGATTTCGATGGCACAATTACAAATAATGATAACATTATGTCCATTATGGAAAAATTCGCACCACCAGAAGCTGAAGAAGTAAAGAATAGAATTTTATCACAAGAGCTATCTATTCAAGAAGGTGTTTCTCAATTATTTCAATTCATACCTACTA
The DNA here is from genome assembly GCF_030757775.1 of Bacillus sp. MHSD_36. Lineage (NCBI taxonomy): Bacteria > Bacillati > Bacillota > Bacilli > Caryophanales > Bacillaceae > Bacillus > Bacillus sp. MHSD_36. The sequence continues at coordinate 244,421 of NZ_JAVBIS010000002.1, forward strand.
ATCTACAAGATGATATCATTCAGTTTTTAATAGAGACTGCTGAGATCCGTAGTGGTTTTCATGAATTTATACAATTTGTAAATGAAAATAACATTTCTTTTTATGTTATATCAGGTGGAATGGATTTCTTCGTCTATCCACTCTTGCAAGGACTTATTCCAAAAGAGCAAATTTACTGTAATGAAACAGATTTTTCAAATGAATACATTACCGTTAATTGGCCTCATCCTTGTGATCATCATTGTCAAAATCATTGCGGATTATGTAAATCATCTTTAATCCGTAAATTAAGTGATATGAATGACTTCCATATTGTAATTGGAGATTCCATTACTGATTTACAAGCTGCGAAACAAGCAGATAAAGTATTTGCCCGTGACTTCCTTATTACAAAGTGTGAAGAGAATCATATCGCCTATACACCTTTTGAAACATTTTACGATGTTCAAGCTGCATTAAAGCATTTGTTGGAGGTGAAATTATGAAACAACTTTTTCGTCAATGGTATGACTTAAGCGAGATAAAAAAAGAATTAACAACACGGAATTGGTTTCCTGCAACGAGTGGTAATATTTCTATAAAGGTTAATCATGAACCGCTCACTTTTCTCATTACAGCAAGTGGTAAAGATAAAACAAAAACAACTCCAGATGATTTTCTATTAGTGGATCATCTAGGAGTTCCCGTATTAGAGACTGAATTACGTCCTTCAGCAGAAACAATATTGCATACACATATTTATAACAATACGAATGCCGGATGTGTACTTCATGTTCATACAACTGATAACAATGTCATCACAAATTTATATAGTGATGCAGTTACCCTTCAAAATCAAGAAATTATTAAAGCTCTTGATATTTGGGAAGAAGACGCAACAATTAACATTCCTATTATCGAAAACCATGCCCATATCCCAACGCTTGGAGAAAACTTCCGAAAGCATATACAAGGCGATTCGGGAGCAGTATTAATCCGTAACCATGGTATTACCGTATGGGGCCGAGATAGCTTTGATGCAAAGAAAAGATTAGAAGCTTATGAGTTTTTATTCCAATTTCATATAAAACTATTATCAATTCAAGGAGGCGTTTCTAATGGCGCAAATTCGTATTCATGAAGTAAATACTCGCATTGAAAATGAAGTGGAAGTATCTAAATTTCTACAAGAAGAAGGTGTTTTATATGAGAAATGGAACATCTCAAAGCTTCCTACTCATTTAAATGAAAATTATTCTTTAACAGATGAAAACAAAGCTGAAATATTAGCTGTGTTCTCAAAAGAAATCGCTGATGTTTCAGCGCGCCGAGGTTATAAAGCACATGATGTAATTTCACTTTCAAATAGCACACCTAACCTTGACGAATTATTAATTAATTTCCAAAAAGAACACCATCATACTGATGATGAAGTTCGCTTTATTGTTAGTGGTCATGGCATCTTTGCCATTGAAGGAAAAGATGGAAAGTTCTTTGACGTTGAACTTGAGCCAGGCGATCTCATATCTGTTCCTGAAAATGCAAGACATTATTTTACCTTGCAAGAAGATCGTCAAGTTGTAGCTATTCGTATTTTTGTTACAACTGGAGGCTGGGTGCCAATCTATTAAGGTAGTCAGTTGAATAAAAGGTCTTGGACCCCCTTTTCCAACCTTTTATTCACTCTACATATATACATCCTCCTATGGAACAGGCTTATTTCAAAAATGAAATAAGCCTGATTTTTTATGGCTCTAACCGTATGATTCCTTCCGTTTAACACAATCTATCCCTTCCATTTTTCAAGTATATTTATTAACACTTTTTGAACATTTATTGAACTTTTTTTGATTTTTTTCTGAAAATTCTGTTTTATATATGATATACTACAATTAAATAAGAAGGAAAAGAATATCGCAAACAGAGGGGGATAATCATGAGTTTACTTATCGCACTTATACTAGGGGTTACGTGTGGAGCACTTCCTGTTATTCTAGGAGCTATTATGGAAGAGTTGGAAGTTGGTGTTTTAGGTTTTGTTGCATCTTGTGTAAGCGCTTTATTTTTCGGCTTGTTCGGTGCTATTCCTGTTTCAGTTCTGTGTGCATTTTATATAGTACGCCATGCTCGTACAAAACAATTCGGTCCTAATCATATCGCACAAGTTATTCCATTCCCAATCGAACGATGCCGCCGTGCTTCTAGCTTATAAGTATAAAATGAAATATACCTAAATAAATAAAAGTCCTCACATGAGGACTTTTATTTATTTATTTATTTATTTATTTATTTTCTTCTAGAAATTGAAATAATTCTTGTAAATGCAGGGCATCTTCACTATAGCTAACAGATACGTGGCTTATACCGTCAATCTCTGCTTGCATATAAAGGTCAACTCCATCTCGGTCATATTTCAATGCCAAATAAAATTCCATTTCTTCCAGCATCTTTTTTGAAGTTCGAATAACGTAATGCTCTTTTTCATCTTTTCCATATTCGAATTCCGGTTCAAAATCATATTTTTGTTTAAACGCTTCTTTTTGTTTTTCATTAATCTGTATACAAGTTGCTCGTTGCACAGCATCAATCATCTCATCAAATTTTTGAAGATCCATTTCATTTACCCCCTTATGTATTTTTTGTATAACACTTGTGTTCCGCTATTTTCTTCCCCATCTTTTATTAGCTCTTCATACAATTCCTTCGCCAAACTTAAACCTGGTACTGCTAATTGCAATTTTTCAGCCTCATCTAAAGCAATCTTCATATCTTTCATAAAATGCTTTACATAAAAACCTGGTTCAAAATCTCCCTTTAGCATTCGAGGAGCTAAATTACTTAATGACCAGCTACCTGCTGCTCCCGTTGAAATACTCTCTAATACTTTATCAGGATCTAATCCAGCCTTTTTCGCATAAGCAACAGCTTCACATACACCAATCATATTAGAAGCAATCGCAATTTGATTGCACATTTTTGTATGTTGTCCACTTCCAGTTGGCCCTTGTAACTGAATATTTGTTCCTAGTTTTTCAAATAACGGTAAACATTTTTCATATATTTCTTTCTCTCCACCGACCATAATTGCGAGTCTTGCTTCTTTCGCACCAACGTCTCCTCCAGATACAGGTGCATCTAACGTATATACATTCTTACTTTTACCAGTTTCATTAATACGTTTTGCCAATGTTGGTGTAGATGTCGTGAAATCAATTGCTATCGTGCCTTCATTTGCATTCTCCAAAATTCCATCTATCCCAAAGTATACTTCTTCTACATCATGTGGATACCCAACCATCGTCATTACAACATCAACTTGCTTTACTAACTCTTTCGGTGTATCACACCAATGTGCACCATCTTGCACTAAAGAATCTGCTTTTGCTTTCGTTCTATTATATACATATACTTTATGACCATCTTGCATTAAGTGATAAACCATACTTTTTCCCATTACGCCAATACCAATGAAACCTATTGATAAAGTTTTATGTTCCATTTTCTCATCCCCTTTGTTCTAATAAATCATTTACCATCTTTCGGAACTCTTTATTAAAGTCATCATCCATACTATTTTTCACATTTGAAAATAACATAACAAAAGTTCCTTTTTCTTTATTAAAATTATTGAAAGTGTTCCAACCAGATAATACACCATGATTATGAAAATAATCTGGATATATATAAAAACTAAATGCATATTTCCGTTCTGCTGAAGGTGAAAACATCGCTTGTATACTTTGTTCAGAAAGAAGTTTTCCATTTATAATTGCTTCGTCTAATTTCTTCATATCTCCAACTGTCGTATACATCTCACCACAACCATATAGCCAATCCATGCCTAACTTCTGCGCTGGTACAAGCTCTTGATTTTTTTTCACATAACCCTTTGTAAAATTTTTATCTCCAGGTACCATATTTCCCATACCAGATTCATGCATATCTGCTTTTACAAATATGTTTTCTTTTATGTAATCTCCTAAAGGTTTTTTCGATATATGTTCTATTATATAAGCAAGCACCATATAATTATAATCTGTATATCTCCAACCTGTTCCTGCAGGAAATTCTAAATTTTGACGTCCAATCCAATTCATTAACTGTAAACGGGAAGCAGCATTAACATTGCCTTTTGCGTGTTCAGGTAAACCAGAGGTATGCGTTAACAAATGATATAGCGTAATATTTTTATTCTCCGGAAATGAAGGAATATATTTATTCACATTATCTTGAATATTCAATTTCCCTTGTTCTTGCAGCTGTAAAATAGATGTGGCAACAACTGTTTTCGTAATAGAACCGATACGATATTTTGTGTGAGGCGTATTTTCTATTTTATTTTGAACATCAGCATACCCATATCCTTTATTCAATATAACATGCTCTTTATCTGTTACCAAAACTGTTCCATTGAATTGCTTTCCGACTAAATATTGATCTAATTTTTGAGATATGCTAGCATAATCAATTTGTTGCTCTTCTTTTTCTTCTATATTCCCTTGTACTTCCGATTCAATAGTAGGATTCACTTTAGTTGTTAATACAGTGTTTTCCTTTATATTGGGGTTAACAAGAAAATAGTATACTCCGCCGCCAACTATAGCAGACAGTGAAGCCATGACCATTACTTTTTTTATCATATTAATCCTCCATAATTCCTTCGCTAAAAATTGTCCCCCTATCCTATTATCAAACAATAAAAAAAAATCGCAACAATTTGTTGCGAAAAATTACATTTTTTCTTTTCTATACACACATACTTGATTCTTTCCATTTTTTTTCGCTTCATATAATGCAATATCCGCTCGTTGCATTAATTCTTCTCTTGTAATCCCTTTTTCATATAATGCAACTCCAAAACTCGCTGTTAATTTCGAAATTCCTGAGAATTGCTTTGTTTCAATGAAAAAGCGTAATGATTCCGCAACCTGAAATGCTTCTTTTTCTACTGTATTCGTTACTAAAATAATAAATTCTTCTCCGCCCCACCTAGCAAATACATGTTGTTCCTCCACTTTAGATTTCATAAGCTCTGCAAGCTGAATTAACGCTAAGTCACCAAAATCATGGCCATACGTGTCATTTACTGCTTTAAAATTATCTATATCAAATAAAATAAGTGCTATGTTTTCATTATTACGCATCGCATTATCCCATTCTGACTCTAGTATTTGTTGGAACTTTAAACGATTATAAATCTCTGTTAATGAATCTATCATAGCAAGCCTTTCTTGTTCTTGATAGATTTCATCTAATTCTGTAATCTCTGTACACTTCACAATAAATCTTGATAAATCTTCTGGCAATGGTGTCGCACGCAATAAAAAAGTTGACACTTCTCCTTCATAGTTGGACATCTTAATTCTTCTATCATATGATAGTGTATCATCTAACCATGTTATATCATGGGTTGTTGAATAGTATCCATTTTCTCTAATAAAATGTTCAGCAAATACTAAATGTTGCTCACGATAGGCAAACAAATTTTCATATCCGAAAAACTCTAAAAAATTTGTATTACAATCAACAATCTCATCGTCTTCTACTATGAATAATAGATCATTGCGAAAATCAAACATCGTTTGAAGAAGTTCTTGTTGCAAACTTACTTGTCGCACTAAAGAAAGCTGATATAAACTTTTATTCACTTCCTCTAACACCATTTGTGGAGTCACAGGTGCTATCACAATATTACGTATTCCTAACGTAAGCAACTCTGCAAACTCGCTTGTTATTTGTTGATCCCAAATGACAATAAATGTACTCTGTCGATTATACATATTATTTATATATTTTATTTGAGAAAAATCTGTTACATACATAATTACAATATGTGGTTTAGTCCTCTGAAACAATACTTCTCCTTCTTCAAAACTATTTGCTATAAACATACATTTTGGATGGATATTTTCTATCGTTTGTTGATGTGTGCATCCATTTTCTATATAAAGGACATTTAACTGAAGATCTTGTAATACATTTTGAAAAACCGTATTCTCTAATAAAAAATGTAGTATGTTCATCACTAGTCTTCACTCACTTCATATATCTTGTTCTACTGAATTCCTCACAAACATTTTATAAAAGGCTGTTCTCTAAAAACGTTAATGAGTGAGGAATACATGTTAACAAGCTAATTGAGAATGTTATCTTCGCTTTTTCACTCTATAAATTCCTTTTTTAGTGTATGATTATAGGAATTGTATCGTTTGTATGAATGCCCTAGCTTCCGCTTTAAAACTTGACAATTAAAATAAAGATATTATATTCTTAAATTCGATAACTTACAAAATGTAAGTAGAATATTTTACATATATTTTTTCATTATTTGATATGTAATTTGGAGGATATATAATGACAAACGATAACTTTTTTAACGTCCTATATGAACGCACATCTACACGTGCATTCAACCCAGAGAAAGAAATTTCATCTACAGAGTTACACGAGATTTTAAAAGGAGCTGCTCAAGCACCTTCTGCTTGGAACTTGCAGCACTGGAAATTCCTTGTATTCCAAGGTGAAGATGTACAGAAACGATTACATCCAATTGCTTATAACCAACAACAAATTCTTGATGCTTCTGCTGTAGTCGCTATTTTAGGTGATTTAGAAGCTTATAAAAATGTTGAACCAGTTTATGGTCCAATTGTAGAACAAGGATTTATGAAAGAAGAAGCAAAAGAGCGCTTAGCTAAAAATATTGAGTCTGCATATGCTCGCGAGCAATTCCCAAGAGATGCAGCCTTTTCAAATGCATCTTTAGCAGCAATGCAACTTATGCTTACAGCTAAAGCAACTGGCTGGGATACTTGTGCTATTGGTGGCTTCAATCCACAAGCACTTACAGAAGAATTCAACGTTTCATCTCGCTACATACCAATTATGCTCATTACAATTGGTGAATCAACTTTAAAAGGCCATCCTGCACCACGAATGAGCGTAGAGCAAGTGAGTGAATGGGCAAAATAATAAAGTGAAACTGGAATCAATGTGAGGGTTTTACTTCACTTTCATACGAATAAAAAAGAAACGAAGGTAATTTTATTACCTTCGTTTCTTTTTTATTCTGTCACACACCCGTAATATTACAATGTATAATTCGACATCTACAACTAAAAAAACAGTAAATTTCATGCTATTTCCATATGTATAAATGACGTTTCATGTCGAATTTTGTTAAAGTATCGAAATATAACCGTGTATTTTTGTTACAATTATGATACAATGATAACAAATAGATAACAAGAGAGGGATTTTCATTGAGTTCATACGGAAGCTTTATTGCACTTTTATGTTACATAGTAACTGTACTGCTTCTATATTTTATTGGAGATGCTGCAAACATTTCAGTATTACAATTTCCTAAAGAAGAAGCGTTCCAATTAGAATCAGAAAAACATACTGCACGATCCATTGTACCACTACTCCTAGCTCTTCCTGTATATATCATCGTTTTATATAAAAGCAAAAAAGTGTAAAGGCTACCTATTTCATTCATTTCGGTGGTCTTTACATTTTTTTGTGATATCTATCCTATTTTAAACATCATCCCGTAATAAACACCCAGCTAGTCATTTAAAATGAGAAAATCCCCTAGAAAAAATTCCACTCTCTGTCCAGTCACTCACTACCGAACTTACATAGATTATAAGTGTGAAGGGGGTGATGAGGATTATGTTTGGATCATTTGGATGCTGTGATAACTTTAGAGACTGTCATCATCGTGAAAGAGAGTGTGACCATCGCGAACATCGCGAACATCGCGAGAAAGAGAGAGAAGAAGTTAGACCACAACGACCTGCTGTATGTAACGTACTTGCTAACATTTCAGTTGGAACAGAGCTTTCTCTTTTAAGCATTAGAGGTAACGGCACATTCAACAATGTAATTTTTGAAGGTTTCGCTAACGGTGTTGCTCTTTTCTCTGCTTTAGCTCGTAATAACAAAGACAACAAAGATAACAATAAAGACGATAAGAACAATCAAAACCGAAATACTTTTACTGGTATTTTACGTGTATGCCCAACTGATATCGTTGCTATCGCTATCTAATTCTGTTCCTTATCCTCTATAGTAAGAAAATAAGATTTACTTTTCTCATAGAAAAAACCTGAGACCGATTTCAAATCGACTCAGGTTTTTTTATTGATTATATGCTTTTAACTAGTTCAACAACTTCTTCAGCAGTTGACATCATTAATGCTTTTTCTGCTAATGTTTCCATTTCTACTTTTGACAACTTGCTTAGTTGTGTTCTTGCAGGAAGAATAGATGTTGCACTCATACTGAACTCATCTAAACCTAATCCTAATAATAATGGGATAGCAAGTGAATCGCCTGCCATCTCACCACACATACCAGCCCATTTGCCTTCTTTATGAGCAGCATCGATAACCATTTTTACAAGACGTAAAATAGATGGGTTATATGGTTGGTATAAGTAAGATACTTGTTCGTTCATACGGTCTGCAGCCATTGTGTATTGAATTAAGTCGTTTGTTCCGATAGAGAAGAAATCAACTTCTTTTGCGAATTGATCTGCTAATACTGCTGAAGCTGGGATTTCAACCATCATACCAACTTCAATAGAATCAGAAACAGTTGTACCCGCTTCTTCAAGCTTCGCTTTCTCTTCTAATAAGATTGCTTTTGCTTGACGGAACTCATCAAGAGTTGCAATCATTGGGAACATAATTTTTAAGTTACCGTATACGCTAGCACGAAGTAATGCACGAAGTTGTGTACGGAACACATCTTGCTCATCAAGACATAAGCGAATTGCACGGTATCCTAAGAATGGGTTCATTTCTTTTGGTAAATGTAAGTATGGAAGCTCTTTATCTCCACCGATGTCAAGTGTACGAACAACAACAGGTTGACCTTCTTTTACACCTTCAAGAACTGCTTTATACGCTTCGAACTGCTCTTCTTCTGTTGGAAGATTGTCACGGCCCATGTATAAGAATTCTGTACGGTATAAACCAACGCCTTCTCCGCCATTATCGATAATACCTTGTACATCATTTGGTGTTCCGATATTTGCAACAAGCTCAACGTGATGTCCATCACTTGTTACAGTAGCTTGGTCTTTTAATTTTGCCCATTCAGCTTTTTGCTCTTCAAATTTCGCTTTCTTTTCTTCAAACGAGCGAAGAGTTTCTTCTGATGGATTTACAATTACTTCTCCATCTAAACCATCGATGATTACGATATCGCCGTTTTGGATTTTCTCCATAACAACTTTCGTACCAACAACAGCTGGAATTTCCATAGAACGAGCCATAATTGCAGAGTGAGATGTACGTCCACCGATATCAGTTGTAAAACCTTTTGCATACTTACGGTTTAACTGAGCTGTATCAGATGGTGTTAAATCTTCAGCAATGATGATTACTTCTTCAGAAATTGTACCTGGATTTGAGAAGTTAATGCCTAGTAAATGTGCAAGAACGCGTTTTGTTACGTCACGAATGTCCGCAGCGCGTTCTTTCATATATTCGTTATCCATGTTTTCAAACATAGAAATAAACATTGATGCAACTTCATCCATTGCAAATTCAGCATTTACTTTTTCGCTATTTACTTTATCTTTTACTGGGTTTACTAGTTCTGGATCATTTAACACTAATAAATGTGCTTCAAAGATCGCAGCTTTGTCAGCACCTAGCTCAGCAAAAGCGTGGTCCTTAATAGCTTCTAATTCAGTTTTTGCTTTCTCAAGCGCAGCGTCTAAGCGTGCAATTTCTGCAGCTTCGTTTGTAATTGATTTCTTTTCGATGTTAAATTCAGGATTCTCAAGTCTGAAAGCCTTTGCAATAGCAATCCCACTTGATGCAGCGATCCCTTGAATGTTAAGAGTCATTATTCTCCTAATCCTTCGTTTTTCATAGTTTCTTCGATAGCTGCTAGTGCTTGAGCTGCATCATCACCATTTGCAGTGATTTTAATTTCTGCGTTTTGTTGAATGCCTAAAGACATAACGCCCATGATTGATTTTAAGTTAACGTTTTTTCCGTTATACTCTAAGTTAATGTCAGAACCAAATTTGCTTGCAGTGTTTACAAGTAGAGTTGCTGGACGAGCATGAATTCCTGAGTCGCTAGTTACTTTAAAGATTTTTTCCATGATAATTTATCTCCTTTAAATTACAGTATTTTTTAGTTGTATAGACGTGAGTACTACATCATCTATTGTATATAATAGGCGATGTTCGGTCAACCACATCGCCTATTATAATTATAAACATTTTGCGTCAAATTCCTACTGAATGTCAATAATAGCGTTTTCGCCCTTCTTAACATTTCCATCTTTTTTCAATTCGACTTGTTGCCCTTGTTGTAAATTCGTAAAGACAATTGGTGTAATGATAGATGGTGCATTTTCTTTTACAAATGCAAGATCTACTTTTAATAATGGTTGTCCTTGTTTCACTTTGTCGCCTTGTGCTACAAGTGCTTCAAAACCTTCACCATTTAATTTTACTGTATCAATACCGAAGTGGATTAAAATTTCTTTTCCACCTTCAGATTGAATACCAATCGCATGCTTTGTAGGGAATACGTTAACGATCTCACCGTTAACTGGAGAAACTACTGTCCCTTCTGTTGGCTCGATTGCAAATCCGTCTCCCATCATTTTCCCTGAGAATACTTGATCAGGTACTTCTGTAATTGGTAAGATTTTCCCTTCGATTGGTGAAACGATTGTTTCATTTTCATCAACTTTTTGAGGTGCCTCTTCTACTTTTACAGGTTCTTCTTTTTCAATATGAGGTGTACGACCTGACATAATATCATGAATTTGTGATTTTAATGTGTCAGATTTCGGTCCGAAAATAGCTTGAATGTTATTTCCAACTTCAAGTACACCAGCTGCTCCAAGCTCTTTTAAGCGGTCTTTGTTTACATTCTTTTGTTCGTTAACTTGAACACGTAAACGAGTAATACAAGCGTCTAAAGAAGCAATGTTTTCTTTACCACCAAGTGCTACTAATACTTCACGAGGAAGTTCACCAGCTTCTGTTTTTCCTGCGCCGTCATTCGCATTTGCTACTTCACGACCAGGTGTTTTTAAATCCCATTTACGAATTGCAAAGCGGAATCCGAAGTAGTAAATAACTGCTAGTACAAGACCAACAACAATTACCCACCACCATGCTGTACGGCCTGGTAGCACACCGAATAATAGGAAGTCGATTAAACCACCAGAGAATGTCATACCAATTTTAACACCTAAAATTTGCATTGTCATAAATGATAGACCAGCGAATACTGCGTGAATTCCGAATAATACTGGTGCTACGAATAAGAATGAAAATTCAAGTGGTTCTGTAATACCTGTTAAGAATGATGTTAATGCAGCAGAACCTAAAATACCAGCTGCTAATTTTTTATTTTCTGGACGTGCTTCATGGTACATTGCTAATGCTGCTGCTGGAAGACCGAACATCATGAACGGATACTTACCAGTTGTAAATGTACCTGCTGTTAATTCTACACCGTCTTTTAACTGTGCCATAAAGATTTTTTGGTCACCACGGATTAATTCGCCAGCTGCATTTGTATACTGACCGAATTCGAACCAGAATGGTGAATAGAAAATGTGATGTAATCCAAATGGAATTAATGAACGTTCAATTAAACCGAATATAAATGCTGCTAACGTTCTATTCGCATCAATCATTTGATGTGAGAACGTATTTAAGCCACCTTGAATGTATGGCCAAATGAAGCACATGATAATACCTACTACTAAAGAGAATGTTGCAGTTGCGATCGGTACGAAACGCTTACCTGCGAAGAAACCTAAGTATGATGGTAATTCAATATTGAAGTATTTATTATAGCAATATGCCGCCACTATACCGACGATAATACCACCAAATACTCCCGTTTGTAGTGTTGGAATTCCTAATACGTTTGCATATGCTGGATCAGTAAATCCAATTTTCACTGGATCTGCTCCAGAACTTGTTACTTTCACTAGCTTGTCTACTTCTAAGAACACACTCATCGTTTTGTTCATAATTAAGTAGCCGACGAATGCTGCTAAACCAGCTACTCCATCTCCACCAGCTAAACCAATTGCTACCCCAACTGCGAATAATAATGCAAGGTTAGCGAAAATAATATCACCAGATTGTTCCATAATTTTTGCTACCATTACGAACCAATCGGCTTTTAAAGCAGGAATAACATTTGTTAACTGTGGATTCTGAAATGCATTACCAAATCCAAGTAAAATACCTGCTGCCGGTAAAATCGCTACTGGAAGCATAAGCGCTTTTCCGACTTTTTGAAGAACACCAAAGATCTTCTTAAACATGGAAACCCTTCCTCTCTCATCTATATTGATACCTTCCGACAAACGCCAAAAAGGCATGAGGAAAAAAAGATAGAACGATAGCTATACAAAGGGTAGTATATCCCTTTCTCTAGCTTACATTCCTTACTTTTCTCCACTCATGCCTGATCGAATCAGTAACACGTGTCAAAAATAGGTTTACGTATAAGTTCACTATAATTAAGGCAAACGTTTTCTTTATTTACCTTAATGTGTTTGTCGAAATTTGTATAACTTTGCAATAGTTATTATACATAACTATTGTAAGCGATTCAATGATTTTTTTTAACGTTTTCATTTTAGACAAAACTATATGTCTTTTTACACATGCTCTGCCTTTACTAAGCGCTGCAGATGCATCGTTAAATATATGCTCTCTGCTTCATAAACAGGAAGTTGTAATTCTTTTTGCATGACCTTAACTAGCTTCCAAGCTAAATTATAACAGACAGGATATTCTGCCTTCAATAAATCAGCAAAACTTTGTGATTCCTCTACTTTCTCCCCTTTTTTCACCCGTTCAATCGCATATTGTAAATGACGGATAAGGCGTAAATAGTGGATACTTTCTTGGTCTAATGTAATTTGTAAGTTTGTCTCAATTAAAGATACAAGCTGTGCAATGAGACGAGAGTTTTGATTAACTGAAGATAAATCTGAATTTGTAAGTGAACTATAAATATGAAGTGCAATAAAACCAATTTCTCCTTCTGGCAATGTAATTTGCAAACGAGAATTTAAAAGGTCTACAACACCTTCAGCAATTTCATATTCTTCTGGATAGAGCATTTTCGTTTCAACTAAAAAAGGATTATCAATGGTAAGTCCTTGTTTTAATCGCTTAATCGCAAAAGAAATATGATCTGTTAAAGCGATATGAATATGTTCATTTAATGGTGATTTCGCTTTTTCTTGAATATAAAACATAATATCATTCATTAATTCAATTAATTTTTCACTCACATGCGGCACTAACAGTTTGTATTGTTCACGGTCACGTTCATTTTTTAAAACAAACATTTTTTCAATTTGTTCTTGCTCCAACACGTCTTTTGCTTTTTTTCCAAAGCCAATCCCTTTACCAATCACTACTACTTCCTCGTGTTCAGGATGGCTAGCAATGATGACATTATTATTTAAAACTTTTTTAATTTCTAGATATTTACTCATATAACACCACCCTCGTCCTTAAATAGCCTGCTTTTATGTTACAGAATACTCTTCTTTGTCGTCAATGTAAAACATCTACCATTTCATAAAAATTCATTTTTTAGACATGTTTATATATGATGCGTATAATGTAAGAGCAACTGTACATAGAAAGGGGTTAACAACATGATTAAAATGTTTGTAAGTGATATCGATGGTACAATGATGCAACACGGAGGGTTAATTGACGAACAGGATATTGTAGCACTTCGTAGTCTCGCTGAGCAAAATGTTATTCTTTGTTTCGCTTCTGGCCGACTTGATAATGAAATTGCAGACTTAATGAAAGCTGTAAATACAAATTTCCATCGTATTAGCGTAAATGGTGTTTTCGTATATACGAACGAAAACAAGCAACTATTATCCGCAACATTCGATTCGAGTATTCTACCTGATTTATTAGCAATGACAAATGAAGATCCTTATTTTCGTTATGTAAGTGATGAGCATAATTATTACATTGAAGAAAAAACACCGTTTATTCATGAACTTGAACAACAAGTAACGATGACTTCCGTTGAAGAACCGCATCTATTAGAAAAAATTGATGATACTATTTTCCCAAATAAAATCTCTGTCGGCGGAACAAAGGAAAGTTTACAACTTCTTCAGAAAAAAATTGATGAAAAATTCCACGGAAAAGTGAGTACCTTCATTTCAGCCGAACAATGTTTAGATGTAATGCCACCTAATATTAGTAAAGGTTCTGCTATTTCTGTTTTATTAAAAGAGTTTCAATTACAACCAGAAGAAATTGCTTGCATAGGGGATTCTTATAATGATATTCCAATGTTTTCTTTAACTCCTCACAGTTTTGCTATGTCTCAAGCTGATGACGCAGTAAAAGAACACGCTCACTATGTAGTAAATACAGTTAAAGATGCTGTTAACCACGTAATTGCTCATAATAAAAATACGACTCACTCCTTGTAAGGATGAGTCGTATTTTTTCTTTACATGTTAAACAATTTGACATTTACTGTACTTCACAAACTGAAATATATTATTTGTTACGTGCGATGTTTGTAATAAACTTATAACGATCCCCACGATAAATACATTTCACATACTCTAACGGTACTTCACCTTCTGAATATGACCATTGACGCATTACAAGCACTGGCGCCTTTTTAGGAATATGCAGATGTTCCGCTTCATTATCGGTTGCAATTGAAGCTTCAATTGATTGAGTAGCGCTAACAAGTTTAAAGCCCAGTTTTTTCTCTAAATGTTCATATAAAGATTGTTGCAGTATTTCTTCGTTAATATCTTTTACAAGAGCTGGCGACAAATATGTCGTCTCAAAAGCAATCGGTTCATCATCAGCTAAGCGAATACGCCTCACTTCATAAACCGACTCTCCCTCCTGTATTCTCAGCCGATCTGCTATTTTCGCAGTAGCTGGAACGAGGCGGAAACTTAGTAATTGACTACTTGGGTTCATCCCACGAGAAATCATATCTTCTGTGAATCCCGTCATTCCTTGCAATTTTTGTTCCACTTTCGGAAGTTGGACAAACGTACCGATTCCACGTTTCCGATATAAATAACCTTGTTCCACTAAATTATTAATCGCCTGTCTGATTGTCATACGACTCACTTCGAACTTATCGCAAAGTTCATTCTCAGATGGGATTTTATCTCCCGGCTTCCATTCGCCGTCCTCAATTAGCTGTTTCACCCACTCTTGAATCTGATAATAGATCGGAAATGGTGAATACTTGTCGATGTTCATCAGCAATCGCCTCACTGCATAAAGATAGAGCTTCTTGATCAGCGATTACGGTTACATTCGGATGACGTTGTAAAACTGTAGCAGGACACGCTTCACTATATTCACCTTGCAATAATTCTTTAACAGCTTCTGCCTTTTTAGCACCCATAGCAACAAGTAGAATTTGTTTTGCCTTCATAATGCTTCCAATTCCCATTGTAATTGCATGAGTTGGCACATCTTCTTCTTTTTCGAAGAAGCGAAGGTTTGCTTGGCGTGTAGATTCTGTTAATTCAACAATGTTTGTTGGAGAATTAAACGGTGTTCCTGGCTCGTTAAATCCGATGTGACCGTTTTCACCGATTCCAAGAATCTGTAGGTCAACTGGGTTAGCAGCTAGAATGCCCTCATAACGTTTGCACTCTTCTTCTAAATCACTTGCCATCCCGTTTGGTACATAAGTTTGTTTAAATGGAAGATGATCAAACAACTGTTCTTGCATGAAATAATGATAGCTGTTTTTATCTTCATGTGGTAAATTTACGTACTCATCTAAGTTTACAGTGGTTACACGGCTTGTATCAAGTTTATTTTTTCGCATTTCTGCATAAATACCTAATGGAGAGCTTCCTGTAGCCATTCCTAATGTTGGATTTTCTTTTGTTTTTACAACTTCTTCAATTAATTTATAGCCTGCTTCTGCTAGCTCTTCTGGAGTTTTTACAACAAGAATATTCATTTAATTACTTCCCTTCCTTCATATGAATTCCTAAACGAACTGTATCATATACATGTAAATCTTCATTCATCACAACAAAGTCTGCATCTTTTCCTACCGCTAACGCACCTTTATTATTTAATCCAAACTCTTCTGCTTGGTTCACTGATGTCATTAGTACTGCATCTTCGATTGAACAACCTGTAAATTCAATTACATTTCGGAAAGCTTGATCCATTTTTAGAATACTACCAGCTAACGTTCCATCTTCTAATCGAGCACTACCATCTTTTACATGTACTGGCTGTCCGCCAAGCTCATATAATCCATCTTCAAGACCTTTTGCACGCATTGCGTCAGTAATAACACTTACTTTTTTCGGTCCTTTTAATTTATATGCTAATTTCACCATATCAGGATGAATGTGAATACCATCTGTAATTACTTCAACCATTACATCTGGATTTAATAACACATGACCAACAACTCCTGGTTCACGGTGATGTAATCCACGCATTTGGTTGTATAAATGCGTTGCATGTGTAATGTTTCTATTTTTTAGTTGTGCATCAATCGCATCTGTATGCCCCATTGTGCCAACAACACCAGTTTCAGCAAGATACTGCTCAAACTCTAACGCACCTTCTTCTTCAGGTGCATATGTTACTAATTTAATTAAATTCCCGCTTGCTTCCTGCCATTGTTTAAATTGTTCAATATTCGCAGGAACAATATGTTCAAGTGGTTGTGCACCTGCACGTTTTTTTGAAACATACGGTCCTTCTAAGTGAATGTATTCGAAATGCGCTCCTTTTTCTTTCGCTTCTTTCGCAGCATGTAGTGCTGCTTCGATTGCTTCTGGAGCTTGTGTCATTGTCGTTGGGAAGTAAGTTGTAACTCCTTCTTTTAACATTTCTTTACCTAGAGTTACTAACCCATCGCTATTTGCATCCATCGCATCAATATCGTATCCACCATGAATATGAACATCAATCATACCTGGAATCACAATCTTCCCTGCCGCATCTAAAACCGCTTCATTTTCTTGTGATACATATTGAGCCATCAAACCAATTTCTTTAATTGTTTCTGCGTAACGAATAAATCCGTTTCCCACTACTTCTTGACCTGTATAAATTTTGGCATTGATGACAACTTGCGTTTTCATTTTCATCGATCCTTTCCCATGAAATACCTACTTGTTATTATTACCTTATTCGCCTAATTCCATCTTAATATATGCACGAGTAGTTGTCTATACATTCAAATGAAATTTCCTCTTTGTTTAACAAAAAGGAAGCTTCATACGTCTCTCGCAATTATAATATATGTTATTCATTTTTTCCAAAAAGGAACAATATCATTTATCTTATGAATTACTTAAGTAATGGCATTAATCCACTAGAGCCTATTGTAATATGTTCACCGTCTGTTTCCATTTCTACTGTACGTTTATTCGTTCCATACATCATTATCCCATGTCGTTTTAACCGTCTCACAACACTTTGGTGTGGATGTCCATACGGATTTCTGCTACCGTAAGAAAGAATTGCGAACTGCGGTTCTACCTTCTTTATAAACCTTTCACTTGTTGAAGTATAGGAGCCATGATGTCCTACCTTTAACACATCTGCATGTACATCAAATTGCTTTAATATTTCAGTTTCCGTCCGCACATCCGCATCACCCATTAGTAAAAAATCTGCCTTACCATACCGAATCTTTAATACAATTGAAGATTCATTATTTTCATCTTTGGACTTCCCGTTGTTTAATACTTGTATGGAAACATGCGGATCTAGCGGTATGTGTTGACCCTCTTTTACTGAAATGAAAGGGATTCCCCTTTTCTTTATATTATTTCGATACGTATGATAAGTAAGAGAACTATATGTTTTTCCACTATCTAATATAAGTGATACCGGCATTTGCTCTACAATCGGAATAAGTCCTCCTATATGATCCATATCAGGATGAGTACTGACGATAGCATCTAAATGATTAATCCCTTTTTCAATTAATTTTTGGATGATAACCTCACCAGCTTCATAAGGTCCCCCATCTATTAACATCGTTTGTCCATTTGGCAATGTAATAAGTGTTGCATCACCTTGTCCTACTTTTAAGAAACTCACTTTCATTTTACCAAAATGTTGCCGCTGCATATGTAAAGGAGACGCAGTATGAATAGACATCATATACCTTTTAGCTGATGCACTATTTAAAGAAAAGCATAACAAAACAGAAACTAATAATAAAACACTTCGCATACCTCTCATAACTCGTCTCCTTTTTTCAATTAGTATGGCACGGTATATGATTGATATACAAAAAAAGCTTAGCAAAATGCTAAGCTTTTATTTCGATATCTCTTGTAAAGAACCGAAGAATAAATCCGCTTCATTCATTTCTTCATTTTCTTCAGAAAGCGGAGGCAAATCATCTAATGTTTTTAATCCAAACGTGTCCAAAAATTCTTTCGTTGTTCCATATAAAATAGGACGCCCTGGCCCTTCTGCTCTTCCCATTTCTTTTATAAGTAAGTGTGATACTAACGTTTGTAACGCCTTATCAGTTTTTACTCCTCTAATCTCTTCCATTTCAGTTCTTGTAATCGGTTGGCGATATGCAACAATCGCTAACGTTTCTAGAGCAGCCTGAGAGAGTGAAGCAGCTGTTGGGATCTCTATTAGTTTTTGATAGTAAGACGCATGTTCTTTCTTTGTAGCAAAACGATATACTTTTGCATACTGTACAATTTGCAAACCGCGGTGTGCACCTTCACATTCTTTTTGCATTTCTTCTAAAATATCGATTACTTCGTTTCCTTCAATTTCAAGGACTTTCGCTATTTGTTCTGGATAAATCCCTTCATCACCAGAAACAAATAAAAGCCCTTCAATGATTGATTTCTGTTCTGTTCTATCCATTTTACGAGCTCCTTCCTCCTATTTTCTCCATAAAAATACACATCAAAAAACCGAATCACAATCAATGCGTTCGGTTCAATATTTTTTCTCTTGTTCCAAACGATACATTCAAACCTAGCATGAGATATCATATTTCTATCTCATTTTCCATACTAACTCTATGCTGATTTAGTATAGCTTGATACGAAAATCTCATCAAAATTATGTTCTTGTTCAATTATGATTTGTTTATTTTTCATAAGCTCAAGAACCGCTAAAAATGTTACAACCATTATTTCCCGTTCATCATCAACAAACAAATCATAAAAACTTTGACGACCACCTTGTATTTCTAACTGCTTTAAAATATCAGTCATGCGCTGTTCAATTGGTATTTCTTGACGAGTAATACGTGTTGTTACAGGTTTCTTTGCTTTTTTTCGGCGCATTAATTTTTGAAATGCCGCTAGCATATCATATAACGTAACATCAAGAGGCAAGTTCGTCTCCTCTTCTTGTTGCAACGATGTAAAATCAATTGGCGGACGTGTATATAGCTGTGCTCTTTCTTGTTCTCTTTCTTTTAGCTCAGTAGCAACTTGCTTATATTTCTTATATTCAATTAACCTCTCCATCAATTCTTGACGAGGATCATCTATAAAGTCATCACCGTTATCAAGTACATCTTCTTCATGTTTCGGCAACAACATTTTACTTTTAATTTGTAATAACGTTGCAGCCATTACTAAATACTCACTTGCAACATCTAATTGTAGTTCTTTCATCGTATGAACATAAGATAAATATTGCTCTGTAATTTCCGCTACAGGAATATTATATATGTCAATCTCATAACGATGTATTAAATGTAACAATAAATCTAAAGGCCCTTCAAAAGCCTCTACTTTAAAATTATACTGCACAAAGCATCCCACCACATTTTTTCTATAACAACATAAGTATAGAGCATACTCATGTTCTATCCAACCTTTTTAAGAAATTTAATTAAAAATAGACCGATGCCTATGGCATCATGCCCACCACTTCATATGATAACAGTGTAGTAAGAACAATGTAGGAGGTCAAAAAACTATGGGTCACGTTGATTGCGGTTTTAGCGGTGGGTTCGCATTACTTGTTGTATTGTTTATTTTACTAATTATTGTAGGGGCAGCTTGCTTCTGCTAATATGAACAATAACGACTAGGGAAAGCTCCCTAGTCGTTTATTGTTCATATTTCTATGATACACTTGTATTTATAACCGTTAAACAGGGGGAAAGAGAATGTATCCTACCGAATACATACAATTTTTAATTCATTTCCACGGAGATTATGATTATTTTGAATGTCACGAAATACTAGAAGAATATTGGAAAACGAAACCAAGAGGAAATCGTGACAATTACTTAGTCGGTCTCATTCAAATTGCAGTTTCTTTATACCATCAAAGACGCTCTAACTGGAATGGCGCAGAGAAGATGATGCAAAGCGCCATAATGATTTTAGAAAAAAACAATGAACCTTTACTACGTTTAGGAATCAATCAGGCACAACTTTTATCTTTACTCAAGGATAGATTGCAATCTATACAGAAAGAAGAAGGGTTTACACCATTATTTTTACCATTATCAGATACTGCATTAGAAAAGCACTGCATGGAATTATGTCAGAAACAAAATCTCCCTTGGAAAGACGTGAATGCTACTTCTAATGAATTTATAATACATAAGCACACATTACGTGATCGAACAGAAGTCATCGCTGAACGAAACGAACAATTACAAAAAAGAAAGCAGAGATAATAAACAGCTTATCTCTGCTTTCACGAATGTATATTTTGTTCAAGCCCTTTACACTTTTTGCAAAAACTTGCTGTTTGCTCATTTCCGCAAATTGTAAACTCAAGAAATTTACTCTTTAACTCTTGAACCATCTTCGTCCCAATACCCATATGACGGTGAGACGGGTTCACACTCAAATGCTGAATTTCCAAAACTTGATTCTCTTTTTTTACAATCCCCATTATCCCAACAAAATCTTCGTTTTGTTTCCACAAATACAATTGCCAATCATCCTTTGCTTCATAATCTTTCATAGTCAATTGTAATGTTTTCACATCTTTTTCAGTTGGCATAAATGAAAGAAGCCCCATTGCAATCTTTTCATAACTTTTTTTAAAACGAATTAACATAACCCTTATCCCTTCTTACAAAAGTTACAAACTATTAAATCCCCTCAATCACTCTTTTCATATCACATTCATTTTACAATATTTTCAACAGAGTGAGAAGAGCTTAAAACAACTTGATAATCATACAAAGCGAAAAGAAGAAAGTCAAATATACGTTTCATTACTATTTTTTCTAAGTAGATAAAAGAAGAAACGCTGTTATATGAAAGTGAAAAGAAACATCCATCGCTCATTATCACTTCACTATTCATCACCTTAGAACAGGTGAATTCTAGCAAAATTAATATAATAAAAAATCTTTATTGAAACATATAATCTAATGTATTCTATGTAATTTGTTAAAGTTTTGTTCTCATAAGCGACATATTTTCACTACAATCACATTACTACTTGTATCATGTACCGTAAATGAAATACCCATTCCTATTAAAAATAAAAAAGAGAGCAATAGCTCTCTTTTCTCATTAACTTATTCTTCCCAAACTTTAACTTCTTTCATTACATCACCTTGACGCATGTTTAATACTGTTTCGATACCGCTTGTTGCTTTACCAAATACAGTATGTACACCATCTAAATGCGGTTGTGGCTCATGAACGATAAAGAATTGGCTACCGCCTGTGTTACGGCCAGCATGAGCCATAGAAAGTGATCCTACAAGGTGTCTATGAGGATTCCCATCAGTTTCACATGGGATAGAGTAACCTGGGCCACCTGCACCTGTTCCTGTTGGATCTCCACCTTGGCTTACGAAGCCAGGAATAACGCGGTGGAATGTCACACCATCATAAAATCCTTGCTCTGCTAGTTTTTTAAAGTTTTCTACTGTTTTTGGCGCCTCTTCTGGGAAAAATTCTAAATCGATTTTTTCACCATTTTCCATTAATATGTATCCTAAAGTTTTCATACGTATATGTCTCCTTTCAACTATCTCAGCACTATATTACCACATTCATGACTAGAAACAAAAAGAATCCGACAATCTACATACTTCTTTTTTGAAATGTGGAAAAAGCTAGGTGACAAATAAGAAATATATACTATAATAACTGTGTTGCCCGAAAATTTTAGAAAGAGAAAGGGAGCGATTTTTCGTGAAAACGAAATTACTAGCTCTGCTATTAGCTGTAGCTGTATTTATTATGCCAACAGCTTCGTTTGCAGACATCATCGAGGGAGAATCAATTGTTACACTAGGAGAAAACTTGTCTGAGCAACAAAAACAAGATCTGTTAAAAGAAATGAAAGCACCAAAAGATGCTACAATCATTACTGTGTCTAATGCGGAAGAACATAAATTTCTAGAAGGGATTGTTCCAAAAGCGCAAATTGGTACAAGAGCAATTTCCTCTTCTATGATCACATACACAAAGCCAGGATCTGGCCTTATTGTACGTTCAAAAAATATTAATTCGATAACAGATGCGATGTACACAAACGCACTTATTACAGCAGGTGTGAAAGATGCAGAAATTCAAATCACTGCACCATTTAAAGTTTCTGGAACTGCTGCTTTAACTGGTTTAATGAAAGCCTATGAAACAACATCAAACAAAGCAATTCCTGAGGAAGTAAAAAAAGTAGCCAATGAAGAAATGGTGCAAACATCCCAGCTCGGCGATAAAATTGGTGAAGAAAAAGCAGTTCAACTTGTTGCAAAAATTAAAGAAGAAATTGCCAAAGAGCAACCAAAAACGACTGAAGATTTACGTTCATTAATTAAAAAAATTGCAGATCAACTTGGTATTACATTAACGGATGAACAGTTAGATAACTTAGTTGCGCTATTTGATAAAATGAAAAATCTTAATATCGATTGGAATCAAGTTGGCAGTCAGTTAAATAAAGCAAAAGAACACGTTTCTGCCTTTTTAGGATCTGAAGAAGGGCAAAGTTTCCTAGATAAAGTGAAAGATTTCTTCTCAAGTATCATTGATTTTGTTAAATCGTTATTCAAGTAAAAAGAAGCTCGTCACTGACGAGCTTCTTTTTTATACAAGTAAAGGTAATTTCATAATAGCTTCTTCTACCGAACGAACAACATGATTTGCCTTATCCTTCACATATGGATGAGCATGATGTAGAGTAAATGAATGCGGGGTTACTTCAAACATAGAAATATCATTGAAAGAATCTCCAATGCATGCAACTTCATTTGCTTCAATTTGCAAATGTTCCATTAGTCGTCTTAAAGCACTCCCTTTACTTACTCCCCTTGGCATAATGTCAACATAGCGTTTACCAGACATAAAAACTTCCGCTTCACTCTGAAATGTATCTCGTAATTCTTGATCTAACGCTGCAATTGTCTCTTCTTCCCCAAAAACAAACAATTTCGCAGGATGTACAGTCTTACCAAATTCCTCTTCTAATGCTTCAACCTCAGCAATATGCACGCCCATATACGTTTCAAAATTATGATGATGTTCATTCTTTCTTTTTGTATACCGTTGCTCATTTGCACAAACAATATCTGCTAGTCCCTTTTTATGAATATATCGATATATTTCCTGGGCAATGCCATCTTCAAAACTTGATTCATGAAATATTTTTCCATCCGGTAGTAACATCGTCGCTCCATTTAAACTCGTTGTGTAATATGGGAATGCAAACCTATTTACGACTTCATCAATTCGATGAGTAAAACGGCCAGAGGCAAAACAAATATTTGTCCCTTTTTCAGCTAACCAACAAATTGCACGTTCATCTTCTTTTTGCATATGATTCACATTGTAAACGAGCGTGTCATCTAAATCACTTACAAATAATTTAATCATGTCCTCTTCCCCTTCCATACACAATATCTACTCTAAGTGTACATGAAAAATGTTTGATTTTTGTTAAAAAACAATAAATTTTTGCTAAAAAAATAAACGGGTGTATACTCCCGTTTATTTTTGTCTTTTTACATTTTGAGGTCTTACGATACTTGGTCGTACTTTTAAACTAGACATCGTCGGACGAAGTAGAATTTTTGTTAGTGCGCCCCAATCAAATGGTAAAAACGGCCATAAATAAGGTGTTTGTAAACTTTTTATAGACGTTAAAAATAAAATCAATATCGTCATACCAATTACAAATCCCATCTCATGGAAGAGACCTGTCAAAATAATAACAAACAATTTTCCAACCTTATTTCCTAGTCCCAATTCATAACTCGGTGTTGCATATGCACCGATCATAGAAACCGCAACATACAAAATAACTTCTGGTACAAACAAACCTACATCGATTGCTATTTGACCAATTAATATGGCGGAAATTAACCCTGCTGCAGACGATAACGGCGTTGGAGTATGAATGGCTGCCATCCTTAAAAACTCAAGTCCGACCTCTGCCATTATCACCTGTAATAAAATTGGTAAATGTGTCATCTTAGTCGGTCCAATAAAAGCAAGATTTTCTGGTAAAAGAGTTGGGTCAAATACAAACACTAACCAAAACGGTAGCAGAAACAAGGAGAATAAAACACCTAAAAAGCGTACCCAGCGTAAAAATGTCCCAACAGCTGGATTTTGTCTAAACTCTTCTGCATGCTGTAAATGATGGAAATATGTTGTTGGCGTAATCATAGCACTCGGTGATGTATCAACTAGTACTAACACATGTCCTTCTAATAAATGATTTGCTGCTACATCCGGTCTTTCTGTATATCGAATAAGCGGGAATGGATTATAGCTTTGCTTTACAACAAATTCTTCCACTGTTTTATCCGCCATCGTAATGCCATCGACATCGATGTTATTTAATTCTTGTTTTATGATCTTTACTAAATCTGGATTTGCAACATCTTGTACATATGTAATACAAATATCCGTTTGCGATCGATCCCCTACTCGAATAATTTCATTTCGAAGACGTGGATCTCGAATTCTCCTACGAATTAACGCTGTATTTACAACGATATTTTCAACAAATCCATCCCTTGCACCGCGTACTACTTTTTCAGTATCTGGCTCTGTCGGTGTTCGCCCTGGATAGCTACGAACATCTATCGCAAACGCTTCTGTTTCGCCTTCCACAAATATAATAATAAGGCCTGATAACGCTTGAACCATTACTTCATCCATCGTTTTCACTTTACTTACTTGCTGATGAATTAAACGATTTTCTAAAAGCTTTACAGTATCTTCTTCAACATCCCTTATCTCATTTGTATCCACAGCTTCTTCTAAAATAGGAATGATATAATTTGTATCACAAAGTCCATTTACAAATAACACAGCAATTTCTTTATTCAAAATTTGAAATTTACGAATACCAACATCAAATGTAACGCCTAATCCAACCGTTTGTTTTAAATAATTTTCATTGTCACTTATGAAAGTTGAAATAGGGATATCTATTTTTTTAGGCTTCGTCATAAAACCCACTCCTTTCCAAAATTAACTGAATGGCTTTTTTCGTAATTGGTGAGCCTCTCTCCCATTCATCATTTCCACACATCTTACCAATATCACCAACGCCAACAATGACGGGAACATTCAAATCATCTAAACAATAAATTGTATCTCCGCTAATTCTGCCAATTTCACCATCTGGAAGTCCAAATTTATCAACACCATATTCCGTTAAATTCCCGTTCCGATCTACGCTTACATCTACACGTGCCCATTCCCAATGGTGTGTATTAGACGCTACTGCCAAAATCCCAAGTACATCAATTTGTTTATGCGTAGCTACATATTTTAAAGCCTTTTCACCAGACCCCTCTCCAATAAATCCACTGTCATCAAACATGACAAACACAGGGTCATATGGCGTTTGCATAATAAGCTCAACAACTTTCTTCCCTGTCAATTTGGTTGGATTACTTTGTGATGCTGAAATACACCTTCCCCCAAATTCCTTTGTTAAAAGCTCAATTGTTCGCTTTGCATATTCATCTCCATCTGTGACCAAAATAACCCTTCGTCTCATTTGATTTATCCTTTCGGTTTACATATAAGTGCTATAAAAAATGAAAATAATATTGCTGCAGAAATGCCTGCAGACGTTAAACTAAACATACCCATACCAATCCCTATATATCCGTGTTTTTCTGCTGCATGCATTGCTCCATGTAATAGGGAATGTCCAAAACTTGTAATAGGAACTGTCGCCCCAGCACCAGCAAACTTTATAAGCTTATCGTACAATCCAAATCCATCTAAAACTGCTCCTATAACTACAAAGGTAGCCATTAAATGGGCTGGTGTTAACTTTGCGAAATCTAACAATACTTGTCCAACTACACAAATAGCGCCTCCTACAAGAAATGCATATATAAAATCCACAATTCACTCTCCCTTCACTCTCTCAAATACGACACCATGTGCAATTGTTGGAATGGTTTCTTTCTGCTGCATCATCATCGGGCTTAATAACGCACCAGTAGCAACGACAAAAATTCGTTGTAAATTCCCTTTTTCCATCTCACTTAATAAATGACCGTATGTGACAACAGCTGAACAAGCACAACCACTACCACCAGCAAATACTTCTTCTTGACTGGAATCATAAATCATTAATCCGCAATCATTATATATATGCCCAATATCATAACCTTCTTCCAGTAACAGTTGTTTCGCGATTGGTGTCCCAATAGCTGATAAATCACCGGTAACAATCAAATCATAATCATTGGCGCTTCTCTTCAAATCTTCAAAATGTTGCTGAATTGTATGAGCAGCAGCAGGTGCCATCGCCGATCCCATATCTAAAGGATTCGCAATTCCTAAATCTTGCACTTTTCCAATCGTAGCCGACGTAATTTTAATGGCACTTTTTTCTTTACTAATTAATATGGATCCCGCACCTGTAACAGTAGAATTTGCTGTTCCTGGTTTTTGTCCCCCATACTCTGTTGGATAACGAAACTGTCTTTCAGCCGTTGCGTTATGACTACTTACCGTCGCTAAGACACGATTTGCGAAACCACCGTCTATAAAGGCTGATCCGACCGCTAAAGTCTCCATCGAGGTCGCACAAGCGCTAAACATACCTAAAAAAGGAATTCCCCACTTACGCGCCACATAATTTGCTGTCACTGTTTGATTTAATAAATCTCCCGCTAAAAAGAAATCAATTTGTGATATTTTTACATTTCCTTTTTGCACGACTTGTTGAATTGAATCTGACATTAATCTTCGTTCCGCAAGTTCCCAGTTTTCCTCTCCGCAATGTAAATCATCATATGAAATATCAAAATCCTTCCCAAGAGGGCCTTCAGCTTCTTTTGGACCGACAGCAGTACCGGTTGCATTTACATAAATGTCATTTTGAAATACCCACGTTTGCTTTCCTGTCAACCTCATACTAGCCCCTCCTTTAAGACATCAAAATTTGAAATGTATATCTTATTAACCCAATAATGTATGCCCCAACAACCCCAAAAACGATTACACTTCCCGCTAGCTTAAACATGTTTGTAGCAATCCCAAGCACAATTCCTTCACTCTTATGCTCTAGCGCAGCACTCGCCATAGAATTCGCAAATCCCGTAACAGGTACGGCCGATCCTGCTCCAGCAAATTGACCGATTTTATCATATACACCACAACCTGTTAAAATCGCCGATAATAGTACAAGAGTTGCAACTGTTGGGTTTCCTGCCTCTTGTTCACTGAAATGAAAATAATGTATATAAAACTTCATCAATACTTCCCCGATTGTACAAATGAGTCCACCTACAAGAAATGCCTTAACACAATTACTAAAATAATTTGGTTTCGGATGGTATTCCTTCACTCTATCTACGTAATCATCCTTTAGTTTTCGTCCTGTCATTTATATATTGCCTCCTACTTTACGAAATAAATCCAGTGAAACAACGAGCCTATTACTTTTCCAAGTACAAGAGCAACGAGCAAAACAACAATTTTCCCCTCTACCCCTACTCGTTTCGCTAAAATAGGTAGAACATTTAACACTTCTGTTAATGCGGCTGCGAGCATTCCAATAAATGTGCCACAAAATATACCTAATATAACAAGCCAATATTGTGATGTTTGAAATGTAATGTTTTTCAAACTACACCAAGCTCCTGTTAACGTACCTGCAATAACGGCCCACTCAAAATATTGAATGTGCTTTCCACTTCTCGTTAATTGAGCTAGACGAGGGATTATACCGAGTACAGCTAAAAATGCAACATATCCGCTACCTACCGCAATTCCTCCTGCTAAGCCAATTAAAATAACAAATCCAGACTCAATCATCGGCAAGTTGTTTCATATTGTCCTTGTTTTCATGAACAATTACATATTGATCAAGTGACTGCTGGTATTGGAACATCTCCACTTCTAACGGACTCGGCTCTTCATTAATACGCTTTTGAAATACATGATTAAAAAATAAAACCATACCTAATCCAAGACCTAATGAATAAGGAATTTGAAATAAAAGTGGTTGCGCCTTAAATTCTCCCGTAATCATGTAATATAAACGTTGGTGTACTTGTTGCATACTTACATCTTCATGAAAATAAATGATCGCAAGAGCCGCTCCAATGAAAAGTAACAACCATACAAGTCCGAAGAAAATTGGATGTACTTTCTTTTTTTCATATATAATTTCAACAAGAGTTTGTCCAGAACCGAGTAAATTAATTTGTATATCGGCTGCTTTCCTTTGAATAATTTCAATTATTTTCATCACATCAATTACAACGTGCGTCTTATCATGCGCTGTTATTTTGTAAACTATCTCATCCTGTAACGACTGAACTACAAGAGCATCTCCTGCAAGTTGAGCAACATCACTCAGCTTTACTTCATACGTAGGAGAAACTTTTAATCGATTACGCATTTTAATATAAATTGTTTGTTCCAATTTTCATTCACCTCTTCACTCTTCCTCGTAGTTGTAGTATGGTTATTGAATTTTTTTCTAATACAATTTTTTCATAAAAAAACATCTGTACCATTTCGGTACAGATGTTTTTTAGTTTATGCCTTTTTCTTAAATAAATTTGCAATACTTAGTGCGAGCCCTCCCCAAATGACTACTATACCAATAACCATCATCATAATCGCTGATCCACTCATTATGAAACACCTCGATCTTTCCATTCTTTTTCAAGCTTAGCAGAATCTGAATGTATTTGTGCATCCCATTTCTTTAGACTAATGATTAGCGCAACGATAAGGAACGCTGCTGCAATTGACCAGCCATACGTTACGACAAACTCTGTTGGATAATCTCCGTAGTTCTTTTTAATATTTTGGATTGTACCATCAATTAACATGTATCCTAACATAAGCGGAGTAATAACGAGTAAACTTACTCTCCAAAACGTGCCCAACTTAATATCAGATACGAAGTTTGCGTGATTTTGATAAACTGGTAAACGGCGTAAAATGAGCCCTATTGTAACTACTTCCGCTAATGCAATTGTAATTAACCCGAAGTTATTAGCGAAATAATCAACAACATCTAGGAACATAAGCCCGCCACGTGTTGCAAAAACAAGAGAAACTAGCACGAGAAGCGTCCCCATAATTCCAATTGTTTTTTGGCGGCTTAAGCTAAACTTTTCAGATACGGCAGCAAAACATACTTCCGCAAGTGAAATGAGAGATGTAATCCCTGCAACCGTTAATGATAAGAAAAATAATACGCCAAATAACGGTGACATCGGTAATTCATTAATAATTTGCGGGAATACTACGAACGCAAGCCCTACACCAGCACTTGCTACTTTATCAACCGGTACTCCCATGTTATTTGCCATAAATCCAAGAGCTGCAAAGACCCCAATCCCTGCTAATAATTCAAAACCTGAGTTTGCAAAACCAGTAATAAAAGCGTTATTTGTTGTATCCGAATTTTTTGGTAAATAGCTAGAATACGTAATCATAATTCCAAATGCTAAAGATAAACTAAAGAAAATTTGACCATAAGCAGCAAGCCATACTTTCCCATCAAAAATACGACTCCAATCTGGTTTAAAGAATGCATCTAATCCTTGCATTGCACCTTCCATCGTCACTGCACGAACTACGATAATAAGGAACATAACAACTAGTAAAGGAATGAAAATGCGGTTAACCACTTCAATTCCTTTTTTAACTCCTTTAAATGCTACGCCAAGCACGATAATCCAAACGAGAGCTAACGGAATTAATACTTCCGGTACGAGCCCCCCAAATTGCCCTGGCTTATCTGCAACATGCAAATACTCTTTAAATAAAAATGTTTGCGTGTCTTTCCCCCACGCTCCAGTAATTGAAAAATACGTATACGAAATAGACCAAGCAATAATTACTGCATAATATGTTGAAACGATAAACGTTACACACATTTGCCACCATCCGATGAATTCAGCACGCGGACTAATACGGAAGAACGTAAGTGGCGCGGAACCACGATGACGATGCCCAAGAGCAAATTCAAACGCCAATAATGAGATACCAGTCGTTAATAATGCGAATAAGTACGGTAAAAAGAATGCGCCTCCCCCATTTTCATACGCTGTATAAGGAAAACGCCATATGTTTCCTAATCCAACGGCAGAGCCGACCGCTGCGAAAATAAATCCAGCCCTCGTTCCCCATTGTTGCCTCGTTTCCATATTTCCTTCCCCCTTTGTGACAAGTTCCTACTTGGATTATATTTTAAATTTACTAAATTATCAATAAATTCTGTCAATTTTTACGAAAGTTTAAAATCTCCTCCTATTAAAGTCATAAAAAAAGATCGAATAGATAGCTATTCATCTATTCGATCTTTCATCTGTTTTAATATTTTCTTTTCAAGTCTTGAAACTTGTACTTGCGAAATACCTATGCGCTCTGCTACTTCTGATTGGGTTTGATCTTTATAGTAGCGTAAATACACAATTAAACGTTCTCGCTCATCTAATTCTCTAATTGCTTCTTTTAAAGCAATTTTATCAAACCATTTCGTTTCAGATTGATCTGCAATTTGATCTAAAATAGTAATCGGGTCCCCGTCGTTTTCATACACCGTTTCATGTATGGATGAAGGAGCTCGACTCGCTTCTTGCGCCAGAACCACTTCCTCTGGCGTTAGTTCTAACGCTTCGGCTACTTCATTAATCGTTGGGGCCCTTCCGAATTCTTTCGAAAGCTCGTCTCTCATCTTTCGAATTTTATTTCCTGTTTCTTTTAAAGATCTACTTACTTTCACCGATCCATCGTCACGTAAAAACCGCTGTATTTCCCCAATAATCATTGGAACTGCATAGGTTGAAAATTTCACGTCGAAAGATAAATCAAATTTATCTACCGATTTTAAGAGCCCAATACATCCAATTTGAAATAAATCGTCTGGTTCGTATCCTCGATTAAGAAAACGCTGCACAACCGACCATACGAGACGCATATTACTTTGAACGATTGTATCTCTCGCTTGTTGATCTCCATCTTGACTTTGTTGAATTAACGCTTTTAGCTCGTGGTCCTTTAACTGAGGTTTCTTCTTCTCATTTTTGACCTCTATGTCCATAGGCTATTCTCCTTAATTGCATAGAGCGTTACTATTTGATAAGTATTTTGTCAAATGGATTGTTGTCCCGAAAGATTCGTTTGAAATAACTTCTACTTCATCCATAAAATTTTCCATGATAGTAAATCCCATTCCGGAACGCTCTAATTCAGGTTTAGTTGTAAAAAGGGGTTGTCTTGCTTCATCTAAATCAAAGATGCCAATCCCTTCATCTCGAATCGTGAGTTTCACCATTGCTTCTTCCAAAATTACAGAAATATAAACAACACCTTCTGCATTTCCTTCGTACCCATGAATAATTGCATTTGTAACTGCTTCTGACACAACTGTTTTAATCTCCGTAAGTTCTTCCATCGTTGGGTCTAGTTGCGCAATGAAAGCAGCTACTGTAACGCGAGCGAACGATTCATTTTGACTTAATGCTGAAAATTGAAGGTTCATTTCATTTCTCATTTATGCCACCCCCAACGTCGCGAGCGCATGCGCTTCACTTTCTTCTAAACGAACAATCTTAAATAAGCCCGACATTTCAAATAAACGTTTAACAGGCGGTGAAATTGCACAAACAACCATTTCTCCACCTAACCCCTTTACATGCTTATACCGGCCTAATATAACACCTAAACCAGAACTATCCATGAACGATAAGTTCTCTAGGCTCAAAACAATATGATGAACACCACGTGTCTCAATCATATCTGTTACTTTCGTTCGCAACTCTTCAGCAGTATGATGATCTAATTCACCCGCTAGTCTCACACACAGGACGTCACGTTTTACTTCTAATTGCATGGAAAGACTCACACGATTTCCTCCTTATGCTCAAACTTTACTCATTTACATACATAAAGATTTTCGTGATACACCACAAGAATCCTTCCTACTGACAAAAGAAGAACTATTTCGCCATAAAGTGAAACCATTCAGCAATTATTTACTTACATGCGAATAGAAAAGCGGCAAAATGTTTGCCGCTATTTTGATGTTGAAAACATCCCAAAACTTCTTTTAAATAACTCCCACCAGCTCGCTGCAGCGACATCTTCTTTCGCTACAATGGTTTGTTTTAATAAAACATCTTTATCTTTTTTTATAACAAGTGTACCAAGTGCATCGCCCTTTTTAATCGGCGCTTTCACTTTCTTTTCAGCAATTACTTCTTGCTTTACTTTGTCCATATTTTCGCCCTTTTTCATAAGAAGAGACACATTGTCTGACGCAACTAAATCTACTTTTTCTTTTTTCCCTTTTCCTACTTGGACAGTCTTAATTTTTTCGCCTCGTGTATACAATTTCTTTGTCATATATTGACCAAATGCGTAGTCAAGAAGCTTCGTTACTTGATTATTCCGTTCTTTCGATGTAGGTGCTCCCATAACAACTGAAATAATACGCATCCCATTCTTTTCAGCCGATGCTGTTAAACAATATTTTGCTTCTGTCGTAAAGCCCGTTTTCACACCATCTACTCCAGGATAAAAACGTACTAACTTATTCGTATTCACAAGCCAAAACTTCTTATCCGTATCTTCACGTAAATAGTCTTCGTATTTACCTGTGTATTTGCGAATAAGTGGGTACTTCATCAACTCTTTTGCCATTATAGCCATATCATTTGCTGTGGAATAATGGTCTTTAGCCGGAAGACCTGTTGGATTTTGGAAATGAGTATTTTTCAGTCCTAAATCTTTCGCTTTTTTGTTCATCATATTTACAAAACCTTCTTCTGAACCAGCGATATGCTCCGCTACTGCAACAGACGCATCATTTCCAGATGCAATGGCAATACCTTTTAGCATTTCATTTACAGTCATCTCTTCCCCAGGCTCTAAAAAGATTTGTGATCCACCCATTGAAGCTGCATGCTCACTTGCTCTCACTTTATCGGTCAGTTTTAATTTTCCTTTTTCAACTTGTTCCATAATTAATAGCATTGTCATAATCTTCGTCATACTAGCAGGTGGTAACTTCTCATTTGGATTTTTATCAAACAAAACTTTACCTGTATCTTGTTCAATTACAATTGCTGATGACGCTTGTTCCGCTAACTTCGGCGTTGTTTCTTCTGTTTTCTCCTGCTTCGTCTTCTCAGATTGTGCGAAACTAACTGAAGTACCAGAAAGCAATAACATGAAACAAACAAGTATTCCAAAAACTCGCTTCATGACTAACCCTCCATTCTATATCAAACCTATTTTTTCCAATTATCCATTTTTTAATACCATATTTTTCTAACATTTTCAGTTGACAAACACATTCATCACCTTTATTGTATTAAGTGTATTACACGAAATAGTACACTTAATACATATCAGAAAGGAGACATTGCTCTTGCATATTCAACTTGATCCAAGAAGCAACACTCCGATATGGGAACAAATTGTTCAAAATATAAAAGAACTCGTATTGAAAAACATGTTAGCTCCAAGTGATAAACTTCCTTCTGTACGCGAACTCGCTTCTTTACTCGTTATCAATCCAAATACAGTGAGTAAAGCGTATCAAGAGTTAGAGCGACAAGGGATTATTGAAACATTACGAGGAAAAGGAACATTTGTATCCCAATCGATTACCCCAACATTAGACGAAAGGAAAATCGCTATGGTTGAAAAGCAATTTCATCAATTACTATTAGAAGCCTCTTATCTTGGTGTTACGAAAGATAAAATTCATGATTGGATAGATTCATACTATAAAGAGATTGGAGGAAATGCAGATGCTGAAAGTGACAAGCTTGAAGAAAACAATTGATAATCAAACAATCTTAGATGATGTTTCTTTCACATTACAAAGAGGAAGTATCATCGGATTACTTGGAAGAAACGGTGCAGGGAAAACAACTTTATTACGAACGATGGTCGGCATTTTAGCCCCTGATGCAGGGACTGTTACATATGAAGATACAAACATTCATCAGTGTCCTGAAATAAAGCAAAAAATCGTATATGTTCCGGATTCTACTAACATACTGAACGGCTATACGATAAAAGAAATTGTAAAGTTTTATAAAGCCGTTTATACAGCATTTGATGAACAGTATTTCTATGAACTGTTAGAACGTTTTAACTTACCAAACAAAAGAATTCGTAGCTATTCAAAAGGAATGAAAGCACTGCTCGCCATCATTTTAGCTGTTTCTACAAAAGCAGAATATATCATTTTAGATGAACCGACAAATGGACTTGATCCTATCGTGAAAAGGCAGATTTTACAGTTTCTCGTTGGAGAAGTTGCAGAAAAAGAAATTACCATTTTCATCTCAACTCACCATTTAGATGAAGTGGAACAAATTGCAGATACAATTATTATATTAAAAGGCCATACTATATCTTCTATTACATCACTAGACGATGCAAAATCACGATTTGCTAAAATACAAGTTGCTTACGAACGTTCATTACCTCAAAAACTAGAAAACTTAAGCAATATTAAAATATTAAATCAAACAGGAAAAGTATATACAATCTTAATTGAAGGAAATGTGGCTACAACACTGGAGAAGTTTTATAAAGAACAACCTATACTCATTGAAGAATTAACAATGTCACTTGAAGATGTCTTCGTTACGACACTAGAGGAGGATGGGTATGTTTCATAAGGCCTTGTGGATATGGAATTGGAAGCGCGGGAAATATGCTGTGTTGCTATTCTTCTTTAGTTCGCTTTATCTTTTATCTCTCGGATACTATAGAAGTGCTCAGATGGAACTCGATAAATATTACGAATTACAAGAAAAAGGGAAACAGTATTATTATTTTTATGCCTTTTCTTCAGGAGAAGGTAATAGTTTTTTGTTAACAGTTCTTATTATTGCTTTAGCCTGTTTATTGATAGGGTGGGAACGTAGCAACCAATCGAATACACTACTTATGACGATGCCGTTTAAAAGAAAAGATGTTTTCTTATCTAAATGGGCTTTTGGTTCATTTTGTATTTTGGGCTCGTTACTTATAAATTGGATCCTTATGTATGTTATTTATAGAACAACCATTCATTTTGATTATCAATCTTTTAGTCCATTTCATCGATACTTTCTTTATGCAATTGTTTCTTATGTTGCAGTATATACAGCTGCTCTATGTATCGGTACTTTTACTGGAAGCATTGTTTCACAGGTTGTTTTTTGTATTCCATGGTTACTAATGGGGCTTACCTTTATTCCACTAGTGTACACTTTTACGATAAACCATTTAGAGGCTACCAATACTAAAAATAATAAATTAGAACAACAACTTTATGAAATCAATAAAAAAACAAATATAGTTGCACCAATATATAACTTCACGATTTATTACCATTATAATCCTGAATCACGTAAAAAAGAAAATGACTCAACTACTTTAAGAAATCCAGCATCTTATCACTATTATTCAGCTAAATCGATGTTAGTCCCTATTTTTTATACAATAGTTTACTTACTACTTGGAACATATTTATATAAACGATCGCCAAATGAAAACAGTCAAAAGATATTTATTTTCCAAAAGCATTTACGAATATGTATATGGGGGACAACCATTTACTTTGCATTACTAGGTGGCTATAAATTAAACCAATTTCATTTCTTACTTAACTACTATATCGCTTTGTTTTTCGCTGGAATTATTACTTATGTTGTATTATCACGCTTAACAAATTATAAAGTTTTTTAAAGGAGAGATCCTATGTTTCAAAAAGCACTATGGCTAAGAACGTATCAACAAAGTAAATATGTTGTATGGTTATTTTGGCTTGCCAGTTTCTATACTTTGTCATATTACTACTATATGACTTCTATTCAACAGCAACAATTTCTAAATGACAACAAAAAGTGGAACTCTGTATATCATTACACCTTTAATTTAACACTTCTAGATTCTGTCATGCTGTTAGGTATTGTGCTTATCGTTCTAGCTTGTACGTTAATTGGATGGGAAAGACAAAATAACGCTAGCGACTTGCTATGGTCTATGCCCTTTAAACGTTCACACCTCTATATAACAAAGTGGTTGTTTGGAATCTGTAATATCACCGCTGTTGTCGTTTTAAACTGGGGGCTATTTGCTATTATGAAAAAGTTAACTTTTCATAATAAATATCAAGTATTCTCCCCCTTTCATAGTTATTTTATATACATGTTAATTGTATTAATTGCTATTTATACACTTGCCTTATGTATAGGAACAATCGCTGGGAATGTTATATCGCAAGGAGTTCTCACTGCCGCTCTATTCATGTTCCCATTATTACTTCCAACACTTATTTCAGGCGTCATTGCTGTTCACTCAAACACTGAATTTCATCAGAACAGTGGCCTTATATATAATGTGATGGAAAACATACGTATTTCTAGTGCAGCAGAAGATTTCAATATTCACTTTAATTATGATCCACAAAATGCTTATACCGATCGAAACGGAGTACGTCATAACGAACCAAACTTTACAAAGATTCCACCGGTAAAAACATTGATTGGACCTATCGTACATATCATTGTTTTATTACCACTCGGTATATATTTATATGCTCGTTCAGCCAATGAGCGAAACGGTAACTACTTATTATATCCAAAACTACAAAAAGTAGTATCGGCTTGTACTATTTTCTTTGGTGGGATCGTTGGAGGCTTAATACTAAGTCGCGCGCAGTCATTGTCCAGCTTTTACATCGGATTTTTGGTGACTAGTTTCATTACGTATTTCTTCCTACCTAAAATATTAAAATGGAAAGTCTCTTGGAATTTCAAATAAAATAACCTCCTCTTGATGAGGAGGTTATTTTACATTCTCTCTTCTTTTCCCATATTCTTTTTCTTGCTTCGTTCCAAATCCATCACCATTTGCCACGATTTGATCTGTTGGAGCAACTATACTTTCAGCAATTCTCCATTCTCCCCCTTGTTGAATAAATACTTGCATAAAATAATTCATTCCATTTAACTGATACGGATTTTCTTTTTTCACTTCATAACGAGCTGCAACATAATACACTTGCACATTTTCAGCTTTGAACTTAGAAATATATTGTGATAATCTCGGGATGTACTGCGATGCTTTCTGAAGTGGCAGTTGTTTTACTTTTACAAGAGAAGACTTTGTTACATTGCTTATCGTATCTTCATGCCGAATGTTATCACTGTGATGAAATAAAATAGCATTTTGCATAGAGCGAATCCATAGTTTTGAATATAAAACAGGTTGCTTATTTGAAATATGTTGTAATTCTTTCTGAACGACTTGAAGAGGTGTTGCGGCGTCCGCAAATTGATGAAAGCAGAAAAAGCTTCCAATCATAATGAAAAGCGTACAAATACGTTTCATAATTTTTCACTCCGATTCTTTTTAATTAAAGTATTGGAGTTCCAAAATGTTTCTATTCAAAAGAAAAAGGATAGGAAAGCTTTCGCTTCCTATCCTCATTTATTATAATACGCGGCCAAATAGCTCTAACACCATTTCGATTTCTTGGTCGCTCCAACCTTTAAATTTATCTTTATAATATTCTTTACGCACAGCTTCAAGTTTTTCAGTTACTTCTCTTCCGTGTTCTGTAATTTCTAAGTACACAATACGACGGTCTGAATTCGAACGCTTTCTTTCTACAAAGCCTTTTCTTACGAGACGATCAGTAACAGCTGTAATATGACTGGAGGTTACGTTTACTTCACTCGCAATTTGCGAAGCCATCTGTGGACTTTTTAAAAATAACGCGCGTAATACAGAAAATTCATTGTATGGCATATGTTCTGCAAAACGTGTATTAATATCATTTTGTAATAAACGTATCATCTTTCGAAATGATCCGGATAACTCTAAAATCAGTGTTTCTCTTTTTTCGTTCACTAGCCTCGTCCCTTTTTTATCATATTTACACATATTATAATCTATAAATACCCACGTTGTATATGCTTTCTTTCTCTAACATTCTCATTTATGTAACTTTTTTCATATAAATTTCTTTTTTGTTCACACATATACATATAAAAAGGATGGTGATGGAAAATGCAGGGGGGAATGAATCCTTATTTACACAACGTACGCCCAGCTAATACTGGTAAAGAAGCGACTATTACTGTACAAGGTGAAGGCATTGTCAAAGCAAAACCAAATGTCGTTATATTAACAATTGGTATTCGAACTGATAGTAAGAATGTGAAACAAGCACAAGAAGAAAATGCAGTGCAATCAAAACAATTGCTGGATGCACTTAAACAGCTTGGTATTGCTGATAAAAATATAGAAACCATTTCATATACGATTACACCTCAGTACGAATACGTAAATGATAAAGCATTACTACAAGGATACCGTGTGGAACATTTGTATGAAATTACCGTTTTAAATGTACAAAAAGCAGGGGAAGTATATGATATAGCCGTTTCAAATGGAGCAAACTTAGCAAAAGGATTACGTTTTCGAATATCTCACCCAAATAAATATTATGAGCAAGCTCTCATTCAAGCTCTGCAACAAGCTGTAGAAAAAGCTCGTGCTATTGCGAGTACATACAATTTAAACATTAATCCTGTTCCACTCTCATTCGTTGAAGAATCTGCTCAATTACCAAGGGAAGTTGCGTCCTATGCTACTTTACATGCACAAGCAGCTCCTCCCATTCAATCGGGAGAATTAGAAATCATTTCTACAATAAGGGCGATTTTTACGTATTTATAAATAATTTCATTTATAAGTAAACGTTATCATTTTCCTTGTTGTAAAAACATGATGTTCTGATATAATAAAGGACGGTGAGCTCTTACAAAAGAGATATCACGGGTGGGAGAGGGATATGAAAAAGAAGGTTTAACATGAAAGGAATACTTGAAAGAACATTTAAATTAGGTTTACACGAAACATCACCAAAACAAGAAGTTTTAGCTGGGGTTACGTCATTTTTCACAATCGTATATATTATGATTGTAAATGCATCCATTTTATCCGATGCTGGCATTCCTCTTGAAGCTGGAATTTTAGCAACTGTTTTCAGTTCATTTATCGGATGTCTGCTCATGGCATTTTGGGCAAATGCACCTGCTATTCTTGTCCCTGGTATGGGTGTAAATGCATTCTTCACGTACACTGCTGTGCATACGCTCGGACTAACTTGGCAGGAAGCATTAGCAGCTGTCTTCATCTCTGGTATTATTTTTGCAATTGCTGCGTTTACACCAATCGCTCGCGTGCTTTCAGTATCAATTCCAAAGTCATTAAAGGAAGCTATTACTGTCGGTATCGGATTGTTTTTAGCGTTTATCGGATTGCAAAAAGGTGGTTTAGTCGTTTCGAATCCAAATACTGCTGTTGCAATGGGTAAATTAAGTAACCCTGTCGTTCTTGCGACCGTGCTTACTCTTATCGTTGCACTTGTGCTATTTATTCGTAACGTACGTGGAAACTTTTTATGGACGATTGCAATAGGAACTGGTATTGCATGGCTATTTGGCCTTGTTGATACAAGTCAAATCGGAAATAGTTCATTCTCATTCGCTAATTACGGCGATGTGTTTGGAGCTATGTCATTTGGCAAACTTTCTTCCTTACCATTTTGGATTGCAACATTCTCCTTAAGCATGGTGCTTATTTTTGAGAACATGGGACTATTGCACGGTTTATTAGAAGATGACCGTAAATTCCCACGTGCTTACCAAGCCAATGCAATTTCAGCAATGACATGTGGTCTATTTGGCACAAGCCCTACCGTATCAACAGTAGAGAGTGCCGCAGGTATTACTGCAGGCGGAAAAACAGGTCTGACGTCTATCGTTACAGGGTTGTTATTCTTTGCATCACTGTTTGCACTTCCGTTTGTCAAACTAATTCCTGATAGTGCCATTGCACCAATCTTAATTATTATTGGCGGCCTGATGATTACAAGCATTCAACAAATTCCTCTGAACGATTTTTCAGAAGGATTTCCAGCGTTCTTAATTATCGTCATGATCCCGCTCACATATAGTATCGCTGATGGCATTGCGTTCGGATTTATTGCTTATCCTATCTTAAAAGTTGCTCTTGGAAAGCGTAAAGAAGTCGCACCGTCTATGTATATCATTACATGCTTATTCTTAGCCATGTTCGTATTACATGCTATTGGTTAAGTAAAAACACCGAGGAATTTCCCTCGGTGTTTTTTTACTTAAACCATCCTTTTTTATAAAACCAAGCCATCATGCCGCCGCCAATTAGTGCCATAATAAGTAAACAAATAAAATAACTATATTGTCCACCAAGCTCTGGCATATGCGTAAAGTTCATTCCATATACGCCCGCAATAAATGTTAATGGCATGAAAATAGTCGAGAATACAGTTAGTGTTTTCATAATGTTATTCATATGATGCGAGTTTAATGAAAAGTAACTATCTCGAATATCTGCTGTTAACTCCCGGCTTGCTTCAATCATTTCGGTCAGTTTAAGCAAATGATCATGTATATCTTTAAAATAAATTTCATGATCACTTATACCGTAAAAACGAGTCGAATTTAAAATACGATACAATAAATCACGCATCGGAATAATTGTACGTCTTAACTTCGATAGATCTGCACGTATATCAAATACTTCTTCTAGTACACTTCCTGCCGTCTCACCCGTTAAATTATCATCAATTGCATTTAAATGATCCTCAATGTAATAGACAGGCGCAAAATAGTCATCTACAATTTGATCGATAATTGTATGTGCTACGTGTAAAGGACTATTTTTAATACGCTTCTTTTCTCCAAGTGTTTTCCATACTCTTTCAATTGCATTGTTATGAGAAAAATGGAAAGAAACAATATAACGATCACTAATAAATAAATCAATCTCGTGCGGTTCTAATCCATCCTCACCAAATGCATGAAGAACTAAAAAGTTATATCCATCATAAAAATCAACTTTTGGCCTCTGTACATATTCTATACAGTCTTCTATTGCAAGGGGATGGAACTTAAAATGATCTTGCAAAATGTATGTATATTCTTCTTTCGTTGGCTTATATAAATCTAGCCAATACCATACAATATGGTCTTTCTTTGTTTCTTCTAGCGAAACATCATATAATACTTCATCTGTTTTTGTTATTGCACAAATTCTAATCATAATTTCACCCATTATTATTATAAACAAAAAATAGCAAAAAAAGCCAAGGAGAAATACTCCCTGGCCCTTCTTTATTATTCAGTAACGATTCCATGCACTAATGTTGGTGCATCTACATGCTCTTTAGAGATTTTCATGTTCTCATAAATTTTTGCTTTTACATCTTCCACATTTTCACGGTTTGCGTAAATGGTAACAAGGGATTCACCTTTTTTCACGCTTTCCCCTACTTTTTTGCGAAGCATTAAACCAACTGCTAAATCAATTTCAGATTCCTTCGTCGCACGTCCTGCTCCTAAAAGCATTGCTGCTGTTCCAATTTCATCTGCAACAATTTCTGATACATAACCGTCTTCCTTCGCTTCCACTTCAACTTTAAACTGTGCTTGTGGTAATTTAGAAGGATCATCAACAACAGATGCATCTCCGCCTTGCGCTGATAAGAACGTTTTAAATGATTCTAGCGCTTTACCGTTGTTCATTACTTCAATTAATTTCTCACGTGCATCTTCTAAAGATGAAGCTTGTCCAGCAAGGTATACCATTTGACTTCCAAGCGTTAAACATAACTCTTCTAAATCTTTTGGTCCTTTACCTTGTAATGTATCAATTGCTTCTTGTACTTCAAGTGCGTTACCAATAGCCTCACCAAGTGGTTGACTCATATCAGAAATAACAGCCATCGTATTACGACCAACGTTATTACCAATGCGCACCATCGCTTCTGCTAAACGTTTTGCATCTTCATCTGTTTTCATAAATGCACCTGCTCCAGTTTTTACATCAAGAACAATTGCATCTGCACCAGCAGCAATTTTTTTACTCATAATTGAGCTTGCAATAAGCGGAATTGAGTTTACTGTTGCTGTTACATCACGAAGTGCGTACAATTTTTTATCCGCAGGTGTTAAGTTTCCACTTTGACCGATAACTGCGATTTTATTCTCATTCACAAGACGCATAAATTCATCATTTTCGATTTCAACATGGAATCCTGGAACTGCTTCTAATTTATCGATTGTACCACCAGTATGTCCTAGACCACGTCCAGACATTTTTGCAACCGGTACACCTAAAGCGGCTACTAATGGACCTAATACAAGTGTTGTTGTATCACCAACGCCACCTGTTGAGTGCTTATCTACTTTTACTCCTTCAATAGCTGATAAGTCGATTGTATCACCGCTATTTACCATTGCCATTGTTAAATCAGCACGTTCTTGATCGTTCATATCTTGGAAGAAAATTGCCATTGCAAGTGAACTTACTTGATAATCAGGAATATCACCATTCGTATATCCTTCAACAATAAAGTTAATTTCTTCTGTCGTTAATGCATGTCCGTCACGTTTTTTTGCAATTAGGTCCACCATTCTCATTGTGAGGTCACCCCTTCATTTGTTTTACGATTGCTTTTACTAATGCTAAGAAGTTAGCTTTAACACGTTCTGTCGTTTCGATTACTTCATCGTGGTGAAGTGGCTGATCTAAAATACCAGCTGCCATATTTGAAATACAAGAAATACCAAGTACTTTCATACCAGCATGACGCGCTACAATTACTTCAGGTACTGTTGACATACCAACTGCATCTCCGCCAAGTGTACGAAGCATACGAATTTCAGCAGGTGTTTCATATACAGGACCTGTCATTCCAACGTATACACCTTCTTGTACTTTAATATTTAAGTCTGCTGCAACTTGTTTCGCCATTTCGCGAAGCTCTACTGTGTATGATGTAGACATATCAGGGAAACGCACACCCATTTCAGAATCATTTGGTCCGATTAATGGATTTGTACCCATGAAGTTAA
Organism: Bacillus sp. MHSD_36; assembly: GCF_030757775.1. Classification (NCBI taxonomy): domain Bacteria; kingdom Bacillati; phylum Bacillota; class Bacilli; order Caryophanales; family Bacillaceae; genus Bacillus; species Bacillus sp. MHSD_36. The sequence goes on from NZ_JAVBIS010000002.1 coordinate 287,812, forward strand.
TGTGATCTGAAATTAACATAAGATCGCCCGGTTCAAATGATGTATTTACACCACCAGCTGCATTTGTTACAACAACTGTTTCTACACCTAGTTCCTTCATAACACGAACTGGGAATGTTACTTTTTGCATGTCGTATCCTTCATAGAAGTGGAAACGTCCTTGCATTGCTACTACTGTTACACCTTGAAGTGTACCGAATACAAGTTGGCCTGCATGACCTTCTACAGTTGATACTGGGAATTCAGGAATTTCACTGTAAGGTACTGTTACTGCGTTCTCGATTTCGTCTGCTAATACACCTAGTCCAGATCCAAGGATTAGTCCTACTTGTGGTGTCTCTTGAAATTTCTCTTTTAAGTATGAAGCTGATTTTGTAATAAGTTCACGATTCATTTGTTTATCCCCCTATTTCTTTAGCTCGTTTAAGAAGCTTGTTCCGTATTCTGGCATTTTCACACCGAAGTTTTCTGCTACAGTTGCACCAATATCAGCAAATGTTTGACGAAGTGGTAACTCTTGTCCGCCTTCTTTCATGCTTGGGCTATATGCTAATAACGGTACATATTCACGTGTATGGTCAGTTCCGTGGTGAACTGGGTCATTCCCGTGGTCTGCTGTAATTAATAATAGATCATCTTCTTTTAGTTTTTCGAATACTTCTGGAAGACGTGCATCATATTCTTGCAATGCTTCTCCGTATCCTTGTGGATCACGGCGGTGACCGAATAATGCATCAAAGTCAACTAAGTTTAAGAAGCTAAGACCTGTAAAGTCCATATTTAATGTATCTACAAGCTTATCCATTCCATCCATATTAGACTTCGTACGAAGTGATTCAGTTACCCCTTCACCATCATAGATGTCAGAGATTTTACCGATAGCAATTACATCATAATCACTATCTTTTAATTCATTCATTACTGTACGGCCGAATGGTTTTAATGCATAGTCATGACGGTTCGGTGTACGAGTAAAGTTTCCAGGCTCACCAACGAATGGACGAGCGATAACGCGGCCTACCATGTACTTCTCGTCTAACGTTAATTCACGTGCAATTTTACAAATTTTATATAACTCATCAAGCGGCACTACTTCTTCGTGTGCTGCAATTTGCAGAACGCTATCAGCAGAAGTGTAAACGATTAAAGAACCTGTTTCCATTTGTTCTTGACCAAGTTCATCAAGAATCTCAGTTCCAGAAGCTGGTTTATTACCGATGATTTTACGGCCTGTTTTTTCTTCTAATTCATCAAGTAATTCTTTTGGGAATCCTTCTGGGAACACTTGGAATGGTGTATCAATGTAAAGACCCATGATTTCCCAGTGACCTGTCATTGTGTCTTTACCAGTAGATTTCTCTTGCATTTTTGTATAATATCCAAGTGGTTTTTCTACTTTAGAGATGCCTTTCATTTCACGAATGTTACCAAGACCTAATTTCACCATGTTAGGCATTTGTAACCCATTCATATGTTCAGCAATGTGACCAATTGTGTCAGATCCTAAATCACCAAATTGTTCAGCATCTGGTGCTTCACCGATTCCAACAGAGTCCATTACGACTAGGAATATACGTTTATATTTATTCATAACTGCGACCTCCTATAAGTTCAGTTCTACTTCTTGTAGTATGTTCAAAACGCTATAAAGTGAAACTGTTCTCCATAAGAATTATCTTTCGTTCTCATTGTCAAACAGTACTTCTTTAAATGATTCTCTAACCTATTTCGTTTACTTTAAAACGACTCAAAAACATTTCTAGTTTTTTCTAAGTCAGATGTCAGACATCTGATACTGATATCATAACATGTTTACGCTTTCTTTTTAATACATTTTCGTAGAATTTCTCATTTTCTTCACACTTCTATTGTAATCCATTATGCAAAGAAGTGCTAATGATTTTATGATTTATTTCTTCATATAAGGTGAAATTTTAATCTCTCCGCAAAGAACGAGATAAAAATAAAAAGTAGCTCTAATGAGCTACTTTTTATCCCGCTTTAATGGGCAGTAAGACCCCCACCTCAAAATGCAGCGAAAGCAAAGAATTTAGGTGGGGTCGGGCTGCCCATTAAAGTCCGATTGGTGAGGGCTGATAATCAGTGGGGGGATGAAGAACCACCCCACTGATTAAAGCTTCACTTATTTTACTTCTACTGTTTCTTCCTTATGTTCATGTAGTTCGCCTTTTTTAACATGAACTTTCACTTTGTAAGAACCTTTTTCTTTGAAAGTATGTTTCGTTTCATACTCTCCTTTATTTCCTTCTTTCGCTGGAATAAATTCGTGTTTTTCAACACCATCTTTCCAAATTTCAAGTTGGACTTCAGCACCAGTTAATGCTTCTTCTTTTTGTTTTAAGTGAACTTTCATTGTTGATTCAGCATTTGCTTTTATGTCACCAGCCATAAGGTGGATCATTGTATCGCTTTTATGATCGCCATGTCCTGCACCGTGATCACTATTTTCTTTTTTCGCATCTTCTACTTTCGCATTCCCTACAGCCACTTTTACTTCTGGCATAACATGCATTTCACGTGCATTTGCGTGAGCGATAATGTGGTATACTCCATCCGTCTCAAACGTTTTCTCTACCGCATAAACACCTTTTCCTTTATGCTTACCATCTAACATTTCGTGCTTTTCGTCGCCAGCTTTCCAAATTTCAAACTTTACATCATCAGCATCCGTTACCTTTTCTTTTCCTTGTGTAACAAGTGCTTGTACTTCTGTTTTTTCACCAGGTTTAATTTCCTTCGGATTTGTTTGAACTGCTACTTTTACAGCTTCTAGTTTCTGTTCTTTTTTCGGTTCTTCTTTGTTTGTATTACAGCCAGCCAATGCTAGCATCGCGATAAATAAAGTCATAATAAGTTTTTTCATCATCATTTCCTCCTTCATACCTTATTTAGTATAGAGGAAAAACATTGTAATATTCTAGTCTTCTGCTGAAAACAATGTACGAAATGTTTGTGAAGTTTCTGTGAAATACTATAGCCTTTTGAATCTATGAAAAAAAGAGCATAGTATCTATGCTCTCGGATGAAACTGTTTATATACATCTTTTAATCTAGTTTTTGAAACATGCGTATAAATTTGTGTCGTTGAAATATCTGCATGTCCAAGCATTTCTTGCACAGCGCGCAAGTCTGCTCCATTTTCTAATAAATGCGTAGCAAAAGAATGGCGCAATGTATGAGGTGTAAGTTCTTTTTCAATATTTGCTTCTTTCGCTAATCGTTTTAAAATTTTCCAAAAACCTTGTCTTGATAATCGATTCCCATGATGGTTTAAAAAGAGTGCATCTACTACTTTTTTACCCATCAATTCTCTTCTTCCCTTTTCAATATACTTTTGAATCGCTTCCGTTGCTAAACTTCCTAGTGGAATAATTCTTTCTTTATTCCCTTTCCCTATGCAACGAACGAACCCCATTGTTAAATGTACATCTTCTAAATTTAAGGCAATTAATTCCGAAACACGAAGTCCTGTTGCATACAGTAACTCTAGCATCGCTTTATCACGAACCCCAAAAGCACTCGTCATTTTTGGTGTCTGAAGTAACGCCTCTACTTCATCGACTGATAATACTTTCGGTAATTTCCGTTCTCCTTGTGGCGTCTCAATATGTACGGATGGATCGTGCTCTACCGCTCGTTCACGAAGTAAGAATTGGTGGAACGAACGGATCGATGCAATATGACGTGCTAATGTTTTCGAAGATTTTCCGTTTTCTTTTAAATGCTGCAGAAAGTTAACAATGTGCAAGCGTGTCACTTCATGAAAGCTTTTCGCTTGTTCTACATTTTGCAAGTACTTTACATAACTTTTTAAATCACGTTCATAAGATACTACTGTGTTTTTCGCTAGCCCTTTTTCGACAACCATATAATGAATAAAATCTTTTAATTGATCTTCCAATCTACACTACTCCCCATTTTCATAGAAAAACATCATTCTATTTACGAAAGCATCCTTTGCCGGCTCTTCATTCCCTGATACTTTTTCTACAGTCTCTTCTTTTGGCTTTTCATAACGATGATAGCTTTCATATTCTTCATTTATCCATAGTATAGCGAAATAAAACAAAATCGTACAACTTGTAAATAATAAAAATACTTTTATCCCATCAAAAGTTAATTTTAAGGCTCGGCGCATTGTAAATTCCTCCAAAATATAAGTTATTACAACATATGCCAAGCTTTCACCAATTTATACCTTATTCAAATAAAAAACCTCTTCCTAGTTAAATAGGAAAAGGTTATTTTTCATCCGTTTCATTTTCTTGACAATTTTTACAAATCCCATGGAATGTTAAACGATGATCCTTCACCTTAAAGCTCCAGTCATGTTCTACTTTCCTTTCCACTTCACCAAGTAAATCTTCTTGTATTTCTTGTACAGCACCACATTGTGTACAAATCAAATGATGGTGGAAACGCTGCGCACCTTCTTGGCGTAAGTCATAGCGTGAAACACCGTCTCCGAAGTTAATCTTATCGACAACTTTTAACTCAGATAATAATTCTAAAGTTCGATAGACGGTTGCTAATCCGATCTCTGGCGACTTTTCTTTTACAAGGAGGTAAACATCTTCTGCGCTTAAATGATCTTCTTCATTTTCTAGCAGCACACGAACTGTTGCTTCACGTTGCGGTGTTAATTTGTAGCTCGCTGCATGTAATTGCTTCTTAATTCGTTCAATTCTTTCTTCCATTCGGTACTACTCCCTCCTCGCCACTCTTACACCATTATATCAGAAGAAGGGCTTCTGTCAAAAGAAAAACAATAAAAACAAATTGATAATTATTCTCACAAAGTATTTATTGTTTATTAATAGCCTCAACGACTTCTTTCATTAAAAATGGTGATGCATAAGCTTCTACACTAGAAGCGAGAGCGAGCACCACTCCAATGATAAGAAAGAAGCATGTATAACGAATTAATAATGGTAATAGTGGCTCAGTTATTTTCCGTATAAATTGATGCCTAATCATTCGTAAGGAAAAGCTTGCAGCGATTGTTGTCATAACGAGAAATACTGGAATGATAATGAGATTTTGCGGCAATACAGAAACAAATGCTAATAATAATCCATTCCATCCATGCTGACTTACTAAAAAACCTACTGTAAATCCGACAACTACTCCTTTTACAAACAATAAAATAAAAATAAGTGGCAATCCAATAATTGAAATCCCTAAAATCCAAATAAATCCAATGTATTTTAATTGTGAAAAGTAACTTTCTCGAAACATTTCGCTTGCAATAGCAAATTCTCCTTTAGAAACTTGTCCAAAAAAACGTTGTAAATAAAATGATAAATCTTGTTTTTGATTTAATTGTAGACTATTTACAAGAATGGCCCCAAATATTACTCCCATCAATAATAAAACAGCGTTAAATATATATAATGAAGAGTTTTCCTGTATGTGAGACATTACACGGTCTTGCCAAGTTTTTCGCCACATTTTTCTTCCCTCCGTTCACACTCTTACTAAAAATGTATGAAAGAAAGAAAAAAGTATGACGAATTAACATTGAAATTCCGCTCTACTTTGCTAAACTAAAAAGTAGAGAATAGGAGGGATTTCTCTTGAAACCATTATTATTAGATTTTCCAACATTATTTCAAACTGAACGCTTACAAGTTCGTAAGCCATTTCCAGGTGATGGTGCAGAAGTGTATGAAGCAATCCAAGCTTCTCTAGAAGACTTAGTACCGTGGATGCCAATTAAAGCTGAAACAGAAGAAAGTGCTGAAGAAATCGTTCGTAACGCTCACGGACAGTTTTTACTTCGTGAAACACTTGATTTTCACTTATACGATAAAGTATCAGGTACATTCATCGGAGCTATCACGCTCAAACCTGAAAACTGGGATATTCCAAAGTTTTCACTTCACTTCTGGCTGCATAGTGCCTATACAAAACAAGGATATATGACCGAAGCTATTAAAGGTGCCATTCAATTTGCCTTTGATAAGCTAAGTGCTAGAAGAGTTGAAATTCGTATTGATGCAACAAATACAAATGCATGTAACCTAGCAGAACGTTTAGAATTTATTCTAGAAGGTACAATGGAAAATGATTTCATTGCACCAGATGGTAGCTTACGTGATGCACGCGTATACGCAAAAATCAATTAAAAAACACTCGCCTTTGGCGAGTGTTTATTTTTGTAGTTGTAAATATTGTACTGCAAACATCGTCTTCGCATCATGAATACGAAGATCTTTCATAAGAGTAATCGCCTCTTCTAACGAAACTTCCATCAATTCCACAAACTCATCTTCATCTAACTCAGCTTTATTTTCTTTCTTCGTCAAACCTGTCGCTTTATATACGTATAAAATTTCATCTGCAAATCCTGGAGATGTATAGAAAGAAGTAATAAGCTCCATATTTTCACATACATAACCTGTTTCCTCTTCTAATTCACGCACTGCTGTCACCTCAGGTTTTTCACCAGGTTCTAACTTGCCTGCAGGAATTTCTATAATCGCCTTTTCAAGCGCTTTACGATACTGCTCAACAAGCACGATTTTCCCCTCATCAGTAATAGCAATAATAGCAACTGCACCAGGGTGATTTACAATTTCACGTTTACTCATTGCTCCATTTGGTAATACTACATCATCAACACGAACTTTTATAACTCTACCATCAAAAATCGGTTCAGTTTTTACTGTTCTCTCTGCAAGATTACTCATACTACTTCATCTCCCTGTTCTATTTCCTATTCTTTCTTCATACATTTTACCACATTGAAAGGAGCGTGATAGAAATGAAAGTTTATATTTTACCAAATCGCGTCACTTTAGTCGGAAAAGCATGGCAAATTCGCCATAAGCTAAAACAATATGGCAAAGAGTATACAACTGTACAAGAGTGGATTGCAGCAACTAAAAAGTAAACGTTTGTCAACCTCTTTTCCCTTGCGTACAATAAGAATAAGGATAAGGAGGTTGACTTATGAAAAAACGTCAATTAGGAAGCTCAGATTTATTTGTGACAGAAATGGGACTTGGCTGTATGTCTCTCGGTACATCTGAAACAGAAGCTATGCGTATTATCGATGAAGCTATCGATTTAGGAATCAATTTTTTTGATACAGCGGATTTATATGATTATGGATTAAACGAAGAATTTGTTGGAAAAGCCTTAAAAGGAAAACGAGACCAAATTATTCTTACAACGAAGGTTGGAAATCGATGGACAGAAGAAAAAAACGGCTGGTCTTGGGATCCTTCTAAAAATTACATAAAGGCTGCAGTGAAAGAAAGTTTACGTAGACTTCAAACTGATTATATTGATTTATATCAACTTCATGGCGGGACGATTGAAGATCCTATAGATGAAATAATTGAAGCCTTTGAAGAATTAAAAAAAGAAGGTATCATTCGCCAATATGGTATTTCTTCTATACGTCCAAATGTCATCCGTGAGTATGCCAAACGTTCAAATATCGTTAGTGTACTAATGGAATATAGCCTTTTAAATCGTCGCCCTGAAGAATGGTTCCCACTCCTAAATGAACATCAAATTAGCGTCATTGCTCGTGGACCACTTGCAAAAGGAATTTTAACTGACAATAATGCAAGAAAGATAGAAAGAGTAAAAGAAAAAGATTACCTTTCTTATTCTTACGATGAATTATATGCGACGCTTGCGAGTGTAAAAGAAATAATCAGAGAAAACTCCTTAACTGGAACAGCTATTCAATATTGCTTACATAATGAAACTGTGGCAGCTGTTATACCTGGTGCAAGCTCTATTGGGCAATTACAAGAAAATGTACAGGCTAGTAAACAAATAGAGTTAACAACAGCAGAATATATACAACTTCAGCAAATTGCTAAATGTGATACCTATGCTTTACACCGTTAAAAAGACGCTACCAGTATGGTAGCGTCTTTTTATAGCGTATCATATTTATCTGGATTCGTTCCTACGTGTAAATTACGATTTAACGTATTAATTTGAGTCATCTCTTCTTCTGTTAGTGAAAAATCAAAGATAGTAAAATTCTCCTTAATGCGAGATGGTGTGACAGATTTCGGAATCGTCACTACCCCGCTTTGAATATCCCATCTCAATATAACTTGCGCAGGTGTTTTATTATATTTGGTCGCAATGCCCTGAATAATCGGGTGCTCGAATACTTCCCCGCCTCTCATTAATGGGCTCCATGCTTCCATTTGAATTTGCTCACCTTGGCAGAAATCACGCAATTCAAATTGTGCTAACATCGGATGAAGTTCCACTTGGTTTACCATCGGCTTCACCTTACAATTTGGTAATAACAGCTCTAAATGATGTTTATGAAAATTAGAAACACCAATCGCGCGCACTTTACCTTCTTCATACAGTTTTTCTAACGCTCGGTACGTATCGACATACTTTCCTCTTATTGGCCAATGTATTAAATATAAATCTACATAATCCATTTGTAATTTCTTTAAGCTTTTTTCAAATGCCTCAAGTGTTTCCTCGTATCCTTGATCGTCGTTCCAAACTTTTGTTGTAATAAATATGTCTTCTCTCGGAACACCTGATTCACGAACCGCTTCTCCGACACCGCTTTCATTTTCATATACAGTCGCTGTATCAATTGAACGGTATCCAACTTCTAACGCTGTTTTTACTGCTTGTTTTACTTCGTCGCCTTCTTTCGCTTTGTAAACGCCTAGACCAATCATTGGCATTTTTACGCCATTATGAAGTGTAGTTGTTGGAATGTGCACAGTCGTCTCCCTTTCATTATTACGTTTTTTATAAGCCACCACTTTATTTGAACAAGATTCAACCAAAAAGTCAAAACATATGTACAGTTTACATAATAAATTTATACACCTTAAAAAATAATGCGAACTCATTCATTCACGTTATTTTCTATCCATTTCTTCGCTTTTTCATCAACATTACGTACAAACTCATTTTTCCCTTCCGAGTATAACGTACCATCATATGTATATTTTTCAGCTAATTCTTTCTTTAAAGTAGCATATGCCTCAGCTTCTTCACAATGAGCCATCATATAATCACGAAATGCTAAATGCCTTACTATTTCAGGATTTCCTTTTTCAAACACGTGTAAGTGATACGAGCGTTTTTCCTCGGTTCCATGAATAAAAAAACGGCGTCCTGAAATACCATTCTCCCCTTTTACGATATAGCCCAGCTCTTTAAATCGTTCATTCCAATGATCTACTCTATCTATACTTTCTACTTCCATGATCATATCAATAATAGGTTTAGCTGCCAGCCCTGGCACTGATGTACTGCCAATGTGATGAATTTCTATCGTTTCTGGCATCGCCGCTTTTAATCTTTCGGCCTCTATTTGAAATTTTTCGTTCCAATGATTTTCATACGGAACGACTACAATTTTCCTCATGCAAACTCCCCTTTTCTTACAAGCTCGTCAAAAAAATGATCAGTGGTATTCACTGATCATTTTTTGTATTATTTAAAGTCTTTCCAAGTAAGGCTACTTTCACTTAACAGTTCTTCAAATGATTTATTCTTTTCACGTTCTTTTTGTTCTTGGCGCTTTCTTTCCTGTTCAGCTGCCACTTTTTCCTCTTCTCTCACTTGCAATTCTTTCTTCTTATTCTTTAATTGCTGCATGAGTGAATCATTTAATTGATCGCCTAATGTAAGCGACTCTTTCTCTGATTTATTCACTTGCGATTGTCTTTGCATTTGTCTTTGTTTCTTTTTCTTCATACTACTCACCTTTTACTTTTTTCTCCATTATAGTAGATACACAATGAACTCGCCAATAAAAAAGGTTCTTTACTCTATTATTCACCTTTTGTAAATATGTTAATTTTTCGAAAAAACTAAATTTTTGTATAGATATAATCCTATGAATCTATTAAAATTATGTCGTATGATGTCAGATTATAAAAAAGGAGAAGAACATTATGTGGAAAAAAATCATTCCTGCTGTTGCCGTTTTAAGCACCATTACTTTTTCAACCGTATTTGCCGCTCCCCCATCCCAGACTCCAGCTGAACAAAACCGCTACATAGACGTACAAATGCTTGGTATTAATGATTTCCATGGACAACTAGATACTGTTAAAAAAATTAATAACAAAGAAGCTGGTGGCGCTGATTACTTAGCCACTTATTTAAAAGAACGTAAAAAGCAAAACCCGAATACACTTCTCGTACACGCTGGCGATATTGTCGGAGCTAGTCCACCAGTTTCAGCGTTGTTACAAGACGAACCAACGATTGAATTTTTAAATGACTTAAAATTTGATGTTGGTACAATCGGAAACCATGAATTTGATGAAGGTATTGATGAAATGCACCGACTTATTTATGGTGGTTACCATGAGAAAACAGGCAATTTCAAAGGCGCAAACTTCCCTTATGTCGCTGCAAATTTCTATAACAAATCAACTGGCCGCTTGTTTTTACCACCATTTACTGTAAAAATGGTAGATGGTGTTCCTGTAGGATTCATTGGCGTTGTTACAACTGATACACCAAATGTCGTGATGCCTACTATGCTTAAAAATGTACAGATCACTGACGAAGTAGAAGCAATTAATAAATCAACGCAACAATTAAAGCGTCTCGGTGTTAAATCCATCGTCGTCCTTGCCCATGTCGGCGGAACAACTGATGAGTCTGGCGTGACAAACGGCGACCTTACTCGAATTGCAAATGAAACAGATCCGGAAGTTGACGTTATTTTCGGCGGACATAGTCACACGTATGTAAATGGTACTGTAAATAATAAACTAATCGTCCAAGCAAACTCTTACGGAACAGCTTTCTCAGACGTAGATGTAACAATTGATCGTAAAACAAAAGACATTGTAAAGAAAAAAGCTGAAGTGATTACAACATATCATGAAGGTGTAGAACCTGATAAACAAGTAAAACAAAAAATAGATCAATATAAAGAAAAAATTGCACCACTTGTAAATGAAGTTGTAGGAAAATCTACAGCACCTATCGACCGTAAACAGAATGATGCTGGTGAATCTACTCTTGGGAATGTAATCGCCGACGCGCAGCGTCAAACGATGCAAGCCCAAATCGCACTTATGAATCCTGGTGGTATTCGTAATGACTTAGATGCTGGCGATATTACATGGGGCGAATTATACGGCATTCAACCTTTTGGAAACCAATTAATTAAAGTAGATTTAACAGGCCAAGATATTCGCGACATTTTAAATCAGCAGTGGCAAAAAGGTACGACGCGTATGCTTCAAATTTCAGGTATTCAATATACGTGGGATGCCAATAAACCAAACGGGGAAAAAGTTACAAATATACGTTTGACAAATGGAGAAGAATTATCTCCATCTAAAACGTATAGCGTAGTTGCAAATGCCTTCTTAGCTTCTGGCGGTGATGGATTCGTATCATTTCAAAATGGGAAAAATGCAGAAACTGGTCCAAACGACTTTGAAGCGCTAGTCGATTACGTAAAACAATTAAAAGAACCAATTCAGCCAGTTATTGATGGAAGAATTCAAAAGATAAATTAAGTATTTCCCTACTATGCGATCCAGATTTTTTATTATAAAGGATACGCACTTATACTTAATTCACAATATTAGTAAAACCTAAAAAGGATACTCGTTCTTACAATGAACATAGTATCCTTTTCTTTATTTATCAAAATGGGATGTGTTGTTAAAATCATATTGTTGTAAAAATTGTTGTAACGCTTCTTCTACAAGTTTAGATTTTTGAATTCCTTTCGATTCTGATATAACGTCTAATTTTGCTAATATTTCTTTATTAATAGAAAAAGTACGTTTCTTTTTTTCTGTACTTATACTCATAATCGGCGTGATTACTTCTTCTCTCTTTCTTAATAACTCATAAATACTTTGTAATTGTTTATAAATTAATAATTGATAATCCGTTTTCTCATATTGAAGGGCTGTCGCTTCTTGGAGTTGTAAGTGACGAGGTTCTTCTCCGTCTCCTACAAAAATACGTTTCTTCTGTTCTCCATCATATTCGTATCCAATCGATCTTAATTTCTTCGATAATGTATACGGGCTTATTTCAAGACGTTTTGCTATGATAGCGATGGGTTCACGTCTATTTAAACAATCTATAATTTCTCCAATCGTCACAATTTCCCTCCTCCCGTGTTGAAATGACACTAGTATGGTATGTTACAATGATTTTCTAATAGTATATGCAAAACGAATAGCCTGTGCGATTCATACGATTTCAGAAAAGGAGGTTTTCAATATGCTTTTCCGTAGCTATACCCCTCAGTTTTATAATGAAAATAAACAAATCATTCCTAATAGTATCGCTACGATGGAAAGCGTTATGATTCATAATCGAAAACAAACTCTCCTTATGCGCGGGCAAAACGTAGATCAACCTATTTTATTATGCTGTCATGGCGGACCGGGCATGGCACAAATTGGATTTATTCGTCATTTCCAAAAAGAATTAGAGAAACACTTCATCGTAATTAATTGGGATCAGCGCGGAGCAGGTAAATCCTTTTCAATGAAAGATTTCGGAGCAAATTTTACAATCGAACAATTCGTGTCCGATGCAAAAGAAGTAATTCAATATGTACTTAAAAAGTTCAATAAACAGAAACTATTTCTCGCTGGTCATTCTTGGGGAAGCATTATTGGGCTTAACATAGCACATCAATATCCACAGTATATCGAGGCTTACATCGGTATTGGTCAGATTGTACATATGAAACAAAACGAAGAATTGCTATATCAGCATTTAATTCGTTCTGCCAAAAAGCATGATCATAAAAAAGCGTTAGCGTCTCTTTTAAAATTAGGAAAACCACCATTTTTAGATACGAGACGCCTTATTATTCAAAGAAAATGGCTTGGTACATTCGGAGGAGCAATCCAAAACGGATCTTCCTTTTCTTTCATACGAAAAGGCTTCTTTTCTCCTGAATATACGCTATTAGATTGGTTCAAGTTTCTCGCAGGAAATATAAAATCTGGCGTTTTATGGGAAGAAATGCTAACAATCGATTTCTTTTCTTCTATTTCAAGTTTATCTATTCCGGTTTATTTTTGTTCTGGTCGCTACGATTATCAAACTCCTTACGCACTCGTTCAGGAGTATTGTGATGTAATAGAAGCGCCCATAAAAAAAATGATTTGGTTCCCAAATTCAGCACATTCTCCCGATTTAGAAGAACCAGAATTATTCGCTCAATCTTTACAATCCATTAAACAAGAGCTAGCTTTTCAGCATTAGTAATAAAAGGCTCTTTTACATTTCATAGAAAACAATTTATAATAATATGTCGCAACTATATATAAAGTGAAACTTTAATCAGTGGGGGGTTTCTTTATCCCCCACTGATTATTAGCCCTCACCAATCGGACTTTAATGGGCAGCCCGACCCCTACCTAAATTCTTTGCTTTCGCTGCATTTTGAGGTGAGGGTCTTACTGCCCATTAAAACGGGATAAATATAGCAAGGTGATTCATATTTACTTGCCTTAACACAATAAAATTTTGGGGAGATTACATTTATTATGAATGCTGTACTCGTCGCAGTAGCGGTTATGCTATTGCTTAGTTTGTTACGTGTCCAGGTCATTGTCGCCATCATTGTTGGAGCTTTAACAGGCGGAATTATCGGCGGACTCGGTATTTCAGAAACGATTAACACTTTTACAACTGGTCTTGGAAACAGCGCTCCAATCGCTTTAAGTTATGCAATGCTCGGCGGTTTCGCTATTTCACTTTCCAAAACAGGACTTCCAGATGCCATGATTCAAACTGCATTAAAATGGATTGGCAATGAACAAGACACAAAAAAACAAGTTTATTCTAAAATACTTATTCTATTCATCATTTTAACAATGGCTTGTTTCTCACAAAATGTAATTCCTGTTCATATCGCTTTCATCCCCATCTTAATTCCAGCACTTTTAAAAGTATTAAATGAATTGAAAGTGGATCGCAGACTTGTTACATGTATTATTACATTCGGATTGATTACTCCTTATATGTGGATTCCAGCAGGGTTCGGAAAAATTTATCATGACGTATTGCAAACAAATGCTGCGCAAAGCGGTCTTACATTTGATGTCGCGCTTATTCCAAAAGCAATGACTATTCCAGCAATCGGTATGATTATCGGATTATGTGTAGCAGTTTTCATTACATACCGAAAGCCTCGTACGTATGAAACAGAACAAATTCATACTACCTCAAATGAAATCGTTCCCTATACAAAGCGTAGCATTACTTTCGGATTATTATCTATCATTGCCACATTAACTGTTCAATTAGCAACAGAATCCATGATTTTCGGTGCTTTAGCAGGGATTATCGTCTTATCAGTAAGTGGTAGTCTACCTCTTAAAGAAGCAGATGCAATATTAACAAGCGGAATGCGCATGATGTCCTTTATCGGTTTTGTTATGATTGCAGCCGCTGGATTTGGCGCTGTTCTTCGAAAGACAGGACATGTTGAATCTCTTGTACAAACAAGTGCACATATAATTGGAAATAATAAACCACTCGCAGCCTTTCTTATGCTTGTGATTGGACTTCTTGTTACGATGGGAATTGGTTCATCTTTTTCAACCATCCCTATTTTAACAACAATTTTTGTACCTCTTTGCATGCAGCTTGGATTTAGTCCAATGGCCACCATTGCAATTATCGGTACAGCCGGAGCGCTAGGCGATGCAGGATCTCCAGCATCAGATAGTACACTTGGACCAACATCCGGTTTAAATGCTGATGGTCAACACCATCATATATGGGATACATGTGTACCAACTTTTCTGCATTATAATATACCGTTACTTATATTCGGCTTTATTGCGGCCATTACATTATAAAAGGTGCGTTTTATACGCACCTTTTACTTTTTTATTTTTCCTTTTAATTGTTGCATCGCTATTTTCCCATTTTCTTCGATACAACTTTCCATTTGTATAAATGACGGACCTGTCCATTCACTGTCTATACTCCCGTTCAGTCCAATCATTCTCAATTTATCCGGTATACGGATATTTAATTTTTTTGCTGCTCGAATCAACTCAAAAGTAATCTTATCACTTGAAGTTACAATTCCATCTATATACGGATAAGTTTGCAATAATGTAATAAATTGTTTATTCGTATACCCTTGTACACATACTTCTCGATAAGAGATTCTCTCCTCCCAAACAGCGTCTAAAAATCCTGATATGTACTCTTCCATTTCTTCACTATCTTCGCCCTCACCGAAATAAGCAAGAAAGTGACAGCCTTTTTCTTTTAATAAAGAGACCGCTCTTTGGCCACTTTCATAATAATTTGCATGGGATTTTTTTTCATCAATCACAACAAACGGAAGTGGGATTTCTCCTATACTTTTAAAAACGGATCTTGTCAAAATAACACCTGCAACGTTATTTTCCTTCAACATATGTATGTATCTATCTTTATTCTCTATATTACAAACAATAGTTTGATATCCTTCTTTATATGCTATTTCCTCAATACAATGTAGCAAAGTGATGTTTGATGGGTCATATAGATTATCTACAAGTAATGCAATTATCGTTGAATTCTCTTTAAATAATGGCTTTGCTGCACTATTTGGCCTATAACGTAATTCCTCAATTGCTTCCTTTACTTGTTTTACTGTGTCCTCATGAACGTATCCTTTTTCATTCATAACTCGTGAAACGGTTGCGACTGAAACACCTGCCAATTTTGCAACATCACGTATAGTTGCCACATCGTCACCCCTTAATATGGTAATAGATTACAATTTTACGGTAACCTAAATTACAATATTCGTCAAGGTTAATAACTTATATTTCTGAAAATTGTTACATCATTACACTAAACGATATTCTAATTGAATTTCATGTAAAATCGGGATATTATCATACCCAATAAGCGGAATCTCTTTCTTTA
The DNA here is from genome assembly GCF_030757775.1 of Bacillus sp. MHSD_36. Taxonomy (NCBI): domain Bacteria; kingdom Bacillati; phylum Bacillota; class Bacilli; order Caryophanales; family Bacillaceae; genus Bacillus; species Bacillus sp. MHSD_36. The sequence continues at coordinate 303,727 of NZ_JAVBIS010000002.1, forward strand.
TTTTTCGTGCCTCCTCAACCGCATTCACATATAAATTCGTCATCAAAAAATTACGTTTTTGGTAAAAACGTAACGCATTCATATTATCATTTGTTGTAATAAGCCAAACCCGATCGCACTGCTCTTCTTCTGCAATTTGTAATACACAATCTACAAGTTTCGTCCCTATTCCTTTTCTTTCTTCAAAGCTGTCTAACGATACAATTTCGCACGTATTTCCAATCACTTCATATGTTATAATTCCGATTATTCTGTCATTAGAGAGCGCAACAAATCCTGGTAACTCTTCTAATTGATGCCCCTTCCCACGTGAAACCATTAATGAGCTCCCCCAGTTCTCACACATGAATATTCTGATTGTTTCTTTCATCTCTGGCGTAATTTTTTGTATATGCACCATTTCCTATTTCTCCCCGTTTCTATCATTGTGATACAATATAAGTGTATCACATGTAACGGTATTTGGAGGATGAGGTAAAGTATGAAACGTTTTTTTGCAGCATTGTTTACTGTACTAGGTGCGATAACTGCCCTTGGGATTTTCTTTACAAATAAAGTGATGTACTTAAAGAAAAAAACAGAGGAAGAAGTACTCGAAAGAGAAACGAAAAAACATTTTCGTATAGAAGATTTTGATGCTCTTCATAAAGAAGAAATTCATATCCCTTCGCAATTCGGATATGATCTTCACGGATATTACATTCCTGCTGGTCATTCCAACAAATTTATGATTTTCTGTCACGGCGTAACTGTAAATAAAATGAACTCTGTAAAATATGCAAACTTATTTTTAAACAGAGGATATAATGTCGTTATTTACGATCATCGTCGTCATGGTAAAACTGGTGGAAAAACAACAAGCTATGGATACTATGAGAAACATGATTTAAAATCTGTAGTTGACTGGCTAAAAAATCGTTTTGGAACAAATATAACACTCGGTATTCATGGTGAATCAATGGGAGCTGCAACACTTCTTCAGTATGCAGGACTTGTAGAAGATGGCGCTGATTTCTATGTTGCAGATTGTCCTTTTTCTGATTTCTACGGACAATTACAGCACCGTTTAAAGGTTGAATTCCATTTACCTAAATGGCCTTTATTACCTTTAGCAAATGCTTTTTTAAAAGTGCGTGACGGCTATACGATTCGTGAAGTTTCACCAATCGATTGTATAAAAAACATTAACAATCCCGTCCTCTTTATTCATAGTAAAGATGATGATTATATTTTAGCTGATATGACGAAAGCACTATATGACGCGAAGGAAAACAATAAACAACTTTATATTGCAGAACACGGCGCACACGCTTGCTCTTATAATGAAAATAAAGAAGAGTATGAAGCAGCCGTTGATCAATTTTTAAACTCATTTGTAAAAGAAACAAAAAACAGGCTTGCATAAGCCTGTTTTTTTATTGCGCTAAAACGTCTGTAACTTGTTCCATATTTTCAGAAATCCATTGCATTGCATCATCTAACGTTGGAAATTCTGTCGTTTGAAATGTTACTTCATCTTGAAGTAGCCAAACATCCTTTGACTCTTGTCCTACACCGGCAATGGACCAGTGTAACAAACTATATGGATGATTATCATTCAAAAATGATGCCCACGTGCGCTCATTTGCAATATTTCGTAATGTACGTAATTGTTTATCCATCTTTCGTCACCTTACTCTAGTCAGTTATAAAAAACATTATAACACTCTCTTCTCTCCCAAAGAAAGTGCTCATTTGATATTGTCAAGTACTTCTCTTGATTATATGATGAAATTAAGCGTTTGGGAAGGAGGGATAGCGTTGGCTAAAGTACAAATTAAAGTAAATGATAATGGCTCTTTTCGCGTTACAGGGGACGTGGAATTAGTTGATTCACAAGGGAATGTATTCCCAGCAAAACCGGCATTTTCTTTATGCCGTTGTGGTTTATCAAAAAATATGCCTTATTGCGATGCTTCGCATAAAGGTAAATTCGAATCTGTTGTTAGAGCACCAGAAGCAGAATAATTTCACATGTAACATGCACATTTTTTTTGTGCATGTTTTTCTTTTTACAACTCCGTTATCCCCTTCTCCTTACAACATTTCTAATACTTTTGTCTCCATGCCAGGCTACCTATATTTTCACACAATTCTTCACATTCGAATATTTTTTACTAGCCTTTTGTCTTTTTTGTGCTATAATTTGAGCAAACAACATCCTTCGGGGTCGGGTGAAATTCCCAACCGGCGGTGATGAAGTGCAAACTTCTAAGTCCGTGACCCGTTTTCAACTCGAAAACGGTGGATCTAGTGAAACTCTAGGGCCGACAGTATAGTCTGGATGGGAGAAGGATATGTTTTCTAGTAATCTTATATAGCGAATACACTTTTATTTCAGTATGTATATTTTTAAAGTTTCATTTTGAATCTTTATATATGTTTTATTTTGTATACTTATGTTTCTATACTGGAATAAAAAGATACGACTAGCGTTTGAAAAATTCGATATTTTGCTAGGTTTTTTCCTTATGCCAAAATATCAATCATCGTTAGGTTTCTTTCCTATACTTTCGTATTCGAACTATATTTCTAGAAATCACATCTCCCAAACCCCAAGGATATAAAATCCTTGGGGTTTTTTGATTTTTTCAGGAGAGGTGAAAAGAATGACAGATCAAGAATATATGAGGCTTGCCCTGCAGTTAGCAGAAGGAACATCCGGACAAACAAGTCCAAATCCTATGGTTGGTGCTGTTGTTGTAAAAGACGGAAACATCGTCGGTATGGGGGCTCATTTACGTGCTGGTGAAGAACACGCAGAAGTTCATGCTCTTCATATGGCTGGTGAAAAAGCAAAAGGAGCTACCGTGTATGTAACACTTGAACCGTGTAGCCATTTTGGAAAAACACCACCTTGCTGTGAATTACTCATCAAAAAAGAAGTTAAGCGCGTTGTAATTGCTACTCTTGATTGTAATCCACTCGTATCTGGTAATGGAAAAAAGAGATTAGAAGAAGCTGGCATCCAAGTAACTACTGGTGTTCTTGAAGCGGAAGCACTTTTATTAAATCGCTACTTTTTTCACTACATGAAAACGAAACGTCCATTTGTAACAATAAAAACAGCAATGAGCTTAGACGGAAAAACAGCGACTGTCACTGGTGAAAGTAAGTGGATTACAGGTGAAAAAGCACGAGCTGATGTTCACCAATATCGCCATACACATGATGCGATTCTCGTTGGAGTGAATACAGTTATAGCTGATAATCCGCATTTAACAACAAGAATTCCTAACGGGGGTAAACATCCTATACGCGTTATTTTAGATACCCATTTACGAACGCCACCATCTTCTCATGTCATAACAGATGGCTTAGCACCGACATGGATTTTTGTCGGTAAGGATGTAAATAATGAGAAAATAGCTTCTTATGAATCTGAAAATATAGTGATATTCCAAATGAAAACGAAGCAAATTGAAATTCAAGATGTTTTAGACCTACTCGGTGAAAAACAAATGCTATCTCTTTTCGTCGAAGGTGGTCAAACAGTTCATGCAAGTTTCTTACAAACAAATAATTTCAATGAAATTATAACTTATATAAGCCCAAAATTAATTGGCGGGAATGATGCCCCTACTTTATTTGGTGGAAATGGTTTTTCAACATTACAAGATGCACTTTCCTTGAAAATTCAAGAGATGAAACAAATTGGCGATGATATAAAAATTGTTGCGCATGCCCGAAGTGAGGTGACGGAATGTTTACAGGAATTGTAGAAGAATTAGGAACGATTGCAAACATGCAACAAAGCGGAGAAGCGATGAAGTTAACGATCCATGCAAATAAAATTTTATCAGATGTCCACCTAGGTGATAGTATCGCGGTGAACGGTATTTGCTTAACTGTAACGAGTTTCACAACAACTTCATTCACAGTAGACGCAATGCCTGAAACGATGCAATCAACATCACTTCGCATGCTTAAACCGCAATGCAAAGTAAATTTAGAACGTGCAATGGCGGCAAATGGACGATTCGGTGGACATTTCGTTTCAGGGCATATTGATGGCATCGGGACGATTTTAAGCAAAAAACAACACTATAATGCCGCCTATTACAAAATAACTATTGCTGATGAGTTGCTGCGCTATTGTTTGCATAAAGGATCCGTTGCTGTTGATGGAACGAGTTTAACAATATTTGATATGGACGAATCTTCCATTACCATTTCACTCATCCCGCACACAGTAAGCGAATCTGTTATTGGAGAAAAGAACACCGGTGACATCGTAAACATTGAGTGCGACATGATTGGTAAATATATCGAACGCTTTATTTCTAAACCTGTAAAACGAACAAATTCAATGACCGAAAGCTTTTTACAAGAAAACGGATTTCTATAAGGGGGAAGCATGATGTTTCATCGTATTGAAGAAGCTCTAGAAGATTTAAAACAAGGAAAAGTCGTTATCGTATGTGATGATGAAAACCGCGAAAATGAAGGCGACTTTATCGCTTTAGCAGAGTATATTACGCCAGAAACAATTAATTTTATGATTACACATGGACGCGGCCTCGTTTGTGTACCGATTACAGAAGGGTACGCAGAACGTCTACAATTAGAACCGATGGTAGCTCATAATACGGATTCGCATCATACTGCATTTACAGTGAGTATTGATCACGTTTCTACAACAACAGGAATTAGCGCTCACGAACGTGCAACTACGATACAAGAATTGTTAAATCCTGCATCAAAAGGGGCTGATTTCAATCGTCCTGGGCATATCTTTCCATTAATTGCGAAAGAAGGCGGTGTCCTGCGCCGTGCTGGTCACACAGAAGCTGCTGTCGATTTAGCACAGCTTTGCGGAGCAGAACCAGCTGGCGTCATTTGCGAAATTATTAATGAGGATGGTACGATGGCACGCGTACCTGATTTACTACAGTGCGCAAAACAATTTGATATAAAAATGATTACAATAGAAGATTTAATTGCTTATCGCCGCCACCATGAAACATTAGTGACGCGAGAAGTGGAAATTACATTACCTACAGATTTCGGTACTTTCCATGCGATTGGCTATTCTAATTCATTAGATTCGAAAGAGCATATCGCACTCGTAAAAGGTGATATTTCAACAGGAGAGCCTGTACTTGTACGCGTTCATTCAGAGTGCTTAACAGGAGATGTATTTGGCTCGTGCCGCTGTGATTGCGGACCACAACTCCATGCTGCACTTACTCAAATTGAGCGTGAAGGAAAAGGCGTTCTTCTTTATATGAGACAAGAAGGACGAGGCATTGGACTTCTGAATAAGCTTCGCGCTTATAAGTTACAAGAAGAAGGCTTCGATACTGTAGAAGCAAATGAAAAGCTTGGATTCCCAGCTGATTTACGTGATTACGGTATTGGCGCTCAAATATTAAAAGATTTAGGTTTACAACGTTTACGATTATTAACGAATAATCCTCGAAAAATTGCTGGCTTACAAGGTTACGATTTAGAAGTAATCGAGCGTGTACCGTTACAAATGCCAACAAAAGAAGAGAATAAAACGTATTTACAAACAAAAGTAAACAAATTAGGACATTTACTAAACTTATAATTAAAGGAGAGATTTATTATGGTATTCGAAGGTCATTTAGTTGGTACAGGATTAAAAGTTGGGGTTGTTGTTGGACGTTTTAATGAATTTATTACAAGTAAGTTACTTGGCGGAGCTTTAGATGGATTAAAGCGTCACGGTGTAGAAGAAGCTGATATTGATGTTGCTTGGGTTCCTGGTGCATTTGAAATTCCTTTAATCGCTAAAAAGATGGCTAATAGCGGGAAGTATGATGCTGTTATTACGTTAGGCACTGTCATTCGCGGTGCTACAACACATTACGATTACGTTTGTAATGAAGTGGCAAAAGGTGTTGCATCTTTATCACTACAAACAGACATCCCAGTTATTTTCGGTGTATTAACGACCGAAACAATCGAGCAAGCGATTGAACGCGCAGGCACGAAAGCTGGTAATAAAGGCTATGAATCTGCCGTTGCTGCGATTGAAATGGCTCACTTATCAAAACAATGGGCATAAAAAAAGAGGCTGCGGCCTCTTTTTTATTTCTTTACTTTTTTCCGTACATCTTTTATTAATTCATCCATTGTTTTTCCTTCTGTTTGTATACGAAGCGTTTGTGCTGTTCTCCATACATTCTCTCTTTTCTTCGCTTCTTCTATGATAGTAATTTCTTTTCGTACTTCCTTTAAATCTTTCCCTTCTGTTTTCAATCCAAAATGTTCAGCTTTCGTTCGAAAATGTTGTTCAATTCGTTGTTGCATCTCTTTTTGTTCAGGATTTTCGGCGGCCTTAACTGGATCAGCACTTATCGCTTTTAGTAAAATTAGACAAGTCATTATCGCTAATATATATTTGTGCATGTAAAATCCTCCAACCCAATATAAAGTGAAACTTTAATCAGTGGGGGGTTCTTCATCCCCCACTGATTATTAGTTGAACCAATCGGACTTTTATGGGCAGTTGATCCCCCACCTAACTTCTTTGCTTTCGCTGAATTTTGAGGTGGGGGTCTTACTGCCCATTAAAGTCGGATAAATTACATATTTACTATGTACAATTGGGGCTTGGAAAATTCGTCCACCAAAATTCTTTTTTTCGCTCAAAAGCCAATAGTACCAAGCGTTCACAATTATTTATTACATTTTATTTACAAAAAAAGCAAACTCTTTTATAAGTTTGCTTTTTTCTATCTTATAATGCACATTCCTCAATCTCAAACCCTAAATCTTCAATCATACCCCAGTCTGCAGTCGGTTCTTGTCCAGCTGTCGTTAAGTAGTCTCCAACAAAAATAGAGTTCGCTGCAAATAAACCGATTGGCTGTACAGAACGTAAATTAATTTCACGCCCTCCTGAAATACGAATTTCTTTCGTTGGGTTTACAAAGCGCATCATCGCCAGCACTTTTAAACATTCTACTGGTGTTAACTCCTTTTGCCCTTCAAGCGGCGTACCCTTTACAGCAACAAGGAAATTACATGGAATTGAATCTGCATCTATACGTTGTAATTCGAATGCAATTTCAGCACGCTCTTCTATTGTCTCTCCCATTCCAAAAATCGCTCCTGAGCATGGTGAAATGCCCGCTTGTTTCGCTTTTTGAACTGTATCAACACGATCGTCATACGTATGAGTCGAGCAAATGCTTTCATAATTATTTGCATGTGTATTTAAGTTATGGTTATAACGATGTACGCCCGCTTCCGCTAAACGTCCTGCTTGATCTTCATTTAAGAAACCTAAACAACAACAAATCTTTAAATCTGTCGTTTCACGAATCTCCTTAACTGCTCCAATTACGTGATTGACCTCTTTATCCGTCGGACGACGACCAGACGCCACAATACAATATGTACCCGCTTTACGGCGAATTGCTTCATGTGCTCCTTCTACAATCTTTTCCTGCGTTAGCCATGCATATTTATCAATCGGTGCTTCTGAAATAATAGATTGTGAACAATATCCGCAATCTTCAGGGCATAATCCAGACTTCGTATTAATAATCATATTTAATTTTACTTTCTTACCAAAGTGATGATGGCGAATGATGTAAGCTGCATTCATAATTTCTAAAATCTCTGTATCGTCAGCCTCTAATATCGCTATTGCATCTTCTTTCGTAATCATTTTCTCTTCTACTACGTCGTATGCAAGTTTTTTCCAATCCCTTTTTGTTTGTACTTGTTTCATTTCATCTCTTCCCCTCTTTTGTTATATGCACAAATAAAGCATGATACGTTGCCATTATCCCTTCATTTTCCGTGAAGTCTCTTTCGTATATACGAAGCATCGCACGAAAGAGTGAGGGACTTTGACAATATGATTCTTTATTACTATTGGTCGCTCCTACTTTACGAATAGAATGTAGAAACTCCCTAACTTTTGTAAATCTCTCTATGTAACATGTTTCAGAAACATGTACATCCCCTGTTTCTATCTCACATATATGGAGCAACTGATTTTTCGAATAAAAACGTTGCCCAATCGATGTTTCATTTTGTATATTTTTTTCTTCTTTCGCCCGCTGGAACGAAGCATGCAATTCTTGAAATGTTTCCTGTCCAAACGTTGAAAAGAGTAATATTCCATCTATAGACAAATGATGAAATAAATTTCTTATCACTTGTTTTAAATCATTTAGCCATTGAAATGTGGCATTTGAAATAATGACATCATACGTTTCTTCTAGTCGTAATCTTTCGATATCCTCACAGTAAAATGTTACATTGTTTACATTTTTTCTATTTTTCGCAACTGCAATCATACTTTCAGCAAAATCAATAGCTGTAATATGTGCTTTCGGAAATAAGTTTGATAATTGCTCTGTAACATATCCTGTCCCGCATCCAAGTTCTAAAATACGTATCGATGCATTTGCACTATATCGCTGATTTAATGTAGAAAGTAATGAATGTGCCATCTTTTTTTGTACATTTGCATATTGATCGTAGGATACAGCTGCCACGTTAAACCGTTTTTGTAGTAACGTTTTGTTGATCATGTCGTATCCCCTCTACAAATTGAATTATTTCATTTACGCAATATTCGAAATTCGTTACGCATAATGCATGTCCAGCCTTATTTACTACCTTGAGCATAGCAGTCTCATTCTTAGCCATATTACGTGCTGCAGACAATGGACATATTACATCCTGCTCTCCGTGAATAAGTAGGATAGGAACTTTAACTTCTTTCAGTTCTTCTCTCATATCTGTTTCTATTAAATAATCTAAACCTAATTGTAAAGACTGAATAGAATCACCTTTAAAGTGTTTTATTATATCTTCAAAGCTTTTATTCTCTTTCAGCTCATCTTTCGTAAACATATTTTCATAAAACCGCTTGAGCGTATCTTCTTTCTTTCTCGCCAAATTCTTTTTTAGCCGTTCTACATGCAAAGCATTCCATCCACTCGTATAGTCGCTCGTATTTATAAATTTGGCAGTACCACCAATTAATACGATACCTTTTGCCTTAATCTTTTTATGAGCTTCAACTGCCGCTAACGCCCCTAATGACCACCCAACTAAAATTACATTTTCATCCTTTGCTACATCTATTATTCGCCCTGCAAATTCACTTTGTTCTTTCACATTACGCCAATTGATACATTGAACAGAATATCCTTTAAAATACGGCAGAACTAAAGTCCAAATATTTTCTTCCATTCCCCACCCAGGAATAAAAATAATCTTTAGCTCTTTCATACTAAAAACCCCTCTTCTTTACCAATGCGTATAATATGCTGAATAGCCCAGTTCAAATCAGCTATTGTATGTTGGGATGTAACTGCAAAACGGACCCGTGAACTTTTAACTGGAACCGTTGGTGGACGAATTGCAATTGCAGCAATCCCTACCTGTTGCAACCTTTTACTAAACCGTAAAGCTGTTTCATTTGAACCGACTACGATCGGTACAATATGAGTTGAGCTATTTCCTATATCAAAACCAGCTTCTCGTAAATGGTTTCTGAAATATGCTCCATTCTCTATAAGCCTCTCTCTTCTTTCATTATCTTCTTTTACAATTTCAATTGCTTTTTGTACCGCTCCTAATGTTCCTGGCGGTAATGCAGTAGTAAAAATAAAGCTTCTCATCATATTGTGTAAATACTCTATATAAATTGCATCGCCTGTCAAATACGCACCATAACACCCTAAAGCCTTACTAAACGTCCCCATATGTATATCTATGTTTTGAGCAAGATCTTCTTCTATATGAGATAATCCAGCTCCGCCGATTCCATATATTCCACTCGCATGTGCTTCATCAACTATAATGATTGCCCCGTATTTCTCTTTCAGCTCCACTAACTCCCTCAAATACGCAGTATCACCATCCATACTAAAAACAGTATCTGTTACGATTAATTTCTTCTTTTCAGGAGATGCTGTTTTTAACAACGTCTCCAGATGATTTAAATCATTATGACGATACCTTTTATGCTCTGCCCCGCTTAATATAATTCCATCGACGATACTTGCATGATTTAATTTGTCACTAAACACAATATCGTGACGACTCGCTAATGAAGAGATCACCCCAACATTTGCGGTATATCCACTATTTACAACTAAGGCTTTTTCAGTGCCTTTCCAATCACATATACTTCTCTCAACCTCTTCATACAGTGAATAATTTCCTACAACTAGTCTTGATGCCGTCGCCCCTGCTCCATATTTTCTTGTGCATGCAATAGCAGCTTCTTTTAACCTTTCATCACCAGCTAATCCTAAATAATTATTTGACGCTAAATTTAGCATCCTTTTCTCATCTCGAATAAGCCATGTCTCTTCTGCTTGTTCTGTTACATGCAAATTGCGATACTGCCCTTGCTCATTTAATTGTTGCAATTTAGATTGAAGATGTGTGCGCCACGTTTGATTCATTTCGGATAAGCTCCTCTAATTTTGAAATCATTATATATTCTTTAGCAGATTCCAAGACTTCTTCTTTTGTAAACTCACCTTCAAAGAATGGTAATAAACCTATAACCGGTACCCCACTTAGCTCTTCAATCATTTCTTTATTTTCTTGTACTCTTTCCATTTCGCATTCTTTGCAGCCAGATAAAATTACACCTGCTACTGTTAAACCATGTGCCTTTGCATAAGCAATCGTTAAAACTGTATGATTTACTGTCCCTAATGTAGGGCGTGCTATTACAATAAGTGGAAGTTGTAATTCTTTTGCGAAATCAATTACTAAAGCGTCCTCTGTATACGGAACAGCTAATCCACCTGCTCCTTCTACAAGTAGACTATTAAACTCTTTCAATCGTTCATTATAGTGATGAATAATGTCCTGTACATGTACTACTCTTCCAGCTCTTTTCATGGCAAGTCTCGGAGCAAGCGGCTCTTCAATAGAATAAGGGCAAATTTCATCTTCTTTTGTCGGTACACCTGATAATGCTTTTAGCCTTGCTGCATCTCCCTCTGGATTTGATGCAACATGTCCACTTTGCAACGGTTTATATACCCCGATATTATATCCCAATTCTCTAAATACACCTGCTAATGCACCGGCGACTACTGTTTTCCCCACTTCAGTATCCGTTGCTGTTATAAAAAAACCACTCATTATTCTCCCTCCGTAACATCCGAGATTGCTTTATACAAAATGCGTAACATATCATCAATCTCCTCAATTGTAGAAGCAAGTGGAGGCATAAATACAATCGTATTACCGAGCGGTCGGATAATCATGCCTAGTTCTCTCGAGCGTTTACATACTTGAACCCCAACTCTCTCTGTCCATTCAAACGCTTCTTTCGTTTCCTTATTCTTCACAAGTTCAATTCCAATCATTAACCCGCACTGACGAATATCCCCTACATGTTTATATGCAAAGAGTTCCTCTAATTGCGTCGCCACATATTCTGTTTTACGCGCTACTTCTTCTATTAAATTTGTTTTTTCATATAGTTCTAGATTCGCAATTGCTACCGCACACCCTAATGGATTCCCTGTATAACTATGTCCGTGGAAAAACGTTTTTTGTTCTTCATAGCCTCCTAAAAAGGCATTATAAACTTCATCTGTCGTTACAGTAATTGCAACTGGTAAATATCCGCCCGTTAAACCTTTCCCGGCTGTTAAAATGTCCGGTGTTATATTTTCATGTTCACATGCAAACATTTTTCCAGTACGCCCAAATCCAGTCGCTACCTCATCTGTAATAAATAAAACATTATATTTCGTACATAAATTACGTAGCCCTTTTAAGTATCCTTTTGGCATTGTAATCATACCGCCAGCACCTTGCATTAAAGGTTCTACAATAAGCGCCGCAATTTCTTCATGTTTATCTTTTAGCAGCTCTTCCATTTCTTCTAAATGTTTTTTCACAATTTCCTCCTTATCATTTCCATAAGGAGAACGATATGTATATGGATATGGCATTTTAATTGCCTCAAATAAAAGTGAACTATACACTTGGTGAAATAAGTCTATTGCTCCTACTGAAACAGCTCCAATTGTGTCGCCATGATATGCTTCTTTTAATGTAACAAATCTTTGTTTCTTCGGTTTCCCTTTATGCTGCCAATATTGAAAAGCCATCTTAATTGCAATTTCAACGGCGCTAGAACCAGAGTCTGAATAAAATACTTTCTTCAAACCTTCTGGTACAACTTCAATTATTTTTTCCGCTAATAAAATAGATGGAACGTTAGCAAGTCCTAACATAGTAGAATGGGCAATTTTATTTAATTGTTTACGAATTGCCTCATCTAGTTCCGGTACTTGATGTCCATGAACATTTAACCAAATAGATGAAACACCGTCCCAATATTCATTTCCCTTTACATCGTATAGCTTTCTTCCCTCTCCTCGTTCAATAATGACAGGATCTTCTTCTAAATAATCCTTCATTTGTGTAAACGGATGCCATACATAGGCTTTATTTTTCTCCGATAACTCTTCATATGTATATGACGGTTTGTCAGTCGTACTCTTACTAAAAGTCACAATTGTCACCCCTAATGTCAACTAGTTTATAAATATAGTTAACATTAAATCTAAATGACTGTCAATTATTTTTAAATCAAGTAGTTCTTTAAAAAGAACAACTTATCATACGATAAGTTGTTCTACTTTCCATGTTGTATCTTTCCGATTTCTAAAATAATCTCTTCATCTTTTTTTCCTTCTGTATCAATCCCAAGTTGTTTTGCATGTTCAATCAATAGATCATGGCGCTTCTCAAATCTTGCGGTATTTACTTCTTTCGCAACCTCTTCTTTTGTTTTCCCTTCCGTAGAAACCCCTAGTTTCTCAGCTGCTTTTTCCATCGACTTCTTCTCTTCAGCTTCTTTTGCTTTCTTCACTTCTGACTGCTGTATTTGCTTTTGTTTCGCCTGCTCTGATTCAGCTGCAAAAGCTGTGTAAATTCCAGCACTTCCGCCGATGACTAGTAAGGTAGTAAAAAGAATTATTTTTTTCTTCACTCTTTCCTCCCCTTTCAAATTCATTATAACGCACATTTTCACAGGATTAAAATCGTTCTCCTTTATTTCCCTAAAAAATTATTGAATATTTTTATTGACATGTCAGACGAATATATGATAAAAATTTAACTAACATCATATGAATCGGCATTGATAGGATTTAGTAGTATTTCGATTTCTGATTTCAGAGAGCTGGTGGTCGGTGCGAACCAGTACAGAGCGAATTATGAATTACCCCCTGGAGCTTCTTTTGCGAAACGTAAGGAGTAGTAAAAGACGGTTATAGACCGTTATATCTAAAGAGTGGTGAAACGACACTGTTTCACAATTTAGGGTGGTACCGCGAATTTTTCGTCCCTGCATATATTGCAGGGACGTTTTTATTTTATTAGCGCATATCATACGACCCTTTATTTTGTGATACATTCATTTCACAAGCTAGGGTGGTACCGCGATTTCTTCGTCCCTGCATAATTATATGCAGGGACGTTTTTTTATCCAATCATTTTCGAATCATATTGAAAAACCAACAATTATCGGTAATTTGTCACAAAATTCTAAATTTTAGAAGGAAATAAACAATATTGGCGAATTTTATATAAAAAAGAGCTATTTTAGATTACTTAGGAGGGGAACACAATGGTTTCAAAAATTGAATCTGTTCTTTTAACAATTTTTATCTTTTTCTGCATTGGCTTTAGTGTTATCAAATTAGAAGTTTCACCACACATCCCGATTTTATTTGGCATCGTTCTTTTATTAGCATTTGGATTTATGAAAAAAATTGATTGGTCTACGATGGAAAAAGGGATGATTAGTAGTATTTCAGCTGGTATTCCATCTATTTTTATTTTCTTACTTGTAGGCGTATTAATTAGTGTTTGGATCGCCGCTGGAACAATCCCAACTTTAATGGTATACGGCTTCCAACTTGTATCTCCTAAAATTTTCATTCCAACTGTTTTCGTTGTTTGTGCAATTGTTGGAACGAGTATCGGTAGTGCCTTTACAACTGCCGCAACTGTAGGACTTGCCTTTATGGGCATGGGTAGTGCTCTCGGATACGATCCGGCTCTAATTGCTGGTGCAATTATTTCTGGTGCGTTCTTTGGAGATAAAATGTCTCCTTTATCTGATACAACAAACTTAGCTCCTGCTGTAACGGGTGTAGATTTATTTGAGCACATTCGTAACATGCTTTGGACAACAGTTCCAGCCTTCATTATTGCTTTTATCGCATTTTTCATTTTAGGAGGCGGCACTAGCGGAGACGTTGACTTCACAAACTTTATTAGTACATTAGAGAAAAATACAACAATTTCTATCGTTACACTAATCCCAATTTTATTACTGTTCCTATTCGCATTTAAAAAAGTTCCAGCAGTTCCAACATTGCTTGCAGGAATCGTGGTAGGAATTATTATTCTCTTTATTTTTAAACCTAGCACTTCTTTAGCTGATTTAATGAAAATTATGCAAGACGGCTATGTTTCTAAAACTGGTATTAAAGACATTGATAGCTTACTATCTCGCGGTGGTTTACAAAGTATGATGATGTCGATTGCGCTTATTTTCCTAGCTCTTTGTATGGGAGGATTATTACAAGGAATGGGTATTATCGCGCAGCTGATGAATATCATCTCTAGCTTCGTAAAAAATAGTACACGCTTAATTATTTCTACTGCTTCAACTGCAATTGGTGTAAATTTCTTACTTGGTGAGCAATACTTATCCATCGTTTTAACAGGACAAGCATTTGCTAATAAATACGATGAAGTCGGTTTAGAACGTCGTAATTTATCACGAGTATTAGAAGATGCAGGTACAGTTATTAATCCGCTCGTACCATGGGGTGTAAGTGGTGTATTCTTATCGAACGTCCTTGGCATTCCGACATTTGATTACCTTCCATTCGCAATTTTCTGTTTAGCTTGCCCAGTCTTAACAATAATTGTTGGTTTCACTGGATTTGGCCTTTCATGGAAGAAAGAAAAAGCTGTAACACTTTCATAATATATTAAAAAGGATTACCTGAATCGGTAATCCTTTTATATTTCTCCACTATCTATTTGCTTTCTTTCTTCTAAATAACAGAAGTAATCCTGCTCCAACAAACGCCAAACCTGCTCCAATTGTAGAAACAACACTTGTACCAGTCTTCGGTAAATCACGTTCTTCTTTCTTTTCGCTTACTGTTGTTGTTTCTTTTGCGTTTTGATTATCCATTGTAGTTTGTCCAGATCCTGCATTATTACCTTCATCTGTTGGTGGTGTCGTTGGATTCTCTCCATTATTCCCTTCACCTGTTGGTGGTGTCGTTGGGTTCTCTCCATTATTCCCTTCACCTGTTGGTGGTGTCGTTGGGTTCTCTCCGTTATTCCCTTCACCTGTTGGTGGTGTTGTTGGATTTCCTCCATTATTTCCTTCACCTGTTGTTGGTGGTGTTGGGTTCTCTCCACCAGTTTCCTTATCATCATCGTTCTTCTTCGTTATATCAATTGCATATTTAGCAAATTCATTTTCAGATGGTCCAACATATGATATTTTCCCATCTTTCTTTATATATTTTTGTGCATTTGGTGAAGAATCGAATGTTGTATGTAATTTATCGGCAACAATCGGTTTAAACATCCAATTTTTATCTGCTGCTGGATCAATAACTGGTGTTTCTTGCATATACTTCACAATGATTTGACGTGTTTCATCTTGTGATTGATATACAACTTCCCCTTTGCTTACACCTGGGAACGTTTGGCTACTTCCACGATAGTTATTTGTAGCGACAATAAACTCTTGATTGTCAGCTACTGGTTTACCTTCATATGTCATATTTACAATACGATTCGCATTTGCATTTACAACTTTTCCATCTTTATCGTATTTCGCTGGTTGTGTTACATCAATTTCGTATTTTAAGCCATCTAAAATATCGAAGTTATATGTAGGGTATCCTATATTTACTAACGGCTGTTCTTCTGTTTTCTTTGGATAAATTTGATTAAACTGACCTGCAGACATTTCAAGCCATTCTTTCACTTGTGCCCCATTTACTTTTACAGCATATAAAGTATTTGGATATACATATAAATCTGCCACGTTTTTAATCGCTAACGTTCCAGCTGGAATGTCCGTATAATATGTAGCACCGTTTCGGCCACCTGCTTTAAATGGTGCACCCGCAGATAAAACTGGAATTCCTTTATATTTTTCGTAATCTGGTTTTTTAAATTCCTCTTCTACATACCATTTTTGCGCATTTGTCACAAGTTGTACGGAAGGATCATCTTGTACTAATGAGAAATAACTATTAATTGGCGCTGTCGTTTTTCCTACAGCTGTATTCACATAATCAATTGTCGCTTGATGCTCATCTTTAATTTCATTAACTAATTTTTCATCAGATTGTACGAATGGGTTCCCTTTACCATCAGCAATCGGACGAAGTTGCGGCTTCGATTGCTCTTTTTGTACTTCCCATTTTCCGTTTACCTTTTTCAATTGCATATCAATAATACCTAAGTTACTTCCAAAGACGCCAGGCATTACAACTGGAACACCATTAAATACATCCTTCACTTCAGTATGTGAATGTCCCATTAATACTGCATCTACACCAGGAACTTCTGTTAAATAATACGACGCATTTTCCATCCCAACGTTGTATCCACTCTTATCGACGCCAGAATGCGCTAGTGCAACGACAATATCTGCATGTTCCTCATTTTTCAGTTTCGGTACTAATTTATTCGCTGTTTTGACAATATCTTTCGCTTTTACTTTTCCTTCTAAATTTGCCTTATCCCAGTTCATAACTTGAGGTGGGACAAATCCTATTACACCAATTTTTACTATTTGTTTTTGGCCTGCTTCATCCACTACTTCTTTCTCTAAAATATGATATGGTTTAAAATAATTTTCATCGTTCGCTTCATTATTATCATGATCATCTTTATAGACGTTCGAGTTAATAACCGGGAACTCTGTTTTACTAATTACTTTGTTTAAATAGTCTAAACCGTAGTTAAATTCATGATTCCCAAGAGAGATGACGTCATACTTCATTAAATTCATTAAACGATATAATGGATGTGTATAACTAGGATCCACAGGCTTCTTCGGATCATTTATTTTATTCGCTACATAATCTCCAAGTGGTGTCCCTTGTAATGCATCCCCATCATCAAATAGGACAGAGTTCTTCGCTTCTTCACGTGCCTTATTAACAAGTGTTGCAGTTTGTACAAGACCTACTTTATTATCTGTTTTTGTTTGATAATAATCGTAATTCATTAAGTTAACGTGAATATCTGATGTTTCTAGAATTCGTAAGTTAACCGTACTCTCCCCAGTTTGCTCATCTGCATGAGCTGTTGCTGGCAATACTTGCGGCGCTATAACACCAATAGCAAGAGTTGCTCCAGCTAGCATTTTTTTTGACTTTTTCACAAAAAATCCCCCTTATACAATTACCAGAAATAATGAAATGAATCCCTATCTTTCTCTAACCACATACCTTTTTTCTTCTATTAGAGACACAATTTTCATTTCACCCTGCGCTAACGAGTAGTCCCCTTAAACGCTCGATTGATGAAGACTAACAATTAATAGGAAATAAAGCTCCCACTAATTAAAGTTTCACCTTATCTGACATTATCATATATAAAGTTCTTTCCTATCGTCAATATTTTTTGACAAACTTCAACAAATTTTCTGTAAAGTTATTATAAACTTTTCATAAACATATAATATGCCCTTACATTGTTAATACTGCTGAATATGATACAATTACCAATTACAAGGAGGATGAATTTATGAAAAAAGTCATCTTAACAATTGTTTGTCTCCTCCTTCTAATCATTTCTTATTCTTATTTTGAAAAGAACGATGAGACAAAACAAAATGAACCAGAAGAAAAAACAGAAAAAACATCTACTCCAAGTTGGATTGATAAGCAAACAAACGATTCTTTCTATCATCTCGTACTAGGTGATTCGCTCGCCAAAGGATATGGATCGACGCAGGGAGGATTTGCTGAATTAGCTTCTAGACAAATCGAAGCACAAATTCATAAACCAATTACCGTAGAAAATCTTGGGATAAACGGTCTTACAACAGATCGTCTCGCTAAAAAAGTTCAATCAGAAGATGTAAAGCAAAAGATTAGAGCAGCAAATATCATTACGATAAATATTGGAGGAAATAATTTATTTCGCTTAAATCGTGATGTCGGTGTTATAGACGGTATTAAAATGTTAAATAAAGAAAAGGCTCATTTTGAAGCGGATGTAAAAAATATTGTAAAGACAGTTCGAGATCAAAATCCGGATGCTTTACTCATTCTTTCTGAACTCTATAACCCGTTACAACTTGATGATTCCATCGCGAGTTATGCAGATATGTTTTTAGATGGCTGGAATGAATCTGTTTATTCCATTGCTAAAGCAAATCAACCGTCTATCGTTTTACCAATTCGCAAATTAATATCTAATGATAAGAAAGAATTACTCTTTGACCAAGTACACCCGAATGACAAAGGCTATACGATTATTGCCGATTCATTTACAAAAAAAGTGTTGGCCTACAAATATTAAAATTTCCATGAAACAATTCTATTTTTATAACATGTCTTTTTTGTTACAATGAGAGTGGAAGGGGGCCTTTATATGGAATCACGCGAGTGGGAACGTATTGTTGATCATCTTCTTTCGCTAGTGCCTCTTTTTTATCGCAAATTTATGCTTCCTGGAGAATTTTCTTCTCAAAGACATATGCCGCCATCACATACACAAGTATTACTACTTCTGCATGAAAATGGCACATTAGCAGTTTCCGAAATCGGCAAGCGGCTAGCGATTTCAAGGCCCAATATGACACCTCTATTAAATAAACTGATTCAAGAAGAATTAATAGAGCGTCATTATAGCGAAAAAGATCGACGGGTCATTTTAATTTCCCTAACAGCTGAAGGGAAATTGTTAGTAAATCAATATCAACAATTCATTTTAGACAAATTAAAGGAAAATTTCCAAACGTTATCTGAGGAAGAACGTGAAAAACTCATTCACTCTCTTCAAACCATTCAAAATTTAATTTTGAAAACGAACGCATAAAGCTGCTTCTAAATAGAAGCAGCTTTATGATTCGTAATAATTACCGTAGTATACATTTGAATATGGCCATGTCGTTAAATATGGTTTTTGTTCTTGCGTAGGCTGTTGTTGTATTTGTGACAATTGCTGTACTTGTTGTTGTCGATATAATTCGTATTGTCTATTCATATCATAAACCGGATAATAATTTACATATGGATATACTTGCGGTACGTAATAATACATTCATTCTCTCCTCCTTTTTCTTAAACATATTCAAAGGAGAAAATGAGTGTGACTCTCTTTATATTTGCACAAGTGGTTCTCTCACTCGTTTCTTTCTGTTCTTCAAACGTAACTTACGGTTCTTTTCATATAAATAATGCACAACAAAATATGAAATTACCCCAAACACAACTCCTATTATCGTCATACCAATTAATACATACACCTCACTCTGTAACAAGCTCTTTAACATCGTAAAAATGTGGCTTGAGAACAAGTCAGACATTGTAAATGGTTCATGGTGTATTTTTTTCACATGAAATGGATAAATCATTTTTCCTAACGCATAAGCAAATGGAAATAACAATACCGGTAAAAATGATATTTTCCCAATAATATTACCAATAACCGCAGCAGGAAAGGATCCCTTCGCTAATCGAACGATTGGATAAAATACTATATATACGAGCGATGCCGTATATATAACCAGCATCTCTAAACCAAAACCAATCGCAAAACCTAATGATACTTTCTTTGCACCTTCTGGTGATCGAAGTAACTTATAATATTGAAACTTTAATATTCTCCACATCCGCTGAAAAAACGAATATGTTTTCTTAGGTGTTTTCACTCTCATCATCTCTTTAACTATATTTTTATATGTAGTATGCCCTTACATACTCTGAAAAACAAATTTCACTTTCTCTTTTATTATAAATGATATCGAAATGGTTAACTAAATATACATATGACATTTCAATATAAAAAGTGCACCTCAAATTGTTATTCGTGTCTAACAATTGAGGTGCACTTCATTTAAGAAAGCTCTTCTACATTTTTAAATAAACTTACTAATAATGCTTTTTGCGCATGCAATCGATTACCAGCTTGCTTAAAGACGATAGACTGTGGTCCATCTATAATTTCCCCTGTTACTTCCTCTTCGCGATGGGCAGGTAAACAGTGTAAGAAACGATATGTTTGCTTCGCATGCGTAACAAGTTCTTTATTGATTTGGTAAGGTTGAAATAAAGTATATTTCTCTTCTTCTCCCTCTTGCCCCATGCTCATCCAAACGTCAGTATAAATGAAATCTGCTTCATTCACCGCTAGTTCAGGGTTATGCAGAATTTCAATTTCAGCTCCTGTTTGCTCGGCAATCGCTAACGCTTTTTTTACAATCTCTTCATTCGGTTCATATCCTATAGGCGTTGCAACAGCCATATGCATTCCGACTTTCGCACTCGCTAACAACAATGAATGACATACATTATTTCCGTCACCTACGTAAGCCAATTTTGTTCCTTTAAATGTATTTTTTTCTTCATATATTGTCATTAAGTCTGCCAATGCTTGACAAGGATGATGATCGTCCGTTAAACCGTTAATTACAGGTATGCTCGATTCTTTCGCAAGCTCTTCTACATCCGCATGTGAGAATGTACGTATCATGATCCCGTCAATATAATGAGATAATACTTTCGCAGTATCTGAAACGCTCTCTCCTCTTCCAATCTGCATCTCTTTCCCACTTAAAAACATACCATGTCCCCCGAGCTGTACCATTCCCGCTTCAAAAGATACGCGAGTACGAGTTGAATGTTTATCAAAGATAAGCCCTAATATTTTGCCCTGTAATAAAGGCTCCTGCTTATTCTTTTTTAAATATATAGCGAACTCAATTAAAGAAATAATTTCTTCTTGTGTCAGTTCTTCTAATGTTAAAAGATCCTTCGTATTTAATTTCGGTACTTGTACAGTTGACATGAAACTTCCCCCTTATATAATTGATACGTTTTTTGTACAAACTACTTTTTTTATCATATATACTGCCTGTTCTAATTCTTCATTCGTCACAATAAGTGGTGGTAATAGTCTTATAACAGTAGGTCCTGCTTGTAATACGAGAAGCCCTTCTTTCTCTAGTTGTTCTATAAAACTTGAAACCTCATGCGTACACTCAATTCCAATCATAAGCCCCTTACCACGTATATTTTGAATACATTCGACATGTCGTAATTCCTCTTGCAACTTCCGTAATACGTACTCGCCCTTTTCCTTTACTTCTTTTAAAAACGATGGTTTCTTAGTTATTTGCAATACTTCTTTCGCTGCAGCCATTGCAATATAGTTTCCACCAAACGTTGAACCGTGTGATCCTGCAGGAAACGATGTTCCAAGTTCTTTCCGGCCAATCATTGCTCCAACTGGAATGCCATTTCCAAGCGCCTTAGCGGTAGTAACGATATGAGGATGTATTCCCATTTGTTCGTAAGCAAATAATGTCCCAGTTCTTCCAATTCCAGTTTGTACTTCATCTATAATAAATAGGGAACCGGACTTCTTACATAATGTTTCAATCTCTATCAAAAAGGCTAGATTAGCCGGTACTACTCCTCCCTCACCTTGAACAACTTCTACCATTACTGCCGCAACTTCTTCATTCATTACCGCTTCCAATGCCTTAATATCGTTAAAAGGAATATGTAAAAAAGATGGAAGTAATGGACCAAATCCCTCTTTCACTTTATTTTGTCCCGTCGCACTCATCGTTCCGAATGTTCTACCGTGAAAAGACTGCTCGCATGTTACGACGAGAGATTTTCCAGTATGCTTACGGGCTAATTTCAAAGCTGCTTCATTCGCCTCTGCCCCACTATTACAGAAAAACACATAATCTAATGCTATATTTTCTGTTAATAATGACGCGACTTCTTCTTGTAAGCTGTTTGTAAACAGGTTAGATATATGCCATATTTCATGCAGTTGCTCTTGTACGGCTTTCATAACAATAGGATGACAATGTCCTAAATTACATACACCGATTCCTGATGTGAAATCTAAATATTGCTTACTGTTATTATCAATAACTTTCGTTCCTTTTCCCTTTACAAACTCAATCTTTCTTCTCCCATACGTTTGAAAAAGATGACTGGTCATGCAATACTCACACCCCTCGTTACCGTCGTTCCGATACACTCACCTGTAACCCCAGTAAAATCCTTCGTTCCATTTACGATACTAACCTTTTGCACTCCCATTTTTAATGATGTTAGTGCCGCCTGTACTTTCGGAATCATCCCACCTGTAATAACACCGTTTTCTATAAAATTAACAATCTCAAATTCGTCGGTTTTCTTTACTAACTTCCCTTCATGTAATACCCCATCTACATCTGTAATAAAAATGAGTTCTTTTGCAGATAATGCGGCCGCAATTCCAGCTGCGGCGGTATCTGCATTTATGTTATAAATCTCATTATCATTTATGCCGACCGGAGCAATAACAGGAATATAGTTCATATTTATTAATCCTTTTAGTAAGGCCGTTTCGACATACCTTACTTCTCCCACATATCCTATCTCCTCACCGACAGGTTGAACTTGAAGTAACTTGCCATCACACCCTGAGCAACCTACCGCAAGTAAATTATGTCTTTGCAACTTCATTACAAACTTTTTATTCGTACTTCCGCATAGCACCATTTGAACAATATCCATAACTTCTTTTGGTGTTACTCGTAATCCATCTCTTTTTTCTACTTCGATGTTACAATCTTTTAATTGAGCATCAATTTCTGGGCCACCGCCATGGACAATCACTACTTTATACTTCTGTTGCAATTTCTTTATGCAATCAAAAAACACATCATTTAGTTGATCCAACATACTACCGCCGCATTTCACTACAATATAATCGCTCATCTTCTCTCTCCTTATGTACGATAACAAGCGTTTATTTTCACATATTCATAGCTTAGGTCACAGCCCCAAGCTGATCCTGTCTCTTCTCCTAAATGTAAATACACATTAATCATAATTTCATGTTCTTTTAATTTCATTTTCATTTCCTCTTCAGAAAACATTTGAGGTTCGCTATTTTTCAGCACCGCAATAGATTGAAGAGTAATATCAATTGTATTTGGGTTAATCGCGACTTCACTTTGTCCAATACTGCTAATAATTCGCCCCCAGTTTGGATCTTCACCATGTATTGCTGTTTTCACAAGACTCGAACCGACTATTTGCTTTGCAATTTTCTTTGCTTCTTCATTCGTTCGAGCTCCTAACACATTTACTTCTATTAACTTTGTAGCGCCCTCACCATCTTGTGCGATTTTTTTCGCTAAATCTTCACATACCTTCTGTAAAACAAATACGAAAGTTTCCCAATCTGCATGTTCCATATTGATTGGTTTCGTTTCTGATAATCCACTTGCCATAACGATGACCATATCATTCGTAGAAGTATCTCCATCTACCGTAATTTGATTGAATGTATGATTCGTGATTTGTGATAATGCTGTTTGTAATACGTCATGCTCTATATGAGCGTCTGTCGTAATAAAACTTAGCATCGTTGCCATATTTGGATGAATCATCCCTGAACCTTTCGCAACACCAGCAATCGTCACTTTCTTCCCATCAATCATCATCTCATAGCAAGTTTCTTTCGTTATAAGATCCGTCGTTAAGATTGCTTCAGAAAAAGAATGAGCTTCACTTTCTTCCTTCGTCGGGATAAGAGTTGCAATTCCCTTTCGGATGATATCCATCGGTAAAGGGACACCAATTACACCTGTTGAAGCAACTGCAACGTAATTTTCTTTCACTCCAAAATGTTCCGCTCCTAATGCACGCATCTCGTAAGCATCCTGTAACCCTTTCATTCCTGTACAAGCATTTGCATTTCCACTATTGACGATAATAGCTTGTAATTTCCCTTCAGCCGCTATACTTTCTTTCGTTACTTGCAGGGGAGCTGCTTGTATTTGATTCGTTGTATAAACGGCAGCACATGATGCTGGCACTTCACAAATGATTACACCTAAATCCTTTTTGTCTTTTTTCAAATCATTTGCAGTACCGATTGCCGAAAAGCCTTTTGGCGTTACAATTGAACCATTTTTTAATTTTGTAATAGACTCTACTTTAATCATCATGTCCCCCTTATAAATAAAGCGGCATATGCTGTAAACCTGTTGTTTCTTCTAGTCCCGCTACTATATTTGCATTTTGAATCGCTTGCCCAGCCGCACCTTTCATCATATTGTCTATAACAGAAACGACTGTCACTCTTCCGGTTCTTTCATCGTAAGCTATCCCCATATCACAATAATTTGAGCCCCTCACTTCTTTCGGACTTGGAAACTCTCCTTGCATACGAATTCGAATGAAAGGCGATTGCTCATACGTTTCTTCATATAATTTTTGAAGTTTCTCTATTTCCATTTCTCGTTTTACTTTCGCATAAAGTGTAACCATAATCCCCCGTGATATCGGTATTAAATGCGTACTAAACGTGATTGGCTTTGTTTCCCTATCCCACTCTCTAAGCATTTGCTCGATCTCAGGAACGTGTTGATGCTCATTTACTTTATAAATACGCAGGTTATCGTATAACTCAGGAAAGTGAGTCATTGTTGTTGGCGTTTTGCCTGCTCCTGATACTCCTGATTTCGCATCAATAATTATGGAATCCTCTTCAATTATGCCGTTACGGACTAATGGCAATACCGCTAATAATGCAGCTGTAGCAAAGCATCCTGGGTTTGCAATTAAATCTGCATTTTGAATCTCAGACCTTTTCCATTCACTTAACCCATATACAGCTTTACTAAGAACTTCTTCTTTTGCAGCTGTCCTTTTGTACCACTGTTCATATATAAAAGGGTCTTTCATACGAAAGTCTCCAGATAGGTCAATTACTTTTAAACCTACTGCTAATAATTTTGGAGTTAGCTCTGCTGATACTCCTGCCGGGGTTGCCAAAAATACAATTTCTGCTTCTTTCACTATTTCCTCTGCATCAATTTCTTGTAACGTATGAACAAGAACGTTTTGAAAATGCGGATATACATTTGTTATACACTCGCCAACTTGAGAAAAAGAATGAAGAGATGCTATCGAAAAATATGGATGTTGCTCTAATAACCGAATTAACTCAATACCTCCATACCCAGTTGCTCCAATAATTGCGACTTTCATATGCTCCTCCTCATATCAATTCTTTAAATTAAGTATGATTATAATATTGTATATTTATAGAGTCAATTAAATATTTATAAATTTAATAAACTTTAAAAACTTAATTTTACTGAAAAAACAATATACAGAGCAGATTTTTTATACATAAATAGTGTATAGTAGTTTTTTTGTTTTGCTTCAAGTACAATAAAACAATACATGTATACATACAGGCGGGGAAAAACATGAATGAGAAATTAATTGAGAAAATGATTATAAAAAGTTTTCAACAATATCAATGTAATCCTATGTCAAATGAAGATCAGGAAATGCTAATTAAACATATTCAAACGATAATTCATTCAAATACTGAAATTGATGTATACGAGGCAATTGAGGATATCGTTTACGATTATGTGACTGGAAAATAAAAAAATAGGAGATTTCCATATGGAAATCTCCTATTTTTTACTTAATGATTTGCCTGCAATACGCTCAAATAAACCCGGGAATAGAACATACAGCTTCGGACCAATGCCCATCCACTTCGGTAAGTTTACTTCACGCTTTTTCATTTGCATCGATTTTACGATTTGTTCTGCAACATATGTTGGTTTTAACATGTATCGTCTCATATTTTTCACATATGTACCAGATTGATCAGCTATTTCAAAAAAGTTCGTATCGATTGGACCTGGATTAATCGCTGTTACGAAAATATTTGTACTAGATAATTCCATACGTAAACTATTCGTAAATCCTAATACGGCATGTTTCGTCGCTGCATACGCACTCGATTTCGGAGTTGCAATTTTCCCAGCAAGTGAAGCAATATTAATAATATGCCCTTCGTTTCTTTTCACCATATAAGGTAGTACTGCTTTCGTACAGGCTACTAATCCAAATACATTTACTTGAAACATATCTTTCACTTCATCCATTGACGCATCTTCAAACGTTTTAAAAATACCAAATCCCGCATTGTTTACTAATATATCAATACGTCCCACTTCCTGTAATACCTTTGAAAAAACAGATTGTACTTCCGTCTCTTCACTTACATCTAATACATAATAATAGCAAGGCGTATTATAAGTTTCTTTAATTTTTTCTGCTAATGCTTTTAATTTCTCTTCTGTTCTAGCCATTAATACTGGCGTTGCTCCTTGTTCTGCAACTTGCATTGCAACTTGCTCCCCAATTCCACTAGAAGCACCTGTAATGACGATTACTTTATTTTGTAAACGTCCCGTCATTGCTGTCACCTACTTTGCATAATAAATCAATTGTTGCGAAGAATCATCAATCATCACTTGTTGATTATATGCTAAAAAGTCTAATTGTCCAACCGTTTCTGAAATAGTAAGTGGCAATTGCTCCTTATATAATACTGGAAATAGTTTTACACATACTTCAAATGCTGTCATTGGTTTTTCCTTTAGTAACTCAAGCACTTTAAACGCACGTATTTCTTGCTTTTGTAATCTCGTTTCAATAAGTTGTTTCACATTTAGAACATCTTCTCCATGTCCTGATAAAATGCGCGAAATATTCATTTCACTTAAACGCTTTAACGTTTGATTATATTGCAATAACGGGCGTGCCCTTTCTGTTTGTCCTTCATATGGTGGTTCTAATATTGGATTCGAAGAAATATGACTAATGAGAGCATCCCCGCCAATTAGTATTCCATCAGATTCTCTATATAATGAAATATGAGTGGAAGCATGACCTGGTGTTTCAATCACTGTAAAACCAGGCATTGAATCAATACGATCTCCCTCTCTCACAGTATGCGTTAACGATCTATTACAAGAATATTTCAGTGTCCTTGTCGTCAATAACGCCTCGTCTTTCAAAAATGCTGCTGGAACACCAAATTGTAAAGCCGTCTCTCTAAAAAACTCATGATATCGCTTTAAAAATTCTGGATTTTGCGTGATCCAAGGCTCATTCCAAGGGTGTCCAATAATGTTCGTCTTCTCAGAAAATATATTTAAAAGCCCACAATGATCCGCATGATGGTGCGTAATGACTACTGTTTCAATATCTTCTATCGTATATCCTAATGTACCTAATTGACTTTCTAACGCATTTCTTGCCTCTTCTGTATTAGTCCCTGTATCAATTAATGTTAATGTCTCCCCCTCAACTAAAAACACATTCACAGTTTCAACTGCAAATGGCACAGGAATCTCCATTCGGTGAATCGCCGTCATGCTTAGCCCCCCTGTCTCTTTCCGGTTCAAAAATGAATACTTCTTCAGTTTACAACTTCCTTATATATTTGTCATTATTTTCAGATAAAAAGAGGTGTTTCCTAGAAAAAAACGAATGTATGTACATTTATAAGAATTTCTAACCAAAATTAAAGGAGGAACATCATGTGTATTCAAAACATTTCCTTTCTCGGTGCGGGCTCTATTGCTGAAGCGATTATTGGTGGCTTGTTACATGCAAATGTTGTGAAAGGCGAACAAATTACTGTAAGTAATCGTTCTAACGAGACAAGATTACAGGAACTACATAACAAATACGGTGTCAAAGGTACACATAATAAAAAAGAACTACTTACTAATACAAATATTCTTTTTCTAGCAATGAAGCCAAAAGATGTTGCAGAAGCCCTTACCCCTTTTAAAGAAGACATACATAATAACCTGCTTATTATTTCGTTATTAGCAGGTGTTTCTACTCATTCAATTAGAAATCTACTTCAAAAGGACGTTCCGATTATTCGTGCCATGCCAAATACATCTGCAGCTATTTTAAAATCAGCTACTGCTATCTCACCTTCAAAGCATGCAACAGCGGAACATATTCAAACTGCCATCGCTTTATTTGAAACGATCGGTCTCGTCTCTGTTGTAGAGGAAGAAGATATGCATGCTGTCACTGCATTATCTGGAAGTGGGCCTGCTTATATTTATTACGTAGTAGAAGCGATGGAAGAAGCTGCAAAAAAAATCGGTTTAAAAGAGGATGTTGCAAAGTCACTTATTCTTCAAACGATGATTGGTGCTGCTGAAATGCTAAAAGCAAGTGAAAAACATCCGTCTATTTTGCGAAAGGAAATTACCTCTCCTGGTGGAACGACCGAAGCGGGCATTGAAGTATTGCAAGAACACCAATTTCAACAAGCGCTTATTTCTTGTATTACACAGGCTACACAACGATCGCATAATCTTGGGATAACATTAGAACAACTAACAAAAGAAAAATAAAGTGAAACTTTAATCAGCCCTCACCAATCGGACTTTAATGGGCAGCCCGCCCCCCACCTAAATTCTTTGCTTTCGCTGCATTTTGAGGTGGGGGTCTTACTGCCCATTAAAGTGGGATAAAAAATGGAGCTCAATCTTACTTGAGCTCCATTTTTTATAAATATATATTGTTTAGTTATTAGTCTTCCCAAAAATCTCTTCTTGCAGACGGCGACCAGTCGGTGTTGCTGCAAGTCCACCTTCAGCTGTTTCACGAAGTGCTACTGGCATCGTTTGTCCGATTCTAAACATTGCCTCAATTACTTCATCACATGGAATGGTACTCGTTACACCAGCTAATGCTAAATCAGCTGAAATCATCGCATTTGAAGCACCCGCTGCATTACGTTTTACGCAAGGTACTTCTACAAGTCCTGCAACAGGATCGCATACTAAACCAAGCATGTTCTTTAATGAAATTGCCATCGCTGTAGCTGCTTGATCTGGCGTTCCGCCAGCCATTTCAACTGCAGCTGCAGCTGCCATTCCACTTGCTGAACCAACTTCAGCTTGGCATCCTCCCGCTGCACCAGAAATACAAGCGTTATTGGCAACAACCATACCAAAAGCTCCTGCTGTAAATAAGAATTCAATCATTTCTTCACGTGTAGGCTGCAATTTTTCTCTTAGTGCAAATAGTACACCTGGCACTGTTCCAGCAGACCCTGCTGTTGGTGTTGCACAAATAATTCCCATTGCTGCGTTTACTTCATTTGTTGCAACAGCTTTACTCACTGCGTCCAAAATCGTATCTCCAGATAAGCCTTTTCCGCTCTTCATATACGCTTGAACTTTTACAGCATCTCCACCAGTTAAACCAGTTGGTGATTTCACTCCGCGAATACCACGTTCTACTGCTTGCTCCATCACGACTAAGTTCTTTTCCATACCAGCAATTACTTCTTCACGCGAAATACTTCTTGTTTCCATTTCACATTGAATCATAATTTCTGCGATTTTTACATTTTGTTCTTTAGCTTGCGCCACTAGTTCCGCTGCGTTCCGAAACATGGTGTGTCCCCCCTGCAATTATTCCATAATAGTTACTTGACAAATATTTTGTTGCGCTTTTATTTCTTCAATCACTTCATCTGCTAATATTTCATCTGTTTCGATGACCATAAGCGCTCTTCTTCCTTTTTCTTTACGAGAAACACTCATTGTACTAATGTTAATCTCGTGTTTCGCAAGGATTGAAGCTACTGCTGCAATAGCACCGAAGCGATCGTTATTTACAATAAGTAGTGCTGGACTCGTGCCTGATAATTGAAGATCGAATCCATTTAATTCTACAACTTCAATTTTACCGCCACCAATTGAGCAAGCAACAACTTCAATTTCTTCTTCACCTTTATACAAACGAATTCTCGCTGTATTTGGGTGAGGTGCATTTGCATCTTCTTCAATGAATTCCACTTCAATTTCGCGCTCTTTTGCTATGTCTAGTGCCTCTGGAATACGTAAATCATCTGTTTCAAATCCTAATATCCCACCTATTAGCGCTACATCTGTACCATGCCCACGATACGTCTTTGCAAATGATCCATATAATGAAATGCTTACTCTTTCTGGTTCATGACGAAACAGCTGGCGAGCAACTTGCCCCATTCTTGCTGCGCCTGCTGTATGTGAACTTGATGGACCAATCATAACTGGACCAATAATATCAAATACTGAGCGATACTTCATCATAACTCCCCCTAAACCTCTATGAAAAAATTTTTTACTATTCTATTAAGCTACCGAATCGGTTGCTTTTCCAGTTGTACCACGAATTTGTTCGGCTATACGAATTGGATCGTTTTTAAATAACAGTGAAGCAATATATCCTGAAATAATACCTCTTCTAATAATAAATTAAGAAACTTAGCATTACCCTCATTTAAAAATAATATAAGCTAACCCACAATAAAGTCTGGTAGCAATCCAAAGTTTAACACATAACCCCTTACAAGGATAGCATAAACAAGTGAAACTCCCATTGCTTTCATACTTTTTGATGCTTTAAAACAAAAAAGTGAAAAAGACTTAATACAAACAATAGTAATATCCTTCCTATTATAATTTTCATGTTGCTCTCTCACAATTTAGTCACCTTCACTTGTTACGAAAAATAGCTCAAATGCATGTAGCCTACAATAAATTATAATCTGCCCTCATTATAACTTGTTTTTAATAAAACGCTTACTTTTAATGAATTTTAAAAGTTCTGAATAAAAATCCATTTTTGCTATTTGTATCACTCGTATGTCGTCCGACTTATATAACAGTTTTTCTAAATAATCGATACTATGTATTTTCATCCTATATCTTCACATCATTAAAATTTTCTGTTTCATCTAATGTAAGCATAAAATGATAACAGTTTTATTTTAATTTTTTTAGAAATAAAAAAATGGCAACCTCTCGTCACCATTTTTTTATACCATTATTATCTTTCTACTGGAAATGATTTTAAGTCCGTAGCTATTTCTGTATTAGAAAATAGTTCCCTTGCCTCTTTCAATAATTCCTTATATGTATCTCCTTGATAACGAGAACTAATATGAGTCAATATTAAACGTTTTGCATTTGCCTGAAGTGCAATACTCGCAGCTTGCTTAGATGTGGAATGGAAATAATCATACGCTTGTTGTTCATCTTCTGCCGCGAAAGTTGCTTCATGAACAAGTACATCAGCGTCTTGCGCCAGCTCTCTACTCGCTTCACAATATCTTGTATCACCTAAAATGGTAATAATTCTTCCCTTTTGAGGTGGGCCGATAAAATCTTTTCCATTTAGTATCGTACCATTTTCTAATTCAACTACTTCTCCATCTTTTAAACGTTTAAAGAGTGGACCTGGTTTCACACCCATCTCCAGCAATTTATCGACTAAAAGGGCACCTTGTATATCTTTCTCTGTAATACGATACCCAAAACATTCAATACCATGTGACAATCTTTTCGTTTCCACATGAAATTCATTGTCTTCAAACACAGTACCTTCTTCTGTTATCTCAACAATTTCAAGTGGATATTTTACATGTGTCGTACTTACTGATAATGCCACTTCAATAAATTGTTTAATTCCTTTTGGTCCGTACACTGTTAAAGGTGTAGTCCCTCCTTGAAATGAACGGCTTCCTAATAAACCAGGCAAGCCAAAAATATGATCACCATGTAAATGCGTAATAAATATTTTTTCAATGCGGCGTGGGCGTACTGATGTATGTAATATTTGATGTTGCGTCGCCTCGCCACAATCAAATAACCAAGTCTGTCCTCGTTCTTCTAACAATTGCAAAGCAATTGCTGAAACATTCCTTCCTTTCGAAGGAACACCTGCACCAGTTCCTAAAAATACAAATTCCACTTTCTTTCCTCCAGCTCTTTATATAATCTACCTTTCATCTTACGGAATGTTATTTCAAATGGCAAATCGAATTTACATAACCAATCATCTAGACAACTATATATCACGAACGTTACACTCAAAAAACTTAGCAATCGTTCGTGTTTTATGTTAAAATGATTATACTACATGTTAAGGGAGCGTTTTATTATGAAAGAAGCATTTCGTTTACAAACTGATTTTTCATCTTCATTTGATCGCTGGGTAAGTTCTTTCGTGTCTGATCACCCAGCACAATTAGAATGGACGACTTTGAAAGAATTAATCCATGAATACACAACAACACACACAAATGATTCGTTACCAACATATATTTCTTCAGCTTTAACATATTACGCACAACGCGTTTCAACAACAAACAGTTCAGAAATTGTTATTTTTGAAAATGCTACAATCTCATAATCTATAAAAAAAGCACTGCAATCAGTGCTTTTTTTATGTCATTAAAGTATTTATTTTCCCTCTTATTTCCTACTATATAGCCATCATAAACCTATTTGATTTTTCAAAAAAAGATATTGACACTATAATTTTACAGTGCTAACATTCAACATGTAATTGAATATGGTCTCTGTTAGGTGAGGCTCCTGTATAGAGAAACGCTGCTGCCCAAAAATGTCGAGAGACGCCAATGGGTCAACAGGAAAGGTCGGAATGAAGGCCTTTTTTAACGTAGCTGGTTTCAGTACCTATGCTATACAGTGCTAAAACTCAACGAGGGAGAGGTGCACATATTTTGTCATACACAAAAACTGTTTTTATCTATGTTTACTAACAGTATTTGTTACGGACTCTTTTAGCTGCGAATTCAGACCTTTACTCGTTTTGAGTAAAGGTCTTTTTACGTATATATGCACCTTACTATGAAACAAACATAGCATATTCAGAAACTACTAAATTGTACGGAGGTGAGGAACAGTTGGCAATTGATGATTCGGCCCAGATACCCATATGTTTTACGTTCATATTTCATCTTGTAGGTAGGAAAGAAACTGTTCCTCCTCATTTTTAAATAGTCGAGTAACAGCTTGTTTCCTCCTTCATGAAAAAGGAGGAACTATCAATGTTAAATTTACAAAGACAAGAAACAAAACATTCATACGATCAAGATTGTATGAAAACAAATAACAAATTATTAGTGGAAGTCGCAACGCAGGATGCAAACAAAGCGTTACGACTTTTAGAAACAACAGAAAATGGACTCTCTAAAGAAGAAGCATCTCATAGACTTTCTTTATATGGCCCGAATGAAATCGCTCATAATAAAACATCGCCGTGGTACGTTCAATTTCTATTAGCATTTAAAAATCCATTTATTTTTGTTTTATTAGCTCTCGGTGCACTCTCTTTTTTCACAGATGACATACAAGGAACCCTTGTTGTATCTGTAATGGTAATGCTAAGTGCAACAATTCGCTTTTTACAAGAATTTCGTTCTCAAAAAGCTGCGAATCAGTTAAAAGCTATGGTTCGAACAACGGCGAGCGTCTTTAGAATAGATAGATTTGTACACGAAACAAAAAACGTAATGAATTTGAAGCAAAATGATTCAACGGAAATTCCAATTGAAGAACTTGTACCTGGCGATATTATTTCACTTTCAGCCGGTGATATCGTTCCGGCTGATGTGCGTATTTTATCAGCTAAAGATTTATTTGTGAATCAGTCCTCTTTAACTGGGGAAGCACTTCCTGTGGAAAAGTATGAAAACTGCTACCATACAGAGAATAAACATATCTTACCGAAAAATACGAAAAAAAATTACAATCCACTCGATATGGAAAATCTTTGTTTTATGGGTACAACTATTGTAAGTGGTAGTGCAAAAGCTGTTGTCATCTCCACAAGTACCGATACGTATTTCGGTTCTTTAGCAAAAAAAGTGATCGGTAAACGCGTAGAAACAAGCTTTGATAAAGGTGTAAACAAAGTAAGCTGGCTCTTAATTACATTCATGCTTATTATGGCGCCTATCGTTCTTCTCATTAACGGATTCACAAAAGGCGATTGGCAAGAGGCATTCTTCTTCGCTATCGCAATTGCTGTTGGTCTCACACCTGAAATGTTACCAATGATTGTGACTGCTAATTTAGCAAAAGGTGCTGTTAACATGTCTAAACAAAAAGTAATTGTAAAACAACTAAATTCTATTCAAAACTTAGGTGCTATGAACATTCTTTGTACCGATAAAACAGGAACTTTAACAGAAGATAAAGTTGTACTTGTTCACCATTTAGATCCTAACGGTAATACATGTAATCGTGTATTACACTTTGCCTATTTAAATAGCTTCTATCAAACAGGATTGAAAAATTTAATAGATAAAGCTGTTATGAAACATACAGAAGAAAACCAAAAGTTTAATCCATCCATTTTTCAAAAACTAGATGAAATTCCATTTGATTTTGCTCGCCGACGTATGTCTGTCATCGTGAAAGATATTTCAGGTGAACATACAATGGTTTGTAAAGGAGCAGTAGAAGAAATTTTATCTATTTGTAGCTACACCGAAATAGATGGCAAAGTTGTTTCTCTTACCGATGGCATATGCTCAAATGTAAAACAACTAAGTGAGACATTCAATAGTGAAGGTATGCGTGTCATTGCTGTAGCTTATAAAAAAGATAGACCAATAAATGATAAAAAGTACGCGGTACAAGATGAAAACGATATGATTCTCGCTGGATATATTAGCTTTTTAGATCCACCGAAACCATCTGCGGCTACTGCCATTCAAGCATTACAAAAACATGGTGTACAAGTGAAAATTTTAACTGGTGATAACGAAATTGTGACAAGAAAAGTTTGCAAAGAAGTTGGATTGAATATCAGTGAACCTGTCCTTGGTTACGAAATCAATTCTTTACCTGATAAAGTATTAGCGAAATTAGCCGAAGAAACAACTGTATTTGCTAAACTAAATCCAATGCAAAAATCTCGCATTATACGAGTATTACAAGAAAATGGACACACTGTAGGTTATATGGGAGATGGCATTAACGATGCCGTAGCGTTACGTGAAGCTGACGTTGGCATTTCTGTTGATACTGCTACCGATATTGCAAAAGAGTCTTCCGACATTATTTTACTTGAGAAAAGTTTAACAATATTAGAAGCTGGTATTCTAGAAGGACGCACTACATTCGGAAATATTTTAAAATATATTAAAATGACAGCTAGTTCTAACTTTGGAAATGTATTTAGTGTGTTAGTAGCAAGTGCTTTCATCCCCTTCTTGCCTATGCTTGCCATTCACCTTTTAATTCAAAACTTACTTTATGATATTTCACAATTGTCTATTCCATGGGACAAAATGGATAAAGAGTTTTTAGAAAAACCAAGAAAATGGGATACTGCAAACTTACGGAACTTCATTATTTGCATCGGTCCTATTAGTTCCATATTTGATATCATCACATATGTAGTTATGTGGAACGTCTTCGGTGCGAATACAGCTAGCGAACAATCATTATTCCAATCTGGTTGGTTTGTCGTTGGATTGTTAACACAAACTTTAATTATTCACATGATAAGAACACAGAAGATTCCGTTCATTCAAAGTACTGCATCAACACCAGTCGTTTTATTAACCGCTCTTATTATGGCAATCGGAATTTATATTCCATTCTCACCACTTGGTGCAGCCGTTGGTTTACAAGCATTGCCACTTAACTACTTCCCTTGGTTAGTAGGAATACTATTAGGCTACGCTTTTTTAACACAATTCCTGAAAAAGCTTTATATTAAAAAGTTTCATAGCTGGTTGTAAAAATAAGAATGAGTGGGTATTCCCCGCTCATTCTAAAAAACATAACACATATTTATATATGGAGGTGACCATGATGGTATGGTACGACATTGTATTCAGATTAGTTATAGCAATTATTGTAGGAGCTTGCATTGGAATGGAAAGACAATGGAGACACCGAATGGCTGGGTTACGGACAAATGCTCTCGTATCACTTGGTGCCTGTATATTTGTTTTATTATCCGTCATGCTTGATCATGATGCTAGCCCATCCCGCATTGCTGCTCAAGTCGTTAGTGGCATTGGCTTTTTAGGGGATGGCGTTATTATTCGCGATGGTTTTAGTATTAGAGGGCTAAATACGGCAGCTACTTTATGGTGTGCAGCTGCTGTCGGTACTCTTACAGGCGCCGGTTTCCTCGTTGCAGCTATATTAGGTGCAACCGGCGTGTTACTTGCAAATATACTCCTTCGCCCAATAGCTCTTTTTATGAATAAAAAATCAAAAGAAGAATCACCAGAACAAACGAACTACTTACTTTCCCTTACTTGTTCAGAAGAAAATGAAGCACATATTCGTTTTTCACTTATGCATATGGTAAGTACAGAAGGACTCGGTTTAAAAGAGTTGTATAGTGAAGACGTAGATTCTAATCAAAAGGTGTGTATACAGGCTACATTACATTGCAAGACAAATGCTGCTATCTTAATTGAAAAAATAGTGAGTAGAATGCTATTAGAATCTGGCGTTACTGGAGCTGGCTGGAAGACTTCTTTAGATTTAGAAGCGAGTTAAATATGAAAGGTGTCATGATATTCACTACTCCATGACACCTTCTACATAAATTTATTTTCTAATTTTTGTTGAAAAGACTTTTCTTGCTTACGTAATAGTTGACTACCTCGTTGTAAAATCGGCATTCCATATTTATCATTAATTTGATCGATGACAGCTAGTAGCGGCTCTTCTTTTGCATCTTCTTCAAATGAAAATAAATCTAATTGTTTCACCGATTCTGTCTTCCACTCTACTTCAGTAGCTGTAACACCTAGTAAGCGAACGGAATCACCATCCCAATGTTGCTTCCATAAACGAGATGCTGCCTGGAAAATATCTCGTTCTTCCCAAATGGCATTTTTCAATTGCTTGCTCCGCGTTACTGTCCGCCTATCATGATATTTAATCATAATTTGAATATTATAGCTGACAAGAGTTCGCTTTTGTAATCTTTTACTCACTGATTTTGATAGTCGTTCTAACATATCAAGTAATTCTTTCTCTTCATCCATATCCTTTGAAAAAGTCATCGAGTTACCAACACTTTTATGTTGTCCCATTTGACTCGGATCAACTTCTCTATCATCCACACCTTTTGCACGCTTTTGTAAATCAACACCGTGCTTTCCAATTTTAGCGCGAATGATATGTTCATTTCCTTTTGCTAACTGCTCAATGGTTTGTATATGAATATCATTTAATTTTTCAGCCGTTTTTTCTCCAATTCCATGCATCGCTCCAACTGGAAGTGGCCAAATCATTTCTGGAATATCTCGTTTTCGAAGCACAGTAATACCGAGAGGCTTTTTCATATCAGAAGCTGTTTTTGCTAGGAAAAGGTTCGGAGCAATCCCAATGCTACAGGGTAGCTGTAACTCTGTTAATAATGCTTGTTGAATCATCTTTGCAATTTCAAGAGGCGAACCGAGTGTGTAGCAATCTGTAATATCTAAATATCCCTCATCTATAGAGACTGGTTGTATTTTTTCCGTAAAGCGGGAAAGGATTTGAAACATTTGAAATGAAGCTTCACGATATAATGTAAAATTAGGATGCCTTACAACTAATTGCGGACATAACCTTTTTGCTTCCCAAAGAGGCATCGTTGTACGTATTCCATATTCTCTCGCCTCATAACTACATGTTATGATAATTCCTTTTCTTTCTTTTTCATTTCCAGCGACCGCTAACGGCTTTCCTTGTAATGATGGGTCATGAGCAATTTCAACAGATGCGAAAAAACAATTCATATCTACATGTAAAATAACACGACCCTTTTTCGGATACATTTCTCGCATAGTACTCACCCCTTCAAAGAACATTTGTTCCTTTATTATACCAAATTCATGCACAATATAATAATTACTTATTCTTTTTATCCTTATTTTTGCTATGAATATGGATATTTTTGTAAAAGGAGTGATCTATTATGAAATCAAACAGTAACCTCAATTATACATTTCTCGTTATTATATTAATCATCTTAATTAATTATTTATTACTTCCTATTTTTGATATTAACGTAGCAGGGATTCTTCCAAGTCTACTAGGCATTATAACAAGGGACATACTGCCATGGATTTTCTTGTATTGGCTTATCCGTCTTGTAAAAGCCATCGAATCAAAATAAAAAGCGTGTAAATCCATTGTGATTTACACGCTTTTTCTATTACATTACTTCGCTACTTCTTCAATAATTGCAACAACTAATTCTGCTGTTTTCGCTAATTCTTCAACAGGAATCTTTTCATTTGTTGTATGAATTTCTTCATAACCAACCGCTAAGTTAACTGTTGGAATCCCGTGTCCTGCAATTACGTTTGCATCACTTCCGCCACCACTTTGGTGAAGAGAAGGTGTACGACCAATTTTTTCAGCTGCACGTTTTGCAACTTCTACAACGTGATCGCCATCAGCAAATTTAAATCCTGGGTACATAACGTTTACTTCAACGTCTGCGTGACCGCCCATTTCTTTTGCAGTTGTTTCAAATGCTTCTTTCATTTTTGCAACTTGTGCTTCCATTTTTTCATTGATTAAAGAACGCGCTTCTGCAAAGATTTGCACGTGATCGCAAACGATATTCGTTTGTGTACCACCTTCAAAACGTCCAATATTTGCAGTTGTTTCAGAATCAATACGTCCAAGTGGCATCTTCGCAATTGCTTTCGCTGCGATAGTAATTGCAGATACACCTTTTTCTGGTGCTACACCAGCGTGAGCTGTTTTCCCGCGAATAATCGCATTCACTTTCGCTTGTGTTGGAGCTGCAACAACGATTTCACCAACTTTTCCATCGCTATCTAATGCATAACCGTATTTCGCTGTAATGCGCTCACGATCTAATGCTTTTGCACCAACAAGACCAGATTCTTCTCCAACTGTAATAATAAATTCAATTTTACCGTGAGGAATATTTTTCTCTTTTAAAACACGGATTGCTTCGAACATGGATGCTAACCCTGCTTTATCATCCGCACCTAAAATTGTAGTACCATCTGATACGATATATCCATCTTTAATAGAAGGCTTAATTCCATTACCAGGAACTACTGTATCCATATGAGAAGTAAAGTAAATTGTATCAACACCATCTTTTGTTGCTGGTAATGTACAAATTAAGTTACCTGCACCATGCCCAGTAACAGCCATTGTGTCATCTTCAAATACTTCTACACCTAAATCTGTGAATTTCTTTGTTAATACTTTGCAAATTTCTGCTTCAAATTTCGTTTCAGAATCTACTTGTACTAATTCCATAAATTCATTTACTAAACGTTCTTGATTAATCATAAGACTGCGCCTCCTGCACTACCATTATGTATGTAACACTATTAATTATAACAGAATTTCGCAAAAGTTTCGAAATACAAGACAAAAAACAGACGGTTTATATGTCTAGATAACCATCTGCTTTCTATTACTCATTTAACAATACCCAGCGCATATGATCTTCCCACACTCCGTTAACCATTAACATCTTCCTAGACACACCCTCATATTGAAAACCTATCTTCGTCACGACTTGTATAGATGCTAAATTTCGTGGCATAATCGGTGCTTCTATACGATGTAATTGAAATTCCTCAAAAGCAACTTGAATCGCTTTTCTAAGCGCTTCTGTCGTATAACCTTTGTTTAACTCTGCCTTATCTAATTTATAGCCGAGTACACAAGATTGATAAATTCCGCGAACAATTAAATTAAATGAAATACATCCAATTATTTTCGTATCATCACCCTTTTTAAAAATCCAAAGCCTGATGATTTTACCTTCTGCGATCTCTTTTCTATCCTTTTGCAACTTTTTCTTTTGATAATCTAACGTAAAAAAATCATCTGGTCTATACTCTTCCCAAGCTTTTAAAAATTCACGATTTCTGTCGTAATATTGAAGAACTTTTTCAGCATACGACTCATCAATTTCTCTTAAATGCAAACGATTTGTTTCATATATTTTCATCATCGTATCTCCATTCTTCAGCTTGCATAACAAAAAACTTACACTCCATCATTTTATATATTCTCTACATACATACAAATTTCCTGTTATACTTTACACGTACTTCTCGAATTTTGTCATTTCTCTCCCCTTGTCCACAATATCATTTCTCGTTACAATGATATTGTACTGATTTGCAAGGAGGTATAACGATGCATAAAAAAGCTCAAAAAGTTATGATTTATGTAATGCTAATTTCTATGCTTGTAACAACATTACTTGCTGGCGCGAGTATGTTTTGGTAAAAAGGACGACCTGTTCGTCCTTTTTTTACTTTTTACATATAATAAAATAAACCATCTCGATATCGAGATGGTTTATTTTATATAAAGCACAATCGCTACAATACTAAAGGAAAATGACATTACAAGTGCTATTACAAAACTTGTATATTGTTTCTGCTGAAATGCTCCAATAACAAAAGTAAAATTGAGTAATGCCATACATACAATTGCTACAAGATAAGAACATATATTAAAAGTTGCCAACATGAATGTAATAACAAATAGAAATCCCATAAAAAATTGCATATACGAAATTTTTGGATTCAAGTACATATGAGCAACCCCTTTATTTCATCTTCATCTTTCTATACTCTCATTAACTCATGGTTATGTACACATGTCAAGACAACTTATTACAATAGAAAAAACCAACCTTTCCGTTGGCTTTTTCATATGCAATGGCTCCTTTTTCTTTTGCCAATTGCTGAAATGATTTTTTTGATTTTACAATCCATACTTTCGTTCCAATCGGAATGCGCTCAAATAAATATTCCACATCATTTTTCTTCATTCTTATACATCCTTGTGAAATATACTTTCCAATTGAACTCGGTTGGTTTGTTCCATGTATTCCATACTTACTCCCATCAGTTCCTCTTGCATTAAATCCCATCCACCTAGATCCAAGTGGATTTTTCGGTGATCCCCCTGGAATATTCTTCGCAATATAATATGGATCCTTTGCTTTCATGACAATATCAAAAGTTCCCTCTGGAGTTAATTCATTTGTTTTCCCTGTCGCGACTGGAAAAACCTTTTGAACCTTTCCATCGTCAATATAAGCTAATTTATTCGTCGCTTTATTTACAATAATAAAAGGATCCCCGGCACGTGGGTTATCACCAAGAGGCCAAATAGGCGATAAAGAAAGACATAATATGAAAGAGAGAAGATACGGCATAAATAATTCCTACCTTCTATATAAGTTCTTTTATATTATCCTTTCCCTTAAAACGACTTTTAATGAGTAAATATTGCTCCATTTCATATACAAGTTGAACAAGTTTCGCACGTATCTCAAATTCTTCGCGTGTAACTGGCAGTGGCATGTCCCTAAATAATTCTCTCATTTCTTGAAGCTGTCTTAAGGAGATAACCCCAGTACTCTCAGGACTAATGGCGTTTCCAATGTTTTCAACTACATCTGCAATCATGTCAGCTTGTTCGTATGTCCATGATAAAGAAGCTGCTAATGGTATCATCCGCTCTAAAATTTCGAACTGTTGCATGCGCATATTAAAGTAACGATAGTAATAGTCATCTTCTCGCATAAATGCATTCTCAAGCTTCTTAAACGATAAATCCCTTGCTTCACTTAGCATATTTTCAGTTTCAATAAGTTCTGCTCCACTCCAACTACTTTCCCTATTTCGTAAATAAACGACCATTTCAAACAAAATCGTTTTAAAATTACTTTCTATTTTGTCCTGATATTCTTTCAACTTATTTTCACTACTTGGCATATACATATTCACTAATAAAGCCACACTAATCCCTATCGTTAATATCGCAATTTCATTTCCAACAATAAGCCATGTAATTTGTTTCAATGAATATAGATGCATCATAATAACTGAACTCGTGACAATACCTTCTTGAATTTTAAGCATTACTGCAGTCGGAATAAATGTAAGTAATAATACGCTAATTGCTAGCGGTGTATATCCAATTGTTTCAAAAATACAAAACGCGAATACCATTGATAATACACAAGCTAAAAAACGATGTAACGATACTTGAAGTGATTTACGTTTCGTATTTTGTACACATAATATAACTAAAATACCCGCTGAACTATAAAATTCTAACCCTAATAACTGAGCAATAAAAACTGCTGCACCTGTCCCTATTGCTGTTTTTACTGTACGGTATCCAATTTTGAACATAGCATTGCTCCTATATGTATAAACGTATTTACAGCTAGTATAAAAAAAGGATGACACAATGTCATCCTTTTCTACTTATTATTCACGTAACCGTTACATATTACAATATTTTTTGTAAAAATTGTTGCGCACGTTCACTTTTCGGTGCTGCAAAAAATTCTGCTGGCGCACTATCTTCTACAAGCTTTCCACCATCTAAAAAGAGAACACGATCAGCTACTTCTTTCGCGAATCCCATTTCATGTGTAACAATCGCCATTGTCATTCCTGTCGTAACTAATGATTTCATAACTTCTAATACTTCTTTCACCATCTCTGGATCTAGTGCTGATGTTGGTTCATCGAATAACATCACTTCCGGTTCCATCGCTAATGCTCTCGCAATCGCTACACGTTGCTTCTGTCCGCCCGAAAGACGATTCGGATACGTATCTTTTTTATCTAATAAACCGACCTTCTCTAAAAGTTTCTCGGCTTTCTTTTCAGCTTCTTGTTTCGTTACTCCTTTTACATGAATAGGAGCATACGTAATATTTTCTAATACAGTCATATGAGGAAATAGGTGAAAATGTTGAAATACCATTCCGACATTTTCACGAACGTGCATAATATTCGTTTTCGGATTCGTTACTTCTTCCGTTCCAATCCAAATGTGACCATTCGTCGGTGCTTCTAACACATTCATACAACGTAAAAATGTTGATTTCCCTGATCCAGACGGTCCAATAATTGCTACTACTTCCCCTTTTTCAATCGTTGTTGTAATTCCTTTTAATACTTCATTTTTTCCAAATGATTTATGAAGGTTTTCAATTTTAATCACTTTTCTTCATTCTCCCTTCAATTGCCTTCCCGACTAATGTAAGAATAATGACTAACATATAATAAATCAGTCCGACAAAAAGTAATGGTTCAAGATATTTAAACGTCTCGCCACCTACAATGTAAGCACGGCGCATTAAATCCGTCGCTCCTATTACTGTTACTACAGCCGATTCTTTCGTAAGTGTCGCAAACTCGTTCACAAGCGCTGGTAATATATTTTTTAATGCTTGAGGGAAAATGATATTTCGCATCATTTTCCCATAAGGAACTCCTAAAGCCATCGCCGCTTCGGTTTGCCCCTTATCAACCGCTTGAATGCCCGCACGGATTACTTCTGACATATATGCACCTGAATTCAAACTAAATGCTAATACAGCCGCTACGAATGCTGGTATTTCATAACCAATTATTTGCGGGACACCGAAATAAATAATCATTAATTGCAATACAAGTGGTGTACCACGGAAAATTGATGTATACAGATCTGCCGCTATATTTAAAGCTCGTATTCTAGCAATTTTGCAAAGTGCTAATAGCATTCCTAAAATAAACCCTACTAGCGCTGATACTGCTACAATTTTCAAAGTAACTTCTAAGCCTTTTAATATATATGGTATCGAAGGCGTAATCGCCGAAAAATCTAAGTTCATTCTTTTCATTCCCCTCACAGAAAAGTGAAAGGCAGCTTATTTTTCGCTGCCAAACCATTTCTTCACTAATTTATCCATT
Organism: Bacillus sp. MHSD_36; assembly: GCF_030757775.1. Lineage (NCBI taxonomy): Bacteria > Bacillati > Bacillota > Bacilli > Caryophanales > Bacillaceae > Bacillus > Bacillus sp. MHSD_36. The sequence goes on from NZ_JAVBIS010000002.1 coordinate 347,425, forward strand.
TCTCCATTTTCTTGCATTTTTTTAATTACTTTATTAAATTCAGCTGTTTTGTCACTTTTTTTCGGAAGGGCAATTGCTGCTCCAACTTCTTCTGGCGCTTCTTGAATTTCAATCCCTTGTAAATCTTTCATTTTCTCTACATAATTTTTAGCAACTGTATCTTCTATAATTGCCGCGTCAAAACGACCTGCTTTAATTTCTTGTACAATTTCTGGTATACGGTCACGTCCCTCAACTTTGAAATCTACTTGTTTTTTAAATTCTGTCGCTTTCTCTTCTTGAATAGATCCTGTTTGTACCCCTACTTTTTTCCCTTTTAAATCCTCTACAGATTTAATGTTAGAATCCTTTTTAGAAACGACCATATTTTTCGCAACGAAATAAATATCTGTGAAATCAACATTATTTTTACGCTCTGCAGTCGGCGTCATACCTGCCATTACGAAATCAACTTTTCCCGAGCTAAGAGATGCTAATAAACCACCAAAATCCATATCTTTCACTTTCACTTCATAACCAAGTTCTTTTCCGATATATTTAGCAACATCCACATCAAAGCCGATAATTTCATCACTTTTTGAAGCTTCTACGTATTCATATGGTTTATAATCTGCTGAAGTCCCCATAACCAGTACTTTCTTATTTTTCCCAGTAGCCTTTTCTTCCCCATTACTACAAGCACTGAACATACTTACAATTAAAATAAGTGCAAACGATATTGATAATAACTTCTTCATATTTCTTCCCCCTAATAATGTATATTTAAAAGTTTAATAGAATATTTATTCGATGTTTGTATTGTATCAGCACTTTCATTTTTATGCAATATATAAAATAAAAATAAATAAAACAACAGTAAAAACACCATTCATCATGTATAAAACAATGCATAAAACACAAAGGATATGCATGTCGCATAAAATTTAACGCTAAATAAAAAGGCGGTACGTCCACAATTAAGTGGACGTACCGCCTTTTCGCTTATATTTATAGTTCTTCACAATTCTCTTCAAAATAAGATTGTAGTTTTGCAATAACTTGCATCGGTTCATGACCTTCAATTTCATGACGCTCTACCATCGTTACAATTTTTCCATCTTTTAATAAAGCAAATGATGGAGAAGAAGGTGGATACCCTTCGAAGTATTCACGAGCTCTTGCTGTCGCTTCTTTATCTTGACCTGCAAACACCGTTACAAGATGGTTAGGTCGTTTATCATAATGTACGGAATGCGCAGCAGCAGGACGAGCAATACCGCCTGCACAACCACATACAGAGTTTACCATTACAAGTGTTGTTCCATTTCTTTTAAACGCTTCTTCTACTGCTTCTGGCGTCGTTAATTCTGTATATCCAGCAGAGACAATCTCTTCACGCGCTTGGCGGACAACATCATTCATAAAAAAGTTAAAATTAATCAATCTTTTCCCTCCTCTAAAACTACCTATTTGTATCTTACCAGTTAATGTTTATGAAATACAAGTAAGTTTACTTGTATTTGGGTATAGAAAAGGTGTTAGAACCCTGTTCTAACACCTTTTTGTCACTTTTCTATAATCTTCATATATTCCGCAATCATTTTTTTATGCGATCCTACAATATAGTCAGGTAGTTCTGTTGGTGGGAAGAATATAAGCTGAACCGCTTCTTCTTTATTCATAACTAAATCTCCATCGTATTCATCCGTATAATAAGCGGTCGTTACAGATTGAAATTCATCACCGTTTGCTAATTTTGTAAAATAGTTCGCTCCAGAAAACACATTGATTAATCGCAAGTTCTTCACTTCTATTCCTGTTTCTTCGTATACTTCACGACAAGCAGTTTCTTCTGGTGATTCACTAAGCTCCATTAATCCGCCAGGCAGCCCCCATTTTCCGTAAGGCTCTGTTCTTTGTTGTAGTAATACATATCCATTTTCATTTATAACGAGTACAACAGCACCAACTAAAATTAAAGGGCGATGACCAACTATTTTTCGTAATTCTTCTACATATCCCATCGTATCCCTCCATTTTCATTGTCCACACTATTGTATCATATGTATGAAACGACAAAATGCGTATATTTTTCATTTTTTTAACAAAATATTTATTTTATGTGCTTCATCTACTGTAGCTAACATAATGGATTCGACTTCTGCATTCTTCTCTAGAAATTCTCTCGCCCATTCTTCTGTTTTCCCTAATAAAGCAAGTACATCTTTCTGAATGCTCCCATCCTTTACTAATACAAAAGAAACTGGAGATTTTTTTCCTGCCACTTTCAGATCAAGCCGCGAAACTGCCTCATACTCTGGATACTGAAATATAGAAACAACACCGTTCGCTTCCCATAATGCTAATTTAATCTTTTGAATGTCGCTCACATTTCGCATACGAAGTTCCGAAAATAAATATTCCACCGTAATTCTCGCTTTTTTCAAATTGCTAAAATCAATGGAACCATTATGTATAAGAATAATAGGTGCTGGCTCTAAAAAGCGTCTCCATCTATCCCATTTCAACATTAAGACTGAGCTTATAATGTGAAGTACAACGAGTATGAACGTTGTAATCATTGAGCCGAGTAATCCTACTTTTTCATCAGATAATGCATTAGAAATATTCCCCCCGAGCAATAACACTAATACAACATCTAAGAAACGAAGTTGTGCGATGGACCTTTGTCCCATCGCTTTCGCAACTAATATTAAAAATATATATGCTATAATAGCCCGAATAACCCATTCACTATTAGAAAGATGCCGCGCCCCTTCAAAAATATGCATATGCATCACTTTGCACTCCTTACCCGTCTCAAACTGCTACTTTATTTTAGTTTGCAACGTTTAAGAGCATATATGTAAAAAAGCTGATTCGTTTGTAAACGAATCAGCTTTTCTTACTTGACGGAAAACATATACTTTTTATACGTTTTTCGTACGGATAATATGAGACCCATCATAATCATATTCGAGAACAAGGAACTTCCCCCATATGATAAGAACGGTAATGCAATCCCTTTTACAGGCATTAATCCAACGATCATACCGATGTTTTGGAATATTTGAACCGTTAATATCCCAATCGATCCAGCACATAATAATGTACCGAATAAATTATCAGCAGAATAACCGATAATAATTGTTCTATATAGTAGTAATAGGAACAAGAATACAACTAACGCTGCTACGATAAATCCACCTTCTTCGGCAATTGTAGCGAAAATAAAGTCAGTATGCTTCTCAGGGATATAGACGTTACCTTCGCCAAACCCTTTTCCTTCCATACCGCCACTACCTACAGCTAAAATCGATTGCTGTGTTTGATAACCTTGATCTGTATGTTCAAATGGATCTAACCAACCTAAAATACGTGATTGTTGGTGAGGTTTTAGTAACGTAACTAACTTATTAAAGAAGAAATCCTCATACCTTACGTAAATAAATATTAACGCAGATAATATGGTGACTGGAATAACTGTACATAACGCTATCAATTTCTTCTGAATACCTGACATAAATAAAACACATGCAATTGCAGCAGCATATAAGAACACCATCCCTGTATCCGGTTGGCTATATACAACAGCAATAGGCGGTAGGGATACTAGCACAATTTTACCTACTAATTTTAAGTCCGTTTGGAACGTCCTTGCCATATACTGTGCATTATGTTTCACGGCTATACTTGCTACTACGAGAAGCAATGAAATTTTGAAAAACTCAGATGGTTGAATTTGTCCAACTAACGGAAATACAAACCATCTTTTTGCACCTAATTTTTCAGGTGTGAAAGTGGAAACCGGTAGTATTTTCAAAAGAATAAGTGACGCAAATCCAACGATATAAAGTGGCCAAGACAATTTTTGTAATTGATCTAAGTCAATGCTTGCAACAAGCAATAACAATACGACCCCAATTATGTAGTTCAAACCCTGTTTCATCGCAAAGTTTGCCTCTCCATATTGGCCAGTTTGCTGACTGCTATATATAGCAGCTATACTCGTAACACATAATGCTAACAAAATTAATATTAATTTTACATCTAAACTTTTTAGAAACTCGGTACTTCTTTTCATGACATCCTCCTGAAACATTGTTACAGCAAAATAAAAAACCAGGAGTCAACATTCTTCATGTTTTGACGACTGATTACACATTATCTATAAAACACTTATATAGAATAACTCTCTTTTTCATACAATACAATATATTATACTACAGTTTCATCAGTAAGATTTGCCAAAAAAATTATTCTTTTCTTATTTTATATCCATATACCATATATCAGCAATGTATTTTCATAAATTCCTAATACATAATCGTTCATTGTAAGATTACTGGGAAAGGTATTATACATATAGTAGGATGTAGATGAAGAAATAGGATGATAAAAAGCTCGCCATAAGCGAGCTTTTTATTTAATATACAGATGTATTGTTTTCTGACGTATTTTCTAAAATTTCTTTTACACGTCCTAAGAACTTACCACAAATTAAGCCATCTAGTACACGGTGATCAAGTGATAAACATAAGTTAACCATGTCACGAGCACCAAACATACCATTATCCATAATTACTGGGCGTTTTACAATTGATTCAACTTGTAAAATAGCCGCTTGTGGGTAATTAATAATACCCATAGATTGAACAGAACCGAATGACCCTGTGTTATTAATTGTAAATGTTCCGCCTTGCATTTCGTCCGCTTTTAACGATTTCGTACGTACTTTTCCTGCAAGTTCTGTAATTTCACGAGCGATACCTTTAATTGTCTTCTCGTCTGCGTGTTTAATTACTGGTACAAATAGTTCATCCTCTGTTGCAACAGCGATAGAAAGATTAATATCTTTCTTCTGAACGATTTTATCGCCAGCCCACATTGAATTAATTTGAGGGTACTCTTTTAACGCTTGTGCTACTGCTTTTACGAAGAAAGCAAAGAACGTTAAGTTAAAGCCTTCACGCTTTTTGAAATCACCTTTAATTGAATTACGGTATGACACAAGGTTTGTCACATCTACTTCAATCATCATCCAAGCGTGTGGTGCTTCGTGTTTACTACGTAACATGTTCGCTGCGATTGCTTTACGCACACCTGTTACTGGAATTTCGATATCGCCAGGCATTGTTGGTACAGAAACTGGTTTCGCAGCTTCTACTTTTTGTGCTGCTGGAGCTGCTTTTGGTGCTTCTGGACGCGCTTCTACTACTGCCGCTACTGCTTCCTCTTTTTTCGCACCTGCTTGCGGAATATTTCCAGATTCCACTAGTTTTAAAATATCTTTACGAGTAATACGGCCATTTGCTCCCGTACCTTCTACTAGATCTAAATCGACGTTATGCTCACCCGCAAGTTTTAACACAGCTGGTGAAAAACGAGGTTTTCCATCAGTTGGTTGTTTTGCTTTCGGTGCTTTTTCAGGCGTAGCTACTTCTGCCTTTGGTTCTTCTTTTGTTTTTTCCTCAATAGCTGTTGCTGCTACTTCATCTGCGCCTTCTACTTGAATCACACAAACTACTTCACCTACAGCTAACGTATCACCTTCACCAGCGATTAACTCTTTCACAATACCAGTGAAAGAAGATGGTACTTCAGCATTTACTTTATCAGTCATTACTTCTGCAAGCGGATCATACTTATTTACGTGATCGCCAACATTCACGAGCCATTTACTAATTGTACCCTCTGTAACGCTCTCTCCAAGCTGAGGCATTGTAATATTTTCTACAGCCATGTATAGTCCCCCCGATTAAAATTCCGCAAGCTCACGCATTGCTTTTTCAACTTTATCTGGATTTACCATAAAGAATTTTTCCATTGTTGGTGCATATGGCATTGCTGGAACGTCTGGACCTGCAAGACGTGCGATTGGCGCATCTAAATCAAACAGACAGTTTTCAGCAATAATTGCTGCCACTTCACTCATAATACTTCCTTCTTTATTGTCTTCTGTTACAAGAAGAACTTTACCTGTTTTAGAAGCAGCTTCAATGATTGCTTCTTTATCTAATGGATATACAGTACGTAAATCAAGAATGTGTGCAGAAATGCCATCTTGTGCTAGCTTTTCAGCCGCTTGAAGAGCAAAGTGAACACATAATCCGTATGTGATAACAGTAATATCATCACCTTCACGCTTTACATCTGCTTTTCCGATTGGTAATACGTAATCATCTTCTGGCACTTCACCTTTAATTAAGCGATATGCACGTTTATGTTCAAAGAATAATACTGGATCTTCATCACGAATTGCAGCTTTTAGTAAGCCTTTTGCATCATATGGTGTAGAAGGGATAACAATTTTTAAACCAGGTTGGTTTGCAAACATTGCTTCTACAGATTGTGAATGATACAATGCACCGTGCACACCGCCGCCAAATGGCGCACGAACTGTAATTGGACAAGTCCAATCATTATTAGAACGGTAACGAATTTTTGCTGCCTCAGAAACAATTTGGTTTACTGCTGGCATAATGAAATCAGCAAACTGCATTTCAGCGATTGGACGCATTCCATACATCGCTGCACCAATTGCTACCCCAGCGATTGCAGATTCTGCAAGTGGTGTATCTAGCGCACGATCTTCACCAAATTGATCATATAATCCGTGTGTCGCTTTAAATACGCCACCTTTTTTACCAACATCTTCACCTAAAACGAATACTTTCTCATCGCGTTCCATTTCCTCGCGCATTGCTAATGTAATAGCATCAATATAAGACATTACAGCCATGAAACGTTCCCCCCTATTCTGCGTATACGTGCTTCAATGCATCTTCAGGTGCTGCATACGGAGCATTTTCTGCATATTCTGTTGCTTCGTTTACGATATGCATAATTTCGTCTAACATTTGTTTTTCAGATTCCTCAGTTAACACGCCAACCTCTTTTAAATAAGCAGCAAATGTTATAATCGAATCATTTTTCTTCGCTTCTTCTACTTCTTCTTTATCACGATAAACACGATCATCATCGTCACTTGAATGTGCTGTTAAACGATATGATACTGTTTCAATTAATGTTGGACCTTCACCACGGCGGCCACGGTCTGCCGCTTCTTTTACAGCTTTATATACTGCAAGCGGATCATTTCCGTCTACTGTATATCCAGGCATACCGTATCCAATTGCACGGTCTGATACATTTTTACATGCTAATTGTTTTTCAACTGGAATAGAGATTGCGTATTTATTATTTTCACACATGAAAATAACAGGTAACTTGTGTACGCCAGCAAAGTTTGCCCCTTCATGGAAATCCCCCTGGTTAGAAGAGCCTTCTCCGAATGTAACAAACGTTACTAAATCTTTCTTTTCCATTTTCCCAGCTAATGCAATACCAACTGCATGTGGTACTTGCGTTGTTACTGGAGATGAACCTGTCACAATACGATTTTTCTTTTGACCAAAGTGACCAGGCATTTGACGACCACCAGAGTTTGGATCTCCAGCTTTCGCGAAACCGGATAGCATAAGCTCTTTCGCTGTCATACCAAACGCTAGTACAACACCCATATCACGGTAGTATGGTAATGCATAATCTTTCTCTCTATCAAGAGCGAATGCTGCTCCAACTTGTGCTGCCTCTTGTCCTTGACAAGAAATTACGAATGGAATTTTACCAGCGCGGTTTAATAACCACATACGTTCGTCGATTTTACGTGCAAGTAACATCGTACGGAACATTTCTAATACTTGCTCATCACTTAAGCCGAGCTCTTCATGGCGCTTTTCTTTTACTTCTGCCATTTTTCATAACCTCCTAAATCCACATTTTTATGCGTGTAACGCTTTTCCATCTACAGCTAACGCTGCTTCACCAATCGCCTCAGATAATGATGGATGCGGATGAATTGTATGTGCTACTTCCCAAGGTGTTGCATCAAGTACTCTTGCAAGACCAGCTTCAGAAATCATATCTGTTACATGTGGTCCAATCATATGAACACCAAGAATGTCATTTGTTTCTTCATCAACTACAAGTTTTACGAAACCATCTGATTCGCCGTACACAAGTGCTTTTCCGATTGCACGGAATGAGAACTTACCTACTTTTAAGTTATAGCCTTTTTCTTTCGCTTCTTGTTCTGTTAAACCGACAGAAGCAACTTCCGGACTGCTATATACGCATTTTGATACCATAGAATAATCAATTGGTGTAACTTCTTTACCAGCAATATGCTCTACTGCAACAATTCCTTCATGAGAAGCAACGTGAGCAAGCTGTAAACCGCCGATTACATCACCGATTGCGTAAATATGAGATTCTTTCGTTTGATAAAACTCATTTGTTTGAATGTATCCTTTTTCCACAACGATATCCGTATTCTCTAAACCAATATTTTGCGTATTGGCTTGTCGTCCTACAGATACAAGCATTTTTTCTGCTTTAAATTCTTTATTCTCACCGTTATGTTCAGCTTGGATTGTTACTCCATTATCTTTTACCAATGTTTCTGGTAATACTTTTGCACCAGTTACCACTTTAATACCTTTTTTCTTGAATAGACGTTGCATTTCTTTTGAAACATCTTGATCTTCTAGTGGTAGTATCGTTTTCGCATACTCTAAGACTGTAACTTCTACACCGAAGTCAGCAAGCATAGATGCCCACTCAATACCAATTACACCGCCACCAACGATAATAATTGAGCTAGGAAGCGTTTCCATTTTTAAGGCATGATCCGAAGACATTACGTACTCTCCGTCTAATTCTAAACCTGGTAATGAATTTGGACGAGAACCTGTTGCAATAAGTACATTTTTTGGAATTAACATTTCATTCTCTTCTCCACTTGCAAGTTCAACTGAAATTGTCCCTGGCATTGGAGAGAAAATAGATGGGCCAAGAATACGGCCAATACCTTCAAACACATCAATTTTACCTTGTTTCATTAAGTGTTGAACGCCTTTATGAAGTTGCGTTACAATCTTCTCTTTACGCTCTTGTACTTTCGCAAAGTTTAGTTCTACATTACTTGCAATAACCCCGAACTCTTCGCTTTTTTTAGCAGTTGCGTATACTTCCGCACTACGTAAAAGGGCTTTACTAGGAATACATCCTTTGTGTAGACAAGTGCCACCAAGATTTTCTTTTTCAACAAGTGCAGTTTTTAAACCTAGTTGTGATGCACGAATTGCAGCAACATATCCACCAGTACCGCCGCCAACGATGACTAAATCATATTCTTTTGCCATTATCTCAACCCCTAGCTACCGTTTCTTTTTCACGTACAATATATTCTTTTGGAGCTTCTTCTTCACGCAGTACACGAAGTGCTCCTTCTGCTAATGCTTGTAATTCATCTTCTCCTGGATGTACGATAACATCTGCAATCCAGTCTACTCGTTCTTTTATTTCATCAACAAGAATTTTACTGTAAGCAAGTCCACCAGTTAATACGATTGCATCGATTTTCCCGTGAAGTACAGCGCTAGCTCCGCCAATCTCTTTTGCAACTTGATACGCCATTGCCTTATAAATTAGGGTTGCTTCAGGATCACCTTTTTCAACCATTTGTTCTACTTTAATCGCATCATTTGTACCGATAAGACTTACAAGTCCACCTTGTCCAACAAGTTTTTTGACCATTTCGTCTCGGTAATACTCACCAGAGAAGCACATTTCAACTAATTGTCCTACTGGTACTGTACCCGCACGTTCTGGGCTAAATGGTCCTTCTCCATTTAAACCATTATTTACATCGATAACTTTTCCTTTTTTATGAGCACCAACTGTAATACCACCGCCCATATGTGTAACTAATAAATTTAAATCCTCATATTTATGGTTTAATTCTTCAGCTACTTTACGAGCAACTGCTTTTTGATTTAATGCATGGAAAATACTTTTACGTTCCATACCAGCGATACCACTTATACGCGCAATTGGCTCCATTTCGTCTACAACGACAGGGTCTACAATAAATGCCGGAATATTTAATCCAGAAGCAATTTCATATGCTAAAATGCCCCCAAGGTTTGAAGCGTGATGACCGCTAAATCCATTTTTTAAATCTTCTAACATCGCATCGTTTACTGTGTATGTTCCGCCTTCGATTGGACGAAGTAATCCCCCGCGTCCACAAACTGCGTTTAACTTTGAAATGTTAATACCGTGAGAATGTAGAACTTCTAAGATCGTTTCTTTACGGAACTCATATTGGTCAATAATTCGCTTATATTTTCCAATCTGTTCTTCGTCATGACGAATAGTTTCTTCTAAAATCGGTCTTTCATTATCAAAAACACCGATTTTTGTGGATGTACTACCCGGATTAATAACAAGAATTCGATTTAAAGACACTGTTGCTACCTCCACTAATAAATTCAAAAGGAGGTGGAAACCTCATAAGAGGTAACCACACCTTTTGTAAAAGTAATATACGAATGATTAGCGACGGCTAATAATGTCGTGACCGTTGCGTAAGTATGTGCTACGAGAGTTTTTCAAGCTTGCAATGCGCTCTTCAGCTAGACGATCAGCTGCTACATAAGTTGCAATGCCATCGCGTTTTGAAATTTCGATTACTTTTGCAATTGTGTCATAAATTGACTCAACACGTTTTAATGCACGTTCTCTATTGTATCCATATAACTCGTCTGCTACGTTAATTACGCCACCTGCATTAATTACATAGTCTGGTGCATATACAATACCCATTTCATGAATGATGTCGCCGTGACGATCTTCTTTTAATTGGTTATTTGCAGAACCAGCGATTACTTTTGCTTTAAGTTGTGGGATAGTTTCGTCATTAACTGTTGCGCCTAATGCACATGGTGCGTAAATATCACATTCAACACCGTAAATTTCATTTGGTTCAACTGCTGTTGCACCGAATTCTTCTACTGCACGTTGTACAGCTTCTTTATTAATATCTGTAACGATTAGTTTTGCTCCTTCAGCGTGTAAATGTTTGCATAGGTGATATGCTACGTTACCAACACCTTGAACAGCAATTACTTTTCCTTCTAAATTATCAGTACCGAAAGCCTCTTTCGCAGCAGCTTTCATACCACGATACACACCGTATGCAGTTACTGGAGATGGGTTACCAGAAGAACCGAATGATGGTGAAATACCTGTTACAAAGTCAGTTTCTTCGTGGATAATATCCATATCATCTACTGTTGTACCAACATCTTCAGCTGTAATGTAACGTCCGTTTAGTCCTTGAATGTAACGTCCTAATGCACGGAACATCGCTTCGCTCTTATCTTTACGTGGATCACCGATAATTACTGTTTTCGCACCACCTAAGTTTAAACCAGCTGCTGCGTTTTTGTATGTCATCCCTTTTGCAAGACGCAATGCATCTTCAATCGCCGCTTCTTCAGAATCATATGTCCACATTCTCGTTCCACCAAGAGCTGGTCCAAGTGTTGTATCATGAATTGCAATGATTGCTTTTAAACCAGATTCTTTATCTTGACAAAATACTACTTGCTCATAATCATATTTTTCTAAGTATTCGAAGATTTCTAATGTCATTGTCGTTTCCCCCTAATTGTTTTACCCTATTTGGTTTATTTTGAAGCAGTCGCAACTGCCAATGCTAATGAATATACTTTTGTTTCTGCTGAATCAGCACGAGATGTTAAAACAATCGGTGCTTTTGCGCCAGCAATCATTGCTCCTACTTTTGCATCCGCAAAGTATACGAGTGATTTATATAGCACATTTCCAGCTTCAATCGTTGGGACGAGTAAAATGTCTGCCTTACCTGCTACATCACTTACTATGCCTTTATGTTCTGCTGCAATTTGTGATACTGCATTATCTAAAGCAAGTGGTCCATCAACGACACAATTTTTAATTTGTCCGCGGCGATTCATTTGAGTTAACATCGCTGCATCAATTGTCGCTTGCATCGCAGGATTCACAACCTCTACCGCTGCAATTGGTGCTACCTTTGGCAAATCAATTCCTATTGCCTGGGCAACTTCTACAGTATTCTGTATAATAGCAGCTTTCTGTGTTACATCAGGTGCAATGTTCATCGCTGCATCTGTAACAAAAATCAGACGATCGTAATTTGGAACTTCAAATGCTGCAACGTGTGAAAGTACGCTACCTTTACGAAGTCCCCACTCTTTATTTAATACAGCTTTCAAAATATTTGCTGTTGGGATGTTTCCCTTCATGAGCACATCTGCTTCGCCATTTCTCACAGCTTTCACAGAAAGTTCTGCAGCCTCAGTACTTGACTGTGCTGCAATCACTTCGATATGTTCTGAAGTTTGTAAACTATGTTCTTGTAACATCTCCATTATTTTTTCTTGGTTTCCATATAGACGAAATTGAGCTAGCTGTAATGTAATTGCTTTTGCTACAGCTTCAATTACTTCATGATCTTCAGCTACTGCTACAGCCACAGTTTTTTTAGACTGGCCTGCCGCTTGATCAATTAAGTGTTCTAACTTCATATTTTGTAATCAACCCTTTCCGTCGTCCCTCGTCTTTTTATAAAGCAAATACCGTGCCAACTTTTAAAAGTGGTCTTACCAATAATGAAAACGCATTCAAAATGCAGTAAAATCAATACTTTGGAAAATAACAAAAGATTCTGTCTTATTTCGTCGCTTTTTGTATACCATGCAATAAATTGCATGGTACGCAATTTATTGCATGCTATTTTTTGCACACTCATACTTTTCTAGCTTGTAATATAAATTTCGAACTGAAATTCCTAACGCTCTTGCCGTTTGTGTTTTATTTCCACCAAATCTCTCTAAATACTCATGAATGATATTCCCTTCAAACTCCGTCACTAAATGTTCAAGTGGCTTTTCTTCTAACTCAGGTAATAAATGAACCTGCTTTGACTCCACCTGCTCTTCGTTATGTAATGGAGGTAAATGGTTTACATCAATATAAGTCTCGTTGTAATTCATAAAGATAATAGCTCTCCCCAAAATATTTTCAAGTTCCCTCACATTCCCTGGCCATTCATATGATTGTAAATACGAAATAGCCGAATTGGTGAGCCCTTCTATATTCCGGCCATAATCCTGATTAATTTTTTGAATTAATCTTTCTGCAATAGCTGGTATATCACCTTTCCGCTGACGAAGAGATGGAATTTGGATTGGAATTTTATTTAATCGATAATATAAATCCTCCCTAAACTCTCCTTCTAGAATAGCCTTTTCTAAATTCACATGTGTCGCTGCAATTACCCGTACATTAATAGGGATCGCTTTCGTTCCACCAACTTTTACAATCTCTTTTTCTTGCAAAACGCGAAGGAGTTTTGCTTGTGTATTTGCAGATAGTTCCCCTATTTCATCTAAAAAGATACTACCGTTATTCGCTTCCTCAAAGAATCCACGTTTCCCGCCTCTTTTCGCGCCAGAAAACGCCCCTTCCTCATAACCAAATAATTCACTTTCTAACAACGTCTCCGAAATGGCTGCACAGTTTACACGAACGAACTTATTATATTTTCGATTACTTCCATTATGGATAGCATGAGCAAACAATTCTTTACCTGTCCCTGACTCCCCGCGTAGCAATACTGTTGCTGGTGTATTCGCCCCCAGTTTCGCCTGCTCAATAGCAGCCGTTGTTTCATCTGAGTTTCCGACAATGTCATCAAATGAATATTTCGCTTCTAACGTTCGAATAATTTGCCTTGCTCGATTCAATTCATTTGTTAACTTTTGAATTTCTGATACGTCACGAATTACACCGACGCTTCCTTTTAATATTCCATCCACAATGACCGGTGCTACGTTTACAATTACGTCTCGCTTTTTTTGTCCAATCTTCATATGTATTCCTCGTACCGCCCTACGCGTTCGAAGTACTTTCATATGCATACTTTCACCTTCTACAATATCAGTTGTAGCTGGCTTCCCAATAATGTCCTCTTCTGTTAAACCTGTTAATTTCGTATATGCAGGGTTAATTACTAACCCTCGTCCTTTTTCATCCACGACCGAAATGGCTTCCTCAGACGAGTTAATAATCGCCTCAAGTAACGTTTGAATCTCCTTTAAATCTGTAACTTCTTCCGCAAGATCTACAACCTCTGTTATATCTTTAAAAATCGCAAATGCCCCTTGTACTTCTCCCCCCTCTTTTAATATTGGAATACGGGTTGTAATAATTTTCTTTCCATTCTCAAGCGTCAATTCATAATTTACTTCTATTTGTTTCGTACGTATAATACGAAGCAACTTACTAGTCGGAATAACTTCTAAAATATATTTGCCTACCGCATCTTCTTTTTTATACCCGATAATACGCTCTGCACTTTTATTAAATAGGCGAACTTGTCCTTCTTGATTAATCACTATCATACCGTCATGCGTAGAGTTTAAAATCAAATCACCTTGCTGCGTTTGCTCTTCTAACTTTCCAATTAAATCTTCCTTCTCATGTGCTAACCTCGTAACAATCTTCGCAATATCACCTGGTATAAGAAGAGTATCTTTATGCTTTTTCTTTAATAAATCTTTATGTAAATCATCGTCACCTGTCATATCAAACATTACATCAATGTGCATAGAAAGAAACGGAGCCACACTCTCTCCAATCGCAATCCCGTATTCCTTTGCCATTTGTAACCCTTTTGCTATTGGATTTATATCAATAATCCCTATAATTTGAAATATATTCGAACTTTGTAACAGACGCAGCAGTGTACTACCACCTTCACCTGCACCAACAATTAAAACTTTTTGTTTCATATATTACACTTCCTCTCGAAGTATCTCTGCAAAATTTTTCACACCCTTATCTTACTCGTTCAACCCCCTCTTGACAAACCCCCTTTTCATATAACATCATTAAAATAAACAAAATAATCTGAAAAGGAGCGTTTATATGCAGCGTTACCTTGCTCTATTATTAGCACTCATCCCTATTTCATTAGCTGTGTTTGGCATTAAGTTAATGAGAGATACAGTATTCGGGATTCTATTTCCTCCACTCTCTATACTTTGGTTACAATTTTTAATTGGCGCTCTTTGCTTCGGACTCGGTTTTTATATTTTTGGTGGCTTCGTCTTACACCGAGACCGTAAACGAAATAAAGTACAAGCTCGCTTTAGAAGATAGGAAGTCCCACTATTTATCAATAAAAAATGAGACCGTTGCACACGGTCTCATTTTTTTATTGGCAATAACGTTCTTGCCGTTTCAGGATAATCAGTAATAATTGCCGAAATTTTCATATCAAAGTATTTCCGCATAAGTGTTTCTTCATTAATTGTATAGGGCCGAACCTCTACATCACTTTCCATCGTTAGTTCAGCAATAGCATCTTGAAGATAACGATAATTAGGGTGTACTGCTGTAGCACCCATTTTTTTCGCATATGCCCATGGACTATGCAAACCTTCGCGATATAAAATCGCTGTTTGAATATCAGGAGCCATCATATGACACCTTTTCATACTGTAGTGATTAAATGAGGAAAATATAACACGATCTTCTAAATTAAATTTACGTACAAGCGTTATAACTTCTTCCTCTAAACCTCTGTATGGAATTTTATTATTTTTAAGTTCAATATTAAGCAGCAACTCTGTTTGTTCAATCCATTCTAACACTTCTTCTAAAAGAGGTATTTTACAAAATCCTACTTTATCACCAAATTTATAGCTCGCATCTAATTTACATAAATCCTCATATACATAATTCCGAACCGCACCTTTTCCATTTGTTGTCCGGTTCACTGTTTCATCATGAATGACGACAACCTTTCCGTCTTTCGTTAATTGAACATCAAGTTCAATTCCATCCGCTCTAAAAGATTCCGCTGCTTCAAATGAAATCATCGTATTTTCTGGGTATGTTCCCGCTGCACCACGATGTGCAAATATAAGAGTCATCCTCACTCCCCCAATCTTATGCTATACTATACGAAAAAGGAGGTACTTCTATGAGACCATTACAAATTTCTCCAGACACTGCAGTCCGCCTATCAAAAGCATTAGGTGTTCCACTAGAACAACTTATGCATATGCCGCAGCACATTTTAATTCAAAAGTTAGTTGAATTAGAAAAACAAAATAAAGACGAAGAATAATACAGTCCTGTTTTGCAGGACTTTTTATTATTTTCTATTATATCATGGATGCCTTTCCTACTAAAATCCTTTAACAGATGTACTACGATGCGATTTAGCCGTTCCTTCATCATTTAATAATGGATCACATCTTTTCTTTTTTGTTACACGTCATAAAGAAAGCAGACTATTTATTTATAAGTCTCATTGCGTCCTTAAGACACGATAATAAAAAAACTAGAAGCCCCTTATATTATTTTTTATTGAACGTGCGGAGTATCCCCTGATTCGTACAGTTCTTTCGCTTTTTCCTCCCCGAATGTAGTTAAAATATAATGTTGCTCTTCTAACGCATCCATTGCTCTAGTTGCCTTACAAGCGCTATCTTCTTGAGCATCCGAGAAATAATTGTGATCTTCTACAATTTTACTAAAATCTTTTTTCGCCCATCTATCAGCAATTGCTAAAAGCTCATTTTTCTTCGCAAAGCTACTCTTATTTATAATTTCTTTTAATTTTTTAGCATTATTTTGAATCATTGGGATAGAGCCCGATTTTCGTTCTGCCACCACTTTTTGATGAGTCATGCGATGCATCGCTATAATGACTTCGCTTTCAGTAGAATTTTCAGTAACATACACATCAACAAAGCCCCCATCTACCTCTCTACCTACTATCGTTGGATCTTCTTTTTTATTTATTTGAGCGCTCACTTCTTTATCTACTGGATTATCTGCAAGTTCTAACATTCCAAATGTAACTGTAATAGCAAGAACTCCCATAGCTGCTACTATTCCTAGCCAAGTTGAAATTTTATTTTCCATTCCCCTTCTCCCTATCTATATCTATTTTATTGCCTTATAAAAAACTTCACTTACATGTAATATTACTGAAAATAGGTTTTATTTTCCATATTATCAAATAATCTCTTTTTCCCAACAAAATAAAAAGACCAACGAATTATAACATTCATTGGTCTTTAAATAAAAAGTTCATTGGTTTTAAATTTGATATCGAGTATCAATTTCAAGAATTATTAAGCTTTACTAAAGCTTAAATCCCTTACTACTTTTACTCTCAACTAGCTTTATGTTCAAGTCTCAGCTTATCCGCAACCATCGCGATAAACTCAGAGTTCGTAGGTTTTGCTTTTGACATAGATACTGTATAACCGAATAAGGACGAAATAGAATCGATATTCCCTCGACTCCATGCTACTTCAATTGCATGACGGATTGCGCGTTCAACGCGGCTCGCTGTTGTATTATATTTCTTCGCGATATCCGGATACAATACTTTCGTAATAGATCCAAGTAATTCGATGTCATTGTACACCATAGAAATTGCTTCCCTTAAGTACATGTATCCTTTAATATGAGCAGGCACACCAATTTCATGAATGATACTCGTAATGCTCGCGTCTAAGTTTTTCGGTTTTCCATCTACTGTTGTTGCTGATCGGAAAGATGGCAGTGGACGTTTAATAGTAGCGTTCGCTTTACCGCTCACTTGACGAATATGACTCGTTAAATTCTCCATATCAAATGGTTTTAATATGAAATATGAAGCACCTAAGTCAACTGCTTTTTTCGTCACATCTTCTTGTCCAAATGCTGTCAACATAATTACGCTAGGCTGTCTTAACCTTTCAATATGTCGCATTTTCTCTAGTACAGCTAAACCATCTAAATGTGGCATAATAATATCTAATACGAGTACATCCGGCTGTTTATCTTTTAATAAATTTAAACACTCTTGACCATTATAAGCAGTACCGATTACTTCCATATCATCTTGAGCAGCTACATAACTCTCTAGCATTGATACTAATTCTTTATTATCATCCACAAGACATACTTTAATTTTCTCCACAGCTTTTCCTCCCTTACCGAATCGATTCTCCGACATGTGTATCCTTCTAGGCTACATGAATTGTTCGACAATTGTGTGAAAATTCCCTTTTAAAGTTTGTTACTTTCCGATAAAATCACAAAAAAATATGTTTATCGTTCATTTATTCCCTTTCGCAACACATTCCATCATAGAAATACAACGAAACGTTCAACCCTTTCCTTTCATTTTACAACAAAAAACACCTCTTGCGGAGCTTTTACAAAATTTCAACGAATTTTTCAATAGAAAAGCGAGCTAATTATTAATTAGCTCGCTTTTCTTTCTTGATCATAAATGTTAATTCCAGCCTCATGTAACATCCATTCAATATGAACACCATATCCTGATGTTGGATCATTTACAAATACATGTGTAACAGCACCAATTACTTTCCCGTTTTGTACAATTGGACTTCCGCTCATCCCTTGTACGATACCACCCGTTTTCGCTAACAAACGTTTGTCTGTTACTTTTATTACCATGCCTTTCGTTGCTGGAAACTTTTGCGGTACTGTACTAACAACCTCAATATCAAACGCTTCCACTTTATCTTGATCAATAACTGTTAATATTTTTGCCGGTCCTTCTTTTACTTGATGAGATAGCGCAATAGGCATTGCTTTATCCATTACGCCATTTGTCATATTTGTATTCAATTTGCCAAAAATACCAAACGGACTGTTTATTGTAATATTGCCAATCACTTCACGATCCGGTGAGAACCTTGCTAATTTCTCTCCTGGATTCCCATGACTACCTCTTTCAATTGATGTAACTGTCGAACGCATAATTTGTCCATCCTCGACTTGAATCGGCTTTTTTGTATCATTATCAGAAATAACGTGACCAAGTGCTCCATATTTCATAGAATCAGGATGAACAAATGTCATTGTTCCGATTCCAGCTGCCGAATCACGAATATATAAACCAATGCGATATGACGATTCTCCACTGTCTTTTTGTGGTTTTAACTTAGTACGAATTTGTTTTCCATCTCTTAATAAAACAAGATTAAGCGGTTCGCCAGTTTCACCACTACTATGAATAAATGGCGCTACATCACTCATTCTTTCAATTGTTTTACCGTTAATTTCAGTAATCATATCTCCAATTTGCACACCAGCTGTTTCACCAGGAGATACTTTCCCTTTTTCAGTTTGAATTAAATGATGGCCTACAACAAGTACCCCTTTTGTGTTTAACTTCACACCAATTGATTGTCCACCTGGAATAACTTTAAAATCTTTCAATACTTTCACATTTACTTTTTTCACTGGAAAACCAGCAAGTTGAAACACCATATCTGCTTCACCATTTTGATGAGAATTTACCATAAGTCCTTGTTTTTGTTCATTTGAACTTACTGTAAACACATGACGATCTGTAGATGAAGCTTGAAACACTGGTAATGAAGCGATTTCTGATTGTTGTCCTTCAAAAACAACAAGTTGCTTTGGGGATGAAATAAACGTTCGAAGCGGTTTAAAACACCCTATAAAAACTAAAGAAACAAGGAGAAAAATACCTATTATTTTGCGAAATCTTTCTAATTTCAATTTGTTCACTCTCCTCGCTCCTACCCCACATTCAGCCTCTTGGCTTCACTTTTTAATCTCTCCTTGCAGTGCTTTATTTATAACCGGAAGAATTAAGAAATCATTTTTTGAGAAAAAAAGCTATCCATTACTGGATAGCCTCTGCTGTCTGTTTAAAATGATGCGCTTGCGTGAGTAATTCTTTCGCATGTTCTGTCGTTAAATCTGTAATTTCCACACCAGAAATCATTCGAGCTATTTCTGTTACTTTATCCTCCATAGTTAAAACAGTAACTGACGTAATTGTTCGATCATTCGCTACTTGTTTTCGAATAAATAAATGCGAATCCGCCATTGAAGCTACTTGAGGTAAGTGCGTAATACAAAGTACTTGTGAGTTTACTGATACTCGATAAATTTTTTCCGCAATAGCCTGGGCAACTCGACCACTTACACCAGTATCCACCTCATCAAAAATTACAGATGCAACACCTTGATGCTTAGAAAAAATACTTTTTAAAGCTAAAATAATACGAGATAACTCTCCGCCAGAAGCGACCTTTGAAAGTGGCTTTAACGGCTCACCTGGATTTGTTGAAATATAAAATTCCACATGGTCATAGCCATCCGCCGTAAGTCTTACTGGCGCTCCCTCCACAAGAGGCTCTTCAGCATTTCCTTCTCTCTTCATAATTCTCACTTCAAATTTTGTTTTTTCCATATATAATTCTTTTAATTCCTGATGAATGGCATTTGTAAGATGCTCTGCCAGCTCATGACGCATATTACTTAACAACGTTGCTTCTTTCAGAATAACACCTTCTAATTCCTTTAACTGCTTCTTCGTCGTTTCAATATGAACGTCTTTATTTTCAATCGTAAAAATTTCTTGTTCAATTTTATCAGCATACGCTAAAATCTCTTCTACAGTATTTCCATATTTTCTCTTTAGCATACGAATTTCATTTAAACGCGTTTCAATTTCGTCTAAACGATTCGGATCATATTCCATCATATCGAGCTTTTCTCTCAGTTGATACGCAACTTCTTCCAATAAGTAATAGCTATTTGCAATTGAGTCATGATTTTCTTGATACACTTCATCTAAATGTGTAATACTCTCCATTTGTCCCATTGCGCTTCTTACATTATCTAATCCTTGTCCGTCCGCGCTTAACGAGCGATATGCATCGCCTAATGCTTTATAAATTTTTTCGAAATTAGAAATTTGCAAGCGTTCTTCAGTCAATCCATTTTCTTCATCCATCTTTAAATCCGCCTTACGGATTTCTTCATGTTGGAATTGAATTAAATCTAAGCGATGTGCCATTTGTTGTTCATTTTCACTTAACGATTTTAACTGTTTTTTTAATTTCTCATAATCAGCGTATACGTTTTGATATATACCCAATTGTTTAACAATACGCTCTCCATCAAAATGATCGAGCATAAATAAATGACGCTCTTCATTCATTAAATCTTGCGTTTCGTGCTGTCCATGAATATCAACAAGTGTTTTTCCAATTTCTTTTAATACACTAAGAGTAACTAATTTCCCATTTACACGACATACACTTTTTCCGTTCGCAGCGATATCACGCTTCAAAATAATCATGCCGTCTTCTATTTCTATGTCCAACTCTTCTGCCTTTTCAATACATGGATGCTTATCATCTTCTACATAAAATAGCCCCTCTATTTCAGCTTTTTCCGTCCCATATCGAACGAATTCGGCTGAACCACGACCACCTACAAGTAAACTAATCGCATCAATAATAATCGATTTTCCAGCTCCTGTTTCACCACTTAAAACCGTTAATCCTTTTTGAAAAGAAATATTTAATGCCTCAATAATAGCAAAGTTTCTAATCGATAATTCCGATAACAATGCCCCATTCACCTCGTTATAAACTAATCCCCTATTCAGGGCTTTTCTCAGTTCTTTATTCAAATAGTCATACTATATGTTTGTATGTATAAATTACTCTTCTAACCGCTCCATTGTACCAAACATTTGTTTTACGGGTCAATCCACCTATTTTCTAATTTTATTCAAAGAAAATATTATATTACAATTAAGAATTCACGTTTTTAACCAATAAAAATATCCTGTTCACTTTCCACTTTACAGAGGAAAGCAAACAAGATTTTTTTGTTACAGCATATTTAAGAAACGATCAGAGACAACACCTGTATCTTCAGGTGTACGGCAAATAATTAAGCAAGTATCATCACCACAAATGGTTCCGATGATCTCATCCCACTCTAAATGATCAATAAGTGCCCCAAGTGAATGAGCGTTACCAGGCAATGTTTTTAGCACAAGCATATGTCCTGCCGTGTCTAATTTTACAAATGAATCCACTAGATTACGTTTTAATTTTTGTAACGGGTTAAATCGTTGATCTGCTGGCAAGCTATATTTATAGCGACCATCATGTAATGGTACTTTCACTAAGTGCAGTTCTTTAATATCGCGCGATACTGTTGCTTGCGTTACATTAAATCCCTCATTACGTAAAATATCAACTAATTCATCTTGTGTTTCAATTTCTTTGTTCGCAATAATTTCCCTGATTTTAATATGGCGCTGACCTTTATTCATACATTTGCACCTCACACTATCTCTTACCATAGTTTAAACATTGGTATACTTCACTTATTTATGTTAACTTATAATTCGTTACTTGTACACAATTGTTTTTACAATCATTATACAATTACAACAAAAAGAGGAACAACATATGTTATTCCCCTTTCCCTTTTTGTTTTAGGACATCATGCGCCTCTGTAACTACTTGCTCAACAGAAACCGGAGAATGATTTTCGCCATTCTCACGTTCACCATGCCATTTCAGATGAATTAAAAATTCAATGTTACCATCCCCGCCCGTAATCGGTGAGAATGTTAAACCTGCTACGTCGTATCCTTCTTTTATAGCAAAGTCGACAATCATTTCTACAACAGCCTCATGTACTTTTCGATCACGAACGATACCTTTTTTACCAACTTGCTCTCTTCCAGCTTCAAACTGCGGTTTAATTAACGCTGCTACATCCCCGTTCGGCATAAGCATTGTTTTTAAAACTGGCAATATAAGCTTTAATGATATAAATGAAACATCGATACTAGCAAATTGCGGTAAACCACGTTCTAAGTCTGCTGGCGTTACGTAACGGAAGTTTGTTCGTTCCATTACGACAACACGCTCATCTTGACGCAATTTCCATGCAAGTTGATTGTATCCTACATCTAATGCATATGATAATTTCACACCATTTTGAAGTGCACAATCTGTAAAGCCACCAGTTGATGAACCAATATCTATCATAACTTTATCTTGTAAATCAAGATGAAATGTCTCTAATGCCTTTTCAAGTTTATAACCACCACGGCTTACATACGGCATAACTTGTCCCTTCACCGTAATCTCTGTATCTTGTGGGATTTTCTCTCCTGGCTTATCCAGCCTCATCTCATTCGCATATACAAGTCCGGCCATAATGGCGCGTTTTGCTTTCTCACGTGTTTCTATAAGTCCTCGCTCTACTAATAGTACATCTACTCTTTCTTTTTTTGCACTCATTTGTTACGCCCTTTTTTGTTTTGATGGAATCATTGTATGAATACGGTCTACAACAGCATCTGTCGTTAAACCAATTTCTTCTAATAATTTTGTTACACTACCGTGTTCTATGAAACGGTCTGGAATACCCATTCGTTCAATTAACGCACTATGGTACCCGTTCTCAGACGCAAATTCAACTACTCCCGTTCCAAAACCACCGATTAAACAAGCTTCTTCAATCGTTAAAATCGGTATATTTTTTCCTAAGAGGTCATGTAAATATGCTTCATCCATTGGTTTAATAAAGCGAGCGTTCACTACTTTCACTGAAACTCCAGCCTTTTCAAGACGCTCAGCCGCTTCCATTGCCATTGGTATTGTCGTACCAAATGTTAAAATAGCAGCTTGTGTACCTTCTTTTAACGTTTCCCATGAACCGATTGGAATCGTCTTTAATTCTTCATCCATATGAACACCAAGTCCATTACCACGCGCATAACGTAATGCGATAGGTCCATCTTCATATTGCATCGCCGTATATACTAAATGCTGCCCTTCATTTTCGTCTTTCGGCATCATAAGTACCATATTCGGCAAGTGGCGTAAGAATGAGATATCAAATACACCTTGATGCGTCTCACCATCTGCTCCTACTAAACCAGAGCGATCAATTCCGATGAAAACATTTAAATTTTGGCGGCATATATCATGAACAACTTGGTCATATGCTCTTTGTAAGAATGTTGAATAAATTGCTAAGAATGGCTTCATACCTTGCGTTGCCATACCTGCTGCCATTGTTGTAGCATGTTGTTCTGCAATACCTACATCAATCATACGATCTGGGAATTCTTTTTGGAATTTCTCAAGTTTCGATCCGACAGGCATCGCAGGTGTAATTGCAACGATACGCTCATCCGTTCTCGCTAATTTAAGTACCGTTTCACTAACAACCGCACTCCATGCTGGTGCAACTTCTTTCGGTTTAACGAAGTCACCCGATTCAATTTTATAAGGTCCTGTTCCATGCCAAGTGCCAATAACATCACTCTCAGCTGGTTTGTAACCTTTTCCTTTTTTCGTAATAACATGAACAAGTACTGGACCTTTTGTTTTCTTTGCATATTGCAACGTTTCGAATAACTTCTCATAATCATGTCCATCGACTGGACCTAAATACGTAAAGCCTAACTCCTCGAAAAAGACACCGGATACTAGTAAATATTTAAGACTATCTTTTATTTTCTCTGCTGTCGCAGCAACTTTCCCACCAACTGCTGGGATTTTCTTCAATATATACTCTAATTCATCTTTTACCCACTGATATTTTCCTGCGGTACGTAGACGTCCAAGTACATTATGAAGTGCACCAACGTTTGGTGCAATCGACATTTCATTATCATTCAAAATAACAATCATGTCTGTTTTTTCATGTCCAATATGGTTTAATGCCTCTAAAGCCATTCCGCCTGTTAAAGCACCATCACCAATGATTGGTATAACATATTCTTTCGTTTTCTTTAAATCACGTGCTAGAGCCATTCCCATCGCAGCAGATAATGATGTCGAGCTATGGCCAGTCTCCCATACATCGTGCTCACTCTCGCAACGTTTTGGGAAACCACATAGACCTTGATATTGCCTTAATGTACCGAATTCTTTTGCACGTCCAGTTAAAATTTTATGTACATAGGATTGATGTCCTACGTCCCATAAAAATTTATCTTTTGGGCTATCAAATAATTTATGCAGAGCAATTGTGAGTTCTACTACACCTAAATTAGGTGCAATATGTCCACCTGTTTGAGAGAGCTCTTCAATTAAAAACTTACGAATATCCTCACTCAATCCCTCTAGTTCACTGATAGACATATCTTTCAAAAAACTAGGGTTTTGAATTTGCGTTAGATCCACATGGATCACTCACTTTCATTTCATAATCTGTCAACATGTCAAATATAATAAAAAACATTTACACAAAACAAGAAATTCTCTTTTTTTATTTTTCAGCTTGTCCTGCTATTAACCAGTCTATTGCGCCCTAATCCTATTATAAACCATATTTCGTTAGGCGATGAAAAAAATAGCCGCTAACACAAAGTGATAACGGCAATGTAATCTACATATATTTTTGCCAATAACAAGAAAAGAAAAACCTTTTCCTACATTTATATCATAAAATGATGAATGACTCAACAAATGAAAACGCTGTTATATTAGTTATTACGTTTTGCAATCAAATCGCAAATAGATAGTAAATATTCATCTTGTAATTGCAAGGAACCAATAGCATCTTTTGCTTTTGCAATCGTCTCTTCTAAAATATCCTTTGCTCTATCTACAGTAAATAACGTCGTATAGGTGCTCTTTTCGTTGGAAACATCACTACCAATCGGTTTTCCAATCTCTTCTTCGGTTCCTTCCACATCTAAAATATCATCTCGAATTTGGAAAGCTAGACCAATATATTTTGCAAACGCAAGCAACTTTTCTTCCTGTTCTTCTGTGGCATCAGAAAGTATAGATCCGGCAAGTACAGCGAATTCAAGTAGTTTTCCAGTCTTATGCTTATGAATATACTCCAACTCATCAATCGTAAGTTGTTTCCCTTCCGCTTCCATATCTGCCACTTGTCCGCCAACCATTCCTTCTGGTCCTGCTGCTTTTGCAAGCTCAAGTACAAGCCTTACTTTTTTCTCAGCAGAGATTTCCTTTTGCTCATATGCCATAATAACTTGAAAAGCATATGTCAACAAACCATCACCCGCTAAAACCGCCATCGCTTCACCAAATACTTTATGATTTGTGGGCTTTCCTCTTCTTAAATCATCATCATCCATACAAGGTAAATCATCATGAACTAACGAGTATGTATGTATCATTTCAAGAGCACAAGCTGCACCTACTCCAAGATTTCTTTCTTTACCAAACGCTTGTAATGTTGCAAATAAAAGTAACGGGCGGAGACGCTTTCCACCCGCTTCCAAAGAATATGCCATCGCTTCACGAAGTACATTTGGACATTGTAATTCATTTGCATAGCTTACAAGCTTCTCTTCTACGAAAGTTTTACTTTCTTTCAAAAAAGTATCAAAAGCAATTGTCACTATGCTTCATCTCCTAAAGCAGTAAACGGTTCAAGCTCTCCATCTTCCCCAAGAATAACTGCCATTTGTTCTTGTACGTTCTTCAACTTCTCGTCACAAAGCTTAGATAATTCCATACCCTCTTTAAAATAAGAGATTGCTTCTTCTAAAGGTACGTCACCTTGCTCTAGCTTAGAAACGAGATGCTCAAGTTGCGAAATTGCCTCTTCAAAGCTTAATTTATTTTCCATTATTCAATTCACGCTCCTCTATTCCTGATACGCTACAATCTAGTATTCCATCTTGTAATTGAACTGAAACAGCATCTCCAAGGCCGACATCTTTCACACTTTTTAACACTTGCTTCTCTTCATCATATACAAGCCCGTACCCTCTCATCATTACTTTAAGCGGGCTTAACGCTTCCAGTTTTTGAGCAGCTCTTACAAAGGCGAATTCTTTCGTTTGAAGTAACGTTTGCATTTCACGTTGCAATTGCTTTTGCAACGTTTCAACTGCTACCTTCGTTTGCATAATTTTTTGAGATGGGTGGTGCTTCTCTAAATAAAATGAAAGTTGTTTTAACTGATTTACCTTTTTATCAATATAACGCTCTTTCGCTAAAGTAAGCTGTTCTAACGCTCTATCCAACTGCTCTTCTTTTTGCTCATATACTTGTCTTGGATAACGGAACGCATAAGATTTTTGCAATACTTGTAGTTTTTCTTCTTTTTTATGTACTAACTCTCTCATTGCCCTTTGCAATCTTAGAGTTCTTTGTAATACCTTTTCTTGTAACTCAATAATATTAGGCGCTGCCAGCTCGGCCGCTGCAGTTGGTGTTGGTGCTCTTAAATCGGCAACAAAATCCGCAATTGTAAAGTCCGTTTCATGGCCTACTGCTGAAATAATAGGGATTTCACTCTTGAAAATGGCCCTTGCAACCATTTCTTCATTAAACGCCCATAATTCCTCAATCGAGCCTCCACCACGCCCAACGATTAGAACATCTATCTCTTCCATTTCATTAGCTGTACGAATTGCTTGTACAATCGAGGGAGCTGCTGACTCCCCCTGTACAAGTACTGGAAACACAATAACATTTCCAATTGGATAACGACGTTTAATCGTTGTTATAATATCACGAATCGCTGCCCCTGTTGGTGACGTAATCACACCTATTGTTTTTGCATAAGGAGGGATTGTTTTTTTATAAACTCGGGAAAACAATCCTTCTTCCTCTAGACGAACCTTTAATTGTTCGTAAGCTAAATGTAGGTTTCCGATTCCGTCAGGCTGCATGTCTTGGATATAAATTTGATAAGAACCACTCGCCTCGTAAACAGAGATTTTCCCTTTCACAAGCACCTTCATCCCATTTTCAGGTCTGAATTTAATATTACGATTATGACCCGCAAACATAACCGCTGCGATTCTTGCGTTTTCATCTTTCAATGTAAAATACATATGGCCACGGCTATGATTTTTAAAGTTGGAAATTTCACCTTTTAACCAAACAGACTGTAAATGCGGATCATATTCTATTTTTGTTTTTATATAGCGTGTTAACGCTGTAACGGTTAAATATTGTTTCTCCATTTCTCTCTCCTCATAGCCGACTCAAATTATTTACAAACGACACCTGCACGTTTAGCCGATTCAACAGTATTATGAAGAAGCATTGTGATCGTCATTGGACCAACACCCTTTGGCACAGGTGTGATGTAACCCGCAACATCTAATACGTTGTCAAAGTCAACATCACCACAAAGTTTACCTGTTTCTAAACGGTTTACACCAACGTCAATTACAACCGCTCCTTCTTTCATATAGTCAGCTGTTATCATCTTAGGTCGTCCAACAGCTACGATTAAAATATCAGCTAGCTTCGTTAACTCTTTCATATTTTTCGTCTTAGAATGACAATATGTGACAGTTGCATTTTCGTTTAAGAACAATTGTCCTACTGGTTTGCCGACAATGTTACTTCTTCCAATTACTACAACATGTTTTCCCGAGATATCAAGATTTGTTTCTTTTACTAATTCTACAATACCGTGCGGTGTACATGGAAGGAATGTATCTTGTCCCGTCATCATACGTCCCACGCTGATTGGGTGGAATCCATCTACATCTTTTTCTGGTGAAATTCTTTCAATGATAGCTTTTTCCTCAATATGTTTTGGTAAAGGTAATTGCACTAATATGCCATTTATACGGTCATCGCCATTTAAGCGATCGATTTCAGCAAGCAAACGCTCCTCCGTAATTGTTTCAGGAAGTTCAATTAACTCTGAATAGATTCCTACTTGTTCACAGCCCTTTTCTTTCCCTTTTACATAAGAACGAGATGCTGGATCTTCTCCAACTAAAATAACTGCTAATCCTGGTACAATCCCTTGCTCTTTCAACTTCACAACTTCTTCTGTTAATTGTGCTCGTTTTTTCTCCGCAACTTCATTTCCTTTGATGATTACTGCTACCATTTTAAGATTCCCCCTTAAAGAAATTACAGTGTATCTTTTATATTAGATAAAACGCCGTTAATAAAACGACGAGATTCCTCATCCCCAAATGTTTTAGCAATTTCAATTGCTTCGTTAATTGTTACGTTGTGTGGAATTTCTTCCATGTATTTCATTTCATACACAGCTAAACGTAAAATACTGCGATCAACAATACTAATACGCTCAAGCTTCCATTTTTTTAAGTTTTGACGAATCGCTTCGTCAATTACTTCTTTATTTTCTACAAAACCTACTACAAGTGATTCTAAAAACTCATTTGTTTCTTCACCTTCATCTAGCGTGTTTTCCACCGCTACTTTCGGTTCTAATTCACCTGTAATATCCATTTGATATAATGCTTGCATAGCTCTTTCTCTAGCCGTCCTACGTTTCATTGTAACTCTCCTTTATGCTTCAAGTCTTTCCTTATGCTTTGTTATATTATTATAATTTATAAGCCGTCAATTCACTTACTCTTACAGTTTTCATTGATTTTCCAACCTTATAATACAATGATAATAACACAATTTATCGTTTCACACACGGGTTACAAGGCTGAAAAATAATAAAAAGATTAACTTCAGGTTCCATATCTTATCACAATGTACGTTTTTTGGAAAAACGAAACATTTTCTTTTTAATTTCTTTTTTTTTGAAATAGTATAATAATTAGAGGGTTTTAATTTGTGAAGAAATGAAACGATAAAAAAGATGCCTATGTTACTAGGCATCTTCTTCATTCTTACACTGGTTCGATTTCTGTTTTTTGTGTTTCGAATGTTACGCCAACGATGTGAACATTCACTTCTTTTGGCTCAAGCCCTGTCATTGTAAAGAGCGCTTGGCGAATGTTGTCTTGAATCTTTTGTGCAACAACTGGAATTGCTACGCCAAAATACATTACAACATAAAGGTCAACGATAATATCTTCGTTTGCTAATTCAACCTTTACACCTTTACCATGATTTTTCTTACCTAACTTCTCAACAACATCTGTAGCAAAATTACCACGCATTGCCGCTACGCCTTCTACCTCAGCAGCTGCAATACCTGCGATTACTTCAATTACTTCTGGTGCAATTTCTACTTTACCAAGAGTTGTATCTTGACCCATATCTAACATATGTTCAGCCATGAAAAAAACCTCCTTTAATGTATCACTGCGTCACAAGTTCATGCTCTTCCAAAAACTTCGTATTAAACTCACCTTTTACAAAATCAGGATGATCTAACAATTGCAAATGGAACGGGATTGTTGTATGTACGCCTTCAACGACAAACTCACTGAGTGCACGCTTCATTTTTGCAATTGCCTCTTCACGTGTTTTTCCGTGAACAATTAATTTAGCAACCATCGAATCATAGAAAGGTGGGATTGAATATCCCGGATATACAGCTGAATCGACGCGAATACCAAATCCGCCTGGTGGCAAGTACATTTCTACTTTACCTGGAGATGGCATAAATTTTTTGGCAGGGTTTTCCGCATTAATTCGGCATTCAATTGCCCAACCATTAAATTGTACTTCTTCTTGCTGTAACGATAACTTTTCTCCAGAAGCAACAAGAATTTGTTCTTTAATTAAGTCCATCCCTGTTACCATTTCAGTAACTGGATGCTCAACTTGAATTCTCGTATTCATCTCCATGAAATAAAAGCTTTTCGTTCTATATTCATAAATAAACTCAACCGTACCAGCACCTGTATAATCAACCGCTACCGCCGCTTTTACTGCTGCCTCACCCATTTGCTTGCGAACATTTTCATCAAGTGCAGGTGATGGGCTTTCTTCCAGTAGTTTTTGCAAACGGCGCTGAATTGTACAATCACGCTCTCCTAAATGAATGGCATTTCCGTGTGTATCTGCCATTATTTGAATCTCAACATGGCGGAAATCTTCAACGTACTTCTCTAAGTATACACCAGGGTTCCCAAAAGCGGTACTAGCTTCTTGCTGTGTAATTTGAATTCCCTTTACAAGCTCTTCCTCATGGCGCGCAACACGAATCCCTTTTCCGCCGCCACCTGCAGTCGCTTTAATAATAACTGGATATCCAATTTGATTAGCAAGTTCGATCGCTTCTTCGGTATTTTTAATAATCCCTTGTGAACCTGGTACAATCGGAACCCCTGCTTTTTTCATTGTATCACGAGCAACGTCTTTTGTGCCCATCTTTGAAATAGCTTCTGGACTTGGACCGATAAAAATCAAGTTACATTCACGACATAACTCTGCGAAATCTGCATTCTCTGCTAAGAATCCGTATCCCGGATGAATAGCATCGCAGCCTGTTAACTTCGCAACGCTAATAATATTCGTCAAATTTAAATAGCTTTCTTTCGAAATCGTTGGCCCTACACAATACGCCTCATCTGCAATTTGTACGTGAAGTGACTCTTTATCTGCTTCTGAATAAATTGCGACTGTTTCAATATCCATTTCTTTACAAGCACGAATAATTCGTACAGCAATTTCCCCACGATTGGCTATTAATACTTTTTTTATCATCACAAAGACTCCCTTATTACGCTTTTACAAGAAATAGCGGTTGTCCATACTCAACAAGCTGTCCGTTATTAACAAGAATCTCAACAATTTCGCCCTCTACATCAGCATCAATTTCGTTAAATAACTTCATAGCCTCAACAATACATACGATAGAATCTTTCGATACTCTATCGCCAACACTTACATATGCAGGTGTGTCAGGCGAAGAAGAAGAATAGAATGTACCTACCATCGGTGATGTAATTTTATGTAGGTTCTCATTTTGAACAGCTTGTTTCTCTTCTTGTTTTGGTACTTCCACTTGTGCTGCCGCTACTGTTGTTTCAACTTCAACAGGTGCTACTGGTTGTGCCACTTGTTTTGCTACAGGTGCTTGCACCGCAACAACTTCATTGCCACGCTTTTTCATTTTGATTGTCGTACCATCTTTTTTGTATTCAAATTCATCAATATTAGAGCTATCAATTAATTTAATTAATTCACGAACTTCTTGAATTTTAAACATGTAAAATCCACTCCCATACTCTTGTTTGTCCCGTTTTTACAGATTCCCGTCACTAAAACTAGATTGACTGTAAAAATACGATGTACTCTATTAGATATTTCATTTACTAATAGAAATAGTTACTATTTCCATCTTACGATAAATTTTTTAAACATTCCAATTTATATTTCTTTATAATAAATTGAAACTCCTGTAAAAATATTATTCCAATAAAAATTTATTACCTAGTAATAATACCAAGTTTCACACAAAATTGGCAAGACCACTTCCTAAAAAACATTCCTTACTTTTTCAAAATGCTACAAAACAAATATATTATTACCGCTTTACTCTTCACCTTATCTATAGTCAATAACATATTTTTACCAAATATTATTTTTTTGTTTACACGTCGTTCATCATTCCTTCATATAAGAATAGTATGTTCAAAGTGTAGAAAATATATCGTATCGAGGTGTGGACACATGATATGGCTCATTCTCTTCTTACCTGCCGTAATGGTTTGGGCATTCGTTCTTTTCATCCACGTCAAATCAGGAAAAAGTAATCATCGTTACCATGAACCGCTAATCTTTTACTCACAACGTATTTCACCGTTCCGAGTTGAACATAGTAAAAACAACTACAAAGACGAAACAAAAAAAAGCTATCGAAAATGATAGCTTTTTCTATTATTATTTTTATCCCTCTATTTGCCGGGCAAAATTCAGGGAAAGTAAAGAAGTTAGGTTGGGGCGGGCTGCCCGTAAAAGCCCGATTAATGAGGGCTGATTAAAGTTTCGCTTTATCTAACTATTTTCAAACAATTTGATGCGTAAAACTAATAATCCGCGGAGGTTTCCCCGCGGATTATTAGTTTTTATTTTGTTGGTGGATCAAATTTCACACCTACATCTTTTGATCCGCCTTCACTTCTTACAAGTTGGATAATTTTATTCGCTTCTTTTTGTGAATGTTTTGCCGCTTTTACAGTTACTTTAATATCAGTTCCATCAGCTCTTACAAGGGCATCTTTATATCCACCTTGAGATTTAATTACTGTCTCAAGTAGCTCTTGCTTCGTTTCCATTGTCGTAATTGCATCAAAATTATCTTTCGCTTTACTCTTTTCTGTCGCTGAAGATTTTGCTGAATTCATCACTTCTTGTAATCTTGCTTTTTGTTCACTTCGCTGATCTTCCATTTGCATACGTAACGCTGTGAAATTTTCATCACTTGATTGAACTGTTACATTTGCTTCTTTTTTGCTTGTTTCTTTGTTTGATGTTTCCTTGTTTGATGTTTCCTTGTTTCCACTCTCTTTTTTGTCCGTTTCTTTATTTGATGTTTCCTTGTTTGCATTCTCTTTTTTCGGCGTTTCTTTAGGTGCTTCATTTGTTACAGCTTTATCAGTACCTTGTTTTTCTTGTCCAATCTTTTCACCTGTTGTCGGCGATGCTGTATTCATCTTGTCAGGAGTTGTTACGTAATAAACAGATAGTACAACAACTAAACTTAACATCGTTAATAACCAAACCGTTTGTTTTTTTAACACTTTATTTCCTCCCTATCAATTTTTCGGTGATACTGAAACGCGATGGGCTGGTACATCTAGCAGCCGTATGACAGCTTCTTTTACCATCGCTTTAACTTGTATATTATCCACTCCTTTTGCTACGACAAGGACACCTCGTACTTTCGGTTTCTCTGTTCGTAAAACAACGGGAGTTTCTTTATCCCCTTCACGTATAATGACTGTCTTCTCATCAAGAGACTCGTCTTCTACTTCCCTTTTGCCGCCTGTTTTATCTGTTTCACCTGTTGTTTGT
Organism: Bacillus sp. MHSD_36; assembly: GCF_030757775.1. Lineage (NCBI taxonomy): Bacteria > Bacillati > Bacillota > Bacilli > Caryophanales > Bacillaceae > Bacillus > Bacillus sp. MHSD_36. The sequence continues at coordinate 380,844 of NZ_JAVBIS010000002.1, forward strand.
GAACGTTTCACTGTATTTTTTTCTAATATTTTTTCCTCTGATGAATCTAAATTCACATTAATCGTTACATCTTTTACTCCTGCTATTTCTTCTAAGGCTGCTTTTAATTCTTGTTCATACGCTTTTTCATATTTTTCTACATTTGACATATTATCATTATTTTTTTGTCCAAAAGTTGGTACGTCTTTTTCTTGATTTTGCGTTTTTTGTTCTTTAAATACAGGCACTTCTTGTTTTTTACTTGAAAATAAACTACTAGAAAACATAAGCAAAATTCCAAGTATGAGTAGGACAAGTAAAAACTTAGGTGTTACCTTTTTCCCTTTCTCATGACTCTCTTTTTCATCCCCATTCAATAAGTTTCGAAAAAATGAGAACTTCGAATTTTTATCTTTATTGTCCATTTACTCTACCTGTCCTCCCTTCCATTTGAACTTGGATTTGTTTATTCTCTAGTTGCCACCTGCTCGAAAAGAAATCTTTCATTTCTACATTCGTTTCCTCTACTTTTTTCGGCGGTTCTTTCGCATTAATTTCCACTGGTTTTACTGTTTCGATTGCATCATTTTTACTACGTTCTTTTTCTTTCAACGTCACAACAACAGATTGAATATCTTTCGCTGACTTTACTTCCGCTGTGCTTTCCGCTGCGACTATTTGTATTTCAGAGACTGACATACCATACTGTTTCTCAAACTCTTTTCCTACTTCTTTTTTCATTTTGGTAGCCATCTCTTCTAAACTATATGCACGTGTTAGAGCTTGTATTTCTTTTTTCTTCGAATCTATTGAATTTTTTACAGATCCTTCTGCTACGTACTTCTCTTCATTAAAATTTGCGATTACTTCATTTACATCTGTTTGTAATAGTTTAAATAGAGGCGTTAAAATTAAAACAACTAATAATAGACTTACAACGAATTTAACGTACTTCTGCAAATTAGAATTTGGAAGAATCAGATGAAGCATTGTCGCTAAGAGTAAAAAAACGATAATATTTCGAATCCACTCTGTAACAAATTGCATACCCTTCACCTCCTACCGCATCATAAGTGTAATGTTCCCCGCAGCAATAATAATTGTGATACTTAAAAAAAACATAAACGATACGATAGCTAAGCAAGCAAATACATAAATGATGCTCCGTCCAATGATATCTAAACATTGAATAATTGCTCCACCACCAACTGGTTGCAATACTGCTGCTGCGAACTTATAAATAAATGCGATACAAAAAATTTGAATCGCTGGAAAAGCGACAATTAAGCATAGAATGACGAGCCCAATAATTCCGACTGTGTTTTTTAATAATCCCGACGCACTAATGACAGTATCCGCTGCCTCTGTAAACATCCTTCCTACTACTGGAATAAAGTTACCTGTTACAAATTTAGCTGTTTTTACAGCGATTCCATCAGCAACAGCTGTCGCTGTTCCTTGTACAGATAATACGCCTAAAAAAATCGTTAAAAAGATACCGATAATCCCGACGCTAACGTTTTGCAAAAGCTTGGACAATTTCGTAACTTTATATTGATCGCTCATCGTACTTACAATACTTAATATCGTTGCAAGTAATAAAAGTGGTAGAACGATATAATTCATCAAAAGCCCACTCGTATTCATTAAGAAGATGATAATCGGATGAAAAAACGATACAGATACAACACCACCGCCTGTCGCTATGAGTGCAAGCAAGATAGGCAATAACGCTAATATGAAATCTACCATTGTTTGTATCGTTTCTCTTGCATATGTCATGACGACATAAAAGCTATTTAAAGCGAAAATAATCAGTACCATATATACAACTGCATCGGCAATTTTACTTACACTACTTTTTGAAAAGGAAGATTGCAGTGATTGCAACAATGCACTAAAAATTGTGAGCATAATAAGCGTTCCAAGTAGCTTCCCATTTGCAACAAGTTCGTGAAATAAATACTTTAATAAACCTAGCATCCACTCTTTTATAGAAATTTCTTTTTCTCCCTTTACAAACTCCATAAAGCTACCTTTTTGACTCTCTGGTAAGTAACCTCCATATTTTGTAACAAGCCCGTCCCAAAATTGCTTCACATCTTCAATTCCGAGCTTATCCAATTGTTGATCAACGACGTTTGTTTCTACAGGAGAAGCTTGTACAACAACCGGTAAAGAAAAGAAAAGGAAGCAAGCAAATAGCAGCTTAGCTCCAAAGCCCCTCAACATTCACTCCCCCTTATCCCGTCGGTAAAAATCCGAGAATAGTTTCAATTACTACCGTCAAAATAGGAATCGCCATAACGAGAATTAAAATCTTTCCAGCTAATTCAATTTTCGAAGCAATTGCACCTTGTCCGGCATCCTTTGTAATTTGTGCTCCAAACTCAGCAATATAAGCAATTCCAATAATTTTTAGCAAAGTTTCTACATATACGTTGCTAACTTTCGCTTCACTCGCTACTCTCTCAATCATTTGTAAAATAGCGTGAATTTGATCAATTAAAATAAGAAACATCACGCTACCTACGAACACAATAAATAGTGACGTAATACTAGATTTATGCTGATTCAATACAGCTGCTAAAAACGTAGCAACGAGGCCTAATCCGACAATTTGTATAATTTCGATTCGAACCGCCCCCTTTTACTGGAAGAGAAAGACACTTTTAATCTTGTCGAATAACGTATTAATTAAAAATGCAACGTGAAATAAAATAACGACAAAACCGACGAGGATAACCCAATTCGCAATATCCTCTCGCTTTAATTCTTTTAGCACGGTATGAATGAAAGCTAAAACTATGCCGATTCCGGCGATTTGAAATATTAATCCAACATCAATGGACATCGCCTTTCTCCCTCCTATAGCAGTAAAATTACGATAAGTAGCCCCGCTAGTACCCCCAAGCTCTTAATCATTTTTTCATATTGTAGTTGTAAAGCTTTCGCTTCTTCTTCTTCTCTTTCTAAATGTGTAATACATAAGCGAATATGTTTTTGCTGTGACTCACGATCATGTTGTCCGAGCGTTTCACCAAATTGTTGCAAAATCTCATACTCAGTTTGTTGAAATGCTGTTAGCTTCCAATTTTCTTTCAAACTATCTATCCAAGCTTCTCTTACTGTTTGGTCTCCGCTTTCTAGCCTTCTAGCGAAACTTTGAAATATCCAATTTAACGGCTTCGGCATTTGTTTCACTAATCGCTCAGCGGCTTCAGACAATGGTGTATGCCCATACATAATTTCTGCCTCTAATGATTGCAGTGCCGCTTTTAATAATCTAAGTTGCCTTGGTCTCTCACTGTATCTTTTAGCGTATGAAAACCCGAAAAAGGTGCTGACCGCAACGATTAACACTGCACCAAATATTTTCACCATACGCCCTCAGCCTTTCTATGAGGTAATACCGGTTTTCCATATTTATCTTTCACTTGCATAACTGTTCCTGGCCCTCTTGCTTTTGATAGTTCCACAAACCTATCAAATATACCGAGCTCCAGCACCGCCTTTAGTGATGGGCGTTTCACAACATCGTCATAAGAAAATCCATGTGCACTTATAAAAAGCTGCACCCCTGCATGCACCGCTTCCATAATCGCTTCACTATCTTCTTTACGTCCGATTTCATCTACAATCAAAATATCTGGACTCATAGAACGGATCATCATCATCATTCCTTCAGCTTTTGGACATGCATCTAACACATCTACTCGTGCGCCAAAGTCATATTGCGGGATGCCCTTCACACAGCCAGCAATTTCTGACCGTTCATCAACAATCCCCACTTTACAAGAAGGAATTTCCGAAGCACTTACACCTTGACTCATGCAACGTGCTACATCTCTTAAAAGTGTTGTTTTCCCCGTTTGCGGCGGGCCAATTACCATCGTATTTAACCATCGTGATTCATACAAATACGGCAAAAGTGGTTCAGCAATTCCAATTTTTTGACGAGCAATACGAATATTAAAGGAAGAAACATCTCGAATCATTTTCACTGCGCTTTTTTCTGTAATGACTTTTCCTGCTAAGCCGATTCTATGCCCACCTCGAAGTGTTACATACCCACGCTTTAATTCTTCTTCCATCGTATAAATTGAGAATTGACTTAACTTATTCAATAAGTAAATAGCATCCTCTGCTGTAACAACATAGTCATAAAAAAATACTTCACCATGAGCAATACACTCTAGCGGTCTTCCAATTCGAACACGGATTTCCTCTAGAGCATCGTACTGCTTACAACTTTCCACTAACCGCTTCATCGTTTTCGGTAAAACTTCTAATACTTCTTTCATCAGCTTCGCCCCACTATACTCGACTTACTTATTTCAACAACGCGATAAAAATGCAGCCAATTCCAAGCGCTAGAAAAAAGAGTTTTAAGAAAGAAATCTCACTTGCCACACTCGCTATGCCTATTGTCATTGTTAAAATTAATACGGTCGGTCCAACAAACGCCAACATACCATTTATAAACAATGCCTTCTTCGCATCATTCACATAGAGCATAAGCAAAGCGGCGAATATTTCCGCGCTACCTGAAAACAACCGAAGCAGCCCCATTACAAGCACAGATGTTTCCATTGCCGCTAGCCACTGTTTCATTCTCCCACCTTCTCCCATAACGGTTACTAGTGCGTATGCTAAAAAAGAATATATTTGTACAACCATATGCAGAGGTTGTCTATTTCAGAATTAAAAACATAATTTTTCTCTATCACCCTTAAATAATTTGAATATCCTTAATCCAGATGGTATTTTATGGTATATTCATTGAAAAGGAGGAGGGAAAATATGAAGATATTAAAAATTAGTTTAACTGTCGTAGTAGAATTAGCTCTTATTTATCTTTTTTCATTATTGGTCGGTTGGTCATTTATGGAGGCCTTTTTCCTTGGTAGTTTAGCGATATTCGGTGCAATTTGGCTCATTGCTTTAAATATAAACCGAAACGCCAACATTGATCACACTATATATAAAACAGGTACGGTAAAACCTTTTCAAATGACATGGAGTCCTTACACAACAGGTGCTGCTAGTCTTACAGCTTTCAGCTTTATAATAACCACTATTTATTATCTACCCTATTTCCTATAAAAAAAGCACTCGTGATAATCACGAGTGCTTTTCTACTATGCACGAGAAACGTATTTACCTTCACCAGTGTTGATGATAAGCATTTCGCCTTCGTTAATGAAGATTGGTACTTGTACAACAAGACCAGTTTCTAATGTAGCTGGTTTTGTTACGTTAGAAGCAGTATCACCTTTAATACCTGGCTCTGTTTCTGTAACTTGTAATTCAACTGTGTTTGGAAGTTCAACACCAAGTACTTCGCCTTGGTAAGTCATAATAGATACTTCCATGTTTTCTTTTAGGAATTTAAGCTCGCGCTCGATTTGGTTTTCACCAAGTTCGATTTGCTCATAAGTTCCGTTATCCATAAATACATGAGCCTCACCGCTTGCATATAAGTATTGCATACGACGGTTTTCGATGTGTGCTTTTTCTACTTTCTCACCTGCACGGAATGTTTTCTCTTGAACAGAACCTGTGCGAAGGTTACGTAGTTTAGAACGAACGAATGCAGCACCTTTACCTGGCTTTACGTGTTGGAAATCAAGTACTTGCCAAAGGCTATTATCCACTGAAATTGTTAAACCTGTACGAAAATCGTTTACTGAAATCATGTAAAAAAATCCTCCTGTGTATTACAAAATAATAAGTTCTTTTGGTGATTTCGTAATTACTTCATTACCTTCACTTGTTACAATGATATCATCTTCAATACGTACGCCGCCAATACCTGGAATATAAATACCTGGTTCTACTGTTACAGCCATACCTGGTTCAAGTACTGTATCAGAACGGAACGCTAAACCTGGTGCTTCATGGATTTCAAGACCGATTCCATGACCAGTAGAGTGTCCGAAGTATTCGCCATATCCTTTTTCCGTTATGTAATCGCGCGTTAGCGCATCCGCTTCACGGCCTGTTAAACCAGCTTTAATACCGTTCACACCACGTAGTTGTGCTTCTAAAACGATATTATAAATTTCTTTCAATTTATCAGATGGTTCACCAACTGCTATCGTACGAGTAATATCAGAGCAATATCCTTTGTAATAAGCGCCGAAGTCTAATGTAACGAAATCTCCTGTTTCTATCACTTTTTCAGATGCCACGCCGTGCGGTAATGCCGAACGAAGACCTGAAGCAACGATAATATCAAACGAAGAAGATGTTGCTCCTTGTTTTCTCATGAAAAATTCAAGTTCATTTGACACTTCAATTTCAGATACTCCCGGGCGAATGAATGATAGAATATGTTCAAAGGCAGCATCTGCAATCTGTGCAGCTTCCTTTAATATCTTAATCTCTGAATCAGTCTTTATCAAGCGTAACTTTTCTACAAGCCCAGAAGTTGGGATAAATTCAGCATCGATTGCTTCTTTATGCGCTGAATAAGAACTATATGTAAGGGTATCTTGCTCAAAGCCAAGCTTTTGAATTCCTAGTTCTTTCACTTGCTTTGCAACTTCATCAATGATTAGTCCTGCATGCTGTACAATCTCGTATCCAACCGCTTGTTTAGTAGCCTGCTCTACATAACGGAAATCTGTAATAAATTGAGCACGTTTTTTCGAAATCAGTACAACACCAGCTGTTCCTGTGAAGTTAGCCATATATCTACGACTATGTTCATTTGTTAACAAAATACCGTCAATACCAGCCTCATCAAATGCACTTCTTAATCTTTCGATTTTCTCCATTACTTTATGCCTCCCTCAATTTCTCCATTAATGCAAATAACGCTAACTTATAGCCATAAAAACCAAATCCAACAATTTGTCCCGCACAAACAGCTGCCGTCACAGATTCATGACGGAACGACTCACGCTGGTGAATGTTAGAAATATGTACCTCAATAACAGGAATCGAAATGCTCGCAATTGCATCTCGAATCGCATAGCTATAATGCGTAAATGCTCCCGGATTTAAAATGATCCCTTCATATATATCTTCCGCCTCATGAATACGATCGATAATCGCACCTTCATGATTCGATTGGAAACATTCTAACCCCACTCCCATTATTTCTGCTTCTTGCTTCATATCTGCTTCAAGTGTCGCTAGCGTGCCCTTTCCATATACATTTACCTCCCTGACACCGAGGCGATTTAGGTTAGGACCGTTTACGAGGAGTACCTTTTTCATATGCTTAAAACTCCTTAATATTAAATGTCTATACAACATTTTAACATAGGAGTTACTTATTTGAATAGTTTGTCTTCTCTCCCCCTTCTCGCTCGGCCTGATTAGTATTTACTGCGTAAGCAACAGAGTATGCTATAAACACACCATACAATATAAAAATGCATATCGTCGTCACAATTGTTTCTTTCGGTAAATGGAGTGCGCTTTTAATAGCAGGCGCTATCAACCCCATTCCCAAAAATAATAACGCCCACCAAAATAGACCATAAATCATCCCTGGAAGAATCCCTTCAAATTTTGCCAAAAACGCTTTATACAAGAAGGCAATTAAAATCGAAAGTAGTCCCATACAAACAATTCCTGACACATTGCCCCATACCCCTTCTTTCCAACTTCCAAAGGCAAACGGTAAAAGTAAATAGTTCGGTCCCGCTTCCGTAAATGAAAATATATGAAGGAAATACCATATCCCTCCCCAAAAGAGTCCACCAAATAAACCAATTTGTACAAAATTCCTTGTTCCTAATTGTTCTTGACTCACATCGACACCTCCGCTTAATAGTATGTCCGAAACTATTTTGAACCATGTTTAAATACTGCGAAATTTGTCTATAAAAAGAATAAGAAATGTCCGACTCTCGTAACATTTTTCCTTGTCATATACTTGTATTTGTCGATAAAATAAAGGAAACTCGGTGATTGTCTTATTTCAAAACGACAGAACCCAGTATGACAATTGCCTCTTTTTCTACATAAGAGAGAAACAAATACAGGTTGGTGTTAACATGGCAGAAGAGTCAAAACAAATATATGGCGGGCAAGCAGTCATAGAAGGAGTTATGTTTGGCGGTAGAGAATATACTGTTACAGCGGTTCGTCGTAAAGATAAATCGATTGAATTTTATCGATTACCACGCGTTCGTAATAAAGTATTATCTATCCTAAAAAAAATTCCATTTTTACGAGGGATTGCCGCTATTGTGGATGCAAGTGCGAACGGCGCAAAACATTTGAACTTTGCTTCAGAACGATTTGATGTCCACCCAGAAGACGACGAACAAATTGCAAATAAAAAAGAAGAACAATCGAAGTTAACGATGGTATTAGGAGTTGCAGCAGTTGGCGTTTTATCTTTCATATTTGGTAAAGTCATTTTCACAGCAGTCCCTGCACTACTAGCTGAATTAACGAGACCGATTTTCCCATCTCATACAGGGCAAATCTTTGTCGAAAGTGTCATTAAGCTCATGCTATTATTGAGCTATATATACTTTATTTCTTTAACCCCACTTATTAAGCGGGTCTTTCAGTACCACGGTGCGGAGCATAAAGTAATTAATGCTTATGAGAATAATCTTTCACTGACTGTAGAAAATGTACAAAAACAAACTCGCCTTCATTATCGCTGTGGCAGTAGCTTTATTATATTTACAGTCATTATCGGAATGTTTGTTTATTTCCTTGTCCCTACAGATCCACTGTGGGCCAGAGTCGTAAACCGAATTTTATTAATTCCTGTCGTTCTTGGCATTTCTTTTGAAGTGTTACAATTTACGAATCGATTACGCGATATTCCAGTATTACGCATACTTGGATATCCCGGATTATGGCTACAACTATTAACAACGAAAGAACCAACAGATGATCAAGTGGAAGTAGCTATTGCATCGTTTGAAGAATTATTACGTTTAGAAAACAAACAATAATTATTTAAAAATGGTGTTCAACTCCTTTCCTCATCGTTAATATACTAATTTTAATATATGTTTTTAGGAGGTGTTCCTTATGAACGGTCGTTCGTTTACTTTCGCTATATTTGTGCTTATTATCGGATTAGCAATATTCGGCCTTGTTTCATCTGTCATTACAGATCCAATGGGAGTGTTAAGAAATATTGGTATCATGTTGGCTGTCGTTGGTATCTTTTATCTACTCTACAAAATGTTTACAAACTCTAGCGGTTCTGCAAATTCGCAAAGCTCTTATAAGCGTGCTGCAAAACAATCGAACCGCAAACATGGGAAACAAAATGTAGCACCCCTAAGCAATTCTTTCTTTAAATCAAACGCTTCTAATGACAAAGGGAAAAAAGGCACTCCTTCCACTTTGAAGCGTAAAAGAAAACAATCCCATTTAACTGTCATTGAAGGTAAAAAAAACAAAAAGAAAGACCGTGCTTCCTTTTAGGAAATACGGTCTTTCTTTATATTTTGCAGTACTTCTTTCAGACTTTTATCTTTCATACTTTCAATTCGAAGGTGATGATTTTCAAAGGGTAAATTCCGTGTCACATCATTAGGTACAACAACGCATTTTAATCCGGCTGCAATCGCTGCTTGCAATCCGTTTAACGAGTCTTCAAATACAACAGCCTCAGATGGATCAATCCCTAAATCTTCTATCGCAACTCGATAAAGTGCTGGGTCCGGTTTTACCTTTTCAACATCTTCTCTCGTTTTAATAACTTCAAAATAATCTCGAATGTGTAGCTCTTCCAAAAAAGGAATCACCCATTCTCTAGATGAACTAGAAGCTAACGCGATTTTTAATCCCATTTCTTTCGCTTCTTCTAAGTATTCTTTTACCCCGTCGCGAGATTCTGGTATTTTCATTTTCTCTTTATGTAAAGTTTTCACTTTTTCTTTTAATGCATGCTTGTTAAACTTCTCTTTTAATTGCTCATTTAAATATGCATACAGTACATCATCTGTCGTCCCAATACATTTTGCAAATTCCTCTAAAGGTAAATCTCCACCATACTCACGAACGGCGTCTCTGAAAGAGTGAAACCATATTGTTTCTGTGTCCACAATTAATCCATCAAAATCAAAAATAATTGCTTTCATAATTCTCCCATCCTTTTCGATTGAAATAAAAAAGGAAACGACATACGTTCCCCTTAATTGCTTTTCTCTTCATTTGCCTTTTGAACACCACGAAGGGTTTCCACCCGAACCTCATCTTGTTCAAAGTATTGCACTAAATCACCAATGCGGTCAATTGCTTCCCAACTTAAATGATGTTCAATTCCTTCTACATCATTGTAAATCTTACTTTCATCCACACCGATAATACGCATAAATTGCTCTAACAATTCATGACGATATACGAGACGTTCTCCGATTTTTTTACCTTTTGATGTTAATACAAGCCCTCTATATTTTTCATAAATTAGATATTCATCTTTGTCTAATTTTTGCACCATTTTTGTTACAGAGGATGGATGTACACTAAGCGCTTCAGCAATATCAGATACGCGGGCATAACCCTTTTCATCAATCAACAAATAAATTTGTTCAATATAATCTTCCATACTAGGGGTAGGCATCGGTTTCCTCCATCCAATTTCATTTTGCTCATTCCGTACGAAGCAATCAATAAAATGATACACCAGAAAGAATAACGTGACAAGCTGAAAACAAGCCTAAATATATAAAACAAAAAAGAATCTGTATTTGTATACAGACTCCTCTTAAGTAAAGTATTGTATTTCTGCATCAGGAAAAAACTCATATATATAACCTCTTATTGTTTCTTCTAATACTGCTGCGTCATCTTTTTTATATACGTATTTCCCAATGCCGTATCGTCCCCATTTATATTTTCGTTTCTCTTCATCCATCTCAAGCTTCGTACTCGGATAACGCTCTTGAATAACCTTTTTGGCTGGCTTTGTAAAGCGATGTTGAATTAATTCAAATGTTAAATTCGGTATGGACAAATCCTTTAGTGCATTGTACAGTCGCTCAAATAGTTCTCGGTATCCTTCTTCCCATCCATCATGCATATAAAGTGGCGCAACTATAAAGCCAAGTGGATAACCCGCGCCTGCTACTTTACGAGCTGCTTCAATTCGCTCTTCAAACGGTGACGTCCCCGGCTCAAAATTTTTAATCACATATCGTGAATTAATACTAAACCTAAAACGAGTTTTCCCGTTATGTTTTGCATCTAACAAATGATCAACGTGCGAATATTTCGTAACGAAACGTAAACGCCCGTATTCACTTTCTCCAATAAACTCTATCGCTCGCTTTAATGCATGTGTTAAATGATCGATTCCAACGATATCCGATGTACAAGCCGCTTCAAATCTTGTTATTTCAGGTGCTCTTTCATCCATATATTGCTGTGCCTTCTCAAATATTTCATCAAGATTCACATACACGCGAACGTAAGGCTTACTCCCAAGTGTCGTTTGCAAATAGCAATAATGACAATGTCCCATACATCCTGTTGCAAGCGGAATTGCATATTCAGCTGATGGCTTTGACGTATCAAACTTTAATGTCTTCCTCACCCCAACGACAAGCGTTGCCTTTGCATTGCGATACTTTTGCAAATCATTTTCACCTGGCAAATTTCTTATTTGATTATGAGATGTCGTTTCACGAATTTCTAATCCCATCTTTGTAAACTTCTCATACAGCTCTTTTCCAAGTGGATATTCGAGTGCCTTTGGTTCAAAGTAAACAAGTTTTGGCATAAACGGTTTCATATACTTCCCTCCTCTCGTTAGTATGGGGAACGTAGAAAAATTAAAACGCATTAAAGTTTTCCACCTCAGTAACTTGCGTTGCAAGTTACTGAATGTTATAATTTGGATAACAGCTACCTTGCACAGCAAGTTACCTGAGTAAAAGGTGGTGAAATCATGCACAGCCAAATGTTAAAAGGTGTACTAGAAGGTTGCATCCTATACATTATTTCACAAGAAGAAGTGTACGGATATGAACTGAGTGCAAAATTATATAAACACGGATTTACATTCGTAAGCGAAGGAAGCATATATCCGTTATTGTTACGTATGCAAAAAGAAAAATTGATTGAAGGAACATTAAAAGCCTCCTCACTTGGTCCAAAACGTAAATATTATCACGTAACCCATAAAGGATTAGAGCAGCTTGAAGAGTTTAAACAAAGCTGGGGAATGGTTTCAACAACGGTGAACAATTTATTACAGGGGGAGTGATGAGGATGAATGCACAAGACATGATTAAATTGAACAACAAACAACGCGAACTTCTAACACCTGAAAATGAAGTTGCTTATAGCGATATGCTAGTTTATCTTCGTTTATCTAATGTGCCAGAGCAACAAGTAGAAGAACTATTACTAGAAATATTAGACCATCTCATTGAAGCACAAGCAGAAAATAAAAATGCTTATGACATTTTTGGTGATGACTTACAATCTTATTGTGATGAACTCATATCGTCTTTGCCGGTTCAAACAATGTTAGAAAAAACTTCTTTAATTGGCTTTGTTATTTGCTTACTTCTGGCTATACAGTTTGGAATAGACACCATTGCTTCTCTTTTCATTTTCTTTTTTGAAAAGAATACCGAAATAATAAGTCCACCTTTTAGTATCCTTGGAACTACTTTGTCTGTTTCAATAATTATACTAGGTATACTATTCATTTTATATTTATTAAAGCGGTACTCCTTTGATCAGAAAATGAATTGGAAAAGAAGAATTCTATTTGGATTCGCATTTGCTATCCCATTTTGTTCCGCTATATTCTTAAATATTTATTTTAAAAAACAACCTTATCTCATTTATCATCTAACCTTTTGGCAAAACGCTTTAATCGCTATCCTATTTTATGCTTTATATAAATTCCTATATAAAAAATCTAATTTTTAACAGCCCTTCAAAAGGCTGTTTTTCTTCTGTCTAATTTTACAAATTGAAAAATTTCATAAAGAAAATAAGAAAAATGCAAAATAATTAAAGTTAATTGTTGACGTGATGCTTTTATTATCGGTATCATAAATCTTCGTGAGCAATTATTTTTCGTTATACGATTTTTTTATTATTACTGAATTTTTGAGAGGAGAAATTAGATGTCAGTTAAGAAGAAAACGCAAGTACGCACCGGCAAAATGGTACGTGAACTAATGTTAGCAGACGAAGATGTAAATGCTTCGCTAATTATGGTATATAGTGAAAACGGTGTAAACGCAGAAATTAAAATCGAGGGCTTAACGCCGAAATGTAACGAAGAATTATTTTTGAGCGGAAACGTGGATTGGAACAAGAGTGTTATTTATAAAATTGTTGATTTCACTGGAAACGCTGAAGTTGGTAAAGTTACATTAACAGCGATGAACAAAAATAATGTTTCTCTAGAAATAGAACGCGTTATGTGGAGTAAAGAAAATAAAGAGGCTGCTGAACAAGAAGAAACAGTTGTAGAAACTACTCCGAAAAAAGAAGTAGTTGTAGAAGCTCCAAAAGCAGTTGCACCTGCTCCAAAGCCTGTTACACGTGTGGAAACACCTGCTACAGCACCTAAGCCTACTCCGGCACCGACACCGAAGCCAGTAAGTGTAGAAGCAGCTGTAGAATTATCTACTCCAGCACCTGTGAAACGAGAAGTACCAACTCCAGTTACAAAGCAAGAGACAGCACCGGTCGCGCCTGCAAAACCGAAGCAACCTGCTTTGACTGAAACAAATTCAAAACTACAAGAAAATTATGTGAAACTCGTGAAAAAGACAATTGAAGTTTGTCAAGATTACGAGCTTGGCATCGACATAGATGATTCTATTGAAAGCTTAAAAGAAGAACTACAAAGCCAAGGTATTAGCGTTACATTTGACAAAGAAATTATGGACGTTGTCAATCGCCTTCGTTCTTTACAAGATAAAGGAATCAAAGTAGAAAAAGTACTTAATTTACTATAAAAAAATAAGAGGCGGCAATTGCCACCTCTTATTTTTTATAATTCCATTCTTTACTTTCATACTTTTCTTTTGCTAATGTTTGCACTTCATGTAATTGTTCTTCTGTTAATTCATACGGAACAAGCTCTACATCTAATCCTTTTTCAAACCCAACCTCAAACGCTTTAATTAACTGCTCGATTGTAAACGTACGGTCTGTTAATTCATTAATTGCTACCGCTTTAGAAGAGAACATACTCTTCATACGTTCTTTTACACGTTCATTCGGGAATAAAAACAGATCATATAACTCATCTAAATCTATTTCTAACGGAATCGACCCGTGCTGTAAAATAACACCTTTTTGACGTGTTTGCGCACTACCTGCGATTTTTCTTCCTTCTACTACAATTTCATACCAAGACGGCGCATCAAAACATACGCCTGAGCGTGGATTTTTTAAATTTTCACGATCTGCTTCTGTTTTGGGAACTGCATAATACGCTTCTAGCCCTAATGCTTTAAAACCATCTAGTAAACCTTGCGAAATAACACGATACGCTTCTGTAACTGTTTTTGGCATATTCGGATGATCTTCAGACACAATAACACTGTACGTTAATTCTTTATCATGTAGTACACCCCTACCGCCTGTTTGACGACGAACGAATCCATATTTCTTTTCGTTAACTACATCCATATTAATATCTTTTTCAACACGCTGGAAATACCCGACTGTTAATGTTGGTACTTCCCATTCGTAAAAACGAATGGTTGGTGGCATTTTCTTTTCACTTTGCCAATTTAATAAACATTCATCTAACGCCATATTAAATGCCGGTGAACATTGACCAGAGTTAATATAACACCATTTTTCTTTTCCCATCCTGCACCTCATATAACCAATTATTTTTCACATTCTCTAGTCTACCAAATTCGACAAAATTTGTGAAAGAATACGAAATTTCTTCTTATATACAAATGAATCTGTTGCATAAATACATACGGGCATTATAATATTGAAAGTAGGATAAGAAAAAAGGGAGCGATAGAATCGTGTCAACAACTTGGATTATTTTATTAGCCGTAATCGTAGCGTTCATCGGTTACACTGTATGGATGTATTTCTATCAGAAAAAATTAATTACAACACTTTCAGAAGAAGAGTTTCGCGCTGGCTACCGTAAAGCACAGCTTATCGATATTCGCGAAGCAGACGAATATACTGCAGGGCATATTTTAGGCGCACGTAACATTCCGTTATCACAAATTCGCCTTCGTCATAAAGAACTTCGTAAAGATCAACCAGTTTACTTATACTGTCAAAGCGGATTCCGTACTGGTCGTGCGGCTCAATACTTAAAGAAACAAGGCTACAAAGATTTCTACCAATTACAAGGTGGATTCAAAACGTGGACTGGGAAAATTAAAAAGAAATAATAACATACAAAAACTAGCTGAATGTTTCAGCTAGTTTTTTCATTCCATATTATTTGCAATGTATACTAAATTTTTCTTAATCACATCTTTATCATTTTCTTGTGCATTACGATACAGCAGCTGATATTCAAGTCCTTTCTCTTTCCATATAAGTGCAGCAAATTCATCTCCTCGCTCGGAGTCATCCTTATTTTTAAAATAAGCGAATGCTCCATTATGCAATTTCATTTGTTCTTGAAATCGCTTCTCTTCCACGAGATCTGGAAAACTATAAGGAAAGTTCGCAACATTTAACTCAATATATTCATTTCTACCTGACTCCTGCTGTTTATATTTAATCATGACAACAGCCTTCTTTTTTCCAATCTTTCTGACTTCCCCCTTCACATCACTCGTAATGTCATACGGTAAAAACGCTGGCACTTTAAATTTCACTGGAAAATATTTTGGAAGCTCCTTCAGCGGAATTGGATCCGTAACACGATCTATAGTTCCTCCTGTTGTTCCTACAAATTGTTTTTCTTCTTGTATCGTTTGCTGAAACGAACATGAACTTAGTACGAAACTAGAAAACACGAAACAAATGATCCTTTTTTTCAATTTGTTTCCGCCCTTTCATACCGCCCTCTTAACGAACGAAGCGTTTATATGCTCTTCATATTCGCTTCGCCACCAAGCTCCACCTTTGAAAACTTTCCACGTTATTCTCACACATTTTGACAAAACTATTTTGCAAACAAAAAGACCTCTATCATTCTTACGCCCAAGTGAAAAGGTTACGCGAATAAAAAGAAGCCTTATTCATACCATAGTTTGTGAAAAGCTTTTCAGGTCAAGATTTTTTCATTCTTATTATTTTCCCTTTATAATAAGGGCAAGAGGTGATACATATGGCCAATATAAAACAAATTGCAAAAACCGCTGGTGTATCCATATCAACTGTTTCTCGCGTCCTTAATAATCACCCTTACGTAAAAGAAGAAAAGCGTAAGCGGGTTCTCGATGCTGTTGAAGAATTGAACTATGCCAAAAATATAAATGCTATTCATTTAATAAAGGGAAAAACATATACGATCGGTGTTATGCTCCCTTTCATTAACCTTCCATACTTTAGTACCATTATTGAAGGAATCGGCAACGAAGCGTTAGCAGCTGGATATCACATTAATTTATGTCAAACGAATTACGATAGTATCGAAGAAATTCGTGTTCTTGAAATGATGAAAATGAAACAATTCGACGGGATGATTATTTGCTCTCGAACGAGTTCATGGGAACAAATTGAACCTTTCGCAAAATTTGCTCCTATTATTTCATGCGAAAAAATGAAACACCCCCTCATTTCATCTGTCTACGTAGATCATTATGAAGGCTTCCGTCTCGGCACCGCCTATTTACTCAATAAAGGCCATGAAAAAATCGGGATTTGTTTAGCAAGAAAAACAAGTGTAAATTCCATGGAACGTGAAAAAGCGTTTGCTGATACACTTCGTAACGAAGGCAAAACGTTACATCCCGAATGGATTTTTCATCAATGCTATACAATGCAAGACGGTGCACAAATACTCCATCGTATTTTAAACATGAAAAATCGTCCAACCGCTATTTTTACAGCGAACGATCAAGTTGCAGCGGGTTTATTAACAGAGGCTCGAAAACAAGGTCTTCGAGTACCCGAAGACCTTGCTATCCTTGGATTTGATAACCATGAAATTTCAAAGGCGTTAGAAATTTCAACAATTGAACATCCCGGTCTCGAAATGGGCTCACATGCGTTTTCTTTATTCCATAAACAAATCCAAAGTGAGCAAATTATCGGGAACGCAAAAGAGCTTTCATTCCATTTAATTGAGCGAGATACTGTCTAAAAGGAGCGTTACCTATAGCGCTCTTTTTCAGCTCTTCACCTATTGACTTTATATTTTTAATTGCATATAATGAACCTAACGAACGGTAGGTAGGGGATGAAAATGACAGCAAACCGCATTAAAGCTGTAGCACTTTCTCATTTCGCGCGCTACGGCTACGAAGGAACTTCATTAGCAAATATTGCTCAAGAAGTTGGGATTAAAAAGCCATCGATTTACGCACACTTTAAAGGAAAAGAAGAGCTATATTTTATATGCTTAGAATCCGCTCTTCAAAAAGATTTACAAAGCTTCACTGACGATATCGAAAAATTTTCAAATTCGTCTACTGAAGAATTGCTCTTACAGTTACTAAAGGGCTATGCAAAACGATTTGGTGAAAGTGAAGAATCCATGTTTTGGTTACGAACTTCCTATTTTCCGCCTGATGCATTTCGCGAACAAATTATTGAAAAAGCGAATGCGCACATTGAAAACGTCGGAAAACTTTTATTCCCTATATTTAAACAGGCAAACGAGCAAAGTGAACTGCATAACATTGAAGTGAAAGACG
This sequence comes from Bacillus sp. MHSD_36, assembly GCF_030757775.1. Taxonomy (NCBI): domain Bacteria; kingdom Bacillati; phylum Bacillota; class Bacilli; order Caryophanales; family Bacillaceae; genus Bacillus; species Bacillus sp. MHSD_36. The sequence continues at coordinate 398,582 of NZ_JAVBIS010000002.1, forward strand.
CTCTGGAAGCTTTCCTATGCTTACTAGACGGACTTATGGTTGAACTACTATTCGCAGGTTTAAATCGCTTTGAGACTCGTTTAAACGCCTCTTGGCAAGTATTTTGGCGTGGACTTTCAAACTGACGGATTGCTCCTTTGCAATGCGTCGTTTTTAAGCCCTTTACCTAACGACTGGTAGGAAGGAGAAATGACATATGGCATGGATTTATGTAATCTTAGCTGGTATTATTGAAATCTTTTGGGTAATTGGATTAAAACACGCGGAGGCTCCACTTGAATGGGCTGGTGTTGCGTTATTAATTACAATTAGTTTCGTCTTATTATTTAGAGCTTATAAAGATTTACCTGTTGGTACTGTATACGCAGTCTTCACTGGAATTGGAGCTGGCGGAATCGTTCTTACAGAAATTTTCGTTTTCGGAGAGCCATTCTCTATCGTAAAAGTATTATTAATCGGTTTAATTTTCTTTGGCGTAATTGGTTTAAAACGAGTAACAGAAGAAAAAGAAGCGAAGGAGGCCGCATAAAATGGCTTGGGTATTTTTAATTCTAGCTGGTATTTGTGAGATTATTGGTGTACTCTTTATGAAAGTAGCCACTGAAAAGAAAGGCTGGGCACCAAAAGTTATTTTAATCGCTAACTTCGGCGTAAGCTTCTTCTTCTTATCCCTTGCGATGAACACATTACCGATGGGAACTGCTTACGCGATTTGGACTGGAATCGGAACTGCCGGAAGTGCACTTCTAGGCATCCTTATTTTCCGCGAATCAGCAGATTGGCGTCGTCTTGCTTTCTTAAGCTGCATTCTATGCGGCGCTGTTGGCTTAAAACTATTAAGCTAACGTGAGGTGAATGTCATGTGGAGAGAAAAAGGGAAGCAACTGTTAGCATGGATCACACTTGGTATCGTCATTCTATTACAAATAAGTTTTCACATAATAGAATGGTTGTTTCATAAAGTAGTATCCATTCTCACATTCCTTCCTAACATGACACTTGAAATGATATCAATCGTTTGGTCCATTATTGCCTCCATTGCAATCGTCATTATATGGAGTATCGCCAAACTATGGAATAAGTTATTTAAAAAGGACAGTTCTTCTGAAAAAGAATAACTGTCCTTTTTTATATTCATTCAGACTTTCTATAAAAGTTTGATGTGATAAGACAAAACAGACCGACTATGGCAATACTTATACCAACCCCTTTATGCAAACTTGGAAATAGTGGTGGTATATTAGAATAAAAATTTGCTAATATGAGACCGATTGAAAATAAAAATACCCCTATTCTATATAACCATTTTCTTTTGTTCATCATTCTCCCCTCCTAAAATTTTTCATACACTCCTTTCTTTTGGACATACTACCTAAAAAAGGAGTGGATAATATGCAAAATTCTATACATAAGCAAATCCTATTTTTATTTTTCCTCTTTCTTATTCTCGTTATCGTTTTCAGCTTTATATTACATACTCCAAAAGATGTTGTACCGAGTAACCTCTCTGTTTATAAACTTTTACTTTCCTATTGTCGTTATTGAGGAAGGTGCCTTTTATAGGGCACCTTTTAAAATTCTCTCTTCTCATACAATTTCACTGAAACGAAGATAGATATTATAAACATGCATATTGAACTAATGAATAACACGCTGTTGTATAGTTGAATTTGTTCTAAGTCGATTTGAAACAAAGCTTCTAAAACAACTATCGGTGCCATGAATATTACTATCGTAATGAAAATAGTTTTCTTATACCCTAGCCAAAAGGATATTGGTAAAACAAAGCTTAAATACACTAAAATAAAGCTAATACTAGCAACCATTGTCGTTTCAATAAACTCAAATAAGTTAACCCCGCTCTTCATTCCCATCGTGAAACAACCGACCGTTACACTTATAAAAAGAATAATAATTGCTACTATATATTTCGCATACACAATATGTTTTTTCAATATTGGTAAACTATTTACTATGACTTCACTCTCATTTTTACTATCTGCTTCATATGTTTTTACTGTTGCTCCAATTGTAATAATTACCGACATAATTATGAACAGATTTTCCGTATCTGTTAAGGCCATATAAAAGAAAACAGGATACAGTATGTACCAAATTAAAAACTTCCATTGAATGATGAAATCTTTTAAAATTAGTTGTTTCAAAACTATTCCCCTCTCTCTTACAAATCACGTTCACTATACAAATTAATTGAGAGTAACATAGACATGATATATAAAAGAAGCAGCCCAGCTATAACACAAACATTTACGGCTAAACTCGTGCTCCAAGCATTCTCTACATCTAACCATTCACTACTTACAATTACTCCACTTAATCCACCAACTATAACTCCCATAAAATAAGCAGCCTGTTTCGAACTGCTATATTCTACCGAAAATTCAATTGGGAGTACGATCATGCTATAAACTAATCCTCCCGTTATTCCACCAAGAATCGCTCCCCACAGCATAAATCCAGTTATATGTTCATTTTGCAACTGAATTAGCCCCACTAAAAGTGAGAAAACCACACCTAAAAAAACTAAAATGCTTACAAATATGTATTTTGCTATGACAATGTCTTTACGATCAAACGGTAAACTATTTAATATCTTTTCACTCTTACTTCTAGCCTCATAACTCGTCGACCATATTGTTCCAAGGATAGGTATAGATATGCTAAGCTTCAAAAGAAAATTGTCGCTACCAAAATCAACAATTGTAAGGAAAAACAAACATATAAAACTAATAAATCCTAACTTTCTTTGCAACATCATATCTTTTAAAACTAGTTGCTTGATCATGTATTACACCTACTAGTGGCATTTTGCGACATTGAACATTTTTTCTTACTAATCAAATGCACAATTGTTAAAACTCCTTTTCTTTAAAAATCGCGATTGAAAAAAGCATTGAGATTAAATAAGTTAAACATGCCACTATACTTAAAATACTTATAACCAGCATCATATCTGAAGATCGAAAAAACATTAACAGAAGCCTTTCATCAGCAAATATATTGCACATAAATCCTAACAAACCTATTAGAAGAAAAAATATAAATCCCCCAAGGATAGTAACTGTTCGCTTATCCCCACTGTATTTTATAGGAAGGATCATAACAGCATAAAGAACAGAAAAGAAAATAGCTATAAATAATGCATACCACGGAATATTTATATTTTCTTTTAATATAAATATAGGTAGTACAAAGAAAACAAATGTAACGATTAGACTAAATACAATAAAAGATAGTGTCGATATGTATTTCGCAATGACAAGATCTTTCCTAGTAAAAGGTAAACTGACTAACACTTTTTCCGTACTATTTTTCTCTTCATTTGATAAAGAGATTGAAATCATCAAAAGACATATAGCAAAACAAACATATGCTAATTGAAATGGTTCTATAGTGTTTTGGAATGCTCCGTATATTGGTAAGATTAAATAGATAAGAAGCATTTTTCTTTGTAAGAAAAACTCTTTCAAAATTAACTGTTGCATACAATTCCTCCCCTACAAATCACGAGCTTCATAAATTTTAATTGTAAGAAACATAGAAGCGATATAAATACTGACTAATGTAATGAATCCAACTATGAATATGCTAAGATGTAATGGATTCATAATCCAATTTATAAATGGTGGTGTTGCTTTGTTCAGATCGTCACTAATAAACATCCAAAGAAGTACACCAATCCCCATCGCTACGGCTGATACTATACTTCTCACGACCTTTGATTTTGTACCATAATAACTAGGAAAAAATGTCGCCACAAATACTAAAGAATAAATTACTCCACTTACCACTACATACCATGGAATTTCAATATAAAAATTAGGATGATATACACCAATATCACCAATAACAGCGATACCTCTTAAAAGGAAAACAATTATTATAGTTGAAACCATGGCACTAATAATAAATACTGCACAGGTAATATATCTAGCAATTATGATATCCTTTCGGCTTAGCGGTAAACTATTTATAATAATTTCACTTTTATTCCTTTCATCCATAAAGGTTAACGTCTTAACGGAGGAAAGAGTTATAAATAGACAACTCATTGGAAACAAAAATTCACCACTTGGCTCTAACATAAAAAACAAAAGAGGCATAACAAAATTCACTAACCACATCACCCGAAAAAAGAACAAATCTTTATAAATGAGCTGACGCATAGGCACCTCTTCCTTTCGCGGTGTAAACGATAATATCATCTAATGTAGGCTTTTCTAGTACAACCTCATTTCCAAACCAATCTATGATTGCTTGTTTATCATTCGCTAAACCTTCAAAACCAAACTTATTTTTTCGTAATCCAACAAATAGTTCTTTTCCTTCTCGGTCTAATAAATCATTACTCCCTTTTACGATTACGTAGTTTTCCATTAAATCGTCTTTCTCACCAGTAAATATAATTTCTCCATCGTTGATGAACGTAATATAATCTGCGATACGCTCTAAGTCTGTTGTAATATGAGTTGAGAATAATACAGATACTTCATCTTCCATTACAATTTCTTGCAGCATATCAAGTAATTCACTTCGAACAACTGGATCTAATCCTGCTGTCGGTTCATCCATAATGATAAACTCTGCGTGATGCGAAAGCGCGATGGCAATCGCAAATTTCATTTTCATCCCTTTTGATAATTCTTTAATTTTTTTATACTTCGGAACTTGTAGTCTATGCATATACGATTGATACTGCTCTTCGTCCCACTTTTTATATAACGGTGCAATAATACGTTTCATTTGTTCACACGTTAAATCTTCGTAGTAATGATTTTCATCATATACAAAACCAATATTTTGTTTTATCTCCTTTTCAGCTTTCTTATTGTCCTTGCCAAAAATTTTTATATCGCCGCTATCTTTTCGAATTAAGTTCATAATCATTTTGATCGTCGTACTTTTCCCTGCCCCATTCGGCCCGACAAATCCCATGATATATCCGCGTGGTAATGTAAAACTTATATTTTTCACTGCAAAATCTTGATAACTTTTACAAACGTTTTTTAGCTCTAACACCCTTTATTCCCCCTCATATAAACACGCAATCATCTGCTGTAAATCTTCAAGTGAAAGCTGCAACGCTTTACTTTCATTTACAATCTCTTCCGCTTTACTTTCCAATAGACGAAGCCTTTGTTCCTTTAGTAGTTCATTATTTTTACGTGAAACATAAGTCCCCTTCCCAGCAACAGTTTCTATATATCCTTCTTTTTCAAGCTCCTCGTACGCACGCTTCGTTGTAATTACACTAATTTGTAATTCCTTCGCTAAGCTACGAATAGACGGTAATTGGTCTCCACCCTTTAAACCACCATTTAAAATAAGCTGGCTTAATTGTTTTCTTATTTGTACATAAATAGGGTCTTGGGAAGAATTCGAAATAATAATATTCATGTTTTCCTCCAGTGTGTATATACTGTATATAACTTACATACACAGTATATACACACCATCCTATTTTTGGCAAGAAAAAAAGACCAACATTTTCCTGTTGGTCTTTCGTATATGTATCACTTTTCAAAGCGATCTAACATCTCATCTCTCATTCCGAAACTCACTACCGCAATTCCTACATACATAAACAGAAGGAATGCCGGATGAACTGTGTTGTACCAAGTACTATCAACAATTAAATAAATCGTTAATGCGACAACAAGAACAAACGCTAAGATAAACATATAAAAGTGTCTTGTACTACCCATGATAAACTCCTCTCTTCTCAATTCACCATTCAACAGTATATTTTATCGAATAATTCGATATGACTCAAGGTTAACTTTCTGTTATGTAATCAAGTTCCACCTTTACAATGTCCTCACATGCTATTGAAATGATCGTTCCTTGCTTATCAATTGCCGTTACTTCCCTATTATCCATTACACGATGCGCTACTCTTTCTAGCACTTTTCCTTGATCTCGATAACAAAATTCTTTTATATCTTTAATCGTTTTTCCGTTCTCTAAATGGTATATCATTCTATAACACCGATATCCCACATTTTCACCCCCAGCTTGCTCGTTTTTTCACATATACATAAAAATGAGTCATTCCTATCTCATTACATCTTCTTAATTTCAATAAAATTCTAACAAAAATAAATACTTTTATCAAACTGACTTTTTCAACAAAATCACCTATAAAACTGCTTCTTTACACCATTATGAAACAAAAAATATAAATTTTTAACATTTTCTTCACCACTTCTGCATAAAGTGAAACTTTAATCAGTGGGTGTTTTTGTTCATCTCTACTGATTATCAGGCCACAAATTGCGGAACAAATTCTCCATACAAAAAAAAGAACTCGCATATAGCGAGTTCTTCCTTTGTTATTCTAATCAAACTTGTACAGGAGCTGGCTTTTCATAACGTAAAACTGGTTTACGTGCTGCCATCGTTTCGTCTAAACGTTTAATGACTGTTGTATGAGGTGCTTCCTGTACAACTTCTGGATTTTCTTCTACTTCTTTAGCAATTTGAATCATCTTATCAATGAAGCCATCTAATGTTTCTTTTGATTCTGTTTCTGTCGGCTCAATCATAATACATTCTTCCACATTTAATGGGAAGTAAATTGTTGGTGGATGGTAACCGAAATCAAGCAGGCGTTTTGCAATATCTAATGTACGTACACCAAGTTTCTTTTGACGACGACCTGATAATACAAACTCATGCTTACAATGTCTATCGAACGGAAGATCATAGAATGGTGCTAATCTTCTCATCATATAGTTCGCATTTAATACCGCATACTCCGTTACTGCACGTAATCCATCTGGACCCATAGAACGAATGTATGTGTATGCACGAACGTTAATTCCGAAGTTACCGTAGAATGGTTTTACGCGCCCAATTGCTTCTGGACGATCATAGTTAAAGCGATAGCCATCTTCCGTTTTCTCTAAAATTGGTTTTGGTAGGTACGGAATTAAATCAGCTTTTACACCTACTGGACCAGAACCTGGGCCACCGCCGCCGTGAGGACCTGTAAATGTTTTATGAAGGTTTAAATGCACAACGTCAAATCCCATATCTCCTGGGCGCGCTTGGCTTAATACCGCATTTAAGTTTGCACCATCATAGTATAATTTACCGCCTGCGTTATGGACGATTTCTGCCATTTCTAAAATATTTTCTTCGAATAGACCTAATGTATTAGGGTTTGTTAACATAAGTGCTGCTGTTTCTTCATTTACAACACGTTTTAAATCTTCTAGGTCAACAAGACCATGTTCATTTGATTTTACTGTAATTGTTTCGAAACCAGCTACAGTTGCAGATGCTGGATTCGTTCCGTGAGCAGAGTCAGGAACAATTACTTTCGTACGGTTAAAGTCACCATTTGCTTCATGGTATGCACGAATTAACATTAAACCTGTCCATTCTCCGTGTGCACCAGCAGCTGGTTGTAATGTAACAGTATCCATACCTGTAATTTCAATTAAATGCTCTTGTAAGTCGTACATTAATTCCATTGCACCTTGTACTGTCTTTTCATCTTGCAACGGATGAATATTTGCAAATCCTGCGAAACGAGCTACACTCTCATTAATTTTCGGATTATATTTCATCGTACAAGATCCAAGTGGATAGAATCCAGAATCTACACCGTGGTTACGGTTTGAAAGTGCTGTATAGTGGCGCATAATATCAAGTTCAGATACTTCTGGTAGCTCTGCATCTTCTACTCGAATATAATCGCTCTCAAACACATCTTCTAGTTTCACTTCTTCTACATCTAATTTTGGTAGGCTATATCCTATGCGTCCTTCTTTACTCACTTCAAAGATAAGTGCTTGGTCTTGGTTCTTCATTGGATAGCCCCCATTTCGTTTACAAGTGTGTCAATTTCCTCTTTTGTACGAAGCTCTGTTACTGCTACAAGCATATGGTTCTCATGCTCTTTATAATCACGGCCTAGGTCGTAACCGCCGATAATATTCTTTTGTAATAATGCATCGTTTACTTCTTTCACTGGGCGCTTACAATCTACAACGAACTCATTGAAAAATGGTCCAGCAAATGTAACTGTGAAGCCTTTCGCTTCAAATTGACGTTTTGCATATTGTGCTTTAGAAATGTTTTGACGTGCCATTTCTTTTACACCTTGTTTACCAAGTGCCGTCATTGCAACTGATGCTGCTAATGCATTTAACGCTTGGTTTGAACAAATGTTAGATGTCGCTTTGTCACGGCGAATATGCTGTTCACGTGCTTGTAACGTTAATACAAATCCACGTTTACCTTCTGAATCTACAGTTTGTCCGACAAGACGTCCTGGAATTTTACGCATAAATGCTTTCGTTGTTGCAAAGTAACCACAGTGTGGTCCACCAAACTGCGTTGGGATACCAAATGGTTGTGCATCACCGATGACAACATCAGCACCAAATTTTCCTGGTGGTGTTAATGCGCCTAATGATAATGGATTTGAAGAAACGATAAATAGTGATTTTTGTTGATGAACGATTTTTTCAATATCAGCTAATTTTTCAACTTGTCCGAAGAAGTTTGGATATTGAACGATTACACAAGCAACTGTATCATCTACTTCACTTTGTAATACGTCTAAATCTGTTACACCATCTTTATGATTAATTTCAACAACTTCAAGATGTTGACCTTTTGCATATGTTTCAAGTACTGCTCTTGATTCTGGATGAACTGCGCTAGATACAAGAATTTTCTTTTTACGAGTATGGCCAGCTGCTAGCATTGCCGCTTCAGCTAAAGCTGTACCTCCGTCGTACATAGAAGAGTTTGCTACATCCATTCCTGTTAATTCACAAATCATTGTTTGGAATTCAAAAATTGCTTGTAATTCCCCTTGTGAAATTTCCGGTTGGTATGGCGTGTAAGCTGTATAAAATTCTGAGCGAGAGATAACATGATCTACAATTACTGGAGCATAATGATCGTATACGCCTGCTCCTAAGAAAGAAGCGTACTCTTTTAAGTTAGCATTTTTACTAGCCATTTGAGATAACTCTTTTAAAAGCTCTGGCTCTGATTTTGCTTCTTTAATTTTTAAATCCCCTTTAAAACGAACACTCTCTGGAATATCAGAGAATAACTCATCAATCGTTTGGACGCCGATCGTTTGTAACATTTCTTTTTTGTCTTCTTCTGTCATTGGAAGATAACGATGCAACATGAAATCTACCCCTCTCCCCGTTACTTTGAACGTTTATAAAATGGTGTTGGAACAACTACTGCTTTGACGCGTTTATTACGAATTTCAATTTCTACTTCTGTATCAACTGCTGCGTATTTTACATCAATTAGTGCTAAACCAATGCTTTTCTTTAACGTTGGAGATTGTGTACCACTTGTTACTTCCCCGATCTTTTCTTCTCCAATAAATACAGGGTAATGCGTACGAGGAATTCCACGTTCAATTACTTCGATGCCGACTAATTTGCGAGGCGCACCGTTTTCTTTTTGCTCTTTTAACGTTGCTTTTCCAAAGAAGTCTGCTTCTTTATTTGTTTTTACCGCAAAGCCAATTCCAGCTTCAATCGGTGTAATATCTTTTGATAATTCTTGACCATAAAGTGGTAATGTTGCTTCGAAGCGAAGTGTATCACGAGCACCTAAACCACATGCTTTTAAGCCTTCTTCTGCTCCAACTTCAAGAAGTTTCTCCCAAAGTTTTGCTGCATCTTCACTCTTACAGTAAATTTCAAATCCATCTTCACCTGTGTAACCTGTACGAGATACAAGTGCTGGAATTCCATCTACAAGAATATCGTTTTTAAATTTAAAGAACTTAATTTCTTTCAAATCTTCTGACACAACTTTTTGTAAAATGCCTTCTGCTTTTGGTCCTTGAATTGCAAGCTGTGCAACTTCACTAGAAACATTGACTACTGTCGCATCGCCAATTACATGGCTAGCTAACCATTCGTAATCTTTCTCGATATTTGATGCGTTGATAACTAATAAATAGTCTTCTTCACCACGTTTGTAGATTAATAAATCATCTACTGTGCCACCATTTTCGTAGCACATAGCTGTATATTGTGCGCCCCCTACCTTTAAGGTAGATACGTCATTTGTAACAACACGTTGTAAAAATGCTAAACTATCTACACCTTTTACCTCAACTTCTCCCATATGAGACACATCGAACAAACCTGCCGCTGTACGTACAGCTTCATGTTCTTCTTTAATGCTTGAAAATTGAACTGGTAACTCCCAACCACCGAAGTCGATTGTTTTCCCACCATACTTCGCGTATACATCAAATAACGGTGTACGTTGTAATGTAATCATGATCTCTCCCCCTTATGCTCTGACAAATCAATAAAAGTTGTTACTCATTTCTAAACATTTTCATTCTAAAAAGATAGGATATACGGAATCTCATTATATTTTTTTATGAAAGCGTAAATAAAAAATCACTTTCTTGGATAAAATACGAAAGATTCCACACATTTCACACCATTATCCTAACATTATTCGCTATATTTCATCAATATTCTAGCATAAAAAATAATTTAGAATTTTTTATGCTTAATCCTATTACATACAACTTTTAAGATTTAGCTCTTTATCTTTGTTTATTCTTTACCTTTCAACAAGTGTAATAGAGCCTTATTACAAGGCTTGTAAATACAGATTTTTTAATAATTACTTTAGTTTATAAAAGGTGGGAGAGTCGTAATGAATGTCGATATTTCCATAGATCGAACGTGGCAAAACAATTTTTTAAATAGAATTGACGAAGATGGCCCTTGGACAAACTGGGATTTATATCATTTAGCTTATGAAACAGAAAAATCGTTACTTGTTCCTACTTTCGATGGATTACAAGCACCGAAACATTTATCCCATTTCACACCACTTCCTCATCAATTAGAAGTCGCTCAAAATGTTATTGAACAAATGAATGGTAAAGCGATACTAGCAGATGAAGTAGGACTTGGGAAAACGATTGAAGCTGGGCTTATTTTAAAAGAATATATGGTCCGTGGCCTTGTGAAAAAAGTACTTATACTTGTCCCTGCCTCCCTCGTATCACAATGGGCATACGAACTAAATACAAAGTTCTTCATTCCTGCTGTAGCCCAGAAGAAAAGCTATTCATGGGAACAAGCTGATGTGATTGTATCATCAATTGATACTGCAAAACGTTCACCGCATCGCGATATCGTTTTGAATTTAGAATATGACCTTATTATTATCGATGAAGCACATAAACTTAAAAATAATAAAACAAAAAACTATGAATTTGCACAGCGATTAAAAAAGAAATTTTGTTTATTATTAACGGCTACTCCTGTTCAAAATAAGATTGATGAAATTTTCAACCTTGTTTCTTTATTAAAACCAGGACATTTAGGCAATCAATCCAATTTTGAAGAATATTACGCTTCAAAAAATCGCTCTGCCGAATCTGATGAAGATTTAAAAGCTCTTATTAACAAAGTGATGGTCCGAAATCGACGGCATAATACCGGAATTGATTGGCCAAAGAGACATGTACGTACAATTTTTGTTGAGTTTAATGAACAAGAACAAGCTCTATATAATGATATTGAAAATTGGCGAGGACAAGACGCCTTCACATCTGCTTTCTCATCATTAACTTTAAAACGGGAAGCGTGTAGTAGTCGCGAGGCTGTTTACTATTCATTAAAAAAACATGTAGAAAAACGACAGAAGGAAAATGAGAATTACATAAAAGACCCACATATTGATGTGCTAATGGACAAAATTAATCAAATTCCTTTCAACTCAAAAGCGAATAAAGCTCTTGAGCTTATTACAGAAATTGACGATAAAGTCGTCATCTTCACAGAATACCGAGCGTCACAAATGTACTTACAATGGTTTTTACAACAACACGGTATTTCTTCCGTTCCATTCCGCGGCGGATTTAAACGCGGAAAGAAAGATTGGATGAAGGAGCTTTTCCAAAATCACGCGCAAGTGCTAATCGCAACGGAAGCTGGTGGTGAAGGAATTAATTTACAGTTTTGTAGCCATATGATCAATTATGATTTGCCATGGAATCCAATGCGTCTTGAGCAAAGAATCGGACGTATTCACCGTCTTGGTCAAAAAAATGATGTTCATATTTATAACTTAGCTACAAAGCACACTGTTGAAGAACATATTTTGAAACTGTTATATGAAAAAATCAATTTATTCGAGCGTGTTATCGGTGAACTTGATGAAATTTTAACGAGAATTAATATGAAAAACATCGATGCACACATTCAAGAAATATTTGCGCAATCAAAAAGCGAAGGAGAAATCCGAATTAAGATGGAAAATTTAACATCTATTATCGACTTTGCGAAGCGAAATGAAGCTGAGGTGCAAGGCTATGCAGCAACATGAAATTCATAATTACTTATACAATTTCTTTGAGGCGAATAACTGTGAAATTTTAGAACGTTCTCCTCATTTATTAGATGTGCAGTTGACAATTGAGATGGATAAATTATTAATGAATCGCCCTTTTTATTGGCACTACCTTGAGAAAACAGGAGGCGTACCGAATCCGATGCGCCTTACTCTTATTACAAATCCAGAAAATGAAGAAAACGACGGCGAGCTTATTCACTACGGTTCCCCACGTCTTCATCAAATTTTCCAAACGACAAAAGAATTAGGCTCTTACATACGTTTATATGAGGAAGTACGGCATAGCGGGGCAACACATACACCGCTCCATCCGTGGCTCGGTGTAAATATTAAAGTTTCCTATCAATGTGATCGAAAAAAAGACATCCTTCACTCCATTGGGATTCATCTTATTTCTGGCACAATGATCGCAAACTTTCATGAAACATTAACTAAGATTAAACTTACGCCGAAAATACCTGACTTTTGTTTTACGCTCTCGCCTATCATTAAACCGCAAAGCGGTTTACAACGTATAGAGGATGCTTTAAAGAATATTATTGCGGAAGATGACCATACGTGGGCGAAAGAAGCAAGAGTGCGCTGGAATCACGATTTAGACCTTTTAAATCGTTTTTATGAAGAAAGTGATGAACTTCCCGAAAGCTATGAAATTGAAAAGCAAGCCTTGCAAGAACAATATGAACCACGCATTACAGTGCAAATTATTAACGGTGGACTCTTTTATGTTACGGCGAATCATTTTCTAACTTAAAAAGCCCCTTCTGTTTTAGAAGGAGCTTTTTTGAGTTATCCTCTATCGCCATTACGCTCTTGTTGTTTTTGCTTTGCCATACGTTTTTGATGTGCACGATCCTTTGCACTCACATGATTTGCATCAGTTGGAAGATTTTCTTTTGAACGACCAATTCCATTACTCATCTTTTTCCCTCCTTTTTATATCTTTCAAAATACACCCTTATTTTCAGCTAGAGGCACCATCCTTATACAAAAAAATAAGAGCAGCCGTTAGCTACTCTTACTTCTTACTCACTCACATATTTTTGAAACATATCATGGATGCCTTTATTTACTAGGTTCGAGATCTGCTCGTCAGATTTATTCGGATAACGATCACGCAATCTGATAGATGCCTTCACCATTAAATTTTCTAATACAGAACGGCCACCTTCTCCATAAATAATTTCAGCATACTTAACAAGCCTTCCATCCTCTACTGTTGCTGGATTATGATTGAAGAAAAATTTACTCATTGTCTCCACCTCTCTCTTTTGATAACGTTTACATTTATATAGATTATTTATGTTATTTATTTCACAATATTGTATGCATGTATATTTAATTAGTTTCATTATAAAGCAACATATCGATAGTAAATATATGATTTTCCGTCCATTTTGTGAACAAACTAGAAATGAAAGCGTTTCCTTTATTATATACTAAAAAAACTTACTACGCTAGGGGCAATTTTTTTCAATCTACTAATCATACACTTTTTCTTTTTTCAATAAACCTTATACAATTTTCAGAAATTATATTATAAAATATATGTATGACTTAAGGAGGCTGTATATGAATCAAAATAAAAAAGCTATATTAGATCTTGTCTTTTATCTCGTAATCCCATTCCTCATTTGGAAATTCGCAAAACCTTATATCGATCCTTATTACGCGATGTTACTTTCCTCTGTTCCGGGAATTATTTATACACTGTATACCTTTAAAAAAGAAAAGCAGTTTAACGTGACAGGGTTCTTTATTTTAATTACACTCATTTCTAATACAACGGTAGATTTATTATCGGGATCAGCTGAACGAATGTTGTGGAACGATGCGTATTATCACATCGTACTCGGCATTATCGTTATATGTACAATTTTTATAAAAAAACCACTTATGTTATATTTCGCAGCAGATATTGCCGCACTGCAAGGCCATGACCGTGATAAAAGTCGTGAACTGTATCGTGATAGTCGTATTTATCCAGCACTACAATATTTAACGCTATTTTTCGGTCTACAATTCATATTAAAAAGCTTCTTAAAAATTTATTTCATCTCTGTTTTCGGTGTAGATGGCTATGGTGAAATGAGAGCGATTATGACCGCTGTTGGATGGGGCATTTCCATTTGTATCGGAATAGGGTTCGTATGGGTGAACAATAAAATACATGCCGTTACAGAAGAAAAGGAATCTGTGCAGTAAATAAAAAATCCCCTAGTAGTATGATGCTACTAGGGGATTTTCACTTTGCTACACATATTACGAAATCGTTAACTTGATTTTTTTCTTTTATTTTTTACATTTCGATAAAACAAAGCAGCACTTAGCGGCATAACACCAAACCATTTATTCATAAATGGCTCTTTTTCAGCACGGCGTTGTTCTTTCTTTTGTTTACGATTTTCTTTTGGAGCATCCATATACGACACAAACTGCTGCGTCACAAAGCGAACATAATCATTAGTAGACATATTATCATCACCTCTACTTGATTAGTATGTCCACTTTTTTATTCATTAATCTTTTCCTTTAATTCATTCATAATTTCCTTTACAGACTTATTCGTCGTATCGATATGAATATGAGCCTCTTCATAATAAGCTCGGCGCGATTCAAATTTTGCCACAAATGCCTCTATATCTTTCTTCTGAAATAGTGGCCGTGTCGTATCTTCACGAAGTCTTTCTGCAATTACATGTGGATCACAATATAAATACACGACAGTTCCATTTTCCTTCATCCACTTTCGGTTTTCCTCTCGTTCAATGATTCCGCCACCAGTTGTAATAATTACATTACAACTCGGTAGTGAACGTAACATTTCACTTTCATATTCGCGAAAAGCTATTTCGCCTTCTTCGGCAAAAATATCACGAATTGCCTTCTCCTGCTTCTCTTCAATTTTTTGGTCTGTATCAACAACATCCATATGAAGTTCTTTACTTAATGCTTTTCCAATTGTTGTTTTCCCTGCTCCCATATAACCAGTTATGTATATAGATTTCATATTCGTTCCTCTCAATCATTCATTATTATTTGTTATTATAACGAATGATTACATTATTTAATAAAAAAACGTTTTGTTCTTCTTATACAATGAAGAACAAAACGTTTCATACACACTTTTACTTATAAGCGCCTCTTCTCACCCACTGCGTTGCAATCCATTTCTCACCTTTCGTTACAGGTGCCCCTCCATGTAACGTAAGCTCATTTAATGATTGGTCTTGATAAAAATACTCAAAGTATACTGCCATTCCCTTTCTAGGGTGCACAGAAAGATTTAATTTCGGAAAGAACGTTTCTCCGCCTTCTTCTACATCATTTAAATACATGACAAGCGTACTAATACGATTATTAGCAGCTGATCTACTGTGCTCTGCAAAATAATCATAATGCGCTTTATATTGTTGATCCACCTCATAATTTAAAATGTGTAACCCTTCTCCATGCGACGCAGGAACATTCATGATAGATGAAATTCGCTTTTCAATCTTCGCAGTAAGTTCATTATCGTCTAAAAATGCACCCTTACTCGTTCGGATATCATTTACATCACGTGATGAACCAACTTTAGAACGTGCTAACTTATTTTTAGACAATTCGATCAATTCATCACATTCTTCATCGCTTAATACATTTCCTAACACGACAATAAGAGGTTCTTCGAATTTTGAAATAATGTGTATTTCCCTATCTTCCGTCATAATCGCATTTCCTTTATGATCAAAAATAGTTTGTTCCTTATTTTCACCTATTTGATTGTTATTTGTCATTTCCCTATTCTCCCTAAAAAATAATGATTGGATAGCATGAATATATCATATTCTTTCTACCTTTCTCTTTTTTGAGAAAATTTAAACTTTTAATTGTTTTATTTATCCATTTCCTTTGAAAAAATAGCCTATTTTCAAAGGGAAAATTATGGTTTTTCATCTGTATATTTTACATACTATCCTTCTATCCAATCAAATATTTTCTCATCCTTTTTTCTATACCGAAAGCTTACTTTATAGAAAACTTCTTGTTTGATTTTGCACTGTAACGAAACAAAAATGACATCATTTTCAAAGACGTAATTTCCACTTGCTTCTCCCTTTTCATATGGAAAGAAAAAAGTACCTTCCTGTTCTTTTTGCTGTAACTCCTGTTTTATATTTGTAATAGATCGATTTAGTAGTTCCTCTAATACAAACTTTTGCTCTATTTCAATATAAAATTTTTTATCTATAAGCAACATATTCGTTTCGTATACAAAGAACGAAGTTAATAATACAAGAAAAACAATTGTTCCTGGCAGCGTAAACCCTTCTTGTTTTCTCATGTATTTATTTCCATTTCGCTATACCTAATAGCTACACCTTCATATATTTTCCCACTCATATCTTTCACATTTATAAAGAGCAAATGAGGTGTTACTTCGTATGAAACCATTTCAACATTTTGTAATATAGCTTCTCTTCCGCGCGTATTCACTTTTCTTATTAGATGATTATTCAATTTTTCGTACGTCACTTCATCTCCAGTTCGAAGGCGAAAGCGCAAAAGATTACCTTTATTTTCAGGTACTATTTTTTCTACAAATGATACTTCTCGAAATTCTAATTGTACTTGCCCTATAAACACATCCCATTCCCAATTATTTAACCCTTTCGATTGTTTGTTTTCTATTGCAATAAAGTTTAAACGTGGCAAGAGTAAAAAGAACAGTGATAACAGAAAAAAACATACGATCATTTCAAGTAATGTAAATCCAACTTCTAATTTATTTTTTCTCCTGCATAAAAGCATTGTTCCGTCATTCTTCCTTTCACATCTTTCCACATGGCACAAACTTCATTTCCTCCCCAATATGTGTAATATACATTTCCGTTCACGACTTTTTCCTTCTGTTGTTTCGCCTCATTCTCATACATATATAAAGCTGCTTCCTTTTTTAATAATACAAATGCCTTATAACGAATTTGTATGTTCTTTCGTTCTTGCATAATCAATACTGATTGCGGGAGTATTAAAGATACTGCCATCATTACTATACTTAACGCTACAAGCATCTCAACCATCACTGACCCCTTTTGACATTTCACGATACATAAATCTCCCTCTTCCAAGCTGAAATACAATTTCATATTTATAACTTCGATACGAAAGTAAAATCGTGCCACCTCTATTAATATTTCCACTCGGATTATATGTCATCGGATTTGGAAAAGTATTTAAATCAATTTGTATATCGTTATCATATTCTCTTTTGATAATAGTCAAATTCGTACTTAGTTCTCCTATATAGTACGTATGTCTATCTTTATACCATCGTAATGTATAGTGTTTTTGGCGGTTTATCGCTAATTGTTGCATATACAAAATATCATTTGAAAACTGTCTTAAAAATTGTTCAATTTTTTGTTTTTCATATAATGAATGTACGTTAAAATACGTGACCATACTTAGTACAGAAATTGCAAATAGAACGAGTAACATTTCTAAAAGAGTAAAACCTTTTTGTTTCACAGTTTCCCACTTGTTACTGTCCCGTTATTTGAAATGTAAATAGATTCACCATTCGGACACTCTTCCTTTGTAATATACTTTCCATCAATTAGTTCTTTTAGCGAGGGAATTTTATTATGTTGCAATTGGTATACTTGTATTTGAGCTTCTATAGATTTCACATAGGCTTTACATCCTGTGCCTTCGACGGAGGAACGCTGTGTAACTACATTCGGAATAATTAATAGTAATAATACAGTTATGACGACCATAACTAATAGCATTTCTAAAAGGGTAAACCCTTCCTCATTCTGCATGTAAATACCTCCTAAAGAGAATTCATCATTTGAAACATTGGCATAATCATCGCTAAATACATAAGAACGACTATTCCTCCAATACACGTAAATAAAATTGGTTGAATAATCACTAACATACGCTTAACTTTTTGCTCCATCTTTTCCATAATAAGATTGCTATAGTCACCTAATTCAATCGCTAAACTCCCATTTGCTTGTCCATGCGTAATAATATAAGAAAGTTCTTCCTCATAATATCCGCTTTTAGCAATAATAGATTGCAACGGCTCTCCTGCAATTAATTGGCGTTCAATTCGGCCCGCTTCATACTGAAAGAACGGATGATATTTTTGCTCCATTATTATTGTTAGAGCCTCAAGTACGGATAGACCGCCATGTAACAGACCGCTCAATTGAGTGGCGAAATAATGTGAATGCTTTAAAATAAGAAATGTTTTTACGAGAGGGATACGAAGCATAATGTTTACCTGCTTCATATGTGGGAGTTTCCGAAAGTAAAAAAAATATATACTATAGCTAATTATGGCTAGACAAATAGTGCTAAAAATAAGATAGGGTAGTAGCTTAATTACACTTAATATTTGTTTTGTAAATAACGGGGCTGTAGAACCAAACGAACTATATACCATGTCAACCTGCGGTAATAAAATGCGGTTAAAAATCAAAATCATGATTATTAAAAAGAACGCTAATAACATAGGATACTGCATTATTTTTATCATATCTTTCCTATACTTATCCTTTTTATAAAGAAGTACGCTCCCTTGTTGCAATGCAAAAGAAATATCACCATGTTGCTCAGCATAAAATAAATAGCTTAACATCTCCTGATGAAATTTTAATTGATAAAAAGAATCGTGTAGACTTTTTCCATCTTTTAATCCATCGATCATGCACTGCAATTGCACTTTCTTTTCTAAAGGTAATTGAAACCGTAAAAATTCTAAAGCCTGCAAAAGGGAGTATCCTTTTTCTAATAGTTCTCCTAATCGTTTCAGTAATATAACTTGATCACTTAAACTCCATATTTTCTTAAACATACACATCCTCTTCTAAAAAACCTAAAGCATAGCCTTTTCGTATCGAAGATTGTAATGTTTCATGCTTATAAGTGACACATTCCCCATTTGCTTCTTTTATTGCTTGTTTTAACTCATATCCACATAACAACTCATAAATACTCGCTTGTCTTACTTGCCTCATTGATTTACATAAAGTTGAGCACTTTCTTTTGCAAAACGGACACTTCAATTCGACAAGTCGCTGTGCAGCTACCGCCAATAAAGATTGTTCAATCTCTTGCCTCGTTATGCCAAAATCCATAAATCTAAGTATCGCCCCTTTCGCATCATTCGTATGAAGTGTCGTCATTACTAAATGGCCAGTCAAACTTGCTCTTATAGCAATTTTTGCTGTTTCTTCATCACGAATTTCACCGACTAAAATAACATCTGGATCATGACGTAAAATAGCCTTCAATCCCGCCTCATATGTGATACCTGCTTTTTCATTTATTTGAATTTGTAATACATCGTCATTTCTTTTTTCAACTGGATCTTCCAGTGTAACGATACGACGTGTTTTCTTTTTTCTAATTACCTCTAATAACGCATACATTGTTGTTGTCTTCCCTGAACCAGTCGGTCCAGTAAATACAAGCAACCCATGAGAGTAATGTAAAAAAGAAAGTAGTTTCTTCGCTGTACTTGGAAATAACGAAAGATGAGATAACGGCTGAATAGATGCTTGTAAATGCAGACGAATAACGAGACTTTCTTGATATACAGTTGGAAGTGTGGAAAGACGTAAATACACTTCTTGCCCATCCATTTGTAAATACAGGGAACCATTTTGTGGCTTCCGCCTTTCCCCTATATCCATGGATGCTAAAAATTTAAAATGTGAAACAAGTTTTTCTCCAAATTCCTTTTCAATACAATGTTTCGTAATTAAATCTTTTCCTATGCGTAGTTGAACCGCTACATCCTTCTTCCGGGGCACAATATGTAAATCCGAAGCTTGTACCCTGCACGCTTCTTTCAAAATCGTATTCGCAAAGCTTTCAATTCCATTCATCATTTTTCCCTCCCCACTATGTATATAGCATGAAAAAATTCATAAGAAAAATTACTACTTTTGTATTTTCACTAGAGCAAAAAGGAAAAATATGTTTGTGAAATTATGAACAATTTCTGAATTATTGTCTGAAATTACCTATATGGAAGTTTATCTGTATTATAATGTTATTATCTTGGATAAAGTGATAAAGGTGGAGATCCTCATGGAACAAGCTTTAAAAATTACAGGTGTATTATCTGATCCAACTCGTTATTACATTTATAAATATATTTCTCAAAAACATAGTTACGTAACGGTACAAGAAATTGCAGATGAGTTTGACATTCATCCAAACGTAGCGCGTTTACATTTATCTAAATTAGAAGATGTTCATATGCTGAAATCGGAAACGAAGAAAACTGGAAAAGGCGGAAGACCAAGCAGATTGTATGTATTATCTGAAGATGTGATTCAATTACAATTTCCATTCCGTGATTATCAATTGTTAGCAAGAATCGCATTTAATTCTTTACTTAACCTTGGCGCTGCTGGTGAAAAAGCACTATACGAAACTGGAAAACAATTCGGAGCCGAATTAATGCAACAACATATGCTACGTTTAAATGTGAGTGAAGATGCTTTAACAGTGGAACAAAAAGTTCAAATTGCAAAAGAAGCTTTCTCAACAGCTGGCTTATCACCTGCATTTGAATTAAGTGCAGATGGAACGAAAATTTTCTATGATGTACACAATTGTCCATTTAAAGAAGTTGCCGTTCATCATCCAACTGAAATTTGTAATATGCACGGAGATATGATGAAAGGGATTTTTGAAATCCTATTCCCTAACATGGAATTAACACGAAACGATAGTTTACTCGATGGATGTAAATCTTGTAATTATAAACTAACAATTTAATTTCTCATATAAAAAGAAGCCAATTATAATTGGCTTCTTTTTATATGAACGAATATTTACAATAGTAAGAAAAATAAACTATAATGAAGTGAGGTTTACTTTTTTTAGAAAAGGAGGGAGATGGCATGGAGCGCATGTTTCGCGTTCTCGGCTTTTGGACTGGAATTTTCTCGGTTATGTTTTACGTAGGGGATATGCACTCGACCGCACTACTATTTTTAGGACAAACAGGATTCTTCGTACTTTTAAGCTATTTAAATTTAACAGAGCGTATGTATATATACGTATTTGGGGCATATTT
Source organism: Bacillus sp. MHSD_36 (assembly GCF_030757775.1). Lineage (NCBI taxonomy): Bacteria > Bacillati > Bacillota > Bacilli > Caryophanales > Bacillaceae > Bacillus > Bacillus sp. MHSD_36. The sequence continues at coordinate 420,072 of NZ_JAVBIS010000002.1, forward strand.
AACTGTTTTCTTCATAGGATTTACATACTACACGACGTTTTTACTTGTCCCTGGGGCTGGACATTAAAAGATGGCATTTTGCCATCTTTTTTTAAATCCGCAATTTCCTAGTTGACTTATAGGTTTTATTGCATTATATTCTATATAACAGATTGGAATTAGGGGGAATCAACATGAATACACTGCTTGTCGGAATTAACGTTGCAGTCATGCTCATCTTAGTTGGCGTATTATATTATATGCAACGTAAGCATGTATCTTTTAATAAACGTGTATTTACTGCTTTAGGAGTCGGAATTATATTCGGTCTTATATTACAATTTATTTATGAACCAACTTCTAAAGTAATTATTGAATCAAATACTTGGTTTGGCTTAATCGGTAACGGTTATGTGAAATTACTTCAAATGATCGTTATGCCACTTATTTTAGTATCTATTATTTCAGCCTTTACAAAATTACAATTAACGAAAAACCTTGGTAAAATTAGTGGTCTTATTATCGGAATTTTAATTCTTACTACAGGAATCGCTGCAGCTGTCGGTATCGCTGCAAGTGCAGGATTTGATGTATCTGCAACAGGTCTACAACAAGGTGATGCAGAATCTGCTCGTCTGAAGCTAGTTGAAGAAAGATTTACTTCTATTGAAAAAACAACAATTCCAGATAAATTATTAGAACTATTGCCTACAAATCCATTTCTTGATTTAACAGGTGCTCGTCCAACGTCAACAATTTCGGTTGTAATATTTGCAGCCTTTATCGGTATCGCCTTTATCGGTGTAAAACGAAAATATCCAGAACAAGCAGAACTATTTAAGAAAATGCTTGATGCTATATATGCAATCGTAATGCGTATGGTAACATTAATTTTACGTCTTACTCCATACGGCGTATTAGCTCTTATGGCAAAAACAGTTGCTGGTAGCGATATAAACGCTATTTTAAAACTTGGTAACTTCGTGTTAGCGTCTTACGTAGCACTTATCGTAATGTTCGTTATCCACTTATTATTAATTGCTCTATCTGGTTTAAATCCAATTCAATATTTGAAAAAGGTGTTCCCTGTATTAACATTTGCATTCACATCTCGCTCTAGTGCTGGTGCAATGCCATTAAATATTGAAGCACAAAAAGAAAAGCTTGGTATTTCTGAAGGGATTGCAAACTTCGCAGCATCATTTGGAGTATCTATCGGACAAAACGGTTGCGCAGGTATTTATCCAGCAATGCTTGCAATGATGGTCGCTCCAACTGTAGGAATCGATCCATTACAACCACAATTTATTTTAACTTTAATCGCTGTCGTTGCGATTAGTTCATTCGGTGTTGCTGGTGTTGGTGGCGGTGCAACATTTGCAGCGTTAATCGTACTATCTACAATGAACTTACCAATCGGTATTGTCGCTCTTGTTATCTCAGTTGAACCATTAATTGATATGGGTCGTACAGCTCTTAACGTAAGTGGTTCTATGACAGCAGGTCTTATTTCTAGTAAATGGCTTGGTGAATTAGATCAAGATACGTACAATCAAGATGATACAAAAACTGGTGAAATTGCTTCATAATAAAAAGGACGCTAACAAAAATGTTAGCGTCCTTTATTAGTTCTTTTCATCTTCCTCTTTATCTTTTATACATAAGGCATAACATATTGTTTCAAACACTATGTAAAATCCCGTTCTTTATACTTCATTTCCATCTCCTTAAACACGGAAAAAGAGAATACAATAACATATTCTCTTTCCTCAAATATATTCCATTATCTCACAGCCCGTCCTTTTCACAAATAACCATTTTGTTCGCACCATTTATGAAATTGTCCTACGTCTACTCCAACTAACACGATATCCTTTAGCTCTACATCAATGATTTGTTCTCCAATTGCAATAGCAAACTGCGATTCTAATTTTGTCTCGTTTTTCTTTACAATTCCAATTCGGTTCCGATGCGGTCCATCTTTTATATATGCTTTTTGTCCTACAATATCAAAGTTCAAGATCTTCACCTCTTTTACTGCGCTCAAATTGGAAATACGATCTCCACCTCGGAAAATTTCCTTTCATTGCACTATTTCTCTATATATATGACGAAACAATAAAAGAGTCCTCCCTTCTTTACAATTATTTTTTCTTTGTTTCATTTTTGTGATTGAAACGTAAAGTTTATAATAAAATACACTTGGAAGCGCTTTCTATGTAATTTTTTATGTTATAATATATAAGTAGAACTTCGTAAAGAGGGTTAAAAAATGAATACAAAAATGATAAAAAAAGTAATTGAAGCATTAAAAGTATATGGCTTTCAGAATGTATCATTCTGTGACAAAACGAAGCAATTTTTATTTCATAACGAAACCGATATTATGAGCGGCTATGCAGAAATAACATATAGTAGTCAATTTGAAAAATTCAACGTACAAATTCATCCTATTGAAACGCATCACCAAGCAGAGTTACAAGAGGTTGAAAGACATATACAAGCCTGTATAAGAAAAGTGGAATATTTAAACGCACTTCTTAGCGGGCAAACGAAACTAGATGATAAAATTATTATAATGTAAAAAAAGAACGTGATAGCCTCACGTTCTTTTTTTACATTATACATTCATCTTTTCTTTCAGTTGTAATCCTGTAATAGACTCTAATACATCCATTGCTTCTCCAAATGTCATGTCAAAAATTGTTTTATCTTCTATGTATGGAAATTGTCTAAAACGCTTTTCTAACATTTTCACAGCATCCGACGTAAAGTGTGCACTATCGATGCCAAATTCTGTTTCAAGAAGAACGATCCAATCTAACACATGAAAACCTAATCCATTTACGAATGAAATAAGTTTTTCTTCTGGCTGTGAAGATAAGAATACGTGTCGTTCCATCTCACTAAAAAGTTCTTCTCCTAAAATATCAGCTAATTCATCATCATGTTCGCGGTCAATGATTTCTTCATAACCATAATCATCTACAAGCTCCTCAACTTCTTCACTATCTGCAAAAAGTAATTGGCTAAGAAGTGCCTCTTTCTTAAATTCACTATTTTGCACGACTTCTAAAAAGCTCGTTTCCCATCCATTTTCTAATTTCATATTATGTACTCCTTTATATATGTTTCTTATCATCACTGTACCCAAAAGATCACTTTTATAACCTTTTAGATAGTTACTATTATTTCACATGATTCATAACATAAGATGCAAATTCTGCTGCATCTCCTTCAAAAATATTTATTTCTGGCAAATGATAGAACGTTGTTTGGAGCGGATTTCCTTCATGATATACATATATATTTTTCTCTAACGCGATCGCCATTCCAAACTCTGTATGGCTCCCGTTTCCGCCATCTAATATAAGTAAAAATATATCCGCTTCTTTAATAGCATTCTTTTCTGCCTGACCAATTTCTCTTAATTGCTCTTGATTCACAGCTCTTTCGTTTCTTGTCCAATCATATGTATGGTGCCATCCTGCATATTTCAGTTCATTCGCTATAGAACGTACAAGATGTTTATTTTGGAATCCTGAAGCAATGTAAAAATTCATTTATATACACTCCTTCATTATGTATGGGGAAACTCCTTTTTAGCGTTACTTGTTATAGCTATGATAAAAAACGACTTCAAAAAAAATCCCCATCTTTAAAACTTATTTGCGTTTAAATGATGGGATGCTTCATGATCTTCTTTTATTTTTTGCTTTTTATAACTTTCATCAGCTAACATTTCTAGTTCAGCTGTTATCTCTGATTTTTCAAGCTCTCTTTCTTGCGAAAACTTCCTTGAAATATAAACAATAACACTACCAACGTACAACACAAAGCATATAATAAGTGCAGTATTTTCATAGAGACTTAGCTCCAACACAGTCACTCCTAATCCATTCGTATTTTCACACTTCATTAATTGGAATTTCCCTACTAATCCATTTGCTATTGTAACATAAAAACACCGTTTCTTGGAATCTTTCATCCTACTAAAAGAGGCATGATTGTTTCATCATGCCTCTGAAATATGTTGAATGATTGTTTGAATTGCTTCTTTTCCATTATATTTTTTTAGAGCTGTTTTATACACTTCATTATTTTGATTTAATTCTTCGACATGCTTTATAAGAGATTTCACAGTCACATCTTCTTCATACAATACGGAAGCATATCCTTGTCTCTCAAAAGACTCTGCATTTAGTATTTGATCTCCACGACTTGCAAATTTCGATAGTGGAATTAAAACCATCGGCTTTTGCAATGTTAAAAACTCAAAAATGGCATTAGAGCCCGCACGTGAAATAACAAAATCTGTTATGGCTAATATATCTGGCAGTTCTCCGTGTACATACTCAAATTGTTTATATCCTTCTTTATTTTGTAAACTATCATCAAGATTACCTTTTCCGCAAAGGTGAACAATTTGATATTTTTTCAGAAGTTCTGGTAACGCTTCTCGAACCGTTTCATTAATTTTTTTTGCGCCCAAACTTCCTCCCATGATTGTAATAACTGGCTTTTTACGTGAAAAACCTAAAAATGCTAAACCTTTTTCACGATTTCCCTTTAGTACTTCTTCACGTACAGGAGATCCTGTATAAATTACTTTTTCTTTCGGTAAATGTTTCGCAGCTTCTTCAAATGTAACAAATATTTTCGAAGCGAAACGGAGCGCAATTTTGTTTGCTAGTCCTGGCGTCATATCAGATTCATGTAATAAAACTGGTACCCTGTTTAACCATCCGCCTATTACGACTGGTACAGATACGAAACCACCTTTTGAAAAAATCACATCCGGTTTTAGTTTTCGAATCCTTACATACGCATCCATAACACCCTTCATCACAAGAAAAGGATCTTTTATATTTTTCAAATCAAAATAACGGCGTAGCTTTCCGCTCGCAATACTATAGTACGGAATGCCTTCCTTTTCTATAATCGTTTTCTCAATTCCTTGATGAGAACCAATATAAGAAATATCCCAATTCTGTTCTTGTAAATGTGGAATGATGGCTAAATTAGGTGTTACATGCCCTGCCGAACCGCCACCTGTAAAGACTATTTTTTTCATACGTCTCCCCCTTCTAGACTATAATACACTAAAATATCTTGCCTCGGGGTGAGAAAATACCATAGCCGTTACAGACGCTTCTGGCTCCATCATAAATCCTTCCGTTAATGAAATACCTATTTCCTCTGGATGAATTAAGCGAAATAACTTTTCTTGATCTGCGAGTTCTGGACATGCTGGATAACCGAAGGACACTCGTATCCCTCTATATTTCGTACGGAAGCGTTCTTCCATCGTCAATTCTGGCGAATCTGGAATCCCCCAGCGATCGCGAATGAGCATATGTGTTTTTTCAGCAAGTCCTTCTGCTAGTTCAAGCGCTAACGATTGAATAGCATGACTGCGTAAATAATCACCTTTCGCCTTCCACTCTTCAGCAATGTCCCGAACGCCTTCTCCAACCGTAACAGATAGGAAAGCAACATAGTCCATTTCATCTCCAATTGGTCTTAAATAGTCACCTAAAGTACGATATGGTGCTTTTCCTTGTCTCGGAAATGTGAAACGCTCTATGACACGCGTATGATCTTCTGGATCATATATTACAATATTTTGTCCGTCGCTTTGCGCTGGGAAAAATTGATACACCGCTTTTGGTTTTAACCAAGATTGTCCTTCCTGCAATAATTCGTCTATTAAATCATTTAATTCGTGTGCTCTTTTATCTCCCTCTCGCAAAAGCTTCTTCACACTTCCTTTTAATCCAAGGTGATGCCCAAGTAGCATTTGTCTATTCAGAAATGGTGCGAGATGAAGGGCGGGAATATCTCGTAATACAATTCGTTTTGTTGAATCAGGTACCATAACCTCTGATTTTGGTAATGGTTCAATTACTGCTGGAATTTCTACTTTCTTCTCTTCTTTTGTTACAATATGAAGATGACGTTCCTTTTTATCCTGCTTCATCTTCTCACGCTCTTCTTCTTTTTGAAGCTTATTAATAATATCAAGCCCCGTCATCGCATCACTCGCATAACATACGAGCCCTTTATAGGATGGCGAAATGCGATTATCTGTAAACTTTCTCGTTAACGCTGCCCCGCCTACAACGATTGGAATATCAATATCCGCCGCTTTTAAATCTTCTGCAGTCGTTACCATTTGTTGAGCCGATTTTACTAACAAGCCAGAAAGACCTATAATATCCGGCTTCTTTTCTTGTACTTCTTGAACAATTCGATCCGAACGTACATTAATTCCTAAATTAATAATCTCATATCCGTTATTCGCTAAAATAATTTCAACGAGATTTTTCCCAATATCATGTACGTCACCTTTTACAGTTGCTAATAATACTTTCCCTTTTTTCGCACTATCGCTAGATTCCATATGTGGCTCTAAATAACTTACAGCAGCTTTCATACTTTCAGCACTTTGCAATACTTCAGCAACGATAAGCTCATTATTATTAAATAATCGTCCTACCTCATCCATTCCTGTCATAAGCGGACCGTTAATAATATCCAAAGGTTTTCTTCCTTCTGTAAGTGCGAGGCTTAAATCCTCATGTAACCCTTGTTTCGTACCTTCTACAATGTAATTTGCTAGCCTTTCATCAAGCGTTAATGTTTCTTGAATAACGACATCTTTCTTTTTTGCCGCGCGATAAAAGTTTGTAAATTCTTCTAACGTCTCTTGCGTCGTTTCAAAAAGTAATGCATCTGCAAGCCGTTTTTCTTCCTCAGGAATTGATGCATAGCGCTCTAATTTTTCCGTATTCACAATCGCATAATCTAATCCTGCTTTCGTTGCATGATATAAAAAGACGGAATTTAATACTTCACGTCCAGCTGGTGGTAAACCAAATGATATGTTACTTACACCTAAAATCGTTAAACACTCTGGTAATGTTTCTTTAATAAGGCGAATTCCTTCTATCGTCGCTGCCGCCGAGCCAATATATTCTTCATCACCTGTCCCTACAGGAAATACAAGTGCATCAAAAATAATATCTGACGGGCGTATACCATATTTCGTCGTCAATAATTCATAACTTCGTTTCGCAATTTCGAGTTTTCGTTCCGCACTTACTGCCATACCGTCTTCATCAATTGTCCCTACAACAATAGCTGCACCATATTTCTGAAGAAGCGGCGTCACTTTTATAAATCGTTCTTCTCCATCTTCTAAATTAATTGAATTAATAACAGCTTTTCCTTGAATATAAGTAAGAGCTCGCTCCATCACATTTTCATCTGTTGAGTCAATCATAATCGGTACTTTTAGCACTTTTGTAACTTCTGCCAAGAAGTTTTCCATATCTTCTATTTCATCCCGGTCCGGGTCTGCCATACAAATATCAATAATATGAGCATTTTTCTTCACTTGTGCTCTTGCGACTTCAGCAGCCTCTTCAAATTTCCCTTCTGCTACTAATCTTTTAAATTTACGTGACCCAATAACATTCGTTCTTTCACCTACAAATAAAGGTCTCATAGAGTCATCATATTGCAGTGCCTCTAATCCACTAACCCCGTGTCCAGCTCTTTCTTGCTGTTCACGAGGCTTAAGAGAAGCTAACGCGGATTTCATTGCTTTTATATGTTCTGGTGTTGTACCACAACAACCACCGATAATATTAACCCATCCCTCTTCAGCAAATCGCTTCACTTTTTCAGCTAGAGAAGATGGAGATTCATGATAATGTCCATCTTCATCAGGAAGACCTGCATTTGGATAACAAGAAATGTAACACTCCGATAAATCAGATAGTGAACGAATATGGTCTCTCATAAACTCCGGACCAGTCGCACAGTTTAATCCAACAGATAATGGCTTCATATGTTCTACCGATAAGTAAAAAGCCTCAATTGTTTGCCCAGCTAGGGTCGTTCCCATCGGTTCAATCGTTCCCGAAATCATGATAGGTACAATTATATTTAGTTCATCAAAAGCCGCTTGAATTCCAATATACGCTGCCTTCACGTTACGCATATCTTGACTCGTCTCAACGAGTAATACATCAACTTCTCCTTTCAACAATCCTCTTGCCTGCCGTGTATAGGCTTCAATTAATTCTTCAAACGTTACACCACCAGTAACACTAATCGCTTTCGTTGTCGGTCCCATTGCTCCCGCAACATATACTTCCTTCCCGCTTTCTTCGACTGCTTGCTTCGCTAAACGCGCTGCCTTCTCATTTAGCTCCTCGTCTAAATAAGATAACTCATAATCACTTAGCACAATATTTGTCGCCCCAAATGTATTTGTTTCAATAATATCCGCTCCAGCTTCAATGTAGGCTTTATGAATCTTTAAAATAACATCTGGTCTTGTTTCTACTAAATACTCATTACAACCTTCGTACTCTTCTCCTCCGAAATCTTCCGCAGTTAAGTCCTCTTGCTGGATCATCGTTCCCATTGCACCATCTAATAGTAAGATGTTATTTTGTAATTTTTCTTCTATACATTTCATCAATTAATACCTTCTTTCACTTCTTGCTTTTCTCTCACATACTTAACAAGATGTTCTGTAATTTCATATTTTAGAAATGGTGTAATCAGATAAATGCCGTTAAAATATTTCATCGCCGCATCAATTAGTTCTTGTGAAATGCGAATTCCTTCCTCAATTGCTGCCTCTTTCGTTTCATGTCCATCCATTCTCTCCCTTACTGCTTCAGGCAGCGTAATTCCTGGCACCTCAAAATGAAGAAAATCTGCATTCCTTTTACTTATTAATGGCATAATCCCAATAAAAATAGGTTGTTCTAAATGCTTTGTCGCTTCATACACTTCTTCAATTAATGCGATATCATAAATCGGCTGCGTTAAGAAATATTCCGCTCCAGCATCTATTTTCCGTTCCATTCGCTTAACCGCTGCTTTTAAATGTCTTACATGAGGGTTAAATGCGCCGCCTACAGAAAACCTTGTTGCTGGCCCTATCGATTTCCCTAAAATAGAGCGCCCATCATTCATTTCTTTAATCATTTTAATGAGCTCAATAGAGGACAAATCATATACAGAAGTGGCACCTGGAAAATCACCAACACGCGCTGGATCTCCAGTTAAAGCTAACACTTCTTCCATACCTAACGCTGATAGACCTAGTAAGTGAGATTGTAGTCCGATAACGTTATGGTCTCTACATGTTAAGTGCGTCAATACCGGAATATCATGCTTCGTTAATAATGCTCCCATTGCCATATTCGAGATACGAGGCGATGCTAATGAATTATCTGCTAGAGTAATAGCATCTGCTCCAGCTCTTTTCAATGCTCTTGCGCCTTCAAAAAATCGCTGCGTATCTAACGTTTTCGGTGGATCTAATTCCACTACTACTGTCGTTTGTTTTTTTGCTTTCTCTGCTAAAGTGACATGGGCTTTTGAACGTTTCTCATGTGTATGAACTACTTTTGGTCTTTGAATCGTATCCTTTTCTATTACAGGCGTAACATTTAAAGTAGCACGTTTCATACTTTCAATATGTTCTGGAGTCGTGCCACAACAACCACCCAATAACCGAATACCTTGCTCAATAAATTTCGGTGTCATCGCTTCGAAATAAGCTGGACTTCCCTCATATACGTAGCGTCCCTCCACATAATTTGGGAGACCTGCATTTGGATATGCTGACAAGTAACCATTTTTCGGAATCGATATCATTTTAAAAGCTTCCGTCATATGAAGTGGCCCTAGTTGGCAGTTCAATCCAACAACATTTGCACCGTAATCTAAAAGCTGTTTTAATATTTCATTTACATCATTTCCATTTTGAGTCGTACCCGCCTCATGTAACGCCAATTGCGCTACAATTGGAATATTCGTTTCTTTTCGTAACACCTGAACAGCATGAAGTAATTCAAACTCATCATAAAAAGTCTCTAATAGCAGTCCATCAACCTGTTCTTCTAATAATGCACTTGCCTGTTCCAGTAACATAAATTCTCGCTCCATATCAGTTGTCGTAACCGCTCCGATATGTTTCATACCACCAATTGTTCCTAAAATGGCATTTCTGTCTGTAACAGATGCTTTCGCCAGTTTTACTGCCGCTCTATTAATTTCAGTAACTTGATTTTCTAATCCATACATACGTAATTTCGCTTCATTTGCTCCGTACGTATTTGTTTGAATCACATCTGCCCCAGCAGCTACATATTGCTTATGAATCGATATAATTAAATCTGGATCAGATATATTCAATTCTTCAAAACTACTTTGCAAACCATGTGAATGTAATAACGTCCCAACCGCACCATCACCTATTACAATTCCTTTTGATAATAAATCTAGTAATTTCACAAATCTCCCTCATTTCTATCAATATAAAAACCCCCTCTTCACTTTGAAGAGGGGGACATAATTGATCCTCCTCTTATTATGCAAAACATTCGTTTTGCAGGTATTAGCACCGTTTCAAACATTTCGTTTGAAGGTTGCCGGGTTTCACAGGGCCTTTCCCTCCACCGCTCTAAATAAGAGTTTGTCTTTATTATTTTATTTATGTAGCTAAAAGGAAATGCGTTCCCCTTTTAACAATGTTTGTTAATTTTTTAATAAATTTAGCACGCACAAATGCAAAAGTCAATGACAGTTGCGGAAAAATAAAAATTATTTAAAATAAAGTTGCAATTCAATTATCTTTTGTTGTAAAGTTAAAACCATAATAAAATTTCATACGAACATTCTTATCTAGAGAGGTAGAGGGACTGGCCCTATGACGCCTCAGCAACCATTAACATTTGTTAATAAGGTGCTAATTCCAGCAAATTGTGAACGATTTGACAGATGAGAAGAAGACTCTATTCAAACCGAAAGCCTTCTTCTTAGAAGGCTTTTTTTATTTTATATTCACTTAATTGTTCATTTAAAAAGGAGGAATTTTTACATGTCAACTATCGAAACAAAACTAGCACAAATCGGAAACCGTAGCGAAACTACAACAGGAACTGTTAATCCACCTGTTTATTTCTCAACCGCTTATCGTCACGAAGGGATTGGTCAATCTACTGGTTTTGACTATTCACGAACTGGAAACCCAACTCGTGGCCTTTTAGAACAGGCAATTGCAGATTTAGAATACGGTGAACAAGGTTATGCCTGTAGTTCCGGGATGGCAGCCGTTCTTCTTGTCCTTTCCCTATTCCGCTCTGGAGACGAACTTATTGTATCCGAAGATTTATATGGGGGCACTTATCGATTATTTTCTGAGCATGAAAAAAAGTGGAACGTTCGATGTAGATACGTAAATACACAATCTATTAAACAAATTGAGCAAGCTATCACAACTGAAACGAAGGCTATTTTCATTGAAACTCCAACTAATCCATTAATGCAAGTTACTGATATTGCGGCTGTCGCAACTGTAGCGAAGAGACATGGACTACTGCTTATCGTAGACAACACATTCTACACGCCTTATATACAGCAGCCATTAACAGAAGGTGCCGACATTGTACTTCATAGTGCAACAAAATATTTAGGGGGACATAACGATGTACTAAGCGGACTTGTCGTTGCAAAAGGAAAGGAACTTTGTGAGGAAATCGCTCATTATCATAATGCATCAGGCGCGGTTTTAAGCCCATTTGATTCATGGCTATTAATTCGTGGTATGAAAACGTTAGCGCTTCGTATGAGACAACATGAAGAAAATGCAAAAGCAGTTGTTGCTTATTTAAATGATGAAGATGGTGTGACAGATGTATTTTACCCTGGAAGAGGCGGCATGATCTCATTTCGTCTAAAGGATGAAACTTGGATTAATCCATTCCTACAATCTTTATCCTTAATTACATTTGCTGAAAGTCTCGGTGGTGTTGAAAGTTTAATGACATATCCGGCAACACAAACACACGCTGATATTCCTGAAGAAATCAGAACAGCAAACGGTGTATGTAATCGTCTTCTTCGATTTTCCGTCGGTATTGAAAATAGTAACGATTTAATTCAAGACTTACAGCAAGCCATTAAACTTGTAAAAGAAGGTGTAAGAATATGAGTTATTCTATAGATACACTTTTACTACACAACCAATATAAACACGACTCGCAAACAGGAGCTGTTAACGTTCCCATTTATAATACATCAACATTCCACCAATTTGATGTAGATACGTTCGGGAAATATGACTATAGCCGCTCTGGTAATCCAACACGTGAAGCGCTTGAAGATATCATTGCTTTATTAGAAGGCGGAACAAAAGGGTTTGCATTCGCATCAGGAATTGCAGCGATTTCTACTGCATTCCTCCTCCTTTCACAAGGTGATCACGTACTCATTTCAGAAGACGTATACGGAGGGACTTATCGAATGATAACTGAAGTTCTCTCCCGTTACGGTGTGTCACATACATTTGTTGATATGACCAATTTAGAAGAAATAAAACAAAACATTAAGCCAAATACAAAACTCTTTTATGTGGAAACACCCTCTAATCCACTTTTAAAAGTGACAGATATTCGCGCTGTTTCTAAACTTGCAAAATCTATTGACGCCCTTACTTTTGTTGATAATACATTTTTGACACCACTATTCCAGAAGCCACTTGATCTTGGCGCCGATGTCGTTCTTCATAGTGCCACAAAATTCATTGCCGGTCATAGTGATGTTACTGCAGGATTAGCGGTTGTAAAAGATGCCGAACTCGCTCAAAAACTTGGATTTTTACAAAATGCATTCGGCGCTATTTTAGGTCCGCAAGATTGTTCTCTCGTACTTCGCGGTCTAAAAACATTGCATGTTCGTCTTGAGCACTCAGCTGCTAACGCCAATAAAATTGCACATTATTTACAAAAGCACACTAAAGTTCAAAACGTCTATTATCCTGGCTTACAAACACATCTGGGATTTGATATTCAACAATCTCAAGCTACATCAGCCGGAGCTGTCCTATCTTTCACTTTACAATCAGAAGACGCACTCCGCCAATTTTTATCAAAAGTTAAATTACCTGTCTTTGCGGTTAGTTTAGGAGCTGTCGAATCAATCCTTTCCTACCCCGCTAAAATGTCACATGCAGCACTATCGCAAGAAGCTCGTGATGAAAGAGGCATTTCGAATTCATTACTTCGGTTATCCGTCGGCCTTGAAAATGTTGACGATTTAATATCCGATTTTGAAAATGCCCTTTCTTATGTAGAAGAACCTGTAAATGCATAGAGAAAAAAGAAGATATGAAATTAAGCTTTCATATCTTTTTTATGCTGTTTCGTATAGTTCATAAAAAAACGAAAGAGACCATCTATTTCCAAATAATAAATTAATTGATATATTAAGAAATAAAAAGGGAGCAAAAATAATGGATACTTGTGCAGATGTTTTAATCGTTATCGATTTACAAAATGGAGTATGTTATAGCGAAGAACATTTATTTGACTTACAAAACTTACTTACAAAAGTAAATAAAAGAATTTTTTCATACAGAGAATCAAATAAACCAATTCTTTTCGTTCAACATTGTGATGATGATTTAGTACCCGAAAAAGAGTTTTGGGCTATTCATGCTGATTTAGATGTTCAAGAACAAGATTTTTTTGTAAGAAAAACACATGCCAATTCATTTTATAAGACAAATTTAAAGGAGATTTTAGATCAATTATCTGTACAGCGTATTGAATTTTGTGGTGCCCAAACAGAGTATTGTATGGATGCTACGATTAAATTCGCTCATGGGCTAGGATACGAAAACTTCATGGTACAAAAAGCAACCTCTACGCTAAATAATCCATTTATGTCTGCAAAAGAGACAATTAACTTTTATGAAAATATATGGAACCACAGATTTTTAAAATTGATAAAAGATGAAATCTAGAATACATAACTAATGACTTGGTAATTCTAAGATTTATCAGCTATATTCGAACATTTCATTTTCACCATAAAGAAGCTGATTACATTCAGCTTCTTTTCTTTTAACCTGTTCTATATTCTATATATAACATTATAATTCCTTTGTCATATTATTTTAAAAATTTTGTATATTCATTTGAAAGAATAAGAAAATCGTGATAAAATTGTGTTACAAATATATCTATATCTTTCAATTTTTAAAACGCATCGAAATTTTCACCCAAAAATGTCATTTTACAAAACCATGCTAAATCATCTACTTTATTTACATCAGGGTCTCTTTTCTTACAATTTCTTTACTTTAGGACTTTTTTTCTGCAACAACTGTTTCCTTTTCTTTAATTTTTTGGTATGTATAATATGGTATAACAGCTCACACGGAGGTGGAAAAGAACATGTTAGAAACCTTTCAAAAAGAAATTGAACTATATGAAAGCAATGCAGAATTATTGAAAGTACTTGCTCATCCTGTTCGCTTATGTATTGTAAAAGGATTAATTGAACGTGGTCCAAGCAACGTTTCTACAATGTACACTGGCTTAAACATGCCACAATCTACAATTTCACAGCATTTAGCAAAGTTAAAAAGCGCTAAAATCGTTTCAAGTGAAAGAAAAGGATTGGAAATTTATTACAAAGTAGAAAACGAGACAATTATTCAACTCGTTCGCGTATTATTAGGTTAGGGATTCATAAACAGAGAAAAAGGACGTATTTTATATTTTCCATCTCATATCTTTAATATAAATATATATCATGAGAGGAAATATATGATGCTACATAATTAAAAAGTCGTATTAAAAAACAAGACACAGAAATATGCTGTGTCTTGTTTTTTTATATTTTCAAATACCGATCTAAGTGTAGCTGTTGCATATGTTTCGTATGTATAGCAACATCAAATGCACTCCCTAATCCTCCGCTCAAAATCATTGAACGCACTGCGCGATTTTGTTTTTGAGTTTCAGAAAAAGGATCCCTATCTTGATGATTCGTAAGTTGCTCTAATATTCCTGCTGCTAACAAAAACTCAGATTGCTTCTTATGCCATACTGTATGCATACCTTGCAGGCTAAACATCTCTTTCAGTTCGTCCCAATGAATATGAGTAGTAAGGTCCATTTCACCTGGATACGCTAAAGGATTACGAATTAACTTATGCTCGTAATAGCCTCGTAAACTTCCTTCTTGATGTGCAGGATGCATCCATTCTTCTTTTGTATATCCATAATCAACTGTAATACATACACCTCGTTGAAACCATTTCGCAACTTCTTTTATATATTCTTCCATTGCAATCGGCACTTCAAAACGTTGACCTTCAGCAAGATGAATATTATATTTCAATAAGTATCGACCAATTCTTTTATGTAACGGCCTACATACTTCTGCAAGCTTCCCTTCCTCTGTATACGTAACACGTACTTCATACAATATTCCATTTCTCTTCTCAATTACTTCAACAGGAAATGCATCAAATAACTCATTCGAAAAAAGAATTCCTTCGAACGATTCTCCCATTTCATTATGTGATGTATAATATGACACATTAGAAAATGAACAAAGATTTTTCTGCTGTAATTTTCTATGAAAAGGGCTCATTTCAATCATTGAATAGTTTAAATCAATAAAGGTTTTCGGTGATAATTGCTTCCATTCTTGTAAAACATCATAGGCAAACTTCCCTGTTCCCCCACCAATCTCACAAATATGTGGAGCAACTTCACCATTTTCAACAAGACGAATAAAAAACTTAGCAAAAGTTTTTGCAAACACAGAGGATACATTGCTACTTGTAAAAAAATCCCCTTGTCTTCCGATTTTTTCACGTTCTTTCATATAATATCCATATTCCTCTGCATATAATGCGAGGTTCATATATGTACTGTATGAAATTGAATAATCCTTTTCTTTTTCCATCCATTCTTTTAAAATGAGCTCCATCTCCATACTAGCTCCTTACTGTAAAAATGGATTATTTTCTTTTTCAAAACCAATGCTGGTTTCTGGACCATGTCCACATAACACTGCTGTTTCATCAGGTAATACAAATAATTTCTCTTCAATACTTCCAATCAATTCTGCAAAACTTCCACCAGGTAAATCTGTTCTTCCAATACTCATTTGGAACAATACATCTCCAGAAAATACAGCATTCGCCTCTTTACAGTAATAAGAAATACTGCCTGGAGAATGTCCTGGTGTCTCAAAAATTTCAAAATGAAATGCACCAATTGCTAATGCACCTTCTGCATCAATAATATGATCTGCTGGTTTTGCTGTAATGCTACGATTCATCATAAAAATTTGAGAACCATTTACAGTTGCATCGCCTAACCAACCCGCTTCTTCTTTATGTACGTACACAGGGATATGAAAAGCGTCTCGTACCGCATCAACGGCGCCAATATGATCAAAGTGGGCATGTGTTAATAAAACAGCCAGTGGCTTCAATTTTTCTTCTTGTAAATATGTAACGAGCTTCTCTCCTTCGTGACCAGGATCAAAGATAATACACTCATTTTGCTCATTCGTTAAAATATAAGCATTTGTTTGTAATGGGCCTAACGGCATTTGTATCCATTTCATATGAAAATCTCCTCCAATTATTAAACTTACTTTCAATGATACAACATTTTTTTCTCTTAGGAAAAGAAAGGATGCTATCTCGACAATCATTTTTAAAACATGTACAATATAAAAGAGTTAATATTCTAAAAACTCATATTTAGGAATGGGTAGACAGAGGAGGATATTGTATGGGCCTTGTTATTATTTTTGCACTAGTCACTCTGTTAGCTGTATTTGCTACGCTTAGAACACTTCGTGAAAAGAACTTTTTCGCAGGCGGCTTTGCAATTGCAACTGTACTCGTTTTCGGATGGTTTACAATTATGACTGTTCTATATAACGGGTACCCACCAGCAGCTTAATTCATTTACATTTTATTCTTCATCAAGATCTCACACAAAAAGAGGAAGGGGTTCCCCTTCCTCTTTTCATACTTCACAACTTATATCATCTTCGCTTCGTATTTGTGCTTTTTTACAAGCCAAGCTCCTCCGATAACACCTGCATCGTTACCAAGTGTTGCAATCGCTAACTTCGTGCTCTTTACAGCACGTGAGAAAGCATATTGCTCGAAATAGCGTTGAATTGGTTCTAATAGTGCATCTCCAGCTTTAGAAACGCCTCCACCAATAACAATTTTCTCTGGGTTCAACGTGCTAGAAAGGTTCGCTACAGCTAAACCTAAATAAGAAGCTACTTTTTCTACTACTTCGCCTGCTAGTTCATCACCTTGTCCATGTGCTTCAAATACGTCTTTTGATGTGATACGTCCTTCTTCTGCTAACATAGAACGTAGAATACTTTCTTTATCAGTTTCTTGTATTTTTTGCATAGCAACACGCACAATACCTGTTGCAGATGCTACAGTTTCTAGGCAACCAGACTTCCCGCAATTACATGGGAAAGCATTCTCTGTAACTACTGTAATGTGTCCAATTTCACCAGCAGCACCGCTTACGCCGTGTACAATCTCTCCATTGGCAATTACACCGCCGCCAACACCAGTACCAAGCGTCATACAAATTAAATCTTTTGCTCCTTCACCAGCACCTTTCCACATTTCACCAAGCGCTGCTAAGTTTGCATCATTATCAATAACAACAGGTAATCCTGTTTCTACTTCTAACAAATCTTTTAACGGATAGTTTTTCCATCCTAAGTTAACCGCTTCATAAATCATTCCAGATGCCACGTGTACAGGACCAGGAGCTCCCATACCAATACCGATTAACTTACTTTTTAATTCACCTAACTCTTCTAACTTTTTATCAATAGCTTTCGCTACATCAAGTGTAATATGTTTTCCCTGCTCATTTGTATTCGTAGGGATTTCCCACTTATGTAAAATTTCACCGTACACATTAATAAATGCTAATTTAATCGTTGTACCACCAAGGTCAACACCAACTAACCATTTCTCTTCCATGTTGCTTACCTACCTTTATCTAATTCTTATTTAGCTCTTTTTGAATTTCTTGCTTCAATAAAAATAAAGCTGTTTGATAGTCTTGTGGATCGATTAGCTGTGATTGATTTAATTCACGCAATTCATCTTGCATTAATTGTAAATCTGCAATTCGATCACCCGTATAAATAATCGTACCAAATTTCTTTAGTAACTGCTGAATATCATAAATAGATATCATTTCATCACCCTCTATGCTCACTTACTATAAAAGATTATAATAAGAAAACGTTCACATATTTTATTATAATCAAGAAGAAAAAGTCTCGTCAATTTTTATTTGTCTATACAAGCCCATTTTTAACTATTGTTCCTTTTTCTGTAATAATTTTCTCTATATTTTTATCAAACGGCTCTACTGGAATATGTTCTACCATTTGAAAACTATAAGCTAATGATAGCGTTTTCCCTTTGTAATGTACGAGATAACGATCATAATAGCCACCGCCATATCCAACCCGCTCTCCTCGCTCTGTATAAGCTACGCCTGGCACGATTTGAAGATCAATTTCATCTGCATGCAATTCTTCCGTAAGCGCTGGAATGGGTTCACGTAAGTTCATATACACTGTTTCTAATTGATCAAAATTACTTATTTGCCTAAAGGACATTGTTCGTGTTTCTTTATTACACTTCGGAACAACAACTTTCTTTCCTTCTTCCCAAGCTTTTTCGATAATAGGATATGTATTCACTTCATTTTCCATTGAGAGAGTGATTCCAATTGCTTTAGCTTCAGCCCACTCTTTTTGTGCATACAACGAAAATGCAATTTGCTCTGATAAAGTTGTATACCGTTCTTCTGATAAAGAATTCATGTGCTCTATTATTTGTTTACGTAAACGTAGTTTCTCTTCTCTCACACATTTTCCCCCTCACAGTGATACTTTGCTCTACGATGATAGTGTATCATTTTTAACAGAGGAATCGAATAAAAAAAGAAACAGTAGGAAAATATTCCTACTGCTTACTTTGTTTCACGGTGTAACGTAGACTTCTTGTCACGCTTGCAATACTTTTTAAGCTCGATACGCTCAGCGTTGTTACGTTTGTTTTTCTTTGAGATATAGTTACGATCTCCGCATTCTGTACATGCTAGAGTAATATTCACACGCATTCTTATTTCCCTCCAGTACTAATAACTTAAATCAGACTATACTATAATACCACTTTTAAAATAAAAATTCTACACCTTTTGATATTGTCTAATTTTTTCTATAAGATTTTTCATGTTTTCCCTTGCTATTACTGGGTTTCTAGCATGTGAATACACTAAAAATTTCGGTTGTTTTGTGTCAGAAACAATATAAGACCACTCTTTTTCGGTATATTTGAACTGTACTCCTTCAAATATGCCTTCTTCCTTCCTTTCCATATCAGCCAATAATTTCCTCATTACTTTCCCTTTTTCATTCCACGAACATACAACTTCATCACAAAGTAGATAGAGCGGAGGCGATTGCTCTACTATGCTGAGAAATGTTTTTTCCTGCAATGCTATTAACTCAAATAATTTTCCAATTCGATATAAAATATCTCGCTTCCATCTCGCTTGAAACGACTTTTTTTCATCCTGCGTATAAAATAGAAGATAACATTCTCCTAATTTCAAAGACATTGGGTAAATATTACCTGTCGATTCAAGTAATAAATCTGGAATATCAATCTCTTCAAAATCTGTCCCTTGGTAAATATTACTATGATTATCATATAACTCAAAATAATTTCCTTGCTCTGAAAACATAAGCGCCATATTTGCTTTACTTGATTTCATCAAAGCTTTCACATGATCCTTTTGTTCACCCGCATAAATCCACGTAACTGTGCATCCGAGCCTTTGCAAAAAGAGCATAAGCAAATGCTGTAACATATCATTTCTCTTATTAATAAGAAGGTGGAACTTCTGTTTTTGTATTTTCTCAATATCAATGCGCTCTAATACAGCCTCTATATAATCATGTAATGAAACGTGTACTAGCTTATTCCGTCCCATTTCCTTCTCACATACGTAATAAAACGACTCAGACATATATACTTGTTCTATCGCTTTTTGCTGCTTATACGTTAATTGTACCCCATCCTTGCCATACAACTTTATAACAACCTCTTTTTCCTTTTCCACTTGAATGAAAACCCCGCCCGCACATTGCAAATCTTGAATGCTGTACTGAAAAAGTGATTCGTTCATTTCTTTGCATTCCATCGTATGAATCCCGATACCATGAATTGCATGAAGAAAGAGATTTTTATAAGAGGTCGTTTCTATATGTTCTTGACTCCCAATTAATATACTTTCCCCTTTGGCAAAAAGAGATCCGTACGCCATCGCAACCTTTACAATAAATTGAGGAGTAATCTCCACATTGCCTCTTCCTACAATGCGGCTTTTTTGCAACCAGCCTGCACTCTTTTCACTTTCTTGAACACCAGCCGACCCGACTACCGAATGACTGTCAATCGCCTTATATGGCCATAGTTTTCCCTTTTGCTTAATTACCGTACTTTTCCCTATATGACAATGATCCGCTACAATGCTTTTTTGAAACAATGTAACGTCATCTTCCACCATTGTATGCTCTCCTATTGTTGTTTCTAATAACTCGCAATATTTACCAATCTGCGCATTTGCAAAAATAATACTCTTTTGAAGATGAGAATAACTTGAAACAACACTATTTTTCCCGATAATAGAGTAAGGCTCAATTACAGATCCAGTACCAATTTTTGCTCCTTCTCCAATAAAAGAAGGACCGTGAATTTTCGTTCCTTTTCCAATCGTCACACCTTCTCCCATCCATACCATTGGTAATACTTCCGTATACGGAATAGGTACTTGCAATTTTTTCGTTAACAAATCAAATTGTGCTTGTCGATATTGATCAAATGTACCGATATCTAACCAATAGCCTTCTGACAAATATGCAAATAATGCGTTCTTATTTGCTAATAAGGGAAACACATCTTGACTGAAATCAAAAAATTCTCGGGACGGTATGTAAGAAAAAATTTCTGGCTCCATAATATATATACCTGTATTCACAATATTAGAGACCACTTCATTCCAACTCGGTTTTTCTATATATCGTGTAACCTCTTGTTCTTTGTTCATTACAACTAAACCAAATGAGAGTGGATTTTCTACTTCCTTTACAAACATAGTTACCATTCTTTTCTTTTGTTCATGAAACGTAATTCCTTCTGATAATTGAAAATCAGTTAAAGCATCCCCACTTATGACGACAAACGTTTCATCTAAAAATTTCTCCGCTTGTTTAATACTTCCTGCGGTACCAAGCGGAGGAGAGTCTTCAAAGTAGTACAAGTTAACGTCCCATTTGCTACCGTCACCAAAATACTGTTTAATGGCAGTACTCATATACTGAACAGTAATTGCAATCTCACGAATACCATGCTGACGTAATAATTCAATATTGTATTCCAAAACTGGCTTTTCTAATAATGGCAACATCGGCTTTGGAGTATTACATGTTAATGGCCTAAGGCGTCGTCCTTTTCCTCCAGCTAAAATAACCCCCTTCATATACTTCAGCCTCCACTTATATAATGTTCAGTAACTTCATATACGATATGTATATTATCTAGCCCGCATTAACTAGCAGTATAAAATGAAACTTTAACTTAGTAGGGATTTTTTCATCTCCCGCTGATGATTGACAAACGGTAAAACTTCCTATATACGTGCACCTTTTAAAAGCTAAAAAGTAAGCGCTTACCATCAACTTAGTAAAATATTCCTTAATAAGTGAACAACATATATGCCCTATTTTTTCCATTATATTATGATACATCTTATCATCATAAACTAAAGGAAACAACGAGCTTTTTTTGTCATGTTTTGACTAAAAAAAGCAGGTGATGTTTCACCTGCTTTTTTTCTTTATTCATTTAATAAGTAATGCTTTCCTTTCACTAAATAAAAAACATTTTCAGCAATATTTGTAATATGGTCTGCTACGCGCTCAATATATCTCGCTACAAACGATAATTGTGTAATTTGTGTAATTGCTTCTGGTTGTTCTGGGACTGAAGATATAAATTCACGAATTGCTTTCCCATATATTTCATCCACTGAATCATCCATTTCGGCAATTTGTTTCGCAAAAGTTAAATTTTCTTGCTCATATGCATCTAACGCTAACTGTAACATCTTATTTGCAACTGCAAACATTTCATCAAGATTGTGCAAACTAACAGACGCTTCTTTTTCCCCAAGACGAATTGTTGATTTCGCAATATTAACAGCATGATCTGCAATACGTTCTAAATCTGTCGCTGTCTTAATTGAAATGAAAATCCTTCTTAAATCACTTGCTACAGGTTGCTGCTTCGTAATAAGCATAAGCGCAAGATCATTTATTTCCTCTTCTAAATTATCCATACGATAATCACCATCTATTACCTCTAACGCTTTCTCTACATCTCTTTTATGAAGACCTTCCATAGCAAACAATAAAGCTTCTCTCGCAAGCTCTCCAAGCTCAATCACCTTTTGCTGTAACGTTTTTAAATCACATTGAAATTGTTCTCTTACCATTGTTTCTTCCCCCTCAATATTATGTGCCATTATATATAAATCTGCTATGTAAGGTCTCTTATCTCTGTAACCAGCCTTACATAGGAGAAGTATTCCTTCTCAGTAAAACAAGAAATACCCTCTGTTAAGAGGGTATTTGCTCTTAGCCTTGCTAGCGATATCAACCAAATCGGCCTGTAATATAATCTTCTGTACGCTTATCTGAAGGTGTCGTAAATAATTTATTTGTATCTGTATACTCCACAACTTCTCCACTTAAGAAGAAAGCAGTTTTATCTGAAATACGCGCTGCTTGTTGCATATTATGCGTTACGATAACAATACTAAAGTCTTTCTTTAACTCTTGAATTAATTCTTCTACTTTCAATGTTGAAATTGGATCTAGTGCCGATGTTGGCTCATCCATTAAAATAACGTCTGGTTCAATCGCTAAACAACGTGCGATACATAGACGCTGTTGCTGCCCACCAGATAAACCGTATGCATTATCGTGCAAACGATCTTTTAACTCATCCCAAATTGCTGCTCCACGTAAACTTTTTTCAACAATTTCATCCAACGTTTTCTTATCGCTAATACCATGAATTTTCGGGCCGTATGCTACATTTTCATAAATAGATTTTGGAAATGGATTTGGCTTTTGGAACACCATTCCTACATGTGTTCGCAATTCTTCAACTGGGTATGATTTATCAAATATATTGCGCTCCCTATATTCAATTACGCCTGTAGTTCTCACGATTGGTACTAACTCTACCATACGATTTAATGTTTTTAAGTACGTTGATTTACCACAACCACTTGGTCCAATAATCGCTGTAACTTCATTCTCATGAATGCTTAAGTTAATATCTTTTAAAGCATGGTCTTCTCCGTACCATAAATTTAAATTTTTCGTATCAAATACTACTTTCTTTGGCGCAGTCTCGATTTTCTCCTCGTTTTTCACCTGTACATTTACTACTGTTGCTACCATTTGAATTCCCCTTTCATCCATTTCCAACTTATTTTCGATTTCGTAACCACAGGACAAATATATTGATAAAGAGCAACAAACCTAACAAAACAATCATTCCAGCAGCTGCTACATACTGAAATTCTTCTTGCGGTCTACTCATCCAATTAAAAATTTGAATTGGTAAAACTGTAAATCTATCAAACATGCTAAATGGAACATAATTTGCAAATGCAAGTGCTCCAATAACTAATAACGGTGCCGCTTCTCCAATCGCTCTTGATATCGCTAACGTACAACCCGTTATAATTCCCGGGAAAGCATATGGCAATACAATTTGATACATCGTTTGCCACTTCGTAGCACCTAATCCGTAAGAAGCTTCTAATAATGAACTTGGTACAGATCGTATCGCTTCTTGACTTGCTACAACAACTGTAGGTAAGACGAGTAAACTCATCGTCAGTGCCGCCGCAATGATACTCTCTCCTAAATGAAGAGCGTATACAAAAATAGTTAAGCCGAGTAATCCAAATACGACAGAAGGTACTCCTGCTAACGTTTGATTATTAATTTCTATTACCTTTTTAAATATAGATTCCTTCGCATATTGCTCTAAATAAAGAGCAGTTCCGACTCCAAATATAAAGGAGATTGGTATAACAATACTCATAAATAATATTGTTCCTGACAATGCTGCAGCAATTCCAGCTTCTTTCGGATTACGCGAAGCGAAGTTTGTAAAGAAATCTAATGAAAGATAACTTATACCTTTTTCAAAAATTTGAAAAAGCAAAACAAGCAGTATTACTATCGAAAACAAAATGGCTATATAAAATAACATTTTGTAAACTCGATCTTTTAAAAACCGTAATGCCATATTTTCTTGTATTTTTTTATGATTTAACATTCGCATATTATGTCACCCTCCTAAAGCGGCGCATAATAAACTGCGAAATGATGTTCATTATAAAAGTAAACAAGAATAACGTTGCGCCTACAGCGTACATGCTGTAATAAGTAATTGTTCCATGCGGAGCATCACCTAAACTCACTTGCACAATATAAGCTGTTAGCGTTTGAATAGAGTGTGTTGGATCAAGCGATACATTCGGCGTGGATCCCGCTGCAATTACAACAACCATCGTTTCACCAATTGCCCTGGAAGCCGCTAATATAATCGCTGCCATAATCCCTGTAAAAGCCGAAGGAAACACGACTTGTTTTACCATTTCAAACCGAGTTGCTCCAAGTGCTAACGAAGCTTCTTTCGTCCCTTTCGCTACAGCTCTCATTGCATCTTCAGACAAAGATGCAATTGTAGGTATCATCATAAAGCCAATAACAATACCTGGACTAATCGCATTAAAAAACTGTAAATCTGGTATAATCCGTTGTAAAAGCGGTGTGACAACTGTTAATGCAAAAAAACCATATACAATTGTCGGGATACCTGCTAATAGTTCTAACATCGGTTTTAATACTTTCCTTGCACCGTTTGAAGCATATTCACTTAAAAATACGGCACACGCTAAACCGATAGGAACTGCTACGAACATAGCAATTGCTGTTACAAGGACCGTTCCACATATAAGTGGTAATATACCGAATTTAGGATCTTCAAAAAAAGGTAACCATTCTTTCTCTGTCAAAAAGGAGAGCAATGGTATTTTTCGAAAAAACATCATTGTTTCATTTGCCAATGTAAAAATAATTCCAAGTGTCGTTACAATAGACACGCTAGCAATTATTTTTAGCAATAATGGAACGATTCGATTGATTCGCTGCGTTTTTTTTCTTTGTTTTGTATTTCTTTCAATCAAATGTTGTACAGAAAATGTAATTTGACTTTTGTCATTATGAGCCAAAGATGAAAACCCCTTTCCACCCTGACATTACCTTTTTATTTCTGTTAACATCCGCAGCTGTTCATTGTATTTTTCTTTTGGTAATTTTACATACCCAACTTCTTCAGCAAGATTACCAACATGCTGAATCATAAACTCAACATAATTTGCTACATTCATTTTATTTCGGATAGATGCATCATTTACATAAGTAAATAGCGACCTAGATAATGGCTTATATTTACCTGATTGAATCGTATCTTTCGTTGGAAGTACATCATTCACTTTTATTGCTCTCACCTTATCTTGATTGGCCATATAATAAGCATATCCTACAAAAGCAATGGCATTTTTATCATTCATTACCCCTTGCATAATAACTTGATCATCTTCAGACAAAGAGACTTTTTTTACAATGCGACTATTTTGTAAGATGACATTTTGAAAATAATCATACGTACCAGAGTCTACACCTGGCGCATAAAATTTCACCTGTTCACGTGGCCATGAAGAATGAATTTGCGACCATCGCTTTTTATTTCCATCTTCACTCCATAATAGACGTAACTCGTCTACCGTCATATTGTCTACCCAAGTATTTTGGCGATTCACAACGATCGTAAGACCATCGTAAGCGACTTCAAACGGTGTAAACTGAATAGAGTTTTTCTTCATTTCATTTTCTTCCACTTGTTTCATTACTCTCGAAGCATTATTTATATCCACTTCTCCTTTACTGAAACGATTAAATCCTCCTCCTGTTCCAGAAACACCTATGGAGATTTTCACGTTCGGATGCACCTTTGTATATTCCTCCGCTACCGCTTCTATAATAGGAAAAACTGTTGAGGATCCATCAACTCTCACTTCTCCCATTTCATTCAAAGCAAATGCAGTAGACGTGCCCACATAAAAGAAACATGTCGACAGCATGAAAACTTTAATCGATGCACTTATCCATCTCACGTGTTCTTCCTCCTAGAAGTAACCGGAAATAACAGGATTACAGATATAAGAATACTGCTAAACTATTAATTCGGTTTTAATTGTTTGTAAAAGTTTTGTAAAGTTCCACAAGAATCAACATTAGGTGAATTTCTAATCCGTAGCCACCATTCATCTTCACTAATAATTGGTCCATAAAATCATTATCCTCCATAGGGACATGCATATGTATCATTTGCAAGATCCCTTAATTTCCCGATATGATATGCTTGTCCACTTTATTAAAACGTATGCATGAACCATAAAAAAAAGCACACTATCTTTTCAGATAGTGTGCTTTTTTTTAACTTATTTATTCATCATCTTGCTCTTTATTTTTCTTTTTATTATCTATTTCTTCTTTTGTAGCTTCACCATTTTCTATTTTTTTCAAATCAAAGTACGCGTCCATAATGTCACGGCTAATATATCCGTTAATACCTGATTGATCATCTACCCAAGGTACAACAACAGAAAATGCTACTTCAGGGTCTTCAAGTGGCGCATAACCTACTAATGTTAAGTTATATGTTTGTTTACGCTCACCGTTTGCTTTCTTACCAATCTCTTTATCTCCGCCATACACAGTTTGAGCTGTACCTGTTTTACCAGCAGCTTTATATGGTGCGCCTGTAAAGTATTTCGCAGCTGTACCGCCATACTCATTAAATACTTGTCTAAATCCTTCCTGAACACGTTTAATTTGTGATTCAGGCATATCGATACGGTTTAGTACTTTCGGTTCCATTGAATGAACAACTTTTCCAACTTCATCTGGTTTCACTGCCGGTTGACGAATTTCTTTTACAACTTGCGGCTGCATACGGTAACCACCATTTGCAATTGTTGAAACGTATTGTGCTAATTGAAGTGGTGTATACGTGTCATACTGTCCAATTGATAAATCTAATAAGAAACCTGGCTGACTTCCTCTACCTGTTTGACCCGCAGATTCATTCGGTAAATCAATACCTGTTTTTACGCCTAGTCCAAACTGTCCAAAATAATATCGCATCGTATCAAATGCTTTTTGCGGTATGTCTAACGTACCACCTCTCACATATGGAACACCTGCGATATTCATCGCTGTTTTAAACATATATACGTTAGAAGACATTTTTAATGCTGTCATATCATTAATGTATCCCATCGTCTTCCAAGAAGATTTTTTCGGCGTTCCTTTCAATACAATTGGTTCATCGAGTTGAACTGAACCTGGTTGAATTGCATTTGTTTGATATCCTGTAAGTACTGTCGCACCTTTTACAGTTGATCCCATCGGATAAGAGCTTGTCATCGTTCCTAATGCGAAATCTTGCACTTTCGTTTCGCCATTTTCTTCCACTAACTGTTTCCCTGCCATAGATAAAACTTCACCATTTTTTGGATTCATCATTACAACGAATGCACGATCTAAAAGAGGTTGTCCCCCTTTATATCTCAATAAATTTTTCGTGATAATTTCTTCTACACGTTTTTGTAATTCCATATCAATTGTTAAATTCAGATTGTTACCACTTTGCCCTTTTGATACATTAATCGTTTCTAAAATATTACCGTTTTTATCTGTAATATTTCTCACTTCCGCTTTATTACCGTGCAAACTATCTTCATATTGCTGCTCAAGATAACTTTTCCCTACGCGGTCATTTCGATTATAATCACGAACAAGATAGTAATCTAGTCTTTCTCTCGGTAAACCTTCATCAGACGTTGACACCCCGCCAAGTACACTTCGGAACAAATCATCATAAACGTATTTTCGATCCCAATCAACATTCGTATCTACACCCGGTAATGTTGCTAGATTTTCACTAATAATCGCATATTCTTGTTCTGTAGCATCCTTCTTAATGACTTGTGGTGTCATTGCATATCCGCCGTCCATTTTGCTTTTAATCGCTAATATTTCTAAATCTTTTGCGGATAATTGATTCACTTCTTCTTCTGTCACGCGATTTCGTTGACGCTCATCTAATTCTTTATCGTCAATTTTTTTATCTTTAAACTCTTGACGATCTTTATTCGTAATTTTTTCTTTCGCTTCCTCTTTATGAATAGCAAGCCAATAATCTTTTTTATCACGATCTGTTAATTTATCTGTCGGTACTTCAATCAAATCTGCTAGCCTTTTCGCTGTTTCTAAGCGCGCCTCTGCAGTTGATCCTTTCATTTTTGTAAATGTAATTGTACGTACAGCTGCATTATCTACTACAGCTCGCCCATAACGGTCAAATATTTTCCCACGTGGTACAGGATTACTTATCGTCGAATTTTCTTTCCTCTCCACTTCATTCTTATATTCCTCACCGCGAACAATTTGTACATAACCAAGCCTTACAATCACCGCGGAGAACATTAAAAACACGCAGAAAAACAGCACGTTTAACCGAAAAGGAACGTGAGTCTTTTTCTTTTGTTGTTTCTGCTTCTTGCCCATACAAACCCCCTCTACCAACAGCTATGTAATGTGAAAGGGACACCTTCATACAGGTGTCCTCACTGCTGTCTTACATCTTTTTCTATTCTAGCATAAAACAACCGAGAAGTTAACCTTCTGGTTCTGTTTGATTCTGCGTGGTCCCTTGCGTTACAACACTTGTTTTACTCGCATTTCCCTCATTATATTTGACATTTTTAACTGCAAAATAAATAAGAAAATGTCCTGCACCTAAAATACATAATAAGTACGGCAAACTTTTTTCAGGCGGGAAGAATAGTACAGCACATAAAAAACTTAAAATCGAGCAAATTCTTCCTGCATTTAACCACAATTCCCGGACAACTACATACTCAACTCGCCACTCTCTCGCATTTTTCGCTCTACCAATTACATCATATGTCATGGATCCGTACGGAACGAGTAAAATGGGATATGCAATCGCGATACACGCTGCATAAATAAGTAATTTTGTGTATGTAACGTTGAATATAACTAAAAATACGACAGCATATAAAATAATGCCTCCAAGCAAAATTGCTTTTTTCCGCCATTCCTTCTTTAACATACGAGTGACTAAATAGTAACATACAAATGATACTGCCGAATTTACTAAGCTATATTTCCCTAATGCAAGCTCGCTATCAGTTGCTAAATACACGTACACTGAAATAACAAAAATAAACGTTCCCTCTCGCAATCCTTGGAAAAAATGAGCACGTGTAATTCTTCCCCAATTTTTATCAATTTGCCGCTCTTTCAATACTTGTACAATTTCATATCGTCCTTCACATTCTCTCTTAGATACAAAAAAGCTTAAAATGACAGCAATTGCAAATAACAGTAACGAAAGAAAGAATATGACCGTATAGCCACTCCACTTTTCCATACGTGAAATTGTGTATCCAGCTGCTATCGGTCCAATCATGCCAGAGAAGGATGTAAGAAGCCCAAGAAATCCGTTAAAGAAATCTCTTGTTTCTGGTTCTGTAATCTCAAATGTTAATAAGTTAAACGCGAGCCAGTAAAAACCATATCCGACTCCTAAAAGAGCCCCCATCAATAAAATATAGTGAGAAGCGCTTTTCCCCGCTACTAAAACAACGATAAAAAAAATCGCGAGCGTGCCTACACCTATCCGTAACAAGATTGAGCGATCAATACGCTTCGCTAATTTCCCACCTACAAGAAATGTGAGGGGCTGCAATACAACGCTGGCCAAATTATACAAGCCAAGATTCACATAATTTTGTGTTTGTTTCCATAAATAAATGTTAACAAACGTATTCGATAAAGAAATTGCGAGCGTGTATAAACCTCCGATAAGGAGTA
This sequence comes from Bacillus sp. MHSD_36, assembly GCF_030757775.1. Lineage (NCBI taxonomy): Bacteria > Bacillati > Bacillota > Bacilli > Caryophanales > Bacillaceae > Bacillus > Bacillus sp. MHSD_36. The sequence continues at coordinate 450,072 of NZ_JAVBIS010000002.1, forward strand.
ATAACACTAAATCCCGATTCACTTCAACGTCACCAATTACATGTTTCCACTTCATACACAACTCTCCTTTACTTCATGTTCTAGTCTTCCAAAGACCAGCCCAATTATGTAAAAGGAAAGTACAGAAAAAGCTAGGAGCATTCTCCTAGCTTTTTCTATCGTTATTACAATTATTTTGCTTCTTGGTAACGTTTTTCAGCAGCGTTCCAGTCTACAACGTTCCAGAATGCACCGATGTAGTCTGGACGACGGTTTTGGTAATTTAAGTAGTAAGCATGTTCCCAAACATCTAAACCGATAACTGGAGTTTTACCTTCAGTTAGAGGAGAATCTTGGTTTGGCGTGCTTGTTACTTCTAGCTCACCATTATTTACTACTAACCAAGCCCAACCAGAACCGAAACGAGTTGCGCCAGCTTTTGCGAATTCTTCTTTGAATGCATCAAAGCTACCGAATTTCGCTTCAATTGCAGTTGCAAGTTCGCCTACTGGCTGTCCGCCGCCGTTTGGAGATAAGATTGTCCAGAAGAATGTATGGTTAGCATGTCCGCCACCATTGTTACGTACTGCTGTACGGATTGCTTCTGGTACTTCGTTTAAGTTTGCAACTAATTCTTCTACGCTTTTGTCAGCTAATTCTGCATGACCTTCTAAAGCAGCGTTTAAGTTTGTAATGTACGTGTTATGATGTTTTGTATGATGGATGTTCATTGTTTCTTTGTCAAAGTGAGGCTCTAAAGCATCATACGCATAAGGTAAATTTGGTAATTCGTGTTTTGCCATTGTTATATTCCTCCCAGTTTATGTATTGCCACTTAAGTGACATACAACTTCATTCTACCCTAATTGCCATAGGGTGCAAACAAATAAATCACATTGTCTTGCTATCATTAAAGTAGCAAAATTCCCACTTCTTTTCAATTAAAATGCTCATATATTCCGTAAAAAAAGCTCCCTTCTACAAGGAAGCTTCCTGCTGACATAATAAACATGTGAAATGGATATGGACCCTGTAGGACTCGAACCTACGACCGGACGGTTATGAGCCGTCTGCTCTAACCAGCTGAGCTAAGGGTCCACAATTATGTATGTAACAATATATCAAATAAAGGAATTCCTATCGGATATATCCTTTAAGAAATGTAAGATAAATTTACCATATAGAAAAGAAAAGTGTCAATTGTATTTTTCTCATTTAAAAGAAGAAAATTAATAAAAAGAAATTTAGTTATCTCCGCTATATGTAAATATAATATATCTTGAGATTCCCTAGATTACTACGTTACAATGATTTTATACATACATAAAGGAAGTGAATCTATGTCCATATTTACCCAATTAGCCAAAAGCGTATATTCGCCTAAAGATATGGCGCTATTCCGTTTTCAAAAAATCGGAAAAACCATTTTGTATATTATGCTACTTTGTCTAATCACTACTATTCCGAGAACATTCTTTTACGGTAGCTTTATCCAAGAAAGTGTTACTATGGTAAATCAAGCAATTGAAAAAGATTTACCTGATTTTAAAATCGAAAATGGTGAACTAAAAGCTGATATAGAACAACCTATTCAAAAGGAAGAGGGAGACGCTCTTTTCGTATTTGATCCAAATACAACAGATATGGAAAAATATCAGAATAAAACTGGTTTATTTATTTTAAAAGATAAAGTAGTTTCTATAGGAAATGGTCAAACACAAACATACTCCTACAATGATTTATTAGGGACATCTCTTGAGAAGAAAGATTTGCAAGATTTCATTTCTGTATTCGATAGTATTTATCCAATTTTATTAGCAGTTATCGGCGTGTTAGTATACCTATTCCAACTGTTTATTACTTTCTTAGGAATTACTTTACTTGCGTTTATAGGTTCTGCTATGAGTGGCCAACGTAAATTATCTTATAAGCAAGTATGGACACTAACTGCTTACAGCTACACAATTCCAACAATCTTCTTTATGATTATGGATCTATTCAAAATCGTTGTACCTGGTTCAACATTCATTTATATCGCAGTTGTTTTAATTGTCCTATACTTAACAATTAAAGAAGTTCCAAAACCGAACGAAAAAAATGCCTAAATAGGCATTTTTTTTTTGGACAAGCATATATTCCTAGCAAAGGAGTGAAGAATATGAAGAGATTAGGTATATTCTTATTCGTGCTTGTTCTTGGTTATATATTTTATTACGATATAAAAATCGGCACTTTACCGATGTTAAGTTCATATAAAAAGACAAATGCGGCCGAAACGATAAAAAAAGAAAGTACAGATCCCAAACAAAAGAAAGAGAACAAAGCGGAAAAAGAAACAGATGTCACTTATAAAACAATTGAAGTCAAAACAGGTGATACAGTTCTTTCCATTACAGAGGCAATTAATAAGAAGAAAATTCCTTCTATCGAAAAAGTAATTGATGATTTTAAACAATTAAATAAAAATACAACTGCTACAAAAATACAAATTGGAAAGTCTTATAAATTCCCGTTATATCAATAAGCAATCACTTAATCCTTGTCAATTATATAAAGGCGCTGATACAATAGTAAAAGTGAAACCGAGCACTTCGGTTTCTATAGCCCTGTATCACGTATACTTTTGTTGATATAAGGGACTAAATAAGAAACTTCTTTTATAAGGAGAGCGATCTATTCGTGAATGAAATGACTCATCGTACAAAAACACGTCCAGTTAAAGTCGGTAATTTAACAATTGGCGGTAATAATGAATTAATTATACAAAGTATGACAACAACAAAAACACATGATGTTGAAGCAACAGTTGCTGAAATTAAACGTTTAGAAGAAGCTGGCTGTCAAGTCGTGCGTGTTGCTGTTCCAGACGAACGCGCAGCAAATGCTATTGCTGATATTAAAAAACAAATCAACATTCCACTTGTTGCTGATATTCATTTTGATTATCGCCTTGCTTTAAAAGCAATTGAAGGTGGCATTGATAAAGTACGTATCAATCCAGGTAACATTGGTCGTCGCCATAAAGTAGAAGCTGTTGTAAATGCAGCAAAAGAACGCGGTATCCCAATCCGTATCGGTGTAAACGCTGGTTCATTAGAGCGTCACATTTTAGAAAAGTACGGATACCCAACTGCAGATGGTATGGTTGAGAGTGCCCTGCACCACATTAAAATTTTAGAGGACTTAGATTTCCACGATATTATCGTATCTATGAAAGCCTCTGATGTTAACTTAGCAATTGAAGCATACGAAAAAGCTGCACGTGCTTTTGATTACCCATTACATTTAGGTATTACAGAATCTGGAACGTTATTTGCCGGAACTGTAAAAAGTGCAGCTGGTCTTGGAGCAATCTTAAGTAAAGGCATCGGAAATACACTACGTATTTCATTAAGTGCTGACCCAGTTGAAGAAGTAAAAGTTGCGCGCGAACTATTAAAATCATTCGGCCTTGCATCTAATGCAGCAACACTTATTTCTTGTCCAACTTGTGGTCGTATTGAAATTGATTTAATTAGCATCGCTAACGAAGTGGAAGAATATATCTCTACACTACAAGTACCAATTAAAGTTGCAGTACTTGGCTGCGCTGTAAATGGTCCTGGTGAAGCTCGTGAAGCTGATATCGGTATTGCCGGCGCACGTGGAGAAGGACTATTATTCCGTAAAGGGCAAGTCGTTCGTAAAGTACCAGAAGAAATAATGGTAGAAGAACTGAAAAAAGAAATCGACGTAATTGCTGCTGAAATGGCTGCTGAACGAGAAAAAGAAAAAGAAACACAAGAACAATAAAAAGAAGGTTGCCACAATATTTGTGAGCAACCTTCTTTTCTACGTAAAAAAGCTCGTCAGTTACATAACTGACGAGCTTTTACTTTGCACATTTTGGACAACGGCCGTATATTTCAAACTTATGACCAGTTACTTCATAACCATTAAAATCTTTATTCATAAAATCCATCGGGCAAGAAGTAATCTCTTTCGTCCCTCCGCAATCTAAACAAATAAAATGATGATGATGTTCCATAATAGAACATGTAAAACGAAAATGTTTTTCACCGTTTAATTCGGTTTGTTCTAAAACACCGATTTCAGCAAACACCGTTAAGTTACGATAAATCGTATCAAAACTAAGACCTGGATAATCATCCTTCATATGCTCTAAAACGTCTTTCGCCGTTAAATAACGATTGTGAGCTGCAAATAACCTGAGCATTTCTTCCCTTTTCCCAGTATGTTTGTATCCTTTATCTTTCATTAGGCGTAAAGCTTCTGTTAGATTCATATCTATCCCTACTTTATGCAGTTTTTTTCTTTTTCCATAAAATCGCACCAATTAAAATAAGAACCGCTATCATAACAATTGTACCACCTGGTGCTAAATCAAGTTGATACGAAGCAAACATTCCACCAATTACTGCAATTTCACCAAATAAAATGGAGAAGAAAATTGTTTGTTTAAATCCATTCGCAATACGAATACTCGCTGCAACGGGTAACGTCATTAATGATGATACGAGAAGAACCCCTACTACACGCATTGATACTGCAATGACAAGCGCAACCAATATAATGAAAATAAAGTGAATCCACTTTGCACTTAAACCCGTTGATACAGCGTACTCCTCATCAAACGATAGTAAAAACAACTCTTTGTATAATAAAGTAATTGTTACAATAACAGCAATTGCTACAATGCCAATGATTATTAAATCCGTACTTGTTACAGCACTTACACTACCAAATAAATAACTAAATAAATCTGTGTTAAATCCATTTGCAAGTGAAATAAAAATAACGCCAATCCCCATTCCTGCTGAAAGAATAATCGGAATTGCTAATTCTTGATAATGTTTATATACAGTACGTAGTTTTTCAATAAGTAACGCCCCACCAATAGAAAAAATCATTCCCATATATAACGGATTTAAAAATCCCCCTGTGAAAATTGTTTTTTCTAGTAGTAAACTTGCAGCAATACCCGATAATGTTACGTGGCTTAACGCATCTGCAATAAGCGACATACGACGAATGACAACAAATACACCGATAAGCGGTGCAACAAGTCCTATTAAAATCCCTGCATATAAAGAATTACGTAAAAAGTCATATTGTAAAAAATCTTGTATCATTATATCCTCCCGTGATGCTCATGCTCGTGTTCTAAACGATGAACATGATGTCCATATAAGACGGACATTTCTGCATCTTCTAACTCTCGGAACTTCTCTACATTTCCATGGAAATGTAGATGTTGGTTTAGGCATGCAACATGTGTTACTTTCTCGGTAACAGCTCCCATATCATGCGTAACGAGAATTAATGTGATTCCTAACCTTTTGTTTAAATCCTCTAATATCTCATAAAAACTTTCTACATTCTTCACATCGATTCCCACAGTAGGCTCGTCCAAAATAAGTAATTCAGGATCACTAACGAGCGCACGAGCAATAAATACACGCTGTTGTTGTCCACCAGAAAGTTCTCCAATATTGCGCCCTTGAAACTCACTCATTCCTACATCAGCAATCGCTTTTTCTACCTTTTCCTTATCGCTTTTCGTGAAAAAGCGAAACAGCCCTTTTTTCGAAACGAGTCCCATTGACACAACTTCAAAAACAGTTGCCGGAAAACCAGAATTAAAGCTATTTGCCTTTTGCGACACATAACCAACTTTGTTCCATTCTTTAAACTTCTTACTATCAACACCAAACAAACGAATACTTCCCTGTTTTGGCTTTAAAACGCCTAATAAACATTTTAGCAACGTTGATTTCCCAGAACCATTTGGTCCAACTAAACCTAAAAAAGCTCCCTTCGGAACTTGCAAATTAATATCTTCTAACACATTTCGATCTTCATATCGAAATGACAATCCTTCTATTTCTAATATATTATTCATAGCATCTCACCTATTTTAATTCAGAATGATTCCGATTTATATCTATTTGAATTATAGTATAGCTTATTATAGTTGTAAACCAATCTGCCCAAAATATATCTACTTTTTCAAGAAACCTTATTATTATAACAAAAAGCAGAGAAAAATTCTCTGCTTTCGAAAAATATCCCTATAAAGTGGAAGTTTAATTAAATGAGTCCATCCCATTTCCAATTGGCAAGGGCTGTTACTCGATATATTTTTAGTGAATAGCCGATTTAAACTTACCACCATTTGTCTCTTGTGTACTCATAATCGTCACAAACGCATTCGCATCAATTTCATACACAATTGATTTCAACTTTGTCACTTCCAGACGCGTTACGACTGCATAAATCACTTCTTTTTCTTTATCCGTGTAGCCGCCTTTCGCTACAAGCTTTGTCGTCCCACGACCAAGACGATGCAAAATCGCATTTGATACTTCCTCATATTGATCTGATACAATTAATACTGCTTTCGTTTCATCTAAACCTTGAATGACTGTATCAATTGTTTTGAAGGCGATATAGTACGCCATAACAGAATACATAGCTTGTTCCACACCAAATACAAATGCTGCCCACGCAAAAATAAATAAGTTCACAAACATTACAAATTCGCCAACGGAGAAAGGTAATTTCTTCGTTAATAAAATACCCATAATTTCTGTTCCGTCCATTGATCCACCGTGACGAATAACGAGCCCGACACCAAGACCTAAAATAAGTCCTCCAAACACTGTCGCTAAAATCGGCTCTGTTGTAAATGGCGGAACAGCATGTAACGTTGATTCAATAAATGCTAAAGCTACAATGCCAAATGCCGAAGATAGCATGAACGTTTTTCCGATTTGCTTATAACCCGAATACATAAATGGGATATTGAGAATAACGACTAAAGTAGAAAAACTTAACCACCAAATATTAGGAGTAAGATAATCTAATATAAGAGAAATACCAATAATTCCACCATCAATAATTTTATTTGGCATTAAGAATAATTCAATCGCTACCGCTGCGCATGCTGCCCCAAAAATAATCATAACTAAACGATAAATAAGATGGATAACACTTTCTTTTCGATGTTGCTTTTGCTCCATAAGTCCTCCCTATACTCTTTTTCTATAGTTTTGTCCTTTTATTATAACATACGCTTCTTTTTCTCATGAAAAAAGAAACTCTATACGAATATGTACAAGCTACGTACTCATATATTTCGATAGAAGAACGAGTGAAGGAGGATAACTCAATGAACCTCATTAAACAACTTGTAAATAAAAAATTAAATCATATTTCTACAAAAGAATTATTGAAATATAGCAAAGAATATGAAGTTTCTATTACGACTGCCCAAGCTGATCAAATTGTTTTACTTATGAAAGGAAAGAATATTAACATTTACGATAACGACGAACGACTAGAGCTCTTAAAACAAATAGCAAAAGTAACCTCCCCTGCTACTGCCCAACAAGTAAATACTTTATTTCAACAACTACTAAAATAAGGAGGGGATATCCCCCTCCTTATTGTTTATTGCGCTTTAATTTTCTCAAGAAGACCTTCATCAAAAGTACCATTTTTCAGCATTTCGATTTCTAATTTATATGGCGGCTTCTTATCCTTTTTATCTTCACCTACATATGGCGTTTCAAGAATTTTTGGTACGTGCATTAATTGCGGATGATGCACAATATGATGCAACGCTTTATAACCGATATGACCGAAACCGATATTTTCATGACGGTCTTTTCCTGCGCCGCGCACATTTTTACTATCATTAATATGAAGTACTTGTAAACGATCAATACCAACAGTCTTATCAAATTCGTTTAATACACCGTCAAAGTCATTTACGATATCGTATCCTGCATCGTGCGTATGACACGTGTCAAAGCATACGGATAGTTTTTCATTATATGTTACACCGTCAATTATCTTTGCAATTTCTTCAAAGCTACGGCCGCATTCTGTCCCTTTACCTGCCATCGTTTCTAACGCGATGTTAACCGTCTGATCTGGCGTTAATACTTCATTCAGCCCTTTAATAATTTGTTGAATACCAGCATCCGCTCCTGCACCAACGTGCGCACCTGGGTGAAGAACGATTTGTTTCGCTACACCTAATGCCGATGTTCTTTCAATTTCCATGCGAAGAAAGTCTACACCTAATTGGAATGTTTCTGGCTTCGTCGTATTCCCGACATTAATAATATATGGCGCATGTACGATAATTTCCTCAATACCGTTTAGTTCCATATGTTTTCTTCCTGCTTCTATGTTCAATTCTTCAATTGGTTTTCTTCTTGTATTTTGCGGTGCACCTGTATAAATCATAAACGTTGTTGCACCGTATGAAACAGCCTCTTCACTTGCTGCTAATAACATTTTCTTACCACTCATGGAAACATGAGATCCAATCTTTAACATACAATCACCTCTTCAATATACAATAGATATAATGATAGCATAATTTGTAGAAATATGTAGTGAATTGTTTTTTTCCATTCTCCACTGATTATTATCTCCGTAAATAGCGGGATAAAAAAAGATAAGGGGAATCCCTTATCTCTTTTTATTACTATATTTTCTTTTCACTTTGTCACGTTCTGTTGCAAGTTTACGTTTATAATTTGGTTTTACCTTTTTCGGCTTTTTAACAACTTTTGTTGCCATAACATCCATTTCATCATTTGGTTTTTTACGACTCTTACGACGACGGCGTTCACCTAAATCCGCCCACTCATCTCCGCGTAAATCTACATGCTTGAACTCAATATGACGTTGCTTTTCCAAACTATCTAACGCTTCTTCGTTCGCTGGATCATAAATCGTCACTGCAATACCTGAATGCCCTGCACGTGCTGTTCTTCCAACGCGGTGAACGAAGAAATCTAAATCTGATGGAAGTTCGTAGTTAATAACATGACTAATCCCTTCAATATCAATACCACGTGCTGCTAAATCAGTTGCAACAATATATTGGAATTCAAGATCACGAATTTGTTTCATCATTTTTTTACGGTCACGCGGTGATAAATCTCCGTGAATTCGTCCAACTTTTAAGCCACGTTCCATTAATCCGTCAGCAACCTGATCTGCCATCTTCTTCGTATTCGTGAAAACAACTGCTAAATACGGTTTAAATTGTAGCAACATTTTGTTCACTAAATCGATTTTGTTACGGTGTTTAGAAGGTACTAAATAATGCTCAATATTTCCAGCCGCAACTTGTTTTGGATTGATATGAATATGCTCTGGATTCTCCATATACTTCTTCAGAAACGGCTTTAGTTTTTGAGGAATTGTCGCAGAGAAAACTAACATTTGCAAGTTTTTAGGCATGCGTGCTGCAATTTTGTCTACATCATGAATGAATCCCATATCAAGCATTAAGTCTGCTTCATCGACAATAATAGTATTTGCTTTATGAACAAATAGTGCTTGCTCTTCTACTAAATCTTTAATACGCCCTGGTGTTCCAACTACAATATGAGGTTGTTTTTTCAACTTTTCAATTGATCGTTGTTTATCAGTTCCACCAATTAAACAACGTGCCGTAATCATTTGATCTTCCGCACAGAACTTTGTTAATTTCACGATTTCTTCGTAAATTTGTTGTGCTAACTCACGAGTAGGCGCTGTAATAACAAGTTGTACTTCTTCACGACTTGCATTAATTCTGTTCAATGTAGGAAGTAAGTATGCATGTGTTTTCCCAGAACCTGTTTGGGATTGTCCAATTACACTTACACCTTTTTTCACGACCGGGAAAATTTTCTGTTGAATTCCTGTCGGCTCTGTAAAGCGTAGTTCACGAACTGCATCTATTAAAAATGGTTTAAAATCATACTGTGTAAAAGTTTGTTGTGTCATAAGTTACACCTTCTTTCTAAATTTCTACTGCGCGCACAAATCAGTCAAGTCTACATTATATCGAAATCTACAAGTAAAATCCATCTTTAGTTTAGGTTTTTACTTCAAAAACTAACCTTCTTCCCTCTTATTGCATATTGTATGTGTATATACCTAATTGAAGAAAGGAGGATTTGTCACATGTTTCCAAAATCCCCTACAAGGCAAATGTATCCGAATCCAGGGCAGCGACCTTATACACCATATCCAATTCCACAACTACCACCGGTGGCACAAAAAAAGAAAGGATTCCTTGCTAAACTCTTTAAAAAACACGATCCAACCGAACCTTACATGCAAATGGTTCCGCCTTATCGACAAATGGAAGGACCGCCAATGATGCACCAGCAACCGCCACCTCAATATCAACAGCAATATCATCCACAATACCAACAACAATACCCGCAGCAATACTCACAACAATATCAACCTTACATGCAGCAGCATCCAGAGCAAATGATTCCGCCTCAAATGTATGAATCAAATGAAACGCGAGGTGGTGCAACAACTACAGCCGCATCAAGCAGCGGCATCGGTAGCTTTATTTCGAATTTGATTTCGAATCCAACTAATATGATAAATAATATCGAAAAAGTATCTCAGGTCGTTCAATCTGTAAGCCCTGTCGTCGAACAGTACGGTCCCATTATGCGTAACCTACCGAGCATTGTTAAAATCCTCACCTCTGGAAAAAGTACGGAAGAAGATCAAACCGAAGATCGCACTGAAGACGTAACAGAGAAGGTTGAGGTAGCAACTCCACCTCCTCCCCCCAAAAAAAGAAAAAGAAAAAAAATAAAGATTGAGCCAGTCATAGAAAAAGAAGTACGAGAGGAGCCTGTTCAAAAAATAGCAACAAAACCAAAACTATATGTGTAACAATCCTTTGTTTTCTATCCACTCCTCCTTTATAATGTAGAAGACTACGCACAAAAGTATCCCTTGTTTAGAAGGAGAGGATTACTCATATGAAAATTGTTAAAATTTCCCCTCGTGGTTATTGCTACGGTGTTGTGGACGCGATGGTTATTGCACGTAACGCCGCATTAGATACATCATTACCAAGACCTATTTATATTTTAGGTATGATTGTTCACAACAAACATGTAACAGATGCATTCGAAGAAGATGGCATCATCACACTAGACGGGCCAAGTCGATTAGACATTTTAGATAAAATTGATTCTGGTACTGTTATTTTCACTGCACACGGTGTTTCTCCAGAAGTTAAACAACGTGCAAAAGAAAAAGGTTTAACAACAATCGATGCCACTTGCCCAGATGTTACAAAAACACATGACCTTATTGAAGCAAAGAAAGCTGAAGGTTACCATGTCATTTATATCGGCAAAAAAAATCATCCAGAACCAGAAGGCGCAGTTGGTATTGCACCTGATATTGTTCACCTGATTGAAAGAGCTGACGATTTAAAAACATTAGAAATTCCAACGGATAAAATTTTAGTTACAAATCAAACAACGATGAGCCAATGGGATGTTCAACATTTAATGGAGGACATTCAGAAGAAATTCCCAACAGCAGAATTCCATAAGGAAATTTGTTTAGCAACTCAAGTTCGCCAAGAAGCCGTTGCTAAGCAAGCTGATGTTGCAGACTTAACAATTGTTGTCGGTGATCCGAAAAGTAACAACTCAAACCGTTTAGCACAAGTATCACAAGAAATCGCTGGTACGAAAGCATACCGCGTTGCAGACGTAAGTGAAATCAAATTAGAATGGCTACAAGGTGTAGAAAACGTAGCTGTTACAGCAGGTGCTTCTACTCCAACTCCAATTACAAAAGAGGTTATCGCTTTCTTAGAGCAATATGACCCAATGAATCCTGCTACATGGGAAAGAGTTCGAAAAGTACCGTTACAAAAAATATTACCTCGTGTAAAAGTGAAAAAAGAACAATAATAAAAACCGTTGCCTTCATGAGCAACGGTTTTTATTTTTCTTATACAAATGTAAATGGATCTGTATGTAATTGCGAAGCATGAATATGTACATTCAATTTCTTTGCATCTGCTTTTTCTTGTAATTGCTTTTGTACACCTTGCTTCATTACCTTTTCAACGTTATGTCCTGGGTCAACTATATTTAAACCGAGCATCATCGCATCATGGGCAACATGATAATACATGTCACCTGTTACATATACATCCGCACCTTTAAATTTAGCTTGATTGATGTATTTGTTACCATCGCCACCAAGTACAGCTACTTTGCGCACTTTATCATCTAATTTCCCAACAACTCGCGCACCCTTTACATCTAATGATTGCTTTACATGGTCCGCAAACTGTCCAAGTGTCATTTCTTCTTGTAAATACCCTATTTTTCCAAGCCCTAACGTTTCACCTTTGTTATCAAGTGGATACACATCATAGGCTACTTCTTCATATGGATGTGCTGTTAGCATTGCTTTAATCACTTTTCGTTGTAGTGAAGCTGGAATAATTGTTTCGATTCGCACTTCTTCTACGCGCTCTAACTGTCCAGTTTCCCCGATATAAGGATTTGTCCCCTCTTGAGGTACAAATGTACCTGTACCCTCGCTACTAAACGTACAGTGGCTATAATTGCCGATATGACCAGCACCTGTGTCTCCTAATGCTTTTCGTACTTCTTCTGCATGCGTTTTTGGCACAAACACAGCAACCTTTTTCATTTCTTCTGCATATGTTGGTGCCAAAACTTCTGTATTTTGCAATCCTAGTGCCTCAGCAAGTAAATCATTTACCCCGCCCTTAGCAACATCCACATTTGTATGCGCTGCATAGATTGCAATATCATTTTTAATACACTTTTCAATAATTTTTCCATACGCCTTGTCTGTATGAATCGCTTTTAACGGATTAAAAATTAAAGGGTGATGTGCAATAATAACATTCGCTCCTAATTGAATTGCTTCCTCTACCACTTCTTCCGTTACATCCAACGCAATTAATACGTGCTGCACGGGTTTATTAAGCGCCCCAATCTGCAGGCCAATCTTATCTCCTTCCATCGCCAAATGCTTTGGATACATACTTTCAAATAAAGAAATAATTTCATGGCCATTTGGAATTTTACTCATGATAAAACCTCCCCTATCATTTTCATTTTCGCTTCTACTTCCGCACGCTTCGCTTTTGTTTCTTCAGAATCCGTCGCACGTTCTAACTGCTTTAAAATATTTTGGAAGTTTTTCAATTCTCCTTCCCATTTTTCAATGAAAGCTTCACTTTTTTCTTTTATTAAAAATGGTCCCATAAACAATTCAGCTTGTTTATTTTCAGAATAAGGCGACGCGATATTCCCTCGCTCTCCTACTAAAATCTCATAAATTTTCCCATCTTCTTTTACGATTTTTTCATGGATAAGTTCCCATCCATTCTCAATAAACCATTCACGAATGTGATGCGCTGCAATATTCGGCTGTAAAATTAAACGCGTTACACCTTCTAATTTTTCTTTACCACTTTCTAAAATGTCACGAATTAACGCCCCACCCATTCCGGCAACCGTAATTACATCTACTTCTCCTGGCGTGATAACAGCTAATCCATTCCCTTTACGCACATCTACTTTATCTTGTAAGCCACTTTCAGCTACAGTTGCTTGCGCAGAGCGAAATGGTCCCTCTACAACCTCTCCTGCAACTGCTTTTGTAGCAATATTATTTATAATTGTATAACACGGTAAATACGCATGATCTGATCCGATATCAGCAACTGTAGATCCTACTGGTATTTCGCGCACAACTTCTTCTAATCGTTTTGAAAGCTTTACTTCATTCATGTATTTCCATTACTCCTTCTCTTGTCAGTCTGTCTCCATGATAATGAATTTATAGTAGTTGTTGCAAGCCCATAACAATAATTCACTTCTCTATCATTCATCGTATTTTAGAAAATATAGAAAAACAAGCCTTTTGCTTAAGCAAAAGGCTTGTCATACGGAACTTTATTTTTTCTTCGATAACCAATCAGCTACTTTAGCAGCTTGATCAGCTGGAACAATGTTAGCAGGCATATTGCCTTTACCTTTCGAAAGAATTTCTTTAATTTCATCTTTTGAAAGCTTCCCACCAATTTTTTGCAAATTAGGTCCTACTGCCCCTTGTAATTGATCACCGTGGCAGCTCGTACAGCTTTGCTTCACAATATCCTCTGGCTTTGATGCTGTTTGTGCTGGCTTCCCGCCATTTTTTGCATCAGCTAACTCTTTAGATTTATTTAGCCCCTGAAATGAAAATACAAACATAACGATAATACCTAATGCTGCAATAAGAGCGAACGGAATCAGCGGATTACGTTTCATATCTCTTCTCCCCCCTCTATACCCCTAAATAGTTAGATGATTCAGTCATTTCCATTGTACTTGAAAACGCTCTATCAGAAAAGAGTAAACTACTAATCGTTAAAAATATTCCATAAATTCAGTTTATTGTTTTTTATTGTTATATCGCTTATTATTTCGATAATTATTAACGTTTCTCATCATATTTTTCACTTTTCTACATATATTTTTGTATAGAATAAACAAAATTAATCGAAAAATCGAAAAATGAGCATTTGCAAATCAAAAGACAATTCTGTAAAATAAATTACAAGAAATTGTAATCGTTGCTGACAGCTAAAGTTTAACAAAAATTAACAAAATAAAAAAGTTTACTTCACAAAAGTGAAGTAAACTTAAAGGTAGCCTATTCTAAGAAATCCTTAAGACGCTTACTACGGCTTGGATGTCTTAATTTACGAAGTGCTTTTGCTTCAATTTGACGGATACGTTCTCTCGTTACGCCGAATACTTTCCCAACTTCTTCAAGCGTACGAGTTCGTCCATCATCTAAACCAAAACGAAGACGTAGAACATTTTCTTCACGATCTGTTAGTGTATCTAACACATCTTCTAATTGTTCTTTTAGCAATTCATACGCTGCATGGTCCGCAGGCGATGTTGCTTCTTGGTCTTCAATAAAATCACCTAAATGGGAGTCATCTTCTTCACCAATTGGTGTTTCAAGAGAAACTGGCTCCTGTGCAATTTTTAAGATTTCGCGTACTTTTTCTGGAGCAAGATCCATTTCTTCACCAATCTCTTCAGGAGATGGTTCGCGTCCTAAATCTTGTAATAATTGACGTTGTACACGAATTAACTTATTAATCGTTTCAACCATATGAACTGGGATACGAATTGTTCTCGCTTGGTCTGCAATCGCACGTGTAATTGCTTGGCGAATCCACCAAGTTGCATACGTACTAAATTTGAAACCTTTACGATAGTCGAACTTTTCAACCGCTTTAATTAGACCCATATTCCCTTCTTGGATTAAGTCTAAGAAAAGCATACCACGGCCCACGTAGCGCTTTGCAATACTTACTACAAGACGTAAGTTTGCTTCTGCAAGACGACGTTTCGCTTCTTCATCGCCTTCTTCAATACGCGTTGCAAGTCGAATTTCTTCTTCTGCAGATAGTAAATCTACACGACCAATTTCTTTTAAATACATACGAACAGGATCGTTGATTTTAACCCCTGGTGGTACACTTAAATCATTGAGGTCGAACTCTTCTTCCGATTTTGCTATTTGGCGATTATTAGGGCCTTCGTCGTTGTCATTGTCGCCAACTAAGTCAATCCCTTGTTCACCTAAATATTCATAGTATTCATCCATTTGATCGGATTCAATTTCAAATCCATTCATGCGTTCTGCAATCTCTTCATATGTAAGAACGCCACGTTTTTTTCCGAGCTCAGTGAGTTGTTCTTTCACTTGCTCAAGGGTCATTTCAGTTTCAATTTGTTTAGAACGAGCTGGTTTGTCAGCCATCTGTTCCCCTCCTTACGCGAGATACAAACATTCATTATACTAAAAATTTATCAAAAAAGCTATTTTCTCGCTTTTTGATTTTGTAAATATGCTACATAATATTTAGCAGCCTCTACAGGATCTGTTTTTTCCATTTGTTTTATCTTGAAGATGATTTCCATCTTTTCAAGTTTTTCTTGATGACGTCTAAGCGTCTCTAAATGGCCTTGTAACACTTCTTCTGTGTATTCTGGATTAATAAATTCATCCGTCGAAATATCAGTAATAATATTTTTCAACTTTTCATCAGAGAGCCAACTTAAAAATGTTCCGACTGAAGGTTCATTTCCCTTTTCATAATATGCGTATAGTTCATATAAAATCCCTTTATGTTCTTCTGTATGAAAATCTTCTATGTGGGATTCCATACGAACCGCCACTTCTGGACTTTGCAACATATGGTAAATAATTTCTCTTTCTGCCCTTTCAAAACCTGTTAACTTCGGTTTTGTTTGAACAATTTGAGACGGCTTAGAAACCTGCTTTACTTGTTTTTGCTGTACCTTTTGTTCTTTGCGATATTGGTGCAATTGATTCAAAAGTGTTTCCATTGAATACGAAAATTCTTGCGATAATGACTTCAAATATGATTCTGCCTGCATCGCATCTTGTAACAACGATAACTCTTTTAAAACACTTTTCACATACTCTTCTTTGCCAGACTCATCTTGCAAATTTTTCCCTAAACGCAAATAATTTATTTTAAAACCAACAAAACTTATACTTGATTTCACAAGATTTTCAAAAGCAGTTGTCCCATATTGTTGCACATATTCATCAGGATCAAGCTTATCTGGCAAGGATGTAACTTTCACTTGGCAACCAACTTGCAACAATAATTGCCCAGCTTTCATCGTTGCTTCTCGCCCTGCTTTATCACCATCATAGCAAAGAACAACAGTTTCAACGTTACGTCGCAGAAGTTTTGCTTGTTCTTCAGTTAAAGCTGTCCCCATTGTCGCAACAGCTTCTTCCACACCACTTTTCACCGCAGCTAGTACGTCGGCATATCCTTCAAAAAGAACCACTTGCCCACGTTTTCTAATAAACGGCCTCGCTTGGTGGAAGTTATACAACAATTTACTTTTGTGAAAAATCGGTGTTTCTGGGCTATTTAAATATTTCGGAGTATCGTCTCCTAATGCCCTTCCACTAAACGCTATCACTTTACCTTGTAACGTATAGATTGGAAACATAACTCTTCCACGGAAGCGATCATAATGACTACCATCTTTTTCGCTTCTTATGAGAAGACCAGCTTGTTCCATACTAGACAGCGATAAACCTCTTTTTTGTAAAATTTTCGTCGCTGCATCCCAAGCAGGTGATGCATAACCAATTTCAAATTTCTCAATCATCTCTTTTGTAATACCACGTTTTAACAAATACGAAAGTGCTTCATTTCCTTCTTCTGTATTTACTAATAAATGGTGATAATACTTTTTCAAAAGTTCATGAGCCTGTTGCATGATGACAGTGTCATCAGATATGTCTTCTTGTTGTCCTTGCCCTGATGTATACTCTGCAACCGCAATTCCATTTCTTTCACCTAGCTTTTGAACAGCCTCGGTAAAAGCAAGTCCTTCCATTTTCATTAGAAAGGAAAATACATTTCCACCTTCTCCACATCCGAAGCAATGAAAAATTTGCTTATCAGATGAAACAGAAAATGAAGGAGAATTCTCACCATGAAACGGACAAAGGCCGAAATAGTTACGCCCCTGTTTTCTAAGTTGAACGTATTCACCAATCACTTCGACAATATCGGATGACGTCCGAATCTGTTCAACAACTTCTTCGGGAATTCTGTTCCCCATAAATCCATCTCCGTGTCGTATTTTGTATTCGATATAAATTAAAAAATTCCTTTATAATTCGACAATATTTTTTCTAAACTTATTAGAAAGTGTTGCCGATCACGTTATCAAGCGATTTTGCAGACCTTTTCTGCGTAACTTCGCAGATACGTACCTACTATATAAAATTGTATCCATTTGCTCATCTGTTACAAATGCATCTTCTTTGAGACAATACATATGCACCTTTTCACAAGAAGACTAGCAAGCGCCCTATCCTATGTGATCACGAGATCTGTTTCTTTTACATGTTGATACATATATAAATATCAACTTGCGCGTTTTCAGCATCTACATAGATCCAAATTCCCTTGCCGCTTCCTTAAACGATGAGCATACGATGTGACAAACAAAATTTCGACATGAAATTTCATTCCAACTTGCACAATTTTCAGCATTCACAGTATATGCATTTGCATCAACTAATACCATATTGATGTTTTGCATATTTCTGTATTCTACATCCCTTCTGCGAATCCTTCCATAATGTGCGTTTTCTTGTATAGATTTTGTCGATTTAACGTAATTACATGTCTTTTCGTAAATCCTATCCCTAGTTTATTCTGAAAAATTAAAGTCTAAACGTAAAATATAGGTTTTTATCACAATTTTTTATTATAATATATTTTCTTCAACTACGCTACATATCCCTTTATTTTTTCATCTTCTATTTCAGGATAACGAAACCCTGCCTTTAACATAATAAAAAGCGGGAAGAATATAAGTATAACCACTCCGCTATCATCTATTACGAAATCAGCAGGCACCGCGTTTCTCACGAGCGAAAAAAGCACATTCACCTTTGGTAAATGTGCTAAAACATTTTTTGGTTTTGCACTGCATTCACAATAATGTTAGCTGTTTCTTCAATCGCTTTGTTCGATACATCAATTACTTGACAATTTATTTTACTAACTACATTCTCAAAGTGATCAATTTCTTCTTTAATACGATTAATATTAGCATATGTTGCTCCGTCACTTAGTCCAAGTGATTTCAATCGCTCTTTTCGAATATGATTCAACTTCTCTGGTGTAATTTTCAAACCAAAGCATTTTTCTTTAGCCACTTGATATAATTCTTCAGGCGGATCTACTTCTGGTACGAGTGGTACATTGGCAACTTTCAAACGTTTGTTATGAGCTAAATATTGAGAAAGTGGCGTTTTTGATGTACGCGAAATCCCAATCAGCACAATATCTGCTTTCAAAATACCACGTGCATCTCTACCATCATCATATTTTACCGCAAACTCAATCGCTTCAATCTTTTTAAAGTATTCTTCATCTAATCTACGAACAACACCTGGCTCATATCTCGGCACTTGCCCTGTAATTTCTTCAATCTGATCGATCAGAGGCCCGATAATATCATATGCCTCTACACCTTCTTTTGCAGCCTCTGTCACTAAATACTGGCGCATGTCAGGTTTTACTAACGTAAAACAAATAAGCGCTTGATTGCTCTTAGCAATCGAAATCACTTCTTTTAACGTCCCTGTATCCTCTACATACGGTACACGTCTAATATCAGGAGCAAATGGGAATTGCCCCATTGCTGCTCGAACAACCAAATCAGCCGTTTCTCCTACAGAGTCAGATACGACATATACGATTTTATTATCCATTACATTACCTCACTTTAAACAAATTACACTTATTCGTTATTTACTAAGTTTACAAACGCGCGTGTAATATTTGTTTTTGTAATTCGTCCAACCACTTCTAAACCTTGTTTCGTATCTTTTACAACTGGCATCGCATCAATCTGTCTTTCTATTAATTCCATCGCAATATCATATAAAGAATCTTCTCTACGACACATCGCAATGTTTGGCATCCTTGTCATGATAATATTAACCGGAAGAGAGGTTAAATCCTGCTTTCCTAAGCTAGCTCGTAATAAATCTTTACGAGATACGACGCCAACTAATAGAGTCGATTGATCTACAACGAATAATGTACCCACATCCTCTAAAAACATAGTACAAATCGCATCGTATACTGATACATTTTTATCAATTACAACTGGTCTAGATTGATAATCTTGTACTTTAATTTTCTTAACAGCTTCAGATAATAGCTGTCCCCCAGTTTTACCCGTATAAAAATAACCTACGCGTGGACGTGCTTCTAAATAACCAGCCATCGTTAAAATTGCTAAGTCTGGTCTTAGCGTAGCACGTGTTAATCCCAATTGCGCAGCAATTGACTCCCCTGTAATAGGACCGTGATCTTTTACAATCTGAATGATATGTTCTTGCCGTTTATTCAGCTCTATGATAATCACCACCTTTAATGCACAACGAAAAAAGTTATACTATCTCTTAAATATTATATACTAAATATGCTATTCGAAAAAGAAAGGATGTAAAAAGGACCGTATACGGTCCCAAATTATATTTGAAACTTATCAAGTTGTTCTAAGAAACGTCTTGATTTCAAATAAATCCCGCAATATTCATCATAATATGTATTCAATACTAAACGCATTTGTTTTTTTGTGCTATCCTTCACTGATACATTGCCGAGCCTATGTAAATCGAAGTGGTAGAAAAGACGTAATAATTTATGAACGGCTTCTCCCACTGGTATACGATACTGATCTTGCTCAGCATGACGCGAGCACAGAAAACCGCCTTCCCTGACAGAGAAGGCGACAAAATCTGTTTCTTGATGACAAATCGCACATGTATCAAAGTACGGGCGCATCCCTAATACTGGAAGCATTTTCGTTTGATAAATTAATGATAATACTTCTGGATCAACACCCTCACACATATAATGCAACGTTTGATATAACATTTCAAATAAATATGGATTATGTTTTTTATCTTCTGTTGCTTTATCAGTTAACTCAACAATAAATGATGCATAAGCAGTTAAAAATATATCCTCGCGAATTTCTTTCATAGTTGAAATAATCTCGCCTTGTTGCAAAGTTCCAAGTCCAGATCCCATTTGAATAAGAAAATGGCCATGTGTCATAAGTTGCGAAACAGATGCTAACCGGCTTTTCGGTTTTTTCGCCCCTCTTGCCATTGCACTTACCTTACCCAATTCTCTTGAGAATATTGTAACAATCTTGTTCGTTTCTCCGTAATCTGTCGTACGGATAACGATGCCCTCAACTTTTTGAAACATGTTCGTCACCATCCAAGGTTTGAACAAAACGGGTCAAGAAATTGGAGAGTCTAGATGCGCTAGCTCCTCGTCATGTTGATCCATCTCATCGTTTACGTCTTTTTCCATTTCTTTCAAAAGCAAGTACGTCTCAATGCTTCCTGTTTTGGAGAAAAACTTCCAGGTAAAATCTAGCATAAGAATCCACCTTTCTCAATAAGCGTAGCCTATAAACCAATTTCCTTTGTTGTTATTAAATTGACCCATTTTGTCCATTTTCATGTGAGAAAAATTTTTCCTAATTTATCAAAACTCATAAAAACCAATAATCAGCGGATGAACAAAACATCCGCTGATTACAGCTTTACTCTATTTTAATACTCGTCTTCGCGGAAACCAAGGTCACGAAGCTGAGACATTTTATTACGCCAATCTTTTTGCACTTTTACCCATACTTCTAAAAATACTTTAGAACCAAGTAATGCTTCAATATCAAAACGAGCTCGCTTACCGACTTCTTTTAACATCTTCCCTTGTTTCCCGATAATAATCCCTTTTTGCGACGGACGTTCAACAACAATCGTTGCATTGATATAAACTGCCCCGCCTTCGCGTTTTTGAATTGCATCGATAACAACAGCCACAGAATGCGGCACTTCTTCACGTGTTAAATGTAGTACTTTCTCACGAATAAGCTCTGCAATAATAAATCTCTCCGGATGATCCGTTACTTGATTATCTGGATAGTATTGTGGTCCTTCTGGTAAATACTTTTTAATTGTTCCAATTAGAGATTCCACATTATTACCATCTAATGCGGAAATTGGTACAATCTCTGCAAAATCATGTAATTTGCGATATTGATCGATTAACTCTAACAATTGTTCTGGGTGAACTTGGTCAATTTTATTGATAACTAAAAATACTGGTTGTTTCGTTTCTTTTAACTTCTCAATAATGAATTCCTCACCACGACCAAATCCTTCAACCGCATTCACCATAAACAGAACGATATCAACCTCTTTTAATGTTGTTTGCGCCATCTTCACCATGAAGTCGCCTAGTTTATGTTTCGGTTTATGTATTCCTGGTGTATCAATGAAAATTACTTGTGAATCATTTTCTGTATATACGCCTTGAATTTTATTACGAGTTGTTTGTGGCTTATCACTCATAATAGCAATCTTTTGGCCGATAATACGATTTAAAAATGTAGATTTCCCAACATTCGGTCTGCCAATAATAGAGACAAAACCTGATTTATAACCTTTTCTATTCATGTAAATCCTCCGCTAAAAATGCTCCTGGTAACAATTCTCCGACTGTTGTCTCTTGAACGTCACCATGTAAATTTGATAGGTATACTTTCGTATCCTGTTTACATAATTCTACCATAACTTGTCGACATGCTCCACAAGGAGGTACTGGACGCTTTGTATCCGCCACAATTGCGATAGCTACAAACTCTTTATCTCCTTCAGAAACTGCCTTAAATAAAGCTGTTCTTTCTGCACAGTTACATAAACCATATG
Organism: Bacillus sp. MHSD_36; assembly: GCF_030757775.1. Taxonomy (NCBI): domain Bacteria; kingdom Bacillati; phylum Bacillota; class Bacilli; order Caryophanales; family Bacillaceae; genus Bacillus; species Bacillus sp. MHSD_36. The sequence goes on from NZ_JAVBIS010000002.1 coordinate 472,254, forward strand.
ATGCATTCTCAACATTACATCCACGATATACTTTTCCATCCTGTGTTAATAATGCTGCACCTACTTGAAATTTAGAATATGGTACGTACGCTTGGTTACGCGCTTCGATTGCTTCTTGAATTAATTGTTTACTATTCATATTCCCGCATCCTTCCTGTTCACACCTGTGAATAGATACACACTCTTATAAAAGGCCTTTACGGCACTCCCAAAGCTTAATAAAAGCTTTGGAATGCAACTATACCACATACGGTAAAAAGATAATAGCACCAATTATAACAGCAATTATCGCAAATAATAAAACTGCTCCCGCTGCGACATCCTTTGCAATTTTCGCAAACGGATGTATATCGGTAGTTGCTAAATCTACTGTTTTTTCCACAGCCGTATTCACCATCTCTAAACTCATTACAATCCCTATTACAATAAGCAGTATCATCCACTCTACCTTCGTAATATGGAAATAAAAGCCGCAGCATATAACGATGACTGCGGCTACATAATGAATTTTCATATTTCGTTCATGACGAAGACAAAAGAATACACCTGCTATAGCATATCCAAAACTATCTATAAGTTTTCCTTTTTTCATCGTCCTAATCCAAATGCTTCTAAAATTTCTTTTTGTCTTCCAAACATTTCTTTTTCATCCTCTTCTGTCATGTGGTCATAACCAAGTAAATGTAAAAAGCCATGTAACGCTAAAAAGCCAAGTTCACGATCAAAAGAATGTCCATACTCTTCAGCTTGTTCTTTCGCTCTCGGAATAGAAATAATAAGGTCACCTAACATACGCGGCATTTCTGCGCCCACAATTTCCATTTCCCCTTCTCCCATTTCTTCCATAGCAAAGGAAATGACATCAGTAAGCTGATCCTTATCTCGGTAATCACGATTAATCTCGCGAATGCGTTCATTATCTACAAATGTCACGGATAATTCCGCACCATCCTCTATTTTTTCCATTTGAGCTGCTTTACCTAATATCTCACGAATTAAATTCACATATTCTTCTTTCACTTCTTCTGTTTCATCAATGAAATCAATTAATAAACTCATTCTTTCCCCTTCTCTTCCGGTGGTTCCGGATATGTAATACGCGAATGGAAAATACCATTTAACGTTTCACATAACGTTTTTCCAACGATTTGTAGTTCTTTAAATGTCAAATCACATTCACTAAATTGCCCATCTTGCAGGCGATCTTTAATAATACTTTGTACTAAATTATTAATTTGGTCTGGCGTTGGGTGATTCATAGAACGTACCGCCGCTTCAACACTATCAGCAATACCAACGATTGCCGATTCTTTAGAAGTTGCTTTTGATCCCGGATATCGGAACATCTCTTCTGTATATTTTTCTTTATCCTCTTTAATCGCTTTATAATAAAAATATTTAAGAAGCGTTGTACCATGGTGTTGTCCAGCAATATCGATAATTTCTTGCGGAATATGGTATTCTTCGAGCATTTTCACTCCATCTGTTACATGGGCAATGATAATATCTTTACTCGTCACAGGATCTAATTTATCATGCGGATTTTCAATTCCCATCTGGTTTTCAATAAAGAATTGCGGTTGTACTGTTTTTCCTACATCATGATAATATGCCCCTACACGTGCTAATACACCATTTGCTCCAACAGCTTCACAAGCTGCCTCAGAAAGATTCGCCACCATTACACTATGATGATATGTTCCTGGCGCTTCTAACAAAATTCTACGCAAAAGCGGATGATTCGGACTTGATAGTTCCATAAGTTTCATGCTTGATACAATTCCAAGTCCACTTTCTAAATATGGTAATATTCCCATAGCCAGAACGGATGAGATAATTCCTGAAAGGGAAGCCATTAATAATTGCGTACCAATTTCAAGAGGTGAAAAATTCCCATTACGTAATAATAATAACGCCGCCAAGACGACTACATTTAAGATAGATACGAGTATACCAGCTTGCAAAATCATCGTACGGCGATTTTTTTCTCGTAAGAAAATACTCACTGATAATGAACTTAATAACACATAAATACCTACACTATAATTCAGTGTACTTGTTACTCCTTCATTAAACATAATACTTCCGCACACAGAAAAAATCATACTTGTTAAAAATACAAATCGATCGCCAATCATTAGTTTTACAAGTATTGTTCCCATCGCAACAGGGACGACATACGCAATTCCTGCATATTCAAGCTTTTGAAACAAACTAATAATTTTCATTAATACAATCGTGATAGACAAAATTGTAATATACGCTAAAATGTACGGTTTGTCCTCTCTTTTCCGTTGTAAAAATACTTCAAACTGTTTATGCATAAAGTATAGTAACACACCAATGAGCACTGCTAATCCAACATAGGGCTGAAAACTATTACCTTTCTCTAATAAACCGACTAATTTCAACTGATTATACATATCACTTGAAATTGTTTCACCTTCTCTAACAATAACTTGTCCTTGAAGAATATAAACAGGTGGAACTAAATCTTCTTCTGCTTTCTTCTTCTCTTTCGTTACAGCCGGATCATAGAAATAATTTGCTGTAATCGCATATGATCCTAGCGCATTCACAGCTTCTTTCAATCCGCTATTCACATTCAGGCTTTTCATTTCATTAACAAATCGCTCTTTCGCTGCCATTTCTTCGGACATTTTAATATTTCCACCCATAATAACGCTAACAGACGTTAAAGCCGCATTCTTTGCTAATTCTAATTGATCTGGTTCTGCATTAATAAAGTATAATAAATTCTCATCCGATAATTCCTTTGTTAAATTAGATGGCAACTTCTTCTTCAATTTTTCTAATTTATTAGCATCGGTCATCTTTTTTTGCTCTTCAGGTCCAGCAGCTTTCATATCCTGAATTACTTCATTCACCTTAGCAAAAACATCATTTACAATATCTACTCTATTTTGTTTATATTCACTTCTATATGTATATTGATCCCCGACTTTTTGAGCGGCCTCTTGTTTTTTTCTGTCCGTTATAACCTTATCTTCAATTTTAATAGGAGAATGAATTGTTTTTTTCGCAATAGAATACATATCAACATCTAATTGCTCTGGTTTCACATTATTCAAAAGTGCAAAAAACAGCACTGCTCCTAATAAAACGTAAGAAATCCAACTTAGTTTTTTCGAATGTTGTAAATTACGAAACCACTTAGAAATTTCTTGAGATCTTAACATGATTTCAATACCTTCTCCTCTCCAGAAATAAAGTGAAACTATTTATAGCTTTCATTTCTTTTAGGTAACATTTTATACACCAGTACCTATAGTTTATTTCTCTTATCTTTTATGATAGTAAAAAATATGCTGTTCGCCAACCTTAATACAAAAAGAAATGATCCTGACAAATAGGATCATTCCATTTTATCATATGCCTCAATAATACGTTGCACTAGTGGATGCCTTACAACGTCCGTTTGTTCTAATGTAATGAATGAAAGACCTGATACACCAGATAAAATGTTAGAAGCTAGTGTAAGCCCTGATTTTACCCCTTTTGGTAAATCTACTTGTGAAGGATCCCCCGTAATAACCATTTTAGAACTAAAACCCAATCTTGTTAAAAACATTTTTATTTGTGCACCCGTTGTATTTTGCGCTTCATCTAAAATAACAAATGAATCATCGAGCGTACGCCCTCTCATATAAGCAAGAGGCGCGATTTCAATTACACCTCGCTCCATCATACGCTGTGTATATTCTTGTCCAAGAATATCATGCAGAGCATCATACAACGGACGTAAGTACGGATCTACCTTCTCTTTCAAATCACCTGGTAAAAACCCTAAACTTTCTCCAGCTTCTACAGCTGGTCTCGTTAAAATTATTTTCTTTACATACCCTTGCTTTAAAGCTCTTACAGCCATTACTACAGCTAAGTATGTTTTCCCAGTCCCAGCAGGTCCTATTCCAAATACAATATCATTTTTCTTCATTGCATGAATATATCTTCTTTGCCCCATTGTTTTTACACGAATGGATTTACCTTTTGCCGTTTTAAAGATTTCTTCTTCATATAACTCTTCAAATTGAGCAATTTTCCCTTGTTGTGCGAGCTGAATTGCATACGCAACATCTCTTTCTGTAATTGCTACACCTTTTCGAATAACAACAAGTAATTGCTGTAAGATTTTTTCTACAAGTGTCACAGTTTCAACTGCTCCAGATGCATGAACAGTTTCACCTCTAGTTACAATCGATACATTCAGTTCCCGTTCAATTACTTTCAAATGAGCATCATTGACTCCAAAAAGAGCGATTGCTTCGTTAGTATTTTCCAATTGTTGGTTCATTTCTACTAATTGTTCTGCCATTACTCAGTCTCCTTGAATATCGGATTCGGATATCGGTTGTGGCTCTGCAATATTTTCAATCACAGTATAATGCAATGTGACTTTTAGTTGATTCGCCTCAACCTTTTTACTCAAAATCTTATCACTTACAATCATAGCATGTTCATCCAATTTTTTCTTTAGTTCTTTTTCAGCCATTTCTTTTGCTACTTTCATTGCCTGTTTTTCTGTATATTCTCGATTTGCTTCTTCCTCTTCCCGCACTATATCTTTTTCGTATGCAATCGGTAGTGTAAAACCAAATAATTTCACATCATGCTTTACACTTTCCGTACGAGAGCGTTTATACTTATCATGTTGAAATCCCCATATTTTTATTTTTGCACTCCCAAACGTAAGGTAATGCTCATTATATGCATTGCCAGTATATACTTGAAATTGTGTCTTTAGCGGTACATTCACATTAGATGTATACCAAGTTTCTCCATATACAATACCTTTCGCCGAAACAATCGTCGGACTCTCCTCATTACCGTATATCCCTGATACGAGAAGCTGCCCTTTTTCTACATGATCATTTTTTAGAACGACTGGTTTCCCTACTTCAACAAATGTTTTTGTAACAATCGCTTCTTTTTTTGCCACTAAATTTTGTGGTCTTTGTTCTTTTTCTTTTTTCGGCTCGTTTTTTTCAACAATTTTAAAATGGTACGTCGTTCCTCTTATTTCTAATCCTGCCCAAGTAATCGCATTAATATTGTCTGTCAAATGACGTTGCACATCTTCTACACTAGGCATTTGGAATTGTAATTTCCCTTTTTTAATACCCATTTTGTCCAATTCTTTCATCAATATATATTCTGTTTCAGGTTTCGCTCCTGTAATTTCAATTTTCCAAACCATATTCGATAATACGATCATACCAAAAAAGAAAATTAAAAAACCAATTAAGAATCCACTGTTCTTAATTAAACGCTTATTCCAAAAAGGGAAACCGTAACGCCCAATAAAATATAGTTTACATTCATTTTTTCTATAAATTGGCTTTATTTTTTTCACATCTCGCAATAGCATACAAAAAACTAACGTTTCTTCAGCAATTTTCTTAACGTCCCAAACTAATAATTTCCTACGCACACATTCATTAACAAATCGTTCTGCTCCTCTACCTTCAATTCGTACCTTTACATATCCAAGCCACTTTATAAACCATTTATTTTTCATCTACCACCTTCACTACCTTTCCAAAAGTAGACAATCTACTTTTCACTTTAATTAGTAAAATAGCTCGTACGAAAATGAAATAAAGAGTTTTATTTTCCATAAATAGCGGGATAAACTAAATAGCAGGGTCAAATCATTAGAATAAAGAAGAAAAACTTCACATACGGAAGTTTCCCTTACTTCTCTTTCTTTTCGTCTTCTAAAAAAGTCACTTGCTCAATTATCCCTTCAAGCAAAAGTTCTTCCGGAAGGATTGTTTTAATAACAAAGGACTGCCCCTTAATTAATAACTGACCATGCTTTAGCAATAATCTTACTTCTTTATCTGAAAACACTAATAAACCTCGATGATTTTCTATATAGATATGTACTTGCCCAACAAGCGTGATCCGAGGTAGATCCATTAACACATCCACTGGCAGGTCTATTTGCTTCGTTAACCAATTCTTCATTTGTTCTAACTTTTTCATCCCAAAAGACCCCCTCTCATCCCATATGTATGAAAAAAGAGCTTGTAATATCACGTCCAAACTGAAAAAAAGCATAAAAAAACGTCTCATATGAAATGAGACGTTTTTTTATGCTAATAGCTGGATAACCAGCTTATTCACAAGCGATCCGTCTGTTTTACCTTTTACTTTCGGCATAACAGCAGTCATCACCTTACCCATATCTGCTTTAGAAGTCGCACCAACTTCAGAAATAACTTGCTTGATTACATCAACTAGTTCTTCTTCAGTTAATTGCTCCGGCAAATATGCGCTTAAAATCTGAATTTCACTTTGCAGTTTATTAACAAGGTCTTCACGACCAGCTTTTTTAAATTCAAGGAGGGAGTCCTTATGCTGTTTTACTTCACGAGCTAAAACTGTTAGTTCCTCTTCTTCAGTAAGAGTATGCTGTAGTTTAATACCTTCATTTTGTAAAGCAGCCTTAACCATACGAATGACGGTTAATTTTTCTTTTTGTTTATTCTTCATCGCTTGTTTCATATCATCGTTTAAACGACCGAGAAGACTCATAACTTACACCCTCTCTTAGAATTTACGCTTTCTTGCCGCTTCAGATTTCTTCTTACGTTTTACACTTGGTTTTTCATAAAACTCGCGCTTTCTTGCTTCAGCAAGTGTACCAGTTTTAGAAACCGATCTTTTAAAACGGCGAAGTGCATCCTCCAAAGACTCGTTTTTACGAACGACTGTTTTTGACATTCTCTTTCCCTCCCTCCGAAACATCACACTTACATACTAACTTCAGCATGCAAAAAGAAACACTTCTTCAGCATGTCTTTTACGATTATAATACATTTTATCACTTCAGGTCAACTATTTGGCAGAATAAAAGAAGAATAGATGCTCTTCCTTTTTCAAAAACTATATAGATAGCTGTTATCCTTTCACCTAAAGACAACTATATTTTTGTGATGACACCTTTTTTCATGCAGAAATGTACGAAACAACTATTCATTTCGTACATTTTCAGTACTTAACTTCTCCACTAAAAAAGAAAGCATGCAAATCGTTTCCGTTTGCATGCTTTTTTATCACGCTATTTGCCCTGCCACCCGATTGGTGAGTACTGATAATCAGCGAGGGATGCCCCGCTGATTAAAGTTTCACTTTATGCGCTTGCTGATTCTTTTTTCACATCATCTTCAAGAACACGAACAAATTGCGCTTCATTATATGGATAACCAGCTTTCGTAATCTTTACTTTCACTAGTTTACCAATTAATTCTTCTGATCCTTCAAATACAATTTTCAAGTAGTTATCTGTATAACCTACATATAAGCCTTCGCGGTCGCCCTCTTTAAATTGTTCTTCCGGAATGATTTCAAGTACTTCGCCTTCGAACTGTGACGCATACTCTTTTGCTAGTTGATTAGATAGTTCGATTAAACGGTGAACACGCTCGTTCTTTACATCTTCAGGAACTTGATCTTCCATACGTGCTGCAGGTGTTCCTGTACGTTTTGAGTAAGGGAATACATGTAACTCAGAGAATCGATTCTCTTTAATGAAATTGTATGTTTCCATGAATTCTTCTTCTGTTTCACCTGGGAAACCAACGATTACGTCCGATGTAATTGCAAGACCTGGTAACGCTTCTTTCAAACGATCTAAACGCTCTTGGAAAAATTCCATCGTATACTTACGACGCATACGTTTTAATACTGTATTAGAGCCAGATTGCAATGGAATGTGTAAGTGACGTACAACTACTTCAGACTTATCTAACACTTCAATTACTTCATCTGAAATCTGACTCGCTTCAATAGAAGAAATACGAAGACGTTTTAATCCGCTTACTTCCGCTTCCATATCACGAAGTAATCCAGCTAAATTATAATCTTTAATATCTTCACCGTACCCACCTGTATGAATACCTGTTAATACGATTTCTTTATAGCCTGCATCTACTAATTGCTGTGCTTGTTTAATAACTTCTTTCCCATCACGAGAACGCATTAAACCACGCGCCCAAGGAATAATACAAAATGTACAGAAGTTATTACAACCTTCTTGTATTTTTAAAGATGCACGTGTACGATCCGTGAAGTAAGGTACATCTAGTTCTTCGTATACACGTGTTTTCATAATGTTGCGGACAGCATTAATTGGCTGACGCTCTTTGCGGAATTCTTCGATGTATCCTAACATCTTTTCACGATCTTGTGTACCAACTACAATATCTACGCCTGGAATCGCCATAATTTCTGCTGGAGATGTTTGCGCATAACATCCAGTTACACAAATAACCGCATCCGGGTTTTGACGAACAGCACGTCTAATAACTTGACGACTTTTCTTATCTCCCGTATTCGTTACTGTACACGTATTAATAACGTATACATCAGCTTTCTTTTCATATTCCGTTCTTTCATATCCACCTTGTTTAAACAATTGCCAAATGGCTTCTGTTTCATAGTGGTTTACTTTACAACCTAACGTATGGAACGCAACAGTTGACATTGATCATCACCCCATCAATTCAAAATGATACGAAGCAGCACTTAACGCGTATAACGGCGCCGTTTCTGTTCTTAAAATTCTTGGTCCTAAACTACATGGTACAAATTTATGTTCACGAAGCGCTGTAATCTCTTCCTCAGCTAAACCGCCTTCTGGGCCAAATACAATCAATAGCTTTTGACCTGGTTTCATCATCGTTAAAGCTTTCGCAAAGTTAGATTTCTCGCCTTGTTTTGCTTCCTCTTCGTAAGCAACAAGACAAACATCATACTCACCACTCATCGAAAGCAATTGTTTAAATGATGCCGGAGCATGTACTTCTGGAACTTCACTTCTATGTGATTGTTCCGCAGCTTCTTTCACAATTTTTCTTAAACGTTCAACTTTTTTATCAGCTTTTTTCGTATCCCATTTTACGATAGAGCGAGATGCTTGAAATGGTAAGAATGCAGCCGCCCCAAGCTCAGTTCCTTTTTGGAAAATTAACTCGAGCTTGTCTCCTTTCGGCAGTCCACTTGCAATCGTCACGAAAACAGGAAGTTCACTCGACGCCTCTACCCATTCTACAATAGCCGTATTAATAAATTCACTGGTAATTTCATCAATTGAACATATAGCTGTTTTTCCGTTTACACAGCAATAAATGTGATCACCAGCTGACATACGCATCACTCTTGCGATATGATGTACGTCATCACCTACAATGCGAATACTTGTCTCATTTACATATTTCTCTTCTACAAAATAACGTTGCATATAATCACCTTAGTAGAGTTTCGTTCCTTTCGTAAGTCAACACTTACGAAAAGAACGAAACGTTATCATTTTTCATATAACAAACGGCAAGTCCCTCACCTTATTATAGCGAGAGACTCCCCTTTTCATTATAGACTAAAATCTATATTACGCATTTCGTGCAATAATTGCTACCCAATCTTCCATTCGTAACACTTCTTCAATTGTAAACCCGGCTTTTTCTAACGCTTCAGTAATTACTTTTTCCTTCGCAGCAATAATGCCCGATGTAATAAATAATCCACCTGACTTCACAACTTTCGCTGCATCTTCAGGGAATAATAGAATAATTTCTGCTAATAAGTTAGCTACGATTAAATCAACAGGACCTTCAATACCTTCTAAAAGACTATTTTGCCCAACAGACACGATATCATCTGTTTTATTTAAACGTACATTCATTTCTGCACTTTCAACCGCAACTGGATCTAAATCATACGCTTGAACAGAAGACGCACCTAATTTTGCTGCTGCAATACTAAGTACACCAGAACCTGTTCCTACATCAATGACAGTGTCACCTGGCTGAACTGTTTTCTCTAAAGCACGAATACACATCGTTGTTGTTGGATGAGTTCCTGTTCCAAACGCCATACCTGGATCTAATTCAATAATTTTTTCTTCCGGAGAAGACGGTGTATATTCTTCCCACGTCGGCACAATTGTGAATGTATCAGAAATTTGTACTGGATGGTAATATTTTTTCCAAGCAGTAGCCCAATCTTCTTCATTGACTTCGTTAACGGTAATATTTCCAGTACCAATTTCGATGTCGTAAGATGGAAGCACATCAATAGATGATTTTACACCTGCAATCGTTTCATGTAAAGAATCCGTTTGCGGGAAATATGCTTTTATTAATACACCTTCTGCCGGATATTCATCTGGGTTCAATGCATAAATTTCACCGTATTGTTGCTCGCGCTCTTTCGTCAACTCCGCTGGATCCTCAATCGCAACTCCACTAGCACCAGCTTCATGTAAAATATGAGAGACAGCTTCTACTGCTTCTTCTGTTGTATGAATACTAATTTCTGACCATTTCACAATTTACCAACTCCATTTTTTATTTCCATTATTCCCCTTTGAAAGCACGTTTAAGCTTTCCAAATAAACTATCATCCTGCTCTTCTTGTCCCGCAAATTCACGCAATAAATCTTTTTGATGTGAAGTTAATTTCGTCGGTACAACAACACGAACGACTACATATTGATCTCCTTGACCGTATCCACGTACGTTCGGAGCACCTTTCCCTTTTAAGCGGAATTCTGTTCCTGTTTGTGTGCCTGCTGGAATTTTCAGCTTCACTTTCCCATGAACAGTAGGAACTTCCACTTCAGCACCAAGTGCCATTTGCGCGAATGTTAATGGCATTTCGCAAATAATGTGATCTCCTTCACGCTCAAAGAATTCATGATCTCTTACATGAACAACAACATATAAATCCCCTGCTGGTCCGCCATTTACGCCCGCTTCACCTTTTCCAGATACACGGATTTGTTGACCATTATCGATACCTGCTGGAATTTTAACGTTGATTTTTTTACGTTTACGTACTTTACCAGAACCGTGGCATGTCGTACATTTTTCTTTAATCATTTGACCAGTTCCTGAACAATGACCACAAGCTTGACGGTTTACGATACGACCAAATGGTGTATTTTGTTCTACACTTACTTGCCCTGATCCTGAGCAATGTTTACATGTTTCTTTTGAAGTTCCTGGTTTTGCCCCGCTACCTTTACAAGTATCACATGGATCTTCTACTGGAATCTCAACATTTAATTCTTTACCAAAAATAGCTTCTTCAAAATCTAAAGTGACTTGATATTGTAAGTCAGCACCTTGGCGCGGAGCATTTGGATCACGACGTCTGCCGCCACCGCCGCCAAAGAATGAACTAAAGATATCTTCAAAACCGAAACCACCGCCGAAGTCTCCTCCGCCGCCAAAGCCACCGAAGCCTTGATTTGCACCAGCATGACCAAACTGATCATATTGCGCGCGCTTTTGATCGTCGCTTAACACTTCGTATGCTTCTTGTACTTCTTTAAACTTTTCAATTGCATTTTCTTCTTTACTTACGTCTGGATGGTATTTTTTAGCCAAACGACGATACGCTTTTTTTATTTCATCTTTTGAAGCACCCTTGCTAAGTCCAAGGACCTCATAATAGTCTCGTTTACTCATAAATTTACAACCCCCGAATCTTTCACATAAACGTAATTTTAACACCGAAAGAAAGTGCTTTGCAACAAAGTTTCCTCACTTACAGTATGCAAAGTAAAAAACTTAAGACCCTCACACTTTTCTTCTCATTCGTGAAAAAAGCCAAAGCCAAGGCACGCTTGACTTTGACTTCTTGTCATCTTACTTATTTATTATTACTTATCTTCTTTTACTTCTTCAAACTCAGCGTCTACTACATTGTCTTTCTTAGCGCCAGCATCTTGTGCTCCTTGTGCACCTTCTGCTTGCCCTGCAGCAGCTTGAGCTTGCTCGTATAATTTAACAGTTAATTGTTGTACGATTTCTTGTAAAGCGTCTTTTTTCGCACGGATTTCCTCAAGCTCGTTTTTCTCGATCGCAGCTTGTAATGCTTCTTTCGCTTCTGTTGCTTTCGCAACTTCAGCAGCATCCACTTTACCTTCTAAGTCTTTTACAACTTTATCTGTTTGGAATACAAGTTGGTCAGCTTCGTTACGAAGTTCAACTTCTTCCTTACGCTTTTGGTCAGCGTCAGCATTTGCTTCTGCTTCTTGTACCATACGTTCTACTTCTTCATCAGAAAGACCTGAAGAAGATTGGATCGTAATAGCTTGCTCTTTGCTTGTTCCTAAATCTTTTGCACGTACGTTAACAATACCGTTCGCATCAATATCGAATGTTACTTCGATTTGTGGAATACCACGTGGTGCTGGTGGAAGGTCTGTTAATTGGAAACGACCTAACGTTTTGTTGTCAGCTGACATTGGACGCTCACCTTGTAATACGTGAATGTCTACTGCTGGTTGGTTATCAGCAGCTGTTGAGAATACTTGTGACTTACTTGTTGGAATTGTAGTGTTACGCTCGATTAATTTCGTGAACACGCCACCCATAGTTTCAATACCTAAAGAAAGTGGAGTTACGTCTAATAATAGTACGCCTTCTACATCACCAGTAAGTACGCCACCTTGAACTGCAGCACCTAACGCTACAACTTCATCAGGGTTTACACCTTTATATGGTTCTTTACCAGTTTCACGTTTAATAGCTTCTTGTACAGCTGGGATACGAGTAGATCCACCAACAAGGATAACTTTATCTAATTCGCTTGGAGCAAAACCAGCGTCTTTTAATGCACGACGAGTTGGCTCTAATGTTCTTTCAACAAGACTTGCTGAAAGCTCTTCGAATTTTGCTCTTGTTAATGTTAATTCTAAGTGTAATGGACCAGCAGCTCCAGCACTAATGAATGGTAATGAAATTTGTGTTTGTGTTACGCCAGAAAGATCTTTTTTCGCTTTTTCAGCTGCATCTTTCAAACGTTGAAGTGCCATTTTATCTTGGCTTAAATCAATGTTATTTTCTTTTTTGAACTCAGCTACTAAGTGGTCGATAATAACTTGGTCAAAGTCATCTCCACCAAGACGGTTGTCACCAGCAGTTGAAATAACTTCGAACGTTCCGTCTGCTAACTCAAGAATAGATACGTCAAATGTACCGCCACCTAAGTCATATACTAAGATTTTTTGCTCTTCATCTTGTTTTTCTAAACCGTAAGCAAGCGCTGCTGCTGTAGGTTCGTTAATAATACGCTCAACTTCTAAACCAGCGATACGACCAGCATCTTTTGTTGCTTGACGTTCTGCATCGTTGAAGTATGCAGGTACTGTAATAACAGCTTTCGTTACTGTTTCACCTAAGTATGCTTCAGCAGAAGCTTTTAAGTTTTGTAAAATGATTGCAGAAATTTCTTGAGGTGTATAATCTTTACCTTCAACTTCTACTTTGTAGTCTGTACCCATATGACGTTTAACAGACATGATTGTATTTGGGTTTGTAATTGCTTGACGCTTTGCAACTTCCCCAACTTGACGTTCTTCATTTTTGAAAGCTACAACAGAAGGTGTTGTACGGTTTCCTTCTGGATTTGGGATAACCTTTGGTTCTCCACCTTCCATAACAGCTACACAAGAGTTTGTTGTACCTAAGTCAATACCGATAATTTTACTCATGGCGAATCCTCCTACTTTTATGTAAATTATTGATTTACTTTTACCATTGATGGGCGAATCACACGGTCTTTTAGTTTATAACCTTTTTGGAATTCTTCAACTACCGCGTTTGATTCAAATTCACTATCTTCTACTTGCATAATAGCTTGGTGCTCATTAGGATCAAACTGTTTACCAACAGCTTCAATCGCTTCAACACCTTCTTTAGCCAACGCTTCTAGCAATTGACGATGCACCATTTCCATACCTTGTAATAAGGATTTCGTTTGCTCATCAGTTGCTTCCACTTGCATCGCTCTTTCAAAATTATCAAGAGCTGGCAAAATATCTGAAACTAGGCTTTGTGCTCTATATTTTTCAGCAGCCTGTTTATCCATTTGGACACGGCGCTTATAATTTTCAAAATCAGCTTGTAGACGTAATGTGCGACCTTCCGTTTCCGTTAGTTTCGCTTGTAACTCATCTACTTTTTCTTGTAAAAGAGCAGCCTCACTTTTTTCTTCAACAGTTTCTTCGCTGTTTTCAGATGTTACGGCTTCTTCAACTTTTGCTTCTTTTACTTCTTCTTTCATTTCTTCTACAACTTGTTCGTTACGCTCTTCCACAATTTTCACCTCCTTAAAAGGTATTAGGTATCACGCATAGCATAATTACCTAAGCATAGTTATATATTACACACAGCGATGTATTGTTCATCACTTGAGCGCATGTATTCTTCTTTATTTTTTTAGTCCATCTGTAATTTGCCTTGTAAATAACTGCAACAAACTAATTACACGAGAGTATTGCATTCTCGTTGGACCTAAAATTGCAATTGTTCCAAGCTGTTCTTCTCCAATCGAATATGTTGCAGAAATCAAACTACAATCTTCCATGGCCGTCGCGGAGTTTTCCCTACCAATCTTCACTTGAATACCTACTTGTTTATGACGCAAAATGTCATAAAACTCGGCTTCATTATCAATCATCGTCAGTAAGGATCTTACTTTGTGAATGTCATGGAACTCTGGTTGCGAAAGCATATTTGCTTTTCCTCCAAAGTATATCTTTTCCGATAAAGGAACTTGAAATGTACCGTCTAACATTTTTATTGCACTATCATAATTATGAACATACCCACGCAATACCGTAACAATCTCTTTAAAGATTTTATTATGGAGTTCCGACATTGGTACACCTGATAGTTTTTCATTTAAAATATTAACCATTTTTTCTAAATCTGATAAATCAACAGATTCCGGAACGGTAATCGTTTTGCTTTGTACATGCCCTGTATCCGTTACAATAATAGCGACTGCAGTTTGACGATCAAGCGGTACAATTTGTACGTTTTTAAGTTTATTTGTGCTTAACTTCGGTCCAAGAACAATGGCCGTATAATTCGTAAGCTCTGATAAAATTTGAGCCGATTGCTGCGCAATCTTTTCCGCTTCAAAAATTCTTTCAGCAAATAAATCTTTAATTTGTACAATTTCATCGTTCGGTAAGTTTTGCGGTGCTAAAAGATGGTCTACATAAAATCGGTATCCTTTTTCAGAAGGAACACGTCCAGAAGAACTGTGCGTCTTTTCAATAAATCCTAGTTCCTCTAAATCAGCCATTTCATTTCGAATAGTAGCTGAACTAAATGTAATTTCATCTTTCTTAGCCAACGTCCTTGACCCAACAGGTTGCGCTGATCCAATAAAGTCATCAATAATTGTTTGTAAAATTAAGAGCTGACGTTCCGTAAGCATCTCATCATCACCTCTGTTAGCACTCTTTGTCTTCGAGTGCTAAATCTATTAATAACTTACCAAAATTGACATTCAATTGTCAACGGAAACGTCACGAAATAATGAAACTTTTTCACGTTAATGGAACTTTTAATTAGTCAATCAAAAATGATTGGAATACTTCATTCCCTAATAATTTTCCTTTTCGTGTTAAACGAACATATCCATCGCTCTCTTCAAGCAATCCTTGTTCTTGATTGTTTTGTAACTGCTTCGCGAAAACTTGATCCATCTCCATATTAAATTTCTTTTGAAACGCTATTTTAGATACACCTTTTGTTTTTCGAAGCCCTAAGAACAACTCTTCTTCCATTTTTTCTTTCTCCGTCACCACATGAACATCTAAATACGGAAGTCCGGTTTCATCTATTTTATTGAAGTATTGCTTGAGCGGCCCTACATTTTGAATACGTTCTCCATTTACATAACTATGCGCTCCAGCTCCAAATCCATAATACTCTTCATTATTCCAGTATGTGAGATTATGTCTACTTTCATTATTACCTTTTGAAAAATTACTAATTTCATACTGGCTATAGCCATGTTTCTCCATTTCATCCATTACCATTTCGTACATTTTCGCTTCATGGTCTTCACCTGGAAGTCTTAACTTCCCTTTATTCATTAAGTTATAAAATACCGTTTTCGGTTCCACAATTAATGAATATGCCGAGAAATGTTGTACACCAAGCGTAAAAGCAATATCTAATGTTTCTTTTACGTCTTCTATCGTCTGCCCTGGCAGAGCATAAATAATATCTACATTTATATTTTTAAATCCTACTTCCTGCGCTTCTCTAATTGCTACAAACGCATCTTCCCTCGTATGCTTACGTCCAATTTTCTCAAGCAATTCATCTCGAAATGTTTGCACACCAAAACTAATTCGATTTACTCCACCTTCTAGTAACACATTCAACTTCTCTTTCGGCAAATCACCCGGATTCGCTTCAAATGTTAATTCACAATTCGGGGCAAACGGACGTAAACGACGATTTATAATATCTAATAATTTCTTTGTCTGCTCCATATTTAACGCTGTCGGAGTCCCTCCACCAACAAAAATCGTTTTCATACTATCAAACGGTACCTTTTGAACTGTATTTATAATTTCTTTCTCTAAATACTCTAAATATTGATCGACCGGCTGGCGTTCAATAAACACTTTATTAAAATCACAATAGTGACAAATATGCTGACAAAACGGAATATGAATATATGCAGCTTGCACCAAAAATAACTCCTACCTTTCTAAAAAGAAAACCTCCGCGCTCGGGAGGCTTCTTTTACTTCTCTAACGTATTACGAATTTGCTCCATTCGCATTTTTCCCCAATCATACATCATTTCAACGATTGGTAAAAGCGACATGCCTAATTCCGTCATATAATATTCCACTCGCGGAGGAATTTCTGGGTATACTGTTCGATCGACAATCCCGTCTTCCATTAACTCTTTTAATTGGTTTGACAAAACTTTATGAGAAATGCTTGGGAATAATCGTTGTAATTCACTAAAACGATGAGGCCCTTCCACACCAAGATGCCACAATATTACAACTTTCCACTTTCCACTAATAATAGAAAGCGTCAATTCCTTTTCACAATTAAAATTTCCATTTTGTATTTTTTCTTGAATATCTTTTCGAATATTTTCGGACATTAACAAACTCCTAACTCTATATGAACTAAACAGCTCTCTCACTATTGTAATTGAGAGCAGCTACGTTGTCTAAAAAGTAATGATATAAAAAAGAAGCCGTATAAAACGACTTCTTTTTTATATCAATTCACATGAAATAACAATCAATTATTAGTTGTCATCCATTTTCAGTACAGCCATGAATGCTTCTTGCGGTACTTCTACAGAACCAACAGACTTCATACGTTTTTTACCTTCTTTTTGCTTATCAAGAAGTTTACGCTTACGAGAAATGTCACCACCGTAACATTTCGCAAGTACGTTTTTACGCATCGCTTTAATTGTAGAACGCGCTACAACTTTATTTCCGATCGTCGCTTGAATTGGCACTTCGAACTGCTGTCTCGGAATTAAATCTTTTAATTTTTCTACAATCACTTTACCACGGTCATACGCTGAATCACGGTGTACGATAAATGATAGAGCATCGACTTGTTCATTATTTAAAAGAATATCCATTTTCACAAGTTTAGATGGTTTGTAGCCAATTAACTCGTAATCAAATGATGCATACCCTTTTGTGTTTGATTTCAATTGGTCGAAGAAATCATATACGATTTCTGATAACGGGATTTCATATGTTAATGTAACACGTGTTTCATCTAAATATTGCATATCAATAAACGTTCCACGTTTACCTTGGCAAATTTCCATTACAGCTCCAACATAGTCATTCGGAACCATAATTGAAGCCTTCACAAACGGCTCTTCTACACGATCGATAGACTGTGGATCTGGCATATTAGACGGATTATCAACAATAACATCTTCACCGTTTGTTAAATAAACTTTATAAATAACACTTGGCGCCGTTGTAATTAAATCAATTTTAAATTCACGTTCAATACGTTCCTGAATGATTTCCATGTGAAGAAGTCCTAAGAAACCACAACGGAAACCAAATCCTAGCGCTTGAGATGTTTCTGGCTCAAACTCAAGAGCAGAATCATTTAACTCTAATTTTTCTAACGCATCACGTAAATCGTTGTAACGTGCAGAATCAATCGGATACAAACCACAGAATACCATTGGGTTTAATTTACGATAACCTGCTAACGGTTCTGCAGCTGGACGTTTCGCGTGTGTAATCGTATCACCAACGCGTGTGTCACCAACATTTTTAATCGATGCTGCTAAGAAACCTACATCACCTACTGTTAACTCCTCACGTTGCGTAGTTTTCGGTGTGAATACACCTACTTCTGTTACTTCAAACTCTTTTCCAGTTGCCATCATACGTACTTTATCGCCAACTTTTACCGTTCCGTTAACAACACGAATGTATGCAATTACACCTCGGTACGGATCATATAAAGAGTCAAAAATCATACATTGTAACGGCTCTTCTGAATCTCCTGTTGGTGCTGGTACTTTTTCAACGATTTGTTCTAAAATCTCTTCAATACCAATCCCAGCTTTTGCAGAAGCAAGTACAGCTTCTGATGCATCTAAACCGATTACATCTTCTACCTCTTGGCGTACACGCTCTGGGTCTGCACTTGGTAAGTCAATTTTATTAATAACTGGTAAAATCTCTAAATTGTTATCAAGCGCTAAGTATACGTTTGCTAACGTTTGTGCTTCAATACCTTGAGCTGCATCTACTACAAGAATCGCACCTTCACAAGCCGCTAAACTACGAGATACTTCGTACGTAAAGTCGACGTGTCCTGGTGTATCAATTAAGTGAAGAATATATTCTTCACCGTCTTTTGCTTTATAGTTTAATTGTACTGCGTTTAATTTAATTGTAATACCACGCTCACGCTCTAAATCCATAGAGTCAAGCAACTGAGCTTTCATTTCACGTTGTGTTAACGCGTTTGTTTTCTCTAAAATACGGTCTGCTAACGTTGACTTTCCGTGGTCAATATGAGCAATGATAGAGAAGTTACGAATTTTGGACTGTCTTTTTGCTCTTTCTTCTTTGTTCATCTATGTTCTCAACTCCTAATAGTCTCGCCAATATACACTAGCACTGATTATATCAATAGAGCAGCAAAGATTCAATGAAAACTCGTGCTGCTTACAATACAAATCATTCTATCTATATCTTATGCGAACAAACCATAAGAGACAAACCTTTTTCAAATTAAAAAACGGCTGTCTTACAAATCTGTAAAACAGCCGCCCCCGTTTGGCTCTTAACTAAAAAGTTCTTTTACTTTCCCGACAACTATGTCTGTTCCAAACTTTGTTATTTCATAGGCGACACTTGCTATCGCCATACCCATTCCTTCTACAACATTAAAACTTCTTAAGCTTTCTAATTGTTTTTGTTTTTCAGTAGCGGAAAACGAACCCTCCAAAATTTCTGATTCAGCAGCCTCACCTTTTGTTCCTGTCATATGTGCGATTTGTTCATACGACATTTGCTGATAACCTTTCATACTTTTCAAACCGTGATTAGCAAGTGCCACCCCCGCTATCACCATAAGTAAGCATATGGCCGCACTACATATACATAAAAGCGAAAAGCGGCTTAAATGATTATCCTCTCTTCCCATCAATGTGTGTACGCTCCTGTATTATCTTGGTCAATTTGATGATGCAGCGCTGCATTTAAACCACTTGCTATTACATTTGCCATATCCTCTATAAAAGCATCGACTTCTTTCGGAGTCACCATTAAATTATGGCCAAGAGGAGATAACACTTCATAAATTAATTTCCTCTTCTCTTCATCTTCCAGTGTACCTACAGCACCTAAAAACATATTTCGACTCTTTTCATCCGGCATATCTTCTTCTGTTAATTTTTTCTTTTCTCCAAATGAAAAACCAGCCGGTAACAAAGATCGGGAAGGTTTGTTACCTTCTTTCATCTCCCTGCCAAAATGTTTCAAAATAAAATCAATTGTATCGCTTGTAATCGAAACGGCATCCACCACAGTCGGAACACCAATTGCGATAACAGGAATTCCTAATGTTTCTTTACTGAGTTCCTTACGTTTATTCCCAACACCCGACCCAGGGTGAATTCCTGTATCAGAAATTTGTATCGTACTATTTACCCTTTCAATCGAACGAGCAGCTAATGCATCAATTGCAATAACAAAGTCCGGCTTTGTCTTCTCAATGATTCCATAAATGACATCGCTCGTTTCAATTCCTGTAATCCCCATTACCCCCGGCCGAATCGCGCTAACAGGCCTAAACCCTTCTTCTACGCTTTCAGGCTGCAACTGAAACAAATGTCTCGTTACTAATACATTTTCTACAACTATTGGTCCAAGCGCATCGGGCGTTACATTCCAATTTCCAAGACCAACAATTAAACAACTCGCTTCTTTCGTAACGCCAACCTCTTCTAAGAAATACGAAAATTCTTTTGCAAAAATACGCTCTACTTTTTGTTGTAGCTCTGTGTCTTGTTGACGTATACCTTGTACTTCAAGCGTTAAATAATTTCCAGGTTTTTTACCCATCGAGTCAGAGGCAACTTCGTCAATCGTTACTTTCGTAACGGTAATACCTTCTTCTTCCCTCTCTTTTACAATAACTCCTTGTATTCCTTGTTGCTCTTCTTGACGCTCTTGCAACATTTGATGTGCCTCTACAGCAAGGTCAGTTCTAACACTATATTTACTTAAATCTAATGGTTCTTTCATCGTATCTCCTCCGTAATTCATAGTAAATATCGTTAGATTTCCCAAAGTTATATAAGGTCATTCTTTCCTTTACGTGAAATTTCATGGATATACTATTGCAATTCTCTTCACCGTTTGATAGAATATCACTTGTTCTATGTTATGAATCGAGTCATTCGATTGCACCAGGGAGGTGAAAAGTATGGCAAACATCAAATCTGCTATCAAACGCGCTAAACTTAGCGAAGAGCGTCGTGCACATAACGCTTCTATCAAGTCTGACATGCGTTCTGCTGTTAAAACTGTTGAAGCTTTAGTTACTAATAACGATCTTGAAAATGCTAAAGAAGCTTTCAAAACTGCTTCTAAAAAACTTGACAAAGCAGCTCGTAAAGGTCTTATCCACCAAAACGCTGCAGCTCGTCAAAAATCTCGCTTAGCGAAACAAGTAAACGCGTAAGGCGTTTAAAAAACGATCCATCTGGATCGTTTTTTTATATACAAAAAAGTTCACGTGCTAAGCACGTGAACTTTTTTTGCTTCATCACATATGATTTAACCGCATTAAGAAAAACTCAAGCACAAGTTTCTTATCCATTTTTCCCGTTTTCATACTATAATCAGCTTCCGCTAATTCTATAATTACTTTTTTTAATTCTTCAAAAGAGAAAAACTTCGTTTGATTCATCGCTAACTTTACACGATATGGATGCACACCAATATGAGACGCAATTTGATTCTGCCCATAACCACGCTGCTGTAACTCTTTCACTTGATGCAGCAAACGGAACTGACTTACTAATAATGCAAGCAATTTAATAGGTTCCTCCTGCTGCGTAAATAATCCATCCAAAATTTGCATCGCACCCGCGATATCTTTTTTTACCACTTTTTCTGTCAAAGCAAACACATTTTGTTCAACTGATTTTGGCACAAGCTCTGCAACAAGTTTCGATGTAATCTCTCCGCCCATACCCACATATAACGTTAACTTGTCCATTTCCTTCGCCAACATCGTTACATTGCTTCCTACAAGCTCTAACAATAAACTAACAGCTGCATGATCAATATGTACATGCACTTCATCTGCACGAGCAACAATCCACTTCTGAACATCCTGCACTTGCATTGCGTTCGCTTCTATTACATCTGCTGTTTTCTTTAATAGTTTTGTAATTTTTTTTCGTTCATCAAGCTTTTCGTAAGGCGCAACAAAAACAAGAATAGAAAACGGAGAAGGCTCCCCAATATATTCTTCTAAAATTTTTATATTTTGTTCTAACTTTTCTTTTTGTGAAGTTAAAAATAGTGGTGATTTTATTAATAGTACTTTACGCTCTCCGAAAAAAGGAAGTGTACGTGCATCCTCAACCACATCTTCTAAATACGCTTCTTCTAAATCATATGTCACGACATTAAACTCGCGATCTTCCTCTTCAAGCGCTTCGGTTGTAATAAGCTTTATCGTTTCATTTATAAAAAACGCTTCCGTTCCATACAGTAAATACAACGGAGCAAACTGCTTCTTTTTAATCTTTTTATGTATATCACTCATACTTTTTCCTACTCCCTAACTTGGCAATATATATTTATACTAATGCCCTAGCTTTTGTTTTACAAGTACAAAGGAACAGGCTATATAACCCGTTCCTTTATTTATATTAAACGCCACTCAATAAGCCCCGGGTTTCTTATTGGTGTGCGGTAATCACCTTCCCTTTATTATTCACAATAAAAATTCGAGTATAAGTGCCAACTGTTAACATGCTTGGAAACAAAAAATTAACGTTACTCCATGATCTAAAAGTAATAAAAACGCTCTATTTCTCTTCACATGGAAATTGTAGATTTTTTTCTGACAATATTTTATACTAAAGTGGAATGTTGGGGAGGGATTCTAAATGAATGATTTTGAACAAAATGTTCAAAGTAAACGCAATGACGCTATTGATTCAGGGGTAGGATTTATCGTCTCATTTGGTTTTTTCGCAACACTTTTCATCATTGCAACTGTTATTAAATTTATTGGTTCTTAAAGACTGCTGCTTACTGGCAGTCTTCTTTTTTATCGATTATGTGTTTCATCATATGTGATTTTGCTACGAAAGGTTCCGTTTTCCCCTTTAAAAACATAGGAAATAGCACCTTGCTTATCCGTGCGCCATATTTCAATCCCCATCTGCTTAAAACGCTCTATAACTTCCTTATGAGGGTGCCCATACCTATTACGCTCACCGACAGAAATAATCGCTATATCAGGCTGTACAGCACTTAGAAAAGGCGTTACAGATGACGTTTTACTCCCATGATGAGCAACCTTTAAAACATCCGCCCGTAACTCTGGATACGTAGCTACTAAAAGCTTCTCTCCTTCTTCTTCTAAATCACCTGTAAACAACCACGTTAGTCCTCCTAATTTTGCCCACACCACAATTGAAGCGTTATTTTCACTACTCTCCTTTCCTACTGGCGCTAATACGAAAAATTCTGCTCCATTTATGCTCCAGCTTTCTCCTTCTCCTACCTCTCTTATTTTCACTTCCTTTTCTAACGCCTGTTTCTTTACTACTTTTTCTAATTCCGCATCTTGTTCCTTTCGGCCAAATACGACTTCTTTTACGGTTATATTTGATAATAATTCTTCCGCAGCACCTATATGATCCGCATCTCCATGCGTCACGATCAACTTATCGATTTTTTTAATACCTTCCTTTTGTAAATAAGGAATCAAAATATCATTTCCAACAGAAAATTCATGCTTTTTCCGTTGCCATTCTTCCTTGTTTACACGAATTGTTCCACCAGTATCAATGAGGTAAATCTCTTTATCGTACGGGAGACGAATTAATATCGCATCTCCTTGTCCAACATCAAGAAATGTAACACTTCCACTTTCCCGAAAATACGGATATATATAATGACATGTACTAATAAAAAGAAATATCCCCGAAGCTACACACATAATCCCTTTCGGCATTTTCCTTTCCCAAACCATCAATATACTAATAATACTTACGCAATATAGGGCTACAAGAAGTATAGGTGTTTGCCCGAAATGAAGACTGGTAAACGGTAAACTTTCACAATAACTTAAAACATTATTAGAAAGATTCAAACCTATTGATAGTACATTCGCAAGTCCTTTTGCAAGGAATGGAATAATCGGTATACATATCAAAATAACGATACTACACGGCAATACAATGAGGGATAAAAACGGAACGTATAGGATATTAAGAAAAATACTATATGGAGAAAAATAACCGAAGTGATATAACAAAATTGGGGTACTAACAAGTTGTGAAATAAGAGAAATATAAATAGAATTTCGAATCAATCCATTACCACTCTCTAGTAAAAGCGAGGCAGATAATAGTAAAGCAAAACTACCAACGAAAGAAAACTGAAAACCAATATTAAACAGAAGATACGGATCAAATATAAGCATACATATAGCAGTTATACTTAAAGCATCTAAGCTAGATAAACGAATAGAACACATAAAAGCAATTAACATTAACATTCCTGTTATAGAAGCTCTTATAACAGACGGTGACGCTCCTGCTAAAATCATATATAGAGGAATACAGAAGATAAGACATACTGTTGCTACCTCCCTCGTCACACCACTTCTCAGCAAAATAAAATATACGATCACCATTAACAATACGATATGCGAACCTGAAATCGCCAACAAATGCACAAGACCAAATTGTTGATATTGCTCTTCAACTTCAAATGTCATTTGTTGTCTATCACCAAATACTAACGCATTCATAAAAGCACCTGATTGTTCTGGAAACATTTCTGTAACGCCCGAGATTGCTTGCTGTCTCAACAGAAGAATCCATTGCACGAGTGACAACGATGTTTTATGGCATTCAGAAATATATGTAGCTTCCAATATGAAATGAATATTTTGCTTATACAAATAATCACGATAATTAAAACCATGAAAATTCCTAGCTATTGGCGGGGCTTTCCTCTCACCTTCGAATACACATGATACTCCTGCATGTAATTTTCGTAGTTGTTTCTTTTCTGAGGCTGATTTAATTTTGTAACTTAACTGCACTATATTTTCATTCTGATCTTCAACTTGAAATGATAGGCGATCTCCGTTAATAAGAGGTGTATTGTGTATCACTCCTCTTGTAACTTCGTAGGATTCTCCTAGAGGCTTGTTTTGACCTTGAATATACGTAGTGTACATAGCGCCGCTAAAACACGCTACCATACAATAAAAAAAGGTTTTACGCGAAGTACGATACAAACAAAAGAAAACATATAGACCGAGACAACAAGTCAACAATAAAACCGAAGAGGAGAAGGCAATTGCAATCCCTATTATAAATGAGATTGCAACATAGCCCCATTGTCCTTGCAACTCATACTCACTCCTTATAGCATCATTTTTGCTTTCGTGAATACACGCTGTAATTCTTCCATTGATAAGTTCTCTTTTTCTAAAGATGCGAATAGTTCTTTTAACTCCATATGGCGCTTTTGATCCTCTAATGCTGCAATATCATATTCTAGCGGAACGTGTTTCACTGTTACATTCGCTTTTTCAAATAACTCTATGGCATATGGATGATTTTTATAATCCTGCGCATAATAAACTGCCGTAATCCCGCTTTGAATAATTGCCTTACAGCATTGTAAACAAGGAAAATGCGTAACATAAATTTCTGCTTCCTCTGTTTTCACACCGAATTTTGCACATTGTAATAAAGCATTCATTTCTGCATGAATTGTACGAACACAATGATTATCAATAACGTAGCATCCATCATCTATACAATGTACGCCACCTTTAATTGAACCATTATATCCACCAGCAATAATTCGTTTATCACGAACGATTGTCGCCCCTACTGCAAGCCTTGTACATGTACTACGTAATGATAGCAAATGGCTTTGCGTCATAAAATATTGATCCCATGAAATTCGTTCCATATTCTTCACCTACTTTTTTGTCTACTTGTAGTGTAGCTAATGAAGAAAAACTTCGTCAATCTTTTACGGAATAATAATTTGATCTTTTATTTTTTCCAAAGACTTCACACCAATTCCGTCAATCTCTAACAAATCTTCTATTTTCTGAAACGGACCATGTTCCTCTCGATATTTCAAAATACCTTCCGCTTTCCGAGAACCGATACCTGTAATTTTTTCAATTTGTTCTTTAGAAGCTGTATTTATTTGAATTTTGCCCTCTCCCTTTGAAATAGCAGCTCCTTCTTGCGCTTGTTCGTTTTTATTCGGTACGTAAAGAATCATTTGGTCTTGTACCATTTGTGCTAAATTTACCTTCAGCCTATCTGCCTCGGGCAAAAAACCACCTGCCTTTTCAATGGCATCCTTGACCCGGTCTCCTTCTTTCATTTCATACACTCCCTCTTTAACAACAGCTCCTTTCATATCAATTACAATTATTTTTTTCTGCTGCTTTATATCCGATATTTTCGGTTTACTTTTTTTCTCTATCTCTTTCACTTGCACATCCGTTGCAATGACTGACCGCTCTGTATGCTCGTTCGCTTTCCAAAAAAGAAAAAAAAGTAAAGTTCCCATAATAGCTACTAATCCTAACCATTTCCTTGGAAAATCCCACATCATTTTTCACCTCTAATCATAAATTTATAACATCATTCATATTGTTTAGGAGAAAGCTGTTACGAAGGAGGGATGAAACATTGAACATAGGAATTATAGGGACAGGAAACATGGGGAATATACTAATCGATGCATTTTTAGAAACCCGTGCTGTCAAACCTTCGTGCCTTACAATCATTAATCGAACGCCCGCCAAAGCATATCACATAAAGGAAAAATACCCTTCTGTTCATATAGCCAAAACTATTGATGAGGTAATTGAACGATCACATCTTATTTTTATTTGCGTAAAGCCGATAGATATATACCCAATCCTACAAAAATACGCTGAACATTTTTCTAATGAAAAGTGCTTAGTTTCTATCACAAGTCCAATATCTCCATCACAATTAGAGACACTTGTACCTTGCCATGTTGCCCGTATTATTCCGAGCATTACAAACCGCGCCCTATCTGGCGCATCACTATTTACATTTGGAAGTAAATGCTCTGAAGAGTGGCAACAAAAACTATTTCGCCTATTCAAAAACATTTCTACTCCCCTTGTAATAGAAGAAGATATAACGCGCGTTTCATCTGATATAGCAAGCTGCGGCCCTGCATTCTTTAGTTATTTATTACAATGTTTCATTAACGCTGCTGTAGATAAAACAAATATTACACATGAAGAAGCCACTACTTTAGTAAGTGAAATGGTCGTCGGAATGGGTAAACTACTCGAAAAAGGGATTTTCACATTGCCTACTTTACAAGAAAAAGTATGTGTTAAAGGCGGCGTTACAGGAGAAGGCATTCGTGTTTTAGAAGAACATGTTGGGGATATGTTTCACAAATTAATCGAGCGGACACACGAAAAATTTGATGAAGATTTAAAATGCGTTGATCAGCAATTCAATAAACACACATAATAAATACGTCATCGTCATTCCAAATCCTTTTTATAAATACTTAGTTTTTCACATTACATTTTCACTTAAACTAGCATTTTCACACTTCACGTATAACACCTTCTAATTATGCTAGAACGAAAAGTACATCTTCTTTACAAAACAAAAGCAACCTTCTCGGTTGCTTTTGTTTTATCCCTCTATTTGCTGGGCAGTAGTAGCCCGCTGATTAAAGTTTTACTTTATCCGTTTTTCTTCGCCATGAAGAAAATACGCTCTGTTTGTTCTGTAACTTCAAGTCGTTCAAAGTCACCAGTTACACGAAGCACTGTAAAACCAGCTTCTTCAAGCCATTTCGTTAACTCTTCAACCGGATATGCACGTTGCACGTGACATTCGTCAAAACGATGGTACACATCTTCCTCCGGATCTTGAACAAAGAATGTTAAATCATGTTCTACACTATTTGATTCTTCACCAGGGAAGCAATTCCAAATAAGAGATATTTCTTCTCCATTCACTGTGTATGTTTCATTTTGAAATACATGATGTATTTTATATAAAGAATGTACATCAAATAAAAACAAACCATCTTGACGTAAATGGTGAAACACTCTCCGAAATGTTTCTTGCACTCCATCTTCTTGCAGTACATAATTTAATGAATCACAAAAGATCGTTACACAGTCAAACTCACCCGGAACATCAAGCTCTCGCATGTCTTGTTGGTAAAAAGGCATAAAATATCCTTCTCCGCCTAGTTTTTGCTGAGCAACTGCTAACATTTCTTCTGAAAGATCGACACCGATTACATCGTAACCTTTTTGTACAAGCGGAAGCGTTACATTACCAGTACCACATGCTACATCAAGAATCTTAGCCTCTTTCATATCCGCTTGCTGCAAGCTTTCCTCTGTGAATTCTACCCATTTATCATAAGGGACATCATTCATTAGTTCGTCGTACAGCAATGCAAATTGTTCGTAATTCATTGGCCTAACTCTTCTGTAATATCTTCACGCGGCACATCGCCCCACAGACGCTCTAAATTATAATGATTACGCTCATCTTTATGGAATACATGAGCAACTACATCTCCAAGGTCAACTAATACCCAGCGCGCTTCGTCAAAACCTTCCATACGTTGTACGTCGATTTGGAACTCGTGTGCTTTTGCTTTAATTTCACGTGCAATTGCTTGCACTTGCTTATCTGAGTTACCGTGACAAATAATGAAATAATCTGCAATTGGTGAAATACCTTGCATATTTAGGACAACCATATCTTCTGCTCTCTTATCATCAGCTGCTTTTGCCGCTAATACTAATAAATCTTTATCTTTCATTTACTCATTTCCTCCTTGATAACTGCGTTGTATGTTTGGAATGTTAACGGATAAATCGTTTGATTTTTTTCCATTAAAAATTGAATTGTTCTCTTTAGCGCGAATAATAAAGCTTGATTTATATCCGCATATGCGAGTTTGCGAGCTTCCTCCACTCCTGGAAAATCCCGACCAGGCTCAATGTAATCCGCTACATAAATTACTTTATCTAACATCGTCATTTTCTCATGACCACTTGTATGATATGTAATAGCTTGCAGGATTTCAGGATCCGTAATACCTACTTCTTTTTCTACTAAGTATGCCCCAACAGGTGCATGCCATAACTCTTTGTTATAACAAAGTAAATCTTTCGGCAAATCTTCATGTTTAATGATTTCTTCCATCTCTGAAATCGCTCTACACTTCGCATAATCATGGAATATAGCTGCAACTTCAGCCTTTTTTTCATCCACACCGTATAACTTAGCAAGTTCAATTGCTGTCTCCATTACACCAATTGTGTGTATATAACGTTTTTCATGCATTTGTTGTTTGACAATATGAAGTGCTTTCTCACGATTCATACAACCCATTCCTCTCGATATATACCTGTACTTTTTCAGGAAGTAAATATTTGCATGTTTTCTTCTCTTTATATCTCTCACGTAATAAAGATGAAGAAACTGCAAACTCCGGAATTTCCACAGTGGTGATAGGATAAGGTGTATACAATGTATAACCAGGTCTTGCAACCCCAACAAACGTTACAAGATCAAGTAACGCCTCAATGTTATACCACTTCGGTAAATACTCAACCATATCTCCACCAATAATAAAGTGAAACTGCACATCCGGATGTTTCTTCGTCAATTGTAGCATAGTGTCATACGTATAAGATGGGCCCTTCCTGCTTAGCTCTTCTAAACAAACAGAAAAGTATTCCTCTGTCTCAGTCGCAAGCTCTAACATTTGTAAGCGACTTTCTACACTTGTAATATTTCGCCCTTGTTTATGCGGCGGAATTTGGTTCGGTAAGAACCACACTTCTTCTAAATTCAAAGCGTGATATACTTCATTTGCAATAAGCAAATGTCCATAATGTGGCGGATCAAATGTACCGCCAATGATGCCAATTTTCCTCAAAAGAAACGCCCCTTCCTTTTACGTACAGCAACTCTCTTCGGTTAGGAATGAAGAGAGTTGCTATTAATAAAAGTTCAATTGGTTTCGCTCTCTACATCATTACACATCAACGATAAAAATAGCGCATGCTAATCTTTTTATCGAGGAAGCTTAATTTGTTTATTTTCTCTTGACTCTTTGTATAAAACGATTGTGCTTCCAATTACTTGAACGATTTCAGCACGTGCACCTTTTGCAAGTTCTTCTGCAACTTCACGGCGATCGAATTCACAGTTTTGTAGCACACTTACTTTAAATAGCTCACGAGCTTCTAAAGTATCTGCGATTTGTTTAATCATATTTTCATTTACTCCGCCTTTTCCTACTTGAAAAATCGGTGTTAAATGATGTGCTTGTGCACGTAAAAATCTTTTTTGTTTTCCTGTTAACATATATGTTAGCCTCCAAGCTTTCTTATAACTAATTGTTTCATTCGTTCGATATTTGGCGCGCGTCCCGTCCACATTTCAAACGCAAGTGCACCTTGATAAACAAACATATCAATACCATTTTGAATGATTGCACCTTGCTCTTTCGCCTCACATAAAATTTTCGTTTCAAATGGATTATAAATTATATCTGATACAATCGTTCCTTTTTTTAACGAAGAAATTTGTAAAGGCGTATGTTCGACACGTGGATGCATACCTATTGTTGTCGTCTGAATGATAATATCATAATTCCCTTGTTCTTCTGTTGCTTTTTCTAACGATAAAGCAACAGAATGAACAGTAGCCGTACATGCAGCAATAAGTTCTTTCGCCTTATCTACTGTACGATTAGCTACATCAATCTCCTTCACACCTACGTCAGCAAGAGAAAAATAAATCGCTCGACTAGCACCACCTGCGCCAAGTAATAAAATACGTTTCTCTTGAAGTGGTTCGCTACTAATAGACTGCAGCGCTCGGACAAAACCAATTCCGTCTGTATTGTAGCCAATCAACTTTTCATCCTTATGAACCACTGTATTTACTGCACCAATTTGTTTTGCTAGCGGATCAATCTCATCCAAACAATCCATAATCGCAACTTTGTGCGGAGTTGTTACATTAAATCCTGAAATACCTAATGCTTTTAAACCTCTTACTGCTTCCCCTAGCTCTTCCTCTTTAACAAGAAAGGCATGATAATGGGCATCCATATTCAAGTGTTCAAATGCATCGTTATGCATAACGGGTGATAATGAATGTCCAATTGGATTTCCGATTACCCCATATAATTGTTTCATAAATCCCTCTCCATATTAAATTAAAGATTTACGCAATGAAACACTTACTCCTTTTGGTACGTGTGCAACAATTTTTGCTCCCGGTTCGTTTACAGTAACCCATCCTAATCCAGAGAATACAACATCCGTTTTTGGTTCGCGAATATTAAACTCGTATTTCACTAGCTCTGGCATATTTTCTAATTCTTCTGGTGTTGGTGGGCTTAGTAAATCTCCAGCATGATTTTTATACAATTCATCTGCTTTCTCAAGCTTTGTACGATGGATTGTTAAACGATTTGAGAAATGACAAGTAAATGCACGACGACCGCCACTTACATAATCAAAACGTGCCAGTCCACTAAAGAACAACGTTTGTTCTTCATTTAATTGGAACACCATCGGCTTAATTTCTTTTGTTGGTGTAATAAGCTTTAAGCTTTGTTTTCCAACATAGTGAGCCATTTGATGGTGGTTAATAATACCTGGCGTATCATATAAAGAAGATTCTTCATCTAATGGAATATCAATTAAATCAAGCGTTGTCCCTGGGAAATGAGATGTTGTAATTACATTTTCAGTCTCATCACTAAATTCTTTAATCATACGATTAATGAATGTTGATTTCCCTACATTTGTACATCCAACAACGTAAACATCTTTTCCACCGCGGTAATATTCAATTGCATCTGCCAGCTCAGCAATTCCTTGTCCCTTCGCTGCACTAATTAAAAAGACATCCTCTGGCTTTAATCCTAGCTGCTTCGCACTATAGCGCATCCAATGCTTTACTTTATCATGTTTTACTGACTTAGGAATTAAATCAGCTTTATTTCCAACAAGTAATACTTTATTATTTCCTACGAAACGATGTAAGCCAGGTAACCAGCTGCCATTAAAGTCAAAAATATCTACAATCTTAACTACTAATGCATCTGATTTTCCAATTCCGTTTAGAATACGTAGGAAATCATCGTCTGTTAATGATACATCTTGAATTTCGTTATAATGTTTCAAACGAAAACAGCGTTGGCAAATGACTTGTTCTTTTTCTAAAGATGAGGCAGGAGCATATCCCACTTCATTTTTATCTTCTGTTTGAATTTCTACACCGCAACCAATACATTTAATTGTTTCAGTCAAACTTTATTCCTCCCAGTTAATTAAACCTTTTTTCTTCATATTTTTCATAATTCTTCTTTCAATTTTTCGATTAAAGCGCGTTACTAATCCGTCCGTTTGTGCTACCGGTACAACTAAAATTGTATGAAGTCCTACTCGATTTCCACCTAAAACATCCGTTAGTAACTGATCCCCAATTACTACAACTTCATCTGGCTGCAACTGCATCTCTTGTATCGCACGCTTAAACGCACGAACAAATGGCTTACGCGCACTATGAATAAATGGAATGCCTAATGGATCAGCAAAGTCTTTCACTCGTTGCTCATTATTATTTGAAACGACCGTTACTTGAATGCCTTGCTCTTTCATTTTCAAAAACCATTCTTCAAGTTGTGGCGTTGCATTTGGACGATCCCACTCAATTAAAGTGTTATCTAAATCAGTAATAACACCTTTAATTCCACGCTTCTTCAAATCTTCTGGTTGAACATAATATACATTTTTCACGTATTCATTTGGTAAAAATAGTTTCAATTTCTTTCACCTCTTTGAGGAGTTTTCATAAAAATTTTTCGACAACATATTTCGATATATGACCTGTGGATAAAATTGTACACATTTTCCACATTAATCTTTCAGTCAATTTGGAATTTACTAACAATCTATACACATTTTATCCACCTAGGTATGTGGATAACCACTCGTTTGTGACTGTCATATTTTTTTGGTACATTAAATGCAACAACGAATCAATCCTTATATTATTAGGAGGTGACTCACCTTGAAAACAAAACATATGGAACAGTTATCTACTGAGTTACTCACTGAGTCTTATTATAAAGCAAAAGAACTAAAATTAAATCCCGACTTCATTTTACTTATAAAACAAGAAATTATTAGACGCTCATTAGAGGACAAGCTTGTCAAATCGTCTTGATTACATATAAAGTGAAATTTTAATTAGCTAACTTGTAAAAAGAGCCATCCTGCGATGGCTCTCGAATAAACAAGTACTCCCATCTAGGGAATTTCATCATTAAGCATCTTTGTCCATAACTCTTGCTTACAGTTATAAAATCTTTTTTATTTATGAGCCAATCGAGTAGCAATTTTTTCACCAAGGCGAAGCTCTTGTCCACTCTTTAATTGCTGCACTACTCTTATCATATCTTTTTCAAACAATAACACAACTGTTGAACCGAATGTAAAGTATGCCATTTCTTCACCTTTTTGAACAACGTCTCTTTCATGCAGCAGCTCAATACTATTAACAAACATAGCTCCTACTTTTACAAGGGCCATATGTTCACCGTCACTATTCACTTCTGTAACAGAGCGATAATTTTTTGACAACGGTTCTTTCCCGTATTCCATACCAGCTGCATTTACCGGATATGATTTTCTACCGAGTACAAATCTTTCAGTCACAGAACCAGAAAGCGGACTATGAATACGATGATAATGACTTGGGCTTAAATAAATAACCATGTATGTACCACCTGCATATCGCTGTGCACGCTCTTCATTACCTAGCATATCCACAATCGAATAACGCTTTCCTTTAATATCGAATGTTTTTGTGTCCTCAATAGGACCGTGATCAGCAAAAACACCATCAACAGGGCTAACGATACTCGATGCATCTGTATCAATACTACGCTTTCCTTCTTTTAGCTTACGCGTAAATAATTCATGCAATGTTCTATATTCCTTCAAGCCCTTTTCCATCTCATCTTGATTAATTTGAAAAACTTTCGCATACGATGGAATAATGATAGAGCTCAAACGAGATTGTGCAAATTTACGTAATATATAAGAAGTAAAACGACCATTTGTAAGTTCGATCATAAGTCGATATAATGTACGTCGCAAATTGCGAAACCTCCTAATCAGTCTATAACTTTAGCTTCCCCTTCTTTTCCTTCTATATCATATGTAAAATTGGTTCTTATTCCCACATATCATATAGAACCACTATATTATACATGCGGAAAACTAAGTATGGTATTATTCTTAAATTGTTTAGCACCCTCTAATATTACAGATAGAATCCGTCATTTTCAACAGTGAACGTGGATTTCTTCTGAACATTACCTTTTTTCTTTCTTGATTTCCAAAAAGAAAAGCAGCCCATTTTAAAATACGGCTGCTTGCAATATACATTATTCTTTCGCTTTTTTCTCTTTCTCTGCTCTTACAAATTCATGGAACATTTTCATTAAAGCGCGCTTTTCAATTCTGGATACGTAGCTTCTGGAAATACCGAGTGCCTTTGCAATCTCTCGTTGCGTTTTCTCCTTATCAAGCCCCAGTCCAAAACGCTTCACGATCACTTCTTTCTCTCGTTCGTCTAAAATATCGATATACTCTTTAATCTTTTCTAACTCCATACTAAGCTGGATCATATCAATTACATCTTCAGACTCTGATTTTAATATATCAATAAGCGATATTTCATTCCCCTCTTTATCTTGCCCGATCGGGTCATGAAGTGAAACGTCCTTTTTCGTTTTCTTTAGTACACGTAAATGCATCAAAATTTCATTTTCAATACAGCGCGCTGCATACGTCGCAAGTTTTGTGCCTTTTCCTGCCGAATAGCTCTCGATCGCTTTAATAAGCCCGATTGTACCAATTGAAATTAAATCTTCTGCATCTTCCCCTGTGTTTTCAAACTTCTTAACGATATGAGCTACAAGCCGTAAATTATGTTCAATTAACAAATTCCTCGCTTGAGCATCACCTTGCTCCATTAACTCTAAGTACTTCCTCTCATCATCTGATGATAACGGCTGCGGAAACGCATTATTCTTCACATAAGAAACAAAGACAAACACTTCTCGAACCATATATCCAATTGCGGCGAATAGACTCAAACCTTTCACCCCCGCCAAAATAGTGGTCTTTACTATGTGTATGTAGGCCTGAGGTTGTTTGTGTCTGTACAGTTTATTTATAAAACTCAACACTTCCAATATTTAAAATATTTTATCGTTATATTATAATTATATAAATTTATAGTTATATATATGAATATACTATTAAAGGGGACACTATTCATGCTTACATTAGATCGATTATTAAATGTAACAATTTATTTAGGGGTATTTTTACTTTTCATTTCGTTCATTACTTTTGTTATTAAGAGGGGGCCTGATTTATTATTTTTTCAATTTGGAATTTCTTTGTTTTTTGGAGCTCAAATTATAATTGGAATCAAATTTCTTCATAACTATGGTTTCTCCTTTCACTCAAAACTAGAAATACTTATCTTTATTTTCTATGTAATTGGATTTATTACATGTATACTATTGTTCTTTCACTTTCAAAATCACTATCGAATTTTTTTATTAATTTGTAGTTTTTTATTTTTAACTGGATCCAATTATTACTTTAAAGAAACATTAAAGTTTAGTAAAAAAATTCCAAAGCAACATACAACTTTTTTAAGTACAAAAGAAGAAGACTCTTTCCCAAAAGAAGTCCGTAAATTTTCCGAGGATTACAACAATATAATAAGGAATGATTTTTATGAAATACCGATGATTCCCACTGAATTACAGATTACAAGCAAAAAAGATTCTTCCCATAGTACATCTTTCTTAGTTAAACTTCATAATATGGAGGATGAAGTTACTGATGACTCTGTACAATTCACTCCATCAGACCGTTTTTATATACTGTTAAATACACAAAAAACAAAAATATCAAAAATAGTATATGAAGGGCGAAATTTTTTCACATTAACAGTCACACTAAAGGCTCTTAATTTACAGCAAGAACCAGAAATTCATAATATGTTTTTAGAAATAGATAAACGTAGAGCAATGAATCTTCTTGATTTCGAAATCAAAGCTCATTCTAAAGAATGGAAAATAACATTTAAAAGTGATAGTTCTCCTTCCAACCTTCCTATCACATTTACATTTGAAAAACGAACAGGCAAATTATAAAAATAAAAAGAGTTATTTCCTTTGAAAAATAACTCTTTTTATTTTACTTGCTCCAAATTTTCTCCCCAGTATGCGCATCAATATAACGAATTTCTCGACTACCGTCGAAGAACTCTTTATAATTCTCATCCGTTGTTTGTTTATACAGTAGTTTATAACTTGTTTCCTCTACATCATTTTCTAAAAACCATTCTAAATGAACTCGCATGGCGCCTCTGTATATTTCTAATGCTTTTTCCTTTGTTACTTTTGGTGTTGTTTCATATGTGAGTAATCCTTTTATAATATTGCTAGATTCTCCTGAATAATGCATCACAGCACCATTCTCCGCATTGATATTGACCCTAAATTGGTTATACTCTGCCGAAATACCATTCACATATACGGAAAAGGTAAACCTTTCAATCCCATCTTCTTCACGTTCTTCCCAAAGACGTAAATATTGTGTGACATCTGGAATAACTTGTTCTAAAAA
Source organism: Bacillus sp. MHSD_36 (assembly GCF_030757775.1). NCBI lineage: Bacteria > Bacillati > Bacillota > Bacilli > Caryophanales > Bacillaceae > Bacillus > Bacillus sp. MHSD_36. Next base: position 508,624 of record NZ_JAVBIS010000002.1, read on the forward strand.
TTGAAGTGCTTTTTGTAAACATTCCTCTCTAGACAGTATTGGCTTTACTTCTTTATCGTCTGTCAGTTTTATAAAGCCAATTAATTCATTGGTAGATTTATCAACCGTAATGCCAACTAAATTATTATATTTTAACATCGGTAAATGCTTCTTAAAAAATTCATTCATTAAATATGGATTTTTTTCTTCTTTTTGTTTCTGTAATTCCTCTTTCGGAACAAATTTCATCCTTATTTCATCATCATCTTCCGTCTCAGCTACTTTTGTAAAACTGTCTTTATCCCAGTCAAGCAAATCGAATATATCATCTTGCTGGCTACCTTTTCCCATTATTTCAACAGCTACAGTTGGAGGCAATTTATAGTGATCTGGTCCAAACAAATCTTTACCTGTACTTGTATTAATAAACGCATGGCTAGGTTCTGGTTCATATACAAGATGGTACCCTTTTACTTCCTCTCCATTTTCATATTCACATGAAGCGTGTGTTAAATCTACAAATACAAGTCTCATATCTTGTCTAGCTTTCAAATTTTCTAAGACGACGTTCTCCTCAACAATTTCACTTGGCCATACCGGTTTTTTCTCGATAGCTTTTTGTCCATTATAACGAAAATGCACAACATTACCTGAAGGACAAACTTGCACGACACATCCTGTATTCGGCAGTGGATACCCATTCACTTCTTGCATATAATTTACTTCTTTCCAACCACGTCTGTCGTCCTTAACCGTTACATATGTATAAAATTCATAACCTTCTTTTGTATATTTTTTTAAAAATACATTTGCAATCTCTCTTGCTTTCTTTTCCTCTATCGCTTCCTTATCAATCGAAAAATAATTTTTATCCTCTATCCTAAACTCTATTAAATTACCAGTATGTCTATTCAACGTAATTTGTATCGTTCTCTCCTCATCCTCTTTATGCTCCCACCATAATAGATGATACGGGTCATCTACGCCTTCTTGATCGTCTACTACAAGCCTATAATCATCTGAAATGTCAATCATATGAGCCACTTGCTCTTTTCTTTCTTTATCTTTTTGATTCATCATACCGCTCCCTTTATTACAATTTAAGGTAATTATAACAAACAAAAAAGACTAGAGATATCTCTAGTCTTCTACTTCGTCTCACGATGTAGCGTTACTCGCTTTAATCGTGGACAATATTTTTTTAGTTCGATGCGCTCTGGATTGTTTCGTTTATTTTTTTTAGAAATATAATTACGATCACCGCACTCTGTACAAGCTAATGTAATATTTATACGCATATATAATTCTCCTTTCTTTTAAAGATCGCAAACTAAAACGTAATGATTACGATTTAAATATTATATAACTTCATTCTATTTGTCAATTGCAAAAAAAGACAAAAAGCTGAAACAATTAGTTCATACGAAATTCACACGAATCTATTACTATAGGAATTGTACATAGTGAACTTATTAACAATCACGTTTATTTATATAGACTTTTAATCGAAAGGAGCTGAAATTATGAAAACTAAATATCGTTTTATGATCTCATCATTTGCTGCTTGCGCTTATATGCTTTGGTATTTAGTATAATAACAACCTCACTTGTAAATAGGAAAAGGTGTGTATATAAATGGAATATAATCAATCAACAGTTAACTACTGGAAAGCTTTTGTACTACCATATACATTTGCTTTAGAAGAGTTAAAAACTAAATTTGAAATTATGAACCGGGAAGCTCAATTTTTAGAGGATTACAACCCGTTTGAACATATAAAAACAAGATTAAAACAGCCCGAAAGTATTATTAAAAAGCTTGAGCGTAAAAATTTATTACCGACAGTTGAAAATGCACAAACGCATTTACAAGACATCATCGGCATTCGTATTACATGTTGCTTCGTAGAAGATATTTATCATTTAAAAGAAGTCATTCAAAAGCGTGAAGATATGGAAATCATAGAAGTAAAAGATTATATTGCTAACCCAAAACAAAATGGCTATAAAAGTTTACACATGATTATTAAATATCCTTTATCACTGAATTCAGGTACAAAAGAAGTCTTTGCAGAGATTCAATTACGTACGCTAGCAATGGACTTCTGGGCGAGTTTGGAACATAAACTTTATTATAAATATGAAGGGAAAATACCTGAGTATTTAAAAGATGAACTACATGATGCAGCAATGAAAGCTGAAGATCTTGATAATAAAATGGCAACCATTCGCCAAGATATTGATGATATCGAAGCATGCTCAAATCAAATTATGTTACCGCTATAAAGTGAAACTTTAATCAGCCCTCACCAATCGGACGTTAACGGACAGCCCGACTCCCACCTAACTTCTTTGCTCCAACTGTACTTTGAGGTGGGAGTTTTACTGTCCGTTAACGCGGGATAAAAAAAGGTTCTCGCCAATGAGAACCTTTTTTATTTCACTATTTATGGGCAGTAAAGCTCCCTAATTAAAGTTTCACTTTATTTCTTCCCTATCGTGCGGACCTCTTCAATTTTCCATCCATCCTCTTCTTTTCCAAGTGCATACTGTACTTTCTTTTGGAGAGTGATATCCCCATCTATTTCCTTTTCCTCTGTTTCAACAACAACATACCCTGCTTTACTCGCTTTCATGTCTATATGTTCCAATTCAATTTTTTTATTTCCTTTTTGAAAAGCTGCTTCTTTTTGTGTTTTTAAATCTTCAGCACTAGGCATCTTCTTTGAAAATAACTCCATATGTTCAGTAAGATTCTTTTCATTTGTCGTCCGTACAAATTTCTCCATTACATCTTGAATCGTTTTCTCTTCTTCTTTCGTTATTTGTACCTTTTCCTCAGTTTTTGTAGTAGTAGCTTTTTGTTCTATCTTATTCTCTTTGGATTGACATCCAACTAGCAATAATACACCTATTAGAAGGGATCCTATCCCTCTGAAAAAAGCCCTCATCTTCCCATCTCCTAAAAAGAAAAGTGAGGCATTTCGCCTCACTTTCATTTATAATTAGCGTCTTCCTTTATTCGGATCGCCACCACCAACGATATCAAAGACACGTTTAGCGATATTTGTATTCTCTTGAACGCCAGAGAACAAGTATTTACCAGGGCCAAATGCATATACGTTTACATCTTCCCCTGTATGTCCACCTGTTGTCCAGCCTGTAACCGAACGCTTATTGAAAATATCCTCAATCGCGTTATCAATCTTTGTTACATCTTTTGAAGGAGCAATATCATTTACCGCTTTAATTTCTTCTGGTGTTAATTGTAAATCAATATATTTTTTCAATGTTTCTTCTACATTTGCACCTTTTGCAATCTCATTTGCCATGAAGTCTGGTGTGCGTTTTGCAGCTTTAATTGGATCTACTTTAAAGTTATACTCACCATTTGCACCTAAAGATAATCCGCCAGTAGCGTGGTCTGCCGTTGCAACGACTAACGTATTTTTATCTTTTTTCGCAAACTCAATCGCTGCTTTAAATGCTTTTTCAAAGTCTTCCATTTCACTCATTGCACCAACGATATCATTATCGTGTCCAGCCCAGTCGATTTGACTTCCTTCAACCATTAAGAAGAAACCATTTTTATTTTTGTTCAAACGTTCAATTGCTGCATTTGTCATTTCTTCTAATGAAGGCGTTTTATCGGTGCGGTCAATCATTTTATCTAAACCGCCTGGCGCAAATAAACCTAGAATTTGATCATTTTTATCATTTAACAATTGATTGCGATCAGTTACATAGCTATAACCAGATTTCTTAAATTCTTCTGTAAGATTGCGATCTTTTCTAACAAAGTTATTTACTCCGCCGCCAAGCATAACGTCTACTTTATGCTTCCCTTTAATTTTTTCATCAAAATAATCATTTGCAATTGCGTCCATATTTTTACGACTAATGTCATGCGCACCGAAAGCAGCTGGTGTGGCATGTGTAATTTCAGAAGTGGCAACGAGTCCCGTTGATTTCCCTTTTTCCTTCGCTTGTTCAAGAACAGTTTTTACTTCTGCTTTATCATTATCAACTGCAATTGCCGCATTATATGTTTTAATTCCTGCTGACATAGCTGTTGCTGCTGATGCAGAGTCTGTGATATTTTCATGTTCATCTTCCGGATATGTTTTTTGTGTTCCTACAAGATGTTTATCAAACTCTGTAGATTCCATCTCAAAAGTTTTTGGATTATCTTTCATATAACGGTGAGCCGTCATATATGAAGGACCCATACCATCCCCAATTAATACAATGACATTTTTAATCTTTGCATTGCTTCCGCTCTCATCTGCACTCACTTCACTAGAACGTGTAAAATTCCATGTTGCTACCGAAGTAACTGCTAATGATGCCACAACTGCAAATGGCCATGCTTTTTTCACAAACTTTTTCACTGTCTTGTCCCCCTAATTAGGTTATTCATTTCCCACTATCAAATTTAATAGAATACTGTTAAGAGAAAATTAGTTATATGTAAATTTTTTGTTAACTTATGTAAATATCAGTTATAATTTGTATAACTTTGTCTTTTCATATCAACCATCTTCCCCTTTACAATTAAAATATAAACAAGTTGGATTTCATGTAACGTAAATCTCTTATTTAACATTTTCAATCTACTTTCATAAAAATTAATAGAAATGTGGTGGGCATTTATGCAAACAATACGGCTAGATGAATCTTTTATTTTTGATTTACTCGACCTTTGTAAAGCTGTTGGATGGTTACAAGATAAAACATTTATGAAAAAACAATTCGAAATGTACCTTTCTCTTGGCACACTTATCGGTTATATGCATGACAATAAACTGATTGCAACTGGAGGAGTATTTCCTTTTAAAGATAGTTTTTCTACTATTGGCATGTTAATCGTCCATCCAGCTTTTCAAGGCCGGGGCATCGGGCGAACTTTGCTAAATCATTGCTTAGTACACACTCACCCAAAACAACCAATTGCACTTATTGCAACAAAAGCTGGCGAGCCTCTTTATACATCATGCGGATTTCAAACAGTAACAACGATTCATCGTTTTGAGAAACAAACTACTAAAACACATATTACTCATACGCAACAAGTGAAAGAACAAGATCTTGTCTCACTTATTTCTCTCGATCAAATTACAACTGGTGCTAATCGTTCCTTACTTTATTCATCACTATTACCAAGAACGAGCCACTCTTTTAAAATTGAGAGAAATAACTGTATAGAAGCTTTTTCCTTATGTATACAAAAAGGAAATATATTATGCGTCAATCCACTTATCGCAAAGCAAGAGAAGGATGCTATTCAATTATTCAAGAAAATCTGTGAATGTTGGAGTGGCACAGTAAGGATTGATATCCCACATTCACAATTTTCATTTCGTAAATTTCTTCAAACAAAAAATTTCCAAGAAACGCTCCTTTCACCTCTTATGATAAAAAATGGTAGCCAACTTCCTGGAAATCGTAATATGCTATTTGCTATGATAGATACAGCGTTATGTTAGAAAGGGGACACCTCATTGAAGCAATTTAGCTATTTTATGGTAGGTTGTCTTACTCTTACACTATTAGTAGGATGTAGTGCAGCAGAAAAGCCAGTAGAACAAGTAAAACAAGTTAAAAATACACTTACAGCAAAACTAGCTACCGAGGAAAAGATGGTGGAAATAGATGGTCAAACCATTTACTTTAAGCAGATTGGTAACGAAAAGCCACCTTTACTTATGATCCATGGATTTGGAGGGTCATCAGATGGTTTTCAAAAGATTTACTCAGACTTAGCAAAAGATCATACAATTATTTCTGTAGATGCTTTAGGGTTCGGGCGCTCATCTAAGCCGATGGATTTTTATTATTCCTTTTCAACCCATGCAAATTTGTATTATAAATTAATGAAAAAACTAGGTTATGATTCGTTTGCAATACTGGGCCACTCAATGGGTGGAGAAATCTCCCTTAATTTAACGTATTTATATCCTGAAGCCGTTACCCACCTTATTTTAACTGATGCTACAGGTGGTCCTCATACACTCGTTAATAAACAAGGGTCACCAAAACCACAATTGTCGACCGATTTAAATACCGTTTCTGCTATTGCAGATTATGATGAGAGCAAAGTGAAATTTAAACGTAACGATGAAGAGCATTACAATAAAATGAAATTATGGCCGAGACGTCTTCAAATCAATGCAAATGAAATGAAACAACCAACCTTAATTATATGGGGAAGAAATGATAGTAGCGTTTCTTGGAAAGAAGGAGAAACATATCATCAATTCTTAAAAAATAGTACTTTCCATGTTATCGAAAAAGGTTATCATGCACCATTTCGTCAAGAACCACAAGAATTTGTAGGGTATGTAAAAGAATTCTTTAAGAACAATCCAATAAAGTGAAACTTTAATCAGTGGGGGGTTTTGTCCATCCCCCACTGATTATTAGTTGAACCAATCGGGCTTTTATGGGCAGTTGATCTCCCACCTAACTTCTTTGCTTTCGCTGAATTTTGAGGTGTGAGGGGGCTTACTGCTCGTTAAATGCGGGATAAAAGTTGAAAAATAACATAAGCGGGCATCTCATTTTGAGATACCCGCTTTCATATATTAAGCAGCTTGCTTTTGGCGTTTTTGAGTTTTTGAACCTAATACTTTCGGAATAACGAAACCATCTATTCCAAATTTACCAGCATTCATACCAGAAACTAGAACGAACATTGATAGAATAACCATTTCAGGATTCACACCAATTGACCCACTAAACATATAGGAAAAGTTCATTACAAGACCGAAAAAGACCGCTGTTTTTGTTAAACAGCCTACAATTAAACCAATTCCGACTAAAATTTCTCCCCACGTTACAAGTGTATTAAATAGATCAACGTTTGGAATTGCGAAATCTTGTAAAAATGATGCCCACCAAGATTGAACAGCCGGTTGTGCTCCTTTAGATTTTTCAATTGCACCTTGTAAATAACCAGTTGCATCGAATCCTTTTCCTTGTAGTTTACCGATTCCAGCCATTAACCATGTGTAACCAAGATACACTCGAATTACTGCTAACACAAAAGAAACTGCTTTGTTTTCTCTTAAAAATTGAATAACCATATCTTCCTCCTAAAGTCGTAATTAAGTTAGTTACAGATAATATAATAACATTAGTTACTTATTTTTCAAATGTTAATTATGAAAAATTCATGACATGTGTATGAAACATCAAAAACTAACGTTTATATAGTAACTTTTATTACCTGTAAAAACTTGAACATATCATACCATAAGTGATAATAGTTTTCATTGAAGAAAATGTAAAAAAAATGTGAGTTAAATGTGAAACACGTTTATTCGAATATAGAATAAACGTGTTTCACACTACTTATATAATCGAAATGTATATGTCTCTTTATCAATTAACCGTGCTTCTTCAAAAGCCTCTCCTAACTTTTTTTCATGGTTAATAAGCCCGTAAAATAAGCGTATTGTAAACATAAGTGCTGCATTCCCATCTACATAATCTATCGATCCAATATACGATTTCGCGCCACTACGTAAGAAAGATTCTGCTAGTTTTCGCTCCCCTAACGTACACCCGCTATTTACAATATGTGTATTATGCAATTTTGCATATTTATAAAGTGAAACTTTAATCAGTGGGGGTTTTGTTCATCCCCTACTGATTATTAGTTGAACCAATCGGACGTTTACGGACAGTTAATCTTCCACCTAACTTCTTTGCTCCAACTGAATTTTGAGGTGGGAGTTTTACTGTCCGTTAACGCGGGATAAATTTCTGCTGTACCAAAGTATCCCCTCGGTTCATCTTGTTCATATATATCTTCACCTAACTCTTCCATGACAAACTTTCCTTCCTCACCATGAAAGCAAAAGACAACATAATCGATATCATTATATAAACCCTTTCCAGAAAGAATATCGATGAACTCTTTCGGTCTACCAATCCAATACGTGACAACTTTTGCCCCAAAATATTCAAGCGATGCACGGATTGATTGCGCCTCTAAATCAGAATTAAAACCAACTACTAGTGCAACATTCAACATACATCCTCCATCCTATTATTAGATCTCATCCATCAAACTTTCAAGCGATACATCCATTTCATATATACCCGTTTCCTTCAAAAAATCAGATCTAGTTAAAACGACTTTCTGTAAATATTGCCTATATGCTGTAATTGTTCCGTCGTGAGATACAATGCAAATTCTTTCAGCGCCTAGCTCATAACACAAAAGAAGAAATTCATCTACTATTTGCTGAAAGCTATTCTCTGAAATAATATTTATACCCTCCGTCCATAACTGCTTATTTGTGCTTTTCTCTATTGAAAAATGTGGAAATAAATTTGCTATCATTTCCTGATCTACTATGTGATCACATGGTAATGTTTTCGCTCCTTCTCGATAAGGAAAAATACGTGGGGATACATATGGATGAACAATTGTTTGACAAGATACCTTCTCACTCCATATTGTCGCCGTTTGTAAAGTTCTCATTGTAGGACTAGCAACTAATATATCCGTTTCTTGCAATGGCACATTGCATTGAAGTAATTTAGCCTGATTCCTTCCTTCATCCGTTAATGATGGATGCAATACTTGTAAAGTTGACGGCAAATCTTTTGTATGTTCACCTTCTCCATGCCGAACAAAAACGAGTTTCATATCGATCCTCCTCTCTATGAAATACTTCAACATAATTCCTTCCCTATCTCATCCATTATTCCTGCTATATGAAAAACCGTTCTGTAAAAAACATTTGACACAAACAATTGGGAAATATTACGATAATATATGTAAAATACTTTTTACAAGAGAGAGGGGAATCACAAATATGAAATGGCTAACGATCTTAATTGGCACGATTATATGGGGATATATAAACGGACTTTTTAGTAGTGATAAAGCTGCTAATCCTTGGATTACAGATGATGAACGTGAAACAAAAATTAAGCAAAAGGCAATTATCGCAAGCTGGTCTGGTGTTTTTATATTTTGTACCATTAATCTTTTAAACAAATGGTTAGGTGTAGGAACAAACGATACATCGCCTTACTTACCATCTTCTGTCGCAACTATTTTAAAAGAAAATGTAGAGTTACAAATTTTATTTATGCTATTCATTACGTATGGCATCTTTTACGTATATTATCGAAGAAAACTAAGTGCTTAACTTTTATTTCATGATTATCTTCCTAAATGGTTATAGTAATTAGGACGAAATGAAAGGAGAGATATAAAAATGAGTAATTCAAATGAGTTTTTAGATACACTGCATGAAAAACAAGCAAAAGATGAACAAAACAGAAAGCGTCAGGGAAACGGCAACCCAGCGAAAAAAAAGCCAAATAAAACACATAAATAAGAATAAAAAAGCGTGCCTAAAAATATCTTGTAGGCACGTTTTTTATTCTTATTTCACCGAGATAACATTTTCCCAATTCCATTTCTCATAATACCACTCTGGTACATCTATATTTTCAATCCACTTCTTTTCCTGTTTCCCATCACTATTGGCAATCCATACATTGGCTTTCTCACGGTCTGAACGTATCCATATTAATTGATTGCTCTTCTTCATAAAAATCGGATGATAATCACCTTGCTTATGAGGTGGCTTTGTGATTTGAAATTGTTTGTCGCTTGTACGATCGATCTCATTTAAAGATGGCAGTGGTCTTTTTTCTGGCGGAGTTTCTATTCCTGCCTCTTTTGCCCGTGAAACGATAATTACTTTATCATTCTTCCATGCAAAATCCCAATCGACATATCCTTTCGGCGTAAATGTTTTCTGCTGAAGTGCCGGCAATTCTTTTACTTTTAAATGTTTATTCTCTAACGCAACTCTCCCGCTTCCTTCAATATAAGCTAATACATTGTTGGCTGGCGCCCATTTGAACCATTGTGTGTTTAATAACATTTGATCTACTTTTTCAAACCGACTACCATCTGCTCGAACTAAGCAAAGCGTATTGCTATCAGCTGACCATGAAGCTGTCGGTACCGCTAAAAATGAAATCCACTTTCGATCTGGTGACCACTCAAAGCCGCTTGCAACTAACGCTAGAAAATCATCATGTTCATTTGGTAATGCATATAAATGTTTCATTTTATGAGGATTCATATGTGCATCTTTTTGCACTTCATATAGCTGTGCTCCTGTCCATCCTGTTGGAAGTAAGTGTGCTTCAGAGGATACAAGAAACTTCTTTCCATCAGGGTACCATGCATAATCACCTACACCAGCTGATACATTTTCAAAATCTGCATTCTTTTTTTCTACATCAAATGTATTTAATGTACCTGTAAATATAAATGCAATTATATTTTCTGTTGGTGACCATTGATAATTCGCTGCTTCTGAATGAAACGGCGTAACTTTCTTTCCATCTTTCAGCCGATATAACTCAAGACTACCTTGTTTCTTTCCTTTTACATATGCCAGCCACTCTCCATCATATGACCACTTTGGCCCTGTTATATACTCTCCTTTTGTAAGTTGTTTTTCTTTTCCATCAACTTTAATCCAGAGGTCATGATGACGAATAAAAGCAATTTTCGCTTCATTATTTTCTGCGCTAATATTAATGATTGAACATAAAAATATGACTAACATTGTACCAACGCTTACTATGAACCGTTTCATAACACCCCTCCATTTCCCTCATAGCATTCCTCAATATCCACCTACAATATGTAAAAAATACCCATTCGACATAATCAGAAAAAATTTCCCAAGAAATTTTAAATTCATAGAGGATTGGTATGAATTATGTCGAAAATATAGTTTAACTAACATCCGATTATGTAATTCGAGATAAATTTGTAAGATTTTTCTCGGAATATTAGCACTTTTTATTAGGGGGAGTTTCAATGAAAAAAACTACATCTACACTATTAAGTATGGCGCTCGTCTTTTCTAGTTTTGGCTCTTTAAGCGCACATGCTGAATCGCTGCAAAAGGAGAAGCGATTTAGCCCACAGTTAAAAGCAAATATTGAACAATGGGGAGAAAATAAAATTGCGCCAAATGTTGAAACAAAAACAGCAAAAGAAATTTCAGTCATTGTAGAATTGCAACATGCTCCGCTCGCTTCACAAAGTAACATTCAGCATGCTCCAGATTTAAAAAATGGCAATGTGCAATCATACCATGCACAACTAAAAAAGGCACAAGATGATACAACAAAAAAAATGAAAGAAAAAGCACCGAAAGCAAAAATAAAAGAAACGTATAGTACGTTATTTTCTGGATTCTCTATTTCTATCCCAGGAGATCAAGTTGCAGCTTTAGCTTCTTTACCTGAAGTAAAAGCTGTTTATCCAAACTTAACATATAAATTGCATGAAACAGCAAAAAGCGCTGCTAATGGAGAAACCCCAAATGTTGGTGGACCGACAATCGGTGCACCTGAAGCATGGAATTTAAAAGATCCATCTGGCAAACCGCTTGATGGAAAAGGTATGAAAGTCGCTATTATTGATTCTGGCGTAGACTATACACACCCTGACTTACAAGCAAACTATATTGGTGGCTACGATACAGTCGATGAAGATAACGATCCGATGGACGGCAACGTACACGGTACTCATGTAGCTGGCATAATTGCTGGTAATGGAAAAATTAAAGGTGTTGCTCCAAATGCGTCTATTCTAGCCTATCGTGTAATGAATGATAGTGGTACTGGTACGACCGAAGATATTCTTCAAGGTATTGAGCATGCTATTCAAGATGGTGCAGATGTTTTAAATCTATCTCTCGGTCAAGATTTAAATGTCCCTGATCAACCTGTAACAATGACGTTAGAACGTGCAGCAAAACTTGGTGTTACTGCAGTCGTTTCAAATGGAAATGATGGACCAAAGCCTTGGTCTGTTGATGCTCCTGGTAACGCGAGTAGCGTCATCTCTGTTGGTGCATCTACTGTTTCTATTCCATTTCCAACATTCCAAGTAGCTGGTTCTAATAAATTGTATCAAGGATTACCGTTATCAAAAGCGGATTTCCAAGTAGGAAACGATGCTCAGCTTGTCTATGTTGGCTACGGTAATTCAAGCGATTACGCTAAACAAGATGTGAAAGGGAAGTTCGTCCTTGTTTTACAAGGAACTTCGAGCGCATTAGTAAAGGCAGAACAAGCAAAACAAGCTGGTGCTCTTGGCGTGCTATTAATTTCTAATGAAAAAGAAATTAATATTATGCCCGAATACTTTGGGCGTGAAGATATAGCTCTTCCAGTTATGCAACTATCAAATATAAACGGTGAAGAGTTGAAAAATTTAATTACAAAACGAAAGAAAAATATAAAGATTGGACAACCAAATAAAACCGAACTGATTGGTAACTTCAGTTCCAGAGGACCATCACAAGGTAGTTGGCTCATAAAACCTGATGTTGTTGCACCTGGCGTACAAATTACTAGTACTGTACCAAGAGGCGGCTATGAATCTCATAACGGAACAAGTATGGCTGCCCCACAAGTTGCAGGAGCCGTTGCCTTATTACGTCAGATGCATCCTGATTGGACGACAGAACAATTGAAATCTGCTCTTGCCAACACTGCAAAAACATTAAAGGATGTCAATGAAAATACATATCCTGTCATGGCACAAGGATCTGGTTTAATTAACATTCCAAAAGCAGCTCAAACAGATGCGTTAGTGAAACCGAACAACGTAAGTTTCGGTCTTATTAAACCAAATAGCGGCAAACTGAAACTAACACAAAATATTACGTTACAAAATCTTTCTAACAAAAAGAAAAACTTTTCAACTCGTATTGAATTACTAGATACAAAAACAAAAATTCAGACTTCTTTTCCTTCTTCAATTAGTTTAAAAGCAAATAGTAACATGGAAAAACCTTTTACTATTACTGTAGATAGCTCCTTACCGCAAGGTGTATATACAGGAAATCTGTATGTAAAAGAACAAGGGAAAACGGAAGAAATGCGTATTCCATTTACATTTAGCATCGATCCAAAAGAATACAAGCGTATTGACGGCCTTGAAATCGTTAATTCTACTTTCAGTCCAAATAATGACAAAATACTGGATGACAACCTAATCAATTACTATTTAGTTACACCAGTTGAGGACATAGCGTTTCATGCCAATTTAATTACGAAAGACCGTGTGACATATCAAGGTGCAGTATATCAAGGTAAAAACGAAACACCAGGTTATAAATCTTTCAAATGGAATGGTACAAGAGCAGACGGATCTCCATTGCCTGATGGCTTATACCAAATTGAAGCCGTTGCTTCTAACTCTGGTGGAGAAACAAAGCAAACAGGAGCTGTATTTATCGATCGAACAGCACCTAAGTTAACTCACGAAATTGATCAAGAAAATCTTATTATTAGAGGAAACGTTGATGATATTCTACTAGATTGGATGACAGAATCTGGTTGGATTGCACCTGGTATTCCAGTGAGAATCCAATATGAGATTAACGGAAATGGTGTATGGGAGAGTGCATTCTTAAACACGTGGGAGAAAAACTACGAAATTTATTTCGATCGCAATCAATTACAACAAGGAAAGAATACAATTCATATTGTTGCAACAGATGCAGCTGGAAATACAACTAATTTAAATGTTGATTTAGATGTAAAATAAAGTGAAACTTTAATCAGCCCTCACCAGCCGGACTTTTCTGGGCAGCCCAACCCCCACCTAAATTCTTTGCTTTCGCTGAATTTTGAGGTGAGGGTCTTACTGCCCATTAAAGTGGGATAAAAAATTATTGTTGACAACTTTTTAAATATAGTTTTATAATACAAAACATAGTTTAGTTGAACGAATTATATATCGGCTTTGAAGGAATACCAGTAGCGACTTATATCCCTGTCTCAGAGAACTGATGGTTGGTGCGAATCAGTACATATACAAGCGTGAATTACAATTCTGGAGCTTCTTTCCCGTAATGCTTTTTATGCATGAAGAGAAAGACGGATCTTTCCGTTATCGTAAAGTGAGTGGTAAACAATTACTTGTTTACAAATAGGGTGGTACCGCGATTTTTATCGTCCCTATCGGATTTTCCGATAGGGACTTTTTTGCGTCTGTCCTTTTACATAATTTCATATATACGCGTTGAAAGAATCGCAGTAGTATCTTATATCCCTGTTACAGAGAGCTAATGGTCGGTGGAAATTGGCACATATATAAGTATGAATTACAATTCTGGAGCTTCTTTTTCGTAGTGCGTTTATGCATGAAGGAAAAGACGGAGTTTTTCCGTTATCATTAATTGAGATGTAAGTATCTTTTCACTTACAAATAGGGTGGTACCGCGATTCTTTCGCCCCTATCGGATTTTCCGATAGGGGCTTTTTCTATTTCTCACAGAAACAAATGTTAAATAATTCCGAATCTTATGATAAAATTTTATAAGCGCTTACAATTTTGAAGGGTGGTGGTACAAGCTATACGAAACCGATATTTAATTTTACAGAAAAAAGGAGGATGTCTAAATGACAAAGAAAACAGAAATTCCATCGCATTTAAAACCATTCGTATCCACACAGCATTATGATCAATACACACCGGTGAATCACGCTGTGTGGCGTTACATTATGAGACAAAATCATAGTTTCTTAAAAGACGTTGCTCATCCAGCCTATGTGAACGGATTACAATCATCTGGTATTAATATAGATGCAATTCCAAAGGTAGAAGAAATGAATGAGTGTTTGGCACCAAGCGGCTGGGGGGCTGTAACGATTGACGGGCTTATTCCTGGCGTAGCCTTCTTCGATTTTCAAGGACATGGATTATTACCAATCGCAACAGATATTCGTAAAGTAGAAAATATCGAGTATACACCTGCTCCAGATATTGTACACGAAGCAGCAGGACACGCACCTATTTTACTTGACCCTACATATGCAAAATATGTAAAACGATTTGGACAAATTGGTGCAAAAGCTTTCTCTACAAAAGAAGAACATGATGCATTCGAAGCTGTTCGTACATTAACAATTGTAAAAGAAAGCCCCACTTCTACTCCTGATGAAGTTGCAGCTGCTGAAAATAATGTAATTGAAAAACAAAAATTAGTTTCTGGCTTATCAGAAGCAGAACAAATTTCGCGTCTTTTCTGGTGGACAGTAGAATATGGATTAATCGGAAATATAGATGCTCCAAAAATATATGGTGCTGGTCTCCTCTCTTCTGTTGGCGAAAGCAAACATTGCTTAACAGACGCTGTAGAAAAGGTTCCATTCTCTATCGAGGCATGTACAGGTACAACTTATGATGTAACAAAAATGCAACCACAACTATTTGTTTGTGAATCATTTGAAGAATTAACAGAAGCACTTGAGAAATTCGCGGAAACGATGGCTTTTAAAACAGGTGGTAAAAAAGGCTTAGAAAAAGCAATTCGCTCTGAAAACCATGCAACTGCTGAATTAAATAGCGGATTACAAATTACAGGTACATTCACCGAGACAATTGAAAACGATGCAGGTGAATTGATTTATATGCGAACAAGTTCGCCAACAGCATTAGCAATTCACAATAAACAGCTAGCGAATCATTCTACGGCTGTACACAGTGACGGCTTTGGAACACCAATTGGATTACTCACTGAAAATATTGCATTAGAAAATTGTACAGATGAACAATTACAATCATTAGGAATTACAATCGGAAATAAAGCAGCATTTACTTTTGCCAGCGGTATTCATGTAAAAGGAACAGTAACAGATATTGTAAAAAACGATAAAAAAATTGCGCTTATTTCCTTTATCAATTGCACAGTTACTTATAACGACCGTGTTTTATTTGATGCTTCATGGGGCGCATTTGATATGGCTGTTGGTTCAACAATTACTTCCGTATTCCCAGGTGCCGCAGATGCTGCAGCATTCTTCCCAATGGATGAAGAAATTCAAGAAATTCCTGCTCCACTTGTACTGAATGAGCTTGAACGTATGTATCAAACAGTTCGCGACATTCGAAATGAAGGTATTTTACACGATGCGAATGTCGACCAATTAGTAGTGATTCAAGAGGTATTAAATAAATTGTATCCAAAAGAATGGCTACTTCGCCTAGAAATATTAGAATTGCTTTTAGAGCATAACAAAGGGCACGAAACATCGGCAGCACTATTACAACAACTATCTACTTTCACAACGGACGAAGCTGTAACACGTCTTATTAAAAATGGTCTTGCGTTACTGAACATAAAGGATGTGAAAAATGATGCTACGATTAACTGAAGAAGAAGTTCAAGAGGAATTATTGAAGTTAGATAAATGGGTAGTAAAAGATGAAAAATGGATTGAAAGAAAATATATGTTTTCCGACTACTTAAAAGGAGTCGAATTTGTCTCTGAAGCCGCCAAACTATCAGAAGAACATAATCACCACCCATTTATCCTTATCCAGTATAAAGCAGTCATTATTACTTTGTCATCTTGGAATGCAAAAGGTTTAACGAAACTCGATTTTGAGCTTGCGAAGCAATTTGATAAACTATTTGTCCAAAATGAAAAAGCCATTATAAGAAAGTAAAAAGGAGAAGCCTTTATTAGGCTTCTCCTTTTATTTTGAAATGAATACAATGTCCAAATGGATCCTCGACCTGTAATATTCCATCTTTGTACGTAGCAATCTTGCCAATATTTTTTAAGCTTTCACATACTTGCTCTTTTTGTTTTTCATCTGCTAGTACAATTGTGAAATATTTCAACCCAACGGAATTTGGCATTTGCGGTGGTATTCCTTCACCTTGCCACGTATTTAAACCGATATGGTGATGATAGCCACCTGCCGATACAAAGAGCGCCCCATTACGAGCTGGGATTGTCACTTCAAAACCAAGACCATCCACATAGAAACGTTTTGCTTCTTCTAAATCAGCTACATGGAAATGAACATGCCCCATCACAGTACCCGCTGGAAAACCATTCCACACACTTCCTTGTTGTAATAATTCTTCACCAGCTAACGGGTTACTAACAAATGGTAGTTCTCCATTCTTATCACGCCAAACTTCTTTTTGACGATCATGATAAATTTCAATCCCGTTGCCATCTGGATCAGCTAAATAAAGGGCTTCACTAAAGTAATGGTCGGCTCCGCCGTGCAGTGGATATACCATTTCTACAAGATGACGAAGAATATTCGCTAAATCTTGTCTGCTCGGTAATAATATTGCGTAATGATATAACCCCGTTCTCCCTCTTTGCTTTGGTAAGGCTTCTTTCTTTTCTTCAATGATAAGGAGTGGTTCGTTATTTTCATTCCCAAATGTAACGACCATGTCATCTTCCTTTAGTACTTTCATACTTAGTACTTCTGTATAAAACTCTAGTGATTTCTTTACATTTGATACATATAAATGAACAACATCAAGTGTTGTGTCGGGATGAAGTTGAAAACTCATCTTGTTAGCCCCCATTTCATTTAGTTCTTCTTAGACATTTTCTCTTTTAAGAAATTATCTACAAAACCGTCTGCTTTCGCAACAAATAAGTACGCACCCATTGCTAATAATGCAAGCTCTAGTTCGAAGCCAGGATTTTTTCCATCTCCTAATAACCCAGCTGACCATTTTACTTTTATGATTGCTCCAACCATAACAAGTGCAAATAATAATCCAATATATCTTACACCTAAACCTAGAATTAATAATAGACCACCAACTACTTCCGCTGTTGCTACACCGTATGCAAGTCCTCCTGGTAAACCAATGCTTGTGAACCACCCTGCAATATTGTCAATCCCCGATTGGAATTTTGTTAAACCGTGCATAAAGAACGTTACCCCTAACACGATACGAATAATTAAGTTACCGATATGTTGATTCATTTCTTTCTCTCCTTTATAGTTTTCTTATACAAAACTTTTATTTACATTACAAAACATACACTATTTTTTTTTATTCGTCAATTCATTTTCACCGGGAAAAAATATATTTTTTTTGCTATGATACAAATAGTTGTTTACAAAAAAGGAGCTTGATTTTATGAATATTGGTTCTGCAATACGTGAAATTCGTCAACGTAGAGGCATAACAATCGCACAAATTTGTGAGGGAACAGGTCTTTCTAAAGGATTTATGAGTCAGGTTGAAAATAATAAAACATCACCATCAATCTCAACTTTAGAAACAATCTCCAATTTCTTAAACGTTCCCCTTCCCTATTTATTATTAGAACAAAAAGATCGGTTGAAAGTTGTCAAAAAGGTAGAGCGTAAATACAGTGTATATGGAAAAGATGAACAAAGAATTGAGCATGTTGCAGAGCAAGGTGGCCTTCGTCTCAATCTCGTAGAAATTCCTGCTGGGTTTCCGAAAGAAAACACACCAAATGCGCATGAAGGGGAAGAATGTCACCTTGTATTACGCGGAAAACTAGAAGTTCAACATGGGGAAGATATTGCAATTGTAGAAGAAGGTGATTCTTTCTCCTGGAATGCATGTGTTCCTCATATCGTTCGTAATATCGGGGAAGAAACTGCATTATTACTCATCTCTAGTCATGCAGAAAATCGAAAACGTGTTTATTAAATAAAAAAGAAGCCTGTAAATTAGGCTTCTTTTTTATCCCCTTATAACTCCATAGCTTGTCCCAACTAGTACAGTCTTTTCGTGTTGATTGCGATAAACTGACTCGATTGAAACATTTTTGTATCCTTCCATCTGTTCAATATTTGTTAAAGTTAATTCACAAGTGATTGTATCTCCTGTAAAAACTGGTCTAATAAACTCACTTACTAATTCTCTTGCTATGTAATGTAATTCTTCACCTACTTTCGTTCCAATACTAGCAGTTAATAAACCATGAACCATTAAACGTCCATTTTCATCATATTCCATATGATGTCTACCTTTATCTCCTGTAATATTTGCAAATTCAAAAACCTCTTCTTCAGTAAATCTTCTTTCGTATTTAAATACATCCCCAACCTTAATACTCATTTTTATCCCCCCTAATATTAAACAGAATTTTCTTTCACTTTACCATAAAATGAGTCTTAGTTCAGTTTATCTTATTAAAATATCGAGCTTTTTCCATGCTACTTTTTCTCTTTATCGATGCCCATCTTTTTTTGCTGCTTGATACCCGTAGTACGCACATGTTCCATTTCTCGATAACTCTCTCACCTCAAAACCACAACTTCTATAAAAATCAAAATTACTAGCAGATGTATGTGCAAACCAGTCTCCATGTGGCAGCTTTTGTAAACAAAGAGCGACAAGCTTCTTGCCTAACCCCTTCCCTCTATATTCATATTTCACAACTAAATTTACTATGTTCGCGACCATGATTCCATCAGAAATGACTCTAACCATCGCAACCATTTCTTCTTCATCCCATATTGTGAATGCCCATGTTGAATTTTCAAATGCTATCGTAAATTTTTCAATTTGCCAAGAAGGGATATTATCATTGCTCCAACCGGCATCTTCGAATAAGGTTTTAATTGCATATGCAGGTACACCATTCGTTCCCTCACGAATAATAAGTCCATTATGATAAATGTACATGTAATCCCCCCTTTATTTTTATATACCATTCTTCAAAAGATGCAATTTACCCTTTTTCATCCAACGCGTTTAATCGAATAAACGAGAACATCCATCCCATGAAATGAAGTTGTTTTCTCATAACTAAGCCCCGTTTTTCTAGCAACAAATATTGACGCAGGATGATCCGGATTAATAAGAGAAATTAATTTATTCATTCGTAACGCTTGGAAGCCATAATCCCGAAATACTGCCGCTGCTTCTTTCGCATACCCTTTTCCCCAATACTGAGGTAATAACCAATAACCAATTTCAATTTCCTCTTTTCCATCTATTTGCTGCTTTACTAATCCTGCATGACCAATTCGTATTCCCGTTTCCTTTTCAATCAATACAAATAAACCGAGACCGTTTTTATAGCTAGGAATCACCCATTCCTCCAAACTTTTTTTACATTGCATATATGTTTTTAACGTCCCATTTCCAATATAGCGCATTACCTTCTCATTTCCCCATAGTGAAGCGTAGAACTGTAAATCATCCATTGTATATTTGCGAATTTGTAAACGATCTGTATGAAACATCTCTGCACTCCTTCCCACAAATTTGTACTTACCTACACGATCATATATTGGATATATACTAAATGTTACTATTCATTATAAATGAACAAACATAAAAATACAGAATATTCAATTCACGAAGAATAAAAAAGGCAGTAGACAACTATTGTCTACTGCGTCCATATCATAACTAGCATAAAGAAAACTACAATTGAGGGGGGTGTAGGATTTTCAAATATACTAGATACTTATCCCGTTCTAACGGGCGGTAAACTTTTCAAATATATGAAAGTGAAAAGTTTACCGCACATAAGAACTTTTGCGGTCATTAAGAGAGCACTGTTAAATACTCAAATACACGCTGTGCCTTCTCTCCACCCATTCGTGCATGCTGAAGAAGGGAAATACCATGTGGACCCGATGCGCGTAATGCTTCTGGTTGTGCTACTAAAATAGCTTGTACAACTTCTAATTCTCCAAGCATAGCAGCCGTGAAAATATCCATTCGAGCACCTTTTTCTAGTAAATAAAGAGCAATATCTTTACGACCTACATGTGCTGCTGCTCCTAACGCACTTTCCCAATCTGATCCGCCCCAATTGTAAGAGGCATGGAGTAAGCTTGGCGATTCCACCAACAGTTCTTGTACTTTTTCTAAATCTCCGTGAGCTGCCATAACAAATTCTCTTACTAATTCAGTGGTAATACGTTCTTCTGTTCGCATCTTGCTCCTCCTTTTTTAGAAATTCGTTTCGGTGTGAAAAATGGCTTGTCGCTTCCTTGAAAAATATCTACCTCTATGCCGAACACATGTTGAAACATTTCATGACATAACACTTTGTCTGGTACACCGTCATACTGAAGCTTCCCTCGCTTTAATACGAGTAAACGATCACTATATTGAGCCGCTTGGTTAATATCATGTAAAACCATTATAATTGTCATACCAAACTCCTCGTTTAACCGTTTCACAAGTTCCATTACTTCCAACTGATGCACGATATCTAAAAAGGTTGTTGGCTCATCCAATAATAAGACATTTGTACGTTGTGCTAACGTCATTGCAATCCAGGCACGCTGTCTTTCTCCCCCTGATAAAGATTGTAAAAGCCGATATTCATACCCTTCAAGATTTGTAACAGACAATGCCCAATTAACAATTTCTTCATCTTCTTTATTTAAGTGACCTCTCCATGATTTATGAGGATCTCTTCCAAATTCAATTAATTCTTTCACTGTTAAATCTAATTGATGATCATGCATTTGTGGTAACATCGCTAATTGCTTCGCTACATCGGCACTTTTCATCGTATGAATACTTTTTCCATCTAAAATGATATCCCCTTCGCTTTGTTTAAGTAGCCTTGCCATTAAACGAAGCAAAGTAGATTTCCCAGATCCATTCGGCCCAATTAAACTAACGACCTCTCCAGCTTTAATATGTACATTCATATTTTGCATTTGAAATCTTTCAGAATGTGCGTAAAACACTTTGTTAACGGAAATCACTCTGTTTCCCTCCTCTATGAATTAAATATAAGAAGAACGGACCGCCTAAGAAGGATAGTAAAATACCAACAGGAAATTCAATTGGATCAAACCAACTTCGAGCTATCGCATCCGCGAAAACAAGTAATATCCCTCCGCCAAGACATGATAATGGCAGTAAATATTTATAGTCATTTCCAACTAATAAACGTAACATATGTGGTACGACAAGACCGACAAATCCAATAAGACCAGAAACACTGACTGCAATTCCAGCTAATAACGTACTTACTACTATTAAATAAAACCGGCTTCTCTCCACGTTATGACCTAATAACTTTGCTATTTCATCTCCTAGCATCAATACTCGAATATGCTTAATACCGAAGAAAGCTAATATAATAGCGAATATTGCATAATAAATGATCATGTTTAAATGTGCCCAACTTACACCACCAATGCCACCCGCTAACCACGGTAATACAGATTGCACTTTGTCACTATGTAATAACATTAACGCTGACGTCGCTGCACCAATTAATGCATTGATTGACACACCTACTAAGACAATTCTTGAAGGCGATGCCCCTTTTTGCCATGATAAAGCATAAATGACCATCGCCGTTATGAAAGCTCCTAAAAATGCTCCGAGTGGTAAAAATGCCATATGCTGAGGGAATAATATCATAATTACAATTGCTACAAGGCCTGCTCCAGATGAAACCCCGATAATACCAGGGTCTGCAAGAGGATTTCTCATCACCCCTTGCAGCAGTGCTCCAGATGCAGCTAAACATGTTCCTACTATAAATCCAACGAGCACTCTCGGTATACGAAGATCCCATACAATTCGATGAACTGTCGAACCTTCATCTTGTATACCAGCTACAATGTCTCGTAAAGAAAAGGATAGGCTTCCTGCGAAAAGACCGTAAAAAAGACCTAAAATCGTTACTACTACTAAGGTAACTGCTATTATCCATCTTTTTTTCGCAAAAGGATGTTCCTTTTCCCTTACTACTTCACTACTTTCCATACTTATCATTTCCTTACATCTTGTATACTTTTATACATAAAGTCCATCGCTTCTGTAACTTTTGTTCCAGGATTGGATCCAAATAAGTCTGGTGGCAAAATAACTACACGACTTTGATTTACTGCATCTAAATTTTTCCACGCTTCATTTTTCATCATTTCACC
Source organism: Bacillus sp. MHSD_36 (assembly GCF_030757775.1). NCBI lineage: Bacteria > Bacillati > Bacillota > Bacilli > Caryophanales > Bacillaceae > Bacillus > Bacillus sp. MHSD_36. The sequence continues at coordinate 531,338 of NZ_JAVBIS010000002.1, forward strand.
TTCAAATGCTTTTTTAACGCTATTTGGATCTCCATGTGTAATTAAATAAATTACATCTGGATTCGCCTCAATAATACGTTCTACACTTAGCTGTGCATATTGCGGATATTCCTTCATTTCTGGAAAGTCAGCTGCAATATTTTTCCCACCTGTTTTGTCTAGAATATCACCTGATAAAGATGTTGGTAATGCTGCTAAATACGTACCTGGTGCTCCATACACTAGCAATGCTTTTACATCGCTCTTTTTCTCATATGTCTTTATTTGATCATTAATTTTTTGGTTAAGTTCTTTCGCTTTATCTTCCTCCTTCATTATCGTTCCATATAGTTCAATATTCTTTTGAATATCTTGTATAGAATTCGCAGAAGAAATCATTACTTTTGTTCCTTGATCTTCAACCGTTGGAACATTCTTTTGGAACCCATTGTTAGCAATAAGTACATCAGGCTTTAAGCTAGCAATTTGCTCAAAATTCGGTTGATGTGCATTCCCGATTACTTGTACTTTCTTTATATCCTCTGGAAGAGTTATTTTTGCATCCGGACGACCTACTATTTTTCCGCCTAAAGCGTGAATAATATTCATGTCTCCCATACTTAATGTCGCAAAAGTCTCTGGTACTTTATCGAACGTTACCTTTCTTCCTGACAGGTCGGTAACTTCTATTTTCTCTTTTCCTTTTTCTGTTTTTGTTGCAGATGCTTTTTCGTCTCCTTTCGCACTGCAACCTATTAATAAGAAAAAAATAGATAAAATCGCTGTGAATAGCGTAATAGATTTTTTCATTCTTCCACCTCTAAATGATAATGATAATCATTAACTACTATTCTACTTTAATTGATAAAGATTATCATTGTCAATATAAAACGCATACATTTTCTAGAAAAAACAAAAAGCGTTACAAAAAAGATTCCTTCTTTTTTGTAACGCTCTATTTATCGATATTATTCACATTCGTTTCCCTCTAACTCATCTCGCATCACTTTCACACGCTGAAAGAAAAAGAAAGATAAACTTAAAAATATAACGATGCTCCCCATCATAACAAAAAATTGTATCGTTTCTTTTGCTCCAGTCGGAATCAATAGGCCAACCATGAACAATGTACTTACAGCGAGAAGAATTTGTCCGAAACGAGTATAATCTTCTATTTTTTCTTGTAATTCTTTCATTATATTCTCACTCCTCCATTTCACTGTATCATATTCTATTACACTTAAAGACAAGTAAATACAGCCATTCTGGGAGATGTTTTCCAAAAGAAAAAGAGCCGCTTTATGGCGACTCTTTCATAACCATTACTCACCTTTATATGCTTTCATATAAATTTCTTTCAGCTCTGAAATGAGAGGTAATTTTGGATTAGCTGTTGTACATTGATCTTCAAAAGCTCTTTCTGCCAATAATCCAACAACCTCTTCAAATTGGTCTTTAGCAACCCCTTGTCCTGCAATACTCATGTTTATATTTAAATTCTTTCCAAGTTCAATAATCGCTTGGACGAGTGATTCTACACCTTCTGCGGCCGAACTTGCTGGAAGCCCGAGCATTCTCGCAATATGTGCATAGCGTTCATCAGCTACAAAGTGCTCATATTTTGGGAACAATGCATGTTTTCTTGGCTTAATAGCATTATAGCGAACTACGTGCGGCATAAGTATCGCATTCGCACGCCCATGCGGAATATGGAATTCCGGTCCTATTTTATGTGCTAAACTGTGATTAATACCTAGAAAAGCATTGGCAAATGCCATTCCTGCGATTGCAGAAGCATTATGCATTTTTTCTCGTGCTTCTTCATCATTTCCATCTTTAAATGCTCTTGGTAAATATTTAAATACGAGATCAATGGCCTTTAATGCTAATCCATCTGTATAGTCATTTGCAAGAACAGACACATACGCCTCAATTGCATGCGTTAATACGTCCATCCCAGTATCAGCTGTTACATGCGGTGGTACTGTCATTACAAATTGCGGATCCACAATTGCTACATCTGGCGTTAATTCATAATCTGCAAGTGGATACTTTATATTATTTTTCTTATCTGTAATAACCGCGAATGGTGTCACTTCTGATCCTGTTCCTGAAGTTGTTGGAATGGCAACAAATTGCGCCTTACTTCCTAATTCCGGATATTTACATGTACGTTTTCTTATATCTAAAAACTTCTGTTTAATTCCATAGAATGTTGTTTCCGGATGCTCATAGAAAAGCCACATCCCTTTCGCTGCATCCATAGCTGAACCACCACCAAGTGCAATGATTACATCTGGATGAAAACTTCTCATCATTTCCGCACCTTTAAACACAGTTTCATCTGATGGATCTGGCTCGACCTCAAAGAAAACTTCCACTTTCACATCATTTGCATGTTTACGTAAATAATGCACGACCGTATCTACATATCCATGCTCGACCATTCCTGGGTCCGTTACAATAAATGCACGTGAAATGTTAGGCATATTTGCTAAATATGCTGTTGCATGTTTTTCAAAATAAATTTTTGGTGGTAATTTAAACCACTGCATATTCTTTTTTCTATTTGCCAACCTTTTTATATTTAATAAGTGCGTCGCTGTTACATTTTGGGAAACTGAGTTTTTCCCGTAGGAACCGCAACCAAGCGTAAGTGATGGAATAAACCCATTATATATGTCACCAATTCCACCTTGTGATGAAGGAGCATTTACAATAAGGCGGCAAGCTTTCATACGTAATCCAAATTGCTTTTGCACTTCTTTATTTACAGAATGGATGACTGCTGAATGTCCTAAACCACCAAGATTTAACATTTCTTCGCAATATGTAAATCCTTCCTCTAATGAATTTGCTTTTACACAAGCTAATACTGGACTCAATTTCTCACGAGATAGTGGATATGCTGCTCCGATACCTTGTATTTCAGCTACAAGCATTTTTGTATTTTCAGGCACATTAATTCCAACTAATGCGGCAATATACTGTGCGGATTTCCCTACAATATCACTATTTACTGCACATGTATTTTCATTAATAACAAGCTTTTCTAATTTTCTTCTCTCTTCCTCTGTTACAAAGTAGCAATCATTTGCAATCATTTCTGTTTTCACAGCATCATAAATTTCCTTATCTACAATAATTGCTTGTTCTGATGCACAAATCATGCCGTTATCAAATGTTTTGGATAAAATTAAATCATTAACTGCTCGTTTTATATGCGCTGATTTCTCTATATAACATGGTACATTACCAGGACCTACACCTAGCGCTGGTTTTCCAGTAGAATAAGCTGATTTCACCATACCTGCTCCTCCAGTGGCCAAAACAAGTGCAACATCTTCATGATTCATTAATTGTTTCGTTGCTTCGACAGAAGGTTTTTCAATCCACTGAATACAATTTTTGGGCGCCCCCGCCTTCACAGCTGCATCATATACTGTTTTCGCCGCTGCAATGGAACATTTTTGTGCGGAAGGATGAAATGCGAAAATAATTGGATTTCTCGTTTTTATGGCGATCAATGCTTTAAACATTGTTGTCGATGTTGGATTCGTTACTGGCGTTACCCCAGCTACTACACCGACCGGTTCCGCAATTTCAATTATTTCTTCATGAGGATCTTCGCGAATAATTCCTACTGTTTTATCTTTCTTTATGCTATGCCAAATATATTCAGTAGCAAAAATATTTTTAATACATTTATCTTCGTATACACCACGACCTGTTTCTTCAACAGCCAACTTCGCAAGTGGCATATGTTGATCAACACCTGCTAATGCCATTTCATGAACAATGTTGTCAATTTGCTCTTGTGTAAAACTTTCTAATGCTTGTAAAGCCTTTCGACCTTTATTCACTAACGTATCAACCATCTCTTTTACTTCCTGCATTTCATTTACAACTTTCTCTTTGACTACCATGTAAATTCCTCCTATTCTGCTATCTTGGACTAAATAAGACCCTATAGGTCATAACGAGTCCCGATTAGCACAAAAAAAATAGAGTTGCCTTCCTACATGAACCTCATCATTTGTGAAATATTTCACAAGTTTGTTCGTGAGTAACATTTCATGAACTTAATATACATGAAATGATTTCATTTGTGTATGTCCATTTTGTGAAATATTTCACAAAATAACATAATAAAAATGCACTGCTCATATAGGCAGTGCATTTTTATTATACTAACGCTTGTGCTAAATCTTCAATTAAATCTTCGCCGTCTTCAATACCGACAGAAATTCGAATTAATGTATCTGTAATTCCTAACTCTTTACGACGATCCGCTGGGATTGATGCATGTGTCATTTGAGATGGGATAGAAATTAAACTTTCTACTGCTCCTAAACTTTCAGCAAGTGTAAAGTATTGTAATTTCTCAAGTACTTTATTTAACGTTTCTTCGCTATCTACATCAAATGAGATAATAGCACCAAATCCATTCGCTTGTTCTGTTGCAAGTTCATGGTTTTGATGTGACTCAAGGCCTGGGTAATATACTTTATTTACTTTTGGATGGTTATTTAAAAACTCCGCAATAGCGCGTGAATTCGTTTCATGCTCTTCCATTCGAATTCCTAATGTTTTTAAACCACGAAGTAGTAAGAAGCTATCTTGTGGGCCAAGAATGCCTCCTGTTGAATTTTGTACAAAGTGAAGGTCTTCTGCTAATTGCGGGCTATTTACAACTACTAGACCTGCAACTACGTCACTATGACCTCCTAAATATTTCGTTGCACTATGAAGTACAATGTCTGCTCCTAAAGAAATCGGCGACTGCCAATATGGCGTCATGAATGTATTATCAATAATTGTTAATAAATCTTTCTCTTTAGCAAGAGTAGATATTTTCTTAATATCAGTAATTTTTAGTAACGGGTTCGTTGGTGTTTCCACATAAATCGCTTTCGTATTTGGACGAATCGCTTCTTCAACTTCCTCTAAGTTTGTTGTATCTACAAATGTATGCTCAATACCGAAGCGGTTTAATACTTTCGTAATAACGCGGTACGTTCCACCATACACATCATCTGTTAAAATAACATGATCACCTTTTGAGAACAACATAATTGTAGCTGTAATAGCAGCCATTCCTGAACCAAATGCAAAACCAGCATGACCGTTTTCTAATACAGCAATCATCTCTTCTAAAGCTGCACGTGTTGGGTTGCCTGTACGTGAATATTCATATCCTTGATGCTTACCAACTGCTTCTTGTTTGTACGTACTTGTTTGATAAATCGGTACATTTACAGATCCAGTTGAAGGTTCTCCTATGCGAATACCATGAATTAACTTTGTCTTTGCTCTCATTTTTTATTCCCATCCTTTGTATATGTCTTTACTTAAATAGCGCTCACTACTATCAGGAAAAATCGTTACAATATTTGTACCTGGCGCCGCTTTCTCTGCTTCAAGTAAACTTGCATGAAATGCTGCTCCGGAAGAGCTCCCAACGAGCAGTCCTTCTTTTTGCGCTAATTCCTTTACTCTTAAAAATGCATTTCGATCAGAAATTGTATGAATGTCATCAAAATAAGATGTTTTCAAAAATGGCGGGATAAATTCAAGGCCAATCCCTTCTGTTTCATGTGAGCCAGCTTTACCACCATTTAAAATAGATCCTTCTGGTTCCACAATAACCGTTTTTATATCTACATTTTTTTCTTTCAAATAAGATGCAGTCCCCATGAATGTACCACCAGTTCCTGCTCCTGCAACAAATATGTTAATCTCTCCATTAAGTGCCGACCAAAGTTCAGGACCTAGTGTTTTGAAATATGCACGCGGGTTTGCTTCATTCGCAAACTGACTTGGAGAGTATGAATTCGGTATTTCATTTACTAACTCTTTCGCTTTTGCTATTGCGCCAGTCATTCCTTGCTCAGTCGGCGTATGCACGACTGTTGCGCCTAGTGCTTTCATTAATTCTTGTTTTTCAATACTAAATTTCTCTGGTACACAAACAATAACGTGTAAATCATGTTGTAACGCTGCAAGTGCCAGTCCAATACCAGTATTTCCAGCAGTCGGTTCAATAATTGTTCCACCCTGGGTTACAAGCCCTTTTTCTAGCGCATCTTCGATTAATTCTCTTCCTAGCCGGTCCTTAACGCTTCCACCTGGGTTATAAAATTCAAGCTTTGCAAATAAACGGACCCCTTCTGGAAGTGAAAAACGAGTAATTTCTACAATTGGTGTATGACCAATTAACTCATGAACTCCACGATATACATTCATCGTGTTCTCCCCCTTATTTGCCAATAAAGAAAAGGCAACTGTATGTATTTTCTTTATATGAGACAGTTGCCTTTTTGTTACATTACTTTAACTCTTCTAATACTTTTACGATAAAGTTTGTAGAATGAAGAGCTGCTTGATCTAAAAATTGATCAAATGAAACATTTGATTCTTTACCAGCAATATCAGAAAGTGCACGAATGATAACAAACGGAACTTCATATTGGTGGCATACTTGTGCAACAGCTGCTGCTTCCATTTCTACTGCATAAAGATTTTCGAATTTATCACGAATGGCTGCAACGCGGTTCGGATCACTCATAAATGAATCACCTGTTGCAATCATACCTTTTACAACTTGAATATTTTCTTCTGCCTGCATACATTTCTCAGCTAATGCAACTAATGCTTCATCAGCCTTGAATCCAGGCGGCATTCCTGGTACTTGACCATACTCATAGTTAAATGCTGTTACATCTACGTCATGATGACGAACTTCTGTTGAAATAACGACATCTCCAACATTTAGAGAATGATGGAATCCACCAGCTGAACCAGTATTAATTACTTTCTCAGGCTTATATCTTTCTAATAAAATTGTCGTTGACATCGCTGCATTTACTTTACCAATACCAGACTTTAACAAGATTACTTCATGTCCTGCTAATTGTCCTTTCGTAAATTCACAACCCGCAACCGTTTCTGTTTCTGCTTGTTCTAATTTGTCACGTAAAATACGTACTTCTTCTTCCATTGCTCCAATTACAGCAATTCTCAATCTAATCCCTCTTTCTATTGCTTAGTTGCCTCCATTACCCAAACGAAATGATTTAATCTCGTAAACGTTACATGGAAGCCATTGTTTTCAAAAATAGACTGCATGACTGGAATACGTGTATAGTATTCCGTTTGCAAATCATTTGCTAACTGATGAAAACCTCTTTGTTTTGCTGTTTTAACAGTTTTATCATATGCATCTTGATCTGCAAATATCGTATCAGCAAACACTATTTTACCACCTTTGTTTAGCAATTGACTATACTTCGCAATTGCTACATTTTTTTCATCATCTGTTAAATGATGAAATGCATAGGTGCTTACTATGGTATCAATTGAATTTGGGACTTCAAATGAAAGAAAATCACCTTCTGTAATGGAAAATTCTTGCGGTAATTTCTCTTTTGCAATCATACGCATTTCACGTGACGGCTCTATACCGTAAACTGTGCGGCCAGCAAGTAATAATTTATTTGTTAAATTACCAGTACCAACACCAAATTCTAATACATTACCAAATGACTTGTTAACTACATCCTCTAGAATGTCCTCATAATGGGCGAAAACTTCTTTATATTGTATATCTTCGCCTTGTACAAATGAATCGTACGTATGAGCCCACTCATCAAATAAACCATTAAATTCTGTACCCATAAAAATTCCCCTTTTTCTTATCGGTTTTATCAGTATGATATTCCCTCTTTCTAAAAATGTCAATTGAAATGTACATGGTATTTCCTTCTTTTCTTTGTTACACTATAGTTGATTACATAGGAGAGGGGCCGTCTTCATGTCATTTACCTTTGAAATGTTAGAAGATAAAGTAGAATTTTTTGAAGCGGGAGACTTAGCTTCTTTAGAACGAAAAATTAGTGAACAAATCGATAATAATAAAGCACTTATGCTTGAAGTTCATCACATCTCACATCAAATGGTTATGGATCCTGAAAGCAAAAGACCGTATTATAGCGCGGTTGTTCATTTTAAATTAAAGAAATTGCGTTAACAAAAAAGAGAGACTCCTAAGGAGCCTCTCTTTTTTAGTTTAGAGTTTGAACAAGTACTGGTTTCCAGCCCTCATTCTCTACCCAATCAATATTTACGTAATATCTTTTCCCACTTTGCTTATCTTGAACATCACCATAAGCTTTGCTCTTTCCAGTTTTGTCTCTTCCAACAAAATGGAATACTAATTGCTCTTTCGGTACTTCAATACCCGCAGCAATTGCACTTTGCATCTCATTCCAATCTGATGACCCCTGTTTAAACGTCATCGCCGGTGATGAACCTTGTTCTGTTCCTACAGCTTTCCAAGAAGGTTTTGTGTAAGCCTCTTTTGCCTTGGATACAGTTTTTTCAGCTGATACTTTCTCGTTAGCTTTCGCTTCTTCTTCAGCTTTTTTCTGTTCTTCTTCAGCCTTTAACTTCTCTTCTTCAGCTTTTTGCTTAGCTTCTGCTTGCTCTTGTTCTTTTTCTTTTTTCTTAGCAGATTCTTTATCTTCTGATTTTCCAGCTTTCTCATTCTTTGTTGTTTGTTGAGAGACTTTCTTATCAGTAGAAGATGCTTGCTCTTTCGTACTAGGAACAAACAATTGATATGATACAATAGCTACTAATATTAACACAATTGCAATTGCAATATTTAAAACCCCGTTTTGACGACGTTTTTGTTGTTTCTGTTGGAATCTAGATCCTCCTGCCATTCTTCAAACCTCCATGCAGTTTTTCATACTTGCTATTGTAACATTAAATCTAGAAAGGTTGAACATTTACAATAATATTTTCATGAAATGAAAACATTTTACTATGAATTGCAAGATTACTTTTCCTTCTCTAATCGATAGATTGATTCTACGATAGCTTTGAAAATAGGTGTAACCTTATTTACATTGCTATTCGTTTCTATATCCACGACAACTAAAGCATATCTTGGATTTTCATATGGAAAGTAACCTGCAAACCAACGATTCTCTTTCGTCCCTTTTCCTGTTTGTGCTGTCCCAGATTTTCCGGCGACACTTAGTGGTAACGACCTGAATGCGGCTCCTGTTCCTTTCTCCGTTGTTACAACGCTTCTTAATAACTGTTGTAATGTTTTCACTGTTTCATACGGAAGCTGCTTTCCACCTAATGCATGGTTTTCAAATGTATAAAATTCCGTTCCATTTTTATACATTATCTTTTCAACAGCTTTTACTTCCATTTTTTCTCCATCCCTAGCAATTGTCGCCATCATATTTGCAATCGCTAGAGGTGACATACGTACATCTTTCTGTCCAATTGCTGTTTGTGCTACCGCTTTTTTACTATTCTTATTCCCTTCATTCCCCCAAATCGTAACACCTTTCTCCTCTGGCATTTGCTCAAAATGAGTTGTATGAAATACAGAGCCTCTCCATCCAACCTTATCAGCGGCCCCTAAAGCTGCTACGTAAGTTTCTAACACCATCTTATCCTTTTGTATTAACTCGTTACCTAACTCTGAAAATGTCCTGTTACAACTTCTAACAAAGCTCTCTTTAAAACTAAGTGTCCCCATCATAACTTGTGGGTGGTCTTCACCATATAAATCTTTATTACAATTAAATCTGCGATTAAAAACATTTTCATTTTGATCAATGATTGCCGCTGCAACTATTGTTTTAAAAACAGAACCAGGAAAATGTGGTGTTAACATTTGATTTTCAAGTGTAGTTTTATATAGCCTTTCATCTTTCACCTGTACAGATGGTTTACTGACCATCGCTAAAATTTCATTTTTCTTTACATCAAGTAACACTAATCCCCCCTTCTTTATTTCGCTTGCTTCAACTACTTCTTCTGCTTTTCGCTGTAACTCGTTATGTAAAGTAGTTTGAATCTTCACTGGATAAAACGGATTTCCAGGCGACGTATATTTCGCTTGTTTTCCAAAAATCGGTTCTCCTTGCCGATCCACCTGATACAATACTTTCGTCTCTCCATCGGTCAAAAGAAACTCATCAAATGATTGTTGCAATCCTGAAATGCCAATTGGCGTTTGCTTTGAAATTTTTCTTACTTCTCCGTATCGTTTTTGAAATTCTCGTTCATTCTCACCCACATTGCCAATTAAATGATTCACCCTGCCCGTTTGCCGTAAACGAACTTCAGCTGCTACAATACCTAATATATTTAATTGATTTACCTTCTCCATCTGTTCGCGTGCCAATCGAATTGGTCCATCTCCCCTTTGCATGATAAATGCACTTTTCTTATCTTTCATTTGACTTTCAATCTCTTGTCTCGACACACCAATGATATGCGCAATTTTCTCTAACATGTCATTTTTTATTTGTAGAAATGGAAAAACAATTAAAACAGGATACTTTTTCTCACCTATTTCCTTACCGTTCCGATCTATAAAATGACCTCGTCCATCATCTACCGTAATGGATTGCGTCCGTTGTGTAACACTTTTTTCAATTAAATTAATCTTACGATCCGTAAATGACTCCGTATCTATAATTTGTATTTGAATTAAACGACAAAATAAGATAAACATGACACTTATAAAACAAATTAGAACAATTATAATTCTCCGGTTTATTTTCATACAAAAACACCTCGTCTACTATAGTTTGGACGGAGTGTTTCATCTTTTATACAAATAAAAAAATCACTCGCTTTTATACGAGTGATTTTCAATTATTTTACAGAGATAATCTCTACTTGCATTTCTCCACCTGGAGTTTGGATTGCTACCTTCTCACCAATTTGCTTGCCTAATAAGCTCTTTGCAATTGGGGAATCGTTAGAAATTCTTCCTTCAAATGGGTCTGCTTCTGCGCTACCTACGATTGTGTAAGCTTCTTCATCTCCATCTGGTAATTCTTTAAATGTTACTGTTTTACCTAATGTAACAACTGTAGATTCTTCACCGTTATCTGTGATGATAACTGCGTTACGAATCATGTTTTCTAATTGTGTAATACGTCCTTCTACGAACGCTTGCTCATCTTTTGCTGCATCGTACTCAGAGTTCTCAGAAAGATCTCCGAAGCTACGTGCAATCTTAATGCGCTCTACAACCTCTTTACGTTTTACCGTTTTTAAATCTTCAAGTTCGTTCTCTAGCTTTTGCTTACCCTCTTGCGTCATAGGGTATGTTTTTTCTGTTGCCATATTTTCCACTCCTTTTATATACCAATCCCCCGAAAAAAAGAGGAGTTCCATATGAAAACTCCCCCGCTTATATGTAGAGCGGAGGTTTCTAGCACGCCTGTACTAGCGGAGTTGTCACATACAACCCCGTATTCCCAATTCTTCTTTCTATAAAGAAGATATGTATGGAAAGTTGATATAAATATGCCCTCACCTATATATAGATGAGGTTGCATGTTTCATTGTATTCGATAGGAAGGGAAAAAATCCCTTCCTATCGTATATCTTTTACTATGCTATTACAAATTTACTTTTTGTTCAAGAATTGTTGCAATTTTTGTAACCATAATATCAATTGCAACGTGGTTTTGTCCACCTTCAGGGATAATAATATCCGCAAATTTCTTAGAAGGCTCAATAAATTGATTGTGCATTGGACGTACAACGTTTACGTATTGATCAATAACTGAATCCATCGTACGACCGCGTTCTTTAATATCACGCTGCATGCGGCGCAGAATACGAAGATCTGCATCTGTATCAACGAATAACTTAATGTCCATTAACTCACAAAGACGTGGGTCTTCTAAAATAAGAATTCCTTCTAAAATGATTACATCTTTCGGCTCAACTGGAATAATTTCTTCTGAACGCGTATGCAATGTATAGTCATATACAGGCTTATCAATTTGCTCATATGCAAGCAACTGCTGCAAATGTTCAATTAACAGATCATTATCAAACGCAAGCGGATGATCATAATTTGTTTTTAAACGTTCTTCCATTGGTAAATGGCTTTGATCTTTGTAATAATAATCTTGCTCCAAGATTAAAATAGAATGACCTTTAAAATGGTCAAAAATCGCTTTCGTTACACTTGTTTTACCTGATCCCGAACCACCAGCAATTCCAATTACAACAGGCTTATTCGTCCCCATTCGACTACCACTCTTTCTTATTGAAGTATGCTTTTGCGCATCATATTATTCACATACACTCGTTGATCCACTTTGAATTTCACGATTTGCAACGGATGTCTCGCTGCATCTAATTCGTTTCCATCCTCATCCCAAATTTTCTCTACCGTTTGTGTAAAGTTTTCTATTTCTGGTCCAAAGAACTCCACTTCATGTCCTGGTTTGAAATGATTACGTTGCTCAATCGTTACGATGCCCGTTTCTTCATTATAATCTAACACTAAACCAGCAAAATCATACGTTGTTTTCTTACTATGATTTCCAAACATTTGCTCTTGATGTCCTGGAACCCCTTCAAAGAATGCAGGAGCTGTATCACGATTTGCACATTTATCAAGCTCATCTAACCATTCTTGTTTAAACTCAAAGTTATCAGGATCTGCACAATACGCATCAATTACTTTACGGTATACCGTTGCTACAGTCGCTACGTAATGAATTGATTTCATACGTCCTTCAACTTTTAAGCTATCTATTCCAATTTCAATCATTTTCGGAATTGATAAAATTAAATTTAAGTCTTTTGGACTCATTGCAAAGTGAGCATCTTCTTCTTGGAATAAAGGAAGCTCTTTTGCATCTTTATGTTGTGATACTGTTTGAACTAAATCATAGTCCCAGCGACAAGATTGACAACAACCACCACGGTTAGAATCACGCGCTGTCATATGGTTACTTAACGTACATCTTCCTGAATATGCGATGCACATTGCACCATGGACGAATGCTTCAATTTCAATATCCACTTTTTCTTTAATTTCTTTCATTTCTTCATAGCTTGCTTCACGAGCTAATACAAGACGATGTAAACCTTCTTCTTTCCAATACTGTGCTGCTTTCCAGTTGGATAATGATTGCTGTGTACTTAAATGCACCTCAACAGAAGGCGCTACACGTTTACACGTCTCAATAATAAGCGGATCAGCAACGATAATTCCCGTTACGCCAGCTTTTTCAATCCCTTTTAAATATTCCTCTAGCCCGTCCATATTTTCATTATGTGCAAAGATATTTGTTGTTACATATATTTTTGCTCCATATTTCTTTGCAAATTCCACACCTTCTGCCATTTCTTCCAGTGTAAAGTTACCTGCATTCGAACGAAGACCAAATTCTTGTCCACCTAAATATACAGCATCTGCCCCGTAATGGATAGCTACTTTTAATTTTTCTAAGTTACCCGCAGGGATTAACAGTTCAGGTTTCTTCACAATAACGCGTTTGCCATCGATCACTCGTGAAATTTCTTGTACAGTCATTTCCTACACCCTCCTCGTTTAATAAACCGTCTCTTTAAAGAAGAATCCTGTATCTAACGGACGATTTACCGGTTGCATTTCTTCTATCTCTTTATATAAATCGTCTTTCACGTCATAATACGCATCACGATCTTCTACACATAAATCAATTGCTTTACGATATTTCTTCGTTACCTCAATAATGTATTCAGAGCTTTTTAGTACACCATCAACTTTTAAGCTATCGATTTCAGCATCAATTAGCTCTTCTAACTCATCGATAAAACAAATATCGTTTGGACTCATAATGTGAGTACCATTTTCATCTTCATAAATTGGATATTTATTGTTACGCTCTGGGTCATATAAGAACATATTCTCTTCATATTTTTTCTTTTCAATGTCAAGATGACGTCCTTGATACTCAAAGTAGTTTCCTACTAATGAACGCTTCGATTGGAACATACAAGTCATACCGTGAATTTGTACTTCAAGTTCCACTTCAGCATTTTCTTTTAATTCAACAATTTCATCTAAACTAAGCTCACGAGCTAATACAGCACGTTTTGCTCCTCTTTGTCCCCAGTAGTTACAAGTAAACCAGTTTGTTGCTGTTGTTTCTGTATTCCAGTGCAATTGCATATTTGGTGCAACTTCGCGAACCGCCATTAATACCGCTGGATCTCCGAAAACAATTGCATCTACATGTACTTCGTTTAAAAATGCAACATAATCTGTTAAGTCTTCAACTTTATCATTGTGGAACATCGCGTTCATTGCTACGTATACTTTTACACCATTTTCATGTGCAACCTTCACAGCTTGTTTCACATCTTCACGTGAAAATTCCCCTGCTAAACGTAAACCAAACTTTTGCTCACCGATCATTACCGCATCTGCTCCTGCTTTCGCAAGAGGTTCGATATCCGCCACTGCTTTTGGCGTTACTAACAATTCAGGTTTCTTCATACCTTGGTCACCCTCTCTTTTTACTAACAGCTACTCCATCACCAATTGGGAAAATCGTTGTATCATATCCTTCATGGTTCATAAGCCATTCATTGTACGTCTTAATACGACGGATTAAACCACGTGTACGTCTGTTTTCAATTTTCTCTTTAGTCGTTACAAGGCCATGGTACATAACATTATCTGAAATAATTACGCCACCAGGATTTAATAACGGTTCATATAAGTCAAAAAAGCGACGATATTGTCCTTTTGCTGCATCAATAAAAATAACGTCAAATGTTCCATGTTCTTCTACTTGTTCGCCTGTTTCTAACGCATCACCGTAAATAACGGAAATACGCTCTTTAACTGGTGAACGTTCTATATATTCAAGTGCTTTTTCATATCGCTCGCGATTGCGCTCAACTGTCACAATGCGAGAATTTGGAATAGCTTGCATCATACGAATACTAGAATAGCCAATTGCTGTACCAAGCTCTAAAATGCTTTTCGGTCCAATTAAACGTAAAAATTGCAACATAAATTCCATTCCAAGTCGATCCATAATCGGCACATGGTTTTCTTTCGCATAGTCTTCCATTTCAAGAATTAATTTATCTTTCGGATCAATAAATGATAATAGGTACTCGTTAACTGCATCCTCCATAATGGTCCTCCTTATTTACATGGAGAAGTGCCTCTATGACGTCTTTTCACACATAGAATGCAATAAAAATACAAGCCAGCTTTACCCTTAGCTTGTACGTCCCGTTTTGATATTAAAAACGATTCTTCTGCCAGTTTTTAACCCGATATATTTTACCATAAAAAAGAGGGATGTGCGACCTTTTTCGCTATCCCTCCCCATTTCACTGTTTTTTCGTAATATATTTTTGCTTTAGTGCATTATGCTCTTCCAATGTTTTCGCGTAGTACACTTCACCAGTTGGTGCAGCTAAGAAATAATAATAATCTGTTTGAGCAGGCTCTAACGCTGCTTCCACTGAATGTTTACCAGAGTTTGCAATCGGCCCAACTGGCAATCCTTTTACAACATACGTATTGTACGGTGAATTTATCTTTAAATCCTCGTATAATACACGTTGCTTATGCTTTCCAAGTGCATATAATACCGTTGGGTCCGTTTGCAGGGGCATTCCCTTTGCTAAACGATTATAAAAGACACTAGAGATCTTTTGACGATCTGTAAAGCCTGTTGCCTCTTCTTCAATAAGTGAAGACAATGTTAAAAGCTGATGAACATCCCAGTTTTTCGCTTTCATTTTTGCCTCGTTTTGCACGATAATTGCATTCGTTTTCTCAAGCATTGGAATTACAATTTCTTCTAACGTCGTATCTTTTTTATAGAAAGAGTATGTCGCAGGATATAAATAACCTTCTAATGGATATTTAATATTGCTATCAAAGATTTTATCCGTTAACAACTTCGGATACTTTTGCTGCATTTTTTGAATAAATGCTTTATCGTTTAATTGACGCGTAACATCATCTTTATTCAACTTTAGTTCTGTCGCAATCGTTTCTGCAATTTCAGTTACTTGCGCCCCTTCTTTAATCGTCACTTTATAAAGAGCTGGACGATGCACGTTGCCAGATGACATTTGTTCAATCACATCTTCAGCATTCATTGAAGCATTTAATAAATATGTACCTGCTTGTAAACTTTTCGATTTAGCCTTTGTATAAACACTAAAAACTGTACCGTTTTTTACAGCGCCTTTTTCTTCTAAAATCTCACCAATTTTACTAGTAGATGATCCCTTTGGAATTTCTACTTCAATCTCTTTTTTATTCCCGCTATCAACTGGTCCTAATGCGGATGAAATATACGCATAGACTGAACCACAAACTAAAAGCAGTGCAATAATCGAAAATAAAAAGATGCGTCTACGCTTCTTTTTCACTTGATTCTCTATCAAAACATTTCCTCCTTACTTAATTGTAGACCGTATGTACACCTTTCTATACAGCACGATGTAAAAACGCAACAAATTCACTTATCTTTTTTAATAGACACTTTATTTTTCTACAATCCGTCTCATTATACTACAAAGGCTTACACAGTTTCGACAAAAAATCTTTCATTTTACATATAAAAAAGGTGGACGATATATCGTCCACCTTTTCAGTACTTATTATTCAGCTTCTTGCTCATCAGCAATAGTGTTAAACGTTTCTTGTACCATTTCCCACTCTTCTTCAGATTCGATTGGAAGTAAAACTCCGCCCTCTTCTTCATTTTGCTCATAAGCCATTGCATCATAAATTGGGTCTCCATCTTCGTCTACTTCACCGATTGGAGAGAAGATTACGTATGATTTTTTACCAAATTTGTCAGCATCAAAAGTGAAAATAATTTCACATAAATGTTCGTTACCTTTTTCGTCTACAATTGTAATTTGACGTTCTTCCATTTTGGTCACCTCTTATTTTCTATCTAAAAATCCTTGTAAGATTACGACTGCAGCCATCTTATCGATTACTTGCTTTCGCTTCTTACGGCTTACATCGGCTGAAATGAGTAGACGTTCCGCTGCCATCGTTGACAAACGCTCGTCCCACATTACAACGTCTAATTGTAACAGCTCTCGTAGGTTTTCTGCAAATTGTTGGCACGCTTCACCACGTGGGCCAATTGTACCATTCATATTTTTAGGTAAACCTACTACTATTTTGTCCACATTGTACTGCTTTACTAACTCAGAAATACGATCAAAACCAAAGTGACCTCGTTCTTCGTTAATCTTAATTGTTTCTAATCCTTGTGCTGTCCAGCCCATTTCGTCGCTAATTGCAACTCCGACTGTTTTTGTACCTACATCTAAACCTAATATCCGCATAAACTACTCCTCACGATGATGTTTCAAGTAAGACTTCACAAGCTCTTCAATTAATTCATCTCGTTCAAGCTTGCGAATGATGCTTCGTGCATCTTTATGGCGAGGTATGTATGCTGGGTCTCCACTTAATAAGTAACCGACGATTTGGTTAATCGGATTATAGCCTTTTTCTTGAAGTGCATCATACACAGTTAAAAGTACATCATTTACATGGACACTCTGTTTTTCATCTTGAATGCTAAACTTCATTGTTTTATCAAAACCGTCCATTTCAAGCACCTCACTTATATAGTAAGTATAGGGAGAAGAACTTCTCCTCTCCCTACCATTGTACACTACTATCTCTTTATTTTGAAACAGATTTAACGTACTCTTGTACAAATGCTAAAGCTTCCTCAACTTGCGCTGGGTTTTTACCGCCCGCTTGTGCCATATCAGGACGGCCACCACCGCCACCGCCACAACGAGAAGCTACTTCTTTCACAAGTTTACCAGCATGGTATCCTTGGCTAATTAAGTCTTTCGTTACGCCAGCTAAGATGTTTACTTTATCATCATTTACAGATGCTAATACGACAACTGCAGATTGTAATTTATTTTTTAGGTCATCCATCATCGTACGTAAGTTGTTCATATCTGCAACATTTACTTTTGCCGCTAATACGTTCACGCCATCAACTGTCATTACTGAATCAGTTAAGTTTCCAGCTTCAATGTTACTTAATTTTGCTGCAAGAGATTCGTTTTCTTTTTGAAGTTGTTTTACTTCAGCAAATAAACCATCTACTCTTGTTAAAATATCTTTCGGATTTGTTTTCATTTTTCCTGCTGCTTCTTTTAATAAACCTACTTGATCGTTCATTAATTCGTATGCAGACTTACCAGTTACTGCCTCAATACGACGAGTTCCTGCACCGATACCAGACTCAGCAACAATTTTGAAAATACCGATAGAAGCTGTGTTATCAACGTGACAACCACCACAAAGCTCTAAGCTGTAATCGCCAACTTGTACAACGCGTACAACATCACCGTATTTTTCACCGAATAATGCCATTGCACCCATTTCTTTCGCTTCTTCAATTGCTTTTTGAGAAATCTCAACATCAATACTTTCCCAAATTTTCTCGTTTACGATACGCTCAATTTTTTCTAATTCGTCAGCTTGTACTTGACCGAAGTGAGAGAAGTCAAAGCGTAAACGTTCAGAAGTTACAAGAGAACCTGCTTGGTTAACGTGCGTTCCAAGTACATCTTTTAATGCTTGGTGTAGTAAGTGAGTTGCTGTATGGTTTTTCACAACGCTACTACGGTTTTTCGTATCGATAATAGCTTTCACAGCTGCCTCTTTCGTTAATGTACCTTCTTCAACAACAACTTTGTGCAAGTTTTGGCCGTTTGGTGCTTTTTGTACGTCTTTTACAAGAACTTTCACACCGTCAGCAAGAAGGTAACCACGGTCTGCAATTTGTCCACCGCTCTCAGCATAGAATGGTGTTACATCAAGCATTAATTGTCCTTCTTCACCAGCTTGTAAACTGTCTGTATATTCGCCGTTTTTCACAAGTGCAACAACGTTACTTTCTGTCGCAACTGTACCGTAACCAACGAATTCGCTCGCTACTTTCACTTCTCCAAGGACACCGCCTTGAACTTGCATAGAATCAACGTCTTGACGAGCAGCACGTGCGCGCTCACGTTGTTTTTCCATTTCATTTTCAAAGCCTTCATGATCAACTGTCATACCAGCTTCTTCTGCATATTCTTCTGTTAATTCAATTGGGAAACCGTATGTGTCATATAGACGGAACGCATCTACTCCAGAAATAACAGTTGTTTTTTCTTCTTTTGCTTTTGCGATAACTTCAGCTAAAATTGCTTCACCATCATGAAGTGTTTCGTGGAAACGCTCTTCTTCATTTTTCACAACTTTTGCGATGAAATCTTTCTTTTCAAGTACTTCTGGATAGAAGTCTTTCATTACTTCTCCAACAACCGGTACTAATTCAAACATGAACGGACGGTTGATGTTTAATTTCTTAGAGTAACGAACAGCACGGCGTAATAAACGACGTAACACATAACCACGGCCTTCGTTAGATGGAAGGGCACCGTCACCAACAGCGAATGTTACTGTACGGATATGGTCAGCGATTACTTTAAACGCCATATCTTTTTCTAAGTCACCATTACGATATTTCTCGCCAGAGATTGTTTCTGTTGCACCAATCATTGGCATGAATAAGTCTGTGTCAAAGTTTGTAGGCACATCTTGAACGATAGATGTCATACGCTCTAGACCCATCCCTGTATCGATGTTTTTCTTAGGAAGTGGTGTATATGAACCGTCTGGATTATGATTAAATTGAGAGAATACAAGGTTCCATACTTCTAAGTAACGCTCGTTTTCTCCGCCTGGATATAATTCTGGGTCACTAAAGTCATTACCGTAAGCTTCTCCGCGGTCATAGAAAATTTCTGTATTCGGTCCACTTGGTCCTTCACCGATATCCCAGAAGTTTTCTTCTAAACGAATGATACGCTCTTTTGGAACGCCCATTTTCTCATTCCAAATTTTGAATGCTTCTTCATCTTCTGGATGGATTGTAACTGATAGTAATTCTTTATCGAATCCAATCCATTTGTCGCTCGTTAAGAACTCCCAAGCCCAAGTAATTGCTTCTTCTTTAAAGTAATCACCGATTGAGAAGTTTCCTAACATTTCAAAGAATGTATGGTGACGAGCTGTTTTCCCTACGTTTTCAATATCGTTTGTACGAATTGATTTTTGAGCATTTGTAATACGTGGATTTTGTGGGATTACACGTCCATCAAAATATTTTTTTAATGTTGCTACACCACTGTTAATCCATAAAAGAGATGGATCCTCATGTGGAACTAGTGAAGCACTAGGTTCTACTGCATGTCCTTTTTCTTGGAAAAAGTCTAAAAACATTTGACGAATTTGTGCGCCTGTTAGTTGTTTCATTGTATTTTCCTCCTTAAATATAAAAAACTCCCGCCCCTATAAAAGGGACGAGAGTTAACTCGCGATACCACCCTAATTATGAATTGATTACTATACAAATCAACTCATCACCTCATGGTGCCGTAACGTGGCAAGACGGCAGTGATTAGCTGCTCTCAGGATTAGCTTTCTGTTACCCTTCATTTAAAGCTTCTTTCAGCCATATGGAAGCTTCTCTCTATAAATGGACTGTAACGTACTTGTTCCGTCATTGATTTAATGTATTATATGACTAAATATAATAGAATTCTCTTAAGTTTGTCAATGTAGATAATCATTTATATTATATCAATTGCTTATTAATCATAGCTATTCTACTATTCATTCTTAACGGCCTTTTCATATATTATGCATGTATTACTAAATTGCACTACCTCTATTTATTTTTCTGAATATTTTATTTTTGTTATAATTAAATTACCAATAATAAAGGAGCGATTATAATGACAACTTTATTGAATAACGCTAAAAATATGTTAACGACTGACGAAACGATATTATTTTACGTAGCCTGTTCATTAGATATATTTATTTATCGTTCCGTTGCAAGACCAGGACTGTTAATTTTAACGAACAAACGACTTTTCTTTTTGGGACCAGATGTAAGTAAGAATCCATTATTTGAGGAGTACTCTTTCGAAAAAATTTCTGACCTAAAAGAACAAAAGCGCCTTTTCAGCAATCAAATTATCTTTATGTATGATAATGAATGGAAAAGAATAAAACATATTCAAACCAATGATGTAAGCTCTCTCGTTCAACAAATAAATAAGCAACTCTCTAAATAAGGAAAGCCCTCTACTTTTATAATTAGAGGGCTTTCCTATTACGCATCTTCTTTTTTCCAAAGAGGCCTTACATGAACGATTACTGTACGAATGACAGCTAAAACAGGAACTGATATTAATAAACCTACAATTCCTGCCACTTCTCCCCCAACTAATAATGCAAGCATAATAATAACAGGATGCATGCGAAGCGACTTACCAACGATATAAGGGGATAAAATGTTACTTTCAACGAATTGTAAAATTGCAATCGTAATCCCCGCTTTAATAAGTAAACTCGTTGATACCGTTGCCGCAATCATTAATGTCGGGATCGCTCCTAAAATAGGACCAAAGTACGGTATTATATCTGTCACCCCAATAATAATCCCGAGTAACAATGGATATTTCATACCGATAAACCAAAAGGAAAGAGCAGATACGCCCCCTAATACTAAGCAAACAAATAATTGTCCTCGAATATAACTTCCAAGTGATTTATCAATTTCTTTCGCCAGCATTTGCCCTGTATTACGCCACTTACTTGGGACTAGTTTCCAAAAGATATGATAAAACTCACCGTAATCTTTTAATATGTAAAATACAATGAACGGAATTAAGAAAATAATGAGTAACGAATCTAGTACACCACGAGCTGTGCTCATCACTTTATTTAAAAGTGCTTGTATCTTCGTTTCTACCCCGACAAAAATTTGTTTCACCTTTTCATGAATAAAGGACGGGAAATTCGCTGTTTGTTCCGTAACGCCATCCATCCAAGAATCATACATTTTTGTAAACTGCGGGAATTGTTCATTGATTTCTTGTAATTGCTTAATCACCACTGGCGTTCCTTTATAAATGCCATAACCAATTCCGCCAAAGAAAAGGATGTAAATGAGCAAAATAGCGAGTGTGCGTGGCATCCCTTCCTTATGAATTTTTTCAATTAAAGGATGCAATAAATACGCAATAAAACACGCAATAAGAAACGGTGTAATGGCCACTTTAAATACAAAAATAATCGGTGCCCATAGCGGCTTAATTTTTAGAAAGACGAGCAAACAAAGAAATACAAGTAACAATAATCCTAAACGATATATCCAAATTATTTTAAGATTCTTCACACGAAAAACCTCCTCTACCCTTATTTTGAAAATAAATAGGGTAGGTTATGTGCGAAAGTTTTAAAATCTTTTCATGTAGACCATACTGTTTTGTAAAGACGTACATATACATAACATAACAAGGACAACCACCCCTGAGAATGTAGCGTGAAACAATATAATCAGGAGGGCTCATAATGGTTTTATTTATGCTCGTATTATCAGCACTTTTTATGATTCTTGAATGGATTTGTATCGGGTTCGGTATTTGGAAAGGTTTCTTTATTCGTTCCTCACGAAAAGAAAGAGCGAAGCAATTATTTCATTACGGCATGCTTGGTGTTGGATGTTACGGCCTATCTTATCTCTTCTCTGAAATCGGACTTTTATATTTGCATACAAGTGCATAAAAAAACTCCCTTATGATGAAGGGAGTTTTTTATGCTTATAAATAAGATTTAATCATCTTACGTGCTTTTTTCATATTGCGTTTTGAGAACATATCTTGTTTGCGAGCATATTGATATGCTGCCGCTCCAACACCTAATGCGATTAATGAATTGCGTAGATTCAAAGTAAATCCCCCTTTTCGTTATCCGATCGTTCTTTCATTCTCATCAAATAAATCATCAAGAGAGCTTAATGAACCATCTTCTTCTACTTGATGCGTATGGATTTTCCCTTTTGAAACCGATAATTCGATATAACAATTCCAGCAATAAAATTGGTTGACACCTATTTTTCCAATGTCTTTCCCTTTGCAATTTGGACAAATGAACATATGGCTTTCATCTCCTTACATTCTCCCAGATTCTATTCGCCATTATGTCCAAACCGCATTCATTTATACATTGCTGGAGCCTTTCAACGTTATACGTTTGAAAGTTTCACTATATAATTTCACCTTGTTACATGAAATCATACGGTGAAATGTTTTCCACGTCCATTTCTTCGCCATTTACCGTTACCATCTGTACTTCTCCTTGTGATTCTTGCAATCGACTAGCTAAAGTCGTTTGACGCATTGCATCATCAAGGCGATTTACACCAGACTGGAAAGCGGCTTCCTCTCCACAAATAATAAGGAACTTCTTACTTCTTGTAATACCAGTATAAATTAAATTACGACGTAACATACGATTGTAACTTTTTACTATCGGCATAATCACAATCGGAAATTCACTACCTTGCGATTTATGAATCGAACAGCAATAGGCATGCGTAATTTGATTTAAATCTGGCTTTGTATACGTTACTTCAATTCCATCAAATGAAACGATAATCATATCTTGTTGCTCAACGTTCTCTTTCGCATAAAACACCGAAACAATTTCTCCGATATCACCATTAAACACTTGGCTCTCCGGCTGATTAACGAGCTGCAATACTTTATCGCCTCGTCGGTATACAACATCACCGTAAGCAATTTCTTTACTTTTTTCCCTTTTCGGATTAAACACTTCTTGCAACGCTTCGTTTAGTACATTAATACCGGCAGGTCCACGATACATCGGAGCCAATACTTGTACATCTCTTGCGCTAAACCCTTTTGTCTTAGCATTCTCACAAACCTTCTTAACAACCTCAACAATTTGAGCTCCTGTACAACCGATAAATGAACGATCTTTTTGGTTTTGCGCTAAATCTGGTGGAAGCGTTCCATTTTTTATCGCATGGGCAAGTTGAATAACTGATGAGCCTTCCGCTTGACGATAAATTTCAGTAAGCTTTACCGTTGGAACTGCACCTGCATTCAATAAATCTTTCAACACTTGACCAGGTCCTACAGATGGCAACTGATCTTCATCGCCTACAACAATAACTTGAATGTTAGTCGGCAATGACTTAAACAGCTGATTTGCAAGCCAAATGTCAACCATTGAAAATTCATCAATAATGAGCAATTTCCCTTGTACCGGATCCGTTTCATTACGTTGGAAAGACCCTTCTGGCGTCCAGCCAAGTAAACGGTGAATTGTACAAGCTGGTAGCCCTGTTGATTCACTCATTCGCTTCGCTGCTCTTCCTGTTGGAGCCGTTAATAATATTGGAAATGGATTATCATCACTGTATTCATTCGGATTTAACGATAGCCCGTGAAGTGACGCATACATTTCAACAATCCCTTTAATAACTGTTGTTTTCCCTGTTCCTGGTCCACCTGTCAGTAACATCATCGGTTTATGAAGTGCCGTTTGAATTGCTTCTTGCTGAAATGGTGCATACTGCACATTCAGTTGTTCTTCAATTTCACCTAACGTCTTTAACACTTCTGCTTCAGGAAATGAAGGTGTTTCCTCTTGATTCATAAGCCTACGAATAGACTTTACAACACCTTTTTCAGAGTAGAATAACGATGCTAAATATATCCGTTCTTCTTCTATGATGACTTTCCCTTCACTTTGCATCATTTCAATGCAACCGATAATGTCTTCCTCTGTCACCCTTCCTTCTTGATTATTTAAAAGTGACATCGTTTCTCTTACAAGTTGATCTTTTCCCATATAAACATGGCCAAGTTGCAATGATACATTTTCTAACGTATAAAAACATCCCGCACGTACACGATCATCATGATTACCCGATATCCCTAACGCACGTCCTATATCATCCGCTCTTCCAAATCCAATGCCATCCACTTCTTCAATAAGCTGATATGGATTATTACGAATTACTTCTAATGTCATCTCTTTATATTGCTGATAAATTTTAATAGAAAGCTTCGTTCCAAAACCGTAACCATTTAAAAAGCTCATTACTTTCTCTAGCCCTTGATGTTCAACAATTGTCTCATAAATTTCTTGCGCTTTTTGTTTGTTGACAACACCATTTAACGCGTCAGGATCATCCATAATTTTAGAAATAGCATGTTCCCCAAGATGGTCCACAATTTTTTCAGCTGTACGCTTTCCTATCCCTTTAAATAAATCACTGGCTAAATATTGCACCATACCAGCTTTTGTTTGCGGCAATTCTTTCTTAAACGTTTCAACTAAATATTGTTTCCCATACTTCGGATGGTCTTTAAAATGTCCTGTCAATGTAAACACTTCATCTTCATGCATGCGGGGAAAATGACCGTTTATCATTACTTTTTTTTCGTCGTACGTTTCATTTGTTTCAATGACTTTCATACTGACAACGGAATAGAGGTTTTCTTCGTTGTGGAAAATGGTATGAAGAACTTGCGCTTTTATAAACTTTTTCTCTTCTTCAAACAAATCCATTGCATGTTGATTTCCCATCTTTCCTCTCCTTTCCGGTTTCGTTTCACTTTAATGAGCAGTACATCCCCCACCTCTTTAGATGAGGGATAACTACCCATTAAACTATATTTTCATCTTATTCAGCTTCTTGCTCCAATAAACGAACACCATTACCAGCTAAAAAGTGATCTGGCTGAATTTCAGTTGCTTTCTTAAATAAAGCAAGAGCCTTCTCGTTATTTTCTTCAAATACGTATGCAACGCCTAAATTATAATACGCATCTGCATGCTCTTCATCCATTTCTAATACCTTTTCAAAATAAGGTTTCGCTTCTTGAATATGTTCTAGTCGCGCAAAGCAAAGTCCGCACTGGAACATAGCTTCTACATCGTTTTCATCTAATTCTGTTGCTCTTTGTAAAAACGGCAGTGCAAGACGATCATTTCCAAGTTGCACATACGTAATACCTAACATAAATGTTACATCCGCTGATTGTAAGCCCGCTTGCATCGCTTGTTCAAATACAGCTTTAGCTTCTGCAAATTGCTCTTGACCGTAATACACATTACCTAATCCATAATAAGCAGCCGCAGATTTATCATCTAGCTCTAATGCACGTTTATAAAATAAAATTGCTCTTTCACTGTCACCTAGTACATCTAATAAGTTTGCAAAATTAATGTATCCAAGCGCATCTTTCGGATTTTCTTCGATTGCTTCTGTGAAGTTTTTAGCAGCTTCTTCCCAGTTTCCTTCTTGCATATATTGAATACCTGTTTCAAGTTTGTTTGACATGTCCTTCACCTCTACAACAAATTATATCAAAGAATGTATTTTTCAAGCGAACAAAAATTCGCTTTATGTAAAAGAAACCTCTAACCGCGAATCGGCAGAGGCTTCTCGTTTTATCCTAAATAATCCAATTTCTTACCGCTACGGTACACTTCATCAATTGTAGCACCGCCTAAGCACTCATCTCCATCATAGAAAACAACTGCTTGTCCTGGTGTAATTGCACGAATTGGCTCGTCACAAAGAATACGAACTGTATTTTCATCAACGATTTGAACCGTTACTTTATTGTCTTCTTGACGATAACGGAATTTCGCTGTGCACTTAAATTCTTTTTCTTTCGCTTTGTTACTTACCCAGCCGATATTCGTAGCAATAACTTCATCCCCATATAGAAGTTCGTTATGGAATCCTTGATCGACATATAAAATGTTTTCTTTTAAGTTTTTCCCAACAGCAAACCATGGATCACCGTTACCACCAATACCAAGGCCATGACGTTGTCCAATTGTATAGTACATTAAACCGTCATGCTTTCCTTTCACTTCGCCAGATAATGTTTGCATCACACCTGGTTGTGCTGGTAAATAGTTACTTAAGAAATCTTTAAAGTTACGCTCTCCAATGAAGCAAATACCAGTACTATCTTTCTTCGCCGCTGTCGCTAAACCAGCTTCTTTCGCCATCTCACGAATTTGTGGTTTCTTTAATTCACCTAACGGGAACATTGTTTTTGACAATTGCTCTTGGCTTAATTGATTTAAGAAATACGTTTGGTCTTTATTGTCATCAACGCCGCGAAGCATTTTATATTCGCCGTCCATATACGCAACGCGTGCATAATGACCTGTCGCTACATAATCAGCACCAAGCGCAATTGCATGCTCTAAAAATGCTTTAAATTTAATTTCTTTATTACACATTACATCTGGGTTTGGTGTACGACCAGCTCGGTATTCATCTAAGAAGTACGTAAATACTTTATCCCAGTATTGTTTTTCAAAGTTTACTGCATAATACGGAATACCAATTTGGTTACACACTTCGATTACATCATTGTAATCTTCTGTTGCTGTGCAGACACCATTCTCATCTGTATCATCCCAGTTTTTCATAAAAATTCCGATTACATCATAACCTTGTTCTTTTAATAAAAGAGCTGCTACAGATGAATCGACGCCACCGGACATACCGATGACAACACGTGTTTCTTGAGGTAGTTTGTTCATCATGTCACCTCCCATGCTAATTTTGTGTTAATCGCTTCACGATTTTCACTGTTTCGTACGCCGCTTTCTCAATTTGCTCTTTCGTATTTCCAAGTCCGAAACTAAAGCGTACGGATGAACGTATTTGATCGGAGTCTTTTCCGAACATCGCTACTAATACATGTGATGGATCAATCGAACCAGCTGTACAAGCCGAACCACTTGACACTGCAATGCCAGCTAAGTCTAAGTTCACAAGAAACGGTTCAATGTTCATTCCTGTAAAACTAATATTAAGCACATGTGGTAAGCGATATTCTAAGTTTCCGTTTACCTCGAAAGTAATGTCTTCATTTTTGAAGACAGATACCATTATATCTTTAAACTCTTCATATTGGGCATTTTTTTGCTCACGAGTTTTTTCAGCTATAAGAATTGCATGCTGAAGCCCAGCAATACTAGGCACATTTTCCGTACCAGCACGGCGTTTTCTTTCTTGCTCCCCGCCTATTAATAACGGTTCAAATTTCACATCTGCACCAGCGTATAGGAATCCAACACCTTTTGGCCCGTTAATTTTATGAGCTGAAATCGATAATAAATCAATACCAAACTCTTTCACATCAATTTCTACTAAACCGTAAGCTTGTACCGCATCTGTATGAAAATAAGCTTGATGCTCTTTTAACAACTTACCTATTTCCGCAATTGGTTGCATCGTCCCAACTTCATTATTCCCAAACATAACGGATACGAGAATTGTCTCTTCCGTTAATGCCTTTTGTATGTCAGAAACTTGAACGCGCCCTGTTTCATCAACAGGTAAATATGTCACTTCAAACCCTTCACGCTCTAACAATTCACATGTATGCAAAATCGCATGATGTTCAATTTGCGTCGTTATAATATGCTTACCTTTATGACGGTTCGCACGTGCTACACCGATAAGCGCTAAATTATCAGCTTCTGTACCACCACTCGTAAATATAATTTCATTCGGATTCGCATGAATGCTACGTGCACACGCGCGTCTTGCCTCATCTACTGCATGTCGCGTTTGACGTCCATAAAAGTGAATACTAGACGGGTTTCCGAATGTTTCTGTCATATATGGAATCATCTTTTCGACCACTTCTGGGTGAGTCGGAGATGTCGCAGCATGATCTAAGTAAATGCGTTCCATTAAATCTCCTTCTTTCCAAATCGTTTCACAAGGAATTAAATGTAAAACATGTAGCCCCCGTGATTTTCTTCCTCATAACGCACTAAATCTTCTAACGTTGTACTATCTAACACTTCTTGCACCGCATCACGAACACGCATCCATAATTGGCGTTGTGCTGGTTCTTCTTCTTCTATCATTTCTACAACACTAATTGGACCCTCTAATACACGGATTACATCCCCAGCTGTAATGTTAGCCGGTTGATCTGATAATACATATCCACCATATGCCCCGCGCGTACTCTTTACTAGACGAGCGTTACGAAGTGGTGAAATTAATTGCTCCAAATAATGTTCCGATAAATCATGTGCCTGCGCAATTGATTTTAAGGAAATTGGACCTTCACCAAACTTTTTTGCAAGATCGATCATAATTGTTAAGCCGTAACGGCCTTTCGTTGAAATCTTCATCTATTTTGCACCTCTTTTCAAATTTTCACTTCTATTGGTTATATCTTATTTATAAAAGAACACAATTTAAAATCCTATGAAATTATAGCATAATATAGTATTATAAGAAATTTCAACTTGTGTATCAAAATGATAACATAAAATCACATTGAAAAACTCGGAAATTATTACAATTGATAGAAAAATGAAAATATTCATATTCATTTTTCCCACAAAACAGCATCCTATTTCAAATTCCACTAAAAAAAATGATACGATAGAAAGAGATTATACTTTAAGGGAGACGGTAAAAATGAAACAACCACTCGCACATCGAATGCGCCCTACAAATATTCAAGAAATTATCGGCCAACAACATTTAGTTGGTGAAGGAAAGATTTTATGGCGAATGGTCCAAGCAAATCATTTTCAATCTATGATTTTATATGGCCCTCCAGGCACTGGAAAAACATCCATCGCGAGCGCAATTGCAGGCAGTACCGGAACCCCTTTCCGCCTATTAAATGCTGTTACTCATAATAAAAAAGATATGGAAGTTGTCGTACAAGAAGCAAAGATGCATCGACACCTCGTTTTAATTTTAGATGAAGTACACCGCCTAGATAAAGCAAAACAGGATTTTCTATTACCTCATTTAGAAAGCGGACTTCTCACCTTAATTGGGGCAACGACGAGTAATCCGTTCCATGCTATTAATTCTGCTATTCGAAGTCGTTGTCAAATCTTCGAATTACACGCATTAACAGAAGATGATCTTTTAATCGGCTTAAAACGAGCACTTGAAGATAAAGAAAAAGGTCTTGGAGAATATGATGTAACGGTTACGCCTGAAGCATTACATCACTTCGCAAATGCATCAGGCGGAGATATGCGTTCCGCTTATAATGCACTTGAACTAGCTGTTTTATCTAGCTTTACAACGGATGACAAAGCTGCGGAAATCACACTAGAAATCGCAGAAGAATGCTTGCAAAAAAAGAGCTTCGTTCATGACAAAGGTGGAGATGCTCATTATGACGTATTATCGGCATTTCAAAAATCGGTGCGCGGAAGTGATGTAAATGCAGCACTTCATTATTTAGCACGTCTTATTGAAGCTGGTGATTTACAAAGCATTGGTAGACGTCTTCTTATTATGGCATATGAAGATATCGGACTTGCTAGCCCGCAAGCCGGACCACGTACACTAGCAGCCATTGAATCAGCTGAACGAGTTGGATTTCCAGAGGCACGCATACCACTTGCAAATGCCGTTATCGAGCTGTGTCTATCACCGAAATCAAACTCAGCTTATAAAGCACTTGATGCTGCCTTACATGATTTACGTAACGGTCAAACAGGCGACATCCCAAGTCATTTAAAAGATAGTCATTACAAAGGCGCAGAATCACTCGGAAGAGGCATCGGGTACTTATACCCACACGACCATCCAAATGGCTGGGTACAGCAACAATACTTACCTGATAAAATAAAAAACAAACAATATTATAAACCGAAAACAACAGGGAAATTTGAGCAAGCACTTTCTACCGTATATGAAAGATTACAAACTTCGAATAAAACGAAAAATAAAGGGTAACATAAGCGAAAACGTCACCATTATGGAGGCTTCGCTTATGAAAACACGTCAAGATGCATGGACAAAAGAAGACGATCTCCTTTTAGCAGAAACTGTTTTACGACATATTCGCAGCGGTAGTACACAAATAAAAGCATTTGATGAAGTCGGCGATGCATTGAACCGTACTTCAGCAGCTTGCGGATTTAGATGGAATGCCGAAGTAAGACCCAATTATGAAGACGCAGTGCAACTTGCAAAAAAGCAACGTAAAGAATTAAAACGCTCTGAAGCTAAAATAGAAAAAGAGCATTTCACGAAAACGAAACAACTCGTAATCGATGCCGACTTTTCAGAAGATATTACGCCAAGCAAACAAGAACTCACAATGCAAAGTGTCATCTCGTTTTTGCAAAACTTAGAGCATACCAACCCTTCACTTGCAAAGTTACAAACTGAAAATGAAGTATTGCAAGCTCAGCTCACGACTTTGAAAAAAACGAATCATGAACTGGAAGCAAAATTAGCGGTACTCTCAAAAAAACAACAAGCAATCGAAGAAGATTATGCAATGCTTGTTAGAATTATGGATCGCGCTCGAAAACTCGTTTCAGTTGAAGAACAAGACGAACAGATCGCTCCCATTTTCAAAACAGATCAAAATGGAAATTTAGATATTATTTATTCTGCAGAGAATTAAAAACAGAGACGTCACTTTTTTGACTAAGTGACGTCTCTGTTTGTTTCTTTGGTGGAGAGTATACATGTATGTATCGGTGAATGAAATTATACCGACGATTCGACAAGGAATATCAATTTACCGACAAAAATTGACGAAATATCTCTCCCTATCATACAAGAAAACTCTCGGTATATATTAGATATTTTTCACTAAAATGTTATTATAAACATATATTTTTAAAGGGAGCTGATTACTATTTCTTTAATAGTTTTCAAAATAACACTCGGTGTCCTCGTCTTAACTTTAGCTCTTTTTACCGTTAACAGTTTAAAAAAGACGTCCGCCTATAAATCAGATAAATATGATCATTACTTACTAGCCTTACTTACATTTGAACTAGTAGTAATGCAAATATCCCTATTTCTTTAATACATACAAAAAAAGCATATATCCGAAATGGATATATGCTTTTACTTTATTCTTGCCCTACACGTTTCACTTCTACGTTTTTAATACGCTCGCGTACAACGTGACTTGCCATAATTAAGCCTGCCACAGATGGTACGAATGCATTTGAAGAAGGCGGTAATTTCGCTTTACGAATTTTTGCATTTTCGTCTGGTACGATTTCTTTACGTACTTCTTCACGAATTACAATTGGGTTTTCGTCAGAGAAGACAACTTTTACACCTTTTTTAATACCCTCTTTACGAAGCTTCGTACGAATGACTTTCGCAATTGGATCTGTATGTGTTTTAGAAATGTCTGCAATACGGAAACGAGTTGGGTCCATTTTATTTGCCGCACCCATACATGAGATAATTTTAATTTTACGACGTAAACATTGTTTAATTAAATGAATTTTGAACGTAATCGTATCAGATGCATCCACTACGAAGTCTAAACCGTGTTTAAAGAACTCTTCATATGTTTCATCTGTATAAAACATTTCTAGTCCAATTACTTCACACTCAGGGTTAATATCTGCGATACGCTCTTTCATTAATTCTACTTTTGAACGTCCTACAGTAGATACTAAAGCGTGAATTTGACGGTTTACGTTTGTAATATCTACAACGTCTTTATCAACTAATACAAGACGTCCAACGCCAGAACGCGCTAACGCTTCAGCTGCAAAAGAACCTACGCCGCCAATTCCTAAAATACCGACTGTACTATTTTTTAATATTTCAAGTCCTTCTTTACCGAAGGCTAATTCATTACGTGAAAATTGATGTAACATTCAGCTCTACACTCCTATTACAAAAATGGTCTACCATGTATTCTAGCGTTTTTCCTACTATTTGTATAGAAAAAGTTATAGAATTCCTAAAAATACATATTTCGAAAATGAAGACATAATGTAAACCGACTTTTATTTCTTCCTAAATACACGTTTAAAAAGGAGGATTCAGAGGGCCGAGCAGATCGAGGCGCTGAAGCTAGGAGGAGCGCAGTGTAGCGTCACTACTCGAGCACCGGACTGGCGAAGCAACGAAGAGATGCGACTGCCATCTGAACCGGACTTTTTAAACTTCCTCTCAAAAAAAGTCTAGATGGCTATAGTATAACCATCTAGACTTTATTCTTACTTCTCTTCTTTTAAGCTTAATTTTAAGTTTAACTCTTCAAGCTGTGCTTCAGCAACTGGGCTTGGAGCTTCTGTTAATAAGCAGCTTGCGCTTGCTGTTTTCGGGAATGCAATTGTGTCGCGAAGGTTTGTACGTCCTGCAAGTAACATAACAAGACGGTCTAAACCTAATGCGATACCGCCGTGTGGTGGCGTACCGTATTCGAATGCTTCTAATAAGAATCCGAATTGCTCTTGCGCTTCTTCTTGTGAGAATCCAAGTGCTTTGAACATTTTTTCTTGTACGTCACGCTCGTAAATACGAAGTGATCCACCACCAAGCTCATAACCGTTTAATACAAGGTCATATGCTTGTGCACGTGCTTTTTCTGGAGCTGTTTCTAATAGCTCAACGTCTTCACGGAATGGCATTGTGAATGGGTGGTGAGCTGCGAAGTAACGATCTGCATCTTCATCGTACTCAAGAAGTGGCCAGTCCGTTACCCATAGGAAGTTATATTTACTTTCGTCAATTAACTCAAGCTCTTTACCTAGACGTAAACGAAGTGCACCTAAGCTATCTGCAACAACGCTCTTCTTATCTGCTACGAATAGTAATAAATCTCCAGCAGTAGCGTCTAACGTAGTCATTAACGCGTTCGCATCTTCTTCACCGAAGAATTTCGCGATTGGTCCTTTTAAGCCGTCTTCTTCCACTTTAAGCCAAGCTAAACCTTTTGCACCGTATACTTTCACGAATTCAGTTAATGCATCGATATCTTTACGAGAGTATTTGCTTGCAGCACCTTTTGCATTAATTGCTTTTACTTGTCCGCCGCTTTCTACAGCACTTGTAAATACTTTGAAGCCACAACCCGCAGCAAACTCAGATAAGTCTGTTAGTTCCATTTCAAAGCGTGTATCTGGCTTATCAGAACCGTAGCGAGCCATTGCATCAGCATATTTCATACGAGGGAATGGTGCACTTACTTCTACACCTTTTGCATCCTTCATAACTTTCGTCATCATGCGCTCCATCATATCTAAAATTTCATCTTGTGTTAAGAATGAAGCTTCGATATCGATTTGCGTGAATTCAGGCTGACGGTCTGCACGTAAATCTTCGTCACGGAAACAGCGTGCCACTTGATAGTAACGCTCAAATCCGCCGACCATAAGAAGCTGTTTAAATAGCTGTGGAGACTGTGGTAACGCATAGAATTCACCGTCATGTACACGACTTGGTACTAAATAATCACGAGCTCCTTCTGGCGTGCTCTTCGTTAAAATTGGTGTTTCCACTTCTAAGAACTCTTCTGTATCTAAGAAGTTACGAATTGTTTTTGTTACGTCGTGACGCATTTTGAATGTGTTGAACATTACAGGACGACGTAAGTCTAAATAACGATATTTTAAACGCACATCTTCTGATGCATCTGTAT
This sequence comes from Bacillus sp. MHSD_36, assembly GCF_030757775.1. NCBI lineage: Bacteria > Bacillati > Bacillota > Bacilli > Caryophanales > Bacillaceae > Bacillus > Bacillus sp. MHSD_36. The sequence goes on from NZ_JAVBIS010000002.1 coordinate 565,484, forward strand.
CATCAGCAATAATGATTGGCGTTGTTTTCGCTGCATTTAATACGTTCACTTTCGTTGCTTGTACTTCAATACGACCAGTTGCCATATTGTCATTAATCGCACCTTCACCTCGCTCAACAACTGTACCTTCTACGTGTAACACGTATTCGCTACGAATTGTTTCTGCTACTTCTAGTGCTTCTTTTGATGTTTCTGGGTTAAATACAACTTGTACGATACCTGTACGGTCACGTAAGTCGATAAAGATTAATCCACCTAAATCACGGCGTTTTTGTACCCAACCTTTTAATTGAACTGTTTGTCCAACTGCTTCTATTGTTACTTTTCCACATGCATGTGTTCTTTCAGCCACTGTAAGTTCCCCCTATATTAATTTCTCTGCTACGTATGAAGCAAATACATCTAACGCTACTTCTTCTTGTTCGCCTGTTGCCATGTCTTTTAAGTTAATGATGCCTTTATCTAGCTCATCTTCCCCTAATACAGCTACAAATTTCGCTTTTAGACGATCTGCTGATTTAAATTGTGCTTTCATTTTGCGATCTAAATAATCTTTTTCAACTGATAATCCAGCTTTACGAAGATCAAACGCAACTTTTGCAGCATGGTCTTTCGCTTTTTCACCAAGCGCTACAACGTAACAATCAATGCTATGTTCGATTGGTAATTCAATGTTTTCAGCTTTTAGCGCCATAATTAAACGTTCAATACTCATCGCAAAACCGATACCTGGCATTTCTGGTCCACCGATTTCTTGTACAAGTCCGTTGTAACGGCCACCACCGCTTAATGTAGTGATAGCACCGAAACCTTCTGCCTCACTCATAATTTCAAATACAGTGTGTTGGTAGTAGTCTAAACCACGTACTAAGTTCGGATCTTTTTCAAATGGAACATCCATCATCGTTAATAGTTCTTGAACTTTGTCGTAGTATACTGCTGAGTCTTCATTTAAGTATTCTGTAATAGATGGTGCTGTTCCCATTAATTCATGGTTACGGTCCTTCTTACAATCTAAAATACGAAGTGGGTTCTTTTCTAAACGAGATTGACAGTCAGAACAGAACTCACCGATACGTGGCTCAAAGTGTGCGATTAACGCATCACGGTGCGCTTGACGGCTCGCCGCATCACCTAAGCTGTTTAATACAACTTTAATATTTTTTAAGCCCATGCCGCGGTAAAACTCTACAGCAAGCGCAATTACTTCTGCATCAATTGCAGGGTCGTTACTACCGATTGCTTCAATACCGAATTGTACGAATTGACGGTAGCGACCTGCTTGTGGTCTTTCGTAACGGAACATTTGACCGATATAGTATAATTTCGTTGGTTGTGTTGCGTCACCGAACATTTTATTTTCAACGTAAGAACGTACAACAGGTGCCGTACCTTCTGGACGTAATGTTAAACTACGCTCTCCACGGTCTTGGAATGAGTACATTTCTTTTTGTACGATATCTGTCGTATCACCAACACCACGTAAAAATAGCTCAGTGTGTTCAAAAATTGGTGTACGAATTTCTTTATAATTGTAACGACGGCAAATTTCGCGTGCTTGCCCTTCGATATACTGCCATAACTCAACAGTGCCTGGAAGAATATCTTGCGTTCCGCGTGGGATTTGAATAGACATATTCAGTTCCTCCTCAAATTGTTTTAATCTTAATAAAAATAAAAAAACTCCCGCCTCTACTGTTTGAACAGTAGGGACGAGAGTATTATACCCGTGGTGCCACCCTAATTGAAGCACGTATGCTTCCACTTTTTTAATAACGCTTAAATGTGCGTTCATCCCTACTAAGCGTATATGCCGTTCAAGTTGAAACCTCTAGAGTGTCATTCAATCAGTCATCATGTAGAAATGTTTTCAGCCTAAGACATTTCTTCTCTTTCCATGTGTGTCTCATTTACTCTTCTCTATCAACGGTTATATTCATATGTAAATATAAAATTACTATACGTTTGTTCAGTAGGATTGTCAAGTGCTCTAAGAGCGTTCAATCTGCTTCTTTAAACGCTTTACATCTTGAAGAGAAATCCCAAACTCAGAAGCAAGCTCCATTGACGTATTGTTTTGCTCTTTTGAAATAAAATCATGAAAATTCACGTTAAACAGTTGATTTGCACCATTTGTAACAGAATGCCCTTTTTCATTCATACGCATACGTATATCCCTCACATTCAATATGGATGTTTTACTTTTTATTGTTCCATATTGATTAAAGAGTTATACATAAACGAAAAAGCTATTGACTCAAAATAAACATTAGTATCGGATTTATAACAATGAGCTAGTCCACTTGCTAGCATATAATGCTTCAAATGATATAACGATACAATACCTACCCCCAATACGAGAATTTCTAAAATTACATGTAATATACCTTGTGCTTCCAATTCTTTTATAGAAAGTAAAGCATACATTAAACTACTTCTACACTCTGATTCAATATACGAACCAACGCCTCTGGATTAGTTTCCATTACCCAATGCCCACCAACTTCAATAGAAAAAACTTCCCATTTTCTGTCCCTTGCTTTTTTTGCTGATTCTAAAAAGATAGGCGTCATTGGCCAATGTTCTGGATTATCCTTTACTTCCACATATATATGCGGTATAAGTTGTGCTTTAGAGTTTTTTATTTCAACCGATTGTGTAAAAGCCAACAATGACATCGCTGATTTTTTTTCATCTGTTGTATTTCTAGGAAGAACACGCCATCCTTCCCCGTGTACTTTTACTTCTTCTATAAAATGTGCGGCCATTTCCGGTCCAGAAATATCCATAACAGAATCACCATTTTCCGGAAGCATTGCATCCACGTATACTAGCGCCTTAATAAACTCGGGAATCACTTCTGCCACTCCTGTAATTACCATCCCAGAATAGCTATGCCCCACTAAAATCACATCTTTTAGGCTCTCATATTTAATGGTATTAACAATGTCTTGAATAAATGTTTTCAACCCTATATGAGGTTGCGTGAGATGCGTTCGTTCCCCAAGACCAGTTAATGTAGGAGTATATACACTATGCCCCTCTTCCCTTAAAAGTTGAGCTAGTTTTTTCCAAACATAGCCACCATCCCACGCTCCATGAACGAGTACAAATGTTTTCATAAGATTTACCTCCCATAATCCCCCGATTATATGGTTTATTTTCTTAACTATCATAACAACAATTAACAAAATATACCATTAAAAAACACAAAAGAAGAGAGGGCTATCCCCTCTCTTCCTCAGCAACACTATTTACTATCCACAATTAAGGTCACCGGACCATCATTGATTAATGAAACATCCATCATTGCTCCGAACTTCCCTGTTTCCACATGCAATCCTTGCTTACGAACTTCTTCATTAAAGAAATCATATAAACGTTCTGCATAGTCAGGTTTAGCAGCATCCATAAAGTTCGGACGTCTTCCCTTGCGACAATCTCCGTATAATGTGAATTGCGAAATTGATAGAACTTGTCCTTCTACATCAAGTACAGAATGATTCATCTTTCCACTCTCATCTTCAAAAATACGTAAATTCGCAATTTTTTCTGCAATGTAAGTTGCATCTTTTTCTGTATCTTCATGCGTAATGCCAACTAGTAATGTTAAACCGAACGGAATTTGTCCTACGATCTCACCGTCTACTGTGACAGACGCTTCTTTTGATCGTTGTAAAACAACTCTCATCTTTTCTACACTCCCTATTAATGCATCATGCGTCGTACTGCATAAATTTCTGGAACACGTTTAATGCGTTCTACTACTTTTTTCAAGTGTTGTAAGTTACGAATAGAGATTGACATATTAATTGTCGCCATCTTATTACGGTCACTTCTACCAGAAACTGCCGAAATGTACGTTTTCGTCTCTGTAACAGCTTGTAATACTTCATTTAATAAACCACGGCGATCGTAACCTGAAATTTCAATATCAACGTTATACTCAATTTCTTTTTCAGGGCTACCTTCCCACTCTACTTCTAATAAACGTTCTATAGCTTCTTCTGTATGAACATTTACACAATCACGACGGTGAATCGATACGCCTCGGCCTTTCGTAATATATCCAACGATATCATCACCTGGTACTGGGTTACAGCATTTTGATAAACGAATTAATAAATTATCCGCACCACTTACTTTAACGCCAGAATCCCATTTTCGAATTTTCATCGGTTTACGAACTTCTTTAACTTCAACAATCTCTTCTTCTTCACGTTGCTTACGGAACTTGTCCGTTAGTCGCGTAACAATTTGTGATGCAGTGATGCCATTATATCCGACTGCTGCAAACATATCTTCTTCATTTGCAAAGTTGAATTTTTCAGCAACACGTTTTAAATTGTCAGGAGCTAATACTTCTTTCATCTCATACTCTAGGCTACGCACTTCTTTCTCAACAAGTTCACGGCCTTTTTCAATATTTTCATCTCTACGTTGCTTCTTAAAGAATTGACGTATTTTGTTTTTCGCATGAGATGTTTGAGCAAGTTTCACCCAGTCTTGACTTGGTCCATACGAATGTTTCGATGTTAAAATCTCAATGATGTCACCTGTTTTTAATTTATAATCAAGCGTCACCATTTTCCCGTTTACTTTTGCACCAATTGTTTTATTCCCAATCTCTGAGTGCACACGATATGCAAAGTCAATCGGAACAGATCCAAGCGGTAATTCCATTACATCGCCTTTCGGTGTAAAGACGAATACCATGTCAGAGAATAAATCAATTTTTAATGATTCCATAAACTCTTCCGCATTAGAAGCTTCATTTTGCCATTCTAATATTTGACGGAACCATGTAAGTTTCTTCTCTAATGTACCCGTTGTTTCTGCTGTTTTTCCTTCTTTATACGCCCAGTGTGCTGCGATCCCGAATTCTGCAATCTCATGCATTTCTTTCGTACGAATTTGTACTTCAAGCGGATCACCTTTTGGCCCAATTACAGTCGTATGAAGAGATTGATATAGGTTTGCTTTCGGCATTGCTATATAATCTTTAAAACGCCCTGGCATTGGCTTCCAACACGTATGAATAATTCCAAGCACTGCATAACAATCTTTAATACTATTTACAACGACACGTACAGCTAATAAATCGTAAATTTCATTGAACTGTTTATTTTGCAGTGCCATTTTACGATAAATGCTGTAAATATGTTTTGGTCTTCCAGAAATTTCAGGTTGAATTGCAACTTCGTCTAATTTCTCACGAATACCAGTCATTACTTCGTCTAAATACTCTTCACGTTCTGCACGTTTACGCTTCATTAAATTTACAATACGATAATATTGCTGTGGATTTAAGTAGCGAAGTGACGTATCCTCTAGCTCCCATTTAATAGTACTAATTCCGAGTCTATGTGCTAAAGGTGCAAAGATTTCTAACGTTTCATTCGCAATGCGACGCTGCTTCTCTTGAGGCAAATGTTTTAATGTACGCATGTTATGAAGACGGTCAGCTAGTTTAATTAAAATAACTCGAATATCTTGAGCCATTGCAATAAACATTTTGCGATGGTTTTCTGCTTGTTGTTGCTCATGAGATTTATATTTAATCTTTCCGAGCTTTGTCACACCATCAACAAGCATAGCAATTTCTTTATTAAATTCCCGTTCAATATCTTCTAATGTAATCTCTGTATCTTCTACTACATCATGTAAGAAACCTGCCGATACTGTAGCTGGATCCATGTGTAAATCAACTAAAATACCTGCAACTTGAATTGGATGAATAATGTATGGTTCACCCGATTTTCTGTATTGTTCGCTATGCGCATCGCGTGCATATTCATAGGCACGTGCTACTAGCTCAATATCTTCATCTACTAAATATTGACTTGCTTTCTCGAGTACCTGTTCAGCTGTTAGTACCTGCTCATTTGCCATCGAATCACCTTTTATTGAAAATTGACTTTATCTTTAATTAAATAGAATAAATTATATTCTATCATTATAACCCAATGATTGTGAATTGTGAAAAGGAAAAGATTTTACTGACATTTCACCATAATTTTTTGTTCAATTATACAAAAGTACCCGCTCCTCTCCAAGAGATTCACGGGTACTTTTTATCACCGTAGTTTTACTATATAGTGATTAGTATTTTTCTAATACTAATACATCGTAACCATCTAACATTTTACGACCATCTAAGTAAGTAAGTTCTACTAAGAATGCAATTCCTGCTACAACTCCGCCTAGCTCTTCAACTAACTTAATTGTCGCTTCAATTGTTCCACCTGTAGCTAATAAGTCATCTGTAATTAATACGCGTTGACCTGGCTTAATTGCATCTTTATGGATTGTTAAAACATCTTTACCATATTCTTTACCGTAGTCAACCGTAATTACTTCACGTGGTAATTTTCCTAATTTACGAACTGGCGCAAATCCTACTTCTAGCGCATAAGAAACTGGGCAACCGATAATAAAACCACGAGCTTCTGGTCCTACTACAAGATCGATGTCTCTCTCTTTTGCATACTCAACGATTGCATCTGTTGCTGCTTTGTATGCTTTACCGTCGTTCATTAACGGTGTAATGTCTTTAAACACAATACCTTCTTTTGGATAATCCGGTACAATTGCGATATGTTGCTTGAAATCCATATTTCTGAATCCTCCTCAGATCTAAAAGGTTTGTAAATACAAATCCTTTACCCTAACTGTTCTACTTCTTTATGATTACGAATCGTTTCAAACCATGTATATAATTGCTGATATGTGCTATAAACCAATTCTTTTTCTAATTGTAAGTGGTTCATTTTCTCACGATATGTGTTCGATTCAATTAAATCACGCTTTTGTTTTTTGTCTGCCATAAAAATGACGCCATCTTTTATTGTAACAAATTCTAACTCAAAAAACACCTGTGTCATGAAATTTACTGTATCTTTTGACCAACCTTTATGTTGGCATAGTTGCGCTCCATATTGTTTTAAAGAAAATGGTGCTTTTTGGCTCAAGAAAGAATAGTACCATTTAAAGTGTTCTCTCGTTGGAACAGTACTAAATAAATGATTATTCTCTTGATAAAATAGTGTATAAATTCGCGACGGGAACCCAACTTTAAATAGCTCTCGTAATTCATCTGTCCCTTTTGGTAAATCAAGGAACACGACGTATTGATCATCTAACTCAGTTACTTCTGATGCATGCATCATATGTTCTTTATAGTCTTCTAAAGAAAATTTATTCAATACCTCTTCAGAAAAATACACCATCTTTACTTTTTCTTTCGGAAGTTCTGCTACATTTGCTTCTACGTTACGCATACTACGCCAATCAAATAATTGCCATGCCTCTACAGCAATATCTTGTACCATTAATTGCGGCTTCTTAAAATTATTCCATTCATTAATAGATGCTTCCCCTATTACAGATACCTTTGCAACTGGAGAAATTTCTTTCGCATACGCACCAAAACCAAATCCGATTGTATCCAGTGTCGCTTGTCCATCACGAAGAGCCATTTTTAAATGAGAACCGTCGGATCCGATTGCTCGAATACTTTCTAGCTCAGCATCCTTCACCGCAATACGTGGTTTTGGATTTCCAACACCAAATGGCGCTAACTTTTGCATATCTTCAATTGCTGCAAGTGTTACATCCTCCACTTTACAAAAGACATCAACTGATGTAATTGGAATGAAATCTTCTTCCGTTAAAATTGTGTCTGCTTGTTCATTTAAGCGGCGGCGTAATTCATCTACATCATTCATATGTAGCGTCATTCCCGCTGCCATCGGATGCCCTCCGAAGTGTGGCAATAACTCTCTACAATCTGACAAGTTTGCAAACAAATCAAATCCTGCAATACTACGTGCTGAACCTTTCGCTGTTTCTTTCACAGGATCAATGCTTAATACAATCGTCGGACGATAAAAACGTTCAACTAATTTAGAAGCGACAATTCCAATGACACCCGGATTCCATCCTTCTTTTGCAAGCACTAACACTTTATTTTCTTCAGGCGGGAAATTATTTTCCACTTCAGCGATAGCTTCTTCTGTAATTTGCTTTACAATATCTTTTCGTAATTTGTTCAACTCATCAATTTCTTCAGCAAGCTCTTTCGCTTCTTCTGGATCCTCTGATAATAAAAGATGTACAGCTGGCGTAGCATCTTCTAAACGTCCAACAGCATTAATACGAGGTGCAATTGAGAAGCCAATACTCTCTTCTGTAATTTCACTTTGCGAAACGTTAGCAACTTTAAATAGCGCCTTTAGTCCGATATTTTTCGTCATGCGCATATGTTTTAGACCACGCTTCACTAGCAATCTATTTTCACCGTGAAGTGATACTAAATCGGCTACTGTACCAATTACTGCAATTTCTAATAAATGTTCTGGTACACGGCCTAATAGTGCATGTGCAACTTTAAACGCAACACCCACACCAGCTAAATAGTGAAACGGATACACACCGCCATCTAATTTCGGATGAATAATCGCAAGTGCTTCTGGCAATTCTGGTGGTGGCTCATGGTGATCCGTAATAATAAGATCTATTCCAAGTTCCTTCGCTACCTTCGCTTCATGTACCGCTGCGATACCAGTATCAACAGTAATAATTAGTGAAAACCCTGCGCTATGCGCCCAACGGAATGCTTCTTCGTTTGGTCCATAACCTTCTGTAAAACGGTTTGGGATATAAAATTCTACGTCTGCACCTAATTCTTGCAAGGCAAGATATAAAACAGTCGTACTACTTACTCCGTCCGCATCGTAGTCACCAAATATTAATATTTGCTCTCCATTTTGAATCGCCTTATTTACACGTTCTACCGTTCTATCCATTCCTTCTAATAAAAATGGATCATGAAATTCTTGATTTTCTGTATTTAAAAAATCTAAAATCTTATCTTCTGTATCTAATCCTCTGCCGAGGAATAACGAAACGACAAGTGGTGATAATTGTAATTTACTTGCTAATTCACTCACTCGTTCGCCATTATATTCTTTTTCTTTCCAACGCGTCTTCGGTTGTAACACGAAATCACCCCTTAACCTGTTCATTATACAAGACAGATTAAGGGGTGACAATATCATGCAAACTACGATGCAATATCTATATACTAAAATGTTACTAATGTTTAATTTGGAGAATACGGATTTATATGTACAAACACATTTTGTACGTTATCTTGTTTCATAAGCGTTTCTTTCACATGCTTACCAATGCGGTGCCCTTCTTCTACAGTAATGTACGGATCTACTGAAACTTTAATATCAACAATAACGTAATGTCCATGCTCCCTTGCATATAAAGAACCAATCTTTTTGACACCATCTATTTGAAGCACTGCTTCTCTAAGCGGAATAACATCTTCTTCATGAAGAACATGATCCAGCGTTGCATGAATTGCTTCTGCCCCAATACTCCACGCCATTTTTGCAACAAGAAGTGAAACGAATAATCCTGCAATTGGATCGGCATATACAAGCCAATCTAACCCGAACTTACCACCGAGAATCGCTGCACAAATACCAATTAAAGCTGCAATTGAAGAAAATACATCCGAACGGTGCTCATATGCATTTGCAATAATTGCATCACTATTTACCTTCTTCCCTAATCGGAATTTATATTGAAACATTCCTTCTTTCACGATAATTGAAAGAACAACAGCAAAAATCGTAATTCCTTTCGGTGGTTCTAGTTCCTGCGAAAAAGCTTTTATAGACGAAATCGCTATCTCGATTCCCACAATAAATAATAATACTGCAACAATAATCGCTGAAATCGATTCCGCTTTACCATGACCATACGGATGATCTTCATCGGGCGGCTGCTTTGCTGCTCGCAATCCAAACAGTACAGCTAGTGAACCAATTACATCTGACGCAGAATGCACAGCATCCGCTAATAACGCTTTACTGTTCCCAATATAACCAATTACCGCCTTTACAATCGCTAATATAATATTACCAACGATCCCGACAATAGCACCAAACTCGGCCTGTTTAAAACGTTCATCTTTTTCCATCATTAAAATCCCTTCTTTTCTTAACCTATCTTTTTATCCCACTTTATTGTAACAAAAACAGCGATAACATCTCCACTTTCTTCCATTTTCACTTTTAAAAGTTGCTATCTTATTGTATCCACAAACGAAAAAAGAGATGCCTCATAAAGAGACATCATCTTTTTTATACTTGCGGTTCAGATTCTACTTTCTCAACCTTTTTCTTGTTTTTGCCCTTTTTCAAACGACGGTTTTCAAGCATTAACCAAATTTGAGAAGCAACGAAAACAGAAGAATACGTACCTACAACTAATCCAACAAGTAACGCAAACGAGAAGTTACGTAGTGACTCACTACCGAAGATAAGCAGTGCAATTACTGGGAATAACACTGTTAATACAGTATTAATCGAACGACCAAGCGTTTGACGAATACTTGCATTTACGATTTCTTCTAAATCTTTTATATCGCGTACTCGTTTTTTCTGTTTGTATAATTCACGGTTTCTATCAAATGTAACGATCGAGTCATTAATAGAATAACCGATGATTGTTAATACCGCAGCGATAAACGTTAAGTCTACCTCTAACTGGAAAATACTAAATATAACAATCATAACAAATGCGTCATGTAATAATGCAAGTACTGCAGATAATGCGTACGTAAATCGGAATCGAATACTTACGTATAAAATGATAACTGCAGAAGCAATTAATACTGCGATAAATGCATTTCGTGCAATTTCTTTACCGATTGTCGGTGAAACTGTACTTACGTTTGGATCTGTACCATATTTATCGTGGAAGAATGTTTTTGTTTTCGCAATTTCATCTTTTGATAAAACACCTAATGTACGAACTGCGAATCCTTTATTGTCATCTCCAGTCGGTACAATATTTTCTTCCTTCACATCAATGTTCAATTCTTTAAAATCTTTATGAACATCAGACACAGTAACTGATTGTTTTGATTGCAAGTCGATACGTGTACCACTCGCAAAGTCAATACCAAGATTCAATTTGAAAATTGGCAAGATAATTGCACCTGCAATTACAACTACAATCGAGAAAACAAGGAATTTATGACCGATATTTACGAAATTAATACGATCAAATTTCGTTGGTGGATGTACTATACCTTTTGTTAACGGAATAATATCCTTTTGTTTCACACCGAAATATCCTGGTTTTTTATCGAAGTAACGGCTCTTCACAAGTAAACTTAGTAAGAAACGAGTACCGAATACGTTCGTAACAAAACCAACTAAAATACTGACAATTAAACTTGTTGCGAATCCTTTTACGGAGCTATTACCGTAAACAAATAACACACCAGCTGCTGCAAGTGTTGTAATGTTCGCATCTAAAATTGTTGCTAATGAACGATGGTTACCAGCACGGAATGCTGACATCATTGACTTACCAATTTTCAGCTCTTCTTTCAGTCTCTCGTACGTAATAATATTCGCATCAACTGCGATACCTACCCCGAGCACTAACGCCGCAATACCTGGCAACGTAAGAACTGCATGCATCCAGTTAAAAACAAGTAATGTAACGAAAATGTATAGACCTAACATAATAACCGCTACAATTCCTGGTAAACGGTAGAATACAAGCATAAATAAGAAAATAAGAGCGATACCAATCGCACTAGCGAAAATTGTTTGCTCTAACGCTTGTTGACCAAATTTCGCTCCAACTGATGTTGAATACATTTCTTTTAAATCAACAGGAAGTGCCCCTGCATTTAATAAAGATGAAAGTTGTTTCGCACTTTCAACTGTGAAGTTTCCACCTACGATAGATACTTCAGCTTGGTTAAATACTTGACTTACTGTTGCTGCTGATAAGAATTTCGGATTCGGTTTTGCAGATTCTGCTTTGTATGAATCTTTTCCTTCTTCAAAATCAAGCCAAATTACCATTAAATTCGTTGGTGGTGGCATTTTTGAAATTTTTTCAGTTACTTCACGGAATTTTTCAGCGCTCTTTAGTGTAAGACCTACACTCGCACGGCCTTGCTCATCAAATGTTTGCTTCGCTCCGCCACCTTTTAAATCCGTTCCGTCCATAAGAAGATTGTCATCTACATCACGGAATGTTAATTTCGCTTGTGTTGATAACATTTCACGTGCTTTTTGCTGATCTTGTACACCAGCAAGCTGTACACGAATTCGATCTTGCCCTTCGATTTGAATGTTCGGTTCACTTACACCGAGAACATTGACACGATTTTCAAGAGCACCTACTGTACTCACAAGTACGTCTCGATCGATTTTATCACCTTTTTTGGCTGGTTTTACTTCATACAGAATTTCAAAACCACCGCGAAGGTCTAGTCCTAGACTAATTCCTTTTGCTATGTCTTTTCCTGCCGCACCAATTACTCCACCGATTAATAAAACGATGAGGAAAAAGGCGGCAATTCTCGTACCACGCTTTGCCATATGTACCCTCTTTCCGCTACTAACACTTTAAATAAATCTCTTACGATTCACTTTTACACGTGTGCATACGTCTAGTTAGTAGACTTCCTTTCTATAATTTTGCTAGCTCATCACTAGCTGTACCGGTAAGTTTTCACAATACCTGCACTTTCATTATTTGTTTTCTCTCTTCACTACCTCCTTTATATATGATCTTAGACATAATTATTTCCTCATTATCAATACCTATCATTATACTGCAAAAGGAAGAACAAACCAATTGCAGTCGGTTATTTATTTTCATATTCATCAAATGACCAAAGTGGCGCTTGATATGCTTCAACAGTTAAATAAGTCATATATTCATTAGCACTTACTGTTAATACGTCATTAACTAATTCATACAATCTAACATCGCTGTCTATCTTCTTCCACTTTTTCACTTTAAGAAACTTCCAAATGTCATCATCTGTCACTCTGTCGTAGCCGAACATTTGAAACTCTTCTACTTTACTTTCCAAAACGACTTGTAACTGTCCGCGGTATGATTCTACCAAAGCCTCTCTATCTAACATATATAACATCTCCTTCTTATTTCGCACGAAAAGTCGCTTTTATTCCCGCTCTAATGGACAGCAATAACTACTTTCAAGAGCACTCTCTTAAATGCTTGTCATTCTTGTCTCGTACGTGCATATAAATTATTGTAAATCATTCCATTGATTTTGAGAAGGTAGGAGAAGACCATGACGAGACAAAGCTTTTTAAAAGGCGCATTTATTTTAATGATAGCCGGCTTTATTACCAAGATTCTAGGATTTATTAACCGTATTGTAATGGCACGTATTTTAGGTGAAGAAGGCGTTGGCCTTTATATGATGGCTGTCCCTACATTTATTCTAGCAATTACATTAACACAAATTGGTCTTCCTGTCGCAATCGCAAAATTTGTAGCAGAAGCGGAAGCTGTGAACGATAAACAAAAAGTAAAAAAAATATTAACAGTATCATTAGCTGTTACATCCGTTATTAGTATCATTTTAACAATTGGCATTATGCTCCTCACACCTATTTTAGCAAAAACATTATTAACTGATGAACGAACATACTATCCATTAATGGCTATTTTACCTGTCGTTCCTGTTATTGCTGTTTCTTCTGTTTTACGCGGTTATTTCCAAGGGAAACAAAATATGAAGCCTAGCGCTTACGCCCAAGTTATAGAACAAGTTGTCCGCATTACAATTATCGCTATATGTATTCAATTATTTTTACCTTACGGCGTAGAATATGCTGCAGCCGGCGCTATGTTATCAGCCGTTCTCGGTGAAGTTGCATCATTATTATTTTTACTCACTTTATTCCAGCGTGAAAAACATTTATCTATACGCTCTGGATTTTTCACTACTGTAAAGGAAAGCAAGGGAACATTTTATTCTCTTATGGATATTGCACTTCCAACTACAGGAAGCCGCTTAATCGGTTCCGTTTCCTATTTTTTTGAACCTATCGTCGTTATGCAAAGCTTAGCGATTGCCGGCGTTGCCGCCTCCGTCGCAACCCAGCAATACGGTATATTAAACGGGTATGCCTTCCCACTTCTTTCACTGCCAGCCTTTATTACATACGCTCTTTCTACAGCACTCGTTCCATCCATTAGTGAAGCAATGGCTAAAAGACAACATAAATTAGTGGAACACCGCTTGCAACAAGCTCTGCGTATCTCATTAATTACTGGTGGCTGGTCAGTTGTTATATTATACGTATTTGCTTCTCCTGTTTTAACTCTTATGTATGGATCAGATAGTGCAACAGCATTCATCCAGCTCCTTGCACCTTGCTTTTTATTTCATTATTTCCAAAGTCCACTTACCTCTGTTTTACAAGCTTTAAACTTAGCACGAGCCGCCATGATGAATACATTTATTGGCGCAATCGTAAAATTAATCGTTATTTTTGTACTAGCTTCAAGGCCAGAGTTTCAAATGATGGGAGTTGCCCTTGCTATCGCTGCAAATATAGTAACAGTAACTTTTCTCCATTACGCTACTGTTTTAAAGAAAATTACATTTACCATTTACGCAAAAGACTACATTTTCGGCGGACTTGCCATCGGTATTGCAGGCTCCTTCGGTTTTTACCTTCATAAGTATATGATTTTCTCTCATTCACTTGGCATACAAACATTATGGGAAATCACTTTAACAACACTCGTTTATATTGTGCTCCTCTTCCTTTTCAAACTCATTCGAAAAGAAGAGTTAAGCCGCCTCCCTATCATTCGAAAACTTTCATTTTTGAAGTAAACGGGCTTACTATTTCGTATAGTAAGCCTCTAGTTTTCTTTCAAATCAACAAAGAATTGTCCATTTTGGAAGCTGCAATATAAAATTTTTGTTGTATCGTTATAACCTAAGTTTTTTAATTTCCCAATCAGCCATTCATCTGTATGTTCAATCATTTGTAAATGATTAGACTGAATTTCTCCATCGATAATAAGAGGAAGAGTAAACTGCAATGCATCCTGTTTATCTCTTCGTTTTTGAAAGACAGATAACTTTCCAGATGGTTCTAAAATAGCATATTCTACATCCCTTATATCTCCGACTCCCTGCTCCCTTAATTGCATCATTAAATCATCTATGTTATAACGTTGCTTTCTCATCTTCTTTTCATCAATCTTTCCTGCATTTACAAGAATGGCCGGTTCACCTTCTATTAAATGCCGAAATCGTTGATACTTTAACGAAATAACTGACAAAATGATTTGTATACACATAAGAAAGGTCATCGGAACTAATTGGTGCCACAGTGATTTATCTGTATTTTCAATTGCGACTACTGCCATTTCACCAAGCATAATGAATACAACTAAATCTAATACACTTAGCTCTCCAATCTCACGTTTACCCATAAGACGAAAAATAATTAAGATGATGATATACAAAAGCATCGTCCGGCCAATGATTGATACCCATTCCATTTCTACATCTCCTTTTTACATATAGACTCCCCTTTAAAAAAGAAACTAGTCTAACTTAAGCAAAATGAAAATATGCTTGTATTAAAAAGGGGGAATGTATAAATGGATGGAACGAAAAAATTATCAACTGCAATCGGATTCGGTATCGTTACCCTATTACTTCTCGCAACAGTTACTAGCATGATTATGGCTCTTTTATTAAAATTTACAGATATGAATGAAGGCACATTAGCTGTTACTATTTTTATACTAGCTCTTTTATCTATGCTTATATCCGGATTTACTGCCGGCAAAAAAGCACAAGGAAAAGGTTGGCTCGTAGGCTTCACAACAGGAATTACATTCACCATACTTGTTTTTCTAGTTAACTATTTAGGTTTCTCTCAAACTTTATCGAACTCACAGTTACTTTACCAATTAGCCTTAATGGGTGCGAGTACACTCGGTGGTATTTTCGGTGTAAATATGTCCAAACAGAACAACTAAAAAAGGCCCTGCACATTCCATGCAGGGCCTTCCTCATTAGTTTTTCACAACTTCACGAATCGCATTGCGATCGAAAGTTAAGTGTGAACCACCAGATTTAATAACGATTTTCGTATCATCTACTGATTCGATTGTACCATGTAAACCACCGATTGTTACGATAGCATCACCTTTTGCTAACTCACTTTGCATTTGAGCAACTGCTTTTTGACGTTTTTGTTGCGGGCGAATTAATAAGAAATAGAAAATCGCAAACATCGCAACGATCATAACGATATTCATCATACCTGGATTCATCTTTTGTTCCTCCTTTTAAATTATGTATTAGAAGTTTTTAGCATTCGGTTTATTAAAGCCATACTGTTCAAAGAACTCTTCGCGGAAATCGCCAAGACGGTCTTCACGAATAGCTTGTCTCACCTGCTCCATTAAGTTTAACAGAAAATGAAGGTTGTGATAAGACGTTAAACGAATTCCAAACGTTTCATCACATTTCATTAAGTGACGAATGTACGCGCGAGAGTAATTTTTACATGTATAGCAATCACAATTTGGATCAAGCGGACCGAAATCTCTTGCGAATTTCGCATTTTTTACCACTAGACGACCTTCACTTGTCATACAAGTACCATTTCGAGCGATACGAGTTGGAAGTACGCAGTCAAACATATCAATACCACGAATTGCACCGTCGATTAATGAGTCAGGAGAACCTACTCCCATTAAGTAACGTGGCTTATTATCCGGAAGAAGTGGTGTTGTAAACTCGAGTACACGGTTCATAATATCTTTCGGTTCACCTACAGATAAACCACCTACAGCGTAACCAGGGAAGTCCATTGAAACAAGGTCTTTTGCACTTTGACGACGAAGCTCCTCGAACTCTCCGCCCTGTACAATACCGAATAAACCTTGATCTTGTGGGCGTTCATGCGCTTTTAAGCAACGTTCTGCCCAGCGGCTTGTACGCTCTACAGATTTCTTCATATATTCAAAAGTAGCTGGGAATGGTGGACACTCATCAAATGCCATCATAATGTCTGAACCTAACGCATTTTGAATTTCCATCGCTTTTTCTGGTGATAAGAATAATTTATCTCCATTTAAGTGGTTACGGAAATGAACGCCTTCCTCTTCAATACGACGGAAGTCACTTAAACTGAATACTTGGAAACCACCAGAGTCCGTTAAGATTGCACGATCCCAGTTCATAAATTTATGCAAACCGCCTGCTTCACGAATAATTTCGTGACCTGGACGTAGCCATAAATGATACGTATTACTTAAAATGATGCCAGAATCCATTGCTTTTAATTCTTCTGGTGACATTGTCTTAACTGTTGCAAGTGTACCAACTGGCATAAATGTTGGTGTATCAAATGAACCGTGCGGCGTATGTACACGTCCTAAACGCGCCCCCGTTTGTTTACAAGTTTTAATAAATTCATAACGAATTGCTGTCATAATTTACTCCTTTTATTTGTTTCCCATTTTAGCATGAGATGCAACGAACATTGCATCACCAAAGCTAAAGAAACGATATTTTTCTTTTACTGCTTCATTATAAGCATGAAGTACATTATCTCTGTTTGCAAATGCACTTACAAGCATAATTAATGTTGATTTCGGTAAATGGAAGTTTGTAATTAAACCATCAATTGCTTTAAATTCGTAACCTGGGTACATAAAAATGTCTGTCCAGCCAGAAGCAGCACAAAGCTTGCCATCATGATCTGTCGCAATTGTTTCTAACGTACGAGTTGAAGTCGTACCTACCGTAATAATACGTCCACCACTCTCTTTCACACGATTTAATAATGCTGCTGTCTCTTCAGACATATGGTAATATTCTGCGTGCATATGGTGCTCTTCAATCGTATCGGCAGAAACTGGTCTAAATGTTCCAAGCCCTACGTGAAGTGTAATGAAAGCTAACTCGACGCCTTTTTGTTTTAACTTCTCTAGTAACTCTTCTGTAAAGTGAAGTCCTGCTGTCGGCGCTGCTGCTGAACCGATTTCTTTCGCGTATACTGTTTGATAGCGATCGCGATCTTCTAGCGTCTCTTTAATATATGGAGGAAGTGGCATTTCCCCAAGTTCATCTAAAATTTCATAGAAGATGCCGTCATATGAAAATTCAAGCTGACGTCCACCTTGATCTGCAGTTCCTGTACAAGTTGCTTTTAATTTCCCTTCGCCAAAAGAGATAACAGTTCCTTCTTTTACACGTTTCGCTGGCTTAACAAGCGTTTCCCACTTATCGCCTTCTTCTTGTTTTAGTAGAAGCACTTCAATATGCGCGCCTGTATCTTCTTTCACACCGTGCAAACGAGCTGGCATTACTTTCGTTTCATTTAAAACTAAGCAATCCCCCTCATGTAAGTAAGAAAGAATGTCCGTAAAATGTTTATGCTCAATATCGCCTGTTTCACGGTCTAACACCATTAATCTCGATGTTTCACGTTCTTCTAATGGGACTTGTGCAATAAGTTCTTCTGGTAAATGAAAATCAAACAGATTAATATCCATAACTATATCCACCTATTTCTTATTTAAATCGATTTATTATATACATAATAAAAGATAATACAATACTTAACACAATACATGTAATGATAGGAAAATAAAAGGTAACGTTTCCTTTTTTCACAAAAATATCGCCTGGAAACCTTCCAATGAACTTCCAAGCTAATCCAACAACGATGAGTAAGATACCTGCTGTAATAAGCAATTTTGGCATCTCCGTCATATTTTTGGCATCTCCATTCCGAAATGCTCGTATGCAAGTGGCGTTACAATTCGGCCTCTTGGCGTTCGTTGTAAAAAGCCTATTTGTAATAAATACGGCTCATACACATCTTCAATGGTATGGGATTCTTCTCCAATCGTTGCGGAAACCGTTTCTAGCCCAACTGGGCCACCACGGAATTTCTCAATAATACCAAGCAATAATTTATGATCGATGTGATCTAGACCTAATTTATCTACTTGCAGTAGTTCTAACGCCATTTGAGTAATTTCCATCGTAACTGTTCCGTTACCACGAACTTGTGCAAAATCTCGTACACGTCGTAATAAACGATTCGCAATACGAGGTGTACCACGAGCACGTCTTGCAATTTCTAGTGCAGCTAACGAATCAATTTCAACTTCAAACACTTCTGCTGTACGTTCAACAATCGCAGAAAGCTGATCTACTGTGTAATACTCTAACCTTGAAAGTACACCAAAACGATCACGAAGCGGCGCTGATAATGCTCCCGCACGTGTTGTTGCTCCAACTAATGTAAATGGCGGTAAATCTAAACGTACAGACCGTGCTGACGGACCTTTTCCAATTACAATATCAAGGCAAAAATCTTCCATCGCAGGATATAGTACTTCTTCAATTGATCTATGCAAACGATGAATTTCATCAATAAATAATACATCCCCTGGTTGAAGCGATGTTAATACGGCTGCTAAATCTCCCGGCCTTTCAATTGCTGGACCTGAAGTTGTTCTAACATTTACGCCCATTTCATTGGCAATAATATTGGCAAGCGTCGTTTTACCAAGACCTGGCGGCCCATATAAAAGAACGTGATCTAACGTTTCTTCACGCATTTTCGCTGCTTCAATAAACACTTCTAAATTATGTTTCGCTTTATCTTGGCCAATATACTGACGGAGCGTCTGTGGCCGTAATGAATACTCTAAATCCGCATCTTCATATGCAGATTCCCCTGAAAGGAGACGTTCGTCCATTATACTCACCTCTTACCATTTAGTAAAAGACTAAGTGCCTTTTTAATATACTGATCCGTCGTTAATGATTCTTTTAATAGCTCTGGTACAACGCGAGAAACTTCTCGTTCTGCGTATCCAAGTGCGCGCAGAGCTTCCAGTGCCTCATCAAGCTCAGCTGATGAACCTTTCTTCTCATCAAAACGTTCTTCGTCTGAGAATAAATCAACAAATGCATCTGGTACAACGTCTGCTAGTTTTCCTTTTAAATCTAAAATCATTTGGCGCGCTGTTTTCTTTCCCACTCCCGGGAACTTCACTAAAAACTTCTCGTCTTCATGTTCAATTGCTTGAACGACCTGGCCTGTTTGACCAGAAGCTAATATCGCAAGAGCACCTTTTGGTCCAATACCAGACACACCTAACAATTTTGTAAATAATAAACGCTCTTCACGTGTTTTAAACCCGTAAAGTGCCATAATATCTTCTCTCACATAATGATATGTATAGACACGGATTTCTTGCTTACTTCTTTGAAATACATACGGATTTGGTGTGAAAATTTGGTAACCAATTCCATTATGATCAATTACGACATATTCCGGCCCTACATACTCCACGTAACCTGTAACATATTCAAACAAAATACGATCTCTCCCTCTTAAATCATGTATTCCATTTTAACATATTTAATGATAGAAAAGCGAGACTACCCCAACAAATGTTCTCTATTTGAAACTTCTGTTATTTTCCATTGACAGAAAGCATAAAGCACCTTAATATACAATAGTCGATAATGATTATCAATATTAATTAAAGGGGGTTACATCAAGATGAAACAGAAGCTATTTATTTTATTTACGATTATGCTAGTTGTTCTTTCTATCGTTGGCTGTTCTTCTCAAAAAGAAGAAGCAAAAACAAAAGAACAACCGAAAACAAAAGTTGTAAAACACGCTAAAGGGGAAGCGACAATTCCAGTAAATCCAAAGAGAATTGTTGACTTATCTGGATCAACAGAAGAATTATTACTTCTTGGATACAAACCTGTTGGTACAGCAAATACATATAAAGATAAAATCCAAAATCATTTAACAGAGAAATTAGATGGCGTAAAAGCAGTGGGTTGGTACTGGGCACCTAAAGTTGATTTAGAAGCTGTTACTGCTTTAAAACCAGACTTAATTATTTTAAATAATCGTCAATTGAAGATTTATGACCAATTAGAAAAGGTCGCACCAACAGTTGTTTTAGAAACAAACTTAGAAGACTGGCGCGGTAAGTTTAAAGAAGTAGGTAAACTATTTGACGAAGAAAAGAAAGCAGACAAATGGATTGCAGACTATGATAAAAAAGCAGACTCTCTATCTAAAAAAATTAAAGAAAAAACAAAAGATGAGAACTTTATGTTCATCGCAGTTACACCACAAAACTTCCGCGTATACGGTAGCTTCGGATACGGTGACATCATCTTTAACGACTTAAAACTTCCAGCAACAAAAGGCACAGATTTAAAACAAACGATGGCGCAAGTATCGCTAGAAGGTCTTGTTGCATTCCAACCTGATCAAATGTTTATAGTAAACTTTGGCGGCGAAGCTGATAAAGTTTACGAAGACTACAAAAACAGTGCCGTCTGGAAAGACAATAAAGCTGTGAAAAACAATCATGTATATGAAGTATCGAACGAAGTCTTCAATACGAAAGCATTCAATCCAATCGGAAAAGACATGCTAATTAATGAAATCGCAAAACAAATTTTGGCGAAAAATAAATAAGAAAAAAAGCAGCTCACCATGAGCTGCTTTTTTTCTTATTTTGCACTGCATATTGTTTCATTTTTTCAATCGTCTTCACAAAACCTTCTTTTGATTTAATCCGAATACCACGCTTCAATTTCGCACGCTCATAACTCTCAAGCTTTTTCATATCAATTCGGAAGAAGGAATGAATCGCATTATCACTTTTCGGTACACCTTTAAAAATTTGTAATATCCCTTCCTCTGACACGCCAAAATAACCGCTCGTCTTTAATAACGGAGAAATATCATCAACTTTCTTTTGTAATACGATTTGTACATCATCACGATCAACGAGCTGCCATTCTTTATATTGCTGTAAAAACTTTTCTAAATCCGCCACTTTTTCTGTAAAGATTTCCTCACTTACTTCTCCATCTACATACATTCGCTCTAATAAAATTGTAACTTCAGGTTCTTTTTCTGTTACTTCTGGTACTGGCCCTTCCGCCTTCACATTCGTTTCATAAACGAGACAAAACATCATAACGAAAGCTTGCATCGCAATCAGTATCCATTTCATTTCCGTTCACCTCTTTTAGGCAAGATCAAACTTTCATTAGTAGTTTCTCCGGAAATGGGGGTTTTATCCAAGAACCTTATTTCATTTGTGCACAATAGTTTTTTCCTACTGCGAAGACCGATTCACAATAACCTTTTTCATTTCACTTTTTCCACGATTGCACCACTAATCCAGCCAATATTTCCGTCTGGTAGTCTTACTTTTAACCATGTACGTTGTTGATTATCACTATCTTGGACTTGTACATTCTCTTCTAAATATACAAGTTCGACTCCAGGTGATACAGCTTCTACAACTTCTGCATCAATTCGAGCTTCTTTACGTACATTTCCTCCTTCCATTTCATCCTTCACTTTTAGTAATGTCTTCCCTTCACTACTCGCGCTTAATGTCTGCGGATCAAAACCTAAAGGAATTAAATGTTCTTGAATTAATTTATTTTCAGACTCGTATACTTTTAAAGTATACGAATTAGTAGGAAATACATATATTAAAATAGGAATTACAACTACGCAAACTCTCATTGTTATCTTATATTTATGCTCTAATCTCACTATAAAACTAATGAATTTCAAAGCATACATCTTTATATATTCAAAACCCTTATCGATAATACTTATTAATAATTCTGCGATACTAAAAACAGCTGAGACACGTTTTCCTTTTTGTCTTCTTTTACGCATAGTAGCACTAATAAATCTAGTAATCCCATTTACTAATTTTTTAATACACCAATCAAGCAAACCTAAAATTTTCTTACTCGTATAAGGGAAAAGATAAAAAATCAAATACTTCCCGATAAACATGATTAAAAATAATATAATAGCAAATCGAATAGGTGCTGCTATCGGTATTGAAAGTAAAAATATATATGATTTATAAAACCATTCTAATAACTTATCCATCTAATCTCTCTTTCCGCTTTAACTCTGATGTTTCCCCTAATTTCTCCCACTTATCTTTTTCCACCCTATCAGTTTCTGATGATACAAAACTCTTTTCTGAATTAATTTCATTCAATGTCTGTATTACTTCCATAATCAACTTCGGGTCTTCACCTTTTTTGACCATATCTTCTATTAAATCCTGTGTTCTTTTGTCTTTCTCTCGCTTTATTTTGAGCTCCTCTTGTTCTTCTTGTTTTTTTCGCTCATATTCTTTCATAATAAATTCTGTTCTCTCTTTTTCCGAGCTAAACACTCCCACCTCTCCGTACTTTTCCATAAAGTGCACAAGATTTTCAATTTCCCCTTCTTTTCTCAAACGCTTTTCTTCTTGCTCATCTTTAATTATCATTTTTCTTTTAAGTCTTTCACGCGTTTCATGTCCTAACTCAACATCTACTTCCAAAGCTTCGACTGCTAAACCATATTCACCAAAAACCCTATTAAATTTACTATCATTTTGCAATCCTTTTAATGCTCCATTTACCGCTCTAATTTGATCAATTGGGTAATCTCTCGTAACTTCTTTTATAGAATAAAATAACAATTCATCTAACATATTAGTAGAATTTACAATCCCTCTTCTAACTATAATTTCTGGATTACCAACATAAAAACTAATGCGCATTCTAATTAAAAATGCATTTTGACCATCATCACACATTACCTCTTTATGAAACGTATAACTATACACACTTGTATCTACCTCATAAACAGTATGGTATTTTCCGTGTCGTAATTCACTATTTAATGCGTAATCTCCATTTTGCACAACAAGACATTCACCTTCATCATTTATATATACAAATGATGAAGTCTGCGTTGAAGGTTGTTGTTTCCCAAAAATTTTCACTTTAACCGGTTGTCTAGATTTAATAAATGACATTTTTTCTCCCCCTCTGGATCGCTACAATTTCAAGAATTACAGGATTGATAATATAGTGCTGTTCAGACTCAACAAGGCGTTCTAAAATAATTCTCATTTGTGTTTCTACTCTATCTCCACCTACAATAAACAACTCTTTCATAAATTCACGTAAACCTTGATGTACTTCCTCTCTATTCTCCAATTCTTCAAATACATTTCGAATCCATTTTGTAGTTTTAATTCTTGTTTCTCCATTCCCTAAGCATTCACTTACAATCGAAACTAGACTCGTACTTCTTATATAATCATTTGTAAACAAGTAAACAAGCGTATCTGGTGAAAGCGTACAAATTAATGAAATTGCTAGATCAAGTAATTTTTCTTTTCTATTCGTACTTAATGCTTCTTCTTGTATCCAGCTTCTCAAGAATGCAAATGACGCTCCGTAATATCCCGTCCTACTTTCACTTAATCTATATAAGTGTTCAAAACTTTCCAAAGCTATATCCTGTAAAGATGTATTTGATTTATTAAATATTTCTTTTAATCCTACCAAAGCTTGTGGATACATCATAATTCCCATCTTTGTTCCATACACTCTTGCAGCTATTTTCTGGAAGTTATAATTATTACTAGACGTCCAATAACGTAATACACGTGATACTAGAACAACATTATCTTTATCTTTCAGTAATAAAAGAAATAACTGGATAACGTTCATATGATAAATATATTTTTTCTGTCCAGCCCAATTAGAAATAACCGTATTATAAATAAATAAAAAGTCTTCCTTACAAAGCGCTGCTAACCCCTCTAAAATCCGCTGATTTTTTTTCTTATTGGAATCCATCGATTCTTCCATTAACCACTTTATAAATACGTTTTTTAACTCTGGGGTAAAATAACATTTCCAAGATTCTAACAATACAGCTCTAGCATCCTCTTCATACTTAAATTTTGCAAACTTTGTTGGTAAGACTCCTAAATGAGAATATGTTTGCGCATGGTACAAAATTCCGCCAAGTTGCTTAACTTCTTGTTGCACCGGCATTATCAAAGGGCTACCTACCCGAATCTCATCTTTTATCTCCAATTCTTTTTCTAACATTTTACGCAAGCGCCCTGCAGTCTCCCCAATGAACTGGTACTCCATACCACTAAATACAGATAAAGCTAGGAGCATCGTATATTTTCGCACTCCTGAATTTTCATGCAACAAATTTTCAATTCGCTCGTTTATGTTTTGTCTTAAAACAGCTAACACATCACCTTCCTGTATTTCACCGTTTAATAAACACACTAATTTCTCCGAAAACACCTCTGCATCTCTCGGAATAAATACTAAATCTAGATAATGTTTAATTTCATTCTTGTTAAAAAAACGATTAATTTCTTCTATCTCTGGATCTATTGAATTTAAAAATGCTAAGTGCTTCTTTATAATTCTTTCCTTTCCGTTAGGAATCGGACAAAACTTCATATATTGTTGTATGTCTTCATTGATATCTTCCTTATCAATATTGACTGTTACAATAAAATAACTGTTATGATTCTTCAAAAAATCAATCATCTGTTTTATTACAGCATCTTGTAACCCTTGTAAGGAGTCATATGTAATATGATCGATAATAAATACAGTATTTTCTTTCAACATTCCACTAATCAATTTTTCCCATCTAACATCCGGGAAAAATTGATACATTCTTTCAAGATTCAACTCATTCGCAAGCGCAATTGCAGTTGTATATTTTCCGACAACCTGTTCATTATGTAGAAATAAAATATGATTCTTTTTTAACTCCTGCAAGCAGTCGTTAAAGTTGGCGATTTGCTCATATATATTACTGACTTTATCGATTTCACTGTCCTTAATTGCAAACAGTTTATTTGACATATTCAAAGAAAAATTTGTTCCTTCTTCTTTAGAAATATCGCTAGGAATCATTTCGTAATAGAACTCAGATTCATTTACATTAGCATCTAAATTATCATAAGCTAAACTTTCTTTTATTCTTACAATGAGTTCATCTGCATGTTCCTCTATTTCACCAAACGCTGCATTAAACCAACTTACCTTTTTCAAATGATATTCAAAAAAATCTCCTAACTCACTATTATCTACTCGGAATGGAATAATTCTTTTCTTATAATTCACTGCCGCTTCTATTTCATTTTCTACATGTCCAGACTGTCTAGCATTCTCCGAAAGAATAAGTAGCACGCAACTACATTCTTGAATACCTTGTACGATATGTTTACTGTATACTCCCCCAACTGGAATATCTTTCGGGGCAAACCAATATTCTATTTCAGCACTAGTTAATTTACTACATAACATATCTGCAATGCTTGAATCTTTTGTAGAATAACTAATAAATACCTTTTCCATTTTTATCCCCTATTCACTATAGTTTTCTTTTCGCTCTCTGAACGTAACAGCTTCACGATACCTGCTCCTTCTTTTTCAAGCCCCATGATGAATAAGTATTGTTTAATTTGATCTAATGTGGATTGCTTTTCAAAAGTGTTCGGCTTCCCGAAGCGAATTGCACGCTTCATCAACCTTTCACTTGCTTCATAACGATCCTGAATAAGTTGTACTTCGGCTAGAGTACTATAATGCCACCATGACTTCTCATTATATTCAGACCATCGATCCGAAATATAATTTGCGAAAGTAAAGCAATCTGTTAATCCTAAAATTTTTTGTATATACACTGCATTAATCGCAGGATAAAAATCTTCAGGATTCACACGAAACGCCTCTAAATATAAATCTAAAGACTTCCGTAAATCTGAAAAATTAATACTCTCTCTATCTAATAAACAATCTTCTTTATATAAAGCTCTACGTTTAAATTGCGCCGCTAACATTGCTAAAGCATCAGAATCTATTCTATTTTCCTTTAATAATGCATGCATCAAATTAGCTGCTTCATCATAGTTCCCCATACGAGTCAAACAGTTCGCCTTTAACTTCACTACTTCTTTATCCTCTATAAATGGGTAAAGATTAATTTCATTCACGACCATAGACCATGCTTCTACTTTTTTTATGTACATAAGCGCTTTATCATATACACCAAATTTTTTATATACTTTAGCTAACTCGAGAAGGAATGGTCCGCTATACGTATCAAAATTATATTTCTCTTGGAGTATCAATAACTCATCCTTATCTCTAACTGAAATAACTTGTTGTACTACGTCTCTTTCTTGTACATCTATCACTTGAGGACGTGGTGGAATCGCCTCTTTTAAATTATATTTAAAAAACAAATTGGTAACATTCCAACCTTCATCTTTAGCTGAATATAGTCTATGTAAATGCTGCTCTCCGAATTTCTTGGCTAATTGAACATCACCTAAATCTTCAAAAAATACTGCTTCCATTTCATTAAATTGCTTATAAGCCTGTACGAAGTCTTCTGTAATATAAATCTCTCCTGGAAATGTAACTGGCTCAATTCGTGCAGTTCGATTAATATGTTCTCCAACTGCATTTTTCCGATTATTTAACATAGGGTCCTCGAAAATATACACCTCACCATAGTGGCCTGCAATGCGAGGCGTCATACTTAATTTGTGCTTACGGAAAAAATTTTGATATTCCAACATTAAAGAAACAGCATCTTCTCCATTTTCAAATAAAGCAATAAACGCATCTCCCCATGTATTCCATACAATTGCTTTATCCTTATACGACCGAATAGATTCAACAAGTAATTTTAAATAGTGTTCATAAAAATTTTTGAACTCTTGTTCATTCATTTTTGAAAAACCTTTCAAGTCAGAGAAAACAATAAACATAGATCTCTTTTCCAAGATTCTATCCCTCTTTTCAAATTAGCTTCTGATTATAAATTAACAACCCATATAACTTTAAAATTTTCCGGAGCATCAATAAGAGTACGTATATGTCTTCTTCTGTCGGTCTATTCTCTCCTATTAAAGTTGCAGTCCGATGAATAGCTGGGTTACCAAACGATCTCAATCCATACATATACTGACTCATACTTCGGTTTAATACATTGTTATTTTTAATATTTCTTAAGTTCATATCAAATAATGCTGTGTCAGTCCCTGTTAGTTCACAAAGATTCTGACAAGTATTTTCAGCAAATTTCCTTCCAAATGCTGCGAGAGTTTCAAACTGTATTTCATTTACACGTTGTAATGCTGTTCTTAAGGGGAGAAATGTGTCCTCCCAAAAAGCATCAGACTTAGGAAAAGAATCCAATATATTTAACAATTCCTTTTGAATTTGATCCATCTCTTTAGAATAATGCAGCGGAATAATCGAACGCCCTAACACTTGATTCAGCGTTGCATTCCAAATTTCAACATCCTCATCCAAATAAATACAGTAGTAAATCGTCTTTGTATATTTAGATTTTTTTAACCAACGTGTTGCATGCTCAAGTAACGTTGTAATTTCAGCACTATAGTTTCCTACCAATCCCTTCCTACCAATAACCGGAAGAGCAATAGAAGAAAAACGATATCCTGAAAATTCTAATGCTGCTAGCGTGGCGAATACTCCTTCAATTAATTCTTCATATTCTTCTTTCGAAAATAATATATCGTGTGTTCTATTAAAATTAATCGTTAATACAAATTTATCCTGTTTGTCTCCTTGCAGAATCGTATAACCAATAAAAACTTGGTCGTTGACATGATAAAAAGGAGCAATCTTTAATGTATCTATATCCATCCTCTGCCTAATACTTTCTACTAGCTCACCATATATTTGGCCACTTTCATTTTTATACGTAGTAATGACGATGGCACCGTCCCCACTACTTTCTAACAAATCACCTTTACACAACAAAAAAGATCGATCACCAAAGGTTGAATCAACTATTACACGATTTATAATATTCATTCCACGTTCATCCTTTTGGGCAACATTTTATTTAAAAATTTGATAACTCTTAAAAGAGTAAAATACATAATAGCAATATCATCTTTTTCCAAAGTTTTCGGCCCATATAATGGAATATTACCCCTACCACCTTCATTATACTCGTATAGTATAATAAAATGATTAACCATCCATTCTTCTACTACTTTATTCCTTTTTATCTCTATTATATTTTTCCTAAATGATGAAACAGGCACTCCTGCAATTCGGCATATATCCTTATTTATTTCAATGATTAGACTTCTACATAAAACGGCTACATTTCTACTAGAATCTTCTCTTTTTTCTAGTTCTTGTTTTATTCCATTTAATGTACTAGCATAAAAATCATTTTTTACGGAAATATTATTTATTTCACTTACAATTTTTTTTCGTAAATTTCGAATTATTTCATCAAAATCCGGAGCAACATTCGTGCCTTTTAATGCTTTTTCCAAAGAATTCATCCACACATCATTATCTTGTTGCACATATAAAAAATATGATAATTTTTCACAACAAGATGTGTCCCTTAACCAGTTTGTTGCATACTGGATCATCATATTTATAGCTACTAAATGATGTTCAGTCTCTATTCCTTTTCTACCGATAACAGGTAGACAAACATCTTTTAGTTCAAATCCTTTATATTCTAGTAAAGTTAATGCTAAAAAACATCCCTTGATGTATTCTTCTAGTAAATCTAACGAATATCTCGTTCCTTCTTTTTTGTTAGTATGAAGAATTAAAAATGTTTTATTTTGTTGTTTCTGATCAATAATACCAATCCAGCCTCCACTGGAAAGTGATAATAGCTTCTTCTCTTTCGAAGTAGAAAGAGAAAATTTATTGTCAAATGCTTCGTACAATTCACCACTTTCATCTAGTGACAAGCCATGTGCAATAACAAAAAAAACAGTGGCCTTAGCTTGCGACATATCTCCTTTATAAATAAAGAAGGAACGCTTCCCACTCGGAACATCCACGGTTAATTCATGTAACAACAAACGTTCTTCCAGATTTTCCAACATCGATTCCACATCCAAATATCTAGTTTCAAAACACTCCAAATTCTTTTCTGTATGCTATAATTCCACTAATTACTAACAACATTTTAGCATAACTTTTCACAAAATGTTCATTTTTTGGAGGGACCTATATGAAAATATATCCATTAGGAGTAGGACAAGGATTTTCAACAAAATACTTTCACAATAACTACATTATTTCAATTTCAAATACAAATATCTTAATTGATGCTGGTACGACTTTAAGATTTAGTTTAGAAGCTAGTCCATATACATATACGGATATTGATTATATATTTCTCACGCATTTTCATTTCGATCATGTCGGCGGGCTAGAAGAGTTACTTCAAAGACGTTATTGGTCAACCACAAACAAACAAAATCAAAAAAAACCACAGATTATTATTAAAGAGTGTCAATTAAAACAACTTGAATCTCTTCTCTCTCCAGGTTTATGCAATCAAAATTTAACTTTACATGATTACTGCGATATTCATACGTTGAGCGATGAACAGTCGTCTTTAACAATTGAAAATACAATTGAAATTAAATTCATTGATACAACAAATTTCCACTGCGAGGATATGATAAGTTTCGCACTACAAATCTATGATTTAAACAAACAGCAAAACATCCTATTTTCATCTGATATAAAGAAATTAAACAATAGCAATTTAAAAGAACAAATCAACCAAGAAACCGTAGCCATTTTTCAAGATGTAGATTTAACTTACAATCCAGTCCATGCACACTTAACAGAGGTACTATCCTATTATCCCGACACTTGTAGACCTATACTTTACGCAATGCATTATCCAGATCATGCACCAAATACTTTCTCTCAATACAATCTTTCATTTGTACAACAAGGAATCCCAATTATGTATTAAAAAAAGGTAGAACAGCTACTTTCACTTTGCTGTTCTACCTTTTCTTTATTTCATAACCAAGCGCTAAAATCACTTTAATTGTCTCTAATGAAGTTCTTCGATCATAGTTTTTTTCGATTTCTGAAAGCTCTTCATAAGGTATTAAACAAGGATGTTCTTTTTTATCTTCATCTCTTTTTTCTCCGTATCTCCAACCTTCTTGCAACCTTTGATCCGCCCAAACTTCATGTGTATTTTTAGAAATTAACTCTGTAAGTTCCTGAATATCTTTCGGAACCTCAACATTTGATGTATCAATCGCTTTTGGCTTATATGCCATCCATAATCTCCTCCATTCCAAAATTCTATAATGCTTTCACAACTTCTCCTATTATTAAGAAAATATATCCTACTATCGAAAATAAAAATGCATACTTAGTCATTGCAAATTTCTTTTTCGCAATTAGAGATAACGTATAATTTTGACTGAGCAATTCTTCTAATAGATGGTCGCCTTCTGCACCTTTAATGGCATCTATATAGTCCTCTCTAGTCATATCAGCTACACTTCCCCAGTATATCAAACCATTTTCTTTTTTCTCCATAAAACGAGGCATAATAGATAAAATCGCAAATACAATCCCTACTAATAAACCAATTAAGCTCGCACCTAATATTAAAAATTCCCAAGACATTTGAATAGTCGATGGATCAAAAAACAAGCGAAAAACCGTTACATTTACACCACTAATCCCAGCTGCTTTTACATCTGAAAAACGAATAGAATTGTTTAAATATGTATGCATTTGATAAGAAAAATTCGTTTTTGATGAACGTTTCGTTTGATGTACTTCCACTTTCAATTGTTCTTGTTGTATTTTTAATTCCTTTTCTTCCCCCATAGTACCTCACCCTTACACATTAATTCCAATATTAGTAACTCTAACCCATTTATTGTAACGTACTTAAAAGATTGATAGCAATCATCAAATGAAATGCAACCTACATAAAACAAAAAGATAATAAGAAAGAGTCTTTTCATACCCTCACCTATTACATATTTTAATCTTAATATAGAGTTATAACATTTTATAACATAAAATGAAAGACGCCTGCAAAGCAGGCGTCTTGATGCGTTTACGGCGAGAGACCAGGCGACCACATTCGCGTGTTTAGCACTTAAGCATATCTCTCGTCTTACGTAAATTAGCTCATCGCTTTGCTAATATAACATTAATAAAGTATAAGTGCAACATGTTTATAAAAATATTTTATTTCCTCTTTCATCCAAACAAATTATATGTAAATTATAAATTGATAAATGTAATATATATGTTACAATAAATATAACAGCAAAATCATAATAAACAGGAGATGGGTATTGTGAAAAAAATAAAGGATGAACGTCTCATTTTGCAAACGTTAAAAAACGTACGTATTGCCTTTCTTTTTCAATCACTTGGTATAATTGGAATTTTAGGCTATATTGGATTCACTGAAGGAATGGATCAAATTACGAAATCTCCATTATGGCTATTATTTATTCTTACGAGTATCGTACTTAGCTATTTACAGCTAAGTGTTTCAATCGATGTAGAAGAAAGCGAAAAGGAGATAAAGTTAACTCCTTATTACAAAATTGTTTTACGTTCTCTTAGTGTAGGGATCGTTATGGTTATTATTTATATTATTTTCAGTCCAGAAAGGCCCCTATTTGAGGCTATTTTAACAGGTGGTATTCTCTTTATATGCTTTTTAGGTTCTTATTCCATTAGTTATTTCATTAAAAAACGTCGTTTACAATATGACGATGAATAAAGAGGAAGGGCTACCCCTTCCTCTTTTATTTTGCTATCGCGTAGTACCAGTTAAACCGTAACGAATGTCTCGGAACATATTTGTTATGTCACGATTGAAATCGTTTGTAACTGTACCGTTACGCAGTCGTGTACTCATTGCATCGACACGTGTAAACATGTCATTTCTTACAGAAACATATACGTTTCTGTTTCCAACTTCATTTGCAACAGCTTGACGAACTTCATTTGCAAGCGCTGTTTCATTCGATACTGGATTACGTGGTTTTACCGCAATCGCCACATCGTTTCCATATACAACGGTAGACACACGGTCTACGTTATTCATACGTTTCACACGATTTGTAATTCTTTCTGCAGTTTTACCATCATTGTTAATGTATGAATTGTTCATTGTAATATTACGCGTTGGATGCGGGTTAGCAATTTGACCGTTGTAATTTACATCGCGGTAATAGTTATATCCTGTATCGTTACGACCATTTCTATATGTTACATAGTCTGTATAACGATCGTTACGCGTCACATTATCACGATACTGGTGTGTATCATTATAAGATGTACGCTCGTAATTGTAGTTACGTCCATCCATTGCATTGTTTTTTGGTGTACCACATGCAGCTAATGCACTAGTAACTAACAAAGAAGCAGCAATCACTTTTACTTTCGTATTCAATACAAAAACCCCCTCTGTTAGAATGAACTTCTCTTCTGAAAAGCTCCCTCTTATGATGAGTAACAGAGAAGGTTTTTACACTGTTAATATTTCACTGGGAATTTTCTAACATTCGATGTAAATCTTCCTTTTTCAGAACAACTCTACATACAAAAAAGGTGGGAATAACCCCCACCTTTTTAAACTTCTTCTTCATCCTCTTCTTCTGAAACTGGCTCCCCAAATACATTTGGTGGATCTGGTTGATAATACATCGTTCCTGGCTGTGGTGCATATGCCGATTGAGTTGGTTGATAATATAAAGGATTCGCGTATTGCGGCCCTCCAGGTTGTGGACTATATAGCCTACTCTCTCCTCCACACCCACAATCTTCCTCCCCTTGCACGAGCGGTAGCATATTATTATCCATCGGCATCATATTTGGCATAGACGTATATTGCGGTCCAAAAGGTGCTCCTTGCTGATAGGGCATTTGATATGGATTTGGCGGCATCATAGGCTGTTGGTATGGCAGCATATTCGGTGGTTGATTATTATCCATTATCGGCATCATATTTGGCATTTGGTTGTTATCCATCATCGGCATCATATTTGGCATTTGGTTGTTATCCATCATCGGCATCATATTTGGCATTTGGTTGTTATCTATCATCGGCATCATATTTGGCATTTGGTTGTTATCTATCATCGGCATCATATTTGGCATTTGGTTGTTATCCATCATCGGCATCATATTTGGCATTTGATTGTTATCCATCATCGGCATCATGTTTGGTATTGGGTTATTATCCATAATTGGCATCATATTTGGTGGTTGATTGTTATCCATAATTGGCATTATATTTGGTGGTTGGTTGTTATCCATGATTGGCATTATATTCGGTGGTTGGTTATTGTCCATGATTGGCATTATGTTTGGTACTTGAATATTTGGCGGTATTACTTGCGGAATCACTACATTTTCTTTCGATACATTTGGTGACACGATATTCCCTACATTTTCTTTTTTTACTTGCGGTGATACGATATTCCCTACATTTTCTTTCTTTACTTGCGGTGATACGATATTCCCTACATTTTCTTTTTTCACTTGCGGTGATACGATATTCCCTACATTTTCTTTTTTCACTTGCGGTGATACGATATTCCCTACATTTTCTTTCTTCACTTGCGGTGATACGATGTTCCCTACATTTTCTTTCTTTACTTGCGGTGATACGATGTTCCCTACATTTTCTTTCTTTACTTGCGGTGATACGATATTATTTTTTTTCGTTTGCGGAGAAATGACGTTATTAGGTTTCATCTTATTAATTTGAGGAGCAATTAACTCGCTTCCCTTTTTAATTACATCTGAAATTTTATATTCTTTTTTCGCTTTTATTGGTGGTTGTGGCGGCTGTGGTAATACATTTACCGAGAATTTCGTGTTTTCTTTCTCCGCTGGTTTTTGTTTTTCTATAACAGGTGGTTTTTGAATAACAGACGGTTTTTCAACTGGTTTTTCTATTTGAATTGGCTTTTCTTTTTGCACTTCTTTTTGCGGTTTTACTTGTATTTCCTTCTGTGGTTTTACCTGTACTTCTTTTTGTGGTTTCACTTGCATTTCCTTCTGTGGTTTTACCTGTACCTCTTTTTGCGGCTTCACTTGCATTTCCTTCTGTGTTTGTTGCATAGCAGGTTGCTGCGTAATTGGTGCCGATTGATACGTAACTTCTTCCTCATCTTCTATTCCAAGCGGCGTTGGCGTTGCTGCAAATTCTTTTTGTTGCACTTCTTTTACGTATTGTTTTGGAGGTGCTGAACCCGCTCCAGCATGTTGTTTTACATGAACGCTGCTTGATGGCACTTTAATTTTCATACCTGGCATAATTAAATCTGGATTGCTAAGTTGTGTATTTGTTTTTTTCAACGTATCAAAATCCACTCCGTACTTTTTCGCAATTTTCCAAAGGGTATCCCCTTTTTGCACGATATGAATTTTCAAATTTTCCCCCTCCTGTATAACTTATCTATAAGTAACAAATCTCACGAAGTAACCCTTTCTAAATAACGTTACCTTCTTTTCACTTGTATCACTTCTTCGATTTTTAATATCATTAGAAGTGGAATAAGCATAAGAAAATCGCAATGATTTCTTCAAAACAATGTATGCCCATTTCGTTCTCGTTATGATTATATGTACGAAAAAAAGCAACGGGAATCCGCTGCTTTACACACGCTCTAACATACGATTTAATGCAAGAACTGCTTCTTCAGTTACTTGTTTATCGACGCTAATAACGTTAATTACTTCTCCTCTTTCTATCATTTCAAGTGCCCATAATAAGTGCGGCAGATCAATTCGGTTCATCGTTAAACACGGACACATAAATGGATTAAGTGAAACAATTTCTTTATCTGGATGTTGTTGAATAATTCGGTTCACTAAATTCATTTCTGTACCAATCGCCCATTTACTTCCAGATGGAGCCGATTCAATCATATCAATAATATATTTCGTTGAACCAGCATAATCCGAAGCAGCTACAACTTCGTAGCAACATTCCGGATGTACAATAATGTTCATGTCCGGATGATTTTTCCGTACGTTCTCAATGTTTTTCACTGTAAAGTTTTGATGAACAGAACAATGTCCTTTCCATAAAATCACTTGAATTTCTTCTATATCTCCATCGTACTCTAATGAATCTGTATGCGGGTCCCATACTGCCATTTTATCTAGCGGGATACCTAAATCGTACGCTGTATTCCTTCCTAAATGTTGGTCCGGTAAAAAGACAAGGCGCTCTTTTTGTGTAAACGCCCAAGATACCATTTGTTTTGCATTAGAAGAAGTTACTGTCGCTCCGCCATTACGACCGCAAAACGCTTTAATTGCAGCTGTAGAGTTAACATACGTTAACGGAATCATCGTATCTCCAAATAATTTTGTGAGCTCTTTCCACGCTCTTTCTGTTTGTTCGATATCTGCCATATCTGCCATCGAACAACCTGCACGCATATCTGGCAAAATAACGATTTGATCATCTGTCGTTAACATATCTGCTGTTTCTGCCATAAAGTGTACACCGCAAAATACAATATATTTTGCTTCTTTATTGCTCGCTGCTACTTGCGCAAGCTGAAGTGAATCTCCTGCTGCATCAGAAAATTGTACCACTTCATCTTTTTGGTAATGGTGTCCTGGAATAAATAGTGTTTCCCCCATTTTTTCTTTAATTTCACGAACACGCTTCTCCATATCTTCTGTTGTCATCGTGTAATAACACTCTGGTAACATCGTTTCAATCGGTTGCACTTTTTCTAAAATACTCATATCCCTTTCTCCCCCTCTAAGCCACTTTCCTTACGCCTCTATGTTGAAACTAATATCAAGTGCTTTCACTGAATGTGTTAACGCTCCAAGTGAAATATAATCTACCCCCGTTTTTCCGTATTTCGATAAATCTTCAATTGTAATGCCTCCTGATGCTTCCGTAACGATGGCACTTGGTACAATCTTTGAAAACTCTCGAATCTCATCTGGTGTACGGTTATCAAACATAATAATATCCGCACCAGCAGCTACTGCTTCTTTCACTTGCTCCTCTGTTTCTGTTTCCACTTCTACTTTCACCATATGTCCTAATTTTTCTTTCACTGATGTAACAGCTTTCATAATAGAGCCAGCAAAAGCAATATGATTGTCTTTAATCATGACACCATCATACAAACCGAAACGGTGATTAAATCCGCCTCCGCACACGACCGCATACTTATCAAACATACGTAGCCCAGGCATTGTTTTTCGCGTATCACAAATACGTGTATGGCTACTATCTAAGGCACGAACAGCCTCATATGTCATTGTAGCTATCCCGCTCATACGCTGAATAACGTTTAATATAACGCGCTCTGCCGTTAATAACGAAGCAATTGGTCCTTGCGCAGTTGCTATTATTTCTCCCTTTTCTACAAAATCTCCATCTTTTTTATGAAGCTCCACTTCAATTCTCTCATCAATTAATTTAAATCCTTCTTCAATGACTAAACGTCCCGCGAAGACCCCTGTATCCTTCGCAAGAAATGTTCCTTTTGAAAGTAAATTCTCTGGAAAAATAAGCTGAGATGTTACATCTCTTTCTCCTATATCTTCTAGAAAAAATCGATTTAATGCTTCTTTAACCTTTATCGTATTCATAAAGCCCCTCTTCCTCTCATTACACAAGTTGTAGTTTTCTTTTAACTCGAACGATTTCTTTTTTCACGCTATTTCTATGTGGATAATCACTTCGATAATGGCCACCAATACTTTCTTCTCTTTGCAAAGCTGATACGACGATAAGCTCACACACTGTTAACATATTAATAATCGTTATTTCTTCATTCGTAAGAGCATCATGTTGTAAAATCATATTTCGAACACCGTACTTACTAAGCCATCTCTTTGCATAAGATAAATTTTGTTCTGTTCGCACAATCCCAACGTATTTCATCATGCATTCTTGTATTTCTTCTTTCGCCGGCAAATGATTCAGAACGATAAACTTCTTTTCCTTCTCACCAAAGTTGTTCAATCTGTCTTTTGTCACTTTCGTTAAAAGGTGCTGTCCTATTCTTTTTCCAAACACAAGACCTTCTAATAACGAATTACTTGCTAATCTATTTGCTCCATGAACACCGTTACAAGCTACTTCACCGACTGCATATAAATTTGGAATGGACGTCTCTCCATTACAGTTCGTTTTTACGCCGCCCATATGAAAATGAGCACCAGGTACGACCGGAATGCGTTTTTCAGTTATATCAACACCATTCTTTTTACACAATGATGATACAGTTGGAAAACGTTCTTCGAAATTTTGGATAGACTCAATGTTCAAATACACGTTTTCACCCGACAAAAGCTGTTCATGAATCGCTCTTGCCACTACATCACGCGGAGCGAGATCGTGATCTTGGTGTATATCCATCATAAAACGCTGCCCTTTTCCATTTATAAGGACAGCTCCTTCACCACGGACAGCTTCAGAAACGAGGCCACAGCATCGCCCGTCCGCGTATAACATTGTTGGATGAAATTGTACAAACTCTAAATCGACAAGCTCTCCGCCTGCGCGGTACACCATCGCAAGTCCATCACCCGTAATTGTCGTATCGTTAGAAGTATAGGCGTATAAACCTCCAATCCCACCTGTTGCTAACACTGTATAATCTGCAACGTAACGGTTCAGTTTCCCGTCACTATTTCGCGTTAAAACTCCCGCACATTTATCATTTTCTATAATAAAATCAAGCACCATTTCCTGTTCCACTACCGTAACGTGCGGAACTACTTCTTGAATGAAATGCTCTAATAAATTCTTCCCTGTTGCATCGCCGCCTGCATGTAAAATACGACGCTTTCGATGTGCACCTTCTTTTCCAAGATGAGGGCCCGTTTCATCCCCATCAAATTTCATTCCATTTTCAATGAGATGATTCATTTCTTTCGGTCCTTCCTCGACTAAATAACGGACCACATCTTCATTGTTATAATGACACCCTGCTACTAACGTATCTTCAAAATGATCATTTGGATTGTCATATGTAGCAACCGCTGCGGCAATTCCACCTTGCGCTAAATATGTATTATTATTACGGGTCGTTTTCTTTGTGATAATAATCACATTCTTTTCGTGACAAATCTCTTTCGCAACACGAAGTGCCGCAACGCCACTTCCAATAATTAAGACATCTGCACTTGGCATAATTGTTGCCTCCTACTTTACACTTTTCAACTGTCTTGACACCTATATTTACATAGTTTTAAAATAATGACAAGAGTTTTTTTTATAATTCTTATTTTCACTACCATTTAAAAAATACTAGAAATGTAACTCTTACTAGAGAGAGGAACTTACATGATGATATATCTTGACTATGCAGCTACTACACCTATGAGCGCGGAAGCATTACAAACATATATGAAAGCAGCATCGCAATACTTTGGAAATGAGCAAAGTTTACATGACATTGGGGGAACAGCTTCTTCTTTATTACAAGTTTGCAGAAAAACATTCGCTGACATGATTGGTGGAAAAGAACAAGGGATATTCTTCACAAGCGGTGGCTCGGAATCTAACTATCTTGCGATTCAATCTCTTCTAAATGCCCGAAATAAGAAGCATATTATTACGACACCTATGGAACATGCATCCATTCGAAGTTATTTTCAATCCTTACAATCAGAGGGGTATACAATTACTGAAATTCCTGTTGATACAGATGGGCTAATTCATTTAGATGATTTAGAAACAGCTATTACAGAGAATACTGTTCTAGCAAGTATACAGCACGGAAACTCTGAAATTGGAACCATTCAAAACATCGCAGAGATTGGGGCACTTTTAAAAAAATATAACGTTTTATTTCATTCAGATTGTGTGCAAACATTTGGTAAACTTCCTATCAATGTTTTTGAGATGGGGATTGATAGTCTTTCTGTTTCAGCACATAAAATATACGGACCGAAGGGTGTTGGCGCTTGCTATATAAATCCGCAAGTTCGCTGGACACAAATATTCCCGGGGACTTCTCATGAAAAAGGATTTCGTCCAGGCACAGTAAACGTTCCTGGCATCGCATCTTTTTTAACAGCTGCTGAGAATATATTAAAAAATCAACAGGAAGAAAGCTTACGTTTTAAAGAGTTACGATCCCACTTTTTGGAGGGATTACAAGCACTTCCTCTAGAAATTGAAGTAGAAGGTCATTCTACTTCTTGTTTACCACATATTATTGGGGTTACAATAAAAGGAATAGAAGGTCAATATACAATGCTAGAATGTAATCGCCGCGGTATTGCCATTTCTACCGGAAGTGCTTGTCAAGTCGGTAAACAAGAACCTTCGAAAACAATGCTTGCAATTGGAAAAACGTATGAAGAGGCAAAACAATATGTCCGCTTCTCTTTCGGGCAACAAACAACGAAAGATCAAATTGATACTACTATTCATGCACTACACACAATTGGAAATCAATTTTATAGAGGTGTTAAATCATAATGAAACAAAATGACCAAAAAAAAATTTTAGGTGAAGAAAGACGACAGCTTATCCTTCAGTGGCTTCTCGCTGCAAATGAGCCGTTATCTGGAAATGAACTATCGAAGAAGACAAACGTAAGTAGGCAAGTGATCGTCCAAGATATTTCCTTACTTAAAGCAAGAAACGAACCAATTATTGCAACTGCCCAAGGCTATTTATATTTAAAACCACAAGAAAAACAACAAGCTTTCGAACGCGTCATTGTATGCCAACATAAGCCAGCAGAAGTACGTCAAGAACTTACACTGCTTGTTGACCACGGCATTACAATTAAAGATGTAAAAGTTGAACATCCTGTATACGGTGACTTAACAGCGTCCATCATGGTAAGTAATCGCTTTGATGTAGAGCAATATTTACAAAAAATCGAAAACACAAATGCTTCCTATCTTTCGCAACTAACGGATGGTATTCACTTACATACAATTGAGGCAGATTCAAAAGAAAAGTTAGATGCAGCTTGCGAGGCACTAGATAAAGCAGGATTTCTCGTTTATTAATGTAAAGCACAGAGATTTTATCATTCTCTGTGCTTTTTTAATGCTATAATATTGTAATCAATCGTAAAGGAGATCAAATATGGGAATTGAACTCGTTCACTTTAGCATTGGCAAGCCGAAACAAATGAAATATAGCGAAGATAAAGAAATGATTACTGGTATATGTAAAGAACTTACCGAAGAAGCTTTCCTATCAAAAGATGGCTTCCTTGGCGATGATGTAGCAGATTTAAAACACCACGGTGGACCTGATCGCGCAGTTTGTGTGTACTCACACGAGCATTACGCACTATGGGAAAAAGAATTCCAAACAACACTTCCAGCTTCCGCATTTGGCGAAAATATTACCGTAACAAATATGTTAGAGCGTGAAGTTTGCATCGGAGATACATATCAACTAGGTGAAGCAATCATTCAAGTGACGCAAGCCCGAGTACCTTGTAGCACAATTTCAAAACGTCTTGGCATCACTGGCATACTGCCGCGCATTGTAGCAACTGGATTTACTGGCTACCTATGCCGCGTTCTTCAAGAAGGTACTGTGCGTAAAGATTCAAAAATCACATTACTAGAACGTCAACCGAGCAATGTTTCTGTATTGTTCTCTAACGAAATTTATTTTCATAATAGAAAAGATAAAGATGGCATTAAAAAGATTCTTGCTGTTCCAGAACTAGCCGATGTTTGGCGTGGTCAGTTAGAAGAGCGTCTTGCAAAGTTAAAATAAAGTGAAACTTTAATCAGTGGGGGTTTTCTTCATCCCCACTGATTATTAGTTGAACCAA
This sequence comes from Bacillus sp. MHSD_36, assembly GCF_030757775.1. Classification (NCBI taxonomy): domain Bacteria; kingdom Bacillati; phylum Bacillota; class Bacilli; order Caryophanales; family Bacillaceae; genus Bacillus; species Bacillus sp. MHSD_36. The sequence continues at coordinate 606,866 of NZ_JAVBIS010000002.1, forward strand.
TCGGACTTTTATGGGCAGTTGATCCCCCGCCTAACTTCTTTTCTTTCGCTGAATTTTGAGGTGGGGGTCTTACTGCCCATTAAAGCGGGATAAATAAAATCCCACCATTTATTAGGTGGGATTTTATTTATCTATCACACGGTATAACCTAGTTTCCCCTTACAACCAATAAGAAGAATAACTTCCCAGCACAGTAACAGAAAAACCAAGTGCTTCAAGTTCCATCGTTACGCCTGGCAATAATACATCATCGTATGCTTTATCGACATCGATTAAGAAAAAGTAATTTCCAAGACCTGTTTTCATTGGACGCGATTCGATTTTTGATAAGTTTAATTTTCTCCATGCGAAAGCTGATAACACTTGATATAGCGCTCCTGCATAATCAGCGGGTAACGTTATCATAAGCGTCGTTTTCTCTCCTCGATTTTCTCCATTATTTGGGAGTATTGCTTTCTTTTTCTTATGGAGCACGAGGAAGCGTGTATGATTATTTTTATGCGTATGAATGCTACGTCTTACGATCGTTAATCCATATTTTTCTGCAGCTGCTTCATTTGCAATGGCAGCAATTTTTTCTTCAGGATGTTCTTTCACATATTGCGCAGCTGCACTTGTTGATGTCATATCTCGGACAGTTACCCCTTTTAACTCTTCATTTAAAAATTTATGACATTGCGCAATAGCGTGTGGATGAGAATGCACTGCATATACTTCTTCCCACACTTCTGCATACTGCGGATGTACAAGTAGGTGCTGCTGAATGGGTACTGTAATTTCTCCTACAATAGAAAGCGGTTGCTCATGTACGAGGTAATCAACTGTTATATTCACTGAGCCTTCTATGGCATTTTCTAGTGGTACCACTGCATAATCTACATTTCCATTTGCAGCTGCATCCATACAATCCGGAATCGTTCGATACGGCACATGCTCGGCTTCCGGAAAAAAACGACTCACCGCCATATTTGTAAATGTTGCTTCTGGTCCTAAATATCCTACTCGAATCATCGTCTTTTCCCCTCTTTTTCATTTTCTTACTGTTATACCATACTTTTTTATATTCTTCTATGTAAATTTCGAATATTAAAAAAAGACTAACTTTCGCTAGTCTAAATGTTTCTTATATTCTCTTTGAGCGAAGAAGAAATAAATGATACATGCTGCGATATAAAACAGAATGAACAAACCTACTTTTCTTAATGATCCATCCATAAAAAGCGTATTATGAAACGTATATAACGCAACTGCACTATGCATACTCCCTACTATAATTGGCGCAAAAAATAGCATACATAATTGCCAACGAGAAATTTTCCATACTTCTTCCTTTGTCATTCCAAGTTTAGATAGTGCACCATACTGCTTTCGGTCCGATGCAATATTATGGAACCATTTAAAATACACGATACTACATGAAGTAAGAAAGAATAATATACTAATAAATGAGCCTACAAATAGAGTAATATCGCCGCCTTCTTTCATATTTACATATAACTCCATATTGCTTCGAAATGCATTATTATTATCTTGTTTCATATGTTTCCGTAAATCTTCATTTAATTTTTTCGTCTTTTCGATATTTGGTAATGTGTAGCCTCTATATATCATTTTTTCAGAATCAGGAACCTGATTTGCTATACTATCAAAATCTTCATCATTCATAACGAAGAACAAACCATTAATGTACGAAGGATGATGGTTAAATTGAACCCCTTCTTTCTGACCGTTAAATACGAATTGATATAGTTGATTCATTACTTGCAATTGAATCTCTTTTTGATTATATACATTCGAATTATTGTATTTATTATAATAAACGAGTGTCACTGTACCTTTTTTAGGACGATACGTTTTCTGTTTTTGTTTCCTCGCTTCTTGGTTATATTCACTTTCTTTTATAAGCGGTACTATTGTTGTTTCTCCCTTATTAGATTGAAAGGATGCATACACTCCAACAAAACTTATATATTGAAAATCATCATACTCATATTGATGCAGTAATTTTTCAACCGCACCTTCCTCAAAGACTTCATGAGTAGAAATACCTTTTTCTATGTACGAAAACGAGTGTACCCCTCCAGTTCGCCACATATCTTGCATGCTAGAAAAATATAAGAACACCGTACCTGTTGCCGTAACTACAAACGTCGTTGCCATTGACATTAGAAAGAAAAAGCGACCATTTTCCTTCATACGATGTGATAATTGATTCACTATAAATAAATACGGATATGTATACATAATCTTTTTATTTCGTTTTATTATTTCTAATATTTGAGCAGTGCCGTGTGTAAAAGAAAAATATGTTCCAAAAGAGACAAGTATAGACACAGGGAAAAAATAGAACGCTATCGTTCGTATGGTCGCTTGTAACGCTAACGCATATCCTATCCCTAAACAAATAAATCCTAATATGCAAATCCACATTGATGTTTTCTTCTCTTTTTTATCTGCTCGAAATTCTTTCAATAACCGAATGATTTTTATATTCCATATACGTAAAGCACTTATAAAGGATAAGAAAACAAATACGACCATATACGCAATAAACGTTCCCCCAATCGCTCTCACATCAAATATGACAGGGAGTTCTTTCGGAAGCCCCAGTAACATACTAAACACCATGAAGAAGAGCTTTAAAAAGATCATGCCAAGCCCAATACCGAAAATATTAGCAAATACGCCGATCAATATTTGCTCGGTCATAATCACTCCTATTACGTTAGATTTCGTTGCTCCCATTAACATGTATAATCCTAATTCTTTCTTACGTGCCTCTATGAAAATAGAAGTAGAGTACAAAATAAATATGACGAAAAAAGAAATGATTATAACATTACATATAATAAGTCCCCAGCGTACGTTTTGATACCACATCGTCTCCTGCATATACGGATGCACAATGACAGACATGTATGCAAAAGACGCAAATATCGCAAAACAACTACTTAAGAAAAACACTTTATAATTACGCCAATTTCCTTTTATATTTTGCAGCGCTAGTTGCCGAATGTTCATCTATCGTCCTCCTATAACTTACTACATAGGCAAAAAGCTAGAGATTTCTCTAGCTTTGCACATGTTTCAAATATCCTCTTTGCGCGATTATAAAGTAAATCGCAGAAGCAACAATGTATGCTCCAATTACAATCGCACCTGATTTCCATAAATCGAGATAAAGCATTTTTCCTAGCGTATGAAGAGCAAATCCACTATGAATGGCACCAATTAAAATTGGGATAAAGAAGATAACACCCATTTGTCGAATTGCAATTTTACGAATTTCTTTATCTGTCATACCGATTCTCTTTAACGACTTAAATTGAATACGATCTTGCTCTTTATCGTTAAACCATTTAAAGTATGTCATACTACAAGCGAAGAAGAAGAACAGTACAGCTACAAAGAAGCCAATAAACATTGTAATTGCTCCACCTTCCCTTATATCTTTATAAGCAAACACTGAGTTTCTCAATTCACCTTGCTTTTCTGGTGCAATTTCCTTTTTCAAATCTAGCACAAGATCTTCGGTATTTTTCCAATCTTCAATATAATAACCATAATATTTCGTCTTTTCTTCGTCCGGTACAAGCTTTGCATATTTCTCAAAGTCTTGATCATTCACAATAAGATATTCGCTATCGTTAAAAACAGAATATGACGTTGGATCATTTAATCGAACAGACTGCTTTTGTCCGTTAATCTTAAATTCATACGGTTTCGTACGATCTATTTCCATAAGTTCATTTGCCGCATCAACCATAACCATCGTCGCGCTACCTGGTGCATTATGAACCTCTGTAATTTGCTCTTTCTTTTGTTTACGCACTTCCGCGTTATATTCTTTTTCTGAAATAATCGCCATTGGTACTTCACGTTCACTGTTAAACAACATTATTTTCTGTGTTGCAGGTAGTTTTACGTAGGTTACTTTTCGTGCATCTTCAAACCCATTTCTTTTTACAATCTCTTGTACTTTTTCTTCATTAATAAGACTATGCGTATTTAGCCCCTTTTCCTCATATGAAATAGCATGCGGCGTAAGCTCTACCGTTTTCGCACTCATATTTTCAAAATATACATACAGTGTACCAACTGCTGAAGATACGACCGCCGTAATGATAGAAATGACAAATAGAAAACGAGCATTATCTTTCATTTTATAAATAAGATTGCTAAGTACAAACATATTTGGGTACGTATAAAAAGATTGTTTTCGTTTTTGTAACGCCTTTAATACAACTGTACTACCTTGTGTAAACAGCAAATAAGTTCCGCCTATCGTCAGCCCTACAATCGGTAAAAAAAGAATGATAAAATTCATAATTGTTACTTGGAAACAAAGGACATACGCAGCAATAATACATCCTACACCAACTACACATAACGATGTAAATGCAAAAGGTTCTATTTTTTGTTTTCTTGCTTCTCTTAATAAATCAATAATTTGCAAGCGTCCTACTGTCCAAACGCTAAACAATGATAAGATTAAAAACAGAACAAAGTATACACCCGCTGTAATCAAAACTGCTTTACTATTCCATACGAGTGGAAGTGTTTTATCCATTTTCAATATTACACTTAATGCTTGGAAGAATAATTTTGAACAAAGCATACCAAGCCCAATACCTACTACAATGGCAATACTACCTAACATAAGCTGTTCTAATATAATCATTCGGCCAAGTTGTGATTTCGTTCCACCTATTAATGTTAGTAGACCAAACTCTTTTTTCCTTGCACGTAAAAATGTTGAATTTGCATATAAAATAAAGAGTGCTGAGAAGATGACTACAATATAATTCATTGATTCTAATCCTTTTGAAATCATCTCCCTCATACTAATATTACCGCTTACGACATCTGGATGATAAATGAAGGAAGCATACATGAAAAATACGACTATCGACAAACAACTACTTATAAGAAACGCTTTATAATTACGCCAATTTCCTTTTACATTACTAAGCGCGAGCTGGCGAAAGTTCATGATATTCTCCTCCTAGCATCGCAAGTACGTCCAGAATTTCTTGGAAAAAGGCTTGTTTCGTTCTTCCTTTATGTATTTCTGAGAAAATTTCTCCGTCGCGAATGAATAGAATACGTTCGCAATAACTCGCCGCTACTGGATCATGTGTTACCATTGCAATTGTCACTTTCTTTTGTTCATGTAAGTCTTGTAACGCACTCATTAATGATTTTGCTGACTTTGAATCTAAGTTTCCAGTTGGCTCATCCGCTAAAATTAAAGTCGGTTCATGAATGATCGCTCTCGCAGCTGCTGCACGTTGTTGTTGCCCGCCTGATACTTCATATACTTTTTTATTTAAAATTTCTTCGATATTTAAAAACTTTGCAATCTCAAGCACTTTTGCATCGATCTCATTTACAGATTTCTTCGCCATGACAAGCGGCAAAATGATATTTTCTTTAATTGATAACGTATCAAGTAAGTTAAAATCTTGGAAGATGAATCCTAAATGTGTACGGCGAAACTCCGCTAATTTTGCAGCACGCATTTGATTAATTTCTTCCCCATTTACAAGCACATGACCTGAAGTTTGCTTATCAATTGTTGCTAATAAATTTAAAAGCGTTGTTTTCCCGCTCCCTGAAGGACCCATAATCCCTACAAATTCGCCTTCTTCTATTTTAAAATTTATATCATTTAAAGCAGTCGTCGCTACTGAACCTTTTGATTGATACACTTTCGTTAATCCTTTTACTTCCAGAACACTCATTTCTAATCCCCCTATGTGTTTTCTTCTTACATTTACTATAAGAAAAATAAGAAAAAGAAACGAGTGATTTCCCTTACAAAACGCTTTGTTATCTTACAGTTTTGTCATTTTTCTCATTAATGTATGATATTCTTCATCTTTTGCAAATTGGAACGTGAACGTTGTCCCTTCCCCTTCAGCCGATTGTACATAAATACCGTGATGTAAATTATCGCAAATTTCCTTCGTAATATATAAGCCCATCCCGGTCGCTTCTCTTGTTTTACGGCCATTTATCCCCGTAAAGAATGGATCAAATATACGCTTTACATCTTGCTCTGGAATACCGATTCCATTGTCCTTAATATGTAATAACACCTTTTGATCTTTCTCTTCAATCTGAAATTGAATTTCCTTTTTCTCTACTTCTGAAATTTTCGTATACTTAATTGCATTTACTACAATTTGCCCTATAGCAATGCTGAGCCATTTTCTATCAGATGCAACCATACAAGTATCTTCCTCAAACATTACTTTCGGGAATACAGACGATTGAATGAAAGATTTTCGATTTTCATTAATAATACCTCGAATGATATCTATCACATTTACTACTTCTACTTTATAATCTTTCGCAAACTGCTCTAATCTTGCCATATGTAACGCTAAATCTAAACCATTTAGTATGCGGTTATTTTCTTCACGAATACTTTCAACTGTCGCTCTTGCTTCACGATGCTCTTTGCCAAACTTCTGCAATAGCAGTTCTATAACCGATACTGGTGTTTTCATTTGATGAATCCATTGGTTCATAAATATCATTTGCTGTTGCTCTTTCGCATGTTGTTTATGAACTTCATTCATATATTGCTGTCTTAATAACGTAAACGATTCAACGACCATCTCTTGCTCTGACGTATAAGAAGTATCAATAAGTAGTGAGTCATGTAATGTATTTCCGCCAGTAACGTACTTTTCGATGCTCTTTAAAAACACACTCCGTTTTCGATAATCGTAAATGAGGTATACAGTAAATACAACTGTCCCTAATAAGAGTCCATATAACCACGTACTCCAGTCAATTAATCTTTTGTCCAAAAGATTTTGCAACTGCAAAACGAGACCAAATAAACAGAGGCTAACAATATAAGAAAGAAGTAAAGAAAAGCGGTCCATGAGGTAATTTTTAACCTTCATGCCCTTCGCCCCACTCTGTAAGAAGCGCATAACCATATCCACGTTTCGTTACAATTGCATTTTTAATGCCTAGCTCCTCTAGTTTCTTCCTTACACGTTTTACATTTACGGTTAATGTATTATCATCGACAAAAGCTACTTCATCCCAGAGGGCCTCTAACAGTTCTTCTCGCGTTACATATTGATTTGCTTGTTTCATTAAACACTCTAATAAATAAAATTCATTTTTTGTCAGTTCTGTTTGTTGCCCTTGCCACTCAACAACATGTTGGGACGGAAATAACAACAGTCCATTTACACCTAAACAATCACTTTCTGCCGCAGAAGCATATTCACCATACCCACGCCGAAGTGCACTTTTCACCTTAGCCATTACAATATCTAAATGGAATGGCTTCGTAATGTAATCATCTCCACCATTTTCAATTGCCATCACTTGATCCATTTCTCCTGTTCTTGCAGACACAAAAATAATTGGTGCATTCGATACCGTGCGGATTTGGCGACACCAATAGAAACCATCAAAATACGGTAAATTAATATCTAGTAACACGAGATGTGGATTTACTTTTACGAACTCATCTTTTATATGCCGTAAATCACTTGCTCTAAATGACTGATAGCCATACCTTTCTAAATGCTCCTCTAATATCCCCGCGATTTTCTCGTCATCTTCTACAATTAATATTTTATACATGTTCATTTTCTCCCCATAAAAAATTCTTCTAAAACCACTCCTCTTTTTATTATAAATTGAAAATTTAATTAGTGGGGATTTTTTCCTGTTTAAATCAGACTTTTAAGATATAAAGTGAAACTTTAATCAGTAGGGGTTTTCTTCATCCCCCACTGATTATCAGCCCTCACCAATCGGACTTTTATGGGCAGTTGATCCCCCTCCTAACTTCTTTGCTTTCGCTGCATTTTGAGGTGGGGGCCTTACTGCCCATTAAAGTGGGATAAAAAAAGACTGCCATATTTCGGCAGTCTTAGTCGATAAATTCAAATTCATATTCAAGAATTTTTACAATATCTCCGTCTTTTGCACCACGTGCACGAAGCGCTTCATCGATACCCATTCCGCGCATTTGGCGAGCGAAACGACGTATAGATTCATCACGTGAGAAGTCTGTCATTTTGAATGTCTTCTCAATATCGTAACCAGAGATAACAAACGTGCCGTCACTTTCACGTGTAATTTCAAATTTAACACCTTCAGTATCAAATTTATACATTACACTTGTGTCAGACTCATCCGCTACTTCATGTATTGGGAATTCTGGGGTTGTTTCTATTAAGTTCGCTACTTCAAACAGTAAGTCACGAACCCCTTGTTTCGTTACAGCTGAGATCGGGAAGATTTTTACTTCGTCCCCCACTTTCTCTTTAAATGCTTGTAAGTTTTCTTCTGCATCTGGCATATCCATTTTGTTTGCAACAACAACTTGTGGACGCTCTGTTAAGCGAAGATTGTATTCTTTTAATTCATTATTAATCGTTACGTAATCTTCATATGGATCACGGCCTTCTAAACCAGACATATCAACAACATGCACGATTACACGTGTACGCTCGATATGACGTAAGAATTGGTGTCCAAGTCCGACGCCAGCATGTGCCCCTTCAATTAGTCCAGGAAGGTCAGCCATAACGAAGCTGCGGTTATCACCAGTTTCAACAACACCAAGATTTGGAACGATTGTTGTGAAGTGATACTCTGCAATTTTCGGACGTGCTGATGATACGACAGATAATAATGTAGATTTACCTACACTTGGGAATCCAACAAGTCCAACGTCTGCTAGTACTTTAAGTTCTAGAATGACATCACGCTCTTGACCTGGTTCCCCGTTCTCAGCGATTTCTGGCGCTGGATTCGTAGCTGTTGCGAAACGTGAGTTACCACGGCCACCGCGGCCACCTTTTGCAATTACAGCAGTTTGTCCATGCGTTACTAAATCGGCAAGAATTTGACCAGTTTTTTCATCTTTTACTACTGTTCCTGGTGGAACCTTTACAAGTAAGTCTTCAGATTTACGTCCGTGCTGCCCTTTACTCATTCCGTGCTGACCGCGATCAGCTTTGAAATGACGTTGGTAGCGGAAGTCCATTAATGTACGTAAGCCTTCCTCAACAACGAAAACAACATCTGCACCTTTACCACCGTCGCCACCTGCTGGGCCACCTTTTGGAACATACTTCTCACGACGATACGCAACCATTCCGTTACCACCGTCGCCGCCTTTTACATATATCTTGACCTGATCTACAAACATTATTTCACCACACTTTTTTCAATTGGTTGTAATATAACTGAGACTTCTTCGTCTCGCACTGTATAAGAAATGGAATACCATTTATTGTTTTGGTTCGCAAGCCAATTCTGTAGTTCTTCTACACTCGTTAGCTTACCACGAAAATCAAAAAAGAAACGAGCATTCTCCGCGTCACATTCAATTGTGATACAAACATAATTTTCAACATATACGTCTAAACTATGCTGAAGCATTGAGAAAAATTGATTCGTCCATGTACATACAGTCTCATCCAAGTGAGATAAGTTATGTAATTTCCCTAATACTTCGTACTCCAATAAGCACGGCTGCTGTTTCCAATTATATGTTAAAATCCACTCTGAAAATAAAGGCATTGATAGCCCCATCAGATTGGATTCTTGTCTCGCTTCTTGGACAAAACGATCGATGAGACTATGAATTTCTTCCACTTTTCCAAGGGAAAGGTTTCCTTTCACCATCTGCATACGATTGAGCCAATCATGTCTTGAATGGCGCAATGCATCTATAATTGTCCATTTTTCATTCATTTAGATACCCCTTAATATAGAAAAACTCTAACCTGCACTCAGGTTAGAGTTTTCCGTGAGTTCTTATGCTTCTTGAGCAACAGGATATACGCTCACTTGTTTGCGGTCACGGCCAAGACGCTCGAAGCGTACTACGCCGTCAACTTTCGCGTATAAAGTGTCATCGCCACCACGACCAACGTTAACACCTGGATAAATTTTTGTACCGCGTTGACGGTAAAGAATTGAACCACCTGAAACCGTTTGACCATCTGCGCGTTTAGCACCAAGACGTTTTGACTGAGAGTCACGACCGTTCTTTGTACTACCTACACCTTTCTTAGATGCGAAAAACTGAAGATCTAATCTTAACATACGTTACACCTCCTGCACTTTTTCTATTAAACGGATATATTTTCCGTAATCAAGTTCGATCGTCTTAAGCGAAACAACCAATCCTTCTAAAAGTATCTGTGCTTTTTCCATTGTATGAACGTCTAAATCATTAGGCAATTCATACGTTAAGAATCCGCCATCACTTCCGAGTTCAATAGTTGCCTGCACATCACAAAGTTCTTCCACTGCATTTATAGAACCAAACACAACCGCTGTAGTTCCAGCACAGACAAGATCTTGTCCATGTGGCGCATAATCGGCATGTCCAGTCATTTTAAATGATTGGATACTTCCTAATTTCGTGCGACTTATCGTAATTTTAATCATGTTAACCAGAATTAAGCGTTGATAGCTTCAACAACTAGCTTAGTGTAAGGTTGACGATGACCTTGTTTCTTACGATTGTTCTTTTTCGCTTTGTATTTGAAAACGATAATTTTCTTAGCGCGACCTTGTTTTTCAACTTTCGCAGTAACTGTTGCACCTTCTACAACTGGGCTACCAACTTTAACGTTTTCGCCACCAACGAAAAGAACTTTGTCAAAAGTAACAGTTTCACCAGCTTCAACATCTAATTTTTCAATGTAGATTGCTTGACCAGCTTCAACTTTAATTTGTTTTCCACCTGTTTCGATAATTGCGTACATACTTGCACCTCCTCTTAATTACTAAGACTCGCCAAAAACGAGGTAGACATAAATGCCTTTAGGGAACCTGTCTTGTGCGGTTGTAGCATATAGCCGTTTAGGTGCTATAAACTATAACATAAAGATGTTATCATGAATCATAGACGGTTGTCAATGAAAGTTCTACTAACTATTTTTTCCGTTCTATAATTTCTTTTTTACTTCCAAAACGAATAATAGCGTACTTTTCGATCATATCATCTTTGAAATAAATTTCAAATGGAATATTTTTTTGTAATTCTTTTTGCAAAAATTGTTTTTGCAGTTCTTTAGGTGCAGCAATTAATACTGCCTCTTCCTCTATATTGCCATATGTAATTAACTCTCTCTCTAACTCATACGCAATTGTTTCATATGACATCACATAACCCGTCGCTTTGCACGGTACACACTCTTCTAGTAGTACGTCGCGTAAAGAATGCTTTTTACGTTTACGTGTCATCTCTAAAATCCCTAACTCTGTAAACCCGAGCACTCTTGTATATGTGCGATCATTTTGCATAGCAGCAATGAGACATTCTCTTATCTTTTCTTTATCTTCTCTTCTTTTCATATTAATGAAATCAATTAATATCATACCACCGATATCACGCAGTCTTAATTGACGTGCTATTTCTTCAGCTGCCACTTCATTTGTACGAAGGACTGTATCTTGTAAGTTCTGTTTTCCAGTAAACTTGCCCGTATTCACATCAATTACAGTCATCGTCTCCATTTGTTCCACAATTAAATAAGCACCATTCGGGAGCCATACAATTTTTTGAAGTGCTTTCTCGATTTCACGCTCTATTCCAAAATGGCTAAACATTGAAGATTTTTCATTATAATAAGATACTTTCTCTTCCCCAATTTTTTCTTCTAATTCTTTTACTATACTTCTTGTATCTACAACTACCTTTTCAATCGTTTCAATTGGATTCTCTTGAAATACGCGATCTAAAAAGGTGGCCGGTCGATGAAGTAGTAACGGTGCCTTTCCTTGCCCCTCTTTTCTTTTTAACTCTTCATATAACTGCTGTAACTTTTGCATTTCAGCTTGTATTTCTTCAATTTCTCCTTTTTCAGAAGCAGAGCGAAATATGTATCCACCTGTCCCTTCTACTTCAATTTGGAGTAGTTGTTGCCTTCTTTTATTATTTTTTATTTTCCGAGAAACCGCACGCATTTCATCATACGGCATATAAACGACATATTTCCCGGTAAATTCTATATTCGCTGTCAATTTCGGTCCTTTCGTATCAATTGCCTCTTTCACAACTTGTACGAGTACCGCTTGCCCTTCATGTATACGATAAGAAGACGGTACATCATCGTATGAAAGATACGCATGTTTTTCTAAACCGATATTTACAAAAGCTGCGTTCATTCCAGCAATCGTTCTTACAATACGTCCAACATAAATATGCCCAACAATCTCTTGTTCTTCATTTCGCTTCCATAAAAACTCAACAATTTTTTTCTTCTCTTCAATTGCAACGCGTTTTTCCGATCCAGCGTAGTTCATATATAACGTTTTCAAAATTCTTTCCTCACTTTATAATCATCTTTGCTTTTACAATAATAAAAGGTTAGTGCTATCGTCAACACTAACCGATTAATTCTTCGACAGATGAAGTTGTTCGTTTTTCAGTAAAATACGCATAGAGCAGTTCATTTTCATCCAATGTGTAATGTTCTTTATATTTTCCACGGACGATTATAGAGTGCTTATACCCTCTACGAAATTTTGTGAATATCTTATATAAATGATCTTCTGATTGCACTTCAATAGGTGCAATCTTTTCAATTCCTCTTTTGTTCCCGTAATAACGTTCTAATAAAAAACGCATAAAGGCATACCGTCTTTGTTTCCACTCTTGATATAACGACACCGCTAAAAATATGAGTAGCACCCACATCATAATGTTGTTACTATTCCAAAGTAACTGCCACACTAGTATTACACTAAAAAAAACACATGATAATTTCATCATCTTTTCATGTGCCTGTAAATAAGGAAAACGATATGATAATACGTTAAACAATACTTTCCCACCATCAAGCGGCCAAATAGGCAGTAAATTAAACGCTAAAATAATTATATTATTCCACATAAAGAAATAATATAAATCCGCATGAAGCCAACCAGCTTCAAATAACATATAGCCTACCGCCATCATCCAAATATGTTGAATAGGTCCTGCAATTACGACGACGAGCTCTTCTTTCAATGATTTATTTCCATGTTCCTCGAGCTCAGCTACACCACCAAACGGTAAAAGTTCAATCTTTTTAATACGCCAATTATAATGCGCCGCTGCAAAAGCATGCCCAAGTTCATGGATAAGAACGATACAAAACAACAGTAGCAACTCTTTAAAACGAGCCGTAAAAATACCAATAACAATAATAACCCAAAACAACGGATGCACTGAAATTTTCGTTAAAACGTCTCTATATTTAATCAAACGAAATCACCTGAATCGGATCAATAAATTTTTCATTCTTTTTTATAGCAAAATAAAACTTACCATTTTTATTATTTGCATCATTATTTACCGTCCCAATTTTTTGTTTCTTTGAAACGTAATCATATAATTTCACTGACATATCATTTAAGTTTGCATACCATGACTCCGTGCCATCTGCATGCTGAATTTGAACTGTATTACCAAGTTCCTCCTTCTTGCCTGCAAAAACAACTAGCCCTTCATTTACTGACTCAACAGTTGCATTTGTAGCTGTTTGGACAAATACACCTTGGCCATTTTTTTGAAACCCCTGCATTACCTTTCCGGAAGCAGGAATTGCATAATCTTTTTGCTGAATCGTTCCTTCTTTTTTCTCATTTGGCGAATAAAATACGAGAGGTTTTCCAAACTGCTTTTCGTACCATTTCGCTACAGTGGCAAACTGAAACTCTTCTTTCATCACTTTTTCTGTAACAGCTTTAGCACCGTCAAAAGAAGAGGGTGCATTCTTATATAAAATAGCGATAGAAAGAACTAATATTGCTGATAATAAAACTTTGAAGAAAAACACTTCTTTTCGAAATAAAGGATGAATTTCCTTTTCTCCATCCTCAATAAATACTGTTTCATTATCAAAATTCCCTCCAGCGAAATACTGCTCTTCCTCCATCCTTTCTTGCTCTGCCTTCCTTTTCGCAATCCGTTTTTTAATTTCTTCTACACGTCTATTCTTCATACTGTCTCCTTTCCTTCATTAAGCTAATTTAAATAGAAACAGTTGTATACAGTTTGTACATATGTATGAGCTAGGAAAGGAAGATATTCGTGTAAAGAAAAAAGAAAGCACTCCGCAAATATGCGAAGTGCCTTTAACGGATTCCAAAGAAGTTTTTCACCTTTGTAAATACCGATACCTTTTCTTGTTCAAATGCTTGTAATGGGACATTCTCGCCCAACAAACGTCTTGCAATATTACGATAAGCTAACGCTGCTTTTCCGCTCGGTTGCAACGCTACAGGTTCACCTGTATTTGTAGCACGAATAACCTCATCATCATCTTCGACAACACCAAGAAGCTCGATTGATAATGTACGTACGATTTCATCAACATCTAACATATCCTGTTCATGAAGCATATGACTACGCACACGATTAATAACAAGTTTCGGTGGTTCAATATCCTCTTTTTCTAAAAGCCCGATAATACGATCCGCATCGCGCATTGAGGAGACTTCTGGCGTCGTAACAACGATTGCTTTATCCGCACCAGCTACCGCGTTTTTAAATCCCTGCTCAATCCCCGCAGGACAATCAATTAATATGTAATCATAATCTTGACGTAATACTTGTATTAATTCATCCATTTGTTCAGGTGTTACCGCTGATTTATCACTCGTTTGTGCTGCAGGTAATAAATAAAGATCATCAAAACGTTTATCTTTAATAAGAGCCTGAGGTAAACGACAACGCCCTTCAACGACATCAACAAGATCAAATACAATACGATTTTCCAGCCCCATTACTACGTCTAAGTTTCGAAGACCGATATCTGTGTCAATTAAGCACACTTTCTTTCCAGATAACGCTAGGGCTGTACCAATGTTCGCAGACGTTGTAGTTTTACCTACACCGCCTTTTCCAGATGTAATTACTATTGCCTCTCCCACAGCTATACAATTCCCCTTTCTAACTTTGTTAAATTAGGTCTAAGATGAGTGAGAAGTTGCAGTCGATCGACAACAATGTGATTGTTCTCATTAATATACGCACATTCTGCCGCCTCCGCTCCGTCTTCTTTCTCTTCCGGAGCCCGCATTGCCACATCACTAATTCGAAGTTGCATCGGGTTCATAACAGATGCAGCGATTACAGCATCCGAATCCCCATAATACCCAGCATGCGCAATTCCTCTTAATGATCCTACGACAAAAATATTCCCCCCAGCGATAACCGTTCCGCCTGGATTAACATCTCCAATTAACAATAAATTTCCTTTTACATGTAAAACTTGTCCAGAGCGAACAATTTTGGAAATAGGGACAATTTCTGTTTCTTCTTTCCAAGCTATTGCTTCCGCTTTCGTTATAACATCACTTTCAATCGAATCCACAACAAGATTCTTTTTATTACGAATTAACGTACGAATCTCTTCTTGTTGGACTTCTGTTAAATAACGATTTCCCACTTTCACATGCACTTCAATTAAAGAGCGCCCATCACCATCATAGTAATGTGTAGAAAGCTTTTCATCCAGTTCTTTCAGTAACTCAGAGAATGAACAACAATCATCTAAATGAAGTGTTATTCCGTCTTTTGTCCCTTTTATTATTACATTTTGTTGCTTTTTTTCTTCCACTAAAGTTCACCCCACCGATTCAATTCGACATAAAATTAGAAAATCCTTTTTTCTTTTTCTTCCATCGCTTTTGAAAGACGCACTAAATATCGTCTCAGTGGGAAACAAACTATCAATAAGAAAATTGCATTTAGCAATAAAGTAGACAGGAGACGATCTGTGAAAAAGACATACGCCGACATATGAGTACGTCCTAACAAAGTTAAAAATCCATACACATAATACTCTAATGCTACTATGCTAGCTAGTACGATAGAAGCAACAATAAATAAATTCAATTGTAGTATCTTCATCACACTATAAACTAAATAAGCTAAAATTGGATACGCAAAAATATATATACCGACAAGTTCTGTGTATACGGTATCAAACAAGAAACCAAATAATAGTCCGTAATAAATCCCTTGGACCGGACTATAGTACACAGTAACAAAACATAACACAATGATAAAGAAATGAGGTGCTGCTATACTGTCTTTCCAAAAAACTGCTGTTGGAACAATAGTAGCAAACATATTTTCAAATAAAAAAACAAAAAGGAGCAAAAGAGGAAGAGCTGCTCTTTTTAAAACCTTCATCATCTCTTCTCCCCCTCCTATTCTAATGGCGCTGAAGGCGTTTCACGTTTCGCAACCATAATATGCTCTACGTCATTTAAATCAGCGGCAGGTTTTACATAAGCTGTTTTTGTTAAACCGTATGGATCCGGCTGAACATCAACGATTGTTCCAATTACAAGACCTTTCGGGAAAATATCACCAAGTCCAGATGTTACAACTAGTTGATCTTTTTTCACTTCTGCATCAGAGCCAATCTTTGTAAAAAGAAGTAAGTGTTTTTCTTTGTCGTAACCTTCAATCAATCCAAAGATTTTCTCATCACCTTGTACGATAGCAGAAACACGATTTGTTCGGCTCATAGAGCTTAGCAATTCTACTGATGATGTAAACTGAGATACACTTTTCACTCGTCCAACTAGGCCTTGTGAAGTCATAACAGCCATATCTTTTTTAATTCCTTGCTGTGCCCCTTTATCAATTCCAATTAAATCGTACCATTTATCTGGATTACGAGAAACAACAGTCGCTGGAATTTCAGTATAACCGCTATTTAACTCTTTTTTACCTGTTAACTCTTGTAACTTCTTGTTATCATCTTCTAATTGTTTTACTTTTCCTGATAGGCCTGCATAATTATCTAATTTTGCTTTTAATTCTTTATTCTCTTCATACGTGCGCTTTACATCCTCTACATTTTCGAAGAATCCAGCTACGTATTTCGCTGGCTTTTGGAATACACGTTCTACAACACCGACAGTGTCTTTCACAAACTGCTCTGGCCATGTTAAACTGTTCCGTTCTTTCAATGAGATTCCAATCAATGCCACGAGAAGAATAATACTAACTAACAAAACAATTAATCTTTTGTTTAAGAAAAACTGTGGCACGTTCACACCCTCTTAATTTCATTGATTTTTATTTTGCAATATTATCGAGCAGCAGTTTTGAAAAGATCGATATTGTCTAATGCTTTACCCGTTCCAATCGCTACGCAATCTAGTGGGTCTTCTGCAACAAGAACTGGCATATTTGTTTCTTCACTAATCACTTTATCTAAGTTACGTAGTAATGCTCCGCCACCTGTTAATACGATACCACGGTCCATAATGTCTGCCGCTAATTCAGGTGGAGTTTTCTCTAACGTATTTTTAACAGATTCTACAATCGCATCTACTGTATCTTTTAATGCATCTGCAATTTCTTCTGGTTGAATTAGTACTGTTTTTGGTAAACCACTTACTAAATCACGACCGCGAATTTCCATAGGCTCGATACCTTCTGGCTCGCCTGCAGAACCGATTTCTAATTTTAATGCTTCAGCCGTTCTTTCACCAATCATTAAGTTGTAGCTTTTCTTAATGTACTGAATGATTGAATCGTCCATATCATCACCAGCAACACGAACTGATTGACTTGTTACAATACCACCTAAAGAAATGATTGCAACTTCTGTTGTACCACCACCGATATCAACAACCATGCTACCAGTTGGTTCCCAAACAGGTAAGTTTGCACCAATTGCTGCTGCAAATGGTTCTTCGATTGGATACGCGTCACGAGCGCCCGCTTGACGAGTCGCATCGATTACTGCACGTCTTTCTACAGCTGTAATACCAGACGGTACACATACCATTACGTAAGGCTTACGCGAGAAGAATCCATTTGATTTTTGAGCTTGTTGAATATAGTATTTCATCATTGTTGCTGTTGTTTCATAATCAGCAATTACACCGTCTTTCATTGGGCGAAGTGCCACAACATTTCCTGGTGTACGACCAATCATTTGTTTTGCATCGCTACCTACAGCAACGATTTGTTTCGTATCAGTTTGTAACGCTACTACTGAAGGTTCACGTAAAACTACACCTTTTCCTTTTACATATACAAGCGTGTTCGCAGTTCCTAAGTCTATTCCAAGATCGCGAGTAAAGCCACCAAATCCAAACATATTTTTTATCTTCCTTTCTTGTTTTCACGGACTCATTTTTTCTTACTTTATATTATAAAAACAGTACGTTTTTTATATCTTTATCCTTTTTGTAGATAAATTTCTACAAAAAACTCATAAATCACATTATAAAACAAAATAAGTAAAAAGCATAGTCTTAAATATGACCTTTTTCCTTTAAACTCACGAATTTATGGTCGCCTATTATAATATGGTCAAGCACTTCAATTCCGATAATCCGGCCGCATTCTACTAAGCGTTTTGTTACTTCAATATCTTCTCGACTCGGCGTGGGGTCTTATCAAGAGTAAAATAGGAAAAATATCTTTATAGTGCACTTTTTTCTTTCACTACATGTCTTCAAAGTAAATTTTTTCTATTTTCTCTTGATTTTATATCCTTTTCTAACATATTTAAAATATTTTAGGGAATTATTCTTACAAAAGGCTCCTTAAAATCCTTATTTCTTATCTTGATTTTGTATACAAATGTACACAATAAGTGGAGTGATGTAGATGGCAGAAACATTCAGAAAAGGAAAAATAATTGATCATACTAAACGTCTTATATCCCGAAAAGAAATAATTACAAGTCAAATGACACAAAATGAATTTTCTTGCATAAGAGAAAGCCTCCTAGGCCAAGTTCAATGTTTAGACTTTATAATAAACGAGCTTATTATTGAATTTGACCTTAAAAATGAATTATAAACATGATTCATCTTACATATCCCTCAAGTCATTAATAATTTTTATATGTATACATTTGTATACGTTTTATCTAGAGAAGGAATTCGAGAAAGTTATTTCTGCATTTGTTACATCCGATTATCATGAACACTTCTCATTCATTACTATCTGGCTTTATTTATAACAAGTTTGCGTTTTAGAGAGGCTCAAGTATTAAAGTGTTGGTATGATGAATGGCAATCTCTCTCAGGACAAGTGAAAAATCAACAATTGCCCGAATTATAAAACAGCATACGTAAGCGCTTGGTTTAAACCGATTCAAACCAAGCGCTTACTTCAACTCTCATGCTTCTTTTTTAATCAGTGAGTATAACGCTACCCCCTTATTATTAAAGATCTTTTAGAGCATGAGGATATTAAAACAACGTTAAGTACCTATTCACACTTATATCCTAATGTTAATTTTGAAATTGCTAATAATAGGGCTGGTTCAATTAGTTACACAACTTCATATAAAAAGAAAACTAAGTTTCAAGGAAATCAGTCCTTCAAATACAAGAAAAGTGAAAGTAAAAACTTTTAACACCATTTAGGTAAAAAACAAACCCTTGTAAAAACGGCAGCTCCCTTTTAGGGAACTGCCGCCTTTATAACTATTACTATTTACTTTACCTTTCGTAGTAATTCCTTAAGGTAATGATAATCTTCCTTTATTTCTTTATCTTTTGGATTAATGTTAATAATAAAATTAGCCATTCCTAATAATCGATACAGATAGTTAAGGGTAGTTCCACCTTCAATTTTATCAACATGTGAATCAAGCCCATATTTTTTAATATAGTACATTTTTTGCCTAAAATCTCGTCTATATTTTCTTGATGCTTGCATCTTTTCGTTAACTACAATTCCAGTTACTTCTTGCTTCTGATTTCTCTTACGAACTCTTGTTTTGGAATCATTAATTATAAAACCTTCGGAATTAAGTATTGTTTTTATAAATTTAATTACATGACCTTCATTAAAATCTCCTGAAAAAGTTAGATCATCAGCATATCTAGTATACCTAATGTTTTGTTTCTTGGAAAAACCGGCTATTCTTTGATCTAATTTTTTAGTAATTAAGTTTGACAACATAGGACTAGTCGGCGCCCCTTGTGGCAACCCATTATCTAGGGTACAAATATTGGCTAACATAACTGCAACTTGTTTACAATAGCCTAAATTTATATAAAACATATATACTTGTTTAAAACCTATTGATCCAAAATAGTCTTTTATATCAATAGTTAATACTTTTTTTTGCCCTCTATGAAATCTTGCATTATCCTTGATTGAAAAACCAGGTCTAAAAGCTTTGGAATATTCACTCGGCTCTAATTTAGATAATATTTCTTTCAAAATCCATCGTTGAATATTTTTAAGATTTGGTAAGGGTTCTGAAATAGTTCTATAGTCTCTTTTGTTTTTCTTTAGAATTTTAAATTCCCTATAAAATAAATCTTGTGAATTCGAAACTTTGATTAAGTATCTCTCTTCGTAACCAACTAGTAAGGATAGATGTAATTGATCATATATAATCGGAACTCCTTTATTAAAGAGCTTTTCAGCATAATTCAAACAGCTATCTATATAATCTTGATTCTTCCCTTCAAAACTAGCATAGTGGTAAAACTTCGACTTATATTCTTCCCATTTCATAAAATCACCATGTGTATCTGTCCAATTACCAATTTAATCTGTCTATCTTCCTCATACTAGTAAATTAAAGATGCCTTTCCTTTAATTTACTAGTATGACACGGAGGCGCTAGCCGTAGTGTGTTAATAACTTCGGAACTGACCTCCGGCTCATGGAGGAGGTATTAACACTAGGCTAGAAAATACTGTTCTTCTTCGCTTGGCGACTCGCCAAACGTGTGATAAGAATATCACTAAAAGTCTAATTGGACTATTTTAAGTTTTTAATATTATTTGGTAAGTATATATCATAAATACTTTTTCTTTCTTCTAAAATGTACTCTTTTTGAGGACTTATTATTGCCTCTGAATTTTTTCTATTAAGTTTTTTATTATAGACAGCTAATGCCTTTTCTCCACTATCAGTTATAATTATACCTTCAGGTGAAAATTCTATAAATCCGTTCTCAAGAATGGTGTTTATCATTATTGCAATTTGAGAATATTCATAGCCTTGTTTAGTTAGATTCTCAATCTTCCCATTCTTTTTAATCAATTGTAATAGCAATATAGTTTCATGATCCAATAAGTTCACCTCGGAAATGGAGCTATTCTATCTTTTTTCTGCTTCCAAAATACAGGGAAAGTATTATTAGGAGTTCTAATAAGAGTAATTAGCGCTTCAGAACTTTTAAAACCTAATTTTTCATTTTTATGCGGTTTAATCTTTTTTTCAATAGATTCCATTAATGCAATTTTCTCAGACGCTATTTTTGATGGATAAGAATCAGAAATACCTTTTTTAAAGACTAATGCAGTAAAAATAAGCACCCCTAAACTCTGTAAAAAGCATACACCTACTTCTAATGTAGCTATTGACAAAATTACAATCTTTTCTTTATCAACTTTCTTATTATTAATTAAATAATCAATGGCAGAAGACGCAGTTTCCCCAGTTCCTACAAAATCATCAACTAAAAACAAAATACTATCTTCTGTATTAATTTGTTCACATTCCACTTCTAATCCATCTGTATATACAATTCTTTTAAAAGCAAGTTCTGGTATATTTGGAGTAATACCTCTAATTACATATTGAACCATAGTTGAACTTTTACTTTTCCCAAAATCTTCTGGAGAGATTAAAGGTGCTATATATATATTATTTATATTTTTTATACCTATCTCTTCGTTATTGATAACATTATCCAGGATTTTTTTAATATAAATTATATATTCCTCAAATTTAATCCTTGTAAATCTTTCTGTCAATTCTAAAATCAACATCTGCTGATCATATTCTAATTCAGAAAGAGTACTACAAAATCGATTAAAAAGACTAGCTTCATTTGGACCTTTTTCAATTTCCCAAGACTTATTTTTAAAAATTTCGACTAGCTTAGTAAAAACATCTGCACGAAGTTCGCTCTCAGTTTTTTTAGGTCTCATGATTTCACTCTTCAATTATTTTAATTTTCTTAGTATACAATTAACTTTATATATTTTACTTCTAATTACTCCTTTTGTAAATATATAAATATTTTAAACTATTATTCTAAAGGCCAAATAAGGTAAACCACCTTCACTTGTCTTATCAAACGTAATATTTCAAAAGAATTAGAACGACTTCCACAATATAAAATATACATTACTTTCAATTAATTGAGCAACATTCTAAGCTTGCTAATGTTCATAAAATAAGAACTCTTGCTCTTAGACATTCTCATAATTCGCTATTGATTTCTCTTGGAAAAACGACTTAGTTGTTCGTGATAGACCGACTGGTACATGAGGACATACAAAGCACACCAGGCGCATAGGGGCACTTATATCCAAACATGAGTAGAAAAGTTGCAAATAAATTAAAAATGTAGTTACAGTCAGAAAAAATGATACAACTAGGAGAAAATTAATTTCTAATCTGAATGTTACAAGAAAATAAAATAAAATATTATAGTTTTTCCAACTATACAAGTTAACTTGGTAGGATTTTTGGTAAAAAATAAATTATCTAGTATTTAAAGAATTAATGCCAGCCCTACAAAAGGCAAAGTCACCAAACCATACCAAAGTTATTTTTAAACCCTACCTTTTCATTGGGGAAAGCCCCTACTAAAGTCAATTAAGTGAATATTATGCTCTTCGAAATAATTAGAGCCTTTTTCTCGATAATACCTTTCAGCAGATAAACAAATGTACTTACACAATTTATCAATATTTATTGTAACTGTTTCTAGTTTTTTAACTTTGAAGTTATTTTGAATTTGGTCTGAGTAAGATGAACCAAATGAATCTGCTCCACTTACGCCAAGTTTAAATTCGTAAGAATAACAATAATCATCGTCTTCTTTTTCACCCCATTCTTTTATATCCAAATTTCCAGCGTGTAAAAAAGAACAACGTAAAGAATAACACATTTCTCCTGTAAAATAAGGATTTTTCGCTTTAGCATAATCATTTGTCCAACCTGTACAGTCTGCATAATATTGATTCACCCAATCATCAAACCATCTTTCATACTGTTTGCCCACATTTCTTCTTCCATTTTTGTGTTTAATATGCGGATATTCAATTTCCCCGCAAATATCAGGTAAAGTTAAAGACAGTGCCAAAGCTGATAAGTAACTCTTATTTTCAAGAGCAATTTCTATATCCCTTATTTTATTTAACATGGAATCTTCCTCTCTTAATTTATTTTAGTACAGAAATAAATATTGGTTTGGAATAAAGTTTAATCAGAATTGTCTTACAGCCCCTTATTTGATAGTAGACAAAAGGAATCCATAAAAAACTTGGTTTAAACGGATTCCTACTTTGTGAAGCATTATACTATTTTTATAAAAAGGTTTATTATTAGCACATGCAAAACTACCTGGTACCTATCCTATTCCAATCATTAGGGCCTGGAGCTCCATTCTACTTCCATATCTTTCGTCTGCCAGTTCTCTGCAAAAATGAATGAACTAGCAAGGTCCTTACTAATAGTAACATTCCAAGGTGAATAACCAATTTTTTGCCACCCTGGAAAAGGCAATAGAAACGTACTGTAAGAAGTGTTAGGTATCAAGTATAATAAATAATTGTCTACTGTAGAGCAACCTACTTATAATAGTTAATCTTTCAGGATTCTAATTCCATATTCATCTGGATATACACCATATGTATTCCATGTTTTTAAGATACAATCCTTTAATGGTTCTATATCTGCAACTTGTTTCCAATTAGGATAAGTTTCGTTTAACTTTCTAAGTGCGGCTTTTAATGAAAACCAACAATCACTTATTTGATAATTACTTATAAAACTATCTAATTGTTGTTCGTTAATTAACGCTGTTTCTTTTGTAATACCATCCAGCTCACCTATAGTGGTTGAAAACACCTTTAATAAATGACTTGTTTTTAATTGAAGTTCCCTGAAAAAATTTAAAGTATCTATCTCTCCATCTAGATACTTTTCAATATCTTTTTTCACTTCTTTTTGAGTGTAGCTTATTATATATGTAAAAAAATCCTTATCTATAATATTATTTGGATCTTTAGTAGTAACAGCCATCTTAGGAACGATATATTCGCTGAATAGGTTCATTGCATGTACATTTAATACACTATAAATAGTATTGGATTCTATATCTAATTCCGCTTGAAACTCCTCCATATTCGCTAGATCATTATTATCATGAACATGGCATAATTCATGATGTATCGTATTCAAAGATAACATTTGGGTATTTACATCTCCGAAAAAGAGGTGCAATAGAAGTTCTTTACGAAGAAAAATTCTATCTTTCAGTTCTCCATTTACTTCGACTTCCATTGTTTTTCCGAATGCAGTTCCCATAGCATTATTTGTTAAACCTCTTTCCGATACACCTTGCTCAATCTGAAATTCCAGTACAGCTTTATCAAAATCATTAGGGAAATATAAAAGATCTAACCTAGATAAATTTAAAATTTTAGAGAACCTCTCAATAATTAACTTTTCTAAACTTTCTTTCATTTCCTCTATAACATCTTCTTCAATTCCATCAATCTTTTCAATAACTATCATCACTCCAACCTCCTAATAAACATCATTTTTTAGCAGCCTTATATTCCACATTTTAATTTTACATTAAAATGTGGAATAATTTTTCTAACGTACACATTTTTTATTTATTGTGTCATCGTCAAGAGCAATAATTCTCTTTCCATCTTCCGTTTTCTTATATGAATTTCTTTTCTATTCACTTCTCGTTTTCACTATTAACATATGATAAACACGCAAACGTTTATTTTTCATATCATTATCATTTCAACACAAAGCAGTACCTTCATTCACTCATATTCCAGTCATATAGTAGACCCACAACATAACAAAATTCAAATGTTCATAAAAACCTTCTATTTCAAATTAAAAAAGAAAAACTCGCCATAGTATCGGCGAGTTTTTTTATTATTGAGATACGAACCTTATTCAATTAAAGCACCTGTTAGTGATTAATTTTTTAATTTCACAAATTAGATTTATGTTTTTGAGTAGTGATAACCTCACTACTTTTAGACTCCTAAAGGAACTTTGCTCCCACTACTCTTATCTAAACTTTTTGCTTCAGGATTCCCCCCCGTATCAACAAGTCCCTTTGTGTATATTTCCATTATATTGTTTATGTTATTTAAGACCGCTCTAAATCTATTAAAGTTTATATCAGTGTAGTTATCTAAAATATACTTAGAGAAAATTTCTTTTCCATAGTACTTCGAGTAATCATACTTGTCCTTTTTACAAAATTCTCTTCCATCAATTTTTTGCGAAAGGGTAGATTTTTCAAACAAATCTTCTATATCGCACTCGGGCTTTCCATCAATTAACGGTACAGTTAAAAGGTATAAATTGTCAATAATATTAACCATGTCTTGCTCTAACAAGATACCCTGTTTTTTACCATCAAGCTTTGCATGGTTAATAAAATTACCTATAGGTTTACTCTTCCCACTCTTAATCTCATTGTCGAACATTAAAATTACGGGATTCTTAGGTAAAGTGTTGCTTATCTTCTTAAAATAACTCAAGTAACTAGGAGTGAGTTTCTTGGGCTTAGCATCAAAGAAAGTATATATATTATTTAGTGCACTCCCCCCATCCTGAAAAATCCCCAGAAAGTATGCTAATCTCTTAGTTTTATTTAGAAAAGATACTTTAAATTCAAATGATCCATCACTATTTTTTGTAATTAAATTCGGATAATCGTGATAGAGATTTTTTAAAGCAGCTTTTAAATAAGCAATATCTGTTTTACCTTCCGTCACAATTACTGGCTTTGGATTAGCATAAAAGTATTTATAAAAAAGAAACTTTTGATATTGACGTTCTCTCGAACTCAAAATATTAAAGTTATGTTTGTCACCATCTATTTTATTATTGTACCTAGTTAATTGATTTATAAAGGCAAATCTTCCTTCTAATTGATTAACAGTAGCAATTTTACCATTAATCTCAAACTTTCCTTCTTTATAGAGTTGATGAGCCATTGCCCTAGTCTCTTTGTAAAAAACTCTATTAACATTGATTTTCTTATTTACAACAAGTCCAGTTACCACCTGTCTTGAATCCCTAAGTTGTAATCTTTTCTTCTTTTCATTAATTTTAAACCCAGCCCGTTTTAACTCACTTGATAATAATTCATAAAATTCCGTTTGTAGATCCAAAAAATTTTTATCATTAGTAGAAAATGTCAAATCATCTGCGTAACGCGTATAATCTAACTTGTATTTTTTAGAAATTTTCAACAATCTTTGGTCAAGTATCTCACAAATTAAGTTTGTAATAATTGGAGAAGTTGGCGCACCTTGCGGCAGTTTTCCTTTGTAACATGTTAATTGCGCAATAACTGTAGCTACTTCAATAGATAATAAGAAATTATTATTCTTATTAAAAAACCCTCTTACACGACCAAAATGAAAACTTCCAAAAAAGTTTTCCAAATCAATATTCAAAACCAATTTTTTATTCCGATGAATCTTTGCATTGGTTATGATGCTTTTTTCTTTTTCAAATGCATGAGAGAGATTATTTTTTATACCCTGTTTTTTTTTCTTATGCTTATACAATGCCGCTGAAAGTTTTCTTTGAATATCTTTGAGTTCTGCTAATGGGGCATTAATTTTTCGAACACCACCATTTTTTTTATCTATTTCAAACGAAGAGTACAAAGTATTAATGTCCTTTTTATACAATAGATAACTAAGCTTTTTTCTGGGAATTTCCAGAAAATCAGCAAGATCGTTTCGTGTTTTTATATCGTGAAATTCCATCATACAAAACTCCTTCATAAATAAACGTGTGGCTACTCATTAGGCGGAGGCGGCGAGTTTACCTTAAAATATACCTCCATGCAGATGATTAGAATCGGAGAAGCGAATGCTTCCACCATTATTGTCAACACTTGCGAAACACAAGCGAAAAAATCTAGCCACACGTTAATAAAATTATACACTATTTTTACTAAATGGGATATTTATAAAGATGTTTATAAAGATGTTTCATTTGATTTCCATTAATTATAAAACTTCTAAACATATTTATTTGTAGAAATGCTAAAATTAAAATACAATTTATTGAAAAAAACATAGATTTAAAGCAGTGTGATCTAAAGAATTCTAATTTGTGGTGAGGTATAAAATGAATAATGAACAAACTTATAATGTTCAAAATAAGATTACTTTTAAATCCTCTACGGACGACACTTTTGAATTATCTAAAAAACAACTGAGTCAACGATACGATATTAATTTGAATCGTATTATAAATGGTTTTAAGAAAGTGACGTCCTTTAATGAGGCCCAAAGGGCTATAGAAAAAGATGGCTTCTATAGAGTGATAATCCCTAATGATATTAGTAAGAGATTAGAAGATGGGAGTGCAGAATGGAATTTCGATAAAACTGGGATGCAGCTACCTACTATAAAAGACCAGAAAGGTTCATTTATATGTCAGGCAAGGTTAGAAGAAACTGATCCTACCAATTTTAGTAATGTAAATAATATAGCCCTTCAATCAACAATGGCTGCAGTTTTAGAGCAATTAGAATTGCTTAACAAACAAGTAGCAGATGTGTTACAAGGCCAACTCACTGATCGTATGGGTATAATTAAAGGTGCTGTAGACACATATAAACAAGCGTTACTAGTTAATGATATAACCGTAAGAAATCAATTGCTCACTCAAGCTGTATCCGAATTGAATAAAGGGCGCAGGCAACTAATTGAATCTTTGGAGAGCAAAACTGAATTTATAAATAAGTTACCCCAATCTTCTTTTAAGCAATTCTGCTATTCAATAATTAATAAAATTGATATAAATGAAATTGAAACTAAGTTCCTTGAAACACAGTTAATATTTGATAATATAATAAAATCTTCAAATTATATTGCTTTAGTTTATGAAGAGTTGGGGGAAGTCAACGCATTACGAGAATCTTTCCAACCTTTAAAAGAGTGTATCATGGAATATTCGGATAAAATGAGGAAAGCAGTTGAATTTTTGCCATATAACCCCAACTCCGAGAATCAAGACTCGTGGTACAAAACTCCCGAGAAGATTATAGAAATGATTGATTTCCATATTCGTAAATTAAATTCAAAATATATAGAAATAGAAGTTACAGGAGAACAATTGTTGTTAAAAGAGGAGGGAGCAAATTTTGAATAACTGTAAAAAGTGTGGAAGACCATTAACTAAGGATGCCCATTTCTGTACTTACTGTAAAGCAAAAATAGGCAATTTAACAGGAAAAATCGGGGGAATACTTACTGCCGTAATTGTACCAATTGTTCTACTAGTTGCTAAGAAAAAGAAATAAAAGCTTTTTTACATATCAAAGAGTAATTGTTAGACGATATGTTAGCAACGTTAAAATAAACACAAAAAGAAACCGCTTATAAGAGCGGCTTCTTTTTATGTTTATTTCCTTAAAGATTTGCTTTTTCATTTCCACAACATAAACAATAATTATATTAAACTATTCTTTATTGTACAATTCTCCATATAGTTTTTGAATTTGATTCTTCAATTTTTTGTTTTCGACTTCTAATTCCTTAGTTCTCATTTTTAAAGTTTTAATTAATACTTCTTCAGATCGGGAGCTTTTTTTGACCATAGACCTAGTACTTGAGTGATTTTGCTGTTGCTTACGAAGTGATTCAATCCTTTTTCTAATATCTTGTTCCTTGTAAAGCCATGATTTAGAAACATTTGCTTCTTTAGCTACAGAATTAAAATTTATAACCTTCCCTTCTAATGATAACTTAGAGATAGCTTTTTCTACACCTTCCCTAGTTCGATTGGTCTTTAGTTTCGCCAAACGCACAATTTCCTCAGTATTTCGTACTTGTTTCCCCATCTTAATCACTTACTCCTTTAAGCTACCTATTATTTGCTCTAAGCGTTCTTTTACGCGACTATTAGTTTCTATTTGCCTTTGCCACTGTTTGTCCTTAGCAGTAGCTAACAAATCCTCTGTAAGCTTTAAATGCTCCTGGTGCTGTGGTAAGAATTGTTTACTAGTACAGAAATGTGTACAATCTAAACACGCATTAGCGTGAGGACAAGAGCCCGCTATTACTGGTAACCTACAATAACCATTAGGAAGTACTTGAGCATTTATATTTTTCTTGAACCATTGAAGAGTAACATCATCGGCTTCATTGTCATTATCCAAATCAATTACATTACCATTATTAGTAACCATCTTTTCTCTGAATTTTGCAAATTCATTTTTGAGGGTTTCATCAAAGATATGAGCGTATCTACTTGTCATCTCGGGGCTTTCATGGCCCAAAAACTTCTGTACAATATGCTGTGGCACTCCGTTGTTAATCATTTTTGTACCTACTGTATGACGAAACGCATGAGCTTGGAATCGAAAAATATTTCCTTCTTTATCAACGATATTATTATCAAAAGCTAATTGATTTAATTCTCGCCTAAAAGTATCTTGTTTCAACGGAGAACCATTACTTCTAGGAAAAAGATATTCACTATCAGGAAATTCCTTTGAAACTTTGTCCTCTCGTATTTTAATTAATACAGCTACCTCTTTTGAAACGGGAATGATATGTTCCTTCTTCATTTTCCATTGATAATACTTTAAAAAGTAATCCCTATCTTTGTCCTCTAATAAACAACCTTTTTTCAAGGTACATAATTCGCTTACCCTCATCCCACATTCTTGAACTATCATAGTCATCGTGGCTATATATTCAGGCAATTTATCAAGATGACTGTTCAATTGCTCTAGCACATATTCATCTATAAAACGTGGTTTTGCCTTTGGTTCTTTTAGATAGTCTTCTTTAAATATTAACACTCTTGAAGGAACGTCATCCCATTCTAGTCTAGTAAGTGTATTAAAAAAAACCTCCAAAGTATTAATTTTTCCATTTATTGTTACAGGACTTAATCCCATAGTATTAATTTCACTTAAGTACCCTTCAATCTCTATTCTCGATATTTGGTGTATTCTCTGAATTTGTTTATAATTTATATCTAGGTAATGAAAAAATTCCCTAATTTTCCTTACAGTATCAATTACATATGAATAACTAAGTGTGTTTAATATCAATTTCGCATATCGTTTAGCAAGCCTTTTAAAATATGGATTACGAAATTCCTTAAAGGAAATTAAATATTCATATTGTGTAGGGTTAACTTTATCAGCTGGAAGTGGCAATTTACGTCTGTCCCAAACGTCTTTTTCCCACTCCTCCCCATCAAAGTAATAATCCTCATAAAACTCCATAAATTGCTTCAAGTTAGTAACATAATAGGAATTAGCTTGTATAGCTATTTTTTCCTGATTGGCAGTAATCTTATAATTGGTTGTGGTAATTCTAACACCTTTCGTTATTAAAAATGACCTGTATTCTGTCATTGCCCTCTCAATTGGTACTTCAGTAATTGAGCTAATATCAGGGTATTTTAAATCAAAGAAATCTAACATTCTATTTATAACTGTACCTTTTCTAATCCAAACTGTCTTTGCATTCCAAACTTTATTAGTCAAGTGGTAATAGTAAAAATATTTCAATTCTGTCCTTAGCCATAAATTTTCAACACGATCAAACCTTACCCAACGATTTCTTAAAGAAGGATTTTTGCATAATTCAATGGCTGAAGGTTCAGGACATTCTCTTATATCCCACCTATCATTAGCCCAAAATCCCTGTAACTCCTCATTCATTGCAGCTATTTTTTTGCTGATTTCACTTTGACTGATAATTTTTCTTTTACTAGAATCATTCATTTTTTATTTTCCTTTCCCTTAAGATATTTTTTAAATTCATTTTTCATATCTTGATCTGAAAGGTGAACATAAGTATTTAATGTTGTTTGAACATTCGCATGACCCAATCTTTTTTGAACATGCGCTACATCCCACCCGTCTCTTATTAGCTCAGTCGCATGAGTATGGCGCAACACATGCGCCGTAAATTCAATACCAGTTCTTTTCACTATTCTTCTAATTAAATCAAGAACACTTTGATATTTTAATGGTTTGCCATAATAGGCTTCTTTTAAGGCAATAAATACATAATCATGATCCAACTCATCAAAATACTCATGTACCAAATAATCTGTATAAAGTGCCATTAGCTCTTTACTCACATGAATTGTTCTTTCCTTCCTCAATTTAATATAGGCTTCATTATAGTTAACATCTCTTGGAGTCAAATGGATTTGATTATCCCAAGTAGCAATATCTTCAAGCCGTAACGATAACACTTCCCCTATTCTTAGACCACCTTCATACATAAGCATCAAAATTAATTTATCCCTTTTTGTATGACACGCCTCAATAATTTGCTTAACTTCCTCTGGTGCTAATGTTCTTACCTTCTTCTTTTTTTCCCTTAATTTTAAGACATTCCTTTGATATTTCCCCTTATTGATATGATGTAAGAAGCCTTTGAAATTTCTCCCCCTTGTTTCTTTAAATACATTTATTGACTTGAACTCACCCAATCTACTTAAATACTCCAAATAACTCATAACAGCATTTAGAATTGTATTCACTGTTGTTTCTTCTCTTATGGCCTCTTTTGGTTGAAAATCAATCACCTTTGCTGATGTTGGATATCTCAACCAACCTACGAAATCTGCTAATTTTTCAAAGCTAATTTCATTAAGAGTAATTCCCCTTTGTCCCATAAACTCATATAGCAGCTTTAAATGATAGCAATAGGCTTTAATGGTATTTGGTGACTTACTGGTATTATCCAAATATTTCATAAAATCCATTATTGGTTCTATTACCTGGTACTCCTCATCTAGCAATAAATAAAGTGGATATGGCTTATTATCCACTTTTATTTTTTGAACCTTCATCATTCTCCCCCCTTCTCTTTAAATACTTTAATTACTTTAAATTATAAATACTGTTAATTTTTATTTAAAGTGAAGTATACCCTTATATCCTCCTCCTAAAATACTTTAACTACTATCATTTATAGTACTATGGATAAGGGGTCTCCTGAGGGATGGTTATGAAGACATATGATAGAGGCTGCTGCTCGGCGGAACGCTTCTTTAAACACTTCCCTTGGATGTACGATTGATGTGTTTAAGCTTCCAATGAAAATTGTTTGCCTATGTATAACTTGATTTTTTGTGTTCAAATATAAACATACAAAATGCTCCTGCTGCAGAAAGCGCATTTCTTCCATCATATAACTCGCGCAATCTTCTGGGCTTCTAATGCTATATCTATTTTGGTATTCTAAACGCACCATTCTTCTACCGAGTTCAAATGCAGCTATAAGCTGGGTTGCCTTCGCAACCCCAACACCATGTATACTGACAAGCTCCTCTAACGTTGCATCTTTCAACATACGTAAACCGTCAAAGTGATGTAGAATTTTATCTGATAACTTTAAAACTGTTTCTTCCTTAGAACCTGTTCTGAGTAACACTGCAAGAAGCTCCCGATTCGATAAACTTCCAGCTCCTTCTAACAATAAACGCTCCCGTGGCTGTTCTTCTTTAACAACATCACGAATACCGTTCATTTCTCCACCCCTTTTATTTGTTCTCTCAAAGAAAATCCCATGCAATTTTACGCATGGGTTATATCAGTATCAAATTGTTTTAATTCCCGAACAAGACGTGCAATCGGTAACCCGACTACACTATAGTAGTCCCCTTGAATATGTTGAACAAAAATAGACCCTTTGCCTTGAATTCCATAGCTTCCTGCTTTATCAAGAGGCTCTTTCGATGCAACGTATGCGTCAATTTCCTCTTCTGTTAATTCCCAAAACGTAACTTCTGTACGCTCGTAAAAAGTGACTGTTTTGTCTTTCGCTATAATTGCAACACCAGTGTACACTTCATGTGTTTTCCCTGATAATAATTGTAACATTGCTTTCGCCTCAGCCTCATTAGAAGGCTTTCCAAGAATACGCGATTCATATGTAACAATTGTGTCCGCACCTAACACAATATGCTCACTGTTATTTTCTGCTACCGCAGATGCTTTTTGCAGAGCAAGGGACATTACAATATCAGAAGGCGATGAGTATGCACCAATCGTTTCTTCTACTTCACTTACAATGATTTCAAATGGTACATTCGCTAACTCAAGTAATTCCTTCCTGCGAGGTGATCCTGAAGCTAAAATAATTTTTCTCATATTTTCTCCTTCCTTTCTCACATGAAGCCGAATCATTTACATCAATCGTATCAAAGGAATAGTTTGTCCACAAATGAAAGAAATATTATTTTCTCTAAACAAAATAATACTTCTTTACTAAAATACGATTATATTTCTGTCATAGAGAAAGCACTTTGCTCTAAATTCAAAAGAAAAGAAAGAAGTACCTATACTTCTTCCCTCGTCATTTCATTATCCTATCATTTCGCCTTTTGTGAAACAATTTTTTCATATGAAAGCATACCATCAATAATAACTTGATTTAATTTCGCCAAAGATTCCTTATCACCTTTTCCATCCTTCACTGTTTGCACAGCTACTGACGTATACATATACAATTTCTTTGTTTCTTCTTGCTTCATAGTTTTCCCTTCTTTTTCTATTTCTTTCCACTCTTTTTCAATCGCACCTATATCTTTCGCATTACTTTTCCCACTACCTTGTACGCTAGCAGCATATTTTGCTAAATGAGTATATAATGGCTGTACTTTTGTTAAAAACGACCCAACTTCTTTATTATCTTTCAGTAACGCTTTATCTGTTATATCCCAATCCTTTTTTAATACGGAAACATTATCATTTTTATACTGCGTCATTAATTGATTTACACCTTGTTCATCGTTAGCAATACCAACAACTAATGCATACTTATCACCGCTCGGTTTTAAAGCTGCAACGCCTCCATTACCTTTCCACTCTTCAAGAGCGGCCTGTCCTTTTTCTTCAGAAGAATAAATTCCTCCTTGAACAAAAAATAATTTCATTGGATCTAATGACGTTCCTGTCTGTGCTTTTTGTTTTTCCTCCTTTGGTGCTGGTGTTTGTTCTGCCGTTCCACCCGCCTTTGATTCTTCATTTCGGATCTGCTTCGAAGCTGTTACTTCGCTTCCTCCTGTCGCACCTTGTCCTTTCAGTAACTGTAGCATTCCCATCCCAAACGCCGTACCAATAATAATTGCAGTTGCAACAATTGCAATTAACGTATTGCTCCACTTCTTTCGTTTTTTTTCCGTAGACGCTACTTTCGCTTTTTGAAACGGAACAACATTTTTCGGTCTTTCACTCTCTACTACCATCCATTCAAATTCATCTTTCTTCTTCTCCTCATACTTCGCTTCTGTTCCATTCACTTTCACTGAGATCGTTCGTGATTGCTTGTCCATACACTCACACCTCACCTCTTATCGTTGTCCGCATCATATCATATTCATTTCACAAAAAAACGAGATATTTGTCAGAGGAATTCGCCAAATAACCCTATATATTTATCTTATATGTATGCATTTGACTTCATTTGTAGAACAAAAAAACTAGATAGCAAAGACTATCTAGTTTTTCTCTCGAATATACTTTCGAACTTCCGAAATGAAATAAAGAGAACCCGTTATGATAAAAACATCATTTTCTCCAATCATTTCAATCTTCGTATCAATTGCCTCTTTCCAATTTTCAAAAACTAACTTTGATTCTTTCTTGGAATACGATGCAAGCTTGTCAGCTGAAATAGCACGATCAAAGGCGAATGTTGTAAAAATAATTTCATCGGCGATGGTTTCTAATTGACCTACCATATTATGCAACTCTTTATCACCAAGGGCAGTAAATAAAACTATTACATTTTTACCTTTGTAATGTGATTCTACCGTTTTCACAAGGCTTTCAATACCTTCTGGGTTATGAGCACCATCTATAATAACATCTGGATTACTTTTCAGTTTTTCAAAACGTCCAATCCAATACGCTTCCTGTAATCCAGTTCTTATTTCTTCTTCCTCAATTAAAAATGATAAGTATGTTTTGACATATATAATTGCCATCAGTGCAAGTGCTGCGTTTCCTACTTGATGACTGCCCTTCATTGAGATTCGTACATCTTCAAAAGAGGCGAAAGGACAAGTGAAATCGAACTGTTCGCCATCTTCGCTAGACTGTTTATGTAAAGCTGTAAAATGGTTGTCCATCTCGTATACGTTTGCATGTTTTTCCTTTGCAACCTTTTGAATGACTTGCAATGCTTCCTCATCTTGTACACCAGTAATAACCGGAACACCAGACTTAATAATCCCCGCCTTTTCATATGCAATTTCTCCTAGTGTATTACCTAAAATATGCATATGATCATGGCCGATATTTGTAATAATCGTGAGGACAGGATGAATCACATTCGTAGAATCAAAGCGCCCTCCAAGCCCTGTTTCAAATAAAACAACATCACAGAAATTAACTTTACCGAAATAACAAATTGCCATAACAGTAATAATTTCAAACTCAGTCGCTTCCCCTAAATCTGTCTCATCTAGTTTTTCAACGATTGGCTTTACCATCTTTACAAGTTCAGTAATCTCTTCATCTGCAATTGGTGTGCCGTTCACACTAATACGTTCATTAAATGTTTCAATATAAGGAGAGGTAAATGTCCCTACCTTATACTTTGCGTCTTCTAACATGTAACGCATATATGTTAACGTTGAACCTTTTCCATTTGTACCAGCAAGATGAACACATTTTATGTGACGTTCTGGATTTCCGAGTTCTTCTAGCATCCATCTCATTCTTTCTAATCCTGGTTTAATACCGAACTTCAATCGGCTATGAATCCACCCTATCGCTTCTTCGTATGTATGTATCACGTATGCTTTCCCCTTTCAAAAAACAACCTTTATAGCCCTATTATACGCAAAGAAAAGAGACTCACCAATATAGTGAGTCTCTAAAAAGCTTTTTATTTCTCAAGGTCTGCTAGACGTTGGCGAACTGCTTCGCGTTTTTCTAGGTAATCTTGCTCTTTCGCACGCTCTCCTTCAATAACTGCTGCAGGAGCTTTTGCTACGAAACCTTGGTTTGAAAGTTTCTTCTGTACACGTTCTACTTCTTTGTCGAACTTCTCAAGTTCTTTCTCAAGACGCGCTCTCTCTTCATCCAGATTGATAAGATCAGCTAACGGTAAGAATAACTCTGCACCTGTTACGATTGCAGTCATTGCTTTTTCTGGCGCTTGTAAATCCGTTTGGATTGTTAATTCGCTTGGATTACAGAAACGCTCAATGTAAGAGCTGTTTTTCGTAAGTTGAGCAAGTACAGCCTCGTCTTTTGCTTTAATTTGCATTTGAACTTTTTTGCTCATTGGCGTATTAACTTCTGCACGGATGTTACGAACAGAGCGAATGATATCAACTAGAAGGTGCATTTCTGCTGCAGCTTCTGTATCTTGTAAATCTTCGCGAACTGTTGGCCACGCTGCTACTGTAATAGATTCGCCTTCGTGCGGTAAATGTTGCCAAATCTTCTCTGTTACGAATGGCATGAATGGGTGTAATAGACGCATTGTTTGGTCTAATACGTAAGCTAAAATAGAACGAGTTGTTTTCTTAGCCGCTTCATCTTCACCGTATAGAGGTAGTTTCGCCATCTCAATGTACCAGTCACAGAAATCGTCCCAAATGAAGTTGTATAATGAACGACCAGCTTCACCGAACTCATATTTATCCATATTACGTGTTACGCTTTCGATCGTTTCATTTAAGCGAGTTAAAATCCACTTGTCTGCAACTGATTTTTCACCAGTTAAATCGATTTCTTCATACTTCATATCATCCATGTTCATTAATACGAAACGTGATGCATTCCAAATTTTATTAATGAAGTTCCAAGTAGATTCTACTTTTTCCATGCTGAAACGTAAGTCTTGACCTGGTGCACTTCCCGTTGATAAGAAGAAACGCATTGCATCTGCACCGTACTTCTCGATAACTTCCATTGGGTCAATACCGTTACCAAGAGATTTACTCATTTTACGTCCTTGCTCATCACGAACTAAACCGTGAATTAATACATCTTTAAATGGACGCTCGCCTGTAAACTCTAAACCTTGGAAAATCATACGAGATACCCAGAAGAAGATGATGTCATAACCCGTTACTAGTGCATCTGTTGAATAGTAACGTTTGAAATCTGCTGCATCTTCATTTGGCCAACCAAGTGTTGAGAATGGCCATAGTGCTGAACTGAACCATGTATCAAGTACGTCGTTATCTTGATTCCAGTTTTCAATATCTGCTGGTGCTTCTGTACCTACGTATACTTCACCAGTTTCTTTATGATACCAAGCTGGAATGCGGTGTCCCCACCATAATTGACGAGAAATACACCAGTCGTGAATGTTTTCCATCCAACGTAAATATGTGTTTTCGAAACGCTCCGGTACGAACGTTACTTTCTCTTCTTCTTTTTGCTGAAGTGCTACTGCCTTCTCAGCAAGTGGAGCCATTTTTACGAACCATTGTGTTGATAAGTAAGGCTCAACAACTGCACCACTACGCTCACTATGACCTACTGAATGCATATGAGGCTCGATTTCTACTAATACGCCCGCTTCTTGTAAATCTTTTACTAACGCTTTACGGCATTCGAAACGATCCATGCCGTTATACTTACCAGCTTTTTCGTTCATCGATCCATCTTCGTTCATTACTAAGATACGTGGTAAGTCATGACGGTTACCTACTTCAAAGTCATTTGGGTCATGAGCTGGTGTAATTTTTACAACGCCTGTTCCGAAATCTTTTTCTACATACTCATCAGCAATAATCGGAATCTCACGGCCTACGATTGGAAGTGTAACTGTTTTTCCGATTAAATGTTTGTAACGATCGTCTTCTGGATGAACCGCTACTGCTGTATCACCAAGCATCGTTTCTGGACGAGTTGTTGCAAGACGAATATGACCAGAACCATCTGTTAACGGATAGTTCATATGGTAGAATGCACCTTGAACTTCTTTATGAATTACTTCAATATCAGAAAGAGCTGTGCGTGTTGCTGGATCCCAGTTGATAATATATTCACCGCGGTAAATTAAGCCTTTTTCGTATAATTGAACGAATACTTTATTAACCGCATCAGATAAACCTTCGTCTAATGTGAAACGTTCACAAGAATAGTCTAGTCCTAAACCAACTTTTCCCCATTGTTGACGAATGTGAGAAGCGTATTCTTCTTTCCACTCCCAAGCTTTTTCAAGGAATTTCTCACGGCCAAGATCGTAACGTGAAATACCTTCTTCACGAAGTTTCCCTTCTACTTTCGCTTGTGTTGCGATACCCGCATGGTCCATTCCTGGAAGCCATAATACATCGTAACCTTGCATACGCTTCGTACGAGTTAAAATATCTTGAAGAGTTGTATCCCAAGCGTGACCTAAGTGTAACTTACCTGTTACGTTCGGAGGTGGAATTACAATTGTATAAGGTTGTTTCTTCTCGTCTCCTGTTGCTTCAAAATATTTGCCTTCTAGCCACCACTGATAAAGGCCTTCTTCAACGGACATATGATCATATTTAGTTGGTAAATTCTTTTCCGTATTTGACATTATTTTCCCTCCTTAAAATAAAAAATGCCCCTCATCCAAAAAAGGACGAGGGACATCGCGGTACCACCTTTATTTACAAACAAATTCAGAATTTGCTTATACTCTTAATTTGATAACGGACAAATCCGTCTTTTCCTAATAAGAACTATTCCGTTCAGAAAAGATGCTCCAGGGCTACCTTCTAACATAACTATCTAGAGAATCTCCCAGCTAATGATTCTCCTCTCTGAAGACGTTTCTTGTTATACTCTTCCCCTTCAAGGCATTTATATGATTGTTAATTATTATATACAATAGTGTAAAAAACGAAACCTTATTCGTCAAGATAAATTTAA
Organism: Bacillus sp. MHSD_36; assembly: GCF_030757775.1. NCBI lineage: Bacteria > Bacillati > Bacillota > Bacilli > Caryophanales > Bacillaceae > Bacillus > Bacillus sp. MHSD_36. The sequence continues at coordinate 645,739 of NZ_JAVBIS010000002.1, forward strand.
GACTACGAATTTTTTGAAGCACAAAAAAGATAAGTAGAGGATGCTACTTATCTTTTTATCCGTTCCCTTGCTGGGCAGCTTGTAATTGCGAAAGGAAATATTCTATATTACTAACAAGCCAATGCGCTTGTTGCAAACTCTTTACTCCGAGAAGTTCATTTTCCTCATTACGGCTCTCTCTTCTTTTTTTATAAGACTGAATTCGCCGAATAAATTGCGATGGATACGTCATATACGCAAACATGAGTAGTTGCTCTTCTTTCGTAAAAGGGAAATTTTTTTGGTACATTTGATACCATTCAAACCGATCACTTCGCGCAATTGGATATGTGTTTAACGACCGAGAATAGAACCCTACAATATCTTGCACTGGTGTTGCAAACTTCGATTTTTCTAAACTAATAAAATAGCCATTCCGTTCATAATCAAATAAAAAATGATTAAGTGATACGTTGCCATGCACAAAAGTAATACGTGTTTTTTCTTTTTCTTTCATCGCATCGTTCCACTCTTTTAATTGCTTCGTTGCAAACTCACGCGCTCTCATTACATGATGGTAGTACGTACAATATTGCAATTCAAACGGGGACATATACCATTTCGCTTCCGATTCTACAAGAAACTCTTCTAACATCTCACCATCATTTTCCCAGCGATCGGATATATTCGTATAATGTTTCTCTAAATCTTCTCCTGTATACGTTTCTTCTTTTACCGTTTTTTGATGCAAGGTTCCGAGAGTCTGAAACATTTTATGGTATTGATCATTATCCTCGCCGTTTCCTTCCGCACGTTCTAACCACGGCATTAAATAATAGTTATACGTACCATCACTTAAAATATAATTTCCATCCGTCGCATGGTATATAGGTACATAATTTGAGAAACCTTTCTCTTTCAAATATTGAATATGGTGCAGAAAGTTATTCCGCTCTAACTTCCTGCCTTCTATTTTCTTGAGCGCATATGGACCTTGATTCGTATAAATTTTCGTTACACTTCCATGCTCTTCCATATGCTGCGTATCCAATTTATATTGCCTTACAATAGGTTCATAGCGACTTCGTAATTCCATATCCATACGAATAACCCTTTCTATTCAAAACATAGCCTTCAGAAAAACAAGTGAGTGAAACCACTCACTTATTTCGTTTTTGCTCTTGAAACAGGAATATAAATAATTTGTCCTGTAGTTAAATATATATCTTCTGTTTGATTGACACGGTATAAGTTTTGTACGGACGTTTCATAACGCTCTGCAACAGATTCGATCGTATCTCCTTCTTGCACGAAGTACATTCTTAACTTTGTAAATTCTTCTTCCGGTTCTTTCGTAAATAGTTTCGTTAAATAAAGAGCATTTTCATCTCGCTGTGAATACGTTTCTTCTTCTTGTTCTTCTTGCTTTTTCGCTTTCTCTTTCTTGAAATCTTTTCGTCCGAACAATTCAAATTGCGGCGTTGTTTCTTTCTCTTCTTCACGTTCTACAAATTCATGTTCTTCTATTTCCTCTTCCTCTACTTCCCGCTCTTTTCTTTCTTCTAGTTGGAACGGTTCAAATGCGTAATCTTCCCACTCATCTGATTCCTTATAAGCTGGTTCTTCTACTTGCGGCGTCGGTCTAGCTTCATACTCTTGCTCTGAATCATACTCTTGCTCTGAATCATCCTCTAACTCAGCATACGCCGTTTCTTCCTCTTCATCCTCAATTCTTTCTTCATCACATAAACCTGTAATAGATATATCCGCTAATAATTGTAAGCAACCATTTTCCTTTAATTCATAATCAAATTCCTCGATAGATACATACAGTTCTTCAATTACTTTCACACGGTTTCTCGGAATTGATATTTCAAGCGGAAAGGAATGAACAAGTTCATTAACTCCATCTTCTCTTGTTTCTACATAATCAATTGACTTCGCTGGTGATAAATCTCTTAATGAATAAGCCGAATCATCTTGCCGTGCAACATACTCTCCCGTCAAATCTAATTGCCCTCTCACGATAACTTCATGATCAAGCTCTTCTATCTCAACGTCTGGATCTAACGAAATTGACAAAAGTTCTTCGACTTCCTGTCCTTTTTGGAACCAAACAGATTCTTTTAATGAAAAACGTAATGAATGGTCTGTTGTCACTTCTTTTCCCCCTCCCAAACTATATGTCATTACAGATTTATGTACGGAAAGCTGACTTTATGAATAAAAAAAATCGCCCCCCTTACGGAGAGCGATTTTCTTTATTCAATTAAGCTTTTAATTTTGACATGGCAATCTCAGCCGCTGCAATTGTTGCTTCAATATCTGCATCACTATGTGCTGTCGATAAGAATAAACCTTCGAATTGAGATGGTGGCAAGAATACACCTTGCTCTACCATTTCACGATAGTAAGCTGCAAAGAATTCTAAGTTTGAAGATTTTGCTGCATCGTAATTAATAACTGGTTCATCTGTAAAGAAGATACCAATCATAGAACCCGCACGATTAATATGATGCGGAATACCATGTTTTTCAGCCGCTTTACGTAAGCCAGCTTCTAACATTTCAGCTTTACGCTCGAATTCTACATACGATTCTGGCGTTAACTGTACTAACGTTTCATAACCTGCTGCCATTGCAAGTGGGTTACCTGATAAAGTACCTGCTTGATAAATCGGTCCGCTCGGTGCAACTTGACGCATAATTTCTGCTTTACCACCGTATGCTCCTACTGGTAATCCACCGCCGATTACTTTACCTAAACAAGTTAAATCAGGTGTTACACCGTAATAACCTTGTCCGCAATTATAAGCAACTCGGAATCCTGTCATTACTTCATCAAAAATAAGCAATGCACCATTTTGCTCTGTTACTTCACGAAGACCTTCTAAAAATCCTGGTTGCGGAGGAACAACACCCATATTTCCTGCTACTGGTTCTACAATGACACAAGCAATATCATCACCGAATTGTTCGAAAGCGTATTTCACACTTTCTAAATCGTTATACGCTACTGTAATCGTATTTTTCGCTACACCTTCTGGTACACCAGGGCTATCTGGTAAACCTAGCGTCGCTACACCAGAACCCGCTTTAATTAATAACGAGTCACCATGACCGTGGTAACAACCGATAAATTTCAAAATTTTGTTACGGCCTGTATAACCACGAGCTAAACGTAGCGCACTCATTGTCGCTTCTGTTCCAGAGTTAACCATACGCACAATTTCAATTGATGGTACGCGCTCGATAACAAGTTTCGCTAATTTATTTTCAATTTCCGTTGGGGCACCAAAGCTTGTACCTCTTTCAGCAACAGTTTTTAAAGCTTCCACAACACGATCATTTGCATGGCCATGAATTAAAGGACCCCATGATAATACGTAATCGATGTATTCATTTCCATCTATATCATATACTTTAGAGCCTTTTCCACGCTCCATAAACAACGGATTCATACCAACAGACTTAAAGGCACGAACTGGGCTATTTACGCCACCAGGCATTAAATCTTGAGCCTCTTCAAATGCCGCAATCGACTTATCAAATTTTTTCATTATTTAGCGCCTCCTTCTTGTAACCATCTTGCTGCATCTTTCGCATGATACGTAATAATTAAATCTGCTCCTGCACGTTTCATACTAATTAGCTTTTCAAGTACAACTTCTTTTTCATTAATCCAACCATTTTGCGCTGCTGCTTTAATCATTGAATATTCACCGCTTACGTTATAAGCAACGACTGGTAAATTAAAGTTATTTTTCACATCACGAACGATATCTAAATAAGAAAGAGCTGGCTTTACAATTAAGAAATCTGCCCCTTCCATTACATCTGATTCCGCTTCACGGAATGCTTCCATACGGTTCGCTGGGTCCATTTGATATGTTTTACGATCACCAAATTGCGGTGCACCGTGCGCTGCATCACGGAATGGTCCGTAAAATGCTGATGAATATTTCACAGCGTACGACATAACTGGTACATGTCCAAAGCCATTTTCATCTAATGCATGGCGAATTGCTGTTACGAATCCGTCCATCATGTTTGATGGTGCAATAATGTCTGCTCCCGCTTTCGCTTGGCTTACAGCTGTTTTTGCAAGAACTGCAAGAGACTCGTCATTTAAAATAATACCATCTTCAATTACACCGCAATGGCCATGGCTTGTGAATTGACATAAACATGTATCCGCAACTACTACTAGATCAGGGAATTCACCTTTAATTTGCTGAATTGCACGTTGCACAATTCCATGATCACAATATGCTGATGATCCAACTTCATCTTTTTCAGCAGGTAAACCGAATACAATAACAGAACGAATACCTAAATCAACAACTTCTTGCATTTCAGCTTGCAATAAATCTAAAGACATTTGATATACGCCTGGCATAGAAGGCACTTCATTACGAACATTTTCTCCTTCTAATACAAAAATAGGGTAAATAAAATCTTCCGTATGTAAAAACGTTTCACGCACAAGCGCACGCATATTACCACTTTGTCTTAAGCGACGATGACGATTAAATTGTAAAGAGTTCATAGATTTCTATCCCCATTCTTTTATTTTATCCCGCTATTTACGGGCAGTAAGACCCACTAATTAAAGTTTCACTTTATAGACTCACTAATGCATTGTAGTAATGCTTCTACAGTGTACTCTTTCGGCATAATAATATGCGGAAAATAAAGGCTTGCCTCTTTTTCCGTAATAGGCCCTATACAAGCAATTGTACATTTTTTTGTCCATTCTCTCCAGTTTGTACCCTTAAGTAAATGAACAAAACTAGTAACAGTTGAAGGGCTCGTAAATGTAATAATGTCTACTTTCCCTACTTCTAACACTTCTATAAGCTCTGGCTTTTTCTCTACATTCTCTTTCGTACCATATACAATGAGCTCATCTAGAGAAACACCAATTCCGCGAAGTGCAACTGGAATTACATCTCTTGCTAAATTCCCTTTCGGAAATAAAATGCGTTCATTTCCACTTAACTTTTTCACAAACTCTTCTGCAAATACTTCTGCAACAAATGAAGTTGGAACAAAGTCCACTTCATAGCCTCGCTTTTCTAACTCTAACTTTGTTTTCACGCCTACTGCAGCAATTTTCATCGTTACAGGTAGCTTCTTTCTCAAACGATCTAGAAAAAAAGCTACGCCATTTTTACTCGTAAAAATAACCCAGTCATACGAATATAGTTGCCCTGCTATATGTTGAATTTGCCTATGAGACATACCTTCCATACGTAAAAGCGGAATTTCCAATGGAATTCCGCTCTTTTCTTTCACCGCTACACTCAGTTGTTTTGCTTGATGCTGGGCACGTGTAATCAATACCGTTTTGCCAGCGAGAGCGTTCATATTTATTGTTGCCCCTTATTTGCAGCAAGAATGAGTTCTTTTGCGCCTTGTTTAATTAAACGGTCCGCAGCCTCTAATCCCACTTCCTCTGGATTCGTTCCTACTACTGTCTCTTTCAATAAAACAGAACCGTCCATAGACCCGACAAGAGCTGTTAATTCGATTGCATCATTTTCTATAAGAGTTGCATAACCAGCGATTGGAACTTGGCATCCACCTTCAAGTTTATGAAGAAATACTCGTTCTGCTGCCACTGTTTTTTCTGTTACTGCATCATTCATATGCGCTAACAACTGTAGTAAATCCTTATCATCTTCACGACACTCAATCGCTAATGCACCTTGACCTACAGCAGGTACACATAACGTCTCATCTAAATGCTCTGTAATAACTTCATTATCCCAGCCCATTCTCTGTAATCCAGCTGTCGCTAAAATGATAGCATCGTAATCTTCTTCTTTTAATTTACGTAAACGTGTATCGATATTTCCGCGAATCCACTTCACTTGTAAATCTGGTCTCGCAGCTAACAATTGTGCACTACGTCTCAAACTACTTGTACCTAAAATAGCGCCTTCTGCTAACTCATTAAACGACGCTCCGTTTTTTGAGATAAAAGCATCGCGAGGGTCAACACGCTTTGGTGTACAACCAATCATTAATCCTTCTGGAAGTACGGCTGGCATATCTTTCATACTATGTACAGCCATATCAATTTCTTTTGTAAGTAACGCATGTTCAATCTCTTTCACAAACAAGCCTTTTCCGCCTACTTTTGAAAGAGTAACATCTAAAATAACATCACCTTTTGTTACAATTTCTTTCACTTCAAATTCATATGGTAAACCTAGCGCTTTTAACTGATCAATAAACCAGTTTGTTTGCGTTAATGCTAATTTACTCTTTCGTGACCCTACAATAATTTTGCGCATAATTTTCTCTCCTCATTATAAATACCAAAAGTGGAAGTTGGATAAACTGCTTAATAGAAAAATATTAATTAGCATTACGAGAAATGCTCCGATGTTCCACTGCACGATTTTCTTCCCTTGCAACACATCTGCCGCTCGTAGGTAAAGACCCACACAATATACAAATAGAACGACAAAAGACCCAATTACTTTCGTATCATACCAATGGAAATTGTCCAATTTTGTATATCCCCATATGCATCCTAATAAAATAGCTAGTAAAAAAAAGGGAACAGAAAATAAATTTAATCCGTAAGACATTGATTCTAGCTTCGGTAAATTTCCTAACCTTCTTAATCTCGCATTCCATTTCTTCTTTTTTAATAGGCGATATTGCAATAAATACATAATAGAAAAAATGAACGATACAGTGAAAGTTGCATAAGAAATAATGGCCATACCGACATGTACGTATACAAGCTCCGAAACTAATTGCTCTGCAAGTATCGGCGACATCTTTCCGAGCGGTGTAAAAATAGAAAAAGCGCTTACGCCAAACGCAACAACATTTGTAAAAAAGACTAAAAAGTCAATCCTCATAAATCGATTAATGACTAAAGACATCGTAATCAACAGCCAAACATAAAAATAAATCCCTGATAATAAAGTTAATATAGGATTCGTTTCTGAATCTGTGGCCCTAAGTAACATGAAGATAGACTGCAGAATCCACACAATTGAAAGTAACCAAAAAGCTAATCGGTTCGCCTTTCGGTTACTTTGGAAATAATCTATAAAATATAAACTAATGCTACAAGCATATAAAATAATTGCAATATGATAAATAATACTGTTATTTAAAAAACTCATCCGATCATCCTTCCAAATTATAAAGATGGAACGGATGGTGTCCACACTCTTTTATGTTCTACTTCTTCCGCACGACTCTCTACGTCTTCCACTTCTAAATCGAAAATCTTTGCAAATAACGCTAACTTTTCGTCCGCTCCCTCTTCAGCAGCTATTTCTTTCGCTACTAAAATTGGGTCTTTTAATAATTGATTAATAATACTTTTCGTATGCTTACTAATTACTTTTCTCTCACGATCACTAAGATTCGGTATTTTTCGTTCTAGACTTTCCATCGTTTCACTTTGAATAGCAAGCGCCTTATCACGAAGAGCTGATATTAACGGAACGACACCAAGTGTACTTAACCACGTTTTAAATAAAACAATTTCCTCTTCAATCATAAATTGAATTTTCTCTGCTTCTTTCAAACGCTCTGCACGGTTCGCTTCCACTACTCCTTGCAAATCATCAATGTCATATAAGAAAGAACCTTCTAACTCATCAATCGCTGGATCGATATCACGTGGCACTGCAATATCAACCATAAATAATGGACGACCAGAGCGCATTTTCTCTACCTTTGTCATCATCTCTTTCGTAATGACATAATCTGATGCACCAGTTGAACTAATTAAAATATCAGCTTCTAATAATGCACATTGTAATTCACTTAAAGGTTTTGCATGCCCCATATATTTCTCAGCCATTACTTCAGCTTTTGAAAGCGTCCTATTCATAACTGTTACTTTACGAGCGCCGCTTCCATATAAGTTTTGCAATGCAAGTTCACCCATTTTACCCGCGCCAAGAATAAGCACATGACAATCTGTTAACTCGCCGAATATTTTCTTCCCAAGCTCAACAGCAGCATAACTAACAGACATCGCACTTTCACCAATTGTCGTTTCTGAGTGAGCACGTTTCGCTAACGTAACCACTTGCTTAAACAATTCATTAAAAATGGTACCTGTCGCTTTTACCTGCTGCGCTTCTAAAAAGCTATCTTTTATTTGACCTAAAATTTGCGTCTCTCCAACTACCATAGAATCTAAACCGCACGTTACACGGAATAAATGATCTATTGCACCGTCTTGTTCAAAAATAGTTAAATACGGTGCGACTTCTTCTATTTCAAGCTGAAACCAATCAGCTAAAAACTTCTTAATATAATACCGTCCCGTGTGTAATTGATCGACAACAGCGTAAATCTCAGTACGATTACAAGTTGATACAATGACATTCTCTAACACGCTCTTTTGATTTTGTAATGTAGTCATCGCTTGCTCTAGCTCTGCTGCCTGAAATGTGAGTTTCTCACGAAATTCTACAGGGGCTGTTCGATAATTTACACTAACAACAAGAATATGCACGCAGCATGTCCCCCTTCACCCGTTTTATCACTTTATCTACTATCATAATACAACTTTCCTCTTATGAATCTGACAATCGTGTGAACAACCGATTATTTTTTATTTATTCTCCGTATGTAATAAAGGAGATTCAGTAAAACTAATAAAAACTTTCTACTTTATAATGATTATAAATTAATAACTCTATTTGTACGTTACCAAAAAAAACCCTCATAATCAAGTGATGGAAACTATTCCATATGAATTATAACGTCATCTTCCCTATCTTCTTTCATCATGAGGGAAAATATGTATGATTGTTCCAAATTGTAGCACAAACTTTCTCAATACAATGTATTTGACATTGTATTTCTTTTTCGTTATATTGATTTTACAAAATTAAATTGCGCACAATTTAATTAGAAAGGAGTTATGTATGACAGAGAATTCTTTACATCTAGATAACCAACTTTGTTTTTCTATTTACGCCTGTTCTAAAGAAGTTACCCGCTTTTATCGACCCTATTTAGAAGAAATGGGTATTACGTATCCTCAGTACATTACTTTACTCGTACTATGGGAGCAAGACGGATTAACAGTAAAGGAAATTGGAGAACGTCTATTTTTAGATTCTGGTACGTTAACACCTATGTTAAAGCGAATGGAATCATTGCAACTTGTAAAACGTGTTCGTTCTAAAGAAGACGAGCGCAAAGTTTGTATTGAATTAACAGAACGAGGTAAAGCTTTAAAAGAGAAGGCTTGTTCATTACCGACAACAATGGCTACAAATTTAGGAATTACAGAACAAGAATATCGTTCTTTATTAATTCAATTAAATAAACTAATTGAAACAATGAAAACAATTAATGATAGAAAAGGGGAATAAACATGGATAAATTATATACTGCTTCAGTAACTGCTACAGGTGGAAGAAATGGAAAAGTCGTTTCAGATGATGGCATATTAAATCTTGATGTAAAAATGCCGAAAGCACTAGGTGGTGCAGGCGGAGAAGCAACAAATCCAGAACAACTATTTGCTGCTGGTTATGCCGCTTGTTTTGATAGTGCATTACAACTTGTCATTCGTACGAAGCGTGTGAAAGTAGAAAGTACAGAAGTAACTGCTCACGTTTCTATCGGAAAAGATACAGATGGTGGTTTCGGCCTATCTGCTGTACTTGATGTACATGTTGCCGGCGTCTCTCATGCCGAAGCACAAGAACTTGTAGAAGCAGCTCACGGTGTATGTCCTTATTCAAAAGCAACGAGAGGAAATATTGAGGTTACATTAAACGTAAAATAAAAAATGTAGTAAATAAAAAAACGCGCGACATTTGTCACGCGTTTTTTGTTTTTGTCATTTTATGAATAGCCTTCCACGCTTCTTCTTTTCCAAGTCCTGTTTCAGAAGAGAATAGAACAATTTCATCGCCAATTTCAACAGCAAGCGTTTCTTTTACAACTTTTAAATGCTTCTGCCATTTCCCTTTCGGGATTTTATCGGCTTTCGTCGCAATAATAATTGTTGGGATTTCATAATGCTTTAAGAAATCATACATCATCACATCATCGCTTGTTGGTTTGTGACGTAAATCAACTACTAATACAGCTGCGTCCAATTGTTCACGCGTTGTAAAGTAAGTTTCAATCATCTTACCCCATGCCGCGCGTTCTGATTTAGATACTTTCGCATATCCATAACCTGGAACGTCAACAAAATGCATCATTTCATTGATTAAGAAAAAGTTCAACGTTTGCGTTTTTCCTGGTTTAGAAGAAATACGAACTAACTTTTTACGATTTAAAATTTTATTAATAAAGGAAGACTTCCCGACATTTGAACGACCTGCTAATGCAATTTCTGGTAAATCACTGTCTGGATATTGTTCTGGTTTAACAGCACTAATTACAATATCTGCTTTTGTTACTTTCATTGTTTCACTCCTACTAATGCGTGCTCCAATACTTCATCTAAATGAGATGCAAGCACAAACGTAAGGTTTTCTTTTACGCTTTCTGGAATATCATCTAAATCTTTCTCGTTTTCTGCTGGCAAAATAATTTTTGTTAAGCCTGCGCGGTGAGCACTTAATGTTTTTTCTTTTAAACCACCAATCGGTAATACACGACCACGAAGTGTAATTTCACCTGTCATCCCTACTTCTTTACTTACAGGAATACCTGTTAGTGCGGAAATAAGTGCCGTTGCCATCGTAATACCTGCTGACGGTCCATCTTTTGGAACTGCTCCTTCTGGAACATGAATATGAATATCATTTTTCTCATGGAAATTCGGATCAATCTTAAGCTCTTCTGCACGAGAACGAATATAGCTAAACGCTGCTTGTGCGGATTCTTTCATAACATCCCCAAGTTTCCCTGTTAAAATTAATTTCCCTTTACCTGGCGCTACAGACACTTCAATCGCAAGTGTATCGCCGCCCGCTGCTGTATACGCTAACCCTGTTGCCATACCAACTTGGTCTGTTTTCTCGGCCTGTCCATAACGGAATATGTGCTTGCCAAGTAAATCAACAACATTTTTCTCTGTTACTACAATACGCTTGCGCTCTGCTGTAACGATAATTTTTGCTGCTTTACGACAAACTTTTGCAATTTGGCGCTCTAGTGTACGAACACCAGCCTCACGTGTATAATAACGAATAATTTCAAGAAGCGCTTCATCACGTATTTGTAAATTACCTTTTCGTAAGCCATGCTCTTTTAATTGTTTCGGCAATAAATGTTCACGGGCAATGTGTACTTTTTCAAGTTCAGTATAACCGGCAATCGAAATAATTTCCATACGGTCAAGCAATGGACCTGGAATACTTGAAAGTGTATTTGCAGTTGCTACAAACATAACCTTCGATAAATCATATGGTTCTTCAATGTAATGATCACTGAAGTTATGGTTTTGTTCTGGATCTAACACTTCAAGTAATGCCGCTGATGGATCTCCACGGAAATCGTTAGACATTTTATCAATCTCATCTAATAAAAAGACCGGATTAACTGATTTCGCCTTTTTCATACCTTGAATAATGCGTCCTGGCATTGCTCCAACGTACGTACGGCGATGCCCACGAATTTCAGATTCATCACGTACACCACCAAGGGATACACGGACAAAATTACGATTTAATGATGTTGCAATTGAACGCGCTAACGAAGTTTTTCCGACCCCAGGAGGGCCTACTAAACAAAGGATAGGTCCTTTTAATGAATTCGTTAACTTCTGTACCGCTAAATATTCAAGTACGCGCTCTTTCACTTTCTCAAGACCGTAATGATCTTTATTTAAAATCTCTTCTGAATGAGCAAGATCAATCATATCTTCTGTTGCTTCTGTCCACGGAAGTGCTAATAACCAATCCATATAATTGCGAATTACACCGCTCTCCGCAGAACTTGCTGGTAACTTTTCATAACGATCTAATTCTTTCAGTGCAGCCTTCATTGTTTCTTCAGGCATTCCCGACTGTTCAATTTTCTCACGAAGCTCTTCAACTTCTCCGCCCTTACCTTCTTTATCGCCAAGTTCAGTTTGAATCGCCTTCATTTGTTCACGTAAGAAATATTCTTTTTGCGTGCGCTCCATTGAACGTTTCACTTTTTGTCCAATTTTCTTTTCTAAACTAAGTAATTCTTGTTCATCTTGAATAATTGAAATAAGTGTATGTAATCGTTCTTTCACAGATATAATCTCTAAAATCTCTTGTTTCTGCTTCGTTTTAATTGGCAAGTGAGAAGCAATTAAATCAGCTAATCTTCCTGGCTCTTCTACATCAGCTACCGTTGCAAATGTTTCATTTGAAACTTTTTTCGAAACTTTAATATATTGTTCGAAATGCTCTAATAATGTACGCATAAGAGCTTTCTCTTCTAAATCAGCTTCCACTTCTTCAGCTACCGTTTTAATAGAAACTTGCACTACATTTTCTTCTTCGATAAATTCTACTACTTCTGCTCTATGTAAACCTTCTACAAGGACACGAAGCGTACCGTTCGGCAATTTTAACATTTGCTTCACTTTCGCTACTGTACCTACACTATATATGTCATCTTCTTTCGGATCATCGATATTCATTTCTTTTTGCATTGCTAAAAAAATAATATTTTCATCCATTGCCGCCTGCTCTAGTGCTTGTATCGATTTATCACGTCCTACATCAAGATGCAGAACCATCGTTGGATATACGAGAACGCCTCTTAATGGTAGGAGGGGCACGATTCTTTCATTCGTATTCATACTAGACATAGCACCTCCATAATAAATTAAACTCCTGTTCAACTATTTTATATTACAATACATCTAGATGCAATTGCAGAGATTTTCCTCAATTGTAAATCCCACATTTTTTCTCCTTTATAAAAAGGAAAAAAGACTCCGCTTAAGCATACAAACTTAAACGAAGTCTGGCAAATTTTATTATCGTACATTCTCACATTGATTGTGCATCATTTTCATCCGCATTAGTATGTATATCAAGCTCTCGATGCATATTCTCCTGCATAAATGTTAGCTCAAATACTTCTTTTAACTTACGAACAGGAATGATTTCAATTCCTTTTATTGTGTATAAAAATGGTTGCATGTTTTCAGCAGGAATGATAACTTTCTTAGCTCCCGCCTTTTTCGCAGCTTTTATTTTCGCATACACACCACCAATAGGTTTCACTTCCCCGTGTATACTAATCTCACCAGTCATCGCTACTTCATTATTCACATACGTACGATGCACTGCTGAATACACCCCTGTTGCCATCGCAATACCTGCCGAAGGTCCATCAATCGGTATACCACCTGGAAAATTAATATGTATATCGTACCCTTCTGGCAATACATCTAGAGAGCGAAGTACTGTTAATACATTATCTACAGAACCTTTCGCCATACTTTTACGGCGAATTGATTTCGTTTGACTACCAATACTTTCCTCTTCAACAATTCCGGTAACATTTACCGATCCTTTATCTTTCGCCTTGATTGCTGTTACTTCAATTTCTAATAATGCACCTGTATTTGGTCCATATACAGCAAGTCCATTTACAAGACCGATTCTCGGAATAGGATAAATACGCTTTTCGTACTTCGGTGTAAGTTGACTAGAGTGAACAACCCACTCTATATCTTCATCTTTAATGAATGGGCGTCCTTCATTTATTGCCATTCCAGCAGAAATTTGTACAAGATTAATCGCTTCTCGTCCATTTCTCGCATACATCCCAATCATTTCAATACCATTTTCACCGATTTGCATTTCCACTTTGTCAGCTGCATTCTTCGCTACTTTTTGAATTTCTTCTGTATCTAACTCACGAAAGAACACTTCTAAACAGCGCGACCGAATAGCAGGAGGAATTTCCTCTGGCGAACGTGTCGTCGCCCCAACTAAGCGAAAATCGGCTGGTAAACCTTTTTGAAAAATGTCATGTATATACGTTGGAATCATCGTATTCTCTTCACTGTAGTATGCACTTTCCAAAAACACTTTCCGATCTTCTAGCACCTTTAACATTTTGTTCATTTGAATCGGATGTAGTTCACCTATCTCATCAATAAACAAAATACCACCATGTGCATCTGTTACCGCACCTTTTTTCGGTTGCGGAATACCCGCTTGCCCCATCGCACCAGCACCTTGATAAATTGGATCATGTACAGAACCGATTAAAGGGTCTGCAATACCACGTTCATCAAACCTTGCTGTCGTCGCATCCAGTTCAATAAATGTTGCATTTGTGCGAAATGGAGATTTTGGATTTCGTTTCGCTTCTTCTAATACAAGACGTGCTGCCGCTGTCTTTCCGACACCTGGCGGACCATATATAATCACATGTTGCGGGTTCGGACCACAAAGAGCCGCTTTTAACGACTTAATCCCGTCCTCTTGCCCTACAATATCTAAAAAGGATGTAGGACGTACCTTTTCCGCAAGCGGCTCTGTTAAAGAAATCTCGCGCATTTTACGAAGCTGTTCTAATTCTTTTTTTGATTCTCGATCAATTGAAACTTTTTGTGTTCGCTGATTTCGAAGTAAATGCCAAAAATACAATCCGACAATTACACCAAAAACAAGTTGAACAAGTAAAAATATATTTGTCCAGCTCATCATTTATTTCCTCCCGCAATGTTTTATCTCTTAGTATTTCCGCGGAGGAACATAGCTAAACATAAAGAAAAACAGCAATTATAAAAATTGCTGTTTCTCCTTCGCATTATGCAGATGTTTTTGTATCAAGTACAGTACCGTCTTGTAACACCAATTTTGGTGCTGCATTATCAGCTACTGTTTCTTTTGTAAGAATACACTTCTCGATATCTTTGCGAGATGGTAGCTCGAACATTACCTCAAGCATTAAGCCTTCAATAATAGAACGAAGTCCACGAGCACCTGTTTTACGTTCAATTGCTTTTTTCGCAATTTCAATTAGTGCGCCTTCTTCAAACTCTAACTCAACATCGTCAAGCTCCAATAGTTTTTGGAATTGCTTAACAAGTGCATTTTTCGGTTTCGTTAAAATATCAACAAGAGCATCTTCATCAAGCGGCTCTAGGTTCGCAATAACTGGAAGACGACCGATAAACTCTGGAATTAAACCAAATCTTAAAAGGTCCTCTGGTAATACGTGAGATAAAACATGCTTCTCATTTACATCAGCATTTTTCTTCTCAGAACCAAATCCAATTACTTTTTCACCAAGACGACGTTTAATAATTGGCTCGATGCCATCAAACGCTCCACCACAGATGAATAAGATATTCGTTGTATCAATTTGAATAAACTCTTGGTGCGGATGCTTACGACCACCTTGAGGTGGAACACTTGCTACAGTACCTTCTAAAATTTTCAGAAGTGCCTGCTGCACACCTTCACCAGATACATCACGTGTAATTGATGGATTTTCGGACTTACGTGCCACTTTATCAATCTCATCAATATAAATGATTCCTTTTTCCGCTTTCTCTACATCATAATCAGCTGCTTGGATTAATTTTAGTAAGATGTTTTCTACATCTTCCCCAACATATCCAGCTTCAGTTAAAGATGTTGCGTCCGCGATTGCAAATGGAACATTTAAAATACGCGCTAACGTTTGTGCCAGTAATGTTTTACCACTACCTGTTGGCCCGATAAGTGCGATATTACTCTTCGCTAATTCTACATCATCAATTTTGCTGTTAGAATTAATGCGTTTGTAATGGTTATATACCGCTACCGCTAGTGCTTTCTTCGCGTTATCTTGTCCGATGACATACTCATCTAAGATTTCACGAATTTCTACCGGTTTCGGTACATCTTTGAATTCTACTTCTTCGTCTTTCGCAAGCTCCTCTTGTACAATTTCAGTACAAAGTTCGATACACTCGTCACAAATGTAAACACCTGGACCTGCAACTAACTTTCGAACTTGCGTTTGTGTTTTACCACAAAAAGAACATTTTAATTGCCCTTTTTCATCATTAAATTTAAACATATTTTCACACCCCTTACAAAGTGCTAACCTCTTGCCTTCGTATGTACACGATAAATGTATCGTATGTAAATACATATTATGTCACTACGTGGCGAGAAATACAAATAATATGACTAGTTATGTACAAATAAAAAGTTTTTAAAACTTTTGAAATATGTATATTCGACTCATTAAGGAAGTTTTCCTTCTTCATCGAAAAGTTTTATAAATATATTTCTATATTTATAAAACAAGGCACGATTAAAATCGTGCCTTGTTATTTTATTATGCAGCGTTTTCTACTAAGAAATCTACAGCTTTACGCACTTTAAGATCTTCAGCTAAAGCGTCTACGCTTCCAAGAGCTTGCTTGATAGCGTCTACTGGCATACCGTACATTTCAGCCATTTTTTCAACTTCTGCAGTTACTTCTTCTTCAGTAACTTCGATGTTTTCAGCTTCAATGATAGCTTCAAGAACAAGGTTGATTCGTACGCGTTTTTGAGCGTCTTCTTTCATTTGCTCTTTTAACTTGTCAGCGTCAGTACCTGTGAATTGGTAGTAAAGCTCAAGGTTCATACCTTGTTGGCTTAAACGTTGCTCGAATTCACGAACCATACGATCTAACTCAGTGTCGATCATAGCTTCTGGAATGTCGATTTCAGCGTTAGCAGCAGCTAATTCTACTACTTCGTCACGTACTTTGTGCTCAGCTTCATGCTTTTTGCCTTCTTCTAAGTTTGTACGAAGTTTTGCTTTTAATTCATCAAGAGTTGCAACCGCTTCGTCTGCTTCTTTAGCGAACTCGTCGTTTAACTCAGGAAGTTCTTTTGTTTTGATTTCGTGAACTGTTACTTTGAATGTTGCTGGTTTGCCAGCTAATTCAGCAGCGTGGTACTCTTCTGGGAATGATACTTCAACGTCTTTAGACTCACCAGATTTAAGACCAATTACTTGCTCTTCGAAACCTGGGATGAATGTACCAGAACCGATTGCTAGAGAGTAGTTTTCGCCTTTTCCGCCTTCAAATGCTTCGCCATCAACGAAACCTTCGAAGTCGATTACAGCTGTATCACCGTTTTCAACAGTTCCTTCTTCTTTAACAACTAGCTCAGCTTGACGCTCTTGTAAAGATTTTAATTCGTTCTCTACATCTTCGTCAGTTACAGTTGTTTCAACTTTTTCTACTGCTAAACCTTTGTAGTCACCTAATTTAACTTCAGGTTTCACTGTAACTTTTGCAGTGAAGATAAGGTTAGCATTTTTTTCGAACTTCTCGATGTCGATTTCAGGATGAGCAACTGGGAAGATACCAGCTTCATCGATCGCTTCACCGTATGCTTTTGGTAAGATGATATCTAAAGCATCTTGGTATAAAGATTCGATACCAAAGCGTTGTTCGAATAACGGACGAGGCATTTTTCCTTTACGGAAACCTGGTACGTTGATTGTTTTTACTACTTTTTTGAACGCAGCGTCGATAGAGTTGTTTACTTCTTTAGCATCAACTTCGATTGTTAAAACGCCTACGTTACCTTCTAATTTTTCCCATTTTGCAGCCATTTATTCTTTCCCTCCAACTATAATAATGTATGCACATACCTCTATAGATTAAGATCTTCATTATCTCTTTTTTTGAAATAACAAAAGTACAAATAATCCTCTAGCAAAAGCTTTCAGATATAATGTTCCAATCTACTAATTGCCTAAAAGACAACTACGGTATATTTTGTTCGAGAATAATATGAAACATATTAAGTAAGAGAATTACACTTCTCTTCTCTTACAAACAGGCAGATTTCTGCCTTTTGCAACCCTTACATTATAACATAGAATATGCTCGTTTCAAGAACCGAACGATTCTTTTTCATAATTATACGGGCAAATATCCTTCTCTTTCAACACGTAATAACCATTGATAGGCAATATGAAACTCTTCTAATTCAATATTATACGCTGTCATAAGCTCTTCTTCATCAATAGTCAATCCGAAACGCTTTCTTCCAATTCTCTCTAAAACAGCAGCCCAAATCTCCACTTTATCCATTAATAGAGCAAACGGGAAAATGCTAATTTGCAATTCTTTCCAATATGTAACCATCGCATCAAATATATCAGGATAATTTTGCTCTAATCGACTCGATAATGTATGTATAATGTTATCGGATTGCTCCTCATTATGACCTGTAAATGCCGGAATTACCTTGATCGTATTCCCAAACTTTTCTACCTCTATTTCTTCTTCTATTTGATTTTCTATCATTTTATACAAAATAGAAGTTTTTAAATAAGGGTGCTGTTTTTCGTCTATTAAAAATTTCTTTAAAATAGGTAATGCAAGATCCAAGTCTTTTAACGAAAGTTGCTGAATCGCTCTTAGCTTTTGTCCAAAGTTTTCTCCAAACATTTCATTAGTAAACTCATCTAATTCAAAATTTGAATCGACTAGTGACGTATCTACTTCACTTAACATACCTTCTGCAAATAAAGCGAGCTGCGCTAACTTTTCTTTTTGCTCAGGCATTACATCTTTCGTTTGCAAAACTTTTTCAACGGTTTCAATGACACCTTCATAATCATTTGTTTGAACTAAAATCGTCACATATGTTTCAAGAATATCACCAAATAATACAGCTCCCGTTTCAAGTAACTGTTCACATTTGTCTTTCGCTTCTTCCATATGTTTTAATTCCAACAAACAAATAACCGAAGCGAGTTCCGTTTGTTCCGTTTCTGCATTATACTGACGTAATATTTCAAAGCAGCGCAATGCATCTTCGAATTTCCGCTCTTTCAGCGCTAAAAAACCTTCATCAATATATCGCTCTGATAGCTGCGGAAACAATACGACCGTATTTTCTTTTTTATCCATACGTCCGCCTCTTTTTCTAGATTTTAATTATCTTTAAAGTAAATATATCAAATGCGTAATGAGAACACAACATCCCAAAACCCTTTGTTTGAAATGTATAAATATTTAATTTTTACATTTCAATACAAGCAAATCCCTACTCAAAATTAAAAATATGCAAATAAAAAACCCTCAGCAATTTAAACAGAGGATTCATCATCAATGGAAAGCGTTTATAATAGTGGGGTATATAACAAGGGTAATAATTTGGAGAACAATAATTGCCATAACAATCATGCTAAAATAGAAGATTGGTTTACTTCGCTTCATTAAGAACATAATAATAAGCATCGTACAAGCAAACAAACTTAAGAAGAACAAACTCGTTGTCGAACTAAGTATACCACTTGGGACAAAGAACAATAACACTACACTACAAGTACCTATAATTCCAAATAACCATTCCATTCATTCACTCATTCCCTTTCCCTCTCATGGCAGTTTTTTTACTAAGCGATTAAATGTTTTACAACATCAACTACATATGTTAATTTCTCATACGCTACAAATCCAAAAGCAACCGTTAAACCCGTTACGATTAATCCCTTCATCATCTCTTCCTCCTCGTTTTATCGTTGTTACCTTCATTATAGTTGATTAGCAATTTGTTACCATCGAACTACCTTACAGTTACCTTACAGAATTGTAAGATTTCAAAAAGGATAGAAAAACACCTCATATTACTTGAGGTGACATCACGGGATTTCTCTATAATCACTTGCAAAATGAACTTTTCTCTCTTGGTTATTTTTCGGCGAGTACATTCTTAAACTAATAGATTTACTAAATATTCGTTACTTTCCCTAACTTACCTTCAAATATTTTTAATTATAAGAAAACACTTTATTGAAATCGTGTTACTATATTTTTGTACAATTAAGAATTTAAAAGGGGGATTATGTATGTTTAAAAAAATGGCTGCAGATGTATTAGGACTAAGTGATGTAGGATCTGTCATCACACCGAAAGATTACGATAAAGTTGATGCTGATGATTATGTGATGCATGAAGATGGGGAAAAAATTTATTTTCTAATCAAATCAAAATCAGATGAATATTGTTTCACAAACAAAGGATTAATCCACCTAGATGGCACAAGTGCGACAAGTAAAAAACGTACACTACGCCGCTTTAGCTATAGTAAATATCAAATTAAAAACGTAGCGCTTGAAACTGCAGGAACGATTGATTTAGATGTAGAAATTAAGTTCCAAATGGGCGATGAGTACTATTCAATTGATGTCCATAAAAAACATATTGAAGAATTAAAAGATTTATATAAAGCTTTACTTAAAATAGAAGAAATCTCATACGACAACGATATTACATTGCAGTATGCACATAAAAGTTTAGATATGGCTTCTAACGCTTTTAGCCGTATTTCAAATGCACAAGTAAATTTAGCAGAGCAGTTTAAAGAAATGAACGAAATCGCTTTTAACTGGCTCGTTGATACGAAGAAACAATATAACGTGAAAGATTATGGTTTTGTGTTTGAGAAATTTATTAATAACTAATTTAAAATAAACACAAAACCTTGTTATCAAAAAATAACAAGGTTTTGTTAGCGTCCCAGGAGAGATTCGAACACTCAGCCCGCCCATTTCCGTACTATTTTATATATTTTGATCGCAGTCTTAATATATCTTCTCCTTCACGAATGCCTGCCGATCCCTTCCTCACATTTTTTACGATAGTCCAATCTGGGTTAGTCTCATCACCGATGTTCTGTACTGTAAAGTTGCCATCACCATATTTCCGGTGACCTTCTGCCAATTTCTCCGTTAAATCATTCTCATTAGATCTCGCCATCTTTGCGCCATCTCCCTTTTTTATACTACCTTCTTAAACCGTCTAACCAATCACAGGTCCAGTCAATTGGAGATTCTCGTTTTCCGCTTCTATTAATTGTAACACACTGTCAGGGATAAGTTCCGATAACGGCTGCTCAATCGTACTAGAATAGTAAAAAGTTTTATAACATTCCATGTGAAAAATTAGGAAAATACGAATATGGATTTAAGTTCCACCATAAGCCTATTGATTTTTTAAATTAAATAAGAGGAATAGGGCGCATAAATGGTGCTCTTTTTAATGCACCTTAATCTATTACATATACTCATTATCATATATCCCGTTATAATATTTTTAAACTTCTTGCACATACATCAATTTGTAGACAAACAAAAAACCTTGTTATCAAAAGATAACAAGGTTTTTTTAGCGTCCCAGGAGAGATTCGAACTCCCGAACCAATCTATAAAACTTGCGTCATAATAGCCTATACATTTCAGAAATTGAAACATTCCAGTTTTCGGTCAAGTGATCTTTTAAAAAAATCTTACCTTATTATATAAACTACCGTCAAGGTAAAACTTTTTCAAGTCCATTCTCCATTCTAGATGATAAAATCCATAATATAAGCCCAAAGGAGTGATCCAATATGAATAAAAAAAGGAAAGATGTAACTATAAAGGTAACTACAAAGGGAACTTTTAACGGTCAAGCTATGGCTGAACAGATTGCAAATATAGTAAAACGAGACCTCTCAGGCGGTAAAACAGGCAAATCAGAATCTAAGAAGACTTGAAAGACTAATATTTCAGGTGATAACAAAGAATAAAGTCTTTCGAGTCTTCTTTATAAATGTTTTACCTTAAATTAATGTACGGATTCCTTATGAGCTTCCTTCTCTTCTTCATAAACACCTTCGATTAATCCTTCAGTGTATGATGACATCTCGGAGAATGCGTCATCACTCATTAGACCATCTATATGTAGCTCCATTATTTGAGATTGTGCTTCTAGTAACCTTTCTAATGAATGCATTATTTATTCACTCCTGTTTTCCATTCAGATTTTGTAATGATTCCGTCAAGATTATATGTAATTTCTAATTGGTCATAGCCGTTCCTGTATATGTGCTTTGTATTCGTCCCATTCGGCTCTGTAGTATCTGTCCATGGAAGGTGACTATCGTCAATCTCGCGAAAGCTTGTTCCTTCCTGAGCAACACTCAACATATCTTTGGAAGCCCATCTTTCTAGCTTCGGCTTGATTAATTTTTTATACTCCGCCTGAGCTGATTCAGACCCTAAGGCATTCAGAGCTTTATGAGCCTTTTGCTCTCTAGCCTTGTATTGGGACTCTTTCAGTTTCTTTAAACGTTCATCTACTTGCACGATTTCTTCAGTTTTTCCCTCTTCAAGTTCAGGCTCATTAGACGCCTTCAGGGTTTTCAACTCAGATTTAAGACTAACATTCTCGTCATGCGCTTCCTGATAGACCTCCTCGGCAAGCTTCCATTTATCTTCCCACTCTTTAATTTCATTTTTAAGGGTTTTTCTATCTAAATTCTGAATGATATTCATTGAGAATAATATACCGATTGCGCCAATAGCAATTTTACGTCCTAAAGGCATTTTCTTTTTAGTCTCGCCTGATTCAATTTTATCTAGTTTCATTTGTCAATTCCTCCAATTTGTGCGTTTAAACCAATTAAGTCAATCAGTTACTTTTAGTATATATGTATGTACATCACATGACCTAACTTGTAAGTTTATACGCCAAGTGCTACAATGTAAACCTTTGCGTACATTAAACTGATGAATCCAGTTGATACGATTAGACCTCGTTTGATTTCTGTTTTCGGCATTAATGTATTGCTCCTTCCTAGCTCGGTGACTGGTACTCACTGGGCTGTTTTATTTAATTGTAATTTCCGAAATTGCCTAAGAAAGAAAAAGGTTTTACCCTTTAAACCTTCTATCCTCTGAAATTAAAGCTTCCCCATTTAGAGCCATCTTGACTAACTTGTGTAGCTCTTCCTCGCTTACTATCTTAGTTACTCCTTTAAGAGCACTATAGAAACGGTAAACTTTTTGAGCCTCCTTAATGTCTTTCAGGTTCAACTCTTCTTGGATTCGTTCGTAAAACTTCTGAGTAGTTTCATTCATGAAATCACCTCTGTTTCTCTCTTACAAGGACTACTTTACATGATTTCGGAAATTAATTTGAAAAGTTTTCCCTTCTATATCTAAATGCAAATATCTTGTTGTAACGGCTAGATCACTATGACCAAGAGCCTTAGAGATTAGAGCTATATTTGCTCCCTTCATTGTTATTTGTCGGACTCGTAGCGATCGGCCCTCCATTTTTCGTAATGAATAAGTAATCATTCTTTACATTGCACTCTTTCCTGATAATGTCGTTTTGCTTCATAAGAGCACCTAAGACTCTAGCAAGAATATTCTCAAAGGGTAAATGTATTGATTCATGATTCTTAATAATTCCACCGTCAATACGTAGAACTTTATTTTCTAAGTTCACATGTTTATGCTCTAATTGAGACAACGTCCCAACTCGTACCCCTGTCTGATACATAAGCAATATGGATGCAGCATCCCTCAATTCTATGAAGCGAGTTAAATCTAACATAGAAAGCAAAAGATTAATTTCCCTATCCGTTGCACCCTCTTTCACAGGGTTATCAACCTTTATTTTGACACTCTTCCAAAAGTTAAACTCAATCCAACCATTATCGAAGCAACGTCCTAGAAACGCCTTGAGGCACTTCAAACGAGTTAATTTAGTTTGATTACTAACATTCATGGATGAAAGCCACAAATAGATGTGCTCAACGGTCAACTCTTGGAGAAACTGAGCACCCGTCACACTCATAAAATGACCAACATGTAACTCATAGTCGCTAATAGTACGGTCACGCAAGCCCGTTGCTCTCATTTGACGTATCACCGTAGAAAGAGCCTTCTCAATAGAAAGTCCCTTCACCTGTTTCCTTTCCAGCTTCCTGTCAAAAACATTTGATAAATCTTCACTAACCGTTAAAGAATCACGCCTTTTAGACATAAAAAAATAAGCCTCCTAACTCGATGTTGACCGCACACTGTACGTTTCAACTTTCGAATTAAAAGACTTATTTGACGGGGTTTACTACCCGATTGTTAGCGTCCCAGGAGAGATTCGAACTCCCGACCGTACGCTTAGAAGGCGTATGCTCTATCCGGCTGAGCTACTGGGACATGGAGCGGGTGAAGAGAATCGAACTCTCGACCAGAGCTTGGAAGGCTCTTGTTTTACCACTAAACTACACCCGCATATGTTATTTTATTTTCATTCGTTAGCGCCGTTTCCCTATCGACAATATTTATTATATGTATAACCATACATAAAGTCAACACCTTTTTTAAAAGAGGATAATTTTTCTTATCCTCTTTTAAAAACTGCTTGTTCAACTAGCTGTCCGTCTAATGTTTCAAAACGAACTTCCATTTGATTTTCATCCATTTCTAATAAAGCAAATGTCTTTTCTACACGCTGACGCGGTAATAAAATGCTACCTGGATTAATAAATAAAACGCCGTCAATTAATTCCGCACCTAATACGTGAGAGTGTCCGAAGCATGCAACTTGCGCCCCTACCTCTTCTGCACGGTACGCTAATGTTTGCAATGTCATTTTCACGTTATGACGATGTCCGTGCACAACTACAAAACGAATGCCTTCTACATCAGTTACAATTTCATCTTGAAAGTTAGCATAATCACAATTCCCTTTTACAACATGGAAACCTTGCAGCTCTTCATGAGCAGGCGTTAGCTCCGAATCACCGCAATGAATCATGATATCTACTTTCCCTTCATATTTCTCTTTTAACTGCTGTAATTCCTTCACAGAGCTATGACTATCGCTTACGATTAAAGCTTTCATCAATCTCTCTCCCTTATTCTCCTAAAAACCATTCAGGGATTTTTTCTTCTAATTTACGAAGAGCACGTCCGCGGTGGCTAATGGCATTTTTCTCATCTGAGGTTAGTTCCGCCATCGCTTTTTTATATTCTTCCACATAAAAAATCGGATCATATCCAAAGCCGTTTTCTCCGCGGCGCTGTTCTAAAATATATCCTTCGCACGTCCCGTTTACAATGACAGGCTTTTTATCACCTTCAGGGAAAGCCACTGCTAATGCACAGTAGAAGCGAGCTTTACGCTTATTAAACGGTATTTCATTTAATTCTTGTAAAACTTTATCGATATTCGCTTGATCATCTTTTGGCTCTCCAGCAAAACGAGCTGAATACACGCCTGGCTTTCCATTTAAAGCATCTACAATAAGACCTGAATCATCCGCAATTACGATTGCATTCAACTGTTTGCTCAGACTATCCGCTTTTAAAATCGCATTTTCTTCAAATGTTTCACCAGTTTCTTCGACTTCTTCAATATGAGGAAAATCGTGTAATGATTTTACTTCTAAATCAAATCGCTCAAATAACTCGGCAAATTCACGTACTTTCCCCATATTTTTTGTCGCTACAACAACTTGTTTCATACTTTCCACCTCTACTCTATATGAGATACGATGTCGCCTAACGCTTCTTTTTGCATGTCAATCAGTTGGAAAATACCTTGTTCTGCAGCATCAAGTAATTCATTTAACTGTGCTCTGCTAAACGTCGCTTCTTCTCCAGTTCCTTGCACTTCAACAAACTGACCTTTTCCAGTCATAATTACGTTCATATCAACGTCTGCTTTAGAATCTTCTGCATAGTTTAAATCTAAAACAACACCTTGTTCTTCAACAATTCCTACTGACGTTGCTGCTAAATAATCTTTTACTGGAATTTTAGATACTTTTTCTGCTTGTAATAACTTCTCAAACGCTAATACCATTGCTACATATGCACCTGTAATAGAAGCTGTTCTCGTTCCACCATCCGCTTGAATAACATCACAATCAATCCAAACCGTTCTCTCACCAAGTGCTTCTAAGTCAACTACCGCACGTAATGCTCGTCCAATTAAACGTTGGATTTCCATTGTACGTCCTGTTACTTTCCCTTTACTTGACTCCCTAATTGTACGTTGTTCTGTCGCACGTGGAATCATCGCGTATTCAGCTGTTACCCAGCCCTTTCCTTCTCCACGCATAAAAGGCGGGACACGCTCTTCAATTGTCGCTGAGCAAATTACCTTTGTATCCCCAACCTCAATTAATACTGATCCTTCTGGATGTTTTAAATAATTCGTATGAATATGTATATGGCGTAATTCTGTTTTCTCTCTACCATCTACTCGCATAAAAATAACCTCCTCATAACTACTTGTTAGTATAGCCAAATTTAAATGTATGATATGTATACAATAAAAGAAGGGGAACCCAAAAAGCAATTCCCCTTTCTTACTTAAGTATATCAAATTATTGGCGATTAAAAACTACCTGTATTCACGTTTTCTGGACGATCTACAGGTTTTATTAACTTTCCGCCCTTTTCGTCTATAAGATTTGCTTTACCATTTACTTCAATAGAAACGCTTTTCACGCCTTTCTTTTCAGTTAAAGATAAAACTAACGACTTCAATACGTAATTTGAAACCATATTTTTATCTGGGTTTATAAATATATTTTCGTTAAAGTTTAATGTAAGATTTCCATCTTGTAATTTCGGATTCGTAATAAGCTTAACTCCTGGATTAAAATCATTCAGAAGCGATTGATGAATCGGTCCTTTTACGAGCTCATCTACAATTGCTGCATAATCATTTTCTTTTCCTTCTACAACGCGGCGTGTTACTGGTACGTAGTATTGCTGTTTATTATTATTTTGCGCCATAAAATACAGCGTTACTGGTTTTGTATTTGTTACATCTGCTACTTGTTCATCATCGAAGTTGATACCGTTCGCACGGCTCACACCTTCCCCAAGCGGTGTACCACCAACAGGCATCTTCACCAATTTCTCACCATTTATTTGGAACTGCACTTGTTTTACTTCTTTAAATTGCGTCAACGTCCACGCTATTGACTCAACGATTTGACGCTCTTCTTCTTTTGCATAGTTTTTCATTTCTTTAGAGAAATCAATGACTGCCGTCCCATCTTTTTTCAAATCTAGGGTCATCGATGTATTCGCTGGAATGACTGCACGGAACCCATTCGGTAATAAATTCGTTACCGGCCCATCTTTCACAAGGTACTCTAACGTTTGCTGAATAACCTCATTTGCTTTTGGAGTAGGTATAGCTAACGTTTGCGGTACAACATAGCCATTTTTATCAACAAGGTATAGTTCTCTATTCACCATTTGTCCTTGCTTATCTTTCTTAGATACTTCTTTCTTGCCACCCTCTGTATACGTAACTTGTTTTGGCGGATCAATTTGTTCCGTTGCTTTCTCCTGATTTATAAAGCCACACCCTGTTAGTAAAACAGCACTCACAGTAGCACCAACAACCCATTTAAAAGTGGATTTAGGCATGCCATTCCCCCCTAAAATCTAAGTTTGTACTATTATGTATACGAGCTGTTTCATGTTTTAGAACAAGCTGTACTTCTTACAAACAAAAAACTCCTGATTTCTCAGGAGTTCACTTATATGAGTACTACTATTATTCTTTTTCTAAATGAATATGTTTCACATTTTCAATCGGTTGACCGAACCATTTTGATGCAATTTCTTTAAATAGACCTATTTTTCCTGTTGTTAAGAAGAGATGATCACTTTGTTCCTCTCCCTCATTCAACATTTTACTATGGTATAAAATCGTACTTACTTCACGCGCTGTTTCATCACCTGAACTAATGAGTTGTACTTTATCTCCCATTACTTTTTTAATAACAGGACCTAAAATCGGATAATGTGTACAACCTAAAATAAGTGTATCAATATCAGTATTTTTCAGCGGTTGCAACGTTTCTCTTACAACTTCATATGCCATTTCACTTTCAAAATTGCCACTCTCTACAAGTTCAACGAAAGGCGGACACGCTAAACTTTCTACCATAACACGGTTATTAATAGACTTTAACGCCTCTTCGTATGCACCACTTTTCACCGTTCCAATTGTTCCAATAATCCCAACATGATACGTATTTGTCACTTTTAAAGCTGTACGTGATCCTGGGTGAATAACTCCTACCACTGGAATTGGTAATTGTTTCTGCATCTCTTCTAATACAACCGCAGTTGCTGTATTACACGCAATAACTAACATTTTGATATTTAAATCTAGTAAATGCTCCGTCATTTCCCACGTAAATTGACGCACTTCTTCTCGAGAACGCGGACCATAAGGGCAACGTGCTGTATCCCCTAAATATATAATGCGCTCTTTCGGCAACTGACGAATTAATTCCTTCGCTACTGTTAAACCACCAACTCCTGAATCGATAACACCGATTGCTCTATTCAACTTCATCACCCGTTTTCTCATTCATCATCTTATTTTATCATTATATTTTACACACTTTAAGTTTGCTCACTTAAACTGCTTCTGTATGAAAATTTTCATTTGTACCTGTATAGACTAGGACTTTTTTATTTTGCTCCTTTTTTTCATAATTTGCAAGACAGAAAAATAACCGACCTTCTATATGAAAGTCGGTTTCTTCTATATAAAGCACGTATTTATTGCTCCATCTTTTTTTGGAAAGAAGACATTCCAATTAATAAGAAGAAATGAGCAGAAATTAACATGGCGATTAAAATAAAATTCAAACGATAACTATTTGTAGATTCCATAATTTTGCTCGCTACAGCTGGTCCAAATGCCATACCGAAAAAGTTAATTAAATTATATAAACCAAGACCGACTCCAACTTTAGCTACATGTAATGTTTTCGGTATAAATGTGTTCAATGATACTTGAATGGCAGAATAACTCATAAACGTTAAAATAATCGCTAATACAATAACGACTATACTTCCATTCGGAATAAAGCCTAAAATTAAAAAGCCAACAATCATGATGACAGACGCCACATTAATCATATTCACATTTCCAAACGAAGGGACGATCTTTCCAGTAAGAAAACTAGATACAATACCAAAGAGTGATGCAACAAACAGTTCAATTCCGATAACGAATGGAGACAATCCATGCTCTCTCCCTAACAATAATGGCAATAATAATAAACTAGCACATAGCGCCACATTCATTATAAATCCGACCGCTATTAAACGAAGAAATGGTTTATTTGTAAACAACTCAATATCAATAAATGGATGCTCCGTGTTCTTCATACGAACCGTGAATAAAAATAAGAAAACAACCGATAACACAAATAGCCAACTATTAATATTTACTCCTAATAAAACAGTCGTAATGAATGCAAATAATAACGCCGCTCCGGTGTAATCAAAATGAAACGCTTCGTCCGTATGGCGCACTTCTTCTGGCATAAATTTTATAAGCAAGAAAATCCCCACTACTGAAATAACCATAAATAAAAATAAATATGGCCACCCTAATGTATTTGTAATAGCGCCGCCAACTAAAGGACCGATACCTATCGCTAATGCAATAGAAGAACTAATCATAGCTAACGCACCAGGCTTCTTAGCAGGAACAACTAACTTTGCCACTGCAATCATACTAAGCGCAATAAATGCCGCGCCCCCACTCGCCTGCACTAATCTTGCAAGAATGGTAATCGCATAAGATTGATTCATAAATCCAATAATAGAACCTGCTACAAATATGATAATTGAAATAATCAATAGTTTTTTTACGCTATAACGATCAGCCAGCTTCCCATATATCATCGAACCAATACCGACAACTAAAGAATAACCTACTACAACCCAACTTACCTTCGATTGGCTAATGGATAAATCACGAGCCATATCCTCTAACGCTACATTAAATAAAACTGCATTCATCGGTCCTAATAAAACGATAAAACACAATGTGAAAACAAACCATTTTGAATGGTTGCTTATATCTTTCCCCATGTGTAACACCTCTCCTAATTGTAGTAACAAATAAAGTTGTTCCGCGCCTCTATCACTACTAAACAACTTCATCAAATGTATACATTTGTCGCGCGACAAATTGAATCTGAAACGAAACATGTACGTTGTTCGATATTCATGGAACTATCATAGTTTCAGCATTACAGTTTGTCAACGAAAAATATACAAAGTAAACCATTTTAGTGTTTTTAGTTTACTTTGTTCAAAAATTGTTATACACTAATTTCGAATCCGATATAAGGAGGACTGACATGATTATTCAAATTTGCAATTTCTAACTTAATAAAGCCAAATAAATAAAAAACTTTTATATAGAAGAAACATTACAGGAGGATCATGATGAAGAAAAAAATGTTAGTCGTATTAACGAGCGTAGAAAAATATCCAAATTTAAATCGAGCTACTGGTCTTTGGCTTGGTGAAGCTGTCCATTTCGTTAAAAAAGTTGAAGAAGCTGGTTACGAAGTAGATTATGTTAGCCCACAAGGCGGCTATACACCGATTGATCCGCATAGTTTAGCAATGGCGGAGAGCATCGATTGGGAATGGTATCAAAAGAAAGAATTTATGAATCGTCTCGGTTCTACAATGAAACCGAGTGAGGTGAATCCAGAAGACTATGCTGTTATTTATTACGCAGGTGGTCACGGTGTGATTTGGGACTTCCCTGAAAATAAAGAACTCCAAATGATTAGCCGTAACATTTATGAAAATGGCGGAATTGTTTCCTCTGTTTGTCACGGAGCTGCTGGTTTATTTCATATCACGTTAAGTAATGGGGAACGTTTAATTAGCGGTAAAAAAGTAACAGGATTCTCAAATGAAGAGGAAAAACTAGCTGAATTAGATCAATTCGTTCCATTTTTAACAGAAGATGAACTTATTAAAAATGGAGGACTTTACGAAAAAGCTGCGCAACCTTGGGAAGCTTACGCTGTAGAAGATAATCGTGTTATAACCGGCCAAAACCCAGCTTCAGGTGGTCCAGTAGCTGAATTAGTATTACAACACGTAAACAAATAACAAGTAATAAAAAAGCAGGTTTTCCATTACTATAGGAAAACCTGCTTTTTTACGAAATCATTTGCAAAATAGCAATAACTTCTTTTTCAATTTCCGAATCATCAATTGCATCTATATACTCTGGTTTAAACAGTTGATACTTCTTTAGTTGATAAAAATCAAGTATCGCTTTCTTTAACGTAATATCGTACTGAATACAAAAAGAATGATCTATAATACGTCTTAACATCACATCATCTTGCACCATAAATAATTGTGCGTTCATTTTATTAAAGTAGCCTTGTTCCATACCTGCTTCAAAAAACATTTGCAAATTATGATTACGATTTTGTTGTGCAGCGACTAACTGATCAGATAAGCGCGGATATGCCTCTTTCAAATCTTGTAAAAAGACATCTGAAATATACGTCACACATTTTAAAGAATGAATAAACGTCTTTTGGAAACGTTCTGTAAAAGACATACTTTCATCTTGATTATCCGCATCTCCTTCAAGAAGGTAGTTTATAAAATCTTCTACCACAGCTTCAATAATCTCATCTTTTGAAGAAAAACGTTTATATAAAGTAGCTTTACTAATATCCATATACTTCGCAATTTCATCTATTTTCAATTGACTAAAACTCGTTTTTCTAATAACGGGCTTTATTTTATTAATATAAGTGTTTGCACATGCAACTTTTCTCATTAAAAGAGCCTCCCCTTTTGTCCATACAAAATAGTATAGCAAATTCACAATTAATTATAAATGAAGTCACTATACGCAATATATCTTTTTAGTTTAAAAGTCATTTACACTATAGAAAAAATGCCCGCTACCTTTATGAGTAACGAGCACTTTTTCTATAATTTATTGACAGCTTTTCTTATAGCTTTCCCTATTTCCATACTAGACTGCGGGTTATGCCCTGTAATTAAACGCCCATCTACTACGACATGTAGCGTGAATTTTGGAGCAACATAAAACAAAGCCTCTTCTTCTTTCAATTTACTTTCTAACAAAAACGGCACTCGCTTTTCTAAATGTACAGCTTTTTCCTCATCATTCGTATAACCTGTTATACGCTTACCGGCAACAAAAAACGAGCCATCTTTATTTTCCACACCGACTAAAGAGCTTACGCCGTGACAAACAGCTGCTACAATCCTGTTATTGTTGTACATATTCTCAATCAAATTTACAACATATGAATTACCTGGAAAATCTACAATCGCCCCGTGCCCACCACCAAACAAAACCGCATCATAATCTGAAAAATGAACCGTTGAGATCGGCTTCGTATTTTGCAACAAAGAAGCAACATGCTTAAACTCACGAGGTATCCCGTTCGGAATAGAAACTCTATCAATAGGTACTTTACCGCCCTGTATCGACACAATATCAACATCGAACTTAGCCTTTTTAAATACATGATAAGGAGCTGCGAGCTCTTCCAGCCACAAACCAGTCGGGTGTCCATTCATATCATGAGCACTTGTTGAAACTAACAATATCCTTTTCAACATATCCCCTCCTTACTACCTATTTATGTATAGAGTGTTCTTATCATTCATACAGTAAGCGGAAAAAACGAGAACAATAAGCGGACCTTTTTTATAAAAGTCAGCTTGTTGTTCTCGTTTGAATTCTTTCGTACAAAGATGTTTACAACCTGATAACTTTATCTCCAACGCCATGCAATCGTGTTATCCTCCATACGAATAGCAGGTATATCAATCCCTAAATGCCGCTGATTGTCCTCATCAAAAATAGACCAATTTTCTTCATATAAAAAGTCAGGGTCTATGCTTTCAAAATCAAATACACTATCTTCATCTACCATCTCACGAAAATATTTTTGGAGCGGTTTACTATTCTCGTATAGATGAATTGTTCCATACATCCATGGCATGTCTCCAAAAACATCTGTAATTTCACCTATCTCCATATCCTTAAAATACAACTTCATACTTGCACCTTCTTATTTGTGAATGACAAAGATACCTACCCTAAATACCTCGTCATGCTCTAAAGTAGTTATTTTTTAACGTTTCTTTCTTAAACATATCTTCCCTCTCAAAGTCTGAGATACCTTTTTTAAGTTCAAAATATAAACAGAAAAATAGCCGACTCTTTATATAAGTCGGCTTTCTTTTTATAACTCGAGCTCTCCCATACGAAGAAGCTCAACAACTGCTTGTGAACGTCCTTTAACCCCTAGCTTTTGCATTGCGTTTGAGATGTGGTTGCGAACTGTCTTTTCACTTATAAAAAGTTCACCTGCAATTTCCTTCGTTGTTTTATCTTGAACCAGTAATTCAAATACTTCTCTCTCTCTCTTTGTGAGTAAAGGTTTAGATTGATACGCTTTTTCCTTCAACTGGTATAACCCTCCTTGCTTAAGCCAGAGCTGTGTATGTGTAAGTTGGGTGTTTATTTAGTCAAGATATTGTATGAACGAAATGTGCGGGTGGTGAATGAAAATGGGCTTTATTTCACATGTTATTTTAGACTTTTATACAGTGCAGACTCTCCTTGTATCCACTCACTTTTCAGTACGCCATATTTGTTCTAGTAAAATGCTAACAACGGTACCTACGAACAAACCATTCCCGAATATATATTGCATAACAGACGGTAAAGACTGGAGTGCTCCAGACGGTAAAAACATAACACCGCTTCCAAATAATACAGCAACTCCTAAAACCGTTACATTTCTTTCGCTCATTGGCACTTGTTTTATATTATGAAATCCAATTCCAATTAGCTGTACGAACGAAGCCATTAAAACCGCAGATGCGACAGCAGATGGTAAAGACGCTAAGTAACGAATAATACTTGGAAACAGCGACATTACGACTAATAACATACACGCTAGTAAAAACGAGCGTATATACTTTTGTTTCGTTAAGCGTATAAATCCTGCCGTTGCTGGTAATGGCACGACACCTACAGTTGAAAAAACAGAAGAAATGATATGTGAAATCCCTCCAACCCACGTACCATCCTTCAACTGTTTCTGTTCAATAGTCCCTTTTTGAATAGTAGCTTGATTAATTGCTATAATCGCCGCCACTGTATTTGAAACTAAAATACATACCATAACGAAACTCGATACAGCCATACCTGTATTCCACTTTGGAAGTCCCCAAGCAAATATTTGCGGAAGTTGTACAAAATGAGTTACTTGAGCTGGAATCGTCACTTTTCCTGCAATGAGAAAGAGAATCCACCCACTAATTAATCCTATTAAAACTGCATAACTTTTGACAAAACCTTTTCCGAAGTTAGATAGTATAATAACGAAAAGAAATATGCTAAACGCAATTATCGCTGTAAATCCATCGATTTGAGAAACAGTAGCAGTAATTCCTAGCATTCCTTTTAAAAATACACCACTTAATTGTAAACATAATAAAAGTAAAAACGTCCCTGTCACAAGCGGTGTAAATAAAAATAAAATACGTCCGATAAAACCAGTTACGCCTAACCCTATTAAAATAACACCGGAAATTATCATTCCTAATTCTAAAATTTGCAACGTACTATGTAATTGATCTTGTCCGGCCGTTGCATAAGCAAGTACGGTAAATACGCCAACCCAAGATCCAGCTGGTCCATCCGCAATTGGTAGTCTATGTCCAAGCCACCCTTGTAAAAAAGAAGATATACCAACTACAAAAAACGTACGCTGCATTAAATAAAATATTTCTTCCGTCGTAAGATGAAATAATCCGCCAACAACAATTGGTAGTGCAATTGAATTCGCTAATAAAAATATAAACCATTGCAAGGTTCCCATAATATGATTTTGGTTATGTTGATTGTCCAAGTTTTTCATCCCTTCTAGGTTCCTATAAAAAATATATTGTTAGAATAAAAAAAGAAGGGTTCTATACTCACCATCAGAACCCTCCTCAAAACATGTAAACGATTCTTTTACACAAGATTATTTAATTTAACCTCACTTAAACTTCCAACAACAATATTTCCTTTATGCACAACTAAATGCTTCTCTGTTTGACGCGCTACTGCTTCAGCGACGCATGTTGCATTCGTCAAAACAAAACTCGCTTCATCTCCTACATTCGGCCAAGCTCGCTTCCCTTCATTGTTTAATGTTTCTTTTCCTCCCGTAATAAAGCGAAGTGCTTTTCCTAAAGACCTTTCGTCACTCCATCCAAAACGTTCGGCTAATCGATTTGCCTTTTGCAGCATATCCCCCGTTCCAAACGGTGACCAATGATCTGTAATACTATCATTTCCTAACGAGACTTTCACACCTTTTTTATCTAATAACGGAATTGGGATTACTTGTTTCCCAATTGGTACTGTTGAAGTAATATCAATATGTAAAGCAGCTAGTCTTTCCGCCACTTCTTCAGCTTCTTTATCTGTAACACCACCAAGTCCAAGCGCGTGACTAATCGTTACGCGCCCTTGCCAACCCGCCTCCTCTGTTAAACTTGCCAACCTCTTCATCGTAAAAGTTCCCAGATTATTCGCATCATGCAGATGAATATCAACATCCGCATTAAATTCTACTGCGATATCCATAATGGTATGTAGTGATTTTTCAATATCATTATCCACTGTAGCTGGGTCCACACCACCGACTAGATGCGCGCCCATACGCATCGCATCTTTCACGAGTTGCACAGAATTACTGCGTAATAATCCATGTTGCGGAAAAGCAACGATTCTACCAGAAACTTGATTTTTATATGTTTCCAACGCCGCTAACGTCGCCTCTAAATTACCAAGCCCAATAATTGGATCAACATTACAATGCGTTCTTATATTCGTTGCACCATTTTGAAGCAATAACGCTAGCATATTTTCCGCCCTATCTTGAACAGTTGCTAATTGCTTCGGCAAAATTTCCTTTTCTTCATGAAAACGTGTAAAAATGCTTTCTGCTGGCATACAAGCTTTCCAAGGACCACTATAATACGTCTTATCAATGTGAATATGCATCTCTTCGAAAGCAGGCAACATCAATAAACGATTCGCATCAAGAATGAGTACCCCTTCCTCTTGAACAGCCCCTGCTATCATTTTTTTAATTCTTCCATCTTCAATGAGTAAACTACATACCTCTGTTTCTGTTTTGGAAATTCTCCCCTCTTCATATGTATAGCCTGACTCAAGCATTACATTAGTCAACCAATATACTGTCATCTCTATTTCCTCCACCCTTTATTAAAAGTTACTTCTTACTATAAGTTTAATATCAACTGAAAATTAAGACAATTAATACGACTGTTCTCCAAAAAAATGTCATACAACCTCATAGTCTTCTCATAAATTTCCATATAGAATAGAAGTATATAGCTTGTCATAAAAAGGAGTGGATTGGAAGATGTCAAAAAGGTTATGTAAATCCGAAACTGATAAAATGCTATTTGGTATATGTGGTGGTTTAGGAGAATATTTTGATATTAGCTCTACTCTCATTCGCATACTTTGGGTCATTGCTGTTTTATGTTTTGGGACTGGTTTTTTAGTTTATTTCATTTGTTTATTACTTATGCCACGTTCGTACTAGTGGCATCCTGCATATACTTAGTCGAAATATAAAAAATCACCTATAGAATTCTATAGGTGATTTTTTTATGAAGAATATTTCATCGTTAAATGCAATACTGCAACTTCATCTTCTTCATTCTTATAACTATGTTTCTTATTCGCTTCAAATTGAATAGAGTCAAACTCATTTAATTCGTATACATCACTTTCTACTTGAATCGATACTTTCCCTTTCATGACCGTTACAAGCTCAATAGCACCTTCATGATGAGCTTCTGGTTCATATATACTATTCGATCTTAAACAAGCACGGTGCATTTCCATTCCCGTTTCTTTCGTATAGCGGAACATCGTTTCTAAGTGCCACGCTTGTCCTGCATCTACTGCAAATCCTTCTCCGCAGCGCGCAACAGCTACTGGTTCTCCAACAACCATCAATCTCGATAAAGGAATCGATAATCCTTTCGTTATTTTCCAAATGACAGCTAACGTCGGATTCGTTTCGCCTCTTTCAATCTTTCCTAATGTTAATTTACTAACCCCTGTTTTTTGAGCTAATTCTTCTAAACTTAATTTTTGTTCATTTCGAATTTGTCTTAATAGCTGACCTACTTGCTGAATGACTTCTTTCGTTTGCATATCTTCATGTTCTTTCATCTATAAAACCACCTTAAAGTATAAAATAGTTTACTTTTATATTTATAAAGTATATTATACTATACATAATAATCAAATTCCGAAAGGAGTGCTATACTTTATGCGCGCAATTTTATTAGGCCTTTTATCATCAGCCTTTTTTTCCGCAACCTTTATTATTAATCGAGCGATGAATGTCTCTGGAACGAGCTGGGCTTGGACAGCTTCCTTCCGTTTTTTATTTGCTCTCCCTATTTTATTCCTTATCGTTTTATTTCGCAAAAACTTAAGGGGTTTATGGGAAGAATTAAAGAAACATCCATTAGCGTGGATCGGATGGGGTTCCGTTGCTGGTATTGGTTTCTATTCTTTATTAAGTTTTGCAGCTGTTTTTTCTCCAGCTTGGCTCGTTGCTGGAACTTGGCAAGTTACGATATTAGCAGGTTTACTTTTATCACCATTATTCTTCATTAAAATAGAAACGAAATCAGGCACAAAACTTGTACGTGGAAAAATTCCACTTCGCAGTTTATATGTCGCATTATTTATTTTACTTGGTGTAATTTGTATGCAAGCAACTGCAGCAGGTCATATTACAATAACTCAGTTCATTTCAGGATTTTTACCTGTCGTAGTAGCCGCTTTCTTATATCCATTCGGCAACCGTAAAATGATGGAGCTTGTTGGCGGACGTCTCGATACGTTCCAACGTGTATTAGGAATGGCAATCGGAAGTCTTCCTATAACAATTTTACTTGGCATATATGGATTTTCTACTACTGGTATTCCAACATCAAGTCAAATGTTGCAAGGATTTTTGTTAGCATTATGTTCTGGCGTAATTGCAACGATGACATTTTTCTTTGCTACTGACTTAGCAAAAAATAATCTCGCTCTACTTGGAGCTGTTGAAGCAACACAAGCCGGAACGATGGTCTTTACCGTGCTTGGCGAAATTGTTTTCTTAAATGGTTCATTCCCTGGTGGTCTTTCCCTACTTGGAATGATTATTATTATGTTAGGGATGGTTGCAAATAGCATTTTAAACCGTTCTGTTCCAATCGTTAAACAGAAAAAAACAGCGTAAAAAAGAGTATGGTTCTATAACAAAGAACCATACTCCTTTTTATTGTCCCCCTATTTCGCCTTATCAGAATAGTATTTCATTAGCTGTTTATACTAAAACCTATGTTATAATACGTTTCATGCGCAATATTAGGAGGTAAATTATGTTAAAAAAAGCAATCGCTGAATTTATTGGTACATTTGTACTTGTATTATTCGGAACTGGAGTAGCTGTCATTGGCGGCGGAATTGAAGGAATTGGAACATTAGGAATCGCTATGGCTTTCGGTCTATCTATTGTGGCTATGGCATATAGCATCGGAACAATTTCTGGATGTCACATTAACCCAGCAGTATCAGTAGCTATGTTCATCAACAAAAGAATGAACACTATGGAACTTTGTTATTATGTATTAGCTCAAATTTTAGGTGGTTTATTAGGAACTGCAACGTTAGTAACAATTTTACACTCTGCTAAAACACCTTTAGATAATTTAGGACAAAATAGTTTTGGAACTCTTGGTTTATCTGGAGCATTTCTAGTTGAATTTATTTTAACTTTCGTATTCATTTTAGTTATCGTTGCTGTAACAGGTAAAAAAGGAAGTTCCTCTCTAGCAGGATTAGTAATTGGTTTCACATTAGTTTTAGTTCACTTATTAGGAATTCCGTTAACTGGAACTTCTGTTAACCCAGCTCGTAGTATCGCACCAGCTTTATTTGCTGGGGGAGAAGCACTTTCTCAACTATGGGTATTCATCGTTGCACCAATTCTTGGTGGTATCGTAGCAGCTATTGTTGGTAAATTTATTTTAAATACTGAAAAATAGAATTTTCAATATTTATGCATAAAAAAAGGCGAGCCCTCATTATGAGGTTGCTCGCTTTTTCACTCTTTCATTTTAGACTTTAAGTTTGTAACTAATTGATCTACCGTTACATTTGCTAGTACGTTTTCCATCGCTTCTTGCGCTTGCATCAAAATAATTTCTAATACTGATTGAATATTAGCTCCTACTGGACATTCAATGTTGGGATTTTCATGGAAGGAAAATAGCTGCCCTTCTTCTACAACTTCCACTGCTTTATATACATCAAGTAATGTAATTTCTTCTAAATCACGAGCAAGTGTCGTACCGCCTTTACCAGCTTGTACATCAACAAGTCCTGCTCTCTTCAACATTCCTGTAATGCGACGAATCACAACCGGATTTGTATTCACACTACCAGCAATCCATTCAGAGGTACAGCGAGAGTTTCGATCAATCGCAAGTAACGTCAACATATGAACACCTACTGTAAAACGACTACTGATCCCCATCTGCACACCCTCCTTTGTATTCATTCTATTAAAAGACGACTCTTATTATTATATACTATTTTTAATTTATACATAAAGAAAAAGCATGATTTCAATAGGAAATCATGCTTTTTCTCATTATTGACGCTTTATAAATTTCGCTAAATCTTTAAATTTCACTTTGTCTGAGTAATTCATTACGCCGTTTATGTAAATGCGGCTTGTAACAGCACTTAAAATACCGATTGTCGCTAAAAGCCCCGCCAATGTTATCGTAATTTCTAACATACCAGTTTCACCAGCTACAAAGCGTGAGAATGTAACCATTGGGGTAAAGAACGGAACATAAGAGCTTATAACAACGATAGTACTATTTGGGTCACCCAACGATTTAAGACTTATAAAGAATGCTGCAATTATTAAAATTGAAATCGGTAGCATTACACCTTGCAAATCCTCCGTCTTAGAAACAACCGCACCAGCAGCTGCATACATCATCGCATACAGGAAATATCCTGTAACAAAATAAATTAGGAACATACCGATTATTTTTGCATCTAACTTTGTAACATCAATTACGCCAAATAATGAACCATTTTCTAAGTCTACCCACCCTAGTAAATAAGGAACTAAATAACCACATGCCAATATGACAAGTTGTAATAACGCCGTTGAAACAACCGCTAAAATTTTTGCATACATCATCGTAAGAGGTTTTACTTTCGGAATCATAACTTCCATAACGCGAGAAGCTTTTTCAGAAGCAATATTCATCGCAATTGTGCTTCCGAACGCAACAATAAACATATATAAAGCGAATATGAAGAAATATGCAATTCCGGCAGAGGCAGAACGATCTTTTATTGCTTCTTGTTTCACAGAAATTTCGGTTTGCAATTGTTGTGCAATTTCTGGTGAAACATTATGTTTAGCAACTGTTACGGCCATATATTTTCCCTTCAAATAACTAGCTATAATTGTAGAATTTGTTTCACTAGCGAACCCATTAAACATATACGTGACTTCTGGAACTCCATTCTTTTCAGTTATACGAAACAAACCGTCTAACTCGCCTTCTTCTACTTGTTTATGCAGTTTATTGAAATCTTCTTTTGAACCAATTGTTAATTTAGCTGATGGTAATAACTTAGTTAACTCTTCTTTTTGTATTTTATATGTAGAACTCTCTGTCACAACTGCAATTTTATCTTTATCCTTATTTTTATCATTACTTGAAGTAAAATGATTGAACGCAAAAATCCCAAAAACAATTAAAAATAAAATCGCGCTCATGATTAATGATTTTTTAGATAAAAACGCTTCTCTAAAATAAAATGAAAATACGTGAGAAAATTTACGCATCGTTATTTCACCCTCTCTACAAAGATTTCGTTTAACGTCGGCTCTAACATTTTAAATTGTCGCAAGGTAACACCTTGTTCTTGCAACTGTTGTAAAATCTTTAGAGCTTCTGCATCATCTTGTACTTGCACATAAAGAAGGCCTTGTTGCTTTTCATACGATACATGAATAGCTTCTAATCCCTTCTCATTCTCTTCTGTATCTTCAATCGTTAAATTACGGAAACCGTATTCTTTTTTAATATCGCTTAACTGGCCTTTTACGACCGCTTCACCTTTTTTCAAAATACATACATGTTGGCAAAAAGCCTCTACTTGTTCCATACGATGACTTGATAAAATAATCGTCTTTCCGCTCTGTACTTGTTCTTCAATAATGCTAGCTAACATTCCAGCATTCACTGGATCCAGTCCGCTAAATGGTTCATCTAAAATGAGAAGTTCGGGATTATGAAGAAGCGCAGCAATTAATTGGATTTTTTGCTGATTTCCTTTCGAAAGCTCTCCTGCCGTTTTAAATTTATATTCCGGTATCGCTAATCGCTCTAACCAGTGATCAATAGCAAGATCTACTTCTTTTTTCGTCATTCCTTCTAATCTACCAAAATATCGTAACTGGTCTACTACTCTACTTTTTGTATATAAACCTCTTTCTTCTGGTAAGTATCCTATCGTTACCCCACTAGTCCCAAATGATTTTCCATCCCATGTAATAGAGCCTTCATTAGGTGTTAATAATCCGAGAAGCATTTTGATTGTCGTTGTTTTCCCTGCACCATTTCGTCCAAGTAATCCTAGCACTTCACCTTTTGGTAACGAAATTTGCAAACCGTTAACTGCTTTTGATTCCCCAAATAGTTTCGTTAAATTTTGAATTTGTAAACTCAAAGTATAAAGCCTCCCCTTTAGTATCATTCATACTCTCTTTCAAAGACTATGTTTATGCAAGATAAAATATAGCACTACGCTCGATCCTCTTACTATGTAACATCCCCTTAATCCATCATTTGTTCTATTTAGTTAAAATTGTAAATAAAATCATGTAGTTTGTCAATTATAATTGTCATTTCGACAATTATAATTGACAAACTAATTCCCATCTTTTTTCTCATCTTTCTAATATAGGACATACTACTATATATACAAAAGACAATATGCAAATGTTCATACAAAAAATATTATTTTTCGATATATAATATTAACTGATTTTCTAACATCAAGGAGGATACATATGAAGATGAAGAGGGGCATTACCACTTTATTATCTG
This sequence comes from Bacillus sp. MHSD_36, assembly GCF_030757775.1. Taxonomy (NCBI): domain Bacteria; kingdom Bacillati; phylum Bacillota; class Bacilli; order Caryophanales; family Bacillaceae; genus Bacillus; species Bacillus sp. MHSD_36. Next base: position 687,513 of record NZ_JAVBIS010000002.1, read on the forward strand.
TAGCGGTTCTATCTACATCGCTTGTAGCATGTTCAGGAACACAAGAGAAAGCAGTGGTAAAAGAAGAGAAAGTAAAATTAACAGACCACCAATTAATGGCTGATTTATGGTATCAAACAGCTGGCGAAATGAAAGCACTTTATTACCAAGGGTATAATATCGGTCAATTAAAGCTTGATACAGTTCTTGCAAAAGGGACAGAGAAAAAACCTGCTATCGTACTTGATTTAGATGAAACGGTTTTAGATAACAGTCCTCATCAAGCGATGAGCGTAAAAACAGGAAAAGGCTATCCGTATAAATGGGATGACTGGATTAATAAGGCTGAAGCTGAGGCCCTTCCAGGCGCAATTGATTTCTTAACATATACCGAGTCTAAAGGTGTAGATATTTACTACATCTCAAATCGTAAAACAAACCAACTAGATGCAACAATTAAAAATCTTGAGCGTGTAGGTGCTCCTCAAGCAACGAAAGAACATATACTACTACAAGATCCGAAAGAAAAAGGAAAAGAAAAACGCCGTGAACTCGTTTCTCAAACACATGATATCGTCTTATTCTTCGGTGATAACTTATCTGATTTCACTGGTTTTGACGGAAAGTCTGTAAAAGATCGAAATCAAGCAGTAGCGGACTCAAAAGCACAATTTGGTGAGAAATTTATTATTTTCCCGAATCCAATGTATGGTGATTGGGAAGGCGCTTTATATGATTATGATTTCAAAAAATCAGATACTGAAAAAGATAAAATCCGCCGTGACAACTTAAAATCATTTGATGTAAAAGAATAGAGGATGGCATTCGCCATCCTCTTTATTGCATATTTCTCGTTAAAGGTAAAATAAACACTTCTACTCGTCTATTTTTCGCCTTTCCTTCTTGCGTATCATTCGGGGCAATTGAACGGTATTCTCCGTAACCAACTGCACTAAATTTTCCTGGCTGCAATTCTTTATTTTGCAGTAATACTTGCATAAAATTAACTGCCCGCTGCGTACTTAATTCCCAGTTCGATGCAAACTGCGCATTGGCAATAGGAACATTATCTGTATGACCGGATACTGTAATTTCACGAGGTGACGCTGAAACAAGTAAACTAGACATCTCTTTTGCAATCCCTAGTGATTCTAACTTCACATCTGCTTTCCCCGAATCAAACAGCACATTCTCTAATATTGTCACCATTAATCCCTTTTCAGTTAATTTAGTTTGAAAAGAAGAGGATAATTGTTTCTCATTAATATATTGATCAATCTTTTTTTGTAATGCTTTCAATTCATCCATTTCTTTTTTTTCTTTTTCTCTAGCTTCTTCTTGTTTTTTTGTTTGTTCTGCCTCAAGGCTACTTGCTGATAATTCCTTTTCATCATTTGGCTTCTGATCACTTAAAAATTCTTTGTTGCCTGTTCCACCGGCTAATTCACTTCGAAAAGCAACTGCCATCTGTTTAAACTTCGCAGCATCTATACTACTCATTGCGAATAAAACGATAAACAATGCAAATAACAACGTTAACATATCAGAATATGGAATTAACCAAGTTTCATCGATATGCTCATCATGCTTTTTCTTTTTACTTCTTCTATTTTTTTTACTCCGCATTTTTTTCTGCCCCTTTTTCAAGCTTTTTACGCTCAGTTGCAGAAAGTGCACCTAAAATACGATTCTTCATAATAAACGGATATGTACCTTCTTGTAACATTAATAAACAATCAATGATTAAACGTTTTTTCTCGATTTCAGCTGCAGATTTTTGCTTTAACTTATTTGCAAATGGATGCCATAATACATAACCTGAGAAAATACCAAAAATCGTTGCAATAAACGCACCCGAAATAGCATGTCCTAACTTTTCAATATCAGTTAAATTACCCAGTGCAGCTACAAGACCGATAACAGCACCTAAAACCCCTAATGTCGGTGCATACGTACCCGCTTGAGAAAAAATTGCAGCTCCTTTTGCATGCCTTTCTTCAATTGCTTCTAATTCAGCTTCTAAAATTTGTTCTAAATCTTCTGCAGATACGCCATCAATCACAAATTTCATACCACGCAAAAGAAATTCATCTTGAATTTTGTCTAATTGTTGCTCTAAAGACAGAATACCGTATTTTCTACTTTCAGATGTCCAATGGACAAACAATTCTAGCAACTGTTCATAACTTAAATCTTTTTTATTAGAACCAAAAAGAACTTTAAATAATTTCGGAACTCTTTTTAGTTGATTCATCGGAAAGGCTATACATACTGCAGCAAATGTGCCGATAAAAATAATTAATGCTGCGGCAGGATTCAATAAGGCTGTTACGTCAGCGCCCTTGACAACCATCCCTACTACTACCGCTACAAACCCTAAAATAAGTCCAATAATTGTTGCAAAATCCATTCCCATTCACTCCTAGTCTATACAAGAAGTTCTTTATCCTCGATAATCGCTACATCTTCTTATGTATATATATTACATAAAAAATTCATTTCATGAAAGATAAGAAATGAATTATATCAAAAAATACTACAATTTCACACATTTTCTGACATTTTCTTTGCATTTCTATTACGTTACGACTCTTATATTTCTTTTTCAGTAAACTAGACTTATAATAAAAAACGATACACATTTTATTAAGAAAGGACTGTGATTACAAGGTATCATGAAAAAGATAATTATTATTTCTGCCACTACTATTGTAATCGGTATCACTTCTTTCGCTTACTTTAGTTCTACATCACCACTACAAAATAATGCGAAAGCTGTCGAAAATCAACAGCATAGTAACCACCAAAAAGAAGAGATTCCCGCTTTTCCAAAAGCTGATCATAATGCAAAGAAGCTGGACAATGATTTTTCCGTTGTAACAGATCCAGAGTCTAATCTTGTATTAGTAAATAAACATCGAAAACTACCAGACGGATACATACCTGAAGACTTAACAAGACCAAATGTACCATTTACTAGCCCAAAAGATAAAGAAAAAACATTACTGCGCAAAGATGCTGCAAATGCACTTGAAGATATGTTTGAAGCGGCAAAAAAAGAAGGTCTTGAACTTACAGCTGTATCTGGTTATCGTTCATACAAACGCCAAAAATCATTACATAATACATACGTTAGACGTCAAGGGAAAGCTGCGGCGGATTCAGTAAGTGCCATTCCTGGTACGAGTGAACATCAAACTGGTTTAGCAATGGATATTAGTTCAAAATCTGCTAAATTCCAATTAGAGCCTATTTTTGGAGAGACAGCCGAAGGAAAATGGGTTGCAGAACATGCTCATGAATTTGGCTTTGTCATTCGTTATTTAGAAGATAAAACCGAAACAACAGAATATTCATATGAACCGTGGCATTTACGCTACGTTGGAAATCCATACGCTACATACATATATAAACATCATTTAACGTTAGAAGAAGCGATGGAAGACAAAAAATAAGAGAGCAAATTGCTCTCTTACTTTCTTTCACTCTATCATTGTAGTAATTTTTTCTTCCACTCTTCAGGCCACGGTTCGCCTCTACCCGTTTTTTTCGATGCTTGAACCATCATTCCACGACCAACTAAGCAAGCTTCTCCTGCTGCGTTCTTCACCATATAATGCAAATCTAAAGAAGAATTCCCAACCGATCCCGCTTTTACATACACCTTCAACTGTTCATCAAAATATATTTGCTTAATAAAATTACATTGTAAATCCGCAACAACAATCATCGTTTCTGAAGATTCATGCGTCCATTCTTGCATAAATCCAAGTTCTTTAAACAATGCAATACGCGCTTCTTCAAAGTAGGTAAAGGCAACGACATTATTTACATGCCCAAACATATCTACTTCGCCAAAACGAACTTTTACAGGGTTGTAAAATGAAAAACCACTTTCCCATTGCTCAAAGTCTTCAATATAAGAAATCCTCTTCATTGTTCCCTCTCCTTTTCGCCCTTTTAATATACAGAATAAACAGAAAAATAAAGTTATAAATATTGCCTCTTCATGTTGAAGAGGCAATATTTATTAATAGTTATTGTCGCTACCAAAGAAATCTTTGAACGATTGAATTGTTGTATCACGGTTTAATGCCGCAATTGAAGTTGTTAATGGAATACCTTTTGGACATGATTGCACACAGTTTTGAGAGTTACCACAGTTTGCAAGTCCTCCATCGCCCATAATTGCACGTAAGCGATCTGCTTTATGCATTTCACCCGTTGGGTGTGAGTTGAATAAACGAGCTTGTGATAACGGTGCTGGCCCAATAAAGTCAGATTTGCTGTTTACGTTTGGACATGATTCTAAGCAAACACCACATGTCATACATTTTGAAAGCTCATAAGCCCATTGACGTTTCTTCTCTGGCATTCTTGGTCCTGGTCCTAAGTCATACGTACCATCAATTGGAATCCAAGCTTTAACACGTTTTAGAGCATTAAACATGCGACTACGGTCAACTTGTAAGTCACGAACAACTGGGAATGTCTTCATCGGCTTTAAGCGAATTGGTTGTTCTAATTGATCGATAAGCGCTGTACATGATTGACGTGGTTTTCCGTTAATCACCATCGAACATGCACCACATACTTCCTCTAAGCAGTTCATATCCCATGCAATCGGAGTTGTTTGGTTTCCTTTTGAATCAACAGGATTACGACGAATTTCCATAAGTGCCGAGATAATATTCATATTCGGACGATATGGAATTTCAAACTCTTGGTCAAACGCTTGCGCGTCTGGTCCGTCTTGTCTCGTAATGATGAGGCGGATTGTTTTCTCAGACATGTTGTTTATCCCCCTTCTCTTCACTCTTAGCAGCTACATCATGTTTTGAAGAATAATCACGTTTACGTGGTTTAATTAATGAAATATCCACGTCTTCGTAATGGAATGCTGGTGCATTTCCTTCTCCTTCAAATTTTGCCATCGTAGTTTTTAAGAAGTTTGCATCATCACGATTTGGGAATTCAGGTTTGTAATGTGCCCCACGGCTCTCATTACGGTTATATGCGCCAATTGTAATAACACGTGCTAACTCAAACATATTTGCAAGTTGGCGTGTAAATGAAGCACCTTGGTTACTCCATCTCGCTGTATCGTTAATGTTAATACGTTTATAACGAGCCATTAACTCTTCAATTTTTGCATCTGTTTCTAATAATTTCTTATTTTCACGAACTACTGTAACGTTATCTGTCATCCATTCTCCAAGCTCTTTATGAAGAACATACGCATTTTCGTTACCATCGAGCGTTAAAATATTGTTAAATTTCTCTGTTTCGATCAATTCATTTTGTTCATACACAGTAGATGAAACAGCATCTGATGATTTAGTAAGACCTTTCATATATTCAATTGCATTTGGTCCTGCTACCATACCACCGTAAATTGCTGATAATAGTGAGTTCGCACCAAGACGGTTACCACCGTGCATAGAATAATCACACTCACCTGCTGCAAATAAACCTGGAATATTTGTCATCTGCTTATAATCAACCCATAGTCCGCCCATTGAATAGTGAACAGCTGGGAAGATTTTCATTGGTAGTTTACGAGGATCATCACCTGTAAATTTCTCATAGATTTCAATAATTCCGCCAAGTTTAATATCTAGTTCTTTCGGATCTTTATGAGAAAGATCTAAGTAAACCATATTTTCACCGTTAATACCTAGTTTTTGCTCTACGCAAACATCAAAGATTTCACGCGTTGCAATATCACGAGGTACAAGGTTTCCGTAAGCCGGATATTTTTCTTCTAAGAAGTACCATGGTTTACCATCTTTATATGTCCAAACACGTCCACCTTCACCACGTGCAGATTCACTCATAAGACGTAATTTATCGTCTCCAGGAATTGCCGTTGGGTGAATTTGAATGAACTCACCGTTTGCATAATATGCGCCTTGTTGATATACAGCAGAAGCTGCTGTACCTGTATTAATAATAGAGTTAGTTGATTTTCCGAAGATGATACCAGGGCCCCCTGTTGCCATAATCACGGCATCAGCTCCGAAACTTTTAATCTCCATTGTTTGTAAGTCTTGTGCAACGATTCCTCGGCACACACCTTCGTCATCAACAACAGCTCGTAAGAAATCCCAACCTTCATATTTCGTTACAAGTCCTGCTACTTCGTGACGACGTACTTGCTCATCTAATGCGTATAGTAATTGCTGTCCAGTTGTTGCACCAGCAAATGCTGTACGGTGATGTTGCGTTCCACCAAAACGACGGAAATCAAGAAGTCCTTCTTCCGTACGGTTGAACATAACACCCATACGGTCCATTAAGTGAATGATACCAGGTGCTGCTTCACACATTGCTTTAACTGGTGGTTGGTTCGCTAAAAAGTCCCCACCATAAATTGTATCGTCAAAGTGGATCCATGGAGAATCCCCTTCACCTTTTGTATTTACGGCACCGTTAATTCCACCTTGGGCACATACAGAATGCGAACGTTTTACTGGTACTAAAGAGAACAGTTCAACATTTACTCCTGCTTCCGCCGCTTTAATCGTTGCCATTAAGCCAGCCAAGCCACCGCCGACTACTATAAGTTTCCCTTTCATGCTCTCCCACTCCTTACTGGTTTGCTAGCTGTGGATCGATGAACGCTAATAATGCACTCACACCTACATAAGATAGACCTAAGAAAATAGCTAATGTTACATAAGTAGAGATTCTTTGTGAACGTGGAGATACTGTAATTCCCCAGCTGATGCAGAATGTCCATAGTCCATTTGCAAAGTGGAAAATTGTTGAAACAACACCAACTAAGTAGAATGCAAACATAGCTGGATTATTTAAAATATCTGCCATCATATCATAGTTTACCTCTTTACCTAACATTGCTTGAATACGAGTTTCCCAGACGTGCCAAGAAATGAAGATCAGCGTAACGATACCTGAAATTCTTTGGAAGACGAACATCCAGTTACGGAAATAACCGTAAGAAACCGCGTTGTTCTTAGCTGTAAATGCAATATATAAGCCATATATAGCATGGTACAGTATTGGTAAAAAGATAATGAAAATTTCTAGCGCATACCGGAATGGAAGGAGCTCCATAAAGCCTGCAGCTTTGTTAAAAGCCTCTGCTCCTCGTGTTGCAAAGTTGTTTACAATTAAATGTTGCGTCAAAAAGACACCAACCGGGATGACCCCCATTAATGAGTGCCACTTACGAAACGTATACTCGCGGCCTTTCATGTCCCCATTACCCCCCTTGAATGATTGACTGCTGTTTTCAGATTAGTTTATGGCAATAATGTTTTTTCACTATTGGCATAAGAAAAACTGAAAAAATTATTCGAAATATTTCAGCATAATTTGATACCAAGTTCATTTTACTCCTATTTTTGTCGAAGCGTCAAGAAAACGTATACATAATTTGCATATAATTTGGCAATTCTTTTTTTCTTCTTATATATTCAGATTTTCCCAAAGAAAAATCTGTTTTTATAAATGAGAAATGTTATATAATAATCCCTATAGAAAGAGGGGAAAATTGTGAGTAAAAATACAATCGATACAACATCTTTAGAAGATGTTTCATTGAACGCCTTCGCTTATGAACTGCTACGTGAAGAATTACTACCTGATTTAATCGGTAACGATTTAGATGGTATTTTATACTGGTCTGGTAGAAACCTTGCAAGAAAATATCCACTAGAAACAATTGAAGAAGTCATTCAGTTCTTTGAAAAAGCTGGCTGGGGCACTTTGAGCATTATTGAACATAAGCGTCGTGAAATGCAGTTCCAACTTAAAGGCACACTCATTGCTGAACGTCAAAAACAAAAGAGACATTCTTCTTATCAATTAGAAGCTGGATTCATCGCTGAACAAATTCAAAAGCAACGAAACGTCGTTGCAGAGTCCTACGAAGAAAAGAAAAAACGTTCAGACTCTATTACATTTCTTGTGAAATGGGATATAAAAGATCTCATTGAAGTGTAGTATCACCTGCGGTCAACTAGACATATAAGTTTAGTTGACTTTTTTGTATTTTCATTCAGATATATTTATTTCAAATCTTCAGAAATTATACCAAAAAATAGAAGACGTTGTAAACTACAACGTCTTCTTATCTGCTAAATAAGTATAAATCGTCTCTGCGACATTTTTCGGCATACCAGCTTCGACAAATTCCGTTACAGAAGCCTCTTTCATCTTTTTTAGCGACCCAAAATGTTTCAACAATACTTTTTTTCGTTTATCCCCGATTCCAGGAATATCATCCAAAGCTGATTGAATGACAGATTTCCCGTGTAATTGACGGTGGAATGTAATCGCAAATCGATGCACTTCATCTTGAATGCGCTGCAATAAATAAAATTCTTGGCTATTTCTCTCAAGCATCACAGGTTCAGGTGGATTTCCAATAATTAAATGGGATGTTTTATGTTTGTCATCTTTTACAAGACCTGCCATCGGAATATATAAACCGAGCTCATTTTCTAGAACATCACTTGTAGCCGCCAGATGGCCTTTTCCTCCATCAATAATAATTAAATCTGGTAAAGGTAAACTCTCTTTCAGTGCTCTCGTATAGCGGCGTCTCACAACTTCTCTCATAGACTCATAATCATCTGGCCCTTGAACTGTTTTAATTTTATATTTCCTGTATTCTTTCTTAGCTGGCTTCCCATCAATAAAAGCAATCATGGCAGAAACAGGATTTGCCCCTTGAATATTTGAGTTATCAAACGCTTCAATACGATAAGGCGTTTCAATTCCGAGCTGCTTCCCTAAATTCTCTACCGCTTTAATCGTTCGCTCTTCATCACGCTCAATTAAATAGAATTTCTCTTCAAGAGCAATCTTCGCATTTTTATTTGCCAATTCTACAAGATCTTTTTTCTTACCGCGTTTCGGCTGTGTCGCTTCCACTTCTAAAAAGCGCTCTACTAATTCTGAATCGATACTTCCTGGAACAACGATTTCCTTCGGTTTAAAATGACTACTGTTTTCATAAAATTGACCGATAAACGTTAAAAATCCCTCTTCTGGTTCATCGTAGATTGGAAACATAGAAACATCACGTTCAATTAGCTTTCCTTTTCGAACGAAGAAAACTTGAACACACATCCATCCTTTATCAACCGCATAACCAAATACATCACGATCCACTAAATCACTCATAATCATCTTTTGTTTTTCCATAATCGCATCGATATGTGCAATTTGATCACGTAACTCTTTTGCACGTTCAAACTCTAGTTTCTCTGAAGCTTCATACATTTTTATTTCTAATTCTGAACGAACTTCTTTGTGTCCACCATTTAAAAACTTAATAATTTCATCTACAATTTCTTTGTTTTGTTCTTCCGTCACTTCTTTCACACAAGGCGCTAAACATTGCCCCATATGATAATATAAACAAACTTTATCGGGCATATTTGAGCACTTACGAAGCGGATACATACGATCTAACAGTTTTTTCGTTTCATGAGCTGATTGTGCATTTGGATAAGGGCCAAAATACTTTCCCTTATCCTTTTTTACATTTCGCGTAATAAGTAATCGCGGCTGTTTCTCAGCTGTAATTTTAATAAAAGGATAAGTTTTATCATCTTTTAATTGAATATTATATTTTGGATCGTGTTTTTTTATTAAGTTTAACTCTAAAATCAAAGCCTCTAGATTTGAGGAAGTTACAATATATTCAAAATCTACAATTTCTCCGACAAGCCGAAGTGTTTTTCCATCATGCGAACCAGTAAAGTACGAGCGCACACGATTTTTAAGCACTTTTGCTTTTCCGACATATATAACCGTTCCTTGCTTATCTTTCATTAAATAACAACCGGGTTGATCTGGTAAAATAGCCAATTTTTCTTTTAAATGTTCGTGCACTCGTTACCCTCCATTTCTACATGCTTAGCATTTTTATTTTCACATGAAAACATACTATGCCAAAACACCCAACATACGTTCTTTTATTGTAACGGAAAGGTGTAAAAAAGGAAAATAAAAAAGCTACCAAATGGTAGCCCCTTTATTTTAGAAGTGTTTAGAAACTAATTCTACTAACGCTTCTTTCGGTTTGTAACCTAACGTTTGATCAACTACTTTACCGTCTTTTAATACGAAAAGAGCTGGAATGCTCATTACTTCGAATTGACGAGCAGTTTCTTGGTTTTCATCCACGTCTACTTTTACTACTTTTACCTTTTCGCCTAGTTCTGCATCAATTTCCTCTAATACAGGAGCGATCATTTTACAAGGTCCACACCAAGGTGCCCAGAAATCTAATAATACAACACCTTCGCTAGTTTCAGCTGCGAAGCTTTGGTCATTTGCGTTTACAATTGCCATTTTATTTCCTCCTTCAAGTATATTCTACCAAGAGTATATCATTAACTTATATACGTGGCGAATAATATGTATCGTTATGTATTGTAACAAAAAAGTGTTCCTTTATACTATATAAAAATACGGATTAAATACTAAAAAGATGAGAGACAGGGGATCTCTCACCTTTTTCTATATATAGGGGTACTTCACTTGGAACTCAAGGGTACTCAAATCATGAATGTACTTTTAACTTTTTAAACTCTTCTGTTAAAAGAGGTACGACTTCAAATAGATCACCAACAATACCATAGTCAGCTACTTTGAAGATACTTGCTTCTGGGTCTTTATTAATGGCAACGATTATTTTTGAGTTAGACATACCAGCTAAATGCTGAATCGCACCAGAAATACCACATGCAATGTATAGGTCTGGCGTAACAACTTTACCAGTTTGACCAATTTGTAATGAGTAATCGCAATACTCAGCGTCACAAGCACCACGAGATGCTCCAACAGCGCCGCCTAATACGTCAGCTAACTCTTTTAATGGCTTGAATCCTTCTTCACTCTTCACACCTCTTCCGCCAGCGATAATAACTTTCGCTTCAGAAAGGTCAACACCTTCTGCTGTCTTACGGACGACATCTTGAATGATTGTACGTAGATCTTTCACATCTACTGTAATAGAAGACACTTCACCACTGCGAGACTCATCTTTTTCAAGCGTCGCAATGTTATTTGGACGCACTGTCGCAAATAAGATGCCATCTGTTACAATCTTCTTCTCAAACGCTTTACCAGAGTAAATTGGACGAGTGAAGATAACATTTCCACCTTCAACTTCTAAAGCAGTTACGTCAGAAACTAGACCAGCTTCAAGCTTCGCTGCTAATTTTGGTGATAAATCTTTACCAAGTGCTGTATGTCCAAATACAATACCTTCTGGATTTTCTTCAGCATATACAGCTAAAAACGCTTGTGCATAACCGTCAGATGTATATGATTTTAATTTATCATTTTCAACTGTCACAACGCGATCTGCACCGTAATGAATCAATTCATTTGCAAAAGAGGCAACGCTGTCTCCAACTAGAAGACCTACTACCTCACCGCCTTCTGCAATTGTTTTTGCTGCTGCTACCGCTTCAAACGAAACGTTACGTAGCGATCCATCACGAACTTCACCCATTACTAATACTTTACGAGCCATAGATTTTCCCTCCTGCATATATAATTTCGTATTTTATTAGATTACTTTCGCTTCTGTATGGAGCAACGATACAAGTTCCTTTACTTGATCTTGCAGCTCGCCTTGTAACACTTTTCCTGCATCTTTCTTAGGAGGCAAATAGATTTCAATTGTTTTTGTCTTTGCTTCCACATCATCTTCTTCTAAATCTAAATCATCTAATTCTAATTCTTCTAGTGGCTTTTTCTTCGCTTTCATAATACCTGGAAGCGATGGATAACGCGGTTCATTTAAACCTTGTTGTGCTGTTACTAAAACTGGTAATGAAGTTTCAATCACTTCTGTATCACCTTCAACATCACGCTCAATCTTCACGTTTGTACCGTCAATTTCAAGTTTTGTAATTGTCGTTACGTACGGAATATTTAACGCTTCAGCTACGCGTGGACCAACTTGTCCAGATGCACCATCAATTGCAACGTTTCCACCTAAAATTAAATCTACATCTTTATCTTTTAAATATTCAGCAAGCACTTTTGCTGTCGTGAACTGGTCACCATTTTCTACATCATCTTCAATATTAATTAATACTGCTTTATCACAGCCCATCGCTAATGCCGTACGAAGTTCTTTCTCACTATCTTCGCCACCGACTGTTACAACAGTAACCTCTCCGCCTTGTGCGTCTCTTACTTGAATTGCTTCTTCAATTGCATATTCATCGTAAGGGTTGATGATGAATTCCGCTTCGCCATCGTAAATTGCACCGTTTTTAATTACGATTTTTTCTTCTGTATCAAATGTTCGTTTCATGAGTACGTAGATGTTCATTCCATTTACCCCCTTGTTTTTCAGAAAGATTCTATCAATTTTAATTTTCTGTTAATTTATATTAAAAAAATAATTGAACTACCTGCCGCTAAATGAAGGCTTACGCTTTTCTAAAAACGCTGCTACACCTTCTCTTCCATCTTCACTCGTAAATACTTCCCCAAAGATTTGAGCTTCGCGTTGTACACCTTCATAATAATGAGACGATTTCGTCGTTTGCAATAACTCTAGTACAGCACGAGTCGTCGCCGGGCTTTTTCCAGCAATCTGTTTTGCAACTTTAAGCGTATCATCTAAAAATGTTTCTTCAGCAAAAACTCCATTAACAAGTCCCCATTTTAATGCTTCTGCACCAGTAATCGGTGTGCTTGTTAACATCATTTCACAAGCTTTCGCTTTCCCAACATAACGTGGTAATCGCTGTGTACCTGCAAATCCAGGAATTAATCCAAGTGTTAATTCAGGTAAACCAAGTTTTGCACTTTCAGTTGCAAAGCGCATGTGGCAAGACATAGCAAACTCAAGGCCGCCGCCAAGTGCCGCTCCATGAATTGCCGCGATAACTGGTTTTGAACATTTTTCAACGCGCTCAAACGTAACTTGTCCAAGCTGCGCTAATTCAGTCGCTTGCTTCGCTTCAGTAACAGATGTAAATTCTTTAATATCTGCTCCCGCCGAGAAGAAGCGCCCTTCACCGTGAATAACAACAACACGAATGTTATCATCCTTCTCTACTTGATCAATTAATTCAGTAACGTCATGCATAACTTGTGAAGACATCGCGTTAGCCGGCGCATGATTTAACGTCGCCACCGCGATATGATCTTCAACTCTTACAGATAGGAATTTCAACATGATCCCTCCCATTATTGACGATAACCACAAGCTGCAATAAGTAGCCCATGTACCGTTTTTGAAAGTGCGACCAGATCATACTTATGATCGCTCATTACCCAATTGGTCACAACTTCATCTACTGTTCCAAAGATCATTTGTCTTGCCACGCGAACATTTAAATCCGCTCGGAATTCACCTTGCTTTATACCTGTCTCTAAAATCTCATCCATAACTTGTAAGTAGCCTTTTAATACTTCATTTATTTTCAGGCGTAAGTCTTGATTGGACTGTCTTAGCTCTAATTGCGTAACGATAGCAAGAGGATCATTTTGCGACAACAGCAAGAAGTGCGTTTCTACCAACATGAATAACTTCGATACAGCGCTTTCAATTCCTGCTGTTTTTTGACGAATTGTTTCGACAAATTCTCCCATCTTCTCTTGGAATAAGGATATTAATATATCTTCTTTATTTTTAAAATATAAATAAATCGTGCCATCAGCTACCCCAGCTTGCTTTGCTATTTTAGAAACTTGCGCTTGGTGGTATCCATTTTCCGCAATCACAATGACTGCCGCATCAATAATTTGATTGTATTTCGGTCTATTTTTCTTCACTTTACTGTCCCCTTCAAGAAGATGACTGAATGAATAGTCATTCATATTCTTATAATACTGACTATTTAGAAAAGTGTCAATCCTATTTTTTCAAAAAGAAAGGGCCTTAGCCCGTTTGCTCATCCTCATTCTTTCTTTTCTCTTCATCAATTAGGACACGGCGCAAAATTTTTCCGACTGTCGTTTTCGGCAGTTCATCTCTAAACTCATATACTTTCGGCACTTTATAGGCAGCTAAATATTTACGTGCAAACTGATTTAATTCTTCCTCAGAACACTCCGCACCTTCTTTTAACACAACAAATGCTTTCACTGTCTCTCCTCGGTACGGATCAGGAACTCCGATCGTCACTACTTCCTGCACTTTTTCATGCTCATATAATACCTCTTCCACTTCACGGGGATACACATTAAATCCACTCGCAACAATCATATCTTTCTTACGATCTTTTACATAAAAAAACCCACCTTCATCCATGTAACCAACATCCCCTGTATGGAGCCATCCATCTTGTAATACAGCGGCTGTTTCTTCTGGCTTATTCCAATATCCCTTCATAATTTGAGGACCTTTTACTACAATTTCACCGATTTCTCCTGGTGGTAATGCCTCACCAGTTTCAAGCGACATAATCATTGCTTCTGTATCTGGCCATGGAACTCCAATGCTACCTGGCACTCGCTTTTCCCATAAAAAATTACTATGTGTAACCGGAGATGATTCTGTTAAACCGTATCCCTCTACTAGTTTACCACCTGTAACTGTTTCGAACTTTTCCTGTACTTCCACTGGCAGTGGTGCTGAGCCACTAATACAAGCACGAATAGACGAAATATCGTATTCTTTTAAAAGCGGGCTATTTAAAAGAGCGATATAAATAGTTGGTGCCCCTGGAAACAACGTCACTTTATGCTTCTTAATCGCTTCAAAAACCATTTTCATATCAAACTTTGGAATAAGAACCATTTTATATCCTTGCATAATACTTAAATTCATAACAGCTGTCATACCATAAACATGGAAAAATGGAAGAACCCCAAGAACGACTTCTTCTCCTTCTTTGCAATTATATAACCAATGAACCCCCATCAACGTGTTGGATACAAGGTTTTTATGCGTTAACATAACGCCTTTCGGAAATCCAGTTGTTCCTCCTGTGTACTGTAAAAGAGCTAAATCATTTTCAGGATCACAAGGCACTTCAACTTCCGTATTCACTTCTTTTTCTACTGAGTTCCAAAGATGAATCGTTTCGCTCTCTGATACTTTCACAACTAAATTCGACTGTTTTTTCTGCACAAATGGATACAATAGATTTTTAGGGAAGGGTAAAAAGTCTGCAATACGAGTTACGATAATATGTTCAATTTTTGTAGCAGATTGAACATTCGTTACTCTTGGAAATACTAAATCGAGACAAAGAATTACTTTTGCTCCCGAGTCATGAAGCTGGTATTCTAATTCTCTTTCTGTATATAGTGGATTTGTTTGTACTACGATACCCCCCGCAAGTAATGTACCGTAATAACCAATTACAGCCTGCGGACAATTCGGCAACATAATTGCAACTCGATCACCCTTTTCCACACCGAGCTTTTGAAGATAATTTGCAAACCTCTTCACCTTATCATGGAAATCTGAAAATGTAATATCCTTCCCTAAAAAGTGAAGCGCTTTCTTTTCTGGATAGCAAGAAGCCATCTGTTCTACATATTTATGAAGCGGCTGAATATCATAAGAAATCTTACTTGGAATTTCCTCTGGATAACTTTTCAACCATGGTTTTTCCACCTTCATTCCCCCTTCAAATACATAAAAATAAATGAATGTTCATTCATGATGGTTGGTTTCATTATATTATAGTCACCATAACGTTACAATCATAATATTCTGACTTTTGTATAACTATGCTTCACTCCATTAACTTCTTATTATATGTACAAACTCTCCTAATCTATAAAAATAAGAGAGTTATTATTTAGCTTAATCTTATTATCGTTAACACAGCTCCTGGTGTAGTTGTTGATAATGTTGCGACAGCTAACAAACCAAATAGTTGTAAACTAATAGCATCTCCCGCTGCAAGAGTTGTAATGATTGTTGCACTAAATGATGTAGTTGCTACCGCAGGAGAATTGATCGTCCCAGCAAGGGGTGCTCCATTAATTGTAATCCGCGAACTGACTAATAAGGAAGCCGTTATATTAATCGTGTATGAAATATAATAATTCCCAGCATTCGCAACCGTAAATACTGTATTCCCCCCAGAAACAGTAATACCTGGACCGATGTTTTGATTATTTGGAAGCGGGACATTCGTTCCACCAAGAAGTACCGATATTGCTGTTCCCGACGTATTATTTGCAAATGCATACGTCGCTGTGATACTTGTACCTGTTATTCCCGTTGGACCGGTTGAGCCGGTTGCTCCTGTTATTCCTGTTGCTCCTGTTATTCCGGTCGCTCCTGTTATTCCGGTCGCTCCTGTTATTCCGGTCGCTCCTGTTATTCCGGTCGCTCCTGTTATTCCGGTCGCTCCTGTTATTCCGGTCGCTCCTGTTATTCCGGTCGCTCCTGTTGGGCCCGTTGACCCTGTTGCCCCTGTTGGACCCGTTATTCCGGTCGCTCCTGTTGAACCCGTTGATCCCGTTGGACCTGTTGATCCTGTTGCTCCCGTTGCTCCTGTTGGACCTGTTACTCCTGTTGCCCCTGTTGCTCCGGTCGCTCCGGTCGCTCCCGTTGGACCCGTTGACCCCGTTATTCCGGTCGCTCCTGTTGCTCCCGTTGACCCTGTTATTCCGGTCGCTCCCGTTGGACCTGTTACTCCTGTTGCTCCCGTTGGACCTGTTGATCCTGTTGCTCCCGTTGGACCCGTTGCTCCTGTTGACCCCGTTGCTCCCGTTATTCCGGTCGCTCCTGTTGGACCCGTTGCCCCTGTTGCTCCCGTTGACCCTGTTGCTCCCGTTGCTCCCGTCGGACCGGTTGGCCCCAGCTTAGGAACTGTCCCATCGCAACTAAAACAGCACGAATCAACATGTACACCATTTTGATTATTACAACTACAATATCCATTTGTATTATTGAGCCATGAAGACATGTTGATCCCTTCCTTCAAATTCAATCTTTTAAGTACCAGTAAGTAATAAAAACTTTATTTGGTGGGTATACACTTACAGGTTTATTGCGTACATTCCAGTAATTATTACATGCAAAAAACTCTACTTTTGCTTGTACTTTTGCCTCCTTGATTAAACAAAATTCCTTTTTTACATTTGCTGTATACGGCGCTAGCATATCTTATTTTCGAAAACCTTCTACTATTTCTGTATCCTTTACTCCATGCTCTATTCATTACATATACGAATGAATAAGAACGTTTTTCTGAAGTTTTTTAAATATTACCCAATTATTTTTCTATTGCAGCAAATGCTTAACTCAATATTTCTTATTGAACAGGAATTCTATAATCTCTCACGAATTTAATCTATGAACAAAAATAGGGGGGATAACAATGTATCAAACTATTGAAGGATTTCTACAATCATGGACATACGAAGCTGAATCTACTCAAAAGATGCTCAATACATTAACAGATGAATCTTTATCACAAGAAATTGCACCTAAGCATTGGACGTTAGGCAGAGTTGCTTGGCATATCGTGACGGCAATTCCTGTTATACTATCTGGCACAGGGCTAAAGTTTGAAGGAGAAACGAAAGATTATCCTGTTCCAACTTCTGCAAAAACAATTGCAGATGAATACCGTAAAGTAAACGCGGCTTTTGTTGAAACACTTCAAAGTAAATGGACTGATAAAGACTTAGCTACTATTAATGACTTCTTTGGTCGCCCTATGCCGAATTCTATATTTTTAATGACACTCATCAATCATCAAAATCATCACCGCGGGCAAATGACAGTTTTAATGCGACAAGCCGGCTTAACAGTTCCTGGTGTGTACGGCCCCGCAAAAGAAGAGTGGGCTGCGGCTGGAATGGAAGCTCCTAAAATGTAACGACAAAAAAGACAAGGTGTTTACACATCTTGTCTTTTTCTGTAACTTGTTTCATGTGAAACTATTTTTTCTAAATGGTTGTTTTATGGAAAAGATAGGTTAAAATGAATACATACTATGAAGAGGAGTAACCAAATTGAATACAAAGAATAAAAAAATAGCTCTAGGAACTATTTTATTAATTTCTATTATTGGAGTTATTAGTGTATCTCTTTATTTCACCTATTATGGTACCCCTTGGGGAAAACAAGCAGCAATTACGGAATCAAAAGAGTATATTACAAAATATTTTAATCTAGATGCAGAAGTCAAAAACACTTCTTACGATGCTAAAATGAATAGCTATGCAATCGCCTTTGAAACAAATAAAGACGGAGAGTTTACTATCGAATATAAAAGTCCTAATAACTTTAATATTTCTCCAGAAGTACAAGCGTATTTAAGCAAACACTCCAAATTTACAGAGTAGTAACGAAGCATACATATACAAAAAAGAGTTGGTGTAACGCCAACTCTTTTTTACGTATTCTTATCATACAGTTATATCTTCCTTCTCTATATTTTTAATTCCGTAATATGCAATCACCACTCCAATTGCTGCAAGTGCTAGTTGAAGGGGAAGAAAAGTTGCTGCGGGAAACTCTGGGTTGCTATTCATTGCAATTGAGACAACGATAAGAGATGAAACAATTGTAGTTGGCACTGAACGTTTACGCATTCCGAAATATAGAGGGATTAAACTCATTCCCGCAGTTGCAATGGCTAAAGGAACTAGTTTTATTCCTTCTTGCACCAATTGATCTACTGTGAATGAATTAGGAAGAATTGAAAAATAGCTATCTATCCCAAAGAAAATTCCTACTACTAAAATGTTAGATACAATAACTGTTATAAATGTTACTATCGCTGTAATAGCCAACTTACTAGCCATCATTTTCTTTCGGTTAATAGGATAAGAAAACATAAGTAGTATTGTTTTATTTTTATATTCGCCAATTATTAACCTTGCGATTAAGACACTACCAAAAATAATAAATGTTGCTCTTACTATTGTGCTAGCCATTAACAATATCGTCTCTGGATTCCTTATTTCTGCATCACCTTCTACTTGAGCGATGATGCTCACAAAGATCATTAATGCCAGTATAACAATATTTGCAATAATTGCCCTCTTCACGTACCAACCAAGCTTAAACTTTTTCAATTCTAGCTTCATTAAATGTAGCATGATAGTCCTCCTTCCTCCTAAGACTTAATCAATATAAATGACTCCTGTTTCACTTAAAATCTTCGCTTCATTTTTCGCATCACCAATCGTTCCTACTTTTATTTTTTCTGTATTTTTATCTTTCTTAAGTCCTTTTAAATCCACTATTACGTCAGCTGAATTACTTTTAGCCATAAGCTTCAATGATGCTGGGACACCTTTATACCGTACGCCAATATCTCCTGATTTTGTTTCTACAAATAATGATTTTCCTTCTGTCATATCTTTCAGTAATACTTCCCCAGATGTTGAAGTGATGTTCATATTTTCGTTTTTTACATTTTTCACATAATTATCGCCAGTAGTGGAAGTTATATTTACTTCTTGCAATGAACTATCTTTTAATACTAAATCTCCACTTTCGGATGTAAATTCACCCTTCTCTGCCGATAATCCTGTAATCTTTTCATCTCCAGATTTGCCTTTCGTCACGATATTTTTTACTACTATATCGCTTATTTTCACATCACCTGATTTATTATTTAATACAATTTTATCTATTTCTTTCTTCGGAATAGCTATACATATACTATTTTTCTTCCTAAACGTAAAACCATTAAAAAATTTGTTCACCTTTTGTTTTTGCTTAATCACAATTTTATTTTCATCATTTTTTATTTTGACGGGATCTATCTCTTTATCTACTTGTTCACCTTGGGCGAAAATTACTATTTTATTAGCGTCTGTACTTTTAAATTCAATATTCCAATTTTCATTGTCTACTTCTATTTCTTTTATATTATTTATATCAAAAGACTTTTCTTTCTTAAAATCTTTCCCCTGAAATACCTTAAAACCAAAAACCGCACTAGCAATTGTAATGAATAATATTGCAATTACTATTATTTTTTTCACCATTCATACCCCAGTTCGTTTTTTGTTTTAGGCTTACTTCACGTCACATCGATCTTGTCGATTTTACGAAACGATAGATAACTAATGAAAATTCCTAATAAACAGAGCACGATTGGGATAGCTATAAAATCAAACATACTTACTTGACCGTTTCCAGGACCAAAGTTACCACTAATCAGCATACCAATTATTACTGCCGAAGTAATCGTTGTCGGTGTCGATTTCTTTCTCATTCCAAAAAACAAAGGAATTAAACTTATACCAGATATCATAAATGCACTTATAATAGTACCTGGAACGATAGCTATTATTTCACCTATCGTAGCAGGTGTTTCAATCAGTCCCATCATTGGACTCACAAAATATACGAGCAAACTAATAATGAAAGTCGCGATAATCGTGCTCACAAAACAAAAACAAAAAACAATTGTTAATTTCGCACTCATTAGCATTTTCCTTTGAAGCGGATACATAAATGATAGTTGTATCGTTTTGTTCTTATACTCATCAATTACTAAACGTGATAAAATGACCGAACTAAAAATAATGAATGTTATCCTAATAAAAATATTTACTAAAGCCATATTCTGTGTGAAGTCAGAGAAGAGCACATCTTCCTCGGCTTTCATTCCCAATGCCATAAGGCTTACTACAGCAAAAATTGCGATAATACAAATTGCTACACTTTTAAAGTAACTAGATAATTGATGCTTTTTCCACTCGAGCTTCATTAATCTAAGCATACAAACCACGCCTCCATTCTTTATATAACTGTCTCTACACTGCTAACATTCTAATTCCAGCAGTAACTACGCTTAACATTCCTATCATTAGTAGAATTAACAACCATTTCCGCTCTGGTTTCCTATAATATAAAATCCCACTTATGAACATTACGACCAATCCACTTACTAGATTCACTAACAATCCATTAAGCATGAATGCCCTCTCCATCCATTACATTTAAGAAATATTCCTCTAAGGAACTATGTTTCTTATTAATACTTTCAATTTCCACATCATTCATAATAAGTGCTTTTGAAATGGCTTGCTGAGACACTGCCGTATCATACACACGAATCATATTTCCACTCATGATTTTATAATTTTTTATACCAAGTTTATCTTCTAGAATATAAGTTGCACGCTTCACATCAGGAACAGTAATTTCAATGTACTCTGTTTGTTTTCCGTTAATACTCTTCATTGAAACCTCTTTTATTAGTTTTCCATTTTGAATGACACCAATTGTATCCGCCATTAATTCCATCTCACCTAAAATATGACTAGAAACTAATAATGTAATGCCATATTCTTTACAGAGCATTTTAAATAAGTCTCGTAACTCTTTAATACCAATTGGATCTAAACCGTTAATTGGTTCATCTAAAATGAGCAATTCTGGTTTTGTCACAATTGCCCTTGCAATACCAAGTCGTTGTTTCATTCCCAATGAAAAATCTTTTACTTTTTTCTCATCTATCCCTTGCAGCTTCACTAAGTGTAATGCATGATCAATTGCGTTTTTATCGTAATAGCCCATATATTCACAATGCAATTCTAAGTTTTCTTTCGCCGTTAATTTATCATAAAAGATTGGATATTCAATAATTGTCCCCATTCTTTTTAATACTTCATAAGATGTATCCGTTAACTTTTCACCGAAAATTTCAATATCACCACTCGTCGGTTTTATTAAATTTGTGATCATTTTCATAATCGTTGTTTTACCTGCACCATTCGGTCCTAAGAAACCGTATATCTCTCCCTTTTTCACATGCATGTTAACGCTAGAAATAACTTCTTTCCCTTTAAACACTTTCGTTAACTGATTCGTTTTTAATATATATGTCATGTCACTGTCTCCTTTCGCACTACCTTATACTTCTATAATAGACAACGGAATTCTCTTTTTTCTTACCCGTTCCTTACAAATTCCTTACGCTGAAAAAAAAGCTTGTAGAATCTACTTCTCTACAAGCTAAAACATCATCTTCTTTAATGCAACTGTAAAAATTGTTTTTTCATACGGCTTACTCGAAAGGTGTATTTTTCCGTCCATCGCTTCCACAAGCCTTTTCGTAATCGTTAACCCTAGACCGCTCCCTTGGTACAATCTGTTTCTCGAATCTTCAAGTGTATACATACGCTCAAACACTTTATCAATATGAGATTCATCAATTCCTTTTCCTGTATCCCATATATCTATATACACACTCGTTTCATCATCTCTTAACGTCACACCAAGTGTCTTTCCATCGTCTCCATATGTAATCGCATTTGATATTAAATTGTTCAATACCCTACCTAATACTTCTACATTTCCAAGTGCATATATATTTCTTTCCGGTATATCAATATGAACTTGAAATCCTTTCGCAGTCACTAAATCATAAAAAGATAAAATCTTTTCGCGACAAACTTCATTCATATTTACTTTCGTCATCTCGATTGCCTTGTCACCAGATTCTAATTTTGCTAAATCAAAAAACTTATGAATCAGTTCCATTACTTCTAGTGTTTTTACATGCACCTTTTCAAGTAATATTTGCTGTTCTTCTTTACTCATCGTTTTATCCTTATTTAACATTTCTGTATATCCAAGAATAACTGTTAGTGGCGTCTTTAAATCATGTGAAATATTTGAAAGCATTTTTCTCATCGAAATTTCTACTTTTGCATGATCTGCATTCGTTTTCTGGTTTGCATCTAATAATTGATTAATTGCCACTAGTAATTTTTGCAATTCTAAATCATCTGTCATAACGAGTAACTTCTCGCCTGTTTTTCCATTTACAATACTTTCCAACTTTTCATATGTGTATCGTAAATTTTCACTACCATTTTTTCTCATTTTATATTGTATATAAATGACACATAACAATATAAAAATAATACCTATTAATAAATTGACCATATTACATCACTTCCAGCTTATAGCCGATGCCCCATAACGTTTTAATATATTCTGGATTAGATGGATCGCTTTCGATTTTCTCACGCAATCTTCTCATATGAACATTAATAACGTTATCGTCACCGTAATACTCTTCGTTCCAAACTAACGTGTATATTTGTGCTTTCGTAAATACACGATTTTGATTTTTTACGAACAGTTTTAAGATCTCAAATTCTTTTAAAGTAAGTTTGAGAGGTTTCCCGTTTTTTTCAACCGTAAAATTAATTGGATCGATTGTTAAATCACCAATTTGAATCATCTTTTCTTCTGTTGATTCTGTAGCCGAATATTTCGTAGACCTCCGAATACCTGCCTTTACACGTGCAGCTAATTCAATCATAGAAAATGGCTTACAAATGTAATCATCTGCTCCAAGTCCTAATCCAACAGCTTTATCAACATCTGTATCTTTTGCCGACATCATTAAAATCGGGACAGCACTTTTTTCTCGAATGATTCGCACAACCTCTAAGCCATCTAGCTTTGGCATCATAATATCGAGAATAATTAAATCAAATGAACCTTTTAAATATGTGTTCACGCCCTCTTCTCCATCAGACGCAATTGTTACTTGAAAACCTTCTTTTATTAAATACTTTTCCACCATTTCTTGAATTGAAATATCATCTTCAACTAATAAAATATGATGTGACATATGTCTATCCCCTTTTTACAAACATTAGCATTTTAATTGTATCGTAACGAATGAATACTGTGAAGAATTATATGAATTTTCAAACCAACTTCCCTTCCTTCTCTAACAATGATATGATGAATTTTACTACGATAGTTCATAATTAACTTTATATAAAGGAGACTTATCATGTCAGAAAACAAAAAAGTAAGCTTAGCTGATTTAATGCGCGAACAACTTGCAAAGAAAAAGCAAGGTAACGGTAATGGCCAAAATGCCAAAAACCAAAGCCAGGAAACAAAAAAATTACAAAACCAACAAACGAAGAAAACAAACAACCAACGTAGACGTACAGGTGTATAAATGAACGGACAAAAACGTTCTAATATCGCACCCGGCCTTGAAGTTGATATTGTATTAAAACAAGATCAACGCACAGGTAAATTAACACGTGGTATTGTAAAAGATATTTTAACGAATTCCCCTTCTCATCCGCATGGCATTAAAGTGCGATTGCAGGATGGGCAAGTCGGTAGAGTACAAAATATCGTTCAATAAGAAAAGGAGCTCAAGTAAACGCGAGCTCCTTTTTCTTTATTAGCCTTTCATTTTCTCGATGAAAACTACTTTTAAATAGTCTCCTTCTTTAAATTGATCGATAGTACGGAAATCTTCTGGTAATGAATGTTCTTCTAATATTTTATATTTGCCATTCATTTCTTTAAATGCTGTATCGATAAAGCCTTTAAACTTTTTCATATCGAATGCGCTACAATTTGTAGAAGCAACGATAATCCCATTATTTTCTGTAATGGCAATTGTTTCTTTTAATAAGTTTTTATAATCTTTCGCTGCGCTAAATGTATATTTTTTTGATCGTGCAAAGCTTGGAGGGTCAAGTACGACCATATCAAATTTCATCTTTTTCTTCGCTGCATATTTGAAGTACAGAAAGACATCTTCTACAATAATATCTTGCGCTTCATAATCAACTTCATTTACACTAAACTGCTCAATCGTTTTACTTAAACTACGATTTGCAAGATCCACACTCGTCGTTTTGCTCGCTCCGCCAAGCGCTGCAAATACAGAAAAAGCACCTGTATAAGAGAACATATTTAACACGGTTCTTCCCTTTGCATACTTATCACGAATTTGTTTTCGAACGTTACGCTGATCTAAAAATACACCAACCATCGCTCCGTCATTTAAATACACAGCGAAGTTCACACCATTCTCTTTTACGATAAGCGGGAACTCACCACGCTCTCCTGCTACAAAATCATCGCCTTCAATGTATTTCCCTTTCGTATCAAAGCGCTTCTTCTCATAAATCCCTTTAAAGTTTGCTACTTTTTGAAGAGCTGCTATAATCTCATCTCTGAAAGTATAAATCCCTTCACTATACCAACTTACTACATAGTAGCCATCATAATAATCGATAATTAGTCCGCCAAGACCATCACCTTCACCATTCACCACACGGAATGCTGTCGTATCACTTGATTTGTAAAATTGCTTTCGTTTATGTAAGGCAGATTTAATTTTACTTTCAAAGAAAGATTGATTAATTTGTTCACTCACTTTTCTCGTTAAAATCCAGCCGTATCCTTTATTTTGTTTTCCGTAATAACCTTTTCCAACAAAGTTGTTCTTCTCATCTACTACTTTAATGATTGTTCCTTCTTCCTGAACATCATTTAAATTTTGAATCGCATCTTTTAAAATAAGCGGATATCCACTTTTAATTTCTTTTATAAATTTCGGTTTTATTTTTACAGTTACTTCTGATCGCATATAATAACTTCCTTTCCATTTGCATGCTTTCTCTATAGGAAGCATGTAAAAAACGAGACTGAAAAACAGCCTCGTTTCACTATACCATATTATTGCTTTGCTAGTACAACTCGCTCATACTCTCGCTTAACTGCCACATATTTACTACATTTCAAACTGAAAATCTTACTGTTCAATATAATATAAAAAAACTTATATATTTCACATTTAGCGTTGACATTGATAATGATTTTCATTATCATTTAATGTATATGAGTTCTCGAAAATAAAGGCTACATTTAAGAGGAGGAATAAACATGATTATTGTTACAAATACAACTAAAATTACAAAGGGAAATGGACATAAATTAATTGATCGTTTTAATAAAGTAGGCCAAGTCGAAACAATGCCAGGCTTTTTAGGGTTAGAAGTTCTTCTAACACAAAATACAGTTGATTATGATGAAGTAACAATTAGCACACGCTGGAATGCAAAAGAAGATTTCCAAGGTTGGACGAAGAGCCCAGCATTTAAAGCTGCTCACTCACACCAAGGCGGAATGCCAGATTATATTCTTGATAATAAAATCTCTTACTATGATGTAAAAGTGGTACGTATGCCGATGGCTGCAGCACAGTAAACATATTTCTTTTTTTAAGTATAGAATATGAGAAGTTTTACCACTTCTCATATTCTATACTTTTTTAATTACTTTCTTTTTACTAGTTTCGCATGCACAACTAACCTTCCTGCTTCCGGATCAAGTGCATAGTCACACGTCGAAAGTGTTACGATTTGCTCGCTTGCGGTCAATTTTGTATCCGTTTTGTACAGCGATTTTTCTTGAATCTTCTCCAAGAATGAGGCGTATTCCGTATCACTGCTAAAATCCGTTTCAATGTAATAAAAATCAGTTGTTGTTGTATACACCGAAAACACTTCAAGATCATATCCTTCAAATAATGTATCGTAATATAATTTACGATGTGACATGAAGAAATCTTCATCTAACATTTTCTTCAAACTTCCAAACATAGAGCCATCCTTCATACGATGACCATATAAAATAGTATTTCGATTTTGAGATTTCACATCATTACGATAGTCCATAAAGATGCTTCCTGCCCTCATATCTTCACCTTTATAATTACGGAATAAATAGTAATCATTGTCTTTCGCTTGAACGATTGGATAATTAATTTGTGTATCATCCATCGTAATCCATCCAACTATTTCTTGGTTAATTTGCTGTAGAATTTTGAACTGTTTACGCACTTCCCCGTCTTGTGATTGCTCTTCCATCGGACTTTTTTCATAAATATTTTGTGCTTCGGCCATTACTTTACGATTTTTATAGTAATCCATGAAAATATCACCTAATTCATATACTGAATAAAAAAAGGTACCTAAAAAAACAACTGTAAGTATTCGTTGAAAAAAAGAATTCTTCTTCCGTTCTTTTTTACTACTCAAATTATCACCTCAAAACGGATTGTTCGCATATTTAAATACCCATTGGGACCATATACAACCCTGTATCTTCATCTTGCTTTACAACGACATCTACACCGTATATCGTCTTTATCATACTTTCTGTCACAACATCATTCGGCTTACCTTTCGTAACAATCTCGCCATCTTTCATAACGATGATATAATCACTAAAGCGAATCGCCTGATTAATATCGTGTAATACCATAACGATCGTCAATCCATGCACTTCATTTAACTCTTTTACTAGCTCTAATATTTCAAGTTGATAATAAATATCTAAATAGGTTGTCGGCTCATCTAAAAAGAGCATGGGTGTTTTCTGAGCTAACGTCATAGCAATCCAAACCCGTTGTCTTTCTCCCCCAGATAAAGCGTGAATCTCTTTATCACGTTTACTTAGTAAGTTCGTACATGCTAAAGCCCTTTCGATCGCCTCTCTATCTTCATCAGTTTGCGAGGAAAAAATATTTTTATGAGGCATACGACCAAAACTTGTTAATTTCTCTACCGTCATATCTGCCGGTGCCTCATTTTGTTGATGGACAACAGCTAACTTTCTAGCAAACTCTTTCGGTTTATATTGGCTAATCGCCTTCCCGTCCAGTATTACCTCTCCGCTACGAGGATCGTGATTTCTTGACATCACCCCAAGTAATGTTGACTTCCCGCAACCGTTTGGACCAATAATTGTTGTAATTTTACCAATTTCTATTTCACTACTAACCGACTTTAATCGATCCGTTACATTATCATACGAAAAGGTTACATTTTTAATTTCCATGAACTTTATCACTCTTTCTAAGCAAGAATATTAAGAACGGTCCACCAATAACCGCCATAATCGTTGCCGCTGGAATTTCATTAGGCGGCACAATTAACCTTCCAATCGTATCCGCCGTCAAAATTAATAACGCTCCTGCAAGAGCAGAAAATGGAATTAATACTTTATGATCTGAACCGACTAGTTGTCTTGAAATGTGCGGAACGAGTAATCCTACGAAAGCAATAACACCTGCAATCGCTGTTGATACTGCAGCTAAAAGTACTGCAATAGCAGAAATAATAAGACGAACTCTCGTCACGTGCAAACCTAAGTTTTTCGCGGTCTTATCTTGTAGTGTTAATAGATTACACCAAGCCCCTACAAACAGAGCGAGGATAAGACCAATTGTTCCATACGTAACCATTATTTCTACATCGCCCCACGTCTTCATCGTTATGTTAGAAGTCGTCGTTTGCTTAATACTCTTAATGAAATATCCGCAAATTGTAATGAATGATTCATTTAATCCAGTGAACATCGCATTAATAGCTATACCAACTAAAATAATACGAAGTGGACTTAACCCTGACTTCCATGAAAATGCATAAACGAGATAACATGCAAACGCACCACCTAAAAAGGCGAATACTGGTGTCCAGAAAAAGAATTGCGGGAATAACGTAATAATAACAAGTGTCATAAAACTTGCTCCTGAAGATATACCGATTACTCCAGCATCAGCAAGTGGATTTTTCATAACAGCTTGAAAAAGCACACCTGAAACAGCAAGAGCCGCTCCAGTGAACAGTGCAATAATAATACGCGGGAAACGTAAATCTTTAATTACTTCAACATCTTCATTGCCCCCTGTAAATATCCCTTGCAGAAGGTCCACTATCCCTATTTCTAAACTTCCTTTCATTGCTGACAATGATGTCATAATAATAAGTAATGCAGTAACAATGAGGAAACTCCAAGTTTTTTTATTCATTCCACTCTTCCTTTATATTAAAATGCATCACGGATACATCATTTTTTTCAATTCATCTAACGCTTCAATTGCTGCTAAATTGCCTGTCGTTCCAAATAAACGCTCTTCTAAATCGTAAACACGGTTATTTTTAACTGCAGCGAAGTGTTTCCAAATATCATTTGTTTTAAATTCTTTATCAAACATTTTTACAACTTCATCAGGCATACCATGTGCTGCTCGTAAAATAATGTCTGGATCTGCTTTCTTTAAATACTCTGTATTAGAGGCTAAATACTCTACTTGCTCACCTTGTACAATGTTTTTACCGCCTAATTGTTTCACTAAATCTCCAATGTAAGAATGCTCTGTTGCTACTAAATAACTCCCCGGTACACCTAATAAAATAAGCACTGTCGGTTCTTTCTTTCCCTTTACTGCTTTTTTAATCTCTGCAACCTTATTATCTAACTTCGTTACAACTGCTTCAGCTTGCTTTTCACGTCCATATTGCTTACCTAAATTACTAATGGAGTTTTGCATATTTTTCAAACTAGTTAAGTCTACAAAGTTTGCTTTCATACCTACGCCATCAAAAACTGGCTTTAATTCATATTCAAGTGTTGTCACGGATAATACTTCTGACGGCTTTAATGACTTTACCTTTTCCATATCCGGACTCATCGGATTCCCGACTTCAGGTAAACCTTTATATCTCTTTGGTAGATCTTTCGTACTTGTTGGAACACCAACTAAATCAATTTCTAATACATCCATAATTTCAGTAACAGCGACTGTCGTGGCAACAACTCTCTCTTTACTCTCACTCTTCACCTGTTTTGCTGCTTCTTTTTTTGGCGCCGAGCACCCAGCTATACTCACTAATAAAATGATAGCCATTAGTACACTTGCAATTTTTTTCACTCTCAATCACCGCTCCTTTCCAAACAATATGAAACAAGTCTTGATGCGTGCGAACATGCATCAAGACTCCAAAAATTACAATCTACCTGCTCTATATTTACGAACTAGTAAAGCAAGTGAACCTAGCAGTAACACCATGTATAAACCAAGTTGTGCTGTATCTGCAGTTTTTGAGTTTTTCTCTTTTTTCGAATCATTTTTTTGCTCTTCTTTTTTCTTCTTATCATCCGCATTTCGGTTAAAATCAGGAGTACTTACTGTTTTTACATTATCTACTTTCGATGTAATCACTGGATTGTTCGGATCATTTTTCGAATCGTTTTTTGGATCCTCTTTAATCGTTCCTAATGCACCAATATTATTTGTATCAAATTGAATTTGGACATCGTAGAAATGATGGTAGTTCATTTCATTAATATCAACTTTCACTTTTGCGTTTAATTTTGCGAATAAATCACTTACTTCAAATTGCACTACTCTCATATTTGCATTTTTATCTTCACTTACTACTTTCGCATCAACAAAAAGACTGTTATTTTCCGTTTGGAATTTTGTAATCCATGCACTATTTTTCAACGTCATCTCAATGTACTTTTTACCATCTTTAACGATTAATTTTGCTGGATGTATAGTATAGTCATGCATCTTTGAAAGCTCATTCGTTTTATCTTTTAACACTTTAAATGGAATATCATATTGACCATCTACTAAATTTTTTGGATCAACTATTACTTTTGACTGATTATTTCCACCCTGGTTATCGTTTCCACCTTGGTTATCGTTTCCACCTTGGTTGTCTAACGGTTTAATACTACCTTTATCAAATACAAATTGAATGTCATAGAAATGGTGATAATTCATCGCATCGATATCTACTTTTACTTTTGCATGTAGCTTTTTCGTTAAATCGTCTACTTCTACTTCCACTACACGTGTATCAGCTTTTTTATCTTCACTTAATACACTCGCATCAACAAACGAGCCATTTTTCTCAAATTCAAACTTTGTAATCCATGCACTATTTGTTAATGTGAATGATACATATTTTTTACCATCTTTCACTTTTAACACACCTGGACTCTTCGTGTACTTGTTCATCATTGAAATTTCTTCTGATTGATCTTTTAAAGCTTTGAAACTGATGCTGTATTCACCGTCTTTCATTCTGTCAGCATCTGGATTCTTGTTTCCATCTGGCTTTTCTACTTCTGGTTTCTCTACTTCTGGTTTCTCTACTTCTGGTTTCTCTACTTCCGGTTTCTCTACTTCTGGTTTCTCTACTTCTGGTTGTTTCTCTTCGTTTTTAATTTGTTCAAGCTTATCCTGTTCAAATAAAAGTTGCACATCATGCGTTTGCTTATAGTTTCTTGATGCCATTTCGATAAATACTTTTGTATTTAATTTTTTTGATAAATCGTTTACTTCAAACTCTACTACTCTTGTATCTTTTTCTTTATCTTCACTTACTACTTTTGCATCAACAAATGCACCATTTTTTTCCGTTTGGAAATTTTTAATTAATGAGCTGCTTTTTAGTGTTACAGTTGCTTTTTTCTTACCATTTTCTACTTTTAATACTCCTGGATTTACCATGTAAGTATTCATCTTAGATTCTTCATCTGTTTGATCTTTTAATACTTTAAATGGAATACTGTACTCTCCATCTGCAATTGTGTTAGAATTTGGTTGTTGATCTGGGTCAGGCTTTTGGTCGGGCTTCTGACTTGGATCCGGTTTTTCATTTGGATCTGGCTTATTTGCTGGATCCTCTTTTTCATTTGGTTGTTCTACATGAATCGGTGTAATACTATTTTGATCAAATGCAATGCGCACATCATAATCATGATGATAATTTAAAAAGTCTATGTCTACTTTTACTTTCGCATGTAATACTTTCTCTACATCGTCCACATCAAATTCTACTACTCTTGTATCTTTTTCTTTATCTTCACTAATTACATTTGTCGTAACAAACTGGCCATTTTTTTCTGTTTCAAACTTTGTAATCCATGAACTATGTTCTAACGTAAAGGATACCTTCTTCTTCCCATCCTTCACTTTTAAAGTTCCTGGACTTACAGAGTATTGATTCATCATAGATTCTTCATCTGATGTATCCTTAAGTACTTTGAAACCGATTGAATATTCACCGTCAGCTAGTTTGCTTGCTGCTTGAACTGCAAGAGGTTGTAATGTTGATACGAATGTAAATATCATTAAACACATCGCAACAACAATTTTAAGATATCTATTCAATGGAATAACGCTCCTTTATTTAGTTTTGACGTACTTTACGAATTAAGAAGACACCTGAAATAAGGATTAACACTGCAAATAATCCGATGCGTGCTTCATCGCCTGTTTTTGGGTTATCTGTTTTTTCAGCTTTACCACTTTCATTTGTTCCTTTGTTCGCCTCTTTATTTGCTTCTTTACTCTCTTCTTTCTTCGCTTCTTCTTTTACTTGTGTATCTGTTGTTGTTTGATCATTATTCTTTGTTGCAGTAGTTACTTTATTTTCTCCACCTACCGCTTTTACATTTGCATCAAACGCAAAGCGAATTGTGTAGTGATGGTCATAGTTTACGTTTGGTACAACAACATGAATTTTTGCAGCTGCTGGTTTAGATAAATCATCTATTTTAAACTCTACAGTTCTTTTATCTGCTGCTTCATCTTTACTAACAACTTTTGAATCAACAAAATTCCCGTTCTCAGGTGCTTTAAATTCTGTAATCCAAGCACTATGATTCATGGGAATTTGCACTCTCATCTCACCATTTTTTACAACTAACTTAGCTGGTTTTTCAAAATAATCATTTGCCATTGAAGCTGAATCATTTTCCGCTTTTTGGATGACATAGTTAATATCATAAGTACCGTCAGCTAGTTGTGCTGAAACTTTCCCATATGGCATGACAAGAAAAGCTAGCATACATACGAACGTTATAATAAAAGCGGGTAATACAGAAATCTTTCTCATTTGGCTTACTTCCTCCTTGTTCTCCTTCATTCACACTTTTGAAAATGATAATTATTCTCAATTTATAAAAAAAAATAATAATCCTCTATCATTATTTAATTGTAATTTGTTTATGTACTATAGATATTATTGATTATCATTCTCAATGCATGTTAAAAATAATATCCCTCTCTATTCCTTATAAAGAGCGATTCATATTTTAACATAAGTCCTATTTGTTGATTATCATTCTCAATGAAACCCAAAAAAAATAAAACTACCATTCTCCTACTCTATCACCTCTATCTACAAAAATGATATCGTTATAGAAAACCTTATACCTTCCACTCCTCACTTTCCTTCCAATATTTCCACAACTAAATCAATCTTAGCCTACTCATAATTTTTTTGTCAACTATATTACGTATAAAATTTTAAATATCTAAATTCCTCTATATGCGGCTTTTTCTACAAAAAAAGAGGCTTTCTTTCATAGAAAGCCTCTTTTCACTATTTTTCTACAACAACTTCTTGCTTTTGGAACAACGACATGACATATCCAATTACAATACCTACTAGAGCAGGAACTAACCAACCAATCCCTACACTATATAATGGAATTTTATTTAAAATAGGTGCTAATGCCGCAATTTGAAGATTCGCATTGTGCAACCCATCAAAGAAGCTGATCATAAATGCTCCTACAATACCACCTACATACATTACTAAAGGAAGACGAATATAGTTTTCAACTAGCGATAATACAATCAGCACGATACCAATTGGGTAAATTGCAATTAAAATTGGTAATGCTAATGCATTTAACTGCGTTAAGCCAAGATTTGCTACCATAAATGCTAATACACAGAAAATGAAAACGACTTTTTGATAAGAAAGCTTTGGTAATAAAGAAGAGAAATAATCACCACAAGCTGCAACAATACCTACAGAAGTTGTTAAACATGCTGCTGAAATTGCGATTCCTAATAATAAAGTTCCATAACTACCGAATAAATGATTTACAACGTTTGTTAAAATAATTCCTCCGTTTGCTCCCATTCCAAGAGACACACTTGAAGCTCCAAGATAAGCAAGAGCTAAGTAAACTAATAGTAAACCAAGTGCTGCAATAAATCCTGCAAAGATTGTTACTTTTGCAATACTATTTTTATTTGTAATTCCTTTTTCTTTTAAAGCATGAATAACAACATTTCCGAATACTAGCGCTGCAAGTCCATCTAAAGTTAAATATCCATCAATAAATCCTTTGAAAAGAGGAGCACTATACGCTTCTGTCGGTGCGCCAAATTCTCCAATTGGTGTAATAAATGCTTTACCTACGATAATTGCAATAACAGCTAATAAAATTGGAGTTAACACTTTACCAATGCGGCCCACTAATTTCGATGGGTTTAAAGCTAAATAGAAAGTTACGGCAAAGAAAATGAATGTAAAGATAACAAGTGGATATGATTGACCAGCTATCTCACTTGGTAAAAACGGTGCAACACTCATCTCATAAGCAACAGTTCCTGTACGCGGCACACTTACGAATACGCCTAAACATAAATAAATTGCAGTAATAAAAACTAGTGCGAATATAGGGTGTACACGTCCTGCTAACTCATTTATATCTCCCTTTAAAGCGATAACGATAACTCCTAATAAAGGTAATCCAACACCCGTTACGATAAAACCAAACAATGCGATCCATACATCTGTTCCAGCACCTTGCCCTAACGCTGGTGGAAAAATCATATTACCTGCACCGAAAAATAGTGCAAATAACATTAAACTTATTGCAAACATCTCAGAAAACTTTAAAGATGATTTCATTTCTACTAACCTCCTAAATAATTAATTAACAAAATATTCTGAATTAAAATCCGTCACATATCCTCTTTCAAGCATACTTCCCCGTAAAAGAACGCAAAAAACACCCGTCCCTAACAAAGGGACGAGTGTTGAAATCGTGGTTCCACCCTTATTCTAATAAAATGAATTTATAACAAAATAAGCTCATTTTATAGCTCGTGTAAATTGATAACGGTTTTATCCGTCAAGAATTACAATGCATCATGCAGTTCACTCTTGAAGTTTAGAGGTGGTAAGTCTGTCTTTCCGTATTAGGAAGCTCACAGCCTAGGCTTCCCTCTCTGAGAATCGTAAAAAACAACTCATGTCCTCATCATTACTTTTATAAAATATCTTGTCGAAACTTGTTGTTTTTTATTATATGGGCTATTTTTAAAAAAATCAATAGTTTTATTTTTTCTGACAAAAAAATATAGGGAGAAAATTTCCCCTCCCTATAACTGTCCTATTAATAATTCTAATTCTTCTGCTGTAATGTCTCGCCACTTTCCTACTTCAAGATCATTTAGCTCTATATTCATAATGCGTTCTCGCTTTAGCTTTATTACAGTAAACCCGAAAGCACGGCTCATTCTACGAATTTGCCTGTTCATCCCTTGCGTTAAAATGATGCGAAATGTAGACTGATCAACCCTCGTCACTTTACATGGCTTTGTCATTCCATCTTTAATCTTTACACCGCTGGACATCTCATCAATAAACCAATCTGTAAACGGCTTATCAACCGTAACGATATATTCTTTCTCGTGTTCATGATCTCCGTGTAAAATTTGATTCGCAATCGCACCGTCATTCGTTAATAAGATAAGGCCTTCTGAAGCTTTATCTAATCGCCCAACAGGAAAGATACGCTCTGGATAATTGATATAATCAATAATATTATCTTCAATATGATCGGCTGCTGTACAAGTAATGCCAACTGGTTTATGAAAAGCGATATACACCTTTCCCTTCTCTTCTTTTGCAAGAACCTGTCCATCAATCGTTACAACATCACCATCGTTCACGATTGCACCGTGCGTACAGATTTCGCCGTTAATAGCCACGCGTCCTGCTTTAATAAGGCGGTCTGTTTCGCGTCTTGAGCAAGATTTTGCTTCGCTTATGTATTGGTTGATTTTCATTTTTTATTCCTTTTCGTATATATTAAAAGCGTCAATCTATGGCAATATCATTCTGCCACGATTGACGCTCGTTTACTTCGCAAAAACAACTAAATAAATAACCCCAATCACCAAAAATATTCCGCAACAAGCTAACAATACTTTTGCAAGTTTGTCCATAAACATATAATGGTTCCCCTTTGTTTCGTTGTTTTCTATTTTAATTCGACAACTGTTACGCCTAGGCCTCCCTCGCCCATGTCACCGTAACGGAATGTTTTCACACCGCGATGCTTCTTCAAGTAATCTTGAACACCTTGGCGAAGTGCTCCTGTTCCTTTACCGTGAATGATTGATACGCGAGGATAGCTTGCAAGCTGGGCATCGTCTAAATATTTCTCGACGCGCGCCATTGCATTTTCAAATCGTTCACCACGAAGGTCAAGTTCTAGCGACACGTGATAATCTCTACCTTTTACTGTCGCAACTGCTTTTTTCTCTGTTTGCTTCGGCGTGTTAATGTATTCCATGTTAGACTCTTTTACTTTCATCTTCAGAATACCGATTTGTACGCTCCACTCTGTGTCACTTACTTTTTCAAGTAGTTGACCTTTTTGACCGAATGTTAATACTTTTACTTCATCACCTGCGCGTAACTGTTGTTTCGGTGCAGTGTTTTTCACGTTTACTTTTTGTTTCTTCACAAGCTCTGGCGCTGCGCCTTCTAGACGGCTCTTCGCTTCAATTAGCTCATGATCTTTCACGTTTGCAAGCTGTGCTTTACGCAATTGACGAAGTTCTTGAATAATGCCTTCTGCTTCTTTCTTTGCAGCTTCGACTTTTTCTTCCCCTTCTTTTTGCGCTTTTAATAATCGTTCATCACGATCTTCGTTAAATTCAATGATTTGACGTTGTAATTCGCGATGCAGCTTTTCAGATTGCTTGCGAAGTGCTTCTGCTTCGTTCCAGTCACGCTCTGCGTTCTTTTGACTTTCTTCTAACTTCGCAATCATATTTTCAATTTTGTTTGTATCTGTACTAATGTGGTTACGCGCTTGTTCAATCACGCGATCAGATAACCCAAGACGTTTCGAAATTTCGAAGGCATTACTACGTCCTGGTACACCGATTAATAATTTATACGTTGGGCTTAGCGTATTCACGTCAAACTCAACGCTCGCATTAATAACTTGTTCACGGTTATATCCATATGCTTTTAATTCTGGGTAATGCGTCGTAGCAACAACGCGAGCACCACGATTACACACTTCATCTAAAATTGAAATTGCTAGTGCAGCCCCTTCTTGTGGGTCTGTTCCAGCACCTAATTCATCAAATAAAACTAAGCTTTCGAAATCAGCTTTTTCTAAAATATCAACAATGTTCACCATATGTGAGGAGAACGTACTTAAACTTTGTTCAATCGATTGCTCATCACCGATATCAGCAAAGATATTTTTAAATACACAAATCTCTGACTCATCCATTACTGGAATATGAAGACCAGATTGCGCCATTAATACACAAATACCAACCGTTTTCAGCGTAACTGTTTTACCACCTGTATTCGGCCCTGTAATAACAATTGTCGTGAAATCTTTACCTAACATAATGTTATTTGGCACAATAATTTCTGGGTCAATAAGCGGGTGACGCGCTTGTCTTAAATCCATATAGCGCTCATTATTCACGATTGGTTTCGTTGCTTTAATACGCTTCGCATAAAAAGCTTTCGCAAAGATGAAGTCAAGATTCGCCACTACTTCTACGTTAGATAAAACGATATCCGCTTCTACTGCTACTTCTTCTGTTAACATCAATAAGATGCGTTCGATTTCTTGTTTTTCTTTCACACGTGCTTCTTGAAGCGCGTTATTTAATTCCACAATGACTTGCGGCTCAATAAATAACGTTTGCCCAGAAGCTGATTGATCGTGAACAATACCGCCATATACGCCGCGGTATTCTTGTTTTACTGGGATTACGTAACGTTCGTTACGAATCGTTACAATCGAGTCAGACAACATCTTTTGCGCGTTTGAAGAACGGGTCATGTTTTCTAACTTTTCACGAATACGGCTTTCTGCAGTACGTATTTGAGTACGAATACCACGCAGTTTATCACTTGCGCTATCGACTACTTCACCGCCATCACCGATACAATTTGTAATTTTCTTTTCTAAATTATATAAAGATACAATTTGAGCGACATGCGTTTCTAAAATTGGCAGCTCAACACCATTATCAACCATATCTTCAATGAAACGTTTCATATTGCGACTACCATACATCGTATTCGCAATATCAAGTAGTTCATTTGGGCTTAACATACTTCCAATCTTTGCACGCTTCACATTTGAGCGAATATCCGTAATACCACCTAATGGTGCACTACCTTTTAAACGAATAACTTTCGCTGCTTCATCCGTTGTATCTTGCATTTCTACAATTTCTTCAAAATCAGTGCTCGGCACTAAATTCTTCACTTTGTCGCGGCCAAGTGAAGATGCTGTATGTTCAAGTAATTGTTCTTTTACTTTATTGTATTCTAATACACGCAACGTTCTTTCTAACATGTTGCAGGTCCCCCTTGTGCTACTTATTACGTTTAATATAGTCTAATAAACGTTCAATATCCCACGTGTTAATCACGTTATCTTTTTGAATCCAACCTTTACGTGCTGCCGCTACACCTGTTTCCATATCCTCTAACATTTCAAGCGTATGAGCATCCGTATTAATCGCTACTTTTACACCAGCATCTTGTGCTTGTTTTAATAATTTCGCACTTAAATCTAGACGATTTGGATTCGCATTTAATTCTAAAACTGTATTTGTTTCTTTTGCGAGTTCGATTAATAAATCTGTATCTACATCGTAGCCTGCACGGCGTCCAAGAAGACGTCCTGTCGGATGGGCAATCATTGTGACATGCTTATTCTCTAGCGCAGCACGAAGACGTTTCATAATCGTCTCACGGTCTTGTGAGAAGCTAGAGTGAATCGCTCCAATGACGTAATCTAATTCTGCTAATACTTCATCATCAAAATCAAGTGTTGCGTCTGGTAAAATATCCATTTCAATTCCGCGTAAAATTGTAATGTCCGGATACTTTTCATTCATGCGTTCAATTTCTTTCGCTTGTTCACGAAGGCGCTCTTTCGTTAAACCGTTCGCTACTTTTAAGTATTGTGAATGGTCGGTAATTGCCATAAATTTATAACCACGAGCACGACATGCCTGTACCATTTCCTCAATTGAAAAAGCACCGTCACTCCACGTTGTATGCATATGTAAATCACCTTGTATATCAGAGAACTGAATTAAATTTGGATACTCTTTAATTAATTCAATTTCTTTTCCATCTTCACGCACTTCTGGCGGGATAAATGGAAGACCGAAATGAGCAAAGAATTCCTCTTCTGTTTCAAATGTCTTCACTTCGCCTGTTTCTAAGTTTTCTACACCGTACTCACTAATTTTCTCGCCTTTATCTTTTGCGATTTGACGCATTTTTACGTTATGGTCTTTTGATCCTGTGAAATGATGAAGAGTTGTAATAAACTCTTCTGGTTTTACTAAGCGAAAATCGATTGAAATATCATATTCATATTGAAGACGAACAGAAACTTTCGTATCTCCACTTGCGATTACTTCAATCATGTTATCAAACTGTAGTAAATGTTCACGTACTGCAGCTGGTTCTGTCGTTGCAATAATAAAGTCTAAATCTTTCACCGTTTCACGAACACGGCGTAAACTACCAGCGCGAGAGAAACGAATTACTTCAGCAATATTCGACAATTTCTCCTCTATTTCCCCGGCAATAGGCAATACCATTGCGATTGGTAAACGCTCTGGACGAGATCCTACTTGATCGATTGCTTCTAATATTTTCTCTTCTGTCTTCTTACCGAAACCTGCTAAAGCTTGTACTTTATTTTCCTCACAAACCGCTTTTAGCGATTCCATATCAACAACACCGAGTTCTTTATATAACTTAGCTACCTTTTTACCACCAAGCCCTGGTAATTTTAATAACGGTAATAAGCTACTCGGCACTTCTTTTTCAAGTTCTTGTAATACTTCAGATGTTCCCGACTCTATATATTCTTGAATAACTGCTGCTGTTCCTTTTCCAATGCCCGGAATCTTCGTGAAATCTTCAATCTCAGAAAGACTACGATCATCACTTTCTAATGCTGCTGCCGCTTTACGGAATGCCGATATTTTAAATGGATTCGCGCCCTTTAGTTCCATAAACAGGCCGATTGTCTCTAATAATTTAATAACTTGTTTTTTATTTACTTTCATCATTGCCCCGCCTTTCTTTCATAGAAAAAAACTCCTCTTTCCGAAAAAAGAGAAGTTATACTCTGCTACCTGTCTGCCATAGTTCCTTCACCTTTTCAGAGAGAATCGGTGTATCGTCTACAATTATTTTGCTAATTGATGATTTTTGTAATGGTGTTTGTAGTTGTTCAATTGGAAGGATATTTCCAATGATAATTAAAACAAACAAAATAATATATACTTCTAAAAATCCGAGGATTGCCCCCGCGAACGCATTGACTTGCTTTAAAACCGGTATTTCTGCAAACATATTTAACAAATTACCAAGTAATGAAAGTGCAATTTTTGTAATAATAAACAATATGATAAACGCAAGCGCTTGATAAAATACTGTCTCAATATTATTTGCATCAATCCATTCTGGAACAGATACGTTTTTATCAAATGGATACGGAATAAATTTCGCAAGTGCTGGCGCTAAATCTTTACAGTACCAGTATGCAACAAGGTATGCGATAATAAAGCTTGTTAACTTTACAAGTTGCAGAATAAACCCTCTGCGTAAGCCGAGGAAAAATCCCATAACAAGCAGTAAAATGATAATAATATCAATCATGTTATTCCATTCCTTTTTTTGTCATACTTTCTTTCAATTTCTCATGTTCTTCTTTTAATTTTATGTAATCGTGTATGACGTTTACCGCCGTCAATACCGCTAGTCTACTCGTGTCAAGCGAAGGATTCTTGGCATTGAGTTCGCGCATTTTATCATCCACAATCGCTGCTACCATGCGGATATGACTTGTACTTTCATCGCCAACAACTGAATATTGCTGACCATAGATTTCTACATTAATTCGACTTTTCTTTCCTTTTTGTTGTGACAACTCACCGGCCTCCAATCACGTACAGAATCCTAAAGTTTATCATACCATGAACCTTCATAATATGGAAACAGAAAGAACAATCCGATATGATAAAAATAACAATATAAAAAAAGGGGTGACCATTATGTCAAATTCTATCGTAATTCAAACAAATTCTACAGTAATTGAAGACATGAAACAACAATATAAACAATCGCTTAGCCCGAAAACTCCGCAAGGCGGGATCTTCATGGCAAAGGTACCATCTTGCACAATTACAGCGTATAAATCCGGAAAAGTAATGTTCCAAGGCGGACGTGCTGAGACAGAAGCTGCTCGTTGGCAAACAGTCTCTCAAACACCGAAAACAGCTGTAAAAAAATCTGTCGATTCACACCGTTATGCACCGCCTGCTTCCATCGGTACAATGTCTATCGTAGGGTCAGACGAAGTGGGTACTGGTGATTTCTTCGGACCGATGACAGTCGTTGCTGTATATGTGGATGCGAAGCAAATTCCACTGCTAAAAGAGCTTGGTGTAAAAGACTCTAAAAACTTAAATGACGATCAAATTACTGCCATTGCGAAACAACTTCTACACGTTGTTCCTTACAGCTCTCTCGTTCTTCATAATGAAAAATATAACGAGCTATTTGATAAAGGAAACAACCAAGGTAAGTTAAAAGCTCTACTACATAATAAAGCTATTACAAACTTATTAGCAAAAATTGCACCTACGAAACCTGAGGGCGTCTTAATCGACCAATTCACACAACCTGATACATACTACAAATATTTAGCAAAGCAAAAACAGGTACAGCGTGAAAATGTTTACTTCGCGACGAAAGGTGAAAGCGTCCATTTAGCAGTAGCTGCTGCCTCTATTTTAGCGCGTTACTCATTCGTAAAACAATTTGACGAACTAAGCAAAAAAGCTGGTATGCCACTTCCGAAAGGTGCTGGTAAACAAGTTGATATTGCAGCCGCTAAATTAATTCAAAAGCTTGGTAAAGAACGATTACCTGAGTTTGTGAAACTGCATTTCGCTAATACGGAGAAGGCGCTTCGCTTACTAAAATAGTATCGACAAAAACAGGAGCCTACAAACTCCTGTTTTTTGTTTCACCCTACTATTGTCCTTATGGTTTTGTTATAATTATAATATACAGATTATTCTAACATAGGAGGAGATTCCCATTGCTACTTCTACAAATGATTCTAAATATTTTACTAGGCGATCCACACGAAAGACAGTTTGAAATTAGAGAAAATATTCAGCTACTCAGTGAGAAACGAGAGTTCAACGATTTAATAGAGCGTTATGGCCGTTCTTTCTTATTAAACTTTCGTATTCGAAGATTTATCGGGAAACACAATGCCCGCTTGTTAATACATAATCCAGCAAAACTACAACACTTCTGTGAGGAACTTGAATGTATGATTAGAAAAAGGAGGTTTTTCATATGAACGCTGTAAAAGTTAAAAGGTTATTATATGTTCTCGTACACCTCGTGGGCCCACTTTCTTACCTCACTATTTCTACCATTTGGGGCGCTTTTTTCACTACTAAGTCTACATTCGAAAATATATCTGATAATCTTGGTGTTATGGCCATCTATTACGTGTTCATAAGTTTACTGTGGGTTTTCTATTTAGATCGGTTGGACAAAGATGTGGATAAAATTACAAAAGAAATTAATGATAATAAGATTTAACACATAAAAAGGAGAGCTCTTAAGGCTCTCCTTTTTATGTTAGCTTCGTTTCTGCTTCTTATTAGATGAAGATACTTTATGAGAACCTGTTTCATGTGTTGTCGTTCCTTGTCCTTCTACTTCTGGAGAACCTAGGCCCGATCTTGAATGATCTTTTTTCACTTTTTTACTCATTTATATTCACCCCTTCGCGTTACTTTTTGCTACGGGAGAATAAACTATACAATATACAAAATAAAAAGCGAGAGGAAATCCTCTCGCTTTTTTCATATTTTAGAATTCAGAAGAACCTGGAGTTCTTGGGAATGGAATTACGTCACGGATGTTAGCCATGCCAGTGATGTACATTAGGAAGCGCTCAAAACCTAGACCGAATCCAGCGTGTTTTGTACCGCCGTATTTTCTAAGTTCTAAGTACCACCAGTAGTCCTCTTCGTTCATACCTAATTCTTTAATTCTGTCTACTAAAACGTCCATTCTCTCTTCACGTTGGCTTCCGCCGATTAATTCGCCGATGCCAGGAACTAGAAGGTCAGTAGCAGCTACCGTTTTACCGTCGTCATTTAAGCGCATGTAGAATGCTTTAATGTCTTTCGGATAGTCAGTTACGAATACAGGGCGTTTGAAGATTTCTTCTGATAAGTATCTTTCATGCTCTGTTTGTAAGTCAATACCCCATTCTACTGGGTATTTGAAGTCAGCACCTGACTCTTGAAGCACTTTAATTGCTTCTGTATATGTGATACGACCGAAGTCAGAGTTAATTACGTTGTTCATGCGCTCTAGAACTGTTTTATCAACGAAGCTGTTGAAGAATTCCATTTCTTCTGGTGCATGTTCTAATACGTATTTCATTGCATATTTCAGCATATCTTCTGTAAGGTTCATTACGTCACCTAGTTCAGCGAATGCAATCTCAGGCTCAACCATCCAGAACTCAGCAGCATGGCGAGTTGTGTTTGAGTTTTCTGCACGGAATGTAGGTCCGAATGTGTATACATCACGGAATGCTAATGCATAAGCTTCAGCGTTCAGCTGTCCACTTACCGTTAAGTTTGTTTCTTTGCCGAAGAAGTCTTTTGATTCATCAACTTGTCCATCTTCGCCTTTTGGTACGTTGTTTAAATCTTGCGTTGTTACGCGGAACATTTCGCCCGCACCTTCTGTATCACTACCAGTGATGATTGGTGTGTGAACATGTACGAATCCACGCTCTTGGAAGAATTGGTGAATTGCAAATGCTGCAATAGAACGTACGCGGAACGTTGCAGAGAATGCGTTTGTTCTTGGACGTAAGTGAGCAATTGTACGTAAGTATTCAAACGTGTGACGTTTCTTTTGAAGTGGGTAATCAGAATCTGATAAGCCCTCGATATCAATTTTGTCTGCTTTAATTTCAAATGGTTGCTTCGCTCCAGGCGTTGCAATTACTTTACCTTCTACTTTAACTGAAGAGCTAAGTGGAAGTTTTGCAATTTCTTTGAAGTTATCTAATTCTGTATCGAAAACGATTTGAACGCTTTTGAAGAAGCTACCATCGTTTAATTCGATGAAACCAAATGCTTTTGAATCACGTAAGTTACGAATCCACCCTGATACTTGTACTGTTTGACCTGCGTATTTTTCTGTATCTCTATACAGACTTTTTACTAATGTGTTTTCCATAGTGAAATTCTCCTTTGCTGATATATTTAAATACAAAAAAACCTTTCATCCGTAAAGGGACGAAAGGTTAAACTTCGCGGTACCACCCAATTTGTCATAAAGACCAACTTTAACTCGTATGTAATACATACTTCCCGGTTTGTAACAGGCCGGATTCCCGTCTAAGTCTACTCTTGAATACAAGATTCAATTTCGGTTAGCAACTCCAAGGTGTTCTTCACATATACCGCCTCATCAGGCTCTCACCGTCCCTGACTCGCTTTGGATTATAGTATATACTACTTTTCCTTATCATCGTCTTTCATTTTGTTAAACTAAAATTAATGTACTACATTCGGGGGAAAGATGCAAGATGTCGGAAAATATATCAGTATTTTTCTTTTTTCAACAACATATATTTAAACGATTTTCATGAGAGATTAATTCGCTACCGTATTATCCTAATTTCCTTTTAATAATTCTTTCATCTTCATTTCTGTATCTTTCTCTATACGTGGCTGATAAATTGTAAGCTTTAATTCAGGTGCATCATAAACCTGGAGTGTAACATGATCCATGACCAACGTTCCCGCGACAGGATGTAAAAGTACTTTCCGACCAATAGGTGTTCCTTGCACTTCATGATTTGACCACCACATACGAAATTCGCTACTTCTTTCCGTAAGTTCCTCAATCACATTTTTAAACCACTCATCCCCAATAAATTGTGTATATGTAGAGCGGAACTGCGCAATTAAACGTTGTGCATGATTTTCCCAGTTTTCAAATAGTTTACGATATTCTTTTGATGTAAAACAACGCCAAACTGCATTTCGATTTCTCTCATCCATTTCACCAAAATCACCAAATACAACGCTGGCAGCCTGATTCCAATGAACAATGTTAAGCTTTTCATCAATTACATAAGCAGGACAAAATTGTAATTGATCTAATAACCCCTCTAGAATCGTATTTATATGTCCAGCAATCGGCTTCTTTATTTGAGAAGGTAGTGAAAGGTTTGCCAATAAAATCAAATGATTTTTCTCTTCCCCCTCCAACCGAAATACACGAGAAATTGACTCTATAACT
This sequence comes from Bacillus sp. MHSD_36, assembly GCF_030757775.1. Lineage (NCBI taxonomy): Bacteria > Bacillati > Bacillota > Bacilli > Caryophanales > Bacillaceae > Bacillus > Bacillus sp. MHSD_36. The sequence goes on from NZ_JAVBIS010000002.1 coordinate 732,483, forward strand.
TCTTGAGAAACTTGGATATCACGCCCTTGTTCTAACCATGTATACCATGTCAATCCAATCCCAGCTAATTGTGCAACTTCTTCCCGTCTTAATCCTTTTATTTTTCTTCGCTGACCAACTGGTAAATTAAATTGCTCAGGAGTCAATCTAGCGCGGCGGCTTTTCAAAAAATCTGCTAGTTCCTTCCTTCTATCTGCATCGCTTAACATATAATATTCCCCTTTATTAGTGGTAGTTTTTATACCAGTATAAATACACTCCTATTTTCATTATAAACCTACCTTTATCTTAATAAGTAAAGGAGGTGAATTTTATGATAATAAAAAATATAGAAACGCATTCTTTTGAACTCACACAGCGATTTGTTTTATTTATGGCGGTAATATGTGGTTTTACAGTAGCAAACGTGTATATAAATCAAACCCTTTTAGTAAGTATGGCCCATACTTTTCATGTTTCAGAAACTAGAATCGGTGTTGTTGCTACCGTAACCCAAGTCGGATATGCATTAGGAAATCTTTTCATAGTTCCTTTAGGGGATATACTTGAGAGAAAAAAATTAATTTTAATTTTATTGTCTCTCATTTGTATTAACTTAGCTTTAGCAGCTTTCTCGACAGATACGACTTGGCTAATTACAGCTAATTTTATTCTTGGATTTGTTACAATCATCCCCCAGATTGTAATCCCTTTCGTCTCTCAATACGCCACTGATCGAAATAGAGGTCAAATTTTAGGAAATGTATCCATCGGTCTAGTTTGCGGCATTTTAGGAGCTCGATTAATTAGCGGATTCATTGATATTCACTTCGGATGGCGAACTGTTTATGGAATTTTTTTTATGAGTACATTCATTCTTATGTTATTAGTGAAAATGTATTTCCCTAAAGGAGATAAGATTCATCACATGCAATATAAAAAGCTTCTCTTTTCTTTCATCCCACTCTTATTGCAAGAGAAAATGTTACGAAAAGCTTGTTTAAGTCAAGGGATGGTATTTGGAGCTTTCAGTGTTTTTTGGACTACACTTATTTTCTTATTAACTACACATCCTTATCATTACAGTAGCTCTACTGTTGGATTAATCGGTTTAGTAGGAATAGTAGGAGCATTTGCAACACCTATTATCGGGCGCATTATAGATAAAAAAGGAGCCATATTTGCGAACGCTTTATGTACGTCTATTTCATTTTTTTCTTTTTTACTATTTTTATTTTCAGGGTACTGGTTACCAGGACTCATTGTAGGGGCTCTTTTACTTACAGCTGGCACTCAAGCAAATCAAGTAGCTTGTCAAGCACACCTTTTCCAATTACATCCTGAGAAACGAAGTAGTTTGAACGGCATATACATGGTGGCAACATTTCTCGGTGGGTCTATAGGCTCTTACTTCGGACTGCTCGTCTGGAGTAAATGGCAGTGGACCGGAGTATGTATTCTTGAAATTTCCATGATAAGTATTACACTAATCTCATTTATAAAAATGCCCAATTATACTAGAAGGGAAGATGTATGTAATGAAAGAAACTAGCGTGAATTATGAAAAAGGGATGGAAATTTTAGCAAAAATCTCTCCTGAACATTACCAAAACATCGTAAATAACCTTGCAGATTCTGTTGCACCTGATTTAGGAACATTAGCTGTAGAATTTAACTACGGTCAAATTTTTGCCAGACCAGGTCTTGACTTGAAATCTCGATTACTTGCGACCGTTGCTGGATTAACAGCTTTAGGGAATACTGAACAACTGAAATTTTATATAAACGGAGCTTTAAACGTCGGATGGACAGAAGAAGAAATCATTGAAGTAATGATGCAAATGATTATATATGCCGGATTTCCTGTAGCATTAAACACCATTTTAACGGTTGCTACCGAAGTATTTACAGAACGAAAAACAGATACAATGTAATTAAAAATAAAAAGGTTGAGTCCCCTTCAATGGGTGCTCAACCTTTTTATTTAAAAATTACTTACGTAACTCCGCACCAAATTTCTCTTCTACCGTTGTTAATACACGGTTATGTGCTTCTGTTACTTCTTCGTCTGTTAACGTACGTTCTGCATCGAAGTAAGTCATAGAGAATGCAAGTGATTTCTTGCCTTCTTCCATTTTTTCTCCTTCGTATAAGTCAAATAGTGTTACGTCTTTCAGAAGTTCTCCACCAGCTTCAGCAATAACTTGCTTCATTTCGCCAGCTTTTGTTTCTTTCGTTACGACAACAGCCATATCACGTGTCATAGATGGGAAACGTGGAATCGCTGCGTAGTAAGTTTCTTCTGCATCTGCACCGAATACTTTTACAAGAGATAATTCGAATACGAATGTATTTTTCACATCTAATTGTTTTTCTGCTTCTGGGTGCAATTGACCGATGAAACCAATTACTTCGCCATCTAATACGATGTCAGCTGTACGACCTGGGTGCATACCTTCACGTTTTGCTGGTGCATAAGTGATTTGGTTTGAAACGCCAAGTACGTCGAATAATCCTTCTAGTACACCTTTCACAACGAAGAAGTCTACTACTTTCTTCTCACCTTGCCATGCATGATGAAGAGCAAGACCTGTCATAACACCTGCAAGATGTTGTTCTTCTTTCGGAAGTTCTCCTGCTTCTGTCGGTAAGAAGATAGAACCTACTTCGTATAAAGCAACGCTATCGTTTTTACGTGCAACGTTGTATGAAACTGCTTCTAACAATTGTGGCACTAGGCTTAAACGAAGTTGGCTACGCTCTTCACTCATTGGAAGTGCAAGACCTACAGGCGCCTTTTCGTTAGGCTCAACCATGTATTGTTTCGCTTTGTCAGCGCTTGTTAATGAATATGTGATCGCTTCATATAAACCAGCACCTTCTAAGAAGCGACGTACTTTACGACGTTTCGTTTGTGCTGATGTTAATTTACCACGAGTCATTGTTCCAGAAGGTAATGTAACTGGAATGTGGTCATAACCGTATAGGCGACCCACTTCTTCTACTAAGTCTTCTGAAATTGTAATATCAGGACGACGTGCTGGTACATTCACATGGAATGTTCCTTCTACTTCTGTGAATGGGAATTTTAAGTTTGTGAATATTGTACCCATTTCACTTGCAGAAATATTTGTACCTAATACACGGTTTACTTTTTCAGCAGTAACAGATACTGTACGCTCTTGTACTTGTAAGTTGTCAGCTTCTACTACACCTTCAAGCGCTTCTCCGCCAGCGTATTTCGCCATTAAAGCAGCTGCGTGTTGAATTGCTTCAAACGTACGCGTTGGGTCGATTCCTTTTTCGAAACGTGCACTTGATTCACTGCGAAGACCTAAGTCTTTTGATGTACGGCGCACTGTTTGACCTGCAAAGTATGCAGATTCAATTAAAACGTTTACTGTCTCGTTTGTAACTTCAGAATCAGCTCCACCCATTACACCAGCAACAGCTAAAGCTTTTGTACCGTTTGTAATTACAAGGTGGTGATTTTGTAACGTACGCTCTTGATCATCTAACGTTTCAATCTTTTCGCCTTCTTTTGCAAGACGAACAACGATTTCTTTTGAACCTAATTTATCGTAATCGAATGCATGTAACGGTTGACCGTATTCCATTAAAATGTAGTTTGTAATATCAACTACGTTGCTAATTGGACGAATGCCAGCCGCCATAAGGCGTGTTTGCATCCACATTGGTGATGGGCCAATTTTTACGTTCTTCACCATTTTTGCAATGTATAATGGGTTTTCTTCTTTCGCTTCTACACTTACCGAAATGTAATCGGCAGTTTTTTCTGCTGTTTCTTGTAAGTCGATAGCTGGAAGTTTTACTTCACGACCGTAAATAGCAGCGACTTCATATGCAACACCTAGCATGTTTAAGCAATCTGCACGGTTTGGTGTTAAACCAAGCTCAAGTACTTCATCATGTAAGTTTAAAATTTCAAGTGCATCTGCACCAACTTCAGCGTCACTTGGGAAGATGAAGATACCATCTGCATATTCTTTTGAAACTAACTTTCCATCAATGCCAAGCTCTTGAAGCGCACAAACCATACCGTGAGAAGCTTCACCACGTAGTTTTGCTTTTTTAATTTTGAAATTACCAGGAAGTACAGCACCAACTTTTGCAACTGGTACTTTTAAACCTTTTGCAATGTTAGCAGCACCACAAATAATTTGAACTGGTTCTTCTTCACCGATATCGATTAAGCATTTGCTTAACTTATCAGCTTCTGGGTGTTTTTCACATTCTAATACGTGACCAACTATAACACCTTTTACACCTTTATTTAATACTTCAACACCTTCTACTTCAATACCACTTTTCGTGATTTTGTCTGCTAGTTCTTGTGCTGTTACATCTTTAATATCTACATACTCTTGTAACCAACGATATGATACGAACATACTTATCCTCTCCTTCCCTTACGCTCGTTTGAATTGTTGTAAGAAACGTACATCATTTGTATAGAAATGACGAATGTCATCTACGCCGTATTTCAACATTGCGATACGCTCTGCGCCCATACCGAATGCGAAACCTTGATATTCTTTTGAATCATAACCAGCCATTTCAAGTACGTTCGGGTGAACCATACCTGCGCCTAAAATTTCGATCCAGCCAGTTCCTTTACATGTGCCGCAACCTTTGCCGTGACACATCATACAAGAAATATCCATCTCTACAGATGGCTCTGTGAATGGGAAGAAACTTGGACGAAGACGGATTTCACGATCTTCACCGAACATCTTTTTCACGAATACTTGCAGTGTACCTTTCAAGTCACTCATGCGAATGTTTTTATCGATTACAAGACCTTCAATTTGCATAAACTGGTGTGAATGCGTCGCATCATCGTCATCGCGGCGATACACTTTACCAGGACAAATAATTTTGATCGGACCTTTTTCTTTATTATTTTCCATCGTACGTGCTTGTACAGAAGATGTATGTGTACGTAATAACGTTTCTTCTGTAATGTAGAATGTATCTTGCATATCACGCGCTGGGTGATCTTTCGGTAAGTTTAATGCTTCGAAGTTATAGTAGTCTTTTTCTACTTCTGTTCCTTCAGCTACTTCATAACCCATACCGATAAATACATCTTCAATTTGTTCAACAACAGCTGTTAACGGATGGTGACAACCTGTTTCAACAGGACGACCTGGTAATGTAACATCAATTGTTTCAGTTGCTAATTTCGCTTCAATTACTGCTTTTTCTAAGTTACTGATTTTGTCGTCTAGACGCGTTTGAATTGCTTCACGTACTTCATTTACTAATGCTCCCATACGTGGACGCTCTTCTGCTGATAATTTTCCCATGCCGCGTAATACTTCTGTAATTGGGCCTTTTTTTCCTAAATACGCTACGCGTACATCGTTTAAGCCTTTTAGCTCTTTCGCTTCTTCAATAAGCTCTAACGCTTTTTGCTTTAGCTCTTTTAAACGTGCTTCCATTTGGAACCCTCCTAATTTTAAAAATAAAAAAACCTCGCTCCCAAAAAGGGACGAGGTAAATTCGCGGTACCACCCTAAATTGACAGAACATGTCTGCCCACTCATTAGTTATAACGATCAATTCTGACCGGAACGCCTTTACATGTACATGGTCCTGGCGTCAACTCCAGAGGTGAATTCACTTCCGTCTACCATAAGAATGCTTTCAGTCTACGGCATTCTCTCCCTATATGGCGATTTTGTAAGCTACTCTTCTCTATCAACGTTTTTCGTTATTTAACTTTTAATATAATGTACTTCAACTTATTATAAGAAGTTTTTTATTTGTTCGCAACCGGGCTTTGCAAATAATACGTTAAAATCCCTGCTGCAACTGCAACATTTAATGATTCTGCCCCGCCGTAAATCGGAATATACAAGTTTTGATCCGTTTTCGCAAGAATTTCTTGGCATACGCCATTTCCTTCATTTCCTACAATTAATGCAAAACTACCAGCTGGTGTTACTTCCCCATACGGAACTCCATTTTCAAGAGCTGTTCCATATACAGGAACGTTCTGTTCTTTTAGCTTGTCTACCCATTCTTCTAAGTTACCTTTTACAACTGGTAAGTGGAAAATAGAACCTTGTGTAGAGCGAAGCACTTTACTATTATATGCATCAACGCATCCTTCTCCAAGCACAACGGCATGAATACCAGCTGCATCAGCTGTACGAATAATTGTCCCTAAGTTACCCGGGTCTTGCAGGCCATCTAATAAAAGAAACTTCCCATCAGCAAGTGCTACTTCCTTCTCATGCTTTTCACAAACAGCAAATACACCTTGCGTCGTTTCTGTTTCACGAAGTACTTTTACGATAGCTTCAGGTACGATATACATTTCTACATCATTAACTGTCCAATCTTTCGGAAGGTCTGTCTGATCTGAAACGATAAGTTCCGTTACAATCCCTGCCTTTAAAGCTTCCTCCACTAAGTGGAATCCTTCTACAAAAAATAAACCTTTTTTATCACGCTCTTTTTTCGTTTGCAGCTTTTTCCACTGCTTCACACGCGGATTTTGTACTGAATCAATGTTTTTCATAATATGTATTTCCCTCTCTTCTTGTCTTATCATTATAGCCTATTTTTCATACATATTTACATAAAAAAGAACAAAAACTAACGTCAGTTTCAATTCTGAAGAAGAGGTGAAAATAATGAGTTTTAATTTACGCGGTGCTGTATTAGCAAATGTATCTGGTAATACACAAGATCAATTACAAGAAACAATTGTCGATGCAATTCAAAGCGGTGAAGAAAAAATGCTGCCAGGTCTTGGTGTTTTATTTGAAGTCATTTGGAAAAACGCTGATGAAAATGAAAAGCACGAAATGTTAGAAACACTAGAGCAAGGATTAAAAAAATAAACAATTTGAAAATCACCTTTGCATAAGCTAGGGTGATTTTTTTGCGGGAATTTTTTTCTTCTCCTAAACATTTCTACTTTACTAACGCTACTTGATGGAGTACAATGTTCAAAATACATTTAAACCAATCGATTTTTCTTCATATACACCATAAGATAAAGTGAAACTTTAATTAGCGGGGAGGGGTGTTCATCCCCACTAATTATTAGTTGAACCAATCGGGCTTTTACGGGCAGTTGATTCCTCACCTAACTTCCTCGTATTCGCTGAATTTTGAAGTAGGAATCTTACTGCCCGTTAAAGCGGGATAAAAGGAGTGAATGTTTTATGCACCGTATTACGCTTGAACAAATTTTCAAACACCATATTACACAAAAATACGTAAATCGTTCTGGGATGGTCCACGCGATTGCTGTCGCTTACCATGCGTTTCACTTAGCTAAAAAGCATCACGCCTCAGTCGATGCTGCGACAAAAGCTGGTTTCCTTCATGATATCGGACATCATACATGGTATACAGGCGGCGAATGGGACTATGATTTATATAAAAAGAATGATATACACGCAATTAAAGGAGCAGAAAGAGCTCATAAATTGCTTATTAGATTAGGGGAGCACCCTAAACTAGCAAAAGAAATTTCTATCGCAATTCTTCTGCATACAGATTCTTTCTTAGTGGAACAAGAAATTGAAAGAACATCTCTTCAAAATATTATTAAATGGGCAGACGAAGCAGATGAAGAACCGGGCGGAGCGCATCATTATAGAACAATTTCTTATGAAAAAGCATTAAAAGCTATTCAGCAGTTAGATCGATTGGTAGAGCGCGAATTGCAAATAGAGCAATCAAAATTGAATAACAAGGCCGAACATAGTTATCAATGAGAAAGAGGCATCACTATAGGGTGATACCTCTTTTATTATTTTATGGAAATACATCATTATATGTAATATTTAAATATTACACTCGAAAGCAAAACGCTTTATAATTAAATATACAAATATAAAGAGGTGATTTTATAAATGCAACCCGCTACACAACTTTCTAATGAACAAAAACACTCTATGTCATGGGGACAATTTATTAGCTCCGTTTTATTCGCTTTTTTCGGAACCGGACTTATTACTGTGTTCCTCGCAATGCCCTTAACAATTTATACAGCCGGTCTTACAGATAAAAAACAAATCGCCCTGTATGAATCTATCGTAAATACTGCAAGTATCGTATTACAACTAGCCGTGTTGTTATTCTTCATTTTCAAATTCGAACCCGCAAAAAATTTACTACTAAAATCTTTTAACTTTAAAGCACTTAAAGAATGGCGCACATACGTATACTTACTTCTTTTCTTCGCTATAAACATTATACTCAATTATATCTTGTTAAATTATGTGTTCCAAGACGCAACAAAGCAGCAATCTTCCGCACTAAACTTAGATACTTTTAAGCAATATCAAATATTATTACTTCTCGGCTTCGCAATACTTACACCAATTTTTGAAGAGCTTATTTTCCGTGGTTTTATACTTCGCTTCTTCTCAGAACGCTTTCCATTTTGGATTGCAGCCATCATAACAAGTTTCTTCTTCGGTGTCGCTCATACATACTCACTTGGGGTTATGGTAATTACTTTCTTCATGGGATTATTAATGGCTATTTTATGTAAAAAAACAAAATCTATTATTCCAGCTATGTTATTTCATATTATGAATAATATGTTGGCGTTCTTGAGTTAAAAAGAGGCATCATTGCGATACCTCTTTTATTAATTCGTATCGTTACTTCTCATTTCTATCAATTTATTAATAATATCCAAGATAAACCTCATGTAGTAAAATATAACTCATTACTTAGAAGGAGATTATATATGTTTAGCTTACTTTGAGTTGTTTATATGCCACTTCTTGTTTTATGTGGATTTTTCGGTGGTATTTTCTTAATTATTACTAGCGTGAAACACCGTAAATTATTTGTCGGTTTAATGGTGCTACTTAGCTTCTCCTTTGTCACTCTACCTTTTGTTTTTTTGGGCATGGGAGTGGAGAGCAATACAATCCTGCCTATTTCAACTACTTTATATTGGATTCTGTTTTCTTTAACTGGATTATTGGCAGGATTGAGTGGATTACAAGCAAAGATTAAAAGTATACGTAATATGGGATTCATTATTTTTATCGCCGGCATATTAGAGGTTATCTTCTGGGTACTTATGTCTGTAGGGGATTCATACTATATATAATATTTTTTAGAAATCCATAAATCAGAGGTAATACAGAAGTGTAAAGTAAAAAAGCAGGGAATTTAATTCCCTGCTTTTTTATTTGGTTTATTGCCTGATGGTAAGAAGAACGATAATACCCAAGCAATACCTGCAAGTATCGTTGCAATTAAGAAGGCATCGTTAATACCGTTAATTGCCGATAACTTCGAAATTTGCCCAAATAATAGTTGCGTGCTCATCGCATCTCCTGCTTGCGCTGATCCAGCTAAGGCCGCTAAGCTTTGCCCCATACCATGTACTTTATCAACTAAAATTGGATTTGAAGTTGTTAACATGTTGCCGTAATCTGCTACGTGAGCAGTTGTTTGTTGCGTCATAAGTGTGATTAAAATCGCTGTTCCGATTGAACCAGCTACTTGTCTTGACGTATTTTGCGTTGCCGTACCGTGAGAAATTAATTTCATCGGCAGTGCGTTCATACCAGCTGTCATAATTGGCATCATAATGAATGACATACCAATCGAACGTATAATATAATCCGTCATAATAACGCTATATGGCGTATCCATTGATAACTTTGTAAATTCATATGTCGCATAGGTCGTAATTGCCAATCCAATTATCGCTAATGGACGAATACCATATTTATCGAATAATTTACCCGCTACTGGTCCCATGATCCCCATAATTAATGATCCTGGAAGAAGTAGTAAACCAGATTCAATTGGCGTAAAGCCACGGATGTTTTGCAGATATACCGGAAGTAATAACATACCCCCGAATAATGCCATTGTAACGATTGCGTTAATTACTAAAGTAAAAGTAAATACTGGGTATTTAAACACTTGTAAATCAAGCATTTTATTATCTGTTGTTAACTCTCTCCAAATAAATAACGCTAAACCAATTACACCGATAACAAGCGAAATAACAACTTCGGCGCTAGTCCAACTATTATTTCCAGCTTCACTAAATCCATACAGCAAGCTTCCTAGTCCAATACTTGAACTAACAACACCAAATACATCTAATTTCGTATTAGACACTGGCTGAGCTAATGTAAAGAATTTTAAAGATAGGAACGTAATAATTAAACCAATTACAAACATTCCATAGAACATTAAGTTCCAGCTATAGTTTTCAATAACCCAGCCCGTTACAGTTGGCCCGATAGCTGGTGCTAAAATCATTGCAACGCCTAGTAATCCCATCGCTGCTCCGCGCTTATTAGGCGGGAATAATGTCATAAAGATATTCATACCAACCGGCATTAAAATACCTGCACCGACCGCTTGAATAATACGACCTGTCATCATCATTGTGAAGTTTCCTGATGTAGCACAAATGATAGATCCTACCGTGAAGAATAACATGGCCGCAACAAATAATTTACGATACGTAAATCGTGAAACTAAAAAGGCACTAATCGGTACTAAAATACCATTTACAAGCATGAAGCCTGTAATTAACCATTGTGCTGTTGATGTTGACACGTTAAATTCATTCATTAACGGAGGCAATGCAACGTTAATGATCGTTTGGTTTAAAATAGAAACGAACATACCAAGAATTAATACTGTTACAACTGCTTTTACATTTACATTCTCTATAGGCATAGACGGTTGTTTTTTCGGCATTTCTTTTTCTTGTTTTTCTTCTTCTTGCTTGCCTGTTTCTAATTCAACTACATTAGAAATTTCTACTTCTTGCTTTTGTTCTATTTCTTTCTCTTCTGTTTCTACTTTACTTACTTCTATTTTACTTACGGCTGGGACTTGTTCTTCTCCCGCGTTCGTTTTTTTCTTTCGTAAAAGACGATTTACAAGGAAGAAGACGATTATACAAAATAGTGCATATCCTACAATTGCAATTGAGGACATCTCATCTCCCCCTTACTTATGAATACGAACTGACACATTCATTCCAGGAACAATATTTACTGATTTACTATGGTCTAAAGAAATTTTAACTGGTACAACTTGCTTTACTTTTGTATAGTTCGCTGTTGCGTTACTTGATGGTAACATTGAGAATGTATTTGCTGTTGTTAATCCAACTTGTTCTACTTTCCCTGTTAACGTTGTGTCTGGGTATGCATCTACATACACATCTACTGTTTGACCTTTTTGAACATCGTCAATCACTGTTTCTTCAATGTTTGCTGTTACCCATAAATTGTTCATATCAAATGCATAAGCAATTGGGCTACCTGCTCCAACGAAAGCATTTGTCGTTGCGTTTGATTGTACAACTGTTGCATTTTGCGGAATTGTTACATCTACTGTTTGTTCCCCATTTGCTGCCGCTACAGTAACCGCACCTAATTTATCGTTCTCACTATAATTCTTACCCACTTCAGCTTTCCAGTCCGTTAATTTACCTGCTACTGGTGAAGCAACCGGAATTACCTTTCCATCAATTTTTGCATTATCTGTTTTTAAGTAATTTTCCGTTTGGTTGTAATAGTAGTAACCGCCAATACCGCCGCCAACTAGTACAATTAATGTGATAATGTTGATAATTACCATTCTTCGAAACTGATTCATTGCATTCCTCTCCTTATATCGCATATAATTTTTTTCTAAACTATTTATGTCCTTATTGTTTAGATTGTTTAATTGTTAATTATATTAACTTTTAAACAAAAAAATCACACCATCTGCGGTGTAAATCGAAATTTATCTACCTGCGAGCGGTGCTGATTTCTGAAGGACTATCGTTTATAATTATAAATAATTATTTGGAATCTACAACCGACAATTTACGTATGAAATGTCGCTTAAACAACAATATAATACCAATATGTTGTTTAAGTATAGAAAATTAAACGAGGGGAAGTAAAAATGTCTATTAAAAATACAAATGATCCACGTGTAAAGCGGACGAGACAACTCATACAGGATGCTTTTGTCGCTTTAGTAGGCGAAAAAGGATTTGACGATGTAACTGTTCAACATATTGCAGAACGTGCTCCAGTAAATCGTGCTACATTTTATAGTCATTACCATGATAAATATGACTTATTAGACAAAAGCATCGAAGAAATGTTAGAGAAGTTAGCCGAAGTTATTAAACCAAAAAATAGAAATAAAGAAGAATTTCAACTTACTTTTGATTCACCACATCCGACATTTTTAGCTTTGTTCGAGCATATAGCAGAAAATGCGAACTTCTATAACGTTATGCTTGGCGATAAAGCTGCTGGAAACTACTCTTATAAAATGATGAAAACGATACAAACACATTTAACATTAAGCTTATCTATTTCACAGCCCGATGATAAAGATCTTATGGTTCCTCGTGATATTTTAATTAGTTATGTGACAGGAGCTCATATCGGGATGATTATGTCATGGTTAAAAAGAGGGATGATATATACCCCGCATTTTATGGCTATGCAATTAACTCGTTTAATTATTTTAGGAGCTCATACTGCCGCAGGATTAGAGAGACCTTTTTAAAACGTAAAAAAGCGAAGGAGCACCTCCTTCGCTTTTTCTATTAATTAAATGTAATGTTATGTACAGCCTCTTTATCAAGACGTTTAATAACTTCTACAATTAACTTCACTGCATTTTCATAATCATCACGATGTAACATTGCCGCATGAGAATGGATGTAACGCGTTGCAATCGTAATAGCCATAGACGGAATACCATTTACAGCAATATGGATTGCACCTGCATCCGTTCCGCCGCCAGCTACTGAATCATATTGGTATGGAATTTCCAATTCATCAGCAACATCAACTACAAAGTCACGTAAACCTGTATGACCAATAACAGAAGCATCATATAAAATGATCTGTGGTCCATCACCCATTTTACTTTGTGCTTCTTTTGACGTTACACCAGGTGTGTCACCAGCGATACCAACATCTACTGCGAACGCGATATCTGGTTTAATATAGTTTGCAGATGTTTTCGCACCACGAAGACCAACTTCTTCTTGTACAGTCCCTACGCCGTATACAACGTTTGGATGCTTTTCATCTTTTAATTGTTTTAATACGTCAATTGCAATTGCACAACCAATTCGGTTATCCCATGCTTTTGCAAGTAACATTTTTTCATTCTTCATCACTTGGAATTCAAAGTAAGGTACAACTTGATCTCCTGGTCGTACGCCCCACTCCATTGCTTCTTCTTGACTAGAAGCACCAATATCGATGAACATGTCTTTAATTTCAACTGGCTTTTTACGTGCTTCTGGAGGTAAGATGTGCGGTGGTTTTGAACCGATTACACCTGTTACATCGCCTTTACGCGTTACAATTGTCACGCGTTGTGCAAGCATAACTTGTGACCACCAACCACCAACTGTTTGGAAACGAAGGAAACCTTTGTCATCAATTTGCGTGATCATAAAACCAACTTCATCTAAATGACCTGCAACCATAATTTTCGGGCCGTTTTCTTCCCCTACTTTTTTCGCAACTAAACTTCCTAAATTATCAGTAGAAAGCTCGTCTGCAAACGGCTCAATATATTTCTTCATTACTTCGCGTGGTTCACGTTCGTTACCCGCAATACCACGTGCATCTGTTAATTCTTTTAGCATTGTCAATGTCTCGTCTAATTTTGTCATTGCCAACACCCTCCTTTTTCTTCAGTCACTTCATTATACAAAAGGAAATTGAAATATTCAAAAATTAACTTAGTATCCTTGTGTTTGACGCTGATGATTTACTTCGTTTTTATCTAAATATGCCTTTTCGATCTCTTCTTGTTCAAACTCAAGTGCTTGTCCAAGTCGAAGGTAGCTTGTAAATAATTCAATATAATTCGTAATAGATGGTTGATCTGTAAAACGAATTACTTTCGCATATGTGTCTAAGAAAATTTCTACTTGTGTTTTATTCGTCTGTGCACACTTATAGAATAGGAAGTTTTTATCAATACCTAAATCAATTCCGATTGATAAAATAAAATGTAAACCATCTACGTATTCTTCTAGTATGACTTCACGTTCTGATGCTGGTTTGTTGCTCCAATATTTAAAACAACGTGTTTCATTTGCAAGTTCTCCAATTTCTACAAGAAGAGCTAACATTTTTTCTTTTAACAACTTTTTCGGTTGTAAGTCATGCTCCTTCGCAATACGATCATCTAATTCTTTTTGTAATTTAAATAGTTGTAGTAAGTCCATTCTATTGTCCTCCTCCAACATCGCATTTTACGCAACAATGTTGTTTCATCTCAAAGTTCATTATTATTTTTCGTTTCTTATTAATAAGTCAGCTATCTACCTCTTTACAAAATAGCTTGTCCTTAATTTACAAATACGTTTCAATCATCACTATTAGATTGTTCACTCCGATTGGTGATAGTAAATAATTATCCAGGAATTGCCCACTAATAAAAATATTATTTTATCTGATGAAAGTTCCATATCATCTTTCCATTATAGCAGTGTCGTTTCAGGTAGGAAAGATACTCTTCTTTCCAAAAGGTGATAATTAAAAGAAGCCAGGAGGATTCTCCTGGCTTCATATATATATTCTTCTATATTGCTATAGCTTTTATATTGATTTTGTCATATCAATAACGACATATCTCTCTTTGTATACAAACAAAAAACCTTAGAAGAAAAATCTTCTAAGGTTTCAACTAATTAATTAGTTAATGTTGTTTTTTGCAACTGTTGCTAATTCAGCGAAAGCTTTTTCGTCATGAACAGCTAAGTCAGCAAGCATCTTGCGGTTAACTTCGATGCCAGCATTTTTAAGACCGTGCATTAAGCGGCTGTAAGAAAGACCATTCATACGAGCTGCTGCGTTGATACGTGTAATCCATAATTTACGGAAGTCACGTTTCTTTTGACGGCGGTCACGGAATGCATACATTAGAGATTTCATAACCTGTTGGTTAGCAACCTTGAATAATGTATTTTTTGAACCGTAGTAACCTTTTGCTAATTTAATTACTTTTTTACGACGTTGACGAGTAACTGTACCACCTTTTACTCTTGGCATAATATTACCTCCTAATTGTTCTATATATCAGCCGAACTTATTTTAAGTTGTCAAGCATTTGACGAATGCGTTTGAAGTCACCAGCGCTTACTACACCAGCTTTACGTAGTTTACGTTTAGCTTTTGTAGATTTGTTAGCGAATAAATGGCTTGTGTAAGCGTGAGAACGTTTCAGTTTACCTGATCCAGTCTTTTTGAAACGCTTTGCAGCGCCGCGATGAGTTTTTTGTTTAGGCATAGGTATTTCCTCCTCTATCTATTACTTATCGTTTTTCGGTGCTAAAACTAAGAACATACTGCGTCCTTCCATTTTAGGCTTAGATTCAATTGTACTAACTTCAGCACAAGCTTCTGAGAAGCGATCTAAAACACGTTGACCGATTTCTTTATGAGTAATGGCACGTCCTTTAAAGCGAATTGACGCTTTAACCTTGTCGCCTTTCTCTAAAAACTTGATAGCATTACGAAGTTTTGTGTTAAAGTCGTGTTCATCAATTGTTGGACTTAAACGAACTTCTTTCATGCTAATTACTTTTTGATTTTTGCGCTGTTCTTTTTCTTTCTTCTGTTGCTCAAAGCGGAATTTACCGTAGTCCATAATGCGGCATACTGGCGGTTTCGCATTTGGAGCAACTAATACTAAATCAAGATTAAGATTTGCAGCTAAGTCTAAAGCGTCATTACGAGACTTGATTCCAAGTTGATCGCCATTTGCACCAACTAAACGTACTTCACGTGCACGAATTTGCTCGTTAATCATCATATCCTTGCTAATAGTAAGCCACCTCCAAGGTTTTCTCAGAACATAGTTTGTAGTCATAGAACCCGACAAAAAAAGTGCGGGCATACGACACCCACACTTGTAAAATCTTAAGTAAGAAATACATTTACCTGTAAACTGCGAATGCGTCCATCAGGTGAGAAGCGGGTGCTTCTACTTGTTCCACAAAACAATATTCTATTATCCTTGATGAGTTTATCATAGGACATGACGTCTGTCAAGAAGACGCGATGTGTTTTACTAACAACAAGAAATATTGTAACAAACAACTAACATACTTGCAATACTTTTTTATGATAAGTGCTACATGGTTATTTTTTCTAATTTCTCTCACTTATATTACATAGAAAAGCCGCGGTATACCGCGGCAATTTCTTATCGTTTTCCTTCTACTTTAATCATATCAACAAAAGCATCTAATGCAATTGTTTCTGATTTTTGTTCACCGTATTTACGTACGTTTACGCCGTTTTCAGTTACTTCGTTGTCACCTACTACAAGCATGTACGGAATTTTTTGCATTTGCGCTTCACGGATTTTGTAACCAATTTTCTCTTCACGAGTATCTAATTCAACGCGGATACCAGCACGACGTAATTCATCTTGTACTTTCTTCGCATAGTCTAAATGTACTTGCGGCGAAACTGGAATTACTTGTGCTTGAACTGGAGCTAACCAAGTTGGGAATGCACCTTTGTATTCTTCAATTAAGAAGGCTACGAAACGTTCCATAGTTGATACAACACCACGGTGAATTACAACCGGACGATGTTGTTTACCGTCTTCACCAACGTAAGCTAATTCAAAGCGTTCTGGAAGTAAGAAGTCTAATTGTACAGTTGAAAGTGTTTCGTCTTTTCCAAGAGCAGTACGAACTTGAACGTCAAGTTTCGGACCGTAGAATGCCGCTTCACCTTCAGCTTCATAGTAATCAAGACCCATTTCATCCATAGCTTCTTTTAACATACCTTGTGCTTTTTCCCACATCTCATCATCAGCATAATACTTTTTAGTATCAGCTGGGTCACGATAAGATAGACGGAATGAATAGTTCTCTAAACCGAAATCTTTGTACACTTCTAGAGTTAAGTTTACAACACGTTTTAACTCTTCTTTAATTTGATCTGGGCGAACGAAAATGTGCGCATCGTTTAAAGTCATTCCGCGTACACGTTGTAATCCAGATAACGCGCCTGACATTTCATAACGGTGCATTGTTCCAAGTTCCGCAATACGGATTGGTAATTCACGATAGCTGTGAATATCATTTTTATAAACCATCATGTGGTGAGGGCAGTTCATTGGACGAAGAACTAACTCTTCATTATCCATTTCCATTGATGGGAACATACCATCACGGTAGTGGTTCCAGTGTCCAGAAGTTTCATAAAGCTCTCTGCTTCCTAGTACTGGAGTGTATACGTGATCATAGCCTAAGCTTGCTTCTTTATCAACGATGTAACGCTCGATAATGCGGCGAATTGTTGCACCCTTTGGTAACCAAAGTGGTAAACCTTGTCCTACTTTTTGGCTATTAGTAAATAATTTTAATTCTTTACCTAATTTACGGTGATCGCGCTCTTTCGCTTCTTCAAGCATACGTAAGTGCTCATCTAATTCTGCTTTCTTAACGAATGCAGTACCGTAAATACGTTGTAGCATTTTATTATTGCTATCGCCGCGCCAGTAAGCACCCGCAACGCTTAATAATTTAAATACTTTAATTTTCCCTGTAGATGGAAGGTGAACACCACGGCAAAGGTCGAAGAATTCGCCTTGCTCATAGATTGAAATAACAGCATCTTCTGGAAGATCGTTAATTAAATCTAATTTTAACTCATCGCCGATTTCTTCAAAACGACGAATCGCTTCTGCACGTGGTACTTCATGACGAACGATTTCTAAGTTCTCGTTCACAATTTTTTGCATTTCTTTTTCGATTTTCTTGAAGTCTTCAACTGTAATTGCTTCTTCCATATCAATATCGTAGTAGAAGCCATTTTCGATTACTGGGCCAATGCCAAGCTCAACCTTAACATCTTTATATAAACGTTTTAACGCTTGTGCTAAAAGGTGAGCTGTTGAGTGGCGTAAAATATATAAGCCATCTTCAGAATCTAATGTAATGATAGAAACTGCACCATCTTCTTCGATTGGTGTAACAAGATCGATCATCTCATCGTTTAATTTTCCAGCCACAGCTTTTTTCTTTAAGCCTGGGCTAATAGAAGCTGCGATTTCTTCAGTTGTTACGCCTTTTGGAAACTCCTTCACAGCTCCATCAGGGAAAGTAATTTTAACTACATCTGCCATCACTGGTCACTCCTCTTTTTCTCAAAATAAAAAACACTCATCCCGTAAAAAGGGACGAGTGTTGAATTCGTGGTTCCACCCTTGTTCCAATTAACCTTATTGTTAATTGCTCAAGTTCAACATAACGGTGTTGTCCGTTAGCAATTACTAGAAAAATCGTTCACTGCTAAAGTTTAGAGGTGGTAAGTAATAATCCCGTACTAGGAAGCTCACACCCTAAGGCTTCCCTCTCTGAAAATCGTAGAAAACTACTCATGTCCTCATCATGACATTTCAATATATTTCATTTATGTAGGTAATTATATGCTCAAAAACTTAGAAAATCAAGGGCGTTACCTTTATTTTTTAAATTTTTCACATTGCGCTCAAACTCATGTAATCCATGTAATTGTACCCGTTCTTGAAATACATTTCGCAAAGTAATAATCATATTATGGTCTTGTTCTTTCGTATATAAATAAATTTTTTTCGGCGAAATAGAAAGAAGTGGCGCAATTACTTTCGTATCAATATATACATCCTTTTGCTTCAATAATTCCTCATCTATATATTGAACCAATTTCTCCTGTTTTAAACGTCTACCTTTATCATCGTAGAAAATAAAACTCTCATCAAAAATAAGATGCACACAGGACAAACGTGATTTCCGGCTACGCACTTGTTGCCTTAGCGACTCAATAAACATTTGATATTCTTGTTCCAACTTATACTCATCAATCGCCACTTCGGCAAGCTTAGCTACCATTTCCCTATATGTACGAAGACGAAAACGAACATATGATGAAAACGAGAATGAAAGTGGATCACAAAGCCAGTTATTTAAAGAAGATTTAATATATGATTCAAATGTGTGACGCGTTAATTCACGGGTAATCCCTTTTCTTCTTCCCTTTAAAATCTCATGTGCCATATGCAATATTTGATGACACTCTTCCTCTTCTTCATAAAAAAACTTTTCTTTTAAGATTGTATATATCCACTCATTTTGTTTCACATTCACAATGAAATATACCATCACTGGCAATAAAATCTTTTCAATATAATTCGATTCACCTACTGGTATGTGAATCACCACTTTTTGTTCCTGTAAATACACACTCGTTTCCTCATATAACAGTTCCGCTCTTTTCAATAGTTGTCTATATACGTGCATAGCATCATTTTTTTCTTCGAAGCAAATTTCAATCACTTTTGTCCCCCCTTTTATCCCTGCTCTAAAGGACTGTATCTATACGTTACAAATCCTATAAGAGTCCGTCCCGCGTGAAGTTCACTCTTAGTAGAATTACATTTCCTATCGTTAGAAAATCCACTCAATATGGCTTGCTAATTTTATATATATTAAGGGAGGGAGAAAAAAATGATACAAGCTACTACGAATTTTCAATAAGAACTTTTCATTTTCCAATTGGACTACCTTGAAAAGTACTTCATACGAAAAAAAGAGCAAGCTTCTCAGCTTACTCTTTACTTATGACGACGGTTTTTCCCGCCAATTGGAATTGGTTTCGCTAAATATTTAATTCGTTCCATAATACGAGCTGCTTTCATTTCTTCCGCTTCACCGCGCTGTGTATACGTTAAATGATGTTCCAACTCTTTGAAATCAAAGTTAGACGTAAAGAACGTCGGTAAGTTTTCTAACATACGGAATTGTAAAATTGCACCAAGCACATCATCACGCACAAAGCTTGACATCGCTTCTGCTCCAATATCATCTAACATTAAAACTTGTACGCGTTTCACCGCATCAATCTTTTCTCCAATCGAATTATCTTGAATTGAACTTTTAATTTCACGTAAAAATTCAGGGAAGTATACGAGCATCGAACTTATTTTCTTTCGAGCAAGCTCATTCGCAATTGCCCCTAGCAAATACGTTTTCCCTACACCAAATTTACCGTACAAATATAAACCTTGTACTTTTTTACCAGGTTCATATGTACTTAAAAATTCATTAGCTGCACCAATTGCATCAATACGTGCATCTAAATCTGATGGATCCAAGTTTTCCATCGTTGCCTGTAAAATATCAGATGGCATATATACACTTTGAACGAGTTTTTCATATTTCTTTCTCTCGTCATATGCTACTTTTCTAACGCAACGATCGTATTGAATATCGATCATCTTCCCTTGGATAACGAGCTTTGGCTCATATCCTTGCAACATGTTTTTACACGAGCCTAAATCCGGACAATCCGCGCAACCTACACTTTGTCCAATATATTCGTATAACTTCACAAGGCTACGCTCAATCATAGAAGTTGTTACTTCACCTTGATGTGCGTCTATAAATTCTTTCACACGCGGATGTGCCATTACTTCCGCCTTTAATACTTCATATCTATTTTTAAAATTTTCATTTTCCATTAACTTTGCAAATGAATTTTGAATATGCTCCATTTCCTCACCTCAAAGAGCGTTCATTCTCTTCTATTAATCACGCTTATATTTTTTCAACACTTCTTCTAGTCGTTTTCGTTCATCCTCTAACGTACTTGCACCTTTTTCAGCACTTACATCTTTTTTCACAGTTTCTTTCGCTTGTTCTTTCGGTTCTTCTTTCAGCCAATCTGGTACCATTTCTTTTCGTACCGTTTTCTTCGACGTACGACCTTTTTTCTTCGTCTCAGCCCATTCTTGATATTGACGGTTTTCTTCTTTCGCTAACGCCATTGCTTCAGCTACTGTACCGACCTTTTTACGCGCCCAATGCCCAGCAATCTTTTCCACGTACGTTTTCGCAAGTTTCATATCTGAGCGTAGCATAACGTAATAAATAAGTACATTCACAACACCTGGCGTTAACTTTTGATTGATCATTACATCTTCAACGATTTGCAAGTCCGCCTTCGTCGCCTCTGCACCGCCAGAGATTTCTTTCAATAACTGCTTTGGTGAGATTTCCTCTAACTGTTTGATTAACATCTCTTCTTGCGTAGAAGGCTCTTTCTCTTTCATCATACGTGCCGCATGAGGCTGTACTCTTTCACTCAATACAGGTAACGCTTGACCGTTTTCAAACTGATACCAATCACGCGCTCCTTTTCTAAGCCTTTCAATATCAATTGTCTGCATCTCTGTCACCGCACCAAGAACGATATTTTGCATCGATAACACATCTACATCATACACGTAAGCAAGTGTAATGACACATTCTCGCACTTGATCTGTAATTGCCTTTTTAGGGACAAGAGCGGACAATCCATCTACAAATAAGGAGAAATCAAAGAAATCATTCCAAACTTTTGGAGCGTCTCCCTTCTCGCGACTTGGCATAGCTGTCGTTTTCGGAATACGAAGGTCTTCTTGTGCATGCTCAAGCTGCCCTGGATTAAACGAACCAAATACATCATTGAAAGAACGCGTAACATTTTCATAAGATACAAAATCAAATTCTTCTTCTAAGAAATATTGCTTTACTTGATTATATTTTGTCCGACTCAATCGATTGTATAAAAAGATACTTAAAACAATATCATCAAAAAACTGCTTTGGAGATAAAGGTGGTTGCAACTCATATATAAACATTCGAATATCTTTTTCTTTCTTAATATATACTTTCAAAAGCCCAATTGCCTCTAACTTTACTCGTTCCTCATATATTTCGGGAAGTTGCATTTGCATGGTCACCATAAGGGAATGATGCGTATTCTCTTTTCCAAACACACGATCTTGCTCTAACTCTCCCCATAGCGTCATGTACAAGCTAAAAGCTCTGCTACCTATTAACGGTTGGTACAACATCGTCAACACTTTTCGGTCATAATTATGCAGTAACCCTTTCGCACTTACTTTATAACGATCAATCGGCAATAGCTCCATCCATGACTGTTTTTCCATTCTTGCTTTTCCTTTCTCTCATCCAATCTATCCTCTACTTCATTCGTTCTATCTTCATTATATAATTCCTTAGCGAAAAAGAGCTATTAGCTTTCGCTTCTAGCTCTCTTATCTCATTACTTGCCGTATGTAAAGAGAATACAAAACAGATTCTACTCTCTTTCTTTTTGCAGTATATCTTTTAGTTCTTCAATAAATACATTTAAATCTTTAAATTGGCGATATACAGAAGCAAAACGCACGTAAGCAACATCGTCAATATCACGCAGTTCTTCCATAACAATTTCACCAATCATATCACTTTTCACTTCTGATATACCTAAATTACGAAGTTCACGTTCCACACTTTGAGTTACTTCTTCTAATTGTCTTAAAGATACTGGTCTTTTTTCGCACGCTTTAATTAAGCCGCGTAAAATCTTTTCTTTGTTAAACTCTTCTCGTGTACCTTCTTTTTTTACAACGATAAGAGGTGACTCTTCCACTCTTTCAAATGTCGTAAAGCGGCTTAAACAGCTTTCACACTCTCTCCTTCTTCGAATAGAGCGCCCCTCGTCTACCGGACGCGAATCTAACACTCTTGTACCATTATGAGAACAGGATGGACAACGCAATATATTCACTCCTTTACACTATACTCTTTATTTTTCCTCTACTTACTTCATCTGACAATATATATACATTATTATATAACTCATTCTAACTCTCTTACCACTTTAAGTTAAAGCACGTTATGTTATCATCTCGTTTTCGAAAATAAGATGGTAGATGGAATGCTAACTTATTCGTAAGAGCTCCATTTATTTACCTAACGAGTACGTTATATTTTCCCTTTTTATAAACTAAAAAAGAGGTGCATTATACACCTCTTTACATTTTAAATCAATTATGTTCTTTTTTAAAGAGCTTTTGTTTCTCTCTGCTTAATTTCGAAGCTACCAGTGCCTCGAGGAAGCTCGATGCTCTCACGCGTTTTCGCGTTTAAACCTTCTGCAATATATTCTGCAGCAACATTTGGATCAATACGATCCCCACAAGTATAAACATCAATACTTGCGTAACCGTGCTCCGGAAAGCTATGAATTGTTAAATGTGATTCTGAGATAATTACTACTCCACTTACACCTTGTGGTGCAAATTTATGGAAAGCTACCTCACGCACTTCAGCACCAGCTCTTAGTGCTGCATCCACAAATAATTGTTCAATATACGGCATGTCATTAAGTTTGTCGAAATCACAATCCCAAAGTTCAGCGATCACGTGACGACCCATCGTATCCATAGTATCCATTCTACAGTTCCCCCTTGTAAATTTATTCTAACTGTTCGAATTGAAAACTAATTTGCAATTTGGCTTGCTCCACTACCACGGGGGAAAGTTAGTCCAGAGAGGTCCTAACCCTTTAAGTAGTGACTACGTACCTCAGCTCTTAAGTTTACGAGTGTTAGTATACTTTGTTTATTTTCATTTTGCAACAACAGTTTTTTCGATTTTCTGTCATATTTTCCTCTTTACTTTTCCCTAAAAAAAATAAATGATTCACAAATACAGTAATCACAACGTTTCGTGGTATGTCCACTTTCGAAAATATACCCCTATAATTTTTCCTTTTTCAGAAAAAAATAAAAAAAGAGGGCAAATATTCACTTGCCCTCTCCCATATTCACTTAAATATGTTGTACATTTTCTTGTTTCGCTAATTCTTCAACAACTAACGTTACAAGATCTACAACACGACGAGAGTAGCCCCACTCGTTATCATACCAAGCAAGTACTTTTACTTTACGATCACCCATTACCATTGTAGATAAACCATCAATGATAGCTGAGTGTGTATTTGTATTAAAGTCAATAGATACTAAAGGCTCTTCGCTGAATTCTACAATGCCTTTAAGCGCGCCGTTTGCAACAGTTTTGAATGCATCGTTAATAGCTTCAACTGTCACATCACGTTTTACATCTACTACTAAGTCAACAAGAGACACGTTTGGTGTTGGTACACGAAGTGCCATACCATGAAGTTTTCCATTTAAATGTGGAAGAACTTTTGCTAGCGCTTTCGCAGCACCTGTCGTTGTCGGAATAATCGATTGTCCGCAAGCACGTGCTCTTCTTAAATCTTTATGTGGGTTATCAATATTTTTTTGGTCATTTGTATAAGCGTGAACTGTCGTCATTAAACCGTTTTCAATTCCAAACTGCTCATCTAACACCTTAACAACAGGCGCTAAACAGTTTGTTGTACAAGATGCATTTGAAATAACAGTATGTTTTGTAATATCTAATTGGTCTTCGTTCACACCAACTACAATTGTTACATCTTCATTTTTACCAGGCGCTGTTAAAATAACTTTTTTCGCTCCAGCTTCAACATGAAGAATTGCTTTTTCTTTTGAATTAAATTTACCAGTTGCTTCAATTACAACTTCAACACCTAGATCTGTCCAAGGCAATTCCTTTGGATCGCGGTTGTTTAAAAGGCGAATCATTTTCCCATCAACTAATAAGTGATCTTCAAATGCTTCTACTGTTCCGTCAAACTTGCCGTGAACTGTATCATATTTAATTAAATGTGCTAACGTTTCAGATGGATAGCTTGCATTGATTGCTACAATTTCGAATGCGCTTTCTTTTATTGCCTGACGAAATACCATTCTCCCAATACGTCCAAATCCATTAATTGCCACACGAGTCATAATATGTTATCCCCCTTGAATGCGTTATACTATTTATCTCCAATCCCAATAATAGTATAACACAAAAAGGGGATATGTCACTAAGCATTTTCACTAATTTCACAATTTTTTAGTCAATAATGTTCCAATTCTTTAAAATTACCTGCAATTGTGTTTTCGTTTCCATAATTGTGCCATCATTATTTATCACTTCATCTGCATGTTTCACTTTTTCCTCTAACGGCATTTGAGATTGAATACGCGCTGTTGCTTCTTCTTCTGAAAAATTATTGCGCTTCATTAAACGTTCTAATTGCGTCTGCGGCTTAACCGCTACAACTAAAACGCGTTCAACGAGACTCGTTAATTTACTTTCAAATAAGAGAGGAATATCTAACACAACCGCTTGCGCACCTTCTTTTATGTACATTTCCTTTTGCCTATTCATTTCCTCACGCACTGCAGGATGAACAATTTTATTTAACTGCAATCGTTTTTCTTCATTATAGAAAACGACACTTCCTAATTTCGGCCGATCCAGTTCTCCATCTTCTTGTAATATTTCCGCTCCAAACACTTCTACTATTTTGTTATATGCTGGTTTTCCTTGCTCTACAACTTCTCTTGCAATAATATCCGCATCAATAACCGGTATATTTAGCTCGCGAAACATTTCTGATACCGTACTTTTCCCGCTTGCAATGCCTCCCGTTAATCCAATTACTACTGTCATCGTAATCCTCCTCACAATATAAAAGGCGCGAAACTAATGTTCCACGCCCATACTTACATTTTCCAAATTCCAATAATAATGAGTAATACCCCAGGCAGGAATGTAAATTTTTGTAACCATTTCATATTTGATAAAACCGTTCCAAGTTTCATTCCGATAAATAAAAACAAAGAACTCATAACCGCAACTAATATTGCCATCATTGCAGGTGCATACCCTAATAAAGATGCACCAATTCCAGCACCGAACGAATCTACAGAAAGAGCGATACCAAGAAGCAATGCTTCTCCTGCAGAAATGGTGCCTGATTTATCGAAATCTGCGACAGTCGGTTTCCGTAAAATTTGGATCACTAGCCCGAGTGAAGCAATTTCTAATTTCCAAACCTTCTCCTCTTGCTTCGGTTCTTCTTTTTTCTCACTTCGAAAAAATTGGTATAATACCCAAATTCCTATTCCAATAAGAACAAGCCCACCGATACGCGTTGCGATAACAGGTGAAAATATTTTTGCGATCATATGTCCAATTCCCATTGAAACAAGCATAACAGCCGCTGAACACATTCCGATAATTATAATTGATCTTAGTGGAATTCTTACACTTCTTAACCCATATGTTAGCCCTACACTACAGCTATCTAAGCTTAATGTAAAAGCTAATAAAATAAGAGATAAATAAAGGTACATCGGTAAGCTCCTCCCTTATACATAGCTCTGCTGTATGTATATGATAAATGCCTATCCGATGTTATCTCTTTTCTATATTCTCGGCTGACAAATCGGGCAGTAATGCGTTCCTCTTCCGCCAACAACTGTTTTTTCTAATATCGTACCGCAAGTCACACACGGTTCTCCTTTTTTTCCGTATACATTTAGAAGTTCCTGGAACGAACCAATTTGCCCTTGCGAGTTAATATACGTTCGAATTGTACTTCCGCCACGCTTCACCGCTTCGCCTAACGTTGTAACAGTCGCCTCGTAAATTCGTTCAATTTCTTCTGTTGTTAAAGACGACGCTTCTCGTTCCGGATGAATTTGAGATCGGAATAAAACTTCATCTACATATATATTTCCAAGCCCTACTAAAAGGCGCTGGTCTAATAATACAACTTTTATTTTACGATTCGTCTTTTGCAATCTTTCTTGTAAATACTGCGGTGTCAATTCCGCATCAAATGGCTCCGGACCTAAGTCAGCAAGAGGCATTTGATTCAACTCTTCACCTTTTTTAAAGAGATGCATCGTACCAAACTTTCTCACATCTTTATAATGTAATTCAGTTCCATCTGTAAATAAGAAACGGACGTGCGTATGCTTATCAATTGGCTCATCCCCTTGATGCAGTAAAAACTTACCTTCCATACGCAAATGTGAAACAATAACATAATTCGTTACATATAAAAGCAAAAACTTTCCTCTTCGCTTTATATTTTCAATCTTCTCGCCTCTAAGCATTTCTTTAAAGATTTCTACATCATCCGGTCGTTTTACTATTTTTGGATACGTAACAACAATATCTTCAATCGTTTTTCCTGTTACAAGATTTTCAAGTGTCCGTCTGACGTTTTCAACCTCTGGTAATTCAGGCATTTCATCACTTCCTTATTTTGCGTCGTACCAAGTTGGACCGTAAGAATAATCAACTTTTAGCGGAACTGCAAGTTCAATTGCATGCTCCATTACTTCTGGTACAAGCTTCTCTAATTTTTCAATTTCTTCTTTTGGTGCTTCAAATATTAATTCATCGTGTACTTGCAGAAGAAGACGCGCTTGTAATCCTTCTTCTTCTAAACGATCTGCCATAATAATCATCGCTTTTTTAATAATATCTGCTGCAGTACCTTGAATTGGTGTATTCATAGCTGTACGCTCAGCAAAGCTGCGTAAATTGAAATTACGACTCGTAATTTCCGGAATGTAACGACGGCGATTTAATAGTGTAGCCACATATCCTTTTTGCTTCGCATCTTTTACAATGTCATCCATGTATTCTTGTACACCAGGGAAACTTTCTAAATACTTTTCAATAAATTCCGCTGCTGCTTTTCTTGTAATCCCTAAGTTTTGTGAAAGACCATAATCACTAATACCATACACAATTCCGAAGTTAACAGCCTTCGCTTGTCTTCTCATATTTGAAGTTACTTCATCTTTTTCAACGCCAAATACATCCATAGCTGTTTTCGTATGAATATCCATATCATGTTGGAATGCGTCAACTAGCCCTTTATCCTTTGCAATATGAGCTAATACACGAAGTTCAATTTGCGAATAATCCGCTGCGTACATAATCCATCCTTCTTCAGATGGAACGAATGCCTGACGAATCTTTCTTCCTTCTTCTAATCGAATCGGGATATTTTGCAAGTTTGGATCCGTTGAACTTAATCGGCCCGTTTGCGTTAATACTTGATTGAAACGAGTATGAATTTTAGATGTGTCTTCATGCACAACTTTTAATAACCCTTCAATATAAGTTGAATTTAGTTTCCCTAATTGACGGTAATGTAAAATGTTTGGAATAATTTCATGGTGATTCATAAGCTTGTCTAATACATCTGCTGACGTAGAATAACCTGTTTTCGTCTTTTTAATAACTGGTAAGTTTAAGTTCTCAAACAGAATAACACCTAACTGCTTCGGTGAATTAATATTAAATTCTGTTCCCGCAAGCTTATAAATTTCCTGTTCCATTTCCTTTAATCTACCTGCAAGTTCTTCTCCCATATTACGAAGGCGCTCTGTATCAACTTTTACACCTTTTACTTCCATATCAGCTAATACACGTGCAAGCGGTAATTCTAACTCTGTAAACAGTTCATATTGCTCATTCTTCTCTAATTCTTCAACGAAAGTTTGCTTTACATCATATAATACATGCACTTTACGAGCTACATGCTCCGCTACTACTTCTAGCTCTGGCACAGCACGTTTCGCACCTTTTCCGTAAACTTCTTCATCGGATTTCACAGCATGCGTTTCTTTCATTTTCGCTACAGTACGGAAATCTTTATCCGTATCAGCCGGATCAAGTAAATAAGCAGCGATTAATAGATCAAAGTCGATCCCTTGCATATCTATACCGTTCCATTTCAATGCAACAATTGCACGCTTCGCATCAAATGTATGCTTCCTCATTTCTCCATCTGCAAGCCACTCTTTAAAAGCGTCTGACTTAAGTGCAGTGTCTGTCTGAATAAAGTAGCAACCATTTTCATTTTGAATACCGAAGCCTTGAATATCTGCTTTATGATAGTTATCTTCTTGTACTTCAACAATAAGCGCACTATCTTGCTGCAGCATCTCATCTGTAACTTCTTCCACAATATCAAATGTAATATCATCTAATTCAGCTGGAGCTGTTTCTCCTGGCGTAACACCTAATTTATTTAAAAGAGATGTAAATCCTAAATTCTCAAACATCGGAATGACATCACTTGCTTCATACCCTTTATACTCCATATCATCCACATGCACTGTAATCGGCGCATCTGTAATAATCGTTGCTAGATCTTTACTCATAAGAGCTTGATCTTTATTTGCTTCCAGTTTTTCTTTTAATTTCTTCCCGCTTACTTGATCTATATTTTCATACACTTCTTCAACTGTTCCAAACTGTGTTAACAATTTAATCGCAGTTTTTTCACCAACTCCTGGTACACCTGGAATATTATCTGATTGGTCTCCCATTAAACCTTTCATATCGATAATTTGCTTTGGTGATAAGCTATATTTCTCAAATAAAGCTTCTTTCGTATATTCATCTACTTCCGTAATCCCTTTTCTAGGAATACATACAAGCGTGTTATCAGAAACAAGTTGAAGTAAATCTTTATCTCCCGAAATAACCTTTACATTTGCTCCTTGTTCACTCGCTTCTTTCGCTAGCGTTCCCATAATGTCGTCCGCTTCATAATTTTCTAATTCATAGCGCGGTACGTTGAATGCATCAAGCATCTCACGAATAAACGGGAATTGCTCTGATAATTCAGGTGGAGTCTTTTGGCGCCCTCCTTTATACTCACTATATGTTTTATGACGGAATGTCGTTTTCCCCGCATCAAATGCTACTAACATATGCGTTGGTTTTTCTTCCTCTAATATTCTCATCAACATCATTGTAAAACCGTAAATTGCGTTCGTATGTATACCTTTGTCGTTATTTAAAAGCGGTAGTGCAAAGAAAGCACGATACGCGATATTATTACCATCTACTAATACGACCTTTTTTTCCAAATCAGAAACCTCCCCATACAAATTTGAAATGATTTTTTTCACAGAAAAAAACCGTTCCTTTCCTCTCTCTATATTAACATGACTAATAGAGAGAAGAAAAATAACGGCTATTTTCTATCATATATAAAAACGTTTACTAATATAAAAGGGAAGTGACGAGAACAGCATAACTATTCTCGTCCAAAATTACTCCTTGGATGAAGGGGTTTTCATGTATTATATTAACAGAGCTTTATTAATATTTAATTAAGCCATTGTTAATATATTGTAAACATCCTTCATCCTATTTTTCAGTTGCTGATTTTGGTAAAACAACTGTAAATGTTGTCCCTTCCCCAACTTCACTATCAACTGTAATCGTACCGTGATGCGCCTCAACTAAATGCTTTACGATCGATAATCCAAGGCCTGTACCACCAGTATTCCGACTTCTCGCCTTATCCACTCGGTAAAAGCGTTCAAAAATACGTGGAATTTCATCTTTACTAATACCAATTCCAGTATCCGAAACTTTTATATAAGCATTGTATTTATCTTCTGCTAACTCTACAGAAACAACGCCTCCAGCCGGCGTATATACGATTGCGTTATTAATTAAATTAATAAAGATTTGTTTCAAACGACTTGGATCTCCAATGACAGAGACTCGTTTTAGCGTATTTACTTGTAGAGAGATTTCTTTCTCTCCCGCTTTATTATCAAGCACCATATGAATGTCTTCAAGAAGTCCCTTCATATCAACGGTCCCCATACTCAATTTAAATCCTTGTTGTTCAATCTTTGATAAATCTAATAAATCTTCAATTAACCCTTGCATGCGTTCACTTTCTTTTAAAATAATGTGCAAGAAATGTTCGCAGTATTTTTTATTATCCATAGCACCGTCCAAGAGCGTTTCCGAAAAACCTTTAATAGAAGTAATCGGTGTCTTTAGTTCATGAGAAACATTCGCTAAAAAGTCTTTTCTCATTTGTTCTAATTTCTTTAACTCAGTAATGTCATGGAATACAAGTACAATCCCTTTCCATTCATGATTCGTCCCAATAATCGGTGCTCCATATACTTCAAAATGCTTTCGCTCAATTCCAAGCGGCAATAGCATTTGTTTACGCACTTTCACTTCTGTCATAAAGATTTCTTCCACAAGCTCTATAATTTCTGGATGATGAAACGATTCATAATATAAACGATCTAAATATTCTTCATCTGTTACGTGGAAAGTTTCCTTATATGAACGGTTTACAAGGTTTATATAACCGCGACTATCAATTAAAATCATTCCACTTCCCATATTTTCAATTAACGTATGCAGACGATCTTGTTGCATTTCTTGTTCAAGTGTCATCTCTTGTAAATTACGAGCTAAAATATTAATCGCCTTACTTAACATTCCCGTTTCATCTGAATGACTTTCATAAGCGCGCGCTTTATAATTGCCCTTCGCTAATTCGATAGCAACTTTCGTAACGGATTCAATCGGCCTAATATATTGCCCTGTAATTTTCATACCTAAAAATACAACGACAAGACACGCAATAACAAATCCGATAATTAATAATCCCCACGTTTTTTGATGAACAGCTTTCAAAGGCTCAATTGTGCTTTTCACCAAAATGTATCCTTGTTTCCCTGCTACATCTTGCACGAACACCGCATGGTAAAATTCATTATTTTGATCGGTTTCTTTCGTAATGACTTTATTTCTTTGTTTCGTTGTTTCTGAAGAAAGTTCTTTAATTATCCCTTGGCTAAACGCAGAATGTTCTCCTCCGCTATATTGAACTTTCTTTTTTTCATCTACAAATGCAATAGACGCCTGTATTTTTTCTTCTAACTTTTCAAAAACGTACGGATTTTTTAAAACATTATCAAAACCTTGTTCTTCTGCTAGTACAGCAACATATTCTGTCTCTTTTACCATTCTCTCTTTTGCATGATCTATATAGTAGTTTTCAAACACAGTTTCCAGCAGTAAACCTAGTCCGACTAAAATAAAAACAATAAGAGAAACAAATGTAAAAAGAAGCCTGGAACGAAATTTATTCATCCCCTTTTGGCTCCTCTAATTTATATCCTAAACCACGTATCGTTTTAATGTACGTCGGTTTTTTCGTATTTTGTTCAATTTTATCGCGCAAATGACTAATATGAACGTCTACAATTCGTGTATCACCAGCAAAATCATAGTTCCATACAGCACTTAATAATTGATCACGCGTCAACACACGGCTCTTATTTTTCGCAAGATAAACAAGTAGTTCAAATTCTTTTGGTGTTAGTTCAAGCTTTCTTCCTTGGAAATAAGCCTCATAAAACTCTGGCAAAATTTTAAGGTCAGCAATTGTGATGCTCTCTTCATCTGATGATTCTGTAACTTGTTCTTCCTGTTGCAATTTCGTACGGCGTAAAATCGCCTTCACACGTGCAACAACTTCCCTTGGGCTAAATGGCTTCGTCATATAATCATCCGCCCCAAGTTCAAGACCTAGCACCTTATCAAATTCATCATCTTTTGCTGTTAACATTAAAATCGGCGTCATAACGCGCTGCAATCGTAATTCTTTACATACTTCCATACCATCCATTTTTGGAAGCATTAAATCTAATATAATTAAATCTGGGCGTTCTGTTGTCGCTTTTTGAAGCGCCATTTCTCCATCCATCGCTGTTATAACCTCAAACCCAGCTTGTTGTAGATTAAATTCAATTAAAGTTAAGATAAACTCCTCATCATCAACTACTAAAATACGATTGTTCATTCTTTTCCTCCAAGTTATAGACTTGAAACCTTCTTCATCCTAGTATTTTCCCCGTTATTCTCATCATACTAGAAAACAAGGTCCCTCTCAATATAATTGTCTATTATGCGACTAGTTCTACCTATTCTATCTTTAATAGTAACGTGCATTCTTTCATTCAACGCCCCAAGCTGGGATACGATTAAAACAGGTTGCTCCGATTTCGCCGAGGGATTCACACAAGGATTCTTCAACTAAAAATAGCGCTAGCCCCCTTATAGTAAGGTATGCTAGCGCTATTTATATTTTCATTTTTTAAAAATTATCTAATGCTTTTTCCATAATAGAAACTGATTTGAAAGGCGGCGTTACTGTTAACGAACCTTTTACAACCGTTTCTCCTTTTTCATCATGAGCAGATACAAGCATATCAATTGTATGCTCCTCTTCAGAAACAGCCACAACTTCAAAGTGGATTTGTAACGTTTCATAATGGTGAACATGCTTCACGAACGTAAGGTCCTTTCTCGTAATATGACTACCTGGACCTGGTAAATATTTCGTAACTGCCGTTGTAATCATTCCAGTTAGCATAATGCTTGGTACAATCGGCTTTTCATACGGAGTTTGGGATGCGTAATCATGCTGAATATATAATGGATTGGCATCATTCGTTAAACCTAAGTACAATAACAAATCTTTATCCTCAATTTTTTCAGTGATAGATAACTTCTCTCCTACTGTAATTTCATCCATTTTACGACCAATTTGAACTTTTTTCTTTAACATGTTACAACCCCCTCCGATTTTTTCACCTTATTATCCTACTAAAAGCGATACTTGATCCGAAATTTACTATGATGAGGGCAATGTATAGTATAAATCTATAGTTTCATTATAGGACACACCAAATGATAGCGGTTTCATATTATTTCAAAAAAACATTTGCATATATAGTAGAAAAAGATTCGGGGCCCCGAATCTTTTTCTACTTATATTTAATTATTAAACAAGAACCTTCATAACATTACGTACAGATTCCACAGAGCGATCTAGCGCTTCTTTTTCATCTGCAAGAAGTTCTAATTCAATAATTTTTTCAATTCCGTTACCACCTAGAATTACTGGTACCCCTAAGTAAAGGTCACTATAACCATATTCACCTTCAAGGTACGCAATAGCCGGTAATACACGGCGTTGATCTTTTAAGATTGCTTCTGTCATTTCAACTAAAGAAGCTGCTGGTGCGTAGTATGCACTACCGTTTCCTAATAAGCCTACAATCTCGCCGCCACCTTTACGGGTACGTTCTACGATTGCTTCTAAACGCTCTTTCGGAATTAACGTTTCTAACGGAATGCCACCTGCATAAGAATAACGTACAAGAGGTACCATATCGTCACCGTGTCCACCAAGAACAAATCCTGTAATGTCTTTCACAGAAAGATTCAATTCTTGCGCGATGAATGTACGGAAACGAGCTGTATCTAATACGCCCGATTGACCGATAACACGCTCTTTCGGGAATCCTGCTTCTTTAAATACAGAATATGTCATTGCATCAACTGGATTTGTTAATACAACAATAATTGCATTTGGTGAATGTTTTGCAATGTCGCGCGTAATACTTTTCATAATTTTAGAGTTTGTTGCTACTAAGTCATCACGGCTCATACCAGGCTTACGCGCAATACCTGCTGTAATCACGACAACGTCAGAATCAGCAGTATCTGCGTAATCAGATGTTCCGATAATATTAGCATCAAAACCTTGTACTGGGCTCGCTTCTAACATATCTAACGCTTTCCCTTTTGTTGGATTTTCCAGTTGTGGAATGTCCACTAATACAACATCTGCAAGTTCTTTTTGTGCTAATAAGAATGCTGTTGTTGCTCCTGTAAATCCTGCACCGATGACTGAAACTTTCTTGCGTTTGATTGTCATAATTTACCCCCCGCTTTAATTATGCGTTTTTGATTATCGCTACATCCATGTTTTTAATAAGTTCATTAGCGAACTCAGAACATTTCACTTCTGTTGCACCTTCCATTAAGCGTGCGAAATCATAAGTTACTACTTTTGAAGCAATTGTTTTCTCAACAGAAGCAGTTACTAATTTCGCAGCTTCGTTCCATCCTAAGTGTTCTAATAATAATACACCAGAAAGAAGAACTGAAGATGGGTTTACTTTATCTAAACCTGCATATTTTGGAGCTGTACCATGTGTAGCTTCAAAGATAGCATGTCCAGTTACATAGTTAATGTTTGCACCAGGTGCAATACCAATTCCACCTACTTGTGCAGCAAGTGCATCAGAGATGTAGTCTCCGTTTAAGTTCATTGTTGCAACAACATCGAACTCACGTGGACGAGTTAAAATTTGTTGTAAGAAGATGTCTGCAATAGAATCTTTTACGATGATTTTTCCAGCCGCTTCAGCATCTGCCATCGCTTTATTCGCTGCATCTTTACCATCTTTCTCAACGATACGATCATATTCAGCCCAAGTAAATACTTTGTCGCCGAATTCTTGTTCCGCTACTTCGTAACCCCAGTTTTTGAAAGCACCTTCTGTAAATTTCATAATGTTTCCTTTATGAACTAATGTAACAGAAGAGCGTTTTTCGTTAATTGCATATTGAATTGCAGCACGAACAAGACGCTTTGTCCCTTCTTCTGAGATTGGTTTAATACCGATACCAGATGTTTCTGGGAATCGGATTTTATTAACACCCATTGCTTCTTTTAAGAAAGCAAGAACTTTTTCTGCTTCTGGAGATCCTTGTGCATATTCAATTCCAGCATAAATGTCTTCTGTATTTTCACGGAAAATAACCATATCAGTATCTTCCGGACGTTTTACAGGTGAAGGAACGCCTTCAAAATAACGAACTGGACGTAGACATACATATAAATCTAATTCTTGACGAAGCGCTACGTTTAGAGAACGAATACCACCGCCAACTGGAGTTGTAAGTGGACCTTTAATCGCGATTAAATACTCACGGATTAAGTTTAAAGTTTCTTCTGGTAACCACTCGCCTGTTTGGTTGAATGCTTTTTCCCCTGCAAGCACTTCTTTCCAAACGATTTTCTTCTCACCATCATAAGCTTTTTCAACTGCTGCTTCTAGTACACGAGATGCAGCTGCCCAAATATCAGGACCAATTCCATCTCCTTCGATAAATGGAATAATCGGATTGTTTGGTACATTCATAACACCATTAGTTACAGTAATTTTTTCACCTGTTGTCAATGTGATAACCCCCATGTTTGAAATTTCATATGTATGAAACTGAGGGAATAACCCCTCAGTTCAAACCGTTAGTCAAATTAAAATATTCTAATCATTACATCTTTCCGAAAAAATCAGACTTTTGAAAGCGTATTTTCACTATCGAAATAGTGTTTTTCGCTTATCGTTGTGCAATTGGAACATACACTTGATGTGTTGGTCCATTATAGTCAGCACGCGGACGGATTAAACGGTTGTTTTCATATTGTTCTAGAATATGAGCTAACCAGCCTGACATACGGCTAATTGCAAAGATAGGTGTAAATAAGTCATGGTCAATTCCTAAACAATGGTATACAGAAGCTGAATAGAAATCAACATTTGGTGGAAGACCTTTTTCTTTTGTTACAATGTCTTCAATTTTGATAGACATATTATACCATTTGTCTTCTCCTAAAAGCACGCATAATCTCTTGGACATTTCACGTAAATGTTTTGCACGTGGATCACCTTGCTCATATACACGATGGCCAAAGCCCATGATTTTCACTTTATTTTGAAGCGCATTATGAATATATGATTCTACATTTTCTTCTTCGCCAATTTCAGTTAACATCTTCATTACATTTTCATTTGCCCCACCGTGAAGAGGACCTTTTAACGCACCGATTGCTGCTGTAATACCAGAATATACATCTGAAAGTGTAGCTACACAAACGCGTGCAGTAAATGTAGAAGCGTTTAACTCATGATCTGCGTGAAGTACAAGCGCCTTATCAAAAGCTTCAATTTCAACTTCATTTGGCTCGCGATCATTTAACATGTACAAGAAGTTTGCAGCTAATGATAAATCGTTTCTAGGCTCAACAACATCTAACCCTTTACGAATTCTTGCATAAGCAGCAACTAAAGTTCCCACTTGGGCCTGTAATTTAACCGCTTTCAAATAATTGGACTTTTCATCCATAATTTCAGCGCTCTCATCGTATAATGATAGCATGGAAATTGCAGTTCGTAAAACCGACATCGGATGTGCGATTTTTAAATCTACTTGTTTCAAATATGTTAAAATCTCACCTGGCACTTTATAGTATTCCGATACAGTCCCTTTAAATTTCTCTAGTTCTTGTTCGTTAGGAAGCTTGCGATGCCATAATAAGTATACTACTTCTTCAAATGTAGCATTCTCCGCTAAATCATCAATATTATACCCAACATAAGTTAATGTATCATCAATAATAGAGCTCACAGATGATGTTGTTGCTACTACCCCTTCTAAACCTCGAATAACAGTCATGACATTCTCTCCTTTTCCTGAAAATTCTCCCAACCTTGCTCCTTATATCTATTTGCTTCCCTTTTGAATTATGAACGCCCGTTCACTCTTTAGGCAAGCAAAATGCACGATCATGCAAATTTGTTGCGATGTTCCCCTCTTATTGTCCATTGTTTACATGGAAAGCATGAGCGTGAATATCTCCCCGAATCCTCACGCTCAAAACAACAAGTTAGTGAGGAAAATTAATTCCGAAGAGTTTTATGATAAAAACAACATAAAACAATATCATTATAAAATTGTTTTATGTTGTTTTTATTTTATCTGGTGTAAAGTCTCTGCTGCTATGTAACTTTTCAAAGTTTCTAATCCTATTATAAACAATTATCTGACTTTTGTGAACAGAAAGAATTCAAAATTTTTATATTACTATAAAATTCCTTATTTAAACATCTGTATAATACTCATAACTGCATAGGCAATTCCAGCCCCAATTAATGGACCTACAGCAACTCCATTAAATAAAGCAACCGCTATAATTGTCCCGAAAACGAGAGCAGTTGTAATGTGAGGATCCGTCGTTAATAATTGCACGCCGCCTTTTGCTAACAAGGCAACCGCTACCCCTGAAGCTAAAGCAATCCATGCATAATACGATTTCGCTGCTTCTCCGAGTTGTTTAAAACCTATCTCCCCTGTCGCAATCGGGACGAGTACTGCTATTGTAATAACCGTAACACCGAGATTAATTCCTTTCGTTTGTAAATATGGAAAGACTTTATCTCCTAGAAACGTAAATTTCAATAAAAATAACACACCAATAGCTACAGTTAGCGATTGGTTTTTCGCAATAAGTCCTATAATAAGTAGTATGAATAAAAATAACGTTGACTGACTAATCATGTTTGCACTTCCTTTCTGAAAATAATGAACTCATTTCCAAACAAAAATACCTTTAAACCTATCGTTATACATGCTATATCGATGCCTATTCAACATGAATTACTTCATTTTTTTATGTATTTTAAAACGATAACCTGAGACTTTCACCATCAAAATAGAAGCATGTATACATTTTTAAAAACGGTCGTCTCTCCTTTCTTTTCTAAAAAGAAACAGGTAAAATAAAAAGAAGAGAAAATGAAGTTTTTACCATGTAGTAGAAGCATCAACACCAAGCTTTCACAGTCACTCACGTACTGAAAAAGCAGGAAAAATCCATCATTCCACTATAACATAAAGTGAAACTTTAATCAGTGGGGCATACTCGTTATAAGTTGAACGAATTAGGATAATCCAAATTGGAATGGGAGGTATACATCTTTGAATCGAAACTTACTATATATGATATTGCGACTCATATTTGTCATCGTAGCGACGGTAGCCGGGTTCTATGCATTACTATATATGTCAGGACTTATCTACCCTTTCATTATCGCTTTCGCATTTGCTTATTTGATTAATCCTGTCGTCAATTTCCTTAATCAAAAACTACAATTTCCTCGCGCACTCGCAGTACTCGTTAGCTTAATTCTCGTATTCGGAGCTATCGTCGGACTCGTTACATACCTTGTAACAGAGGCAATATCTGCCACTACATACTTACTACAACTTGTTACAGTAAAGTTTCCAGATATCGTTGCATTCGCTCAGCAATTTGCACTTAATCATATTATGCCTCTCTATGATGATTTAATTTCTAAATTTAATCATCTTGGGGAACCACAGCGCAATACGATTACACAAAACATTCAAAACCTAGGAACAGAAGCAACGACGCAAATGAAAGAACTTTTAACTGCTATTATAAGCGGATTAACAAATTTCATTAGTGCATTACCAACGACTTTAACTGTGCTTGTATTCGTTTTATTAGCCACTTTCTTCATTAGTTACGATTGGCATCGTCTTGCTCAGAAAGTAAGAAAATTTTTACCCAACCGTGTTCATGGCTATGGAAAAACGATTTTTGTCGATTTAAGAAAAGCTTTATTCGGTTTTGTTAAAGCGCAACTTACACTCGTATCTATGACAACTATTATTGTACTAATCGGACTTTTAATATTACGCGTACCATACGCCATTACTATCGCGATTATTACAGGGGTTGTAGATTTACTCCCGTATTTAGGAACAGGAGCTGTCTTCGTTCCTTGGGTTATATACGTATTTTTCACTGGCGACACTGCTTTCGCCATTGGTCTTCTCATTTTATACATCGTCGTGATTGTCCAAAGACAAATTATGGAGCCTAAAGTACTTTCTTCTAATATCGGTCTCGATCCATTAGCAACACTGATTGCTCTATTTGTCGGCTTTAAACTCTTTGGCTTTTTAGGATTAATCATCGGTCCAGTCACCTTAGTACTACTTAATACATTGCACAAAGCTCGTGTATTCCATGATTTGTGGAAATATATTAAAGGCTCGCCTTCAAAATAATAGTTTCTAATTCATATACAACAAACACTTACATGTAATCAGTGGGAAATCCCCACTGATTATTCATTGTACTTATTTTTCACACTCATTACACACAACAAGAGAATTGCCCTAAAAGAGGATAATTCTCTTGTTTTTTGCATAAAAAACGTATATTTCGAAGTATTTTTACATATTTATTCTACAAATTCTATAATTATTACTTACATTTATTACTTTTTATGTAAATGAATAAATATACAAAAATGCATAGAATTAGACTTAAACTAAGTGTTTCATCGCTCACTTTTAACATTTCCACATCAATTCGTTCTTTTTATATACAAATCAAACTTGAGTTCAAAGGAATTATTCTAAAACAGACTCACCAAAAATTACTAACTCCTCAAATCACAGATCCAATCGAAACATATACAACAAATAAAACTTTAACCTTTGAATTTCGTCTGCACACTCACCAAATTTTAATTAACGGACCTTTAACCATCCCTCTCACCCTTTTACAGACAAAAAAATAGTGCTTAGATCGCTATAATCTAAGCACTATTTCTGCACAATAATAGTAGAGTTCTTTCTAAACTTCCATTCTATCCACTTCATAACAAACGGCTTCAATAAGGCCCTCGTCATAGGGATAACAAAGATTAAACCCATTATATCCGTTACATATCCAGGAAGCACCAAAAGAATACCTCCTATAAAGATAAAAATACCATCTAGGACCGCTCCTCCTGGCAT
Source organism: Bacillus sp. MHSD_36 (assembly GCF_030757775.1). NCBI lineage: Bacteria > Bacillati > Bacillota > Bacilli > Caryophanales > Bacillaceae > Bacillus > Bacillus sp. MHSD_36. The sequence continues at coordinate 772,546 of NZ_JAVBIS010000002.1, forward strand.
TTCTCCTCTATTCAGCTTAGATTGAATCTCTCTAAGCACTTTAAAACCTTGCCTTTTCGCTAAATACACACCTACAACACCTGTAAATACAATCATAGCGAACGTAGACCATAAACCTATTACATGACTTGATCCAATTAAGACCGTAATCTCAATCGCCGGTATTAATATAAACAAGAATAGTAACCACTTCATAGTTCTACACTCCTCTCACATACCATCACTTTTAACGCCCTTACAACGTCCATATACATCATACAAAAATCTAATACACTTCCTTATCAAACTTCATAATAAACAGCTTTTAAAAGCAATTTCAGACGTCTCAAGCTAGTTTCACCTCATTTTTGTGTAAAAAAAAGAGAAGGACTCCGATCCTTCTCTCCGTATTACTTATAGCACTTCCGCATGTCCATTATAAACAATTCCGCGTGCTGCATCAACTGTTACTTCTTGGCCATTTTTTAAAGTTGCTGTTACGCCGTTTACACCAACGATAACAGGAATACCGATTGATACACCTACAACAGCCGCATGGCTTGTTAAACCGCCTTCTTCTACAACTAGAGCAGCAGCTTTTTCGATTGCAGGAATCATATCTTTATCAGTGCTTGTTGTAACAAGGATATCACCTTCGTTTACGTTCGCTACAGCTTCAGCAGCTGTTTTCGCTACAACCACTTTACCTTTTGCAGCTTTACGACCGATCCCTTGTCCTTTAGCAACTTCTTCACCAACAACGTGGATTTTCATTAAGTTTGTTGTACCAGTTTCAGCAACTGGAACGCCAGCAGTGATTACTACAGTGTCTCCAAGTCCGATTAGACCTGCATCCATACCTGTTTGAATTGCTGTATCTAACATTTCGTCAGTTGAAGCTGCGCGCTTCTCAGCCATAAATGCTTGTACACCCCAAACAAGTGCAAGACGACGTCCTACCTGCTCGTCAGATGTTACAGCTACGATTGGAGATTTTGGACGGTATTTAGAGATCATTTTCGCAGTATATCCACTTTCTGTTGGAGCTACGATTGCAGCTACATCAAGAGCAAGTGCTGTATGTGCAACAGATTGGCTAATTGCATCTGTAATTGTTGGAGTGAACTCTTTAATACGTTTTTTGAACATATCTTCGTATTGTAATGATTTTTCAACACGTACAGCAATGTTAGCCATCATTGTTACTGCTTCTACTGGGTATTGTCCAGCAGCTGTTTCACCTGAAAGCATGATTGCATCTGTACCATCGAAGATTGCGTTAGCTACGTCACTTGCTTCCGCACGAGTTGGACGTGGGTTGCGTTGCATAGAATCTAACATTTGTGTTGCAGTAATAACTGGTTTACCTAACACGTTACATTTTTTGATTAGACGTTTTTGTACTAATGGTACTTCTTCTGGTGGAATTTCTACACCCATATCACCACGAGCTACCATTAAACCGTCAGAAACTTCTAAGATTGAATCGATGTTGTCGATACCCTCTTGGTTTTCGATTTTTGGTACGATTTGGATGTATTGAGCGTTATGCTCTTCTAATAATTCACGGATTTCTAATACGTCAGCTGCTTTACGTACGAATGAAGCTGCGATGAAATCAACTTTTTGCTCGATACCGAAGATGATATCTTTTACGTCTTTTTCAGTGATACCAGGAAGCTTAATGCTTACGTTTGGTACGTTAACACCTTTTTTATTTTTTACAGTTCCGCTGTTAAGAACTTTTGTACGGATGTTTCCGTCAGCTTTTTCGATTACTTCTAGTTCGATAAGACCGTCATCGATTAGAATACGAGAACCTGGGTCTACATCGTCATAAAGACCAGCATAAGATACAGAGAACTTCTCTGCAGTACCTAATACTTGCTCAGTAGAAAGAACTACTTCTGCACCTGTTACAAGCTCAGCTTGTCCGTCTACGAAGTCGTGAGTACGGATTTCTGGACCTTTTGTATCAAGTAAGATACCAACTGTTTTACCAGTTTTCTTTGAAGCTTCACGAATGTTTTTAATACGAGCGCCGTGCTCTTCATGGCTACCATGAGAGAAGTTTAAACGAGCAACGTTCATACCTGCTTCGATTAATTGCTCTAATTTTTCAATACTTTCACTAGCAGGACCTATAGTACATACAATTTTAGTTTTACGCATATTGCACCTCCGAAAATTATGAAACCGTTCCCAAATATCCGACATTACGCCGATTAGATGGATAATTCTTTAGATAATTGATACATATCTTTATCGATTGTATGCTTTTGAGCTAACGCTTCGATAATGTCATGATCAACAAGTTTGTTATCTTGAATACCTACACAACGTCCACCTTTACCAGCAATTAATAATTCAACTGCTCTTGCGCCAAGACGGCTTGCTAATACACGGTCTTGTGCACTTGGTGATCCACCACGTTGTACGTGACCTAATACAGTTACGCGAGTATCAAAGTTTGTTGCTTCTTCAATGTGCTTACCGATATCAATTGCACTTCCAACACCTTCAGCAACAATGATAATACTGTGTTTTTTACCACGCTCACTACCACGCTTCAGACGAGCGATAACATCTTCCATGTCATACTCTTCTTCTGGAATTAAGATTGTTTCCGCACCATCAGCTAAACCAGCCCATAATGCGATATCACCAGCGTGACGTCCCATTACTTCGATAACATATGTACGTTCATGAGATGTAGCTGTGTCACGAATTTTATCAATTGCATCAATAACAGTGTTTAAAGCTGTATCGAAACCAATTGTGAAGTCTGTTCCAGGGATATCATTGTCGATTGTACCTGGTACACCAACACATGGGAATCCTTGTTCAGTTAATTTTTTAGCGCCTTGGTAAGAACCATCTCCACCAATAACAACAAGCCCTTCGATACCGTGTTTCTTTAATTGCTCGATACCTTTTAGTCGTACTTCTGGGTCTTTAAACTCAGGACATCTTGCTGTATATAATTTTGTACCACCGCGGTGGATAATATCGCCAACAGAACCAAGTTCTAATTTTTCAATATGACCAGAAATTAATCCAGCGTATCCATGGTAAATACCATATACTTCAATATCATGGAAAATCGCTTTACGAACAACTGCACGAATGGCAGCATTCATACCAGGTGAATCTCCACCACTTGTTAATACACCAATACGTTTCATTTGTACTCACCTCATAAAGATTATTTGCCTTATAATAAAATAACACGAAAAAATATAAAAATACAATGGAGAAGATGTGTCTTTTCATAATAAAAACGTGCATTCGCGAAGTGGAACGCACGCTTTTCTTATTTTATCCAAATGGAAGCGTTTGAAAACGAAACTTGCCCAATTTTCATATATTTTTCATAACGTTTTTCGATTAATTCATCTTTCGAAATTCCGTTTAATTGTTCAAAAGTTTTTCCGAGCATTAAATCTATATTTTCTGACTGTTTCAAAACATTACGGTGCGCTCCACCTTTTGTCTCTGGAATAATTTCGTCAATTACACCTAATTCTTTCAAATCTGCTGCTGTAATTCTCATCGCTTCTGCAGCTTCCTTCGCTTTTCCTGCATCTTTCCAAAGAATTGCCGCTGCACCCTCTGGTGTAATAACAGAATAAGTGGAATTTTCTAGCATATGAATGTAATCCCCTACTCCAAGACCTAGCGCGCCACCACTACCACCTTCGCCGATAACGATGCAAATAACAGGTACTGTTAAGCCTGCCATTTCAAATAAATTGCGGGCGATAGCTTCACTTTGACCACGTTCTTCAGCAGCTTTACCAGGATAAGCTCCCTTCGTATCAATAAAACAAATAATGGGACGATTGAACTTTTCCGCCTGCTTCATTAAACGTAATGCTTTTCGATATCCTTCTGGATGAGGCATTCCAAAATTACGGCGAATATTTTCTTTCGTATCTTTTCCGCGTTGATGCCCAATTACAGTTACAGGCATCCCTTTATATTTCGCAATGCCGCCGACAATCGCTGCATCATCGCCAAATAGACGATCTCCATGACATTCGAAAAAATCAGTAAATAAGTGCTCAATATAATCGAGCGTTGTCGGTCGTTCCGCATGACGAGCAATTTGAACACGGTCCCACACTTTCATATTGCCGTATATATCTTCCTCTAAATTTTCTAGCTTTTCTTCCAAAATACGAATCTCCTCACTGAAGTCCATCTGGCTGTTTTTCGTATAGTCTTTCAGTTCACGAATCTTATTTCTTAGCTCAACAACTGGTTTCTCAAATTCTAGCTCTGCCATACAGCCATTTCCCCTCCCTGATGAACTTCTAAAATCTTGCGAAGCGATTCTCTCATATCATCGCGATGTACCACCGCATCTAATTGACCATGTTCTAGTAAGAATTCTGCCGTTTGGAAATCTTCCGGTAGCTTCTCACGCACGGTTTGTTCAATTACACGTCTACCAGCAAATCCGATCAGTGCTCCTGGTTCTGCAAGATTATAATCACCAAGTGAAGCGAAACTCGCTGAAACCCCGCCCGTCGTCGGATGAGTCATAACAGAAATAAATAATCCTCCTGCATTACTATGCTTTTTCAAAGCTACGCTTGTTTTTGCCATTTGCATTAAACTTAATATCCCTTCTTGCATACGGGCACCACCCGAAGCAGTAAAGATAATAAATGGAACTTGTAAGTCGTATGCCTTTTCAACCGCACGGGCAATTTTTTCTCCTACAACAGAGCCCATGCTCCCCATTCGAAAACGAGAATCCATTACTGCAACAACAACAAGCATGTCATCAATTGTTCCTTCACCAGTTACAACCGCTTCGTTCAATTCAGTCTTCTTACGATCGCTCTCTAGTTTCTCTTCATACCCTGGAAACTCGAGTGGATTTAATGAAACCATTTCTTTGTCATACTCACGGAATGACCCCTCGTCCAATATACTATCAAGACGTTCCCATGCATTCATAGGATGATGATATCCACAATTCACACATACTTTTAAATTTTTTAGAAGCTCTTTCGTATACATGATTTTTTTACATTTCGGACATTTTGTCATAACGCCATCTGGTACGTCTTTTCGTACTTGTTCTGAAGGTATTGCAGCGTACTTTTTCTTTTTCACGAATAAATCTCTTAGCACAATTTGACCCCCTTCGTTGAGAGCTAAGGTTAGCGTAAGAAGAAAATTGGGCTAACACCAAAGTTTGATGTTAGCCTTATCTTCTCAATCTGTCTAATAACCTCACTCTTTACGTTTAACTTTAACCGCTACGCGATAGAATGTTTGTCATAACGTGTCATGGTCATTTCGACAAATTTTATACATTACGAGTGAAACTGTATATTCTCTACTAATTCATCGTAAATTTTTAGTGCATCAGTTTCTTGTTTTTCTTCCAAAGTAGCGTAAAGCTTTCTATACATATCGATAGAATCTCCTGAAACTTTACAAGAAAGAGTTGATACGTAATCATTTACGATCATCCAAATGCGATATAGTAAATAATTATCGACTTGTTCAATAAGTGTTTTAAAGAACGTTTGGTGAAGCATTGGAATTGAGTTTTCATTTCCTTCAAGCACTTGATGTAGTTTACTTAGCACTTTAGAAAACGTTTCTTTCGGTAAATTACATACAATTCGAATCATATCTTTCTCAAGCAATCGTTTTGTTTGTAACAAATCACGAATTGTTTTCTCATCTTGCAGCAAGAACGGAGCAATTAATTGTACAAGACCGTTATCATAAAAGTTTCGAATAAACGTCCCTTCACCACGTCTCGTTTCAATTAATCCTACCAGTTCTAAAGCACGCAATGCCTCTCTTACAGAGGAACGACCTACATTTAAACGTGAACTTAACTCACGCTCAGACGGCAAACGATCCCCCGCTACCAATCCATCTTCTTCCATAATGGAACGGATTTTCTTTACAATTTCGAGATATACTTTTGTATTTGATGATGTCAATGGAAATTCCTCGCTTATTCTTTACCAATCAGCGCTAATTGTTTTGTTTTCTCAGCAACTTCATTTGGATCTACTTGACGGCGAGCTACTCCTGTCTCCATTGCAGCTTTCGCAACGTAAGCCGCTACTTGAGGCGCTACACGCGCGTCAAATGGCGCTGGAATGATATAGTCTGCATTTAACTCATCTTCTGCTACAAGCTCAGCAATAGCTTGTACAGCTGCCATCTTCATTTCTTCGTTAATTTGTGTCGCATGTACGTCAAGTGCACCGCGGAAAATACCAGGGAACGCTAGTACATTATTTACTTGGTTTGCGAAGTCAGAACGACCTGTTCCAACAACAGCTGCGCCCGCTGCTTTTGCCAATTCTGGCATAATTTCTGGAACTGGATTCGCCATTGCAAAAATAATTGCATTGTCATTCATTGTACGAACCATTTCTTCTGTTAATGCACCTTCTGCAGATACACCAATGAATACGTCCGCACCTTGTACAACATCAGCTAAAGAACCTTCGATACGATTCTTATTTGTATATTTTGCAACTTCATCCTTCACCGGATTCATACCTGTAGGACGACCTTCATAGATTGCCCCTTTACGGTCACACATAATAATGTCGCGTACACCATAGCGATATAAAAGTTTAATAATTGCAATACCTGCTGCACCTGCGCCATTTGCGACAACTTTAATGTCAGACATTTTCTTTCCAACTAGTTTTAGCGCGTTCACAAGACCCGCTACTGTTACAATAGCTGTTCCGTGTTGATCATCATGGAAGATAGGAATATTTGTTTCTTTTTTCAAACGTTCTTCAATAATGAAGCAGTTTGGTGCTGCGATATCCTCTAAGTTAACGCCGCCAAAAGTTGGCTCCATTAATTTTACAGTTTCAACAATTTTATCTACATCGTTTGTATTTAAGGCAATTGGGAATGCATCTACACCAGCAAAGCTCTTGAATAATACAGCTTTACCTTCCATTACCGGAAGAGATGCTTCAGGTCCAATGTTACCAAGACCAAGTACAGCCGTTCCATCAGTCACAACTGCTACCATATTTCCCTTCATTGTATATTCATATACCTTACTTTTATCGTCATAAATTTCCTTACAAGGTTCTGCAACCCCTGGAGAATATGCAAGACTTAAATCTTTTGCATTTTCTACTTTTACTTTTGATACAGTTTCTAATTTTCCTTGATGCACTTTATGCATGTGAAGTGCTTCTTCACGAAGTGTTGACAAACTATCCACTCTCCTCAAATTATTCTTGCTGATATCAATTTCTCCAAGTGGTCTGACCACGAACACTACTACTATAATAATCGAAGTGTAGGGAAATTGTCCATTATATTTTCACAACTACATTTTCTTCCCCGACAATTTCACGAAGTGCTCCTAAACATTCTTCACTTGGATGGATCGATAAACTCCGAGATAATTGTACCATTTTATGTTCCTTTTCATAATAAATTAGTACTTTCGCAAAACCCGAATAGTCAAACAATATTTTAGTAACCTGATTTAACAGCTTTTTCTCATATTGAGACGGCAATTTCACGTAAACTGATGCGTCTTTCTTTTCTTCATACACATCCATTTCTTCTAACGGATATAGCCCATTTACTATCCATTGCAACTTATGATTTCTAAGCTCAATCATGCCGTCAACTAAAACAATTGCTCCTTCTTGTAACTTATCTGAGAAATGTATATACGTTTCGGGGAAAAGAACTGCTTCCATTTCATCATTTTGATCACAAAATGTAATAAACGCCATCTTTTGCAACTTTTTCGTACGAATCACTCTCACACTTGTTATATACACGATAGCTCTTTGTACTTTTTTCTTATGTCGCATCGCCTGAGCGAGAGATGGAATTTCTAATTCTTTCGCTAACTTCACATACTGCGCTGTCGGATAGCTTGATAAATAAAAACCTAGTACTTCCTTCTCTTTATTTAACTGTTCAATAAAAGAGAGCTCTTCTCCTTGTACGTATTTTGATTTTGGAACAGCATCTCCTAAATCACGTGCAAGATTTGCATACTCTAAAGCTCCTTTAAGACTTTTCCATAAATTCGTTCTCGAAATACCAAAATCGTCAAAACATCCAGACCAGACGAACGCCTCTAAATTTCGCTCTGTTACAAACTTTGCTGGCATGCGCAGACAAAATTCAAATAAATCTTCAAACATTTTTTTCTCTCGTTCTTCGAGTAATGCTGTCACTGTAGCCATTCCGATGTTTCGAATGGAAAGTAAGCTGTAACGTATCGCATTTCCTTCTATTTGGAAATTGTAACCACTTCTCTGAAGAGACGGCGGCAAAACATGAAAACCTTTTCGCTTCGTTTCTCGTATATACTGCACAATCTTATCTTCATTTCCAATTGCACTCGATAATAGCGCCGTCATAAATTCCAACGTATAATTCGCTTTTAAATAGGCAAGCTGATATCCAATCATACTGTAGGCTACAGCGTGACTTCGGTTAAAACCGTAATTTGCGAATCTTACAATTAAGTCATAAATTTTCTCTGCAGATGTCTCATCATAACCATTTTGTAAACAACCTTGCACAAAATGCTTACGTTCCTGATCTAAAATATCACGATTTTTTTTACTCACTGCACGACGTAATAAATCTGCTTCTCCGAGCGAGAAGCCCGCCAACTTCGACGCAATTTGCATAATTTGTTCTTGGTATACAATTACACCGTATGTTCTTTCTAAAATCGGTTTTAAGTCCGGATGTAAATATTCAATTTTTCTTTTTCCATGCTTTGATTCAATAAAGGTTGGAATTTGTTCCATCGGTCCCGGTCTATATAACGAGTTAACAGCGACAATATCTTCAAATTCATTCGGCTTTAACCCGCGAAGTACATTTCGCATACCACCTGATTCAAGCTGGAATACACCTGTTGTATCCCCTCTACCTAACAATTGGAACGTCTTTTCATCTTGAAGTGGTAAATTTCTTATATCGATTTCTTTTCCTGTTTTTTGCACGATAAACTTTATAATATTTTCAAGTAATGTTAAATTACGTAGTCCTAAAAAGTCCATCTTGAGCAACCCAAGTTCTTCTAATGCATCCGCCGGGTATTGCGTAACATACACATCATTATGCCCTTCTTGAATGGCTACACTTGCCGTTAATGGCTCTTGGCTCATAATAACGCCAGCTGCATGAATAGACGTATGACGTGGTAAACCTTCTACACGTTTTGCAATTTCAAACACACGCTCATGCAGAAGGTTTCCTTGTATAAACTCACGGAGTGATTGCGATTCCTCATATGCATCTTTTAACGTTATACCAAGCTTTGATGGGATAAGTTTTGAGAATATATCGATATCTCGCGGCGGAAGCCCCATTACACGCGCAATATCTCTAATTGCCGCTTTCGCTGCCAGCGTCCCGAACGTTACAATTTGAGCAACACGAAGCTGACCATATTTATCTTTCACATATCGAATCATCTCATCACGTCTTATATCTGGAAAATCGATATCAATATCTGGAAGTGTCACACGTTCGGGGTTTAAAAATCTTTCAAATAATAGATCGTATTCAATTGGATCAATATCTGTAATTTCTAATACGTAAGAAACGAGTGAGCCAGCCGCTGACCCACGACCTGGTCCTGTTAAAATATGATTTTCATGCGCGTACTTCATAAAATCCCAGACAATGAGGAAATAATCACTAAACCCCATACTAGAAATCACGTTTAATTCATGATTCAAACGCTTTATATGTACTTCTTTCGGCGTACCATAACGTTTCTGCAATCCTTCTTCACAAACGCGGCGTAAATACATATCATTCGTCTCGTTAGCTGGAACAGGGAATTTCGGTAATTGATTTACATGAAACGGTATTTCTACTCTGCAACGTTCTGCAATTTCTACTGTGTTATAAATCGCTTCTTCTACGTGAGAAAATAGTGCTTCCATTTCATCTGATGATTTTAAATAATATTGATCTGTTTTCAGCCTCGGCCTATCTGGATCCGTCATTTTCGTTCCACTTTCAACAGATAATAAGCATTCATGAACAAGTGCGTCACTTTGATTGATGTAGCGTACATCGTTTGTTGCAACGACTGGAATATTTATCCTACTCGTAAATTCAGGTAATTTTTCTTGCAGAAGCAGTTCATCTTGAATTGCATGATGCTGTAAACTCATATAAAAATTGCCGAACATATTTTGATATGCACGAGCTACTTCTTCAGCCTGACTCTCTTTGTCTTCTAATAATAATTGTTCAATTTCCCCATCTTTACCTGGTGAAATAGCAATTAATCCTTTCGCATAATGTGCAAGCCATTTCTTAGGAATACCTTCTTTTGACTTCGTCATAATGCTACTAGAGATCTTTAATAAATTTTGATAACCTATTTCATTTTCAGCAAGTAAGACAAGCGGATAAGACTTTTCTTCTTCTTCACTAAAAATAGAAGCTGTTAAGCCGATAATAGGATGTATACCATGTTTCTTACATGCTTTATAAAACGGAATAACGCCATACATAACATTTTCATCCGTAATAGCAAGTGATGAATAACCGAGCTCTTTCGCCCTAACTACAAGTTCATCAATTTTACAAGCACTTTTTAATAAACTAAAAACGGTTTGACATTGTAAATGCACAAACTTCACTGTTGTACCCTCTCTTTACCTATTTGACTACTTTTATTATAGGTGAAGAGGAAAGCGGAAATCAAAACATACTTCTTATACTTTGTCCATATATATGAAGAAGAAAGGGGAATGACGATGGATGTAAGAGAACATACTTTTTTCTCTCTGCTTATTATTAGTTATTTTATTGCCTTTGGGGTTATACTTGGTGGTTCATTAATTGGTGGATTTGGTGCGTTTCTTATCGGAAAACCAACTCTAACTTACATTAATCAATTCGCCCAAAATTTAAGAATTTGGGCACTCGTTGCAGCGATTGGCGGAACATTTGATACTTTTTATAGTTTTGAAAGAAGTTTCTTTGGCGGGGATATGAAAGATATCGTAAAACAAATTCTCCTTATTTTTTTCGCAACGGGTGGTATGCAAACTGGTCTTATTATTATTAAATGGCTAACGCAGGAGCATGTATGAGAGTACCAAGTGCCAATACAGCAAAAAGATGGTATTTAGTTTTAGCTGGCGCTGCTGTTGGAGGCGTGTTGAGCTGGTTTATTTTTTTGTACATATACGGTGTTTTTCAAGAAGAGCAAGCTAGTAAAATAGCAGAACAAAGAGAAATTATAGAAAAACAAGAAGCAAAGCTCCACGTCCTTCTCGAAGATCAAGAAAAATTGAATACTGAAAATAAACGGCTCTTAACCATTCAAGAGATTAAAATAAAACTTATAAATCGAGAAAAATACGATTTAGACAACCTTACACTCGAAAATATGACTACATCTATCCATAATGACCTCCAGCATCTTTTAACGAAAAACATACAAAGTATCGCAAAAAATAAAGACCTACTCAAAAAGGTAATCGAAAACAAGACGTACAAACATTACGATCGGCTATACCGTTTTAAAGTCGATACAATATCTTTTGATACCGTGCTTGAAATTAGCATTACGATAGAGAAAGAAAAATAAAGAAGGAGGGCTTTAGCGCCACTCCTTCTTTTCGTTCTAACATATAATTTCTTATTTACAAATCTCACGTAAATCAGCAAATAGACGATCCGCTTCTTCCCAAGAAGATGCTTTTGCACCAGAAGCCATCGGATGTCCTCCGCCGTTATATTGCATTGCTAATTTATTTATAACTGGTCCTTTTGAACGAAGACGAACGCGAATTACATCGTCTTCCTCTAAAAATAGAACCCATGCCTTTAATCCATCAATATTACCAAGTGCTCCAACAACGCCAGATGCCTCAGAAGGAAGTACATCAAATTCTTCTAATACTTCTTTCGTTAATTTAATGTAAGCTGCTCCTTCTTCTACCATCGTAAAGTTTTGTAAAATATAACCGTTTAAACGAGCGATTTTTTCTTTTGTCTTATACATTTCATTGTATAAATCTGTGAATTTCACACCCATGTCAACAAGCTCACTTACGTAACGAAGTGTTTTTGCTGTTGTATTCGGGAATAAGAAACGACCTGTATCCCCAACAATACCCGCTAAAATAAGACGAGCTGCTTCTTTTGTTATTTGTAATCCTTTATCTTTTCCATAATCATAAAACTCATAAATCATTTCACTTGTAGAACTCGCTGTCGTATCTACCCACGTAATGTCTCCGTATGGATCTTCATTTGGATGATGATCAATTTTAATTAACATCTTCCCTTTTGTATAGCGTTGATCGTCAACACGTTCTTGGTTTGCTGTATCACAAACGATAACAAGCGCATTTTCGTATACACTATCTTCAATATCATCCATTACTCGTAAATATGCTAATGACGGTTCATTGTAGCCAACCGTATAAATATTTTTCTCTGGAAACGATTCTTGTAGAATGTTACTAAGACCGCCCTGTGAACCTAACGCATCTGGATCCGGACGCACATGACGATGAATAATAATTGTATCAAACTCTTTAATTGCTCCTAAAATTTCCTCATGCATATGTATAATCTCCTTTTTATTCAACTTCTTCACTTTAACGTGCAGTAACAGCCCAATGAATGGGGGCTAATCATTAGCGCGCGGAAACATCCCCACACTAATGAAAGTCTCACTTTATCCTCCATTATAACGGAAAGTATTTCATACATGCGAACAATTGCTTTATAATAAAAGTTAGAAAGTTTAGATATTTCTTTTTTCTCCACTATTATTTTTCATAAAGCGATGGGAGTGTGCATTATGCCAGTATTAGTCTTCTGTATTATCGTCTCATTTATGTTGTATCTCTTCTACAAAACAAAATACTTTCGTACAAACCGCCCAATGGAAAAAGGTTGGCTCTCTGGAAAATCCGCAATGGCACTCGGTTCATTCGTCTTATTCTTCGGGATAAACCAATTCTTTTTAGAACTTTCAACCGCTCGTATTATCGTTGGTGTTTTATTTGTTCTATTTGGTAGTGCAAGTGTATTTAATGGATTTCGCCAATATAAACATTTCTTACCATTAGCAGTGGAAGAAGCTGAATCTTATGAAGCAACGTAAAAAAAGCATCAATATTGTGATGCTTTTTTACGTCCCCTAACTTTTAAAATCATATATGCAACAAAAGCAGAAGGGATATTGAATGGGTTACCTTGCACATGGAGGTGTAATTGTTCTTCCCCAAAAGACATTTTTTCATATAGCTCTCGCTGAGATAATCCTGTTTTTTTCTTTTTTTCATGTAAACCTTGTAAGTATAAATATTGAATCGGTATCATCACAAGAAAGTAAAAGAGTGCGATACTACCAAAAAAGAATACTGTTGATGACATAATGCATACCACCTTTCAGAAATCCATTTTCTTACAATTAAATTATAACATAGTCTAGAATCCAAATGAATTAATATTCTGTTTTTTTATCAAACAATTGTCTCTCCGCATAATTCCTCTTCCGCATACTGAATATATCGGCGAATGAAATGATCAGGATTCTTTTTAATAGGTTCAATATCAAGTCTTAATGGTATTTTCCCTGCCATATAAAAGATTCTTGAAGCAGTTCCAAGTCGAATGGCTGGTTCTGAAACATATATCCTGCTATTTGTTCACTTCTCTATCCGAACTCTTACGTAGCTTAAATAATAACTTCAAAACAAGATAAAACAAAATAAAGTTAAAGAGAAAACCTAATGGATGAAACGAAATTTCCCATCCGCCATAATAAATGAAGTTTTCTGCCGGTATACCGAAGTAAAGAAAATCGCTATCATTTTCTCCAGTTGTAGGGATAGCGGAACAAATAATAGCGAAAATCAAACTTACTACATACAATTTCTTTTTATTTGCATCCATTCTTCTATGTGTTAACACATGAAGAGTTATTGCAAATACTACCCCTAAAAAGAGAACTATTACTCCCATTCGACACCTCCACAATTATTGTTCAAGCATCTTCAAATGATTGCGCCCTTCTATTTATAAATATGAAACAGAACGTAATTTAACTTTTTCTTTTGCAATTCAAAACATAATAGATTCAATTGATAACTAAATTTTAAAAAGCCCTACTGTATCTTCTAAAAAAAAATGGAACAAACCAAAGCGGCTTGCTCCATCTTTTTATTTATCGATCAATTGCACCATAAGTAATGCTTTCCCAACAACATTACCTTCATGATGTACTTCTACATCAACCTTACCAAATTTACGTCCAATTTCTAATACTTTCGGATGAACAGATACAACGTTGTCAATTTGAACTGGTTTTACGAAATAAATTGTTAAATTCTCAACAATTAAATCGCTCTTCTTTTGCGCACGAATAACGCGATTCGTTGCTTCCGTCACAATCGTTGCAAATACACCGTAAGATAGCGTTCCGATTGAATTCGTCATTTGCGGTGTCACTGAAAATTGATATAAGTGTTCATTTTTCGCTTCTTTCGGCGTCATAAATTGATTCGTTACAATATCATCGATTGTTTCACCGACTTGCGGTTGACGCTGAATCATTTGCAACGCCTGAAGTACATCTTGACGGCTAATAATACCTTGCAACTTATTTCCTTCATCAACAACAGGAAGTAACTCAATACCTTCCCATACCATCATACGTGCCGCAGCTGCGACAGACATTTTTCCATTTACCGTAATTGGATGCCTTGTCATTACTTTATCAATTGGTGTTTCTTTTGCAACACCAATCATATCCTTAGAAGTCACAATACCTAATACCTTTTTATTTTCATCAACAATTGGATACCTTCCGTGCATCGTCTCTTCGTTATATGCATGCCATTGCTGCACTGTATCATTTGGTTTTAAATATAACGTTTCTTCAATTGGCGTTAAAATATCTTCAACGAGTACAATTTCTTTCTTAATCAGCTGATCGTAAATTGCACGGTTAATTAACGTTGCAACTGTAAATGTATCGTAACTACTTGAAATAATCGGCAGTTTTAATTCATCTGCTAATTTCTTCACATGATCTTCCGTATCAAATCCGCCCGTAATTAACACCGCAGCTCCAGTTTCTAACGCTAATTGATGTGCGTTCGTACGATTACCGACAATAAGTAAGTTTCCAGCTTCTGTATAGCGCATCATCGCTTCTAATTTCATTGCCCCGATTACAAATTTATTTAACGTTTTATGTAGTCCTTCTCTGCCTCCAAGTACTTGACCATCGACAATGTTAACGACTTCTGCATATGTCAGCTTTTCAATATTCTCTTTCTTCTTTTGTTCAATTCGAATTGTTCCGACACGTTCAATCGTACTAACATACCCTTTATTTTCTGCATCTTTAATTGCACGGTAAGCTGTACCTTCACTTACACTCAAATCTTTTGCAATTTGCCTTACAGAAATTTTATGGCCTACTGGCAGGCTATTAATATGTTCTAAAATTTGGTTATGCTTGGTAGCCAAATGGTTTCACCATACTTTCTTTTCCCTAAATTCTTCATGTGTTGTATTTTCAGTATACTATATTTTCAAAACTGTTACACTCTCTCTTTGTATATCTGTACTATTTTTTTTATAACAAAATACGCCTTACATTATACTACTTCTTCTATTACAACAATGTAATGGTATTGTCATCTCGTTCGATAGTTTGTCCAGCCACTTCCATATACAATGAAGACAAGAAATGAAACAAAGGAGCGGATACATGATGAAAAAATTATTAGAAGTTGTAGGTGCTGTATTTTTAGCTTTCGTAGACGGGAAAAAGGTTGCAATGGAATTGAATGAAACACCTGAACAGCCACTTCCAAAAAGAAAAGAATCATCAAAACAAGTACAACCTTTAAAGGCTGTCCTACACACGTAAAAAACCCTTCACTTGTCTTTTCAAATGAAGGGTTTCTTTTCTATAGTGTAATACTTTCTCCAGCTTCTAATACTTTCCCTGTACAATTTTGTAGCTTTTCTACAAATTGATATGGATCTTGTTCAATTACTGGGAACGTATTGTAATGCATCGGTACAACAGTTTTCGCCTGAACCCATTTTGCTGCTAAAACAGCATCTTCTGGTCCCATTGTGAAATTATCACCAATTGGTAAAAATGCTACATCAATATTATTTAGTTCCCCAATTAATTTCATATCAGAGAATAGAGCAGTATCCCCTGCATGATACACAGTTTTTTCTTCTGCTGTAAATAAAATACCCGCTGGCATACCTGTATATGTAATCGTCTTATTTTCTTCATCAATATAACTAGAGCCGTGGAATGCTTGTGTAAACTTCACTTTTCCGAAGTCAAATTCATGGGAACCACCAATATGCATCGGATGTGTTTTTACACCTTGCCAACTTAAAAATGTCGCTAGTTCAAATGGTGCTACAACAACTGCATTATTTTTCTTCGCAAGCTCCACTGTATCTCCAACATGATCGCCATGACCATGCGATAAAAGAATCGCATCTACTTTTACATCTTCAGCCTTTAAATCTGTTTTTGGATTTCCTGTTAAAAACGGATCAATTAAAATAACTTTTCCATTCGTTTCAATCTTTACAACTGAATGCCCATGATAAGATACTTTCATTATTACATTCCTCCCTATTCACATTCTCACTTTTTATTCTACATGATTTTTCAATTTCCTGTCTTTTCTAACATCTATTTACTTGTCATAACGCTTTCTTCCGAGTTAAAGTTATATTTGTAATTAAATATCTCGGGGGTGCCAATCGATGAATGCTAGATTAGAAAATTTAATGCAATGGCTAAAAGAAAAAAACGTAGAGGCTGCGTTCTTAACTTCTACACCAAACGTCTTCTACATGACAAACTTCCACTGTGAACCACATGAAAGACTTCTTGGTATGTTTGTATTCCAAGAAAAAGAGCCTATTTTAATTTGCCCTAAAATGGAAGAAGGCCAAGCACGTAACGCTGGCTGGGCACATGAAATCATCGGATTTACTGATACTGACAGACCATGGGATATGATTGCAAAAGCAATTAAAGACCGCGGTATTAATGCAAATGCAGTTGCAATTGAAAAAGAACATTTAAACGTAGAGCGTTACGAAGAATTAGCAAAACTATTCCCAAATGCAGCTTTCACATCAGCCGAGGAAAAAGTTCGTGAACTTCGTTTAATTAAAGATGAAAAAGAACTTTCTATTTTACGCGAAGCAGCAAAAATGGCAGACTATGCTGTTGAAGTTGGTGTAAATGCAATTAAAGAAGATCGTAGCGAACTAGAAGTATTAGCAATTATTGAACACGAATTAAAAACAAAAGGCATACATAAAATGTCATTTGATACGATGGTATTAGCAGGTGCAAACTCTGCTCTTCCACACGGTATTCCAGGTGCAAACAAAATGAAACGCGGCGATTTCGTACTATTTGATTTAGGCGTAATCATTGATGGTTATTGCTCTGACATTACACGTACAGTAGCATTCGGCGACATTTCTGAAGAACAAACTCGTATTTATAACACTGTACTTGCTGGACAACTACAAGCAGTTGAAGCATGTAAACCAGGTGTTACACTTGGCGCAATCGACAAAGCTGCTCGTTCTGTTATCGCAGATGCAGGTTACGGCGATTTCTTCCCGCACCGCCTTGGTCACGGACTTGGAATTAGCGTACACGAATATCCAGATGTAAAAGCTGGTAACGAGTCTCCATTAAAAGAAGGTATGGTCTTCACAATCGAGCCAGGTATTTACGTACCAAACGTAGGTGGCGTTCGTATTGAAGATGATATTTATATCACAAAAGACGGATCAGAAATTTTAACGAAGTTCCCGAAAGAATTACAATTTGTGAAATAAGAAAAAAGGCAGCGTGATGGCTGCCTTTTTCTATTTCTCTACTACTTCAAACTTCTCTACCATCATTTTTGCTGGATAACTTTCAAGTGTTTGAGAAGACCATACTTTTATTTTATCCCCTGTTTTTAGTTTATTATATGCATCTTTAACCTTAAAACTCAGAACTATATGTGATGGATACTCTTTATTCATTTGTTGTTCTATATAATTTTGTAACTCTACTTTCGTTTCAAACGTTTTATCACTGACGAAAAATACCGTATCATTTTTTACTATGACATACCCTTCTTCAGGTACTTTTTTTACTACTACTTGCTCTACTTGTTTTGTAGTGCACGCTGATAATATGATCAAAAATACACTTAAAAACATTAATTTTTTCATATGCCTATTCATTTTTAACTCCTTACTCTAGGCTATTTCAAATTTAACACCATCTTCTCCTCATACTTATCATCCCGTTTAATCACAACCTCTATCGGTTCATCTTTAGATAAAGGCGCACAACTTACACAAGATGATTTCATTTCAATCTTTGCTCCTTTATGATTTTCTAACGTTTGTGTCATTGTGCTAAAGGCTCCATTAATAGTAATCTCTAAATTTTTAAATTCTGTATTCCCATCTCCGCCCTTATACTGAAACGTAAACACTCCATCTTCACTGTCGTCCTTAATATGCCCCTTATATTGTCCCGTCCAACTTTTGCTCTCGCTAGAAAAAGTAACATACCAAATCGAACAACTCCCTAAAAAGAAAATACTAATGAAAAAGAATAATGCTCTCTTCATCATGCCCTCCATTCAAAAGCGCTTATTTATTGTCTATTTCTTCCTCTTATTATACTATTAAAATACAGAATTTTCTAAAATAGGAGGTTTATATGTTACAAGAACAGTTAGAAGAAATTCGTAATAATAATTACGTAATCAATAATGTCCTCAATATCGATTCTCTAAGTTCCAGTATGCTGGAGCATATCGGGGATACTGATAGCTATTTAAGGGATAAACTTATCTACTCTACTTTTTATCACCTAATCAAGAAGGACTATATTTCACACACACACTTACGGAAACTATTATTAGAAAGTATCAGTGACAAATATTTATTGTATAAGATTCATTCGGATGACGAAGATGCGGTATTTACCCGCGCATTTACAACATTATTAATTGCACTCATTATTGATGCCGATACAAATCATAATTTCTTATCACAGGCTGATCTTTTATATGCAAAAGATCAATTAGTTCTATATATGAACAACGAGCATGATTTCCGCGGATATGTGCAAGACCATGGCTGGGCACATAGTATCGCTCACGCTTCTGATACATTTGAGGCGCTTGTTCGTAGTCCTAAACTGGAAACTTTATATTACGAAGAAATATTACAAACTTTATTAAACAAAGTTTGTGTCCATTCTATTTACTACAAATATAAAGAAGACGAACGCCTCGTTTATCCGATTGTCGCAATGCTACAAAATGGTCTAAAGGAAGAGGTACTCCTATTAGCCCTTCATGAATTAGTAGCTCAATTACCCGTCAAAAAACAGACATTACATACTGAATCGTACGAGTACCTATACGGAAATATAAAATCTTTCTTACGTAGCCTATTTTTCAGATTACGTACACTGTCTATATGTAAAGAAACAGAACGCAAAATTGAAAAATTGCTGCAAGACCTTCCAAAATATTATTAAAAAAAGAAGGCCACTTAGAAAGTGCCTTCTTCTATTTCACTAATATTTAATTGAAATTTCACGATCCAAACTGAGAAAAGGTGGACAAGAAGCGCAAACGCCATACATGCTCCGCTTAAAAAAGTTAGTATAGGATGCGAATACACGTGCCCTAATCCATAGGATATCGCCACGAAAAACATAGTTATATAAATATAAATTGCTCCATGTATTTGCCTCATATAAACCTCCTTTTCACATAGTATACCATAAATTTTCTGATTATTCACATTAATAGACTGTAATTAATATTTCTCAACTGTTACACCTCTAACAGCAGCCTTAATATATGGTGCTCCTTGTAAACTTTGTAAATCCTCTGTTTTTCCTGTTACGACTACACCGTATATTGGTAGGTCTTTTGGTTCGGTATTTTTTATTTCTTTATAATATTGTTCAAAATAATCACTTGGTATACCTTCACTATTTTTTGCTAAATACTTCATTTGGTATAGAAACTCTTTTGAGTTTATTGTTACATCGTTTTTCACATCTTCTTTTACTTTTGCATAACTTCCTTCAAATCCAAAAACATTTTTAGCCATTTCCGCATTTAATATTGCGCCATTTTTAGGATCTTTTAACCCTACATAAGAATCACTTTTCTGTTCATTATATGTATCTACCCAAAACCAAACTGGCTGTACACTTTTCGGAAGCATCTCAGTAATTTGTTCAGCTGTATACGATTTATCAAAAGATAAGGCTACTTCTGCAACTTTATTTTGTAAATCCCCAATATTTTTCAGGTCATCTACATAATTTTTATAAGTAACGAAAGGTAAATAAAACCTCATTTCCCTTTGCATTGTTTGCACATTATAATCTGGTATCGTAACAGTCTCTTCACCTCTTTTTTCCTCATCTAAACTAACAAGCTCACCATTGTAGTGTTTCATACTATAATCCCATATACCAGATTCGTATATATCATTTACCCATTTCACTGGTTGACCGGCTATATTTTTATAAGAGTTATATATTACTGTACTTCCTGTCATACCAAGGCTTAAATACATACTTCCGCTGAAACGGATATTAGGCCCTTGAACCATATGTAGTGCATTCATTTCTCTTTCCATTTTTCTAAACGTTTGCTGAGAAAAGTAAGCTGCTCCCAAAAACAAACTTACTATAACAATAATGGACGCACAAATAGAAATAAGCCAATTCCTCCAAATTTGCTTCCGCTTCGCTCTCTTCATCAAAACTTTCATCTGCTTATCATCCATATTCAAATCAAAGTCCTTCCGACTCATCGTTTCTCCTCCTATACATTTTTTTAAATTGATTTCTTGCACGGTACAAACTTGTTTTCACTGTTTCTTCTTTCATACTTAATAAAATGGAAATTTCCTTATAAGATAGTTCATATTCATATTTCAACAGTAAAATATGACGATAATCCTCCGTCATCGTCTCCAATGTTTCTTGTACCTCACCTTGTAATTCACTTATTAAAAGCACTTCATCTAATGACTTTTGACCAATAAGAACGACAGATTCAATCGCAATGGGATTTAGTCTTTTTTCTTTCCGGTGTAAATCTCGGTGTTGATTGATTGCGACTCTAAATAGCCACGGTGTTAAATGCTCTAACGGTATTTCCTCCATAAGCAATAAAGCTTTATACAACGTATCTTGTACAATATCTTCTGCTTCTTTTCTATTTGCTCCAATCTTAATTAAGTATCCAAACACAGCTTTTGACTTCTCTATTAATAACGATTCAAATGTATCATGGCTCATCTAGCTCTCCTTTCTATATACTCAACGTTTGAGAGCGTAAAATGTATACAGCTTTTCTATAATTTTTTTCAAAATAAAAAAGCACATCCATTTTGATGTGCTTCTCTCAAAAATACTATTCTATTATTTCATCGCTTCTTTCACAACATCTTGAATCATAACGACTTCTGTTTTCATATCAACAGACGGTGCTTCTTCATCAATACATTCATACCAAAACTCCAAATGCTTTTTATCAATTTCATGATGAGAATTTCCGACAAGAGCCCCGCCTTCCCCTTGCACAGAATACCAATATAAGTGCTCTTCTCCATCTCTTATTTCCCGGAAAATTGTCTCAACGTACATCTTTTCGTCGTTTAATGTCAAAAGCACTTCTTTCATATTGTCATTAAGAAGCTGCATCCATTCATCTACACGATGACTTTTACCAGGCTTCACTTTAAATCTCGTTAATTCCACATTCATTTTTATTCCCCCATTTTCTTACGCACAAATAAACTATATTCTATCGGATTATGAAAACTTAATTTGTTAGCTAATTTTTGAGAAGAAATATTATCTACATAACAATCCCAGCACGGTGTAATATCATTTTGCATGCAATGTTCAATGAACCGTGTTGCAACAGCTTGGGCTAATCCTTTTCCTTGATATGCTTCATGCGTCACAATATCAATTTCAGCAAATCCATTCCCGTTAAATATCGAAACACATTCAGCTACAATCATCCCATCTTGTTCTATACAAAACCCAAAGCCATTATTTAAAAATGCCTCAGTTGATCCCCAATATTCTTTATAATACGCCTCTGTAAATTCATTACTTCGTTCTATATCACTTTTATCAATACGCTTCACTTCATATGTATTTTTGTTTGCATCTCGTTTTCTCTCTTCAAAGGTTACGCTTTGAAACTTCATTCGTGGAATGTTCCGAAGCACATTACTAAAACGCTCTTCAACCATCATTTCCCACTCGTCACTCGAAGAGAACAATGTAAATCTCTTCTCTGTTTTTTCAATAGCCTTTTTTATAAAAGAAAATAAATCTTCGTTGTAATTTTGATCATCAGTATGACCAAATAAATAATAAATGCCATTCGCTGTACGAATTATTCCTGCTGTTAACTTCTCGTTTACAAAAACATCACCATCTATCACTTGATCACATACCGCATAAGCAAACGTCGTCGTTTTTGTATGGCTTTCTAAAATCGGAAGGATTTTTCTATACTCGGCTACAGATAATTTTTTCATAATTGCTCCACTTTAATCGTATCCGCCTCTATATGTTCAAAACAAAGATTTACCGTTCTCTTTAATGCTCTCGTTCTATGAATCCTGCATGCTGGAATTAAGATAGAATCATTCGGCTTTAATACCGCTGTTTCTCCATCTTCAAAATCAATAAGTAATTCTCCCTCTAACACAATAAATAATTCATCTGAATTAGAATGATAGTGCCAATCATATTCACCAGTAAATACAGCGATTCGTAAGCAATGACTATTTATATTTGAAACGACGAAGTTTTTATGTTGATCTTGAATGTCCTTTGTTAATTCTATTAAGTTCACAGTTTCCATATTCCGTCTCACCCTTTCATTAGTCGTTCTTCTGAAAAACTAACTTAGTCTCCACCACCTCCGCAATCTCCTCCACCATCACTTGAGCTGCTACAATCGTTGCTACTGTAGTCACCGAATCCACTTGATGAGCTTGAATTGGATGAAGATTTTCCGCTTCTTTTTCTATCTTTTTTACTTTCATGACTAGGCCAAACCTTATCAAATAATATAAAGAATAAGATTCCTTCTACCATAACAAGCATAACGCCAAAAATACCTTCAATAACATTAGGGGTTATCCCCAAACTTTTAACCATCCCACATAAAAACACACAAAAAATTACATACAAGAACATACAAATATACCGAAATACTTTTTCTATCATAAGGACTACTTTTTTTGAAAGAGGTATGTTCTGTTCCTGTTTTCTCTTCATATACTTTTGTCTCTTAACTTGCTTTTTCTTCCTCTTTTTGCTCCCCATTGAATCTCCTCTTTTTGTTATATAATTCTAAATTATCATAATAAAAATCGATTTACACCAATAAATAACAATTATTCACATGTTATTTCTCCATAAAAAAAGACCCTCCTCATAAAGGAAGGTCTCGAATGTATTTCTATTATGATAAAGCAGGAGCTTTTTCAAGAAGTTCTTTCGCATCAGCGTATTGTAAGCCGTGCGCTTCTGCAACTGCTTCGAATGTTACATATCCGTCTAATGTGTTAATACCTTTTAGTAATGCAGTGTTACCTAGGCAAGCATCTTTGTAGCCTTTGTTCGCAATTTGTACTGCATATGGTACTGTTACGTTTGTTAATGCAAGAGTTGATGTACGTGGAACCGCACCTGGCATATTAGCAACTGCATAATGAACAACACCATGTTTTTCGTAAGTTGGGTTGTCATGAGTTGTAATACGGTCAGTTGTTTCGAAAATACCACCTTGGTCAATCGCGATATCTACAACGACAGAACCTGGTTCCATTGATTGAATCATTTCTTCTGTTACAAGTTTTGGCGCTTTTGCACCTGGAATTAATACTGCACCAATTACAAGGTCAGATTCTTTTACAGCTTCTGCAATGTTGTATGGATTAGACATTAACGTTTTTACTTGGTTACCGAAAATATCATCTAGTTGACGAAGACGTTCTGCACTTAAGTCGATGATTGTTACATCTGCACCTAAACCTACTGCGATCTTCGCTGCGTTTGTACCAGCTTGACCACCGCCAATAATTGTTACTTTGCCGCGTTTTACCCCTGGAACGCCTGCAAGTAAAATACCTTTACCACCTTTGTTTTTCTCAAGGAATTGTGCACCGATTTGTGCAGACATACGACCAGCTACTTCACTCATAGGTGCAAGTAATGGTAGTGAACGATTGTCTAATTGTACTGTTTCATATGCAATTGATACAACTTTGTTATCAATTAATGCTTTCGTTAATTCTGGCTCTGGAGCTAAGTGTAAGTATGTGAATAAAATTAAACCTTCACGGAAATAGCCGTATTCACTTGCAACTGGCTCTTTTACCTTCATAACCATATCTTGATTCCATGCTTCTTCAGCAGTTTCAACAAGTTTCGCACCAGCTTGTACGTATTCTTCATCTGTAAAGCCAGATCCTAAACCTGCTCCTTTTTGAACAAAAACTTCATGACCATTTTGTACTAAATGTACCGCTCCCGCTGGCGTCATTGCCACGCGGTTTTCATTGTTTTTAATTTCTGTTGGAATACCGATACGCATTATTAGTTCCCCCTTGAGTTATGAAATGACCCCTGAATCATTTTTTAAAGCGCTTTCTACGCTCTTATATTTTAACATAATATTTCAATATTTGACAAAAAATAATACAAGTTTTCCGATAGATTTAATCTTACATGAAAGGACAGTATTATCCGCACCTCTTTGCATACAGGATAAACTGTCCAATTATTAGAAACTTCACTTTATTTTGCTCTATCGATGTCTATGAATAACATCTACTGCACCAGTTACTTCAATAATTGTGCCAGTAATCATATCGGAATCGTCTTCACATAAAAACGAAATCGTTCTTGCGATATCTTCACCCGTTCCAGATCTACCAATTGGTGTGTTATGTTCTTTCAACTGACGTGCTTCTTGAATTGTCGCTTCTTTCATTTCACCAATAATATCACCAGGACATACCATATTTGCAGTAATACCATATTCTGCTTCTTCATAAGCAACTGTTTTCGTCAATGAAACAAGTCCTACTTTCGCTGCTGCAAAAGCCGAACGATAAATCCATCCCGGTGCGCTATCTGCCCCTTGGAATCCGTAATTAATAATACGGCCAAAGTTCTGTTTTCTCATAATTGGAACGACAAGTTTCAACAAATGAAACACCGCTGTTAAATTACCCTGAATCATTTCATTCCATTCGTCTTCTTCATAATCGACTAACTTTTTACGTTCAAATACATATGGACCAGCATTATTAATTAAAAAGTCAATTTTGCCAAAACGGCTTATCGCCTCTTCTACTATTTTATGTAAATCTTCTTTTTTCGTGACATCCGCTTGCACGAATTGTAGACGCTCTTCCATATTTTTATATGTTTCTTTCATCTTTTTCATAGCAGCTATATCGCTATGATATGTTACTGTTACTGAATAGCCTTTAGCCAATAACTTTTCTGTTACTTGCTTTCCTAAACCTTTCGTACCGGCTGTAATGAGCGCGTGTCTCACAAACATGCCCTCCTTTTAAATTGCTATAGTTCATATGTAACAAGTTCTCTCACCAATTACAACTAAAATGAATTGAAACAGAGTTTTCGAAATTCTGTAACGTTTCTGGCAAGCACATTACCAAAATTTGTTTTATAATAAAGTTGTAAACGGTAATAAAAATGATTGGGAGGAATTTACTATGAATAATACATATACAAATATTTTAATCGCGGTGGATGGTTCTAAAGAAGCAGAAAAAGCCTTTAAAAAAGCAATTCAAGTCGCAAAACGCAACAATGCAACATTAACAATTGCTCATATCGTTGATGTAAAAGCATACTCAGCAGTAGAAGCTTATAGCCGTGCAATTGCTGAACGTGCAAATCTATTTGCAGAAGACTTATTAGAAGACTACAAAAAAACTGCGCTTGAAGCTGGCCTTGAAAAAATTGAGACTGTATTAGAATTTGGTAATCCTAAATCTAAAATTTCAAAAGAAATCGCTCCAAACCATAAAGTAGATTTAATTATGTGTGGTGCAACTGGTTTAAATGCTGTTGAGCGTTTCCTAATTGGTAGCGTCTCTGAACATATTATTCGCTATGCGAAATGCGATGTCCTTGTTGTTCGTGGTGATGAGGAGCAAGGTGATCTTTAATTTATAAATAAAACACCAAGTCTACATGGGCTTGGTGTTTTTTATTTTACATATTTTACTATAAACACAAGACAAGCCACAATAACAATAGTAATTGCTAATACATAAGGTGGAAGAAATTTTAAAGACCATAATGCCATCATAATCGTCGCTACCGTTAAATAAGATTGCTTTGCATCTTTTGTCATTTTTTTACGAAGGAAGAATACATACAAATAACCGATTGGCGGTGTGATAAAGCAAAGAACATATATGATTTTAGATTTTAAATACCATTTTTGTTCTCCGAGTTTCTTTATGTCTTCTTCTATTCTCTTATGCTCTCGTTCTCTCGCTTCTTCTACAAGTGGATCTTCCTCTTCTCCTCTCTTTTCTTTCATATAAGGAAGAAAATGCATGAAAAAATAATATGCAAATACGAACGCTCCAAATCCAATATTTAATCTTTCTAATGGGATATTCTCACTAAAAAAAGTAGCAGCAATCGCTAAAGTAAAACAATACGTCGTCATCCAAAAGGAACGTTTTCTCTTTTTTCGTTCCATTTCATTTTTATCTTGTACATGTTTTCTTTTCGAAAGCCATATTGAAATACAGCAATCTACTATAAATAGAGTAAAGATAAATATCCCAACATGTACTGTTTCTACATCCTCAAATGAAAAGATGTTTGGGAATGCAGCGTGTAATACGATTAGCGTGTACAAAATTACCCCTATAAAATAAATACGCCTCATTTTCCATTCCTTTCTTATTTCCTAACATTACATTAACATACATTTTTTAGAAATAGACGGACAAAATATATATGTTTAAAAAAGGAGGATGCTATATGGATGATTCTGAACGTATTATTTTAGATGTGAACGGAAAAGAAATTGAAATGTTAGATACAATTCGTACACATTTCAAAGAGAAACATGGTGTGGAACTAAGTAATGGTGCATTACTACGAGATTTAATGGATATTGAATATATTCGAATTACGGAAGATCGACATAAGTATGATTCATTTTAAGCTGTAAAAATCACAAAGAAGGTACGCTTTCCTCTACTAAGGTTAGCGTACCTTCTTTCTTATCAATCAACTTCCAACAAACTCTCCAACTAACCCCTTCGCCTTCTCCAAAGCTTTTTCAATCTGTTCAAATCCAGTCCCGCCAGCACTATTACGGCGCTTTACAGCGGCATATGGTGAAAGAACTTCATACAAATCTTCTTCAAATAACAAGCTCATTTCTTTATACGTTTCAAGTGGTACATCTACTAAATAAATTCCTTTTTGTGTGCAGTGTAGCACTAGCTTTCCAACAATTTCATGAGCTTGACGGAATGGTAGTCCTTTGTTTGCTAAATAGTCAGCAATTTCTGTTGCGTTAGAGAAATCTTGCGTCACAGCTTGCCCCATCTTTTCTTTGTTTACAGTCATCGTCTCTAGCATGCCTGCCATAATATGAAGGCAGCCTTCTACTGTTTTTACTGTATCAAACATTCCTTCTTTATCTTCTTGCAAGTCTTTATTGTAAGCGAGCGGTAATCCTTTCATGACTGTAAGTAAACTAAATAAATTACCGTACACTCTGCCTGTTTTACCGCGGATTAGTTCCGCCATATCTGGATTTTTCTTTTGCGGCATAATGCTGCTTCCCGTTGCGTATTGGTCGCTCATTTCAATAAATTGAAACTCTTGGCTACTCCATAAAATAAGTTCTTCACAAAAGCGTGATAAGTGCATCATGAGCATGGATGAATTACTTAGGAACTCCAGTATGAAATCACGATCGCTTACTGCATCTAAACTATTTTCATAGATTCCATTAAATCCAAGAAGCTCCGCGCTATATTCTCGGTCAATCGGGAATGTTGTCCCAGCTAACGCTCCTGCTCCTAATGGGGAAATGTTAATACGCTTTAACGAATCTTCATAACGGTTCACATCGCGCTCTAACATCCAAAAGTAAGCGAGAATATGATGTGCAAATGAAATCGGCTGCGCACGCTGCAAATGCGTATAACCAGGCATAATTGTTTCAATATTATTTTCTGCTTGATGAACAAGAACAGTTTGCAATTGTTTTGTAGCTTTTATAATATGTTCTACTTTTTCTTTTAAATATAAATGCATATCAGTCGCCACTTGATCATTACGGCTTCGGCCAGTATGAAGTTTTCCTCCTACTTCACCGATTTGTTCAATTAACATCTTTTCGATATTTAAATGAATGTCTTCCGCTTCAACTGCAAAATGCAATTTATTTTGTTTCGCTTCTTCTAATAAATATTGAAGACCTATCTTTATTTTTTCGGCTTCTTCTTTCGTAACAATGCCTTGCTTTGCTAGCATCGTTACGTGTGCAATACTCCCGTTTATATCTTGATTTACTAATTGTTGATCGAAGGAGATAGACGCTCCAAACTCTTCAACCCATGCTTCCGCTTCTTCTGTAAAACGTCCGCCCCAAAGTTTGCTCACGCTTCCACCTTCTTTTGATTCACTTGGCTGTATACTTTTGTTGGTAAACCGAATAATGAAATGAATCCAACTGCTGCATCATGATTAAACTCGTCCTGGGCAGTATATGTTGCTAGTTTTTCATCGTATAAAGAGTACTCAGATTTACGTCCTTCTACAATCGCATGGCCTTTAAATAATTTCACACGCACTATACCTGTTACATTCTTTTGCGTTTCTTGTAAGAAAGCGTTAAGCGCTTGTTTTAAAGGCGAGAACCATAAACCGTTATAAATAAGTTCTGTTATTTTCTGCTCAATCATCGGTTTAAAATGCGCTACTTCTTTTACGAGTGTTAAATCTTCCAGTTCCTTATGAGCCGTAATTAATGTCATTGCAGCTGGGCATTCATATACTTCACGTGATTTAATACCAACAAGGCGATTTTCAACGTGATCGATACGTCCAACACCATGTTTTCCAGCAAGTGCATTTAACGTTTTAATAAGTTCTGAAAGTGGATAGGCAGTACCATTTAAAGTAGTCGGTACGCCTGCTTCAAAACCGATTTCTACAAACTCGGGTTTATTCGGTGTATCTTCTAATGCCAATGTCATCTCATATGCATCTTCTGGCGGCGCTGCCCATGGATCTTCTAAAATGCCACATTCATTGCTGCGTCCCCATAAGTTTTGATCGATTGAAAATGGGCTATCTAAATTAATCGGAATTGGTACATTGTTTTCTTTTGCATATGCAATTTCCTCTTCACGTGACCATTTCCATTCACGTACAGGCGCAATCACTTCTAAGTAAGGATTTAACGCTTGAATAGAAACTTCAAAACGAACTTGATCATTCCCTTTCCCTGTACATCCATGCGCAACTGCAGTCGCTCCTTCTTGTTCTGCAATCTCTACTAATTTCTTCGCGATAAGCGGACGTGATAACGCTGAAACGAGAGGGTATTTCCCTTCGTATAACGTGTGCGCTTGCATCGCCATCAATGCATATTCATTTGCAAATTCTTCTTGAACATCAATCATATATGATTTAATTGCACCTACTGAAAGTGCCTTTTCTTTTACAAATGCCAAGTCTTTACCTTCCCCTAAGTCTAAACAAAGCGCGATAATATCATAATTCTTCTCTTGTAACCATTTAATTGCAACGGAAGTATCAAGACCCCCAGAATATGCTAATACAACTTTCTTCTTCTCCATTTTGCATCCCCCTAAAGAATAAATATTCATTTTCTTTTATAATAATTCACACTTTAACACCTTTTACAAAATGTATCAAGAGTCATTTTCAAATTTTTTCAAACAATTCCGTCGAACTTCTTTCTGTTTTTATGTACAATATAAGCAAGAAAACGGGGGTGAACTTATGAAAAAGTATTTCTTATACGATGAACATCTAGGAATTGAAATTCCGCATTTACAAGAAAACTGGGAAGATATCCCCGAAAAAATGCAACATGCAATTTTATTAAAATGGGAACAAGTTCGCGGAAAGATTCCTGATCGTATAAAAGAACTCGAACATTATATTAATGCAAAACAGCATCATTTAAATAACGAAGAAGACTTCGAAATTTCTTGCAAACTGAATTCAGAAATTGCCGATCTCGCTTCCATCATTAATGACCTTTGGCTTTGGTATCGACTCACCCAAAACGTATCTGAGGGGAAAGCACACCAATAAAAAAAGCATGCCCCTCAATTATTTTGGGTCATGCTTTTTTGTCGTAACACGATTTACAATATATCTCTTGTGCTGTTTTCGCCAAGCACACATCAAACGGGCCAACTAATATCCTTCTTTCTTTCGGCAACTTTACAAAAGCAACAAGCTCTTCTTCATATTCAATCCTTTTCTGACATATAACACATGTTAATTCTTTTCTTTTGAACATGTCTTTTAGCATATTCTCATTCCCCCTTTCATCCATCTATATTAATATAATCTCATAATAGTTAAGACTTGTAAAAAAATGACACATTCCAAAGTGAACGATTCATATACTATGTACAAAAGGAGGTTCAAACTTATGCGTGCTTTCGTTATTATCGCTTTAACTTTTTTAAGTGTGATTAGCTGGGATGCGTTTTTTAAAGATAAAAGTGATGATAAGAATACAACTGAATAAAAACTCTTCTTTTCTTACTTATTGGACAAACTAAAAAACTGTCCAATTCTGCAAAATAACTTAGGCTTTTCTACAAAAATATTTAAACATAACAATTTTTGTAGATTTCCTCCGTTTATTGTCGGTTTCCATCCGCATACATTTTTTGAAAGTATGATATAATAATATAAATCTTGAAGGAAGGGATTTTGATATCATGATCGCTCGAAGGAGCATGTGGCATCGTATTGACGAATCATACACGTAGCGTATTTTTCAGCTCAGATACTTTAGTCTAGCGAAAAAAATACGAGAGTGGGGAAATTATGATTGCCCGAAGGATAATTTGGCAAAAAAAAGACTCTTCTTACACATAGCGTTTTGTTTAGGACTTAATTGTTACTAGCTAAACAAAACAAAGAAGAGCAGGATTGCTAAATGAAGAATCCTACTCCACGTTTTGTTTAGTCGTTTTAAGACTTAAACTAAAACGAAAGTAGGGAGAATTGATGGACGAGAGGATTATTCGTTATTTCTTCAGCGACATATAGCGTAGTTAGTTTTTTTCGTAAACTAACTGAAGCTACATGTGAGCTCGTAGTTAGTTTACAACACAAAAAGGACTACTAACTACGGAAAGAAGGAATAACGATGAGGAACATCCAAAGTCGACAAATTATTAAAGAAGTTTTTATGGTTTTAATCGGTTCATTTATTTTAGCAGCAGCGCTATATCACATTCACTTCCAAAACCACTTAACAGAAGGTGGCTTTGTAGGTATCGCACTATTCATCCAAAATTTTTATGATATTTCACCATCTATTTCAACTGTAATGATGGATATCCCAATTATTCTACTATGTGCTTCATTGTTAGGTAGAAAAATGGTTGGCTATTCATTCTTAGGTTCAATTTCATTCGGAGTATTTTATTCTCTTATGGAAAATTATTCTCCATTTACGGTCGATTTATCAAACAATTTATTTATAGCTGCAGTAGTTGGCGGTGCGTTAGCTGGTATTGGACTCGGTTTTATATTGCGATTTGGCGGTGCAACCGGTGGAGACGATATTTTAACAATTGTATTAAGTAAAAAAACACGTTTTACAATTGGGCAAATTTTCTTCGTCTTTGACGCGATTGTTCTTGCGCTTTCATTATATTATTTAAATTGGACAGAAATTGCTTTTACTATTCTTTCGATTGCCGTACAGGCAAAAACATTGGATTTAATTTATTATCCAAAAACAGAAAAAGCAGAAGAAAAGCAACCAGTATCTATTCCAATGTCCAAAAAGCATGCAACAAATTAAAAAAGCGAAAGGCTTCGGCCTCTCGCTTTTTTTACGCTCTTTTTTCCTTCTCGACTATATGGCGCACTTGATAAAATCTATTTGCAAATTCCGTTACGTTTCTTGTTAAGCGATAATTTACTGTAGACCCGATTGCCATTCCAATTACCGGAATACCTTGGAATAATTTACGACGAAGCGCATAAATCGAAAATGTTTTCAAAATTTGTTTTAACACAACTTCAGTAGAAGCTGGTTGTAATACCGCTTCGTCTCCTTCGTAGAAGAACGAATCCTCTTGCTCTAGCTCTTGCAGTAAATTGTACCATGCGTATTGCTGAAGTCTTCCTGGTAGTAAGGACGCATGAAAGACCTTTAATGCAAGCATCATTTCATAAGGCTTGTTTACATCATGCCCAAATGATGTTGCAATAAGTTGGACAGCCTTCACATTTAACGCAATCATAACCGGGAAATCAGCTGTTAATAATAATAACCCTCCAGCACCCGTTGCTCCGCCTTGTACGAATGAATATAAGCGATGTCGTGCTGTTTGCTGCTCTGCTATGTATGTTAATTGATCAATAGATAATGCTTTTAAATCCTCTAGTTGCTCAATCGATTCATCAAATAATCTCGACGTTCCTAAAATACGATTACGCGCCTCTAACTGCGATTGTGAACTTTGAATCAATGCATGCAAATGAAAGAGCCATCCATCTGCTTTCGTAAAGAAATCTTTTCGTTTTTTCTCAGGTAATTTCGCAATTGTGGTATGTACCCATTTATCAAACACTTTTTGAAAGTCAGTCGCTTCTTGCTCAACTAATTGCAATTCCCATTCTTTTATATTGTCTAAAATGGCTTGTTCTCGCTTCGATCGCATCGTAACAACCACCTCGTTCGATTTTTTTCTATTGTAACATATTTCTGCTTATTCTTTGCAAATATGCTTGTCTATCTTTATTCACATACCATTTTTGAGTAGCATAAAATAGTAACAAAAAGGATGAGATGAATCACATGAATCTATCCGATATAAAAAAAGAATATCATGCGGTATTCAGCTTAGGTCAAAACTGCTGGCCTGCTTGGGCTTTATATCAATTCGAATTATCACCATTTTTTGGCGTTATTGATTTTATGCTAAGCCCTTCATTAGAAAAAGTGAATGTATTATTACAAAATCGATTTGACCGTTTTTTACAGTTCGAAAACTTATCCTTCATCTCATTTTGGGATGATGGTGCAAAATTAAGACTCCGTGACAACCTATATGAAATTGACTCTTGCCACGACTTTAAAACAGATGTAAACACACCAACTTCTTGGCCTTCTTATACAGAAATTAAGTTAAACTATGAGCATCGAATTAATCGTTTTCTAAATACAATTGAGACGGCAGAATCCACATTATTTATTCGAACTGGAGGAACATACGAAGAAGCACGTTCCTTGGAACACATTTTATCTCAAATCGTTACACATACATTCTCCGTTCTATTACTCATTCCTGAAGATGTACCAACTGTTACGGAAGAAGATTGGGGATTACAAAATATTTGTGTTATAAAATGTCCTATTATGGATGTATTTCAGTACAATGAAGCATTTTGGGGAGACTTATTCGATGGGATTACGATTAAACCACATTCTTAAATACATGACACTTTTATCACACACTGCATTATAATCATCCTTATACAAAATAAATAAGGAGTGGTTGTATATGTATCCACGTGCAAAAGCTTTTGGCATTGCTATACATGACGGTCGCCTTCTCGTACAAGAATATAGTACAGCAGATGAAACATATTACCGACCTATCGGCGGTTCAATTGAACTTGGTGAAAAATCAGCACATACCGTTATTCGTGAATATAAAGAAGAGCTTCATACAGAAGTGGAAATCATCAATTATTTAGGTTGTGTAGAAAATATCTTTCATCTTGACGGAGAAATTGGTCATGAAATCATCCAACTATATTCTCTACGCTTATTAGACACATCACTATATGAAATGAAAAAAATGAATATACAAGATGAGCAAACCGTATCGTATGCGAAATGGATTCCCATTACAGCATTCATTCAGAAGAAAAAAGTACTATATCCAGATGGAATTTTAAACTATGTCAAAAAGAAAAAAGACGAGATCCTATAGGATCTCGTCTTTCTTTTCATATATTAACCAATGTTTCCAAGACGTAGTACGTCACGAGCAATCATAACTTCTTCGTCAGTTGGAATTACAATAATTTTTACTGGAGAGTGTGGGAAGTTGATGAATGCTTCCTCACCGAATACGTTATTGCGTTTTGCATCGAAGTATACGCCCATGTACTCAAGGCCTTCTAATACGCGCTCACGAATAATTGCACTGTTTTCACCTACACCAGCTGTGAAGATGATTGCGTCTACACCTTTCATACGAGCAGTGTAAGAACCGATGTATTTGTGGATACGGCTTACGAATACATCAAGTGCTACTTTCGCACGGTGGTCGCCTTCTTCTTCTTTCGCAATGATGTCACGTAGGTCACTAGAGTAACCAGTAAGACCTAACATACCACTCTTCTTGTTTAATACGTTAACTACTTCTTCTACTGTTTGGCCTGTTTTTTCCATGATGTATGGAATTAACGCAGGGTCAATGTTACCAGAACGTGTACCCATTGTTACACCAGCAAGTGGAGTGAAGCCCATAGAAGTATCGATAGATTTACCGCCTTCTACTGCTGCGATACTTGCACCGTTACCTAAGTGACAAGAAAGTAAGCTTAAGCTTTCAAGTGGACGACCTAATAGTTCAGCCGCACGCTCAGTTACATATTTATGAGAAGTTCCGTGGAAACCGTATTTACGGATGCCGAACTTTTCATAGTACTCATATGGTAAGCTGTATAGGAATGCAGATTCCGGCATTGTTTGGTGGAATGCTGTATCGAATACTGCTACTGCTGGTACGTTTGGTAATACTTCTTGGAATGCTTTAATACCAACAACGTTTGCTGGGTTATGAAGTGGTGCTAAATCGCTTAATTCTTCGATATCAGCTAATACTTCATCAGTAATTAAAACAGAGTCAGCAAATTTTTCGCCGCCGTGAACAACACGGTGACCGATACCGCCAATCTCATCTAGAGATTTAACGATTCCGTTTTCAGTTAATTTGTTAAGAAGCATATTAACTGCTACTGCGTGATCTGGAATGTTTGTAACTTCTTTTTGTTTTTCGCCATCTACAGTAATAGTGAAGATACTATCTTCTAAACCGATACGTTCTACTAAACCTTTTGTTAATACTGTTTCACTTGGCATTTCAAATAATTGGAATTTTAAGGAAGAGCTTCCTGCGTTAATCGCGATGATTTTTGACATCTAGTCTTTCGCCCCTTTTTCTCTTGGTAGTTGTGTGGATGTTTCCACAAACCGCTCGATTTTATCTGATCAAATTCACTAAATATGAAAACGTTTCATTCTTAGCAAATTTTATACTCACGATTTTAATTTAAACATCGTACGACATATATTTCAAGTGAAAAAATTGTAACACCAAGAAAAAATATATATTACAGATTTCAAAAAAATTCAGTTTAATCTAGTATACATTTAAAAATATGACATATCATATAAAACTGTACTACATGAATCACTAACCCTGTTACATATACCTAGCCTTATTTATGCGTTGCAAACCAAGTATTTAATTGGTCCATAATGTCTTCCATCGCCTTCATGTTGGAGAATTTAGGTAACTCCACTAATAACGCCTGTTTTGGCATCGTTACACTAGGGCCTTTCTTTTGAAGAACAAATATACTTTTTGCATTTTTCTCGTTTTTAAACATGGAAACAGGTAGCTGTAATAACCCCTGAATAAAGCATGTTTCTTTAATAAATGCATGTAATTTTGGTGCTTGATCACTTTCAAAAATGAAGTTCGGTACTAAGAAGAATAAGTACCCGCCTTCTTTCGTATGTTTCACACTTTGTTCAATAAATAAGTGGTGGGCATATGACATTCCTTCATCTGCTTTTAACTTATATTCACTTGCACCGATTTCATTTGGATAATAACCAATCGGTAAATCTGAAACGACTGCATCAACTGGATCGATATAAAGTGGTGCTAGTCCATCTTGATGGAAGAATTCGATTGCATGCTTTTGTAAATTCGCATTTACTAAAGCAAGTTTAATTAACACTTCATCCACTTCTACACCAAATCCACTCACCGTAACGTTTTCTTGAGCGCTATTGAACACTGTCGTCATTAAGTTACCTGTTCCAATTGCAGGATCTAACACAGTAATTTCATTTTGACCCTTCATAAATTTATGGAATAGGTAGCTCATAAACATACCAACTGCATCAGGCGTCATTTCGTGATTTGCTTGTACGCCTTCTTTCATTCCTTTTAAGATGGCTAACTGAAATGCTTTACGAATTTCTTCACCTTTATATGTTTCTTCATTAAACGTACTATATTCACGATTCAGCCTTTCAATTGCTGATTCAGATAATTCCTCTTGTAAAATCGCTCCTTCAAACAGGTTATCACCTGTTTCTACAAGCGCCTCTAAATATGTTACATCTAATTCTTTACGTAAAACTACCGCAGAAGAATCAAAAATAGAAAATAATGTTTCTACTGTCTGACTCACGTACATTCCTCCTTCTCTCTTTTACACATAACTTATATCATACCATAATCTGATTTTTTCCCAAAAGAAAAAGCGACCCCTTTTTTAAGAGCTCCCTTTTCAGTGATGTATGATGTAACGTCTTCTCTCGTATATCGATTCCATATAGCAATATATGAGAGAAGACGACCTCTTACAAAGAGGTCATCTTCCTTCACATTATTTTGCCGATTTAGCTGCTTCTAATGCTGCTTCATAGTTTGGATGGCTTGTACCTTCGCTTACGTATTCTGCGTAAACTACTTTGTCGTTGCTATCTACTACGAATACCGCACGAGCAAGTAA
Source organism: Bacillus sp. MHSD_36 (assembly GCF_030757775.1). NCBI lineage: Bacteria > Bacillati > Bacillota > Bacilli > Caryophanales > Bacillaceae > Bacillus > Bacillus sp. MHSD_36. The sequence continues at coordinate 809,726 of NZ_JAVBIS010000002.1, forward strand.
ACGAAGCTCTTTCATTACTAAGCCGTAAGCTTCACCGAATGAAAGGTCGCGGTGGTCAGAAAGTGTAACAACATTTTCTAAACCGTTTGCTGCACACCAGCGTTTTTGAGCGAATGGTAAGTCAGCGCTAATTGTTAATACTTTCGCGTTTTCAATACCTGCTGCATCTTGGTTAAAACGACGTGTTTGTGCATCACACACACCTGTGTCGATTGAAGGTACAACACTAATTAATTTTACTTCGCCTTTGTATGTCTCTAAACTTACTGGAGATAAGTCGTTTGCTAATACTTGGAAATTCGGCGCTTGATCGCCAACTTTAACTTCTGTTCCAATTAAAGTCATTGGGTTACCTTTAAAAGTTACGTTTGCCACTTGAAAATCCTCCCTTATTTAAACAAAATATGTACAATGTAAATGATAGTTTGTCCCTATCGATAATGCAAATAAAATCGCTTTATTTACAAAAAAATTAAAGAAGCTAATCCATTGATTAGCTTCTTTACTCGTTAAATTTGAAATTCAGGATCGTCTTCTTTTCGTTTATCCATCATTTCTTTCACTTTATCAACAGCTTGTGGCGCTAATTCAATTATTTTATCGATGACGTGTGTTTGCTTATCTAAATGCAATACTTTTACACCTTCTCCATTTATTACAAGAAAAGCAACAGGATTAATAGAAACTCCTCCACCACTTCCCCCGCCAAATGGATGACGGCCTGAATGTTCTATTTTACCAAATTCACTTCCACCAGCGGCAAATCCGAAGCTCACTTTTGAAACGGTAAGAATTACACTTCCATCAGCAGCTTTAATTGGATCGCCTACAATTGTATTTACATCAGTCATTTGTTTTAAATGCTGCATTGCGGTTGTCATTAAACCTTGAATTGGATGATCCATTCTATATCCCCCCTTATGCTTGAACAGATTTTTCAGTCGTACCAGATCTTTGTTTTCTCATAAATACGAGTAATTTGATTCCTGTTCTTATAGCACGAAATATGCGAAAAGATGCCGTTAACTCACATCTTGACGCGAATCCTTTTCCTTGAAAAACAGGAGTAATTTCAAATTCTGGTACGTCTACAATATGCATATATTGTCCTACAACTCCAGCAGCCATTCCTTTTGTCCCCCATGCATATCCGGTGACAATTCCAGTGCTAGCCGCGTCGCCTGCTCCAATTTGCGTGTGCCATCTCCAACCATTGATTTTCACTCGTTTGAGAAAATCTTTAACAATAGTATGAACTTCTTGCAGCTTTTTTATCAGTTCCCCTATACTATCAAGTTGCGCTATAATTTTATTATCTAATCCACCATCTTCTTCAGCTTTCTCAATCTTTTGCCCTGTCTTCTTCTGTTGCTTTTCAATTCTTTCCAACACATCGAATGTATAGCGAACCATCCATATTTTTACTTGAAACAAACATTGCTTTTCCATTTCTGAATATAAAAATGTCACTTTAAGCTTTATTTTCGACAATAGTATAAGCAAAATAAAAAGGAGAAGAATTATTATTCCAATTACGAACCACTTCATACGTATCATCCTTTCACTCCGTACCCATTATCGACAAGTTTATTCATCATTAAACAGAATTCCATAAGATTGAATATAAAAATTTTTCTAAAAATAAAAAGGTTTTTTGACATTTTATATCGAAATATATTATTTGAACATATCATCAGGGAACGTATTTGGATGATATGTAGCACGAAGAACAGAAAATTAACTGCAGTGGAGGGATACATAATGGCAGATCGTCGCAATTTATTTTTCTTTTATGGTGATGACAAAGCAACGCTCGTTGAAAAAATGAAACCAATCTATCGTATTTTAGAAGAGAATGGATTTACCATATTAGATCATCCAAAAAATGCAAACGCTATCGTCAGTGTTGGAGATGATGCAACTTTCTTGCAAGCCGTTCGTAAAACTGGTTTTAGAGAAGATTGCTTATACGCAGGGATTTCTACGAAAGATGAAACTTCTTTCTACTGCGATTTCCACATTGATCACGTTGATACAGCCCTTCAAGAAATTACAAAAAATGAAATTGAAGTGCGAAAATATCCAACAATTGAAGTAGATGTGGATGGTAGCACATCTTTCCATTGTTTAAATGAGTTCTCATTACGTTCTAGCATTATTAAAACGTTCGTTGTAGATGTTCACGTTGATGATCTATATTTCGAAACATTTAGAGGGGACGGTTTAGTTGTTTCTACCCCAACAGGAAGTACAGCTTACAATAAATCATTACATGGTGCGGTTGTTGACCCACTTATTCCGTGCTTCCAAGTAAGCGAACTAGCGTCATTAAATAACAACACATACCGTACGCTCGGTTCACCGTTCATTTTAAATCACGAACGTACACTAACTTTAAAACTAAGACCAGACGGTAACGATTATCCTGTTATCGGTATGGATAATGAAGCGCTTAGCATTAAACAAGTAGAAAAAGCTGTTGTACGCTTAAGCGATAAACAAATTAAAACAGTTAAACTGAAAAACAATTCCTTCTGGGAAAAAGTACAGAGAACGTTTTTATAACATGAAAAAAACCGCCGCATTATGATATTCCATAATGCGGCGGTTTTTTCTTTCGCTATCGGCCGCTATTTTCGTCATTTCCTGTCGGGAAATCGATATACTTTAATAATCGCTGATATATCTTCACGCATCTTTTCTATACACAATCTTCCCATCAATTACAGTCATCGCAGTTTGTACCTCTTTTATTTCTTCCGCCTCTATCTCAAAAATATCGCGGTCTAATATCGTAAAGTCCGCTTCATATCCTTTTGTAATCTGTCCTCGTTTCGCTTCTTTTCCGATTGCATAGGCACTTCCTGTCGTAAATAGAGAGACAGCCTCATATACGGTTAATCTTTCCTCTGGCATATAGCATACACCGTCAATAAAACTTCTACGTGTAACAGCGCTATATATGCCTAAAAACGGATTCACTTGTTCAATTGGTGCGTCAGACCCACCGTTGCAGTGTAATCCTGCTTCTAGTAACGTCTTCCACGCGTATGCATAACGAAGACGATGCTCGCCTAGTTTTTCAATGACTGACGGGAAGTCCGATGACAGAAAGACGGGCTGAATATCGATAATAGCCGTCAAGTGTTTCATTCTCTCAATCAACTCTTCACGAGCTAGCTGACAATGAATAATGCGGTCGCGTAATCCTTCTGCTGGTGGATATAATTCAAGTGCATCAATGACATATTCAAGAGATAAATCACCGATTGTATGAATCGCAACTGGCATATGTAAGTCTCGTGCTTTTTTCACTAACTCCGCAAGCTCTTTGCGCGAGAAGATTGCAACTCCATTGGTTTCTTGCGCATCTTCATACGGTTCACTTAATAAAGCTGTTCTTCCGCCAAAAGAACCGTCAGAAAAAATTTTCATCGCACCAAATTCAATATAGTGTTCATTTTCATATTCTTTTCGTTCATGTGCTACTTCATGGTGAACGAGTAAATGTGCTTTAAATGGCATATCCTTTATGACATGAGAAAACGCATTGTGCGTTTTTCTAAAGCCACCGTAATAATTTAAATCTTCCGTATGCCCACCAACGAGTCCATATTGCCAACAGTCTTTAATCGCTGTTTGCAAAGCCCTTTGTAAATAAGTTTCATCAATTTCAGGTTGTACATGTTTAATTGATTCTTGCCCTTGTTCATATAAAAGCCCCGTTAACATATTTGCTGAATCACGACCGATTTTCCCGCCTTTCGGGTCTTGCGTCATTTCTGTTATGTTCGCTTCTTGCAGTATGTATGAATTCACCCATGTAACGTGACGACAAACTCGCTTTAATAAAATTGGATGTTCTTTAGAGATTTCATCTAGGTCGCGTACATGAACTTGCTTTGTATCTGTAAAATTATTTTCATTCCAGCCCTCCCCAATAATCCAAGAACCTTTTGGGGCTTCTTCTACTCGTTTCCGAACGAGAGTCAGCACTTCGCTGTAAGATGTACAATTTGATAAATCTAGACGAAGTAACCTCTCTCCATGCCCAATAAGATGCATATGACTATCAACGAGACCTGGAATCATTGTTTTGCCTTCTAAATCGTGCAATTTAACGGTAGCATATCGGTCTTCTAACTCTTCTTTACTCCCGACATCAACGATCATACCCTTTTCAACATAAATTGCTTCTACTTTTTCATTCTCTTCTCGCATCGTGTAAATGGTGCCGCCATACCAAATTTCTCCCATATATCCCATCTCCTTTGTTTTATTGTATAAAAAAAAGCACCATTTCAAAACATGGTGCTTTTCTAAACATTACTTTTGTTCAGTAGTAGACGTTGTAACTTGCCATTCAATATTAAATTTATCTTTTACTTGTCCGTATGCTGGGCTCCAGAATGTTTCTTGAAGTGGCATAATAACCTCTCCACCTTCTTGTAACTTATCGAATACTTCTTTCGCTTTTTCTGCATTATTAATTTGAATTGCGATTGTTACTTGAGATCCGATTGCATGCCCTTGACCTGGGAATGTATCAGAAATCATAAGGTCCGTATTACCAACTTTTAAAGTAGCATGTAAAACGCGCTCTTTCGCTTCAGCTGGAATCGGGTATTTTGGATTTTCAGGCATATCACCAAAAGTTTGCATGACTTCTACTTTTGCATCTAACGCCTCTTTATAAAATTGTACAGCTTCTTGCCCATTACCATCTAAAACTAAATACGGATTAATACCTACAATCATACGGACACCTCTTTTTTTAGTTTATAAACACGAACTTATGTTCGTTTTTATAATATCATATAGTTTACAGTTCATTCAACTATTTTCGAAATTATTTTGACGGAATCTCCATCTCTTGTTTTCTAAGTTCAATACGGCGAATTTTTCCAGAAATCGTTTTTGGTAGTTCATCTACAAATTCAATTTTGCGAGGGTATTTATATGGTGCAGTGAGTTCTTTGACGTGTTGTTGGAGTATTGGAATTAATGTTTCTTCGTTCTTTTCTATATTCTCTCTTAATACGATAAATGCCTTCACGACACTTCCGCGAATTTCATCAGGGCTTGCGACAACTGCGCACTCTCTTACGTAAGGATGTTTTACAAGCGCGTCTTCTACTTCAAATGGCCCGATTGTATAACCAGAGCTAATAATAATATCATCACCGCGCCCTTCAAACCAGAAATAACCGTCTTCATCTTTCTTCGCTTTATCGCCAGTAATATAATAATCACCGCGGAATTGCATCGCTGTGCGCTCATCATCTTTATAATATTGTTTAAAGAGGGCTGGCGTTTCAATGTGAACTGCGATATCACCAACTTCGCCCACTGTAACTGGAATACCTTCTTCATTTACGATATCAACGTGGTTGCCTGGCGTTGGTTTTCCCATTGATCCTGGTCTAATATCCATCCCTTTCATTACACCAACAAGCAATGTATTTTCCGTTTGCCCATAGCCGTCTCTGACTGTAATATGAAAATGCTTTTGGAACGTTTCAATGACTTCTCTATTTAACGGCTCACCTGCTGATACAGCGCTATGTAACGCTTCTAAATTGTACTGGCTTAAATTCTCTACTTTTGCCATTAATCTATACTCAGTCGGCGTACAACAAAGCACATTCACCTTATTATCGTCTAATAAATTTAAGTATGTTTTCGGTTCAAATTTACCGTTGTATACAAATCCTGTTGCTCCTGATCCGAGAGTTGCTAAAAACGGGCTCCAAATCCACTTTTGCCAGCCTGGACTAGCCGTCGCCCACACAACATCATTCTCTTCAATTCCGAGCCAATTTGGAGCGCTCGTACGTAAATGAGCGTATGCCCACGCATGCGTATGAACAACACCTTTTGGGTTTCCTGTCGTCCCTGACGTGTAAGATAAAAAGACCATATCTTCTTTATCTGTCTTCGCCATTTCCAGCATATCACTTTCTGTTTCTAACGCTGTTTTTAAATTAATCCATCCATCTACTGACTGCTCGCTCAGAACGAATTTTTGAAGAGATTCCATCGCTTCTATATCATCAAACTGTCCAATGTATGGTTCATAACTTACAATCGCTTTTACTTCCCCATGTCCAATGCGATATTCGATATCTTTTTTGCGTAACATTTCCGAACTCGGAATTACGACAAATCCTGCTTTAATCGCAGCGATATACGTCATGTACGCTTCAATTAAGCGCGGCATCATAATGAGAAGCTTGTCCCCTTTTTGCAGACCACTCTTTATAAAAGCGTTTCCAATTTTATTCGCACCTTGCATAAGCTCAGCGTATGTAACTTCTCGTCTATTCCCTTTATCATCTTGCCAAATTAAAGCAAGCTTATCTTTATCCCCTATATATTTCTCTATTTCAGAAACTAAATTATAAGACGGTGGCGCCAACAATTCCTCTCTTTTCATAAACATCCTCCTTTTTCTTTATGCCTCCCTTATATAATAAAGAATTTTCTGTCTATTTTGAACCCTCTTCTTTTGACAAATTTTTTATGTCTATGTCGAAAGGAATATATACCGATGCAAACAACAAAAAGAAAGAGCGGGAGAACCCGCTCTTTCTAAGCCATCTTATATGGGATTATTTTTGGTAACCGCCTAATTGTTGCTCAGCTAAAGAAACTAGACGTTTAGTGATTTCACCACCAACAGAACCGTTAGCGCGAGCTGTTGCATCTGCTCCAAGTTGAACACCAAACTCTTGAGCGATTTCGTATTTCATTTGGTCTAATGCTGATTCAGCACCAGGAACCGCTAATTTATTTGTGCTACGTGACATGTTATATCACCTCCTTGTGAGTATAGAGTGTGATAAATAACATGACTTCATACACGATTTAGATATGGTAATTTATGGTTTTAGAAAAGTTCTTCGAATTTTTCTTCTTCCGCCACTACTTCTACCGTTTGTAATACCATTGTTTCTTTGTTCGCTACAGCTTCATCGATTAATGGTGTGAAATCATATTTCGCTTCAAAACGATTTGCTTTTTCACGCTTCGGCTTCGTCGCTGGGCTTGCTGGTGTGAATACTGTACAGCAATCTTCGTACGGACGAATTGAAATATCATATGTGCCAATTTCTTCAGCGATTTTAATAATTTCTAATTTATCCATCGTAATAAGTGGACGAATAACTGGATAATTTGTTACTTCGTTAATCGTATGCATACTATCTAACGTTTGGCTTGCTACTTGTCCAAGACTTTCACCAGTCGTAATTGCAAGTGCATTACGCTCCTCTGCAATACGCTCTGTAATACGCATCATCATACGGCGCATAACTGTCATTGAATAGCTAGATGGAATTTCTTTATTAATCGTTTTTTGCACTTCTGTAAATGGAACAAGGTGAAGTGTTACACGTTTACAGTATTTCGTTAGCTCTTGTGCTAAATCGATTACTTTTTGTTTCGCGCGATCGCTTGTGAAAGGTGGGCTATGGAAGTGAACTGCTTCCACTGATACGCCGCGTTTCATCGTTAAGTACGCTGCTACTGGGCTATCGATACCACCAGAAAGAAGTACCATTACTTTTCCGCCAACGCCAACTGGTAGCCCGCCAGCTCCCATACGCTCATCGCACATGATGTAGCTGTAACCACTGCGAATTTCTACACGTACATTTACATCTGGATTATGAACATCTACTGTAATATCTTCAGTATTTTCTAGAATGTGTCCACCAATCTCAGGTAATAATTCCATCGTTCTCATTGGGAAATGCTTATAAGAACGGTGTACAGTAATTTTAAATGTTTTCACATCGCCTTTTACTTGTAAGAAAGCTGCTAATGCACCTTTTTTAATATCTTCTAATTCTGACGGTACTTTCATCGCTAAGTTAAACTTATGAATACCAAATACGTCTTTTAATCTTTCAGAAATCGCTTCATGATCTTCACCATTTAATTGGATGTACATACGGTCATGCGTTGCATCGATTTTAATATTTGGGAATTTTTTCAGTTTGAACTTCACGTTATCTTTTAATGTGCTTACAAATTTAGAACGGTTCTTACCTTTAGTCGTCATCTCTCCATAACGAACTAAAATATATTCATATGTCATCATATTCCTTTACCTCATCACTTCATATAATTTTGGCATTGTTTCTTTCACAATGCCTTCAAATTGTTTTACTTCTTCCATTGTGTTTTCTGGTGCCAAACTAATGCGAATAGCACTTGCAGCAGCCGCATGCGGTACGCCCATTGACACTAACACTCTGCTCACTTCATTTGCTTTTGAAGAACAAGCAGACTTGGTTGATACATATACACCGTGTTCTTCTAAAGCATGAACGACCACTTCTGGTTTTAAACCTACAAATGATACATTTAAAATGTGCGGTGCTGCGTATGCAAGCGACGTATTAATCGTTACATCTTCCATCTCTTTAAAGAAACGAACAAGCTCTGCTTGTAAACTTTGCAAATGAGCTACCTTTTCTTTCACTTGTTCCATTGTCATGCGAAGTGCTTTCACCATCGCTACAATGCCAGGTAAATTTTCTGTACCAGAGCGATACTTCAGCTCTTGTTGACCACCTGATAAAATTGGATCTAATCTTACGCCATCACGTACATAAAGAAGACCCGTTCCTTTTACACTGTGGAATTTATGTCCAGATATTGAGCAAAGATCAATATGAGAAGCATATAAATTAAGCGGTACTTTTCCTATCCCTTGTACATGGTCTACATGGAATCTTATTTTCGGATAGTTCGATAATAACGTTCCGATCTCAGCAACAGGCTGAATTGCTCCAGTCTCGTTGTTCACGTGAATAACTGACACAAGAATCGTATCTTCACGAAGTGCTCGTTTTACATCCTCTACCGATACAACACCATGCTCATTAACCGGTAAATATGTTACATCAAAACCGAGATCTTCTAATTGTTTATATGCTTCAAACACAGACGCGTGTTCAATATTTGTTGTAATGATATGTTTACCGCGCGAACGATTCCTCATCGCTATCCCTTTGATCGCAAGGTTATTCCCTTCCGTTCCACCTGATGTGAAAATAATCTCAGAAGGTTTAACGTGAAGAAGCTGCGCTGCAATTGTTCTTGATTGTGTTAATAGACGCTCTGCCTCTCCTCCAAGCGAATGAATAGAAGAAGGATTCCCAAAATATTTCCCTGCAACCGTTACGTAAGATTGAAGAGCTTCTGGATATGGCTTTGTCGTCGCACTATTATCAAAATAGATCATCGTTCTTCCCCTTTCAGCGCTGTCACATCATATAATCATATCACAAATACGTGCCATTACGCTAAGACTACTAAAAGGTTCCGTTATATTTTAAAACGAACAACCTTACTGTATTCCGCTATTCATTATAGCAACATCGCCTGCAAAATTACACAAAAAAACAAACCCTTATGAAAGGGTTTGTTCATTGTCTACATATTCAGCGATTTTTTGAACAACGCCAGGCTCAAGTTGCTCTAGTACAGAAGCCGCTTGTTCTAAAGCAGCATCGTATTGATATTCACGGAATAATTTCTCCGCATAATTTAAGCTCTCTGCAAGGTTTTCATCATGACTGCGGTAACGATTACCGTATTGAATTAATTTTTCAACTAAATACGCTTGTCCAATTAACTCTTCTGTCATTTCAGCTACACCATTAACAGTTTTGTACGCTTCTTCTAAACTGCTATTTACAGCATTCATATTTAACGGCTTCACTTCTAATTGCTCATATACAGCTTGCATTGCCATTTGTCCTCTTTTTAAATCTTCCATAATACTCTCTGGAAGACCTGGCAAATTCGACTTTTGCATAAAGCGTTTCGTTTCGAAAATAGTATTTCGCATTTCTTGTAACTTCTCACGCGCTTCAAATTCTTCTTTACGCATCATTTGTAGCATTTCTTTATATTCTGCATGAAGTACTTTTAATGTTTCACATTGCTCATAAATCTCTTCTAGTTCCTCACGAATGATAGAGAAGGCAATATCTTGTTCAGCAACGCGTAATTGCAACATTTCAAAACGTTTCATTAAAATGTGCATTTGCTTTTCAATTACTTTTTGAGACTCAATGTCCTTATCTTGTAACTGATAACTTTGTTTCACAAGCTGTGTTTCTGCTTTTGTTTCAATCGTTTCAGTGCGAATTTCTTCTAAATCTTCATAAACAGAAAGTGTTTTTTGCTCCACATAATGTCTCGCATGTACTTCTTGTTCTAGTTGATCATAGAAGCCATCTAAACTCGTTTTTAAGTTTTCTACTTTTTCAGCCGCTTCCGTTATGTGAAGCTCCTGTATATCCATTAAACATATTTGTAGTTGTTTCTTCATATCGCGAACTTCTTTAGGGATTTCCAAATACTCTAATACATAACCTTGTCTTACCATATCATTATGTCCGTGTAATAAATCTTCCAGCTGAACTGGTAACGTCGCTTGACACTCTACCAATAAATCTGGAATTTGGTGAATAATGATTTCTAAATCTGCTAAACCTTCTTCCAAACTAATAACAATTTCTCTCGCTTTTAAATAGTCACCATTATTTGTTGCTTCTTCAAAGCTTTTGAATTTCTCAGACTCAGCGTCTAGCATCTCTTCAATTTTCTGCTCTGCTGCTCCATACATATGTCTATGAGCAAGAACACTCTTCTTCATACTACGATATGTATCACGTAACCCTTCAATTTCTGAGCTATTTTTTTCATGGCTTTCTAACAATTGCTGTAATTCATTTAAAATGCCTGTAATACGATTATCAGCGTCATCTAAACCACTTATGGATTCATTCATCGCATGCTTTGCTTTTCGGAAGGAGAATTGCGAGGCGAATTTTCGCGCTTGCGCTAAATCTTTGTCAGCTTTCGGAAGGGTTGTTGATACAATTTCATCCCATTCTTCACGCCATTTACCAAACAGCTCTTCTGTTTGACCCGTCATATTTAAATCTTTTACCCGTTTTAGTTCATCTGCCACAGGTTTATCTTTTATCTCTTGTTTCCACTGCTCAAGTGCTTCAATATCTTTATATGAACGATTTCTTATCACAAGCTCTATCATGAGCAGCACTAGAATAGAGCTTACTACAATGATAACGATCGTCAGGATAGAATCCATGCAAAAAAGCCTCCTAGTTATATCTCTTTTTTTGTCCGTTCCGTTTATGAAATGGAAGGCATTATGTATAAAAAGGGAATTCCCCTATATTTAACAACTAACAATGTACTAATCATACCATGTAATGGTGTGTTTTTGACCTAGTTTTTTTTAAAATTTCATGTTTCTTTCAATGCAATTGTAATCTTTCTCAATATTCCGTTTGGATTACCTCTCATCATCAAATGAATGCGCTAAAGGGCCTTCTTCCATATGAGATGTGAAATAAATTTTGCGCACAAGTGGTGGCTCAACAGAAATCGCATGCACATTCCCTTGCCTTACTGCTTGCTCTACTGACATTTCTGGTAGTAACGTGATACCAAGTCCAGCACCGACCATCGCAAGCATCGGTTCTGCATAAGAAGTTTCAAATGCAATGATTGGTTTCGCACCTATCCCATGAAACATATTCGTAATCATTTTTCTTACATCACAGATTTCTGGATATACGATTAACTTTTCATTTTGCAAATCTTCCATTCGGATTACTGTTTTCTCTTTATAAAGATGATCATTTGAAATGACACAAACAATTCTCTCTTCTCGTATTTCTTTTATACACGCAGCGCCTTCTACTACCGAATCGATGAACATCGCTTCAATTTTTCGTTCTTTAAAGAGCCCCATTAATACTTTCGTATGCTCAATTTTCCATTCTACTTCGAACTCTTTACCTAACACATTATTACATTTTGAAATATAATGTGCTGCTAAACTCGGCAATATGCCTATAGAAATTTTCCGCTTTTCTTGAAAATTTTTCATTTCGTCTTTCACTTCATATATGTGTTCCAAAATCGGTAACATCCTTTTTATAAATAACTCTCCAGCCTCTGTTAACTCCACTCCTTGCGCGGAACGCTTCAGTAAAGTAACCTCTAAATCCGCTTCTAATCTTTGAATTTGCTTACTAAGCGCCGGTTGAGAAATATGTAAAAGCTTACTCGCCTTCGATAAGCTTCGCGTATTCTTTACTTCAATAAACGATCGTACTGCCTCTAAATCCATCGTACACACCTCTAACAAAAAGTTATAACTGTCATAAAAAATCGATATTTCCTTCTATAAACAATTACTCTTTATACTTATTTCATCAACTTACTATAACGAAATGTAAAGGGGAAAGATACTCTTGGATAAAAAACAAATGCTACTTGGCTCCCTTCTATGCCTACTTGCCGTCACTTCTTGGGGGTTCATGTTTCCTGTCATGGCAAATGCCCTGCAGTTTATTGATCCGTTCTTTTTCACAACTATCCGATACGGATCAGCAGCTATTATTTTTCTTATTTTGCTACTCATCACTGAAGGGAAAACTTCACTCCGCTTAGAGAAAAGAACACTTTCTTTATTCTTTTACGGGACTGTCGGTTTCGCTGGATATGGTTTTCTCATTTTTTACGGTCAACAACTTGCCGGACCTGCTGGAGCCATCCATGCCGCGATGATTCAATCTCTTATGCCACTCATCGCTTTATTATTGCAGTGGATAACGAAAAACAAACGCCCACAAAACTATACATTCCTTTGTATGTTCGTTGCACTGCTCGGTGTTATGCTTGTCATTTCAAAGGGAAATGTTCACTTATTATTTGGAGCTGCCAGTCACCTCTCAACAAATATACTTATGCTATGCGGCGTTACTTGCTGGGTCATTTACACGAACGGCGGTGCTCGTTTTCACTCTTGGTCACCACTTAGGTACACGACGTTAACTTGTTTATTCGGCTCAATTTCACTTATCATCATTGTCACCTTCTTCACTTATACAAACATCGTTACTGTGCCGTCATTTCGTACAATTATGAGCGTTCGTTTTGAACTCTTGTATATGTCGATTATTGCAGGTGTTATCGCTGTATTTTGCTGGAACACAGGAAATCGCTATATTTCATCTATTAACGGCATATTATTTATGAATTTAGTTCCTGTACTTGCACTTATCGGTTCCATCTTTCGAGGTTATACAGTCGACAAAGTTGAAATTGCCGGAGCCTCATTAACAATTATCGCGCTATTATGCAACAATGTATGGCAAAGAAAAGAAAGCACAAAAATCCCCACCTCAGTTCGTTAGGTGGGGATTTCTCACATATGAACAGCTCTTGGCCATTCTTGGTACATATTCGTTATACATAATGTTTGTTCCATCCATTGTTCAATTTCTTTCGTGTACATTTCTAAGAAAAATGTCTCAGACGGAAAAGAATGCAGCACTTCTGATATATATTGCGGATATAAAAACGGCATATTCATCATGCCTTTTAATTGCGTCATAAACATTGTAAAAGATACCTTCTTAAACTCTCGTTTCATTTGTCCTTGCTTTATGATTTGCTCTATATAATATCTTTCTTTAGAAAAGTAAATCGTCATAACTTCGCGAATTAATGTTGTATCTAGTGAAAGCTCCCGGTAGAAGAAACGTGTCAGTTCCCTATTTTCAAATTGATATCGTAAAATCCCGCGCACCATTTGCACCATCACATCTTTAGCCGACAAATATTCTCTCTGTTCAAAGGACGTTTCAATCACATGAATATACCCTTCTAAAAAATTAGTAATAAGCTGCTCTAATAGGCCTTGCTTTCCAGCAAAATAATATGAAATATTCGCTACATTCACATCCGCTCGCTTTGCAATGTCTCGCACCGACGTTCCATCATAACCTTTCGTATTAAACAGCGATATTGCCGCATCAATTACTTTTTGTTTCGTCTGTTTCATGCGCTCACTTCCTCTCACTGAACAGCTATAGTGTAAATTTCTTGACTTTTAAGACAAATTCCTTTAATTTTCTATCGACAAAGTCATGTGAAATACATCGTATTTTGCTAATTTTTTACACATCTCGATAAAAAAGGGGCTGTTTCCATGTTTACAAAAGAAAGTTATGCAGGTTCTCGTGAAGAACAATACGAGACAGTAATTAAACAACTGGATGCATTATTAACCGGCGAATCAAACGTAGTCGCAAACTTATCAAATGCGTCCGCATTATTAAACCAATTTTTAGATCGTGTGAATTGGGTTGGCTTTTACGTAACAGAAGGAAATCAGCTTGTCCTTGGACCATTCCAAGGAATGCCTGCTTGCGTACGCATTCCATTTGGACGAGGTGTTTGCGGCGTTGCAGCTGAAACGAAAACAACGCAGCTTGTAGCAGACGTTCATCAATTCCCAGGACATATCGCTTGCGACAGCGCTTCAAATTCAGAAATTGTCGTACCAATCGTGAAAGAAGGAACTGTCATCGGTGTACTTGATATTGATAGTCCCGAAAAAAATCGCTTCGATGAAGTAGATCAGCGCTATTTAGAAAAGTTTGTGGAAACACTCCTAAAACATATGTAGAAAAAAAGAGCCAGTTATCAATTGCGTACATCACGTACGAAACCGATAGCTAGCCCTTTTTTTATTGATTACTAACAGTAGATATTTTCTTTAACGCTTGCTCTAAATCAGAAACAATATCCTCCCAAGATTCTAAACCGACAGATAAACGTATTAAATTATCATAAATACCCATTTCTTGTCTTAACTCAGCTGGAATCGCAGCGTGCGTCATCGTTGCCGGATGCTGAATTAACGTTTCTGTATCTCCTAAACTTACCGCAATTGTAATAAAGTGAAGGTCATTGATAAACGCTTGTGTCTCTTCTTTTCCGCCTTTAATTGAAAAAGAAATTACGCCGCCGCCCCGTTTCATTTGACGAGATGCTAACTCCCCTTCTGGATACCAAACACCTTCTACCGCATCATGATTTTTTAGGAACGATACAATTTTTTCTGCATTATCACAATGACGGTCCATCCTTACCGCTAACGTCTTTAATCCGCGTAACAATAACCATGCATCAAACGGCGCCATAATACCGCCGATATCTTTTCGCATCGGGCGAATTTTTTCAGCTAGCGCTTTCGTTTTACAAATTGTTACACCCGCCACAACATCGCCGTGACCGCCAATATATTTCGTCGCGCTATGCACAACTGCGTCACAACCAAGCTCCAGTGGTCTTTGTAAATAAGGTGAACAGAACGTATTATCAACAATGACAAATAAACCATGTCGCTTCGCAACCCGAATGACTTGTTTTAAATCGATTAATTTCATCGTTGGATTAATCGGTGTTTCAACGAAAATAAGCTTCGTATTTGGGCGAATCTTATTTTCAATATCAGCCTCTGTCTCCATATCACAAAACGAATGCGTAATCATAAATTTCTCTTCTAACACTTCTAAAAATCCATACGTGCACCCATATAATCCATTTGAACAAATAATATGATCTCCAGCCTTTAGAAAACCAATTAACGTTGCAGAAATAGCTGCCATACCGGATCCGAAAGCAAGTGCTTCTTCTCCTTCTTCTAACACCGCCATACGTTCTTCAAATAATTTTACAGTTGGATTTCCAAGTCTTGAATAAATATAAGATGGATCTACTCCCGCAAAACTCGCCTCTCCTTGCTGCGCAGTCTCAAATGTAAATGTAGACGTTTGAAATAAAGGTGGTGTTAAACTTCCTTTATGTTCCTCAGATGTATACCCGTGATGAATTAACGCTGTCTCCATATGCTTCTTTTTCATAAAAACATCCCCTTTTATGTTTTTACTGCCGCATATTCATCAACCAAAAATTAATGAACATTTTTTACTATATTTTATGTAAGCGTTTTATTTGTGTTTCTATCTCTTCTTTTATATCGTTTTAAATTCCTTCTTGTTCATTTCCAAAATTTATATGCATAAAACAAAAACGTACTCGCTTGACGAAACTCTGGGTAAAAGATATAATAGCGTTTGTGTAAAATAAAAAGGCAGCCTTGTAATGTGAGTTTATCGTTTGTATTTTGTTCCTCTACGGAGGTGTATCTCGTAACTCCCTGCTGCTGGAGCGAAGGTACATGAAAACAAAATGCCCGTAAATATCGATTACGTCTGTTTTTATTTTACGTAAATAAAAACATTTTTAAAGGAGGAGTCAACTATGGCTCGTTATACAGGTCCAGCTTGGAAACTGTCTCGTCGTCTTGGAATCTCTCTAAGCGGCACAGGAAAAGAATTAGAAAAACGCCCTTACGCACCAGGTCCTCACGGTCCTAACCAACGTAAGAAACTTTCAGAATACGGTTTACAATTACAAGAGAAACAAAAACTTCGTCACATGTACGGCATGACTGAGCGTCAATTCCGTCGCACATTTGACCAAGCAGGTAAAATGCCTGGTAAGCACGGCGAAAACTTCATGATCCTTCTTGAAGCTCGTCTTGACAACTTAGTTTACCGTATGGGCTTAGCTCGCACTCGTCGTGCAGCTCGCCAATTAGTAAACCACGGTCACATCATGGTTGATGGCGCTCGCGTAGATATCCCATCTTACCGTGTTAAACCTGGTCAAACTATCAGCGTTCGCGAAAAATCTAACAACCTTGTTGTTGTTAAAGAAGCGATCGAAGTTAACAACTTCGTACCAGAATACTTAACTTTCGATGCTGACAAATTAGAAGCTACTTACACTCGTCACGCTGAGCGTTCTGAGTTACCAGCTGAAATCAACGAAGCATTAATCGTAGAGTTCTACTCTCGTTAATCTCGGTACTCTGAAAAGAGTATTATTAAAAGCCTTAGGAACCTTGTTTATCAAGGGGCCTGGGCTTTTTTTATTGAATATAGCCGCTATATGTATAGAAACGGAACAATGTAACAAAACAAAATAAAACTTAACCCTCTCTCTAAAATTTCATCCATTTTTATCCACATTAATAAAAACCTACCCCCTTCTTCTAACACTTAAAAACACTACATTCTATCCCATAACTCATTTTTCTTTGCTGTACTCTCCTTTTCTTAACATTATTTTTACAACGTATTTATTTGTACATAATCTATACCTTCCCTTTTTCTATTTACATTCAACTAAAAAACCTCTTCATTACCAGATCATCCGAATGAGATTATAAAACTTAATGAAAGAGTACCTTTTTCGCTAAATAATTAGAATATTACATTTACAATCACTTCCTTAAATTGGTATTATTTTTCTTGTAAGGGGAGGGAAAGTTCATGTCTTTAAATATGTATCTCGGTGAAGTACAAGCTCAAACAGAAAGTATGAACGCTTTCTGTAACGCTACTATTCAAGGAATGGAACAAATTATTCATTCTATTAATGCTTTTGCATTGGATACTGTTCTACAAGGACAAACATATAGCAGTGCAAAAGCATATTTCTTACAAACCTTTCGTCCGTTAGCACAAGGAATCATTTACTTATGCGAAGAATTAATCCGTCAAAATGATGCTTTTCCAAGAGACTTTCAATCACAGGTAGCTTCTAGAGATGTTATCGAACAGGAGATATTAGAACAAATTCGAGAAATCGATCGAATGATAGCAAGTACAGAAGCGCTCAACCAAACTATGCCGATCCCAGGTATGGACGCTATGGTAAATCTTTTTACTGTCATGAGGCAAAAACTGCAAGAAAAATTAGAACATCTATATGAATTTAATTATACTTCTAGTAATAATTATGATACTGCACTCCAACTAGCCGCTAGCATTGCGACAGGTTTGGCGGAAGTTCAAAGTGGAAAAGGTTTTAGTCCTGTATCAGGAACATTTAGCACACAGGGATTAAATATGGAATGGATAACTTCCATTCAACAAATTACAGAGGAAACAGCTCGTGAAGCTGAAATAAAAAAAGAAATTGAAGAAATAATTGCTTTACGAGAACAAGAGGCCAATAGACCATGGTACGAAAAAACAGCTATCGGTACTTGGGAATTTATGAAAGAATTTTTTCAAGGCGCTGGCAGTGCGGCTTTCGAAAGCGTTATTGGATTAGAATCACCTGATAATGATGAATTAGAAAGCAAGTTAACTTATCAAGCGGGAAGGTTCATGGGAAATGTTATAGCAGGAGCGGCTTCCATTATAGAAATTCTAGAAGGCCTTACCGTCATAGGCGGCTCTAATTTTTTAACTCTAGTCGCAACAGTAGGAACTGGTGGATTAGCATCACCAATTGCTATTACGTTTGATGCAGCTGCTACAACGGCTGGAGTTAGTCTTGTTGGACATGGTGTATTTGTTGGGCGTAATGCAATTCAAAATGGTAAGGATACTCTTCAAAAAATCCAGTCTTCTTCTAGTGGTTCTGTTAGTGGAGTTAAGGGCTCAAGTGAGACTGCTAAAAATCTTTTAAAAGATGGTAAATTTATCGAATCTGATTTAGAATTAAGATACAAGCAATATTGTGAT
Source organism: Bacillus sp. MHSD_36 (assembly GCF_030757775.1). NCBI lineage: Bacteria > Bacillati > Bacillota > Bacilli > Caryophanales > Bacillaceae > Bacillus > Bacillus sp. MHSD_36. Next base: position 828,175 of record NZ_JAVBIS010000002.1, read on the forward strand.
AGAAAAGCCAAAGAGGGGAAAGTCCCTAAAGACAGATTAGATTGGAAAGAAGCAAGTGATTATTGGACAAAAAATTCACCTATGGCAAGAGGAAATAGATTTAATTCAAAAGCAAGAGAAGAAGGTTGGTACGATTACCATGAATTACATTTAGAAAATCACAAAAGACTGGATTCGTATGACCCAATTTTTGAAGAAATCGTTTCAAGGAAAGCTACAGATTTACATAAAATAGACGAGGCAACATTTAGAACTTACTTGAACGAATTTAGGGATAAATATTCATCTGGCACTAAAATAAGATCAAATCAGTATCCTGAGTTAGATGGCCTAAAACTTAACGGAGACTATATTTTAGAGGTGCCAGCATCTAATAAAAACATTAAAAATATAGAAAAATATAAAGAGATAGCTGAAGAATACGGTGTAACATTAAGATTTAGGGAGGAATAATAATGAGCTTAAAATTAAAACCTGAAATAGAAACAGCACTAAAAAAAATTGACTTTGTTAATAGATACACAGAACTTTCTTCTTTTTCGAGAGAAAATTATGATGCCGAAGAAATCATTCCTAATCCCAATATTGAAGAAATTCAACAAATACTTGAAAAGCTAGGTTATAAATCAGTTTATGATAAAAAAGAAAAGTTTTTAAAAGTTGGAGAACTAGGTGATAAAAAAGAAAATTTATTTTATTTTAATATTGGTATTAAAGTAAACGTTCTGGACTTTACTTGGGTAGTTTATCATAATGATGAACTAAGATTAGGTAGTCCATGGAGTCTATATTCAAGACTTTTAATTTCTCCAGATACTAGAATTAAGCCCGTACTATTTAGCGATTATGACAGCTTAGAAAAAATTTTAAAAATTGCTTTAGGTATGTATGAAGATTTTAAACAAGAATTAATTCCTATCTATTCATAATTTTATATATAAGAAAGGCAATCTTATCTTATATATAAAAAAAGAAAATCCGACTCACAAGAGCCGGATTTTCTTTATGTATCTAGATTTGAGATGTTGTGCCTTGGAAACATGAATAAAGGGAGATGGTTTTATGCTAAGAAAATATTATTCAAAAAACAATCATTTACAACCATTTTTTGAGGAAGTTAATAAATATGTAGATGGCATTCACACCCTAAACAATGGAATTAACTTAGAAGATATAACAAGCCTTCAAAATGAACTTAACATTCAAATTCCTGATATATATAAAGATTTTCTCCAAGTGTGTAATGGTGGAGAATTATTTATACCTGGAACAGTCCTATCAGAAATTCATACAACTGCTCGGGGTCAAAAACATCGTGGTGGCTCCTATCTAAATGATTCGTTTAAAAAAGAACGAAGACCGACAAAGATGCCAGACATGTATTTAATCATCGCAGATTTAAACTATGGTGACTCGATATGTATAGACTTAGAATTAAGCAATGGATACGATGCAACGGTAATACAATGGGATAGGGAGACTCAAAGCTTTTCTAGATCATGGAATGGTTTGGTGGAATGGTTAATGGATACCTTAGACGAAGGATCATTACTAGTAGATTATGATGGTAATGAAAAAGATTTAGACTTTTAACATGAATAGTAAAAGTGGAGCCACAAGAATTAATTCCTATTTATTCATAATTTAAAAAGCTACCGAAGACAACTAAAACAGTTACTTCGAGTAGCTTTTATTTATATATATTAAAGTTATTTATTTTCCTCTTTTTGAACATATACATAAGCATCTTTCTGCTCTTTATGTACATCCACCTTTGAATTCTCTGCAAGCTGACCCGCGTTTAGCAAAGAAAAAATAATGAGCGCTTCTAGTGACATTTTGTTTTACCACTCCTTTCTAGTTGTTATACATTTATCATACCGCTTACATGTGATTTCCGTATGAACTCGAAAAGGAGATTACAACAAAAAGATTACAGAAATATGAATGCACGCTATAATAACCATAAAATAGGAGGTTGATTCATTTTGACAATAAACCAAATGGTTCAATTGGGTAGTGCATGTATGCTATTTATTACTTCCGCACTTATTAATTGGTATCAAGGGAGTAATTTAATAGATAATCCTGATGAATGGAAATATAGCGCTAAGTTTACGAATTTCTTTAAAGGCACCGTTTCAAATTACGAAGATATTTATCAAATCGACTTCTTTATATATGCAGCAAAATTTTATCCAGTAGCATTTATTGTTATGCTCATTAGCTTACTTTATATGCTCGTATTAATTCTTCATATTCTATTTACAAGAACTCGTAAGGTAATCTAAATTCATGCATAAAAACCCCGAATCATAAACTTTTCAGCCTACAATTCGGGGTACTATTTGTTTATATTCGTTTCTAATTAGTAACGAATTAAGAAATATTTCTTTTTACCGCGGCGAATGATTGTGAATTTACCTTCGATGCGGTCTTTTTCTGTTACAACGTAGTCTAATGCTTGTGTACGCTCACCGTTTACGTAGATTGCACCATTCGTTACATCTTCACGTGCTTGACGTTTTGATGGAGAGATTTTGCTTTCTACAAGTAAGTCGATTAATACTGTATCTTCTGCAGTACGTTCTACAGATGGTACGTCTTTGAATCCTTGCTCGATTTCGCTTGCAGTCAGTTCTGCTACAGAACCGCTGAATAATGCAGCTGAAATTTTGATCGCTTGCTCTAATGCTTCTTCACCGTGAACAAGTTTTGTCATTTCTGCACCTAATGCTTTTTGTGCTGCACGTTTTTCTGGTGCTTCAGCTACTTGCTTCTCAAGCTCAAGAATTTCTTCATGAGATAAGAATGTGAAGTATTTTAAGTATTTAACAACGTCGCGGTCATCTGTGTTAATCCAGAATTGGTAGAACTCGTAAGGAGTTGTTTTCTCTGGGTCTAACCAAATTGCGCCGCCTTCTGTTTTACCAAACTTCGTACCGTCAGATTTCGTAACTAGTGGAATTGTTAAACCGAATGCTTTCGCATCTTCTTCCGATTTACGGATTAATTCAAGACCAGCTGTAATGTTACCCCATTGGTCACTACCACCGATTTGCAAGCGGCAATTATGGTTTTGGTATAAGTTTAAGAAGTCGTATGATTGTAAAATCATGTAACTAAATTCAGTGAATGAAATACCAGTATCTAAACGAGATGCTACTGTATCTTTTGCTAACATATAGTTTAAACCGAAGTTTTTACCGATATCGCGTAAGAATGAAATGACATCTAAGTTACCAAGCCAGTCATAGTTGTTAGCCATTGTTGCTGGGTTGTCCACGTTTTCAAACTCTAAGAAGTTTGAAAGTTGGTTTTTAATGCTTTCTGTATAGTAAGCAACTGTATCTTTTGTATTTAATGTACGCTCCGCTTTTTTACCACTTGGGTCACCGATCATACCAGTACCACCGCCAACAAGTGCGATTGGTTGGTGACCAGCTAATTGGAAACGGCGTAACATTAACACTGGTAACATATGACCGATGTGTAAGCTATCCGCTGTCGGATCGAAACCACAGTATAATTTAACGCTTTCTTTTTCTAATAATTGCTCAAGTCCCTCAGCATCTGTTTGCTGATTAATTAGACCGCGAAATTCAAGATCTTGTAAAATACCCATATCCTACATACTCTCCTTTAAGTTCATTACTGGCGTGAAGGTTGAAAACATAAAAAAATCGCCCCTTCAAATAAGGGACGATTTTGATTATCGCGTTACCACCCTAGTTGCAGGCCAAAAAAGCCTACCACCTTATTTACATAACGGCTTAGCACCGTCTTTTCCCTTTTGAATACAATTCAATCGAAAAAAGATGCTCTAGGGGCGTAATTCGCGATCATCTATGTGCTGATTTTCACCGGCCATCAGCTCTCTAAAACAGGGAAATGATCACTACTTCTCCCTTTCCACGCTCAATTATTCATATACTTTTCTTTATACCATCATTTATATAGGCGTGTCAAATAGAGGTCGGGTTTCTCTTCTTCCCAATCCTTTATAACGTCGCAAAGAGTATCGTAATAAGAGAAATAACCGGAACCCCAACTAATAACGATACGTGAAACACAACTGATAAATCATTCCCAATCATCGCCTCTACAGGATCTTTCGCTGGAGAACCAAGAAATCCGATTAATCGATCGAAGTGACTTACCGTTTTTGGAAAGTCCGGTACTTCTACATGGTCACTATCTAAATGCTGTCTTAATTTATATTCACTCTTAAAGGGATTTCCGCTCAATTTCATCCACCTCCAGCAATTGTTTTAATTTCTTTATCCCGTTATGAAGTCTCGACTTCACTGTTCCAATCGGAATGTTTAATATCTCTGCAATCTCTTTCTGCTGCATATCATGATAATAAGAAAGAATAAGGACAGCTCGCTGTTCTTCCGGAACTTTCAAAATTGCTTCTCTTACTGTGAGCCGATCTTCGTGAGAAAATTCTTTTTCCGGAATCGACACTAAAAATGGCAAAAGCGTACGCCACTTTTTTCTTCTGTTTAATTTATTAATCATAAGACGATAACCAATTTGAAATAAATACGTTTTTATTTTTCCTTTTTCAAGTTCATACATATGTTTCTTACGCTCTAACGTCAAAAACGTATCTTGCACGAGATCGATACTTAATTGTTCATCTCGGTTAAATCGATATAAAAATGTGTATAGCGCTGGTTTGATCAAAACATATAGTTTTTCCCCAGCCTGCTTATCTCCACTTTGATACGCAAGCATGAGCTCCTCCTCAATCCCAATCTGCGCCATGATTTTTGATCTCCTTTATTCCTTTTAACGTTAATGAAATGCGGGAAATTAAATAGCAACTTGCGACAATAATCCATACTTGTGATTGATTCGTAAAAAATTGAACATAGGGGTTTTGTATTGTCTGTCCCGTTGAAACTAAAATGTTTAATGCTTGCACACATATGCACGCATACACTGCAAGACAAACCGAAATCGTATCAAATACATTCCAGCGAAAATACACTTTTGTTTTCTTAAAATCAATTTTATATCTATTTTTCCTTACTATATGTTTTCTATCAAACGGAATAATGATGGAAAACATAACAATCATCATGACCCCAGCTGTAATCATTGATACTTTAAAACCGATTAGCATCGGTAAGAAAAGACCACAAGAAAATACGACTATAATTCCAATTAAGGCAAAAGTAAGAAGTAATTTATTAGACATAAAAAAGCCTCCCTCATCTATTCTTTCATAAGTGTATACAGACGAGGAAGGCACTTCGTTCAAATATTATTTTATTTTTTTAATAATCTTTGCAGGATTTCCGCCAACTACTACATTATCAGGCACATCTTTCGTTACAACAGCACCAGATGCGATCACCGCGTTGTCTCCAATTGTGACACCTGGATTAATAATCGCTCTTCCGCCAATCCATACGTTATCGCCAATTGTAACTGGTTTTCCGTATTCTAATCCGCTTATGCGTTCTACTGGATCAAGCGGGTGTGTTGCTGTATAAATGTGAACACCTGGAGCTAACATACAGTTCACTCCGATTGTCACCGGGCATACGTCTAAAATTGTACAATCAAAGTTCGCGTAAAAATTTTCGCCAACATGAATGTTATAACCGTAATCACATCTAAAAGAAGATTCAAGATGAATGTTATCTCCAGTCGTTCCGAATAGTTCTTTTACGATTTCGCTACGCTCTTTTAATTGTACTTCTGGCGTTTCATTTAATTTTCTCGTTAATATACGAGCTTGCTCCCTCTCTTGAACTAAAACTGGATCAGCTGGTATGTACATTTCGCCTAGTATCATCTTTTCTTTTTCTGTTTTCATTTTATTATCCCCTTTAACTCGTATATATAAGTTTATGATACCATAAAAAAAGAAAGGTCTGAACATATTACTTGTTCAGACCTTTCTTTCTTAATCCTCCATCGTCGATAAGTCACCTGTTGGTAAGTTTAACTCCCACGCTTTTAATACGCGGCGCATAATTTTACCACTTCTCGTTTTCGGTAATTTATCTCTAAATTCAATTTGTCTTGGCGCTGCATGAGCTGCTAGGCCTTTCTTTACAAATTGACGAATTTCTTCTTTTAATTCTTCAGATGGTTCGTATCCTGCTCGAAGCGCGATAAATGCTTTAATGATTTCTCCGCGCACCGGATCAGGAATACCAATTACACCGGCTTCTGCAACAGCAGCATGCTCGATTAATTTACTTTCTACTTCAAACGGACCAACGCGCTCGCCTGATGTCATAATTACATCATCAATGCGTCCTTGGAACCAGAAGTATCCATCTTCATCCATATAAGCAGAGTCACCTGATACGTACCAGTCTCCCGGCATAAAGTAAGATTCATATTTTTGCTTGTTATTCCAGATTCCACGCATCATCGCTGGCCAACCTTTACCAATTGCTAAGTTACCCATTGTGTAAGGAGGCACTTCATTTCCTTCATTATCAACAATCGCTGCTTTCACACCTGGAATTGGTTTACCCATTGAACCTGGACGGATTTCCATACAAGGGTAGTTACAAATAACTTGTCCACCTGTTTCTGTCATCCACCATGTATCATGAATGCGAAGTCCAAATGCGTTCATACCCCAGCGAATTACTTCTGGGTTTAACGGTTCACCAACGCTTAATACGTGGCGCACTTGTGATAAATCATATTTTTTAATTGCATCTTGTCCAGCACCCATTAACATACGGAACGCCGTTGGTGCACTGTACCAAACTGTTACACCGTAATCTTGCAGCGCTTCATACCACGCTTCTGGACTAAAGCGTCCGCCTAAAATAACATTTGATGCCCCAACTAACCACGGTGCGAAAATACCGTAAGCTGTTCCAGTTACCCAGCCTGGGTCAGCTGTACACCAATATACATCATCTTCTTTTAAATCTAATACCCATTTCGCCGTTTGATAGTGCTGAACCATTGCGTTTTGTGCATGAAGCACACCTTTTGGCTTACCAGTAGAACCAGACGTGTAATGTAGAATCAAACCGTCTTCACGGCCTAACCATTCGATATGTAATTCTTTTGAAGCTTGTTCGAATAAAGGATTGAACGCTACTGTTTTACCGCCTTCTTCTACATGATCTCCAACAAGGAAGACTGTTTTTAAAGCCGGTAAATCATTTAATGGTACACGCTCTAACAATTCAGGCGTTGTAATTAACACCTTCGCTTCGCTATCTTCTAAACGATCGCGAACTGCACCTTCCATAAATGCTTCAAATAACGGACCTACGATTGCCCCTAATTTCACTGCACCTAAAAGTGCAAAATATAACTCTGGGGAACGCGGCATAAAAATAAAAACGCGATCGCCTTTTTCTACATCGCCATAATTTTTCAGGACGTTTCCTGCTTTATTAGAAAAATCCTTCATTTCCTTAAATGTATACTTCTCTTTTCGCGATCCATCTTGATAATAAAGGGCTACTTTATTCTTTCGAGCGGATTTCGCATGCTTATCAATTGCCTCATACGCCATATTTACTCGGCCTGTCTCATTCCAAGTAAAGCTTTTATTAACCTCTTCCCAGTTAAAATTCGCGTATGCCTCATCATAATTCGGCAAATTATTTTCTCCTTTAATGACAGGAAGCGTTTCTACTTTCATACTTTACATCCCCCTCCTATGTATTCTATTATCTATTATAATAACATTATTTAAAATTTTCAGTATATTTGTTGATTTTTAGACAAATTTTTAATGACAAATTTCGATTCACATCGCATATATTATAAAGTACGATATGAATAGATTCACAAACCCTCAAGGTGGTGAGCAATACATTGATTCATAAAAAAATATATAATGCTAGAAACTTAAAAACAGCGAAAGGCACTTTAATTATTGAAGGGCCTGTCTCTACACATAACTTAGAAATGTATGAATTTCATCCAGACTTAATTGCGTTTCGTCCTGCCGAGCAGCAATATAAAGCAATTGTCGAAATTTCTAAATTGCCAGAAGCTCGTCTCATTATTGCTAGACATGACCAAACGATTGTTGGATATGTTACATACTTATATCCTGATCCACTTGAACGATGGTCAGAAGGAAAGATAGAAAACTTAATTGAACTCGGGGCGATTGAAGTTGTCCCTGCCTTCCGCGGTTGCGCTGTCGGAAAGAACTTATTAGAGGTTTCAATGATGGACGACCATATGGAAGATTACATTATATTGACGACTGAATATTATTGGCACTGGGATTTAAAACAAACAGGCTTAAATGTTTGGGAGTACCGCAAAGTAATGGAAAAAATGATGAATGCTGGCGGGTTACAATGGATGGCTACAGATGATCCTGAAATTTGTTCGCACCCCGCTAATTGTTTAATGGTCCGCATCGGTAAACGCGTTGATACAGATTCTATTCAAGCATTTGATCGTCTACGTTTTCACAATCGTTTTATGTATTAATAAAGGGGGCAACTGGAATGATTGTAGAAGAAATTATGAATCAAGATGTAGTGACACTACATCCAAACGATACAATCGAAACAGCAATCCGAACGATACGCACGAAAGGCATTCGGCACATTCCAATTGTCGATCAAAATAATCACGTCGTAGGCATTATTTCTGATCGGGATGTAAGAGATGCAAGTCCGTCTATTTTAGATGAACAAGTTTCACTCGATATGCTGAAGCAACCGCTTGAACTCATTATGAAACATCCTGTTATGACTTGCCATCCTCTCGATTTCGTTGAGGAAATTGCTACTTTATTTTTTGAAAATAAAATTGGCTGTCTTCCTGTTACAAAGGCTGGAAAGTTAGTTGGAATTATTTCTGAATCTACTGTGCTGCACACGTTAGTGAAATTAACAGGAGCACATCAACCAAGTTCACAAATTGAAATTCAAGTAAAAAACGAACCTGGTATTCTCGGAAAAGTCGTTGCTATTTTTAGTGAGTTACAAATCAATATCGTGAGCGTTCTCGTCTACCCAGCAAAAGATGAGAATGATAAAGTACTCGTTTTCCGCATTCAAACGATGAATCCGCTAAAAGTGATTGATGCACTTGAGGCAGAAGGCTACCGTGTATTATGGCCGAACATTATGGGGATGCAAGCATGAGTAGCGTGTTTATTTATTCGGATGACTTTCGGGGCTATTCGTTTAGCCCTGATCATCCTTTTAACCAACTGCGCGTCACACTTACATATGATTTATTACAAAAGGGCGGTTTTATCTCTCCTTCCCAAATCATCCCACCACGGATGGCTACAGATGAAGAGATCGCCTACGTTCATACAGAGGAGTACATAAATGCGGTAAAACGTGCTGGAGAAGGTAAGTTAGAAAAATCAATTGCGATGACATATGGACTCGGAACAGAAGATACACCGATGTTTCCAAATATGCACGAAGCAAGCGCATTACTCGTTGGCGGTACGTTAACTGCTGTCGATGCTGTTCTTTCCGGGAAAGTAAAACACGCGCTTAATTTAGGCGGCGGCTTACATCACGGCTTCCGCGGCAAAGCATCTGGCTTTTGTATTTATAACGATAGTTCCATCGCAATGAAATATATTCAGAAGAAATACGGTTTACGCGTCTTATATATTGATACAGATGCTCATCACGGTGATGGTGTACAGTGGTCATTTTATGATGATCCTAACGTATGCACCATTTCACTACATGAAACCGGGCGCTATTTATTCCCTGGAACTGGCGCTGTAAATGAACGCGGACAAGGGAATGGCTATAGTTATTCTTTTAACGTTCCACTCGATGCTTTTACAGAAGACGAATCTTTCTTAGATTCATATCGAACTGTCGTAAAAGAAGTTGCAGCCTACTTTAAACCGGATATTATTTTAACGCAAAACGGTGCTGACGCACATTATTACGACCCACTTACACACCTTTGTGCGACGATGAATATTTACCGTGAAATACCGAAGCTCGCTCGCGAAATCGCTAACGAATATTGCGAAGGTCGCTGGATCGCTGTCGGCGGCGGTGGCTATGACCACTGGCGCGTCGTCCCAAGAGCTTGGGCACTCATTTGGCTCGAAATGAACAACATCCAAAACATCTCAGGTTATCTCCCTCCAGAATGGATTGACGCTTGGAAAGGACAAGCAGAAACAGAACTTCCCCTCACATGGGAAGATCCAGACAACATGTATAAACCTATCCCCCGTAAACCAGAAATCGAAGAAAAGAATGCATTAACTGTAGCGAAATCCCTTGAAATTATTCGGAATAATATGAAAAAATCTTTGTACTAAACGAAAAGGAGGCTCGTTTTTGAATAGCCTCCTTTTATTTAAAGCTTGCTATTATTGTCGATTTCTGTTGGTAAGTCGATATATTTTAATAATCGCTGATATATTTCAAGTTGCGCCGATATATTTTGATAATCGCTGATATATTTTGAGTTGCGCCGATATATTCTAATAATCACTGATATATTTTTATGTACTAACGGACTTTATGAGGAAAGGTCGTAATATTATGTGGACACAACAAATGATCCACACGAAACGTGGCACATTCGAGCTTTTTACTAAAGGCAGTGGCGAACCGCTTTGCATTACACATCACTATTCACAATTTAATGAGACTGGTGATTACTTTGCGGATGTTTTCACTTCTACGCATCGTGTATTCCTCATTAATTTACGCGACACTGGTAACTCTGCAAAAGCCAATTCTGAAAAAGAATTAAGTATGCTTGAAACAATTCACGATTTAGAAGCTATACGAGAAGCTTTACAACTTCCAATATGGCATTTCGCCGGTCATTCAACAGGTGGTATGCTTGGACTTTTATATGCAATTACCTATCCAAATTCCTTACAATCATTAGTCGTCGTTGGAGCGGCAGCAAGTAACTATACCGAAACACCATTTTGCATTTATCACCCAGAACATCCACAGTTTCATTATATGCAACAGCTCATCGAAAACTTAAAAACCCCTCAACTTACAAGTGAAGAACGGGAAGAACTAGCTACTAAGAGAACAAAATTATCATTGTATAAACCAGAAAACTACAACTCTTATTTTTGTAAATCAATTGTAAAAACAATGTCCGCTATTCGGATGAATGCTTTTGCCAATGAATATCCGTCATTTGATTTAAGAAAGCATTTACCATCCATCCAAATAAAAACACTTATTATATGCGGAAGATATGATGTGCAGTGCCCGATTCAATATTCTATCGAGATGCATAAGAGTATACGTAATTCTATCTTTGTGACATTTGAAGAGAGTAACCATTATCCTTTTTTAGAAGAAGCTGCTCAATTTATTTCTACTACTCAAACATTTTATAAATCGTTACAACCGTTATTATTAAGGAAAGCTCACAGCCTCTATAAGAGACTATGAGCTTTTGCAAAAGAAATGTTTCACACTAGAAACAACAAGCAGAACAAAAAAATCATTAAACCTAAATCAAGTAATACTGCCTTTTTATCTCCTTCTTTTATACTCATCATAAAATTAGAAATTATTTTAATTCCAAAAAAGACCATCATAAATAACCCACCGAAATGATCATTTGTAGAATCTTCATCATAAAACATTTGTATTGCACCTATTAATAATAAAACAAGTATAATATTAATCCCGATTCTTAAAGTCTTGTTTGATTTATTATTTTTTACTGTATGCCCCAAAATGTAGCACGCCCTCTCATACTCTCCTATGTGTATTTCTTTATATTTTAACATAAATTACCTATTCCTCCCTTTCATTCGAATAACATAAAAAAACCTGCCAATTACTCGGCAGGTACATTACACGTTAAAACGATAACCAGCTCCCCACACTGTTTCAATGTATTGCGGGTGGGCAGGATCTCTTTCAATTTTTTCACGTAGCTTTCTTATGTGAACGACAACAGTAGCTAAATCGCCAGCGGAATCTAATCCCCAAATGCGTTCAAATAACTGTTCTTTATTTAATACTTGGTTTGGATGCGTTACAAAGAATGTTAATAAATCAAATTCCTTCGTTGTAAACGCAATTTCTTCATTGTTTATAAAAACTTTTCTTGCTCGCTGATCAATAGAGATTCCGTGAATATATAACGTATCGCGTTGCTTACTTACATTTCCTGATAATCTTTCATAACGAGAAATATGTGCTTTTACCCTTGCGACTAATTCACTTGGGCTAAACGGTTTCGTTATATAATCATCCGCCCCTAAACCGAGCCCGCGAATTTTATCTATATCTTCTTTCTTCGCTGAAACAAGTAAAATCGGAATATCTTTTACAGCACGTATTTGTTTACAAATCTCAAATCCGTTCATCTTCGGAAGCATAATATCTAAAATAATTAAATCGTAGTCTTCTTGCAAGGCCATTTGTAAACCTATTTCTCCTGAATGCTCTACGTCAACTTGAAAATCACTAATTTCTAAATAATCTCGCTGTAATTCTGCAATACTTACTTCATCTTCTATTAGTAATATTCTTTTCAATTTACTCACCACATTTCTCTACTTTTTCCAATGAGAAGAATATGCTTGTGCCTTTCCCAAGCTTGCTTTCCGCCCAAATTTCCCCGCCATGTTCTTCAACAATTTGCTTCGCTATCGCTAAGCCAAGTCCACTTCCACCTGTGCTAGAATTTCTCGATTGCTCTGCACGATAAAAACGTTCAAAAATATACGGAAGTGTATCCGATTCAATACCTGATCCGTTGTCCATTACTTTCACAATCACTTTATTGTTATCAATCGATACTGCTACAGTAATTTCCTTTTCTTCTTTATCCATGTATTTCACACTATTATGAATTAAATTCGATATCACTCTATTGATCTTTTCGCAATCAGCCGTTACATATAGTGGTGATGCATGTAATTGTAAGTTAACCTCTATACCTTCTTTACTTAAATCCATCTGCATCTCTTCTATTAATTCTTGCATAAACGTATTTAATTCAACAGTTTCAAACTGAAAGGGAACTCGATTCAAATCGAGCTTCGAAAATAAAAATAGTTCGTCAATGAGTGTATCCATATGTCTTGCTTTCGTATGAATAGTCGTTAAGTACTTATCCATTTTTTCAGGCGTATTTGCGACTCCATCTTTTATACCTTCCACATATCCGATAATAGATGTAATGGGTGTTTTTAAATCATGAGAGATGTTTGAAATGAGTTCTTTTCGATTTTCTTCATACTGCGTTTGCATCTCTATCGATTCTTTTAACTTCTTCCTCATTTCCTCAAACCCTTGATTTAATTGCCCTATTTCATCGTGCGATGTAACTGGTATTTGAAAATCTAAATTTCCTTCTTTAATTTTCTCAGTCGCATCTTTCAATACAAAGATTGGTTTTATGACACTTCTTGAGACGAGGTAACTTAATAATCCAATAAGCAAAACGGCTAACAGTAAAAGTGCTACGAACAAAATCGGAAATAATTTTTGTGTAAGATCTACAAATGAACTTTGCTTCTTTAATACAAATATACTCCCCTCTTCTTCCTGAGGAAAATAAAAATCAAACTTTACATATCGATAAAATGTATCGCCTAATTCTGTTGTACCACGACTATTAATATTTGCTGATTCAAATTTTGGAAGGGCTTCTTTTAAAGATACACTTTCAAATATTTTTGTAGCATAAGAAATGGTTTCTCCTTTTCTTACAACTATTTTCACCCCTTCTTTTTCAAGTGATGAAACGAACGATTCATCTAATAGTTGAGATTGATGTTTCTTTGCAGCCGACTTCAACTCAATATAGACATTCTCTTCTTCTGGTGTAAGCGGCTTTTGAATGTAAGAACTTTTATAGAAATTTTTCACTGCTTCCAAGTCACCTGTTATCGCAAAAACGATTAAAAATCCCGCAACTAATATAAGCGTAATAGAAACGAGAATGACAGCAATATAAGAAAATAAAAACCTTGTTTTAATAGACATATGTTACATCCTCACTTTATCAAACCTTATTATTTATAAGCATAGAAATATATGTTCAAATACTCAAGCGATTTTATAGTAATTTTAGCGTCAGTTTATAAAAATTTAATGTTCTTATTCTACAGTTGAAATTAGGAGGTTGAGGTTCCATGTTCAAAAAAACAGTAAGCATGATCTGTTGCCTAATTTTTTTGCAAAGATGCTCGCAAGAACAAGAAGTTAAAAAGGAGATGACAAACATGGAGACAGCGCTACTAACAGCTACTGAGAAACAAGAAACGAATACTGTTATATCTTTACTCAAAAAAGGGGCTGACATAAATATAACGGACAATAAAGGACGTACTCCTCTTATGATTGCTACATACAAGAATGATGTAAAAACCGCAAAAGCACTAATCGAAGCTGGTGCTAACGTAAATATCAAAGATGATATGAAAAATAATCCCTTTCTATACGCTGGCGCTGAAGGTTACTTAGATATTTTAAAACTAACGATCGATGCTGGCGCAGATCCATCACTTACGAATCGTTACGGCGGAACAGCTCTTATCCCCGCCTCAGAACATGGCTATATCGATGTTATTAACGAACTCCTCACCCGGACATCTATTGATGTTAACCATATAAATAATCTCGGATGGACTGCTTTAATGGAAGCAATCGTACTAAGTAACGGAGATGAAACACAACAACAAGTCATTCGCCTTCTTATTGAGCACGGTGCGGATGTAAATATTCCCGACAACGATGGCGTTACCCCGCTAGAGCATGCTCGCGCTCATAATTTTGAAGAGATAGAGAAGATTTTGTTAGAAGGGAATAAGTAAAAAATCCGAAGTATTTATTACTTCGGATTTTTTACTTATTATTGATAACAATAGGCACCTGAAACGAAACAACTGTTCCTTTTCCAAGCTCACTTTTTATTTCTAATCCAGTTCCGTATAACTGTTTTAATCTTGCATCTGTATTCAATAAACCAATTCCTTGTTTTTGATTTGGTTTTTTCACTAATATTTCTTTTATTTTTTCCTCTGTCATCCCTACCCCATCGTCAGCAATTGAAATGTTTATAAATCCATTCTCACTCTCGACTTTTATATGTATGCTCCCACCTACTGCTTTTTTCAATATACCGTGGCGCACAGCATTCTCTACTAACGTTTGAATAGAAAACGGTGGTACGAAACATTCTATTCCATCTTCAACTTCTAGCACGCTTTGTATTCGCTTTCCAAATCTTTCTTTTTCAATATAAAGATATGATTGAAGTAAATCTAACTCTTGTTGTATAGGAATGCTTTCCGCTAAAACTTCTTCACCAAAACTAGCTCTTAAATATGTTCCAAACTCAACAATTAATTTTTCCATTCTAACAATATCAATTTCACTTAAAGCAGCAATCGTATTTAGCGTATTAAAGAGAAAATGTGGTTGAATTTGCGCTTGAAGCCAAGCACCTTCCATTCTTACCCGTTCATGAATGGATTTCCTTAACTCTGTTAACGCATTAATTCTTACTTTTAATTCTAAAGCATCAACAGGTTTTACAATATAATCATTCGCCCCGGAGAGAAACCCTGTATAAATATCTTCAGGCTGAGATCTAGCGGTTAACAATATAATAGGCAATTCTGAAATAGAATACTGCTCACGAATCATTTTCGTTAATTCGTAACCTGACATTTTCGGCATCATAACATCAACTAATACCATATCCCATTCTATATTTAAACGTTCTAAAACTTCTCTTCCTGTCGTAACCGTTTCAAGTTCATATTCATCTTGTGGCAATATACTTTTCAATACTTTTAAATTAACAGGGTCATCATCGACAGCAAGAATTCTTATTCTATTACTAACTCTATAATTCTTTGTTTCAAGTAGGTTTAATTCTACTACTTTTTCAATTTTTTTCTTAGAAACAATTGGTACCCTTTCATTTTCAACCAACGGTAATGTAAATGTAAACCTTGAACCTTTATGCAAAACAGATGTAACAGTGAGTGTTCCACCATGCATCTCCACTAATTGTTTACAAATACTTAATCCAAGTCCAAATCCACCACTTTCTTCATAAGAACTGTTACCTTGTTCATAAGGAAGAAAGATTCGGTGTTGCGTTTCTTTATCAATTCCGATACCTGTATCTGTCACATGAATAACCGCATAATTATTTCTTTCTTCCACATCAATTGTAATAACGCCTTCATCCGTAAATTTCACTGCATTATGAAGTAAGTTAAATAAAATTTGAATAAGACGGTTTTGATCAGCAAATACAAAGGGGAAGCGTTCAGGAATATTAGCTATAATTTGTAATTTCTTTTCTTCACCGATAAACTTTTGCATATCAATTACCATTGTAATAATTGGTTGCAAATCAACCGGCCTTTTATGAATCGCTATCTCTTTTTGCTCCATCCTTGTAACATCTATTAAGTCGTTCAATAAATATGACATACGTCTTCCTATCGTCATTAATAATTTCAAATGTTGTTTATTGTTTTCTTTTATTAATTTTTCTTCATCTATAACGCTTTGAGCAATATTAATCATCCCATGTAACGGATTTCTAAGTTCGTGTGCTGTATTTGCCAAAAAACGATCTTTACGAGAATGTTCCTCTTTTAATTTTCTAATTAGTTTCATATTCTCATCACTCGTATGAAAAAAACGAACAAACCAAAAGGTAGAAAATGTAATAAACGCAATAATTAAATCTACAGGATAAAAATTCGGATCAAATATAAGTAGTAAATTTGTAGGGGAATAATACAAGTTACATACTCTCATAATACATTCAATTACAAAAACAATATATTTTTGCAAGCTTGCCCATAAAACACTCGATGTTGCACTAATGGCAGCAAAAAATAGAAACAAAGAACTTTGTTTCCCACTTTTTATCGCTTGAAAAATGATACCAGCTATAGTTAAAAACGGAATAATTAATGCGAAAAACAAGAAAATAGAACACTTACGAATAATTGTGTATGGGGCTAGTAAAATAAAAATCAAATATATCCCACATAGAGCTATTATAATATGAGCTATTCTAATATTGTATTTTATCCCAAAGAGAGATCGTATAAACAGCAAGAAAAACATCGCTAGTCCTGCATAAGAAATATAAGCAACTTTTATATATGTTTCAAAATTTATATCTACCCAATTGAAAATAACCCTATCATCGCTAATTAAAACTGAAATTCCAGCTAAAAAACTGGCAATAGCAAAATATATACTCTCCAATTTCTTTGGTCTTATTAAAAAGAGTATAAATGCATAAATACTATGTAAGAACATAACTACAGCAACCACAACTTGCAAATAAATTATATTTAAATGATCAGCTAAAATAGCTTCTTGCGTTCCAAAGCGTATCCCTTTCACAATCCCACCTTTAGTAGCTTCGTAAGAGTTATTTTCAACTGCTATAAGAAGTTGAATCATCCCTTCCTTATCAGGTTCTATCATCAAAACCGTCGGATACAAGCTAGACCTATCCATTTTTTTTACGTTAGATACATTTCCTCTTGTTTCAATTAATTTTCCATTCACATAAAGAGAAAAACTACTATTAATATCTCGAACCTTCAAAGCATATTTTCCTTTAGGATTACTCACATGAATTGATAATGCATACGTACCACGTTCTTTATAATCATCAATTTTCGAAACTTTTCCAGACCATTTACTAGGAACCTCAATCCATTCCCTTTTTTCAATAGAATTATTTTTCAGTCGGTCTGGATTTAATAAAACATTTGGATAAAAAGCCCATTCCCCGTTTAATATAACAATATTCTTTTCATCAAATTTAAATTTCACTAAATTTAAATTCCCACTTTGAACAACTGGTTGATGAATATAAAAAGAATTTTTAAACCATATGAGACGAAGGCTAATGATAAAAATAATAAATAAAAATACAATGTATAACATTTTTCTTTTAGACATATCGGAAACCTCATTTATAGTAAATAAGTATTGATTTATTATTGTGAACTGTTTCTACCTTGCAAATTCACTACTTATCTCCTACATT
The DNA here is from genome assembly GCF_030757775.1 of Bacillus sp. MHSD_36. NCBI lineage: Bacteria > Bacillati > Bacillota > Bacilli > Caryophanales > Bacillaceae > Bacillus > Bacillus sp. MHSD_36. The sequence continues at coordinate 846,169 of NZ_JAVBIS010000002.1, forward strand.
TATTCAATTATCTTCTTATAAAACCTCCTTACTATTTTTTCTCCATCTTCTATAAATAAGAATTAAGATAATAACTACAATAATTAATACGCCTATCATTTGTTTTCCTAATAAAGGTGATGTAGACTTATTTATAATTTCTTTTTCTTTTAATTCGAAAGGTACTCTTTCTCCTCTAACTAGCAATCTATGTGTATTCACTCCATACGGTGTACATGTAACTAACGTAACGTAATCTTTGTCTTTTACAACTAATAGATCATTTATCTCATTTGGGAGTACAACCTTTATTTGATCAACCTTATAAGCAAGCACCTTATTTAACGAATGTATATAAAAAGTATCTCCTTGCTTCACTTGATCTAAATCTGTAAATAATAAAGCAGAAGGTAAACCACGATGTCCCGTTAAAATAGCGTGCGTACTTTGGCCCCCTACCGGTAAAGATGAAGCCTTAATATGGCCCACTCCACGGCTCAAAACATTTTCAGATGTACCAGCATAAATGGGAAGCTTAACATCAATTGTAGGAATTTCAATATACCCCATGCTTTCGCCTACATTTAAAATATCTGCGTACGAATGTTCGCTTTCTTCACTTCCTTTTTTATTAAACGGATCCGAAAATGATTGTGAAGTCGTCTGGACATTTTTATTATGTTCATTCGCTTCTTTCCCTCTTCGTTCAATTTCTTTTTGCTGAAGTTCTTTCACTTTTTTATCATACGAACTAACTGCTGAGTAATGTGCCCTCGTCGCTAGCCAATTACTAACTGTCGGATACAAGAAAATACAAAGTCCCAATAAAAAAATGATGCCAAATATAATATTTCGTTTCATCATATCCTCCTCTAAAAAATACTAATGGCGAAAAAAGAGGAAAGGAATCCTCCTCTCCTCTTTTTATATTTACTTACTATCCACTATCTTTTAATTATTTCCTGCTTTTTTTCTAAAGAATACAAATGCCGCTGCTAGCATTAATACAAGACCAATTACAGTAAAGATCATTGTTCCGATGCCACCCGTTGCAGGTAAAATCCATCCACTCTTATTATTTTCTACAGTAAGTGCAATTGCTTTATGATTCGCATCAATTGTTATATGAATCGGCTCTCTTAATAGTTGATATGATCCTGTTGTCCCATCTTCTTTTTCATAAGTTGGAGCTTTTGTCTCCACAATTTGATACTCACCATACGGTATTTTATTCCATGTAATTACACCATTTTTATCAGATGTGCCTACTACTTTCTTACCATCAATTTCGACTGCATTTCCTTTTTTATCTCGCAGTTCGAATTCCGCACCTTCTAATTTCTTTCCGTCTTTCCCATCGACTTTCGTTAATGTAATGCCACCCGTTGTCGGCGTAACGATAACAGGTTTCGTTTCTTTTTCTTTTGTTACATCATCTTTATTTTTAAACTCAATTTTTGCTGTATTTGGAATTTCTGTTCCTGTTTCTACTCCATCTCTAATCTGTGCTTTAATTTGCAAGTGAAATTCTTTTTTACCATTTAATTTTGAGAAATCTTTTACAGTAGCCGTTACTTTTTGCCCATCTACAACTACTTCTACAACACTTGTATCTACAACTTCACCATCAATTTTCACAACTGGTTTCCCTTGAATTTCTAATCGATTATCTAATACATCCGTTACCACATAAGATTTATAATCCTTAATATCTTCCGGAATTAATGTCTTAATATCATAGTTATAATCTGTTTTCGTATTAATTGGTAAACTCTCTAAATCTCCATTAATCTTCTTATCAATTGTTGGTTCTTCATAGTTCCTCACTTCAACTTTAACAATTTCACCAGAAGTAATTGTGCCATCTTCACTAAGAACACCAGATTCTTTAATGAAGAATTCATACTTTTTTGGATCTAATACATATCCATCTGGCGCTTTCGTTTCTTTAAAGTAATAATGCCCGTATGGTAAATTACCGATACGAATTTTACCATGTGCATCTGTTACAAGTCCTTTTTCTAATTCTGCACCATCTTCTTTAAATAAAGAGAATTCTGCTCCTTTAAGTACCTTGTCTTTCACACCTAATTTTGTTAACTCTACTGCCCCACGCTTCGTTTCATTCTTTGGATAAATATGAACATTATATGTTAATACTTTCCCATCTTCACTCGTCATTGGAATATCAACTGTGTATGTTTTGGGATTGATATTTACATGTGGTGGTCCAGAAATTTCTTTCACTTCATAACGACCTATTGGTAAATTATCAAAAAATGCAATCCCTTCTTCTGTCGTTGTAACTTGAATTGGTTTCGCATCTTTTACTGGCTTTACATCTTCCTTTGCAATTTTTCCGTCATTTGATATTTTTTCAAATGATGCAATTTGTTTAATCTCAAAAGTAACTCCCGCTAAAGGTTTCGCATTTTTAGGAATTTGTACATTAGTAGTACCACTTCCTTGTACAAGTGGGCCATTAAAAGGATCTTGCTCAAACTTATGAATTGTTAATGTACCTTTACTTTTCGATTCTGCTTTTGTTAATATGCTCGGCAATGAAGAAAACATAAGTATAACGATTAAAAACATACTTAAAAACTTTTTCATTTTTCAATTCTCCTCTTTCGATTCTATTTTTTTACTATTCTAGTTATTGCTATTTTGTCTACGAAAAAATACAAGTAGTATTAAAAGCATTAAAAATGCACCAATTAAATAAAATACATTTGTTCCTACTCCGCCCGTATTCGGAATTTCCCACTCACTTTTTCGATTTTCGACTTTTATTTTTTGCGTTGGTGTGGATGCCGTTACCTCTACCTCAATTGGATCACGTAACAACATATAACCATCTGGCGCTTTTACTTCTTTAATCGTATATTTACCAAATGGTAATCCCCCTAAACTCGCCTTACCACTTTCATCTGTCGTTAGCTTACCGATCTCTTTTCCTTCTTGATTGAAAACGAGAAACTCAGCATGTTGTAGTTTTACATTTTCATCTTCCGCATCCACTTTTTCAATTTCAATTTTCCCGATTGATGGTGGAATAATAACTACTTCATTTGAACTTATTGGCTTATTATCAAAAACAAGCTCTGCTATATTTGGTATACCGCCTTTTGCAATATACTTAGCTAGCACTTCTGCCGATGTACCTTCTACTATTTTGCTCTTAATATGCATCGTGTACTTTAACCCGGCTAAATATGAATATGAACCATCTTTCTTTTCTAAATCAATCGTTACTTTTTTTGTTTGTTCATCAATTTTAGGTGTTATTTTAACTTCCTCACCTTTTTCATTCATAAGTTTCACATCTAAAACTTCTAAAATATCCTCTAAATCATCTTGAAGAGTAACTTTCTCCAGTTTTGTTGTATCATTACCAAATTGGTACTCCACATTCCACGTAAACTCTTCACTTTGCGCTTGCAATACAGCTTTTTCCACTTCTTTCTCATTTTGAGTAGAAACGCTTTTTATTACTTTCGGTTTTTCCTTCGGAGGAATAACATACACTTCATTAGATTTTACTGACTTATTATTTATAACCAATTCTGCCTTATTTGGAATTCCGCCGTTTACTATATATCGTGCCAATTCCGATTGATTTACACCATCAGCAATTTTAGATGTAATATGCATCGTATATACTTCATCTGTTAAATATGCATAACTTCCTTCTTTTTTCGGTATTTCAATTACCACTTGTTTCTTAGTAGCATCAATTTTAGGTTTTACGTTGACCGCTTCACCTTTTTTATTTACAACTTTTACATCTACAATTGCTAAAATATCTTCTAAATCATCTTGTAACACGATAGAGTCGTATCCACTTGGTGCACTTCCAAATTCATATTGCACATTCCAAATAAATTTCTCTTTTACATTAGATAAAGTAGCCTTTTCTACGTTCTTTTCATCCTCATCCGATACAGTTTTGTGTAATTTTGGCTCTTCAATCGGTGGTTTCACAACAACCTTATTCGATATTACTGGGTTATTATCTAAAATAAGCTTTGCGCTATTTGGAACTCCACCTTTGTCTAAGTAACCTTTAATCACGTCAATATTCGTACCAGTCTTTATCTTCGCTTTAATCTTCAAATGATATTGTCCACCAGCTAAATATGCGTACGAATCATTTTGTTTCGGTAACTTATACGTTACAATTGCTCTCTCTTTGTCTATAACCGGCGTTACGTTGACCGCTTCACCTTTTTCATTCAATAAATTCGCATCTAAGATTTCTAAAATATCTTCTAAGTCATCTTGTATAACAATTTCTTGTTTCGATTCTGCATCAAATCCAAAATTGTAACTCACATCGTATACAAATTCTTCATGTAATGAATTTAATAATGCCTCATCTACCATTTTTTGATCTGAATCCGAAACTTTTTTCGTTACAGCAGTAATACACTTTTCCGCATTTTCATTTGGAGAAGCCTTCACTACTGGAATATCAATTTTTTGATCTGATGAAATAAAATAACCACCTGCCACATTAAACTCTTTTGATTGAGGTTTCTTTTCTTTCACCTTATAAATGATTTTATACGCCCCTTCTGGCTGACTCTCTAAGTCTAAAATCACTTGATTCTCTTGTAGAATAGCTTTTGCATTCGATCCTTTCGGTCCGAATACTTTTACATCTTCCACTTGTAAATCATTATTAAAATCTAAAATCATTTTGTCTTTTTCTTTTTTTGTAACCTTTGTAACTGTTTCAATTAAGTTTTTCGTAAATGTTTCAATATTATTTGCTAGCACAAACCATTCCGGGTCCGTCGCCATTTTCTTTAATTCCTGTCTCGCATATGGTCCTACTTCTCTTTCATATTTATCATAATATTGAGTAGGTGCTGCAAGTGAGTCTTTATCTTCCCAAAAAGCCGTAACTAGTTTATAGCCTGCATTTTTCACTTTTTGCGCTTCACCAGTTACCTCTTTTAAAGCACCTATATAATCCTGACCATATTCACTTGATGTATAATATCGATCAACTCTATCCGTGATTTGATTCGTTAACTTGTAAATGTATCCATCTTTCCTAACGTTAGCAACACCATCTGTAATAAGTAAAAAAATCACTTCTCTATTTGAGTCTGGTTGCCCCTTTGCTTTTTCATATTCATTTAAAGCAAACTGAAGGCCACTTGCAGTGGGTGTACCACTATTCGGTTCAATTCTATTAACGCCATTTTTCGCAGAAGAAAAACTGTTGCTTAATTGCGCTTGTAAAACCGTTTTAATTCCCGGTCCATTCGCTCCCCAAAGTGGATTCCCGTTACTATCTTTAAATCCTCGATAGTCTTGATAGCTCGTGACCATTACTCGATCATTTTGAGGATCTAATTGATCAATAATTTTATTTAATGCACTTTTAACACTTCCGATTGTATCTTTAAAACTACCACTTGCATCTTGCACAATAACAAGGTCCACTTTCTTTTTATTACGTGGCCATTGAAATGTTAACTCCCCCTCATGCTCCCTTAAACACATATTCCCTGTCGACTTAGTAGTCACCTTATGCTCTATTGCTTCTACTATATTATTAGCAAACGCAACCATCCCTGGGCTTACGATTTGAAATAGTAGTAAAAGTATTAGCAAAGGTATTACATTCTTCTTCATTCTTCCATCCTTTCATATAACATAAATTTATATCGCCCCATTTCCTCCTTTTTCGCTAAATTTAATTCCTTGACGCCCACAGTATAAACCTCCACTCTGAACAAAAACTGAACAAAAAAATGAAACCCACATATATTTCAACAAATCCCTATATATTACAAATCATTAAAAGTCACTTATACTAGAATTAATCCATAGTTACGTTAAACATTTTCGCTTCAAAATTGCTTAACAAAAAAATAGGCGATTTGATTTAAAAATTTATTCATAACATGGTCTGACTTAACATATGAGAGTTACATGTAAGAAGGAGGTAATGAATGATGAGAGCAATTATTATTGATGATGAACCATTGATACTCCAAAGACTCGAAAAGATGTTACAAGAACTTCAAATTTTTCATGATATTGTTTGCTTTAATGAATATGAATCTCTTAATCTTTATAGCGAAAGTCATACAATTGACGTTGCTTTTCTTGACATTGAAATGCCTGAAAAAAATGGTGTTATGTTAGCAAGAGAACTTCAATTAAAGCATAAGAATATTAAAATAGTTTTCATTACTGGATACGAAGGTTATGCGGTTGAGGCATTTGAAATTTATGCATTAGATTACATCATGAAGCCAATTACGAGGGAAAGATTACATAACACAATTGAGCGACTTATGCAAAATACTATGAACACAAAGTCAGCTCTTCCTAAAATACAAACTTCAATACTCAATTGCCTTGGTGAATTACATTATGTAAATTACAAAACAAATAAAAAAGTTCCTGTAGAAAAATGGCGTACAAAAAAAGCAAAAGAATTATTTCTATATTTAGTTCATAATCGAAATAAAACTATTAATAGAGATACTTTAATTGAATTACTATGGCCTAGTATCGATTTAGAGCAAGCGAGAGTAAACTTGCATTCAGCTATATATCAAATTCGCCGAACCATCCATTCTTATGAAATGGACATGAATATTACCCGAGTAAATGATGGATATAAACTTGAATTACAAAACATTCTTATTGATGTCGATATATTTGATCAAGCAGCTACAGCCCTGCCAAAAGAAATATACAACGATACAATAGGGGAATACATTACATTTCTCGCTTTATATCATGGGGATTATTTTAGTGGTACAGACTATTGGTGGAGCGAAGGAGAAAGGACAAGATTACAAAATTTATATTTTCAACATGCCTTGTCTCTGTTTCATTTTTATATAAGAAACGAAAGTTATAATGAAGCAATTGATATTTGTATACATTTGCAATCTATTAATCCTTTCGAAGAAAGTACATATGAATATTTAATTACCTTATATGAAAAAACAGGGAATAAAGTAGCAAAAAGGAATCAAGAAAAAGTACTACATAAATTATTAAGTGATAGCGAAATGACTACTATTTAATTTTTGCCTTCCTCCCCCACCCTATGCTACATTTAACCCGTTACATTACTATTAATAGGGTGGGAATACATATGAATAAACCTAAAATTGGGATGATTGGACTTGGAAGTATCGCACAAAAAGCCTACCTTCCAACACTTACAAAAGAAACAGATTGGAATTTTGTAGGGGCGTTTACACCTAACGCTGAGAAAAGAAAACAAGTTTGCCAGCAATACCGCATACAAGACTTCCATTCTATTGAAACGTTAGCTTCAGAATGTAATGCAATCTTCGTTCATAGTTCAACTGCATCGCATTATGAAATTGTTTCTGAACTTCTGAAAAAAGGAATCGATGTTTATGTTGATAAGCCGCTAGCTGCTACAGTGGAACAAGCTGAGAAACTAGTTGAGTTGAGCGAAAAGTATAACCGAAAGTTAATGGTTGGATTTAATCGCCGCTTCGTTCCTATGTATGTTGCGGCAAAAGAGCAAGCTCATAATATTTCATGGATTCGAATTGAAAAGCATCGTACAAATAAAGTCGGACCCTATACGTACGACTTTACGATGTTAGATGATTACTTACATATTGTAGATACTGCTCGCTGGTTAGCTAACGACGAGCTTAACGTCGTTCATAATATGATGCAAATCAATGAAAAGAATGAACTTCTTTACGGACATCATACATATACAACTGCAAATGGAATGTTACTTTCTACCGCAATGCATCGCCATGCCGGTACAAATTTAGAACAAGTTGAACTTGTCACAACAGGAAAAATCATTCGCGTAAAAAATATGAACACATTTGAAGTTGAACAGGAAAATTCAGTTTCTCAAATTGGTTCGCCATCATGGGATACGACGTTAAAACAACGTGGTTTTGAAGATGCTGTTCATCATTTTATTCAATGTGTACACGGGGATACAAAGCCTGTTGTAGATGGATTAGAAGGATTAAAAACGCAGCAACTGCTGCAATCTCTACTGAACGATGTAAACAAAAATTAAAACGGATACATTTTTCAGAATTTACTTTCATTCCCATATCCTCTTTATTTCTCTCGTAAATTTCTATAGAATATGTTGATAGGAATTATAAATTTCATAATGAATCGTGGAAAGGGTGGGATTAACACATGTGGAACGAGTTTAAAAAATTCGCATTCAAAGGGAATGTAATCGATTTAGCTGTCGGGGTTGTAATCGGTGCTGCATTCGGTAAAATCGTTAGTTCTTTAGTAAAAGATATCATCACACCATTACTTGGTATGGTATTAGGTGGCGTTGACTTTACAGATTTAAAAATTACATTCGGTAAATCATCTATTATGTATGGTAACTTCATCCAAACTATTTTTGATTTCTTAATTATTGCAGCGGCTATCTTTATGTTCGTTAAAGTATTCAACAAACTAACATCTAAGAGAGAAGAAGAAAAAGAAGAAGAACTTCCAGAACCAACAAAAGAAGAAGAACTTCTTGGCGAAATTCGCGACTTATTAAAGCAACAAAATTCTTCTAAAGATAGAGCATAATTGAACGGATAAAAAGGCATGTCCCAAGGGGACATGCCTTTTCTATATGCTATAACGTTTCCGAATTCATATGAATAAATAAAATAATACCAGCAACCATAAGTACCATTACACTACCTGCAAATAGTGTAATACCGATAAACATTAAACTTGTGCTCATGTCCACTGATACACTTTCAATAAAAATAGAAATTACATACGTGATAAGGGCAATTCCTGCAAGAATACTTCCTGGAACAAATCGCTTTAAACCATTTTGTTTTAACGTCATATATGCAAAAATAGCAGTCATACAAAGCGTAATTATCCAAAGAACGATCATCTCTTCTCCCCCCTCACAAGCCTTTTCTTTCTATTATACATGACATTGCCCTATAATAGGTAAATTTCCACTTATGTGACATATAACAAGGAACAACGGCATTTTGGAAAGGAAATTGACCACTAGAAATAAATGGATATTTTTCATATAAATCGATATAATTATTATATATAAATATCCTTTATAAGGGAGTGTTCATAATGATTTGGATTTCACTAATCGTATTAGCTTATTTCATCATTCTCGTCCCAATACAGTATAACTATATTAAGATGCTCAAAGAAAAGCAGAAAAAAATGAATGTGTCACAAAACGAACTATATGACAACATGTCTTATGAAGAATCCCAAATACATTATCACTATCAAAGTAACATATTCACAATACCTGCTTCGCTTGTCGCAAGTATTATTTATAGAGTGAAACATGCAGCATAATATGTACGCTGTAAAATTATTGTTTGAATCTGTTCATTCTGGTAAACCTGATCCTACGAAAATTGATGAGCATTATGAAGAAAATCACGATACACTTTTTGAAGAAAGTATTATCCTTGTTAAAGCAAATGACCTAGAGGAAGCTCATGAATTAGGTAAAAAGATAGCTATACACTCTGAAGAATCATATGATAATGTGTATGGTGAACAAGTCACATGGAAGTTTCGGAAAGTGATACATGTATTTGAATTAAATGATACTTCATTTGAAACAGGAACAGAGTTATACGCAAGATTTGTACACGTTAAGAAAAATGAAACGGTGGATTCCGTATTAAAAGCATACTATCCTGAATACAAATAAAAGCTCACAGCAAATGCTGTGAGCCTTTTTATACTTACTTCGTTGAATTTCTAAATTGGATACGGTGAGGTAAGATAACAGTGTGATCTTCCACTTTTTCTTTGTTCATATACTTTGTTAATAGACGCATTGCTACTGCACCGATATCATACATCGGTTGTACAACTGTTGAAAGTTGCGGACGAACCATTAATGCAAGGCGTGTATTATCGAATCCAAGTACTTCTACATCAGTTGGTACGTTTAATCCAGCGTCTTGTGCTGCGTGGATTACACCTAGTGCCATTTCGTCAGAAGATACGAAGATTGCTGACGGCTTCTCATCAAGGCCCCAAAGCTTTTCGAATGCTTCGATACCTGAATCATATGTGTAATCTCCATCTATTACAAGATTTTCATCATATGAAATACCTGCTTCTTCTAGAGCTTTTTTATAACCTTGTAATTTCTTCGCGCTTCCCGCTTTATCAATGAAAGGACCAGAGACGAAACCGATACGCTTATGTCCTTGTTCAATAAAGTGCTTCATTGCATCGTAAGCTGCTTGTGTATAATCGATATTTACTGATGGCGTTTCATTTTGCTCATCAAATGACGCTGCTAATACGATTGGTACTGGAGACTTTTTAAATTCTTCAATGTGAATATCTGTAATATCTTCACCCATGAAAACAATTCCGTCCACTTGTTTTCCAAGCATCGTATTTAATAAATGGAACTCTTTCTCTTTGTTTTGGTCAGAGTTACTTAAAATGATGTTATATTTGTACATTGTTGCGATATCTTCAATTCCACGAGCAAGTTCTGCATAAAACGTATTTGAGATATCAGGAATAATAACACCTACCGTAGTTGTCTTCTTACTTGCTAATCCACGTGCTACCGCATTTGGGCGGTATCCTAAACGATCAATTGCTTCTAATACTTTCTTTCTTGTTGTAGGCTTTACATTTGGGTTACCGTTCACAACGCGTGATACGGTAGCCATTGAAACGTTCGCTTCGCGCGCTACATCATATATTGTTACGTTCATCTCATCGCACACTCCTTCTATTTTTGTTATCTATTTTTATGTATCGGTTACTTGAATGAAAAAAAGACATCAACTCTATTTGCAGATGCCACCAATCGTCCCGAGTTCTTCCTTTTACTAATGATACGATAAAAACGCAGGGTCATACAATATTTTCCCGCAAAAGTTTCGAAAAAATTCGCTTCTTTTCTCGTATTTTCGTATTTTTCATGAAAAAAAGGGTATTTTTTGTAAAAATATAGATGTTTCATAAGTAGAAACCTTATTTTAAGCAGTACGATAGTGAATGAAATTTATATCGGCGATTTTTCGAATATACCGACTTACTGACAGTAAACGACAATGATAATCATTTGATGTGCTGGATCTGAAGGTACGTGGCGCCCTGTAGAATACGTTACATCGAGAACAAGAGGGGTAAATATATTTCTTCCTTTAAAATCGGCACAGCATAAATATGACGCGCTCTTTCCCATCGTACATTTGCACTTGCAATAAAAAAAGACAGTTTAAACACTGTCTTTTTTTATAAGAAGGAAACGAACGGTTTATCGCTGTTTTTCTCTTTTATGATAATTGCCTCGATTTTACTTTCAGACTTTATCTGCAATTGTACTTTTGCATCTTTAGGTAACTTTTCTAACATACTTTGAGCAGCCAGTTGAGTAAGAGCCATTAATTCTGTTTTACCGTTATATTTAATAACAATATTCATATTTAATGTATCCATTTGATTTTTCTTATAAGAAACTTTAGCATTTACTGGGATGAAATCTCCAGTAGAAAAACCTTTCATTTCCTTGGAAAATTTATCTATTTTCTCACTATCTTCTCCATGTTCTTGTTTAAATTCATCAGAAGGATATGAATATGCTTTTTCTTCAATCGTGTTCCATTGTCCAAGATTCGTATCATTCTTTTGAACGGTAGCGCTAGCAATATATGTACCATTTTTCAAAGAACTTGTACTTTCTTGCTTAAAGATAGCAAACGTAATTGGAGATTTGTTATACTTGTCATTTTTATTAATAGCTTCAATAAGTTGCTTGGCAACTTCAGTACCCTTAGACATTGCTTCTTCATTTGATACACTTGACGACATTGCTAACCCGATCATAACACCAGATAAACTTAGTTCGTTTGAATTCTGCTTCCCGAAATAGTCTTGTTCTATAATATTTGTCAAAACGGGTGCTTCTACTTTTGCGACTAATTCATCAACTAGCTTCTCCGGAATATACTGATTTAATTGTAGTACGTGATTTTCTGTATCAAATTGCTCTTTTGCAATATTCATTAAACCATTTTCATACTCTGCTAAATCTAATTTAGAATTTGTTTTTAGATTAGCTGTATTTATAACCTTTTGTTCTTTTAAAGGAATTACAGTTCTATAATAATCTTTAGAAACAGCAGTTCTCGGGATCATGCTTTTTTCTTTCGTATCCTTCTGTATAACTTCATCCTTCTTACTAATCGTATCATTACTACAAGCTCCTAGTAATAAACTTACGACCGCGAAAGATAATGCCATTTTCTTCATTACTTAAAACCTACTTTCAACAATCTAGTTATTTAATTTGAACTAATAACAGTGTACCATTAAATATATTTCAACAAAAACAAAAAAAAGAAGCAAGCACCTTTTGCTTGCTTCTTTTTACTTAATATTCTCTTCTAAAGCGTCTTTTTTAATGTTCCAATGAGACGTATTCCATACTACCATCCCATCTTTTATGTATAACACTTGCGGAGATTCATGTTTAATGCTGTACTGTTCTGCAACACGATTCGAAACATCTCTCGCATCTTGCACGTATAAGTAATACGCTGGTACCGCTCTTTCTTCACTGCAATACGCTTGAAATTCTGTATAGGCACCATGACTAATCGGGCATGTCGTACTATGTTTAAAAAGAACATACGGCTCGTTTTTTTCTACTAATACTTCAAGCTCTTCAATTGTTTCAAGTTTTGTCATATTCATTACGATTCACCTCTCATACGAAGTCTAGAGCGCTTCTCTTTCTTTTCAGCTTTTTTCTCAAGTCTTTCTAATTTACGCTCTTCTTTTTCAATCTTTTTCTCTTGTCTTGACGCACGATAATGATTGTATACTTCAATTGCTGCGCTACTCCACTGTACAACTTGCGCTACTTTATCCGCATTATTTTCAATTTCATCCGTAACAGACTCTGATACATTACGAAGTTTCGTATTTAAAGAGTGGATTGTCGTTCCAATTCCATCTACACCCGATACTACTTTATTTAACGATTGTGACTTCTGTTGAATATCATCAGCTAACGCATTTGTTTTATGTAATAATTGCTCCGTCTCTACGCTAATCCCTTGCATTTGCTTTTCTAAACCTTCTAACGTGCTTGCAACGTTTTCTAACGTCTTCTGAACCGATAACAACGTTCTACATACATATACTACTAATACAGCGAAAGCAACCGCTATAATAGTCGCACTTACATATAAAAGAACTTGCATTTCATCACTTCCTTTATCTTTTTCATACTTTCCCCTATTATACAATCATTTTCCGTTTCGTTCTAATCCCTATCTTCTCATTAGAATTTTCATACTTATTCGTTAACTTTAACATAAATGATTCAACAAATTCCACTAAGTAGGTTACAATAGGAGAGGATACATAATTAGTAGGGGGGCTTTACATATGAAAGATCCACGCATTGAAAAGTTAGCATACAATTTAATTAACTACTCTATCCGCTTACAAAAAGGCGAAAAAGTATTAATTGAAAACTTTGGCTTACAAAAAGAACTTGTAACTGCACTTGTAAAAGAAGCATATGCAGCTGGTGGTTTCCCATTCGTTTCTTTAAAAGATCATCAAGTAGATCGCTCTTTATTAATGGGTGCTACTGAAGAACATTTTGAACAAATCGCTGCATATGAAGCGAGCGTAATGAAAGATATGGACGCTTATATCGGTCTTCGCTCTGGCGATAACATTAACGAACAAGCTGACGTACCAAGTGAAAGAATGCAAATTCATGGTCAAACAGTTGGTAAGAAAGTTCATAGAGACATTCGCGTTCCGAAAACACGCTGGGTTGTTCTTCGCTACCCAAATGCTTCTATGGCGCAGCTTGCTAAAATGAGCACAGAAGCTTTCGAAGACTTCTACTTCGAAGTTTGTAACTTAGACTACGGTAAAATGGATAAGGCGATGGATAGCCTTGTTACATTAATGAATAAAACAGATAAAGTTCGTTTAACTGGTCCTGGAACTGACTTAACATTCTCTATTAAAGACATTCCAGCTATTAAATGCTCAGGTCATTTAAATATTCCAGACGGTGAAGTATATTCTGCACCAGTTCGCGATTCTGTTAACGGTACAGTTTCTTACAACACACCATCTCCTTACAACGGCTATACATTTGAAAATGTACAACTTAAGTTTGAGAACGGTCAAATCGTTGAAGCAACTGCAAACGATACAGAACGCATTAACAAAATCTTCGATACAGACGAAGGCGCACGCTATGTTGGTGAGTTTGCAATCGGCGTAAATCCATACATCTTACATCCAATGGGAGACATCCTATTCGATGAAAAAATCGATGGCAGCTTCCACTTCACTCCTGGACAGGCTTACGACGATGCATGGAACGGCAACAACTCGAACATTCACTGGGATTTAGTATGCATCCAACGCCCTGAATACGGAGGCGGCGAAATTTACTTCGACGACGTACTAATCCGTAAAGACGGACGCTTCGTTGTACCTGAATTAGAAGCTCTAAATCCAGAGAACTTAAAATAATAATAAAAACGCTCGGAATGTTCTCCGAGCGTTTTTTAATACTTTAATAAGTCTTTCACCACATCTTCTGGCACTTTAAAACTCATCTTCTTATTTTTCATTTCAACTTCAACATACGGAACATCTTTATATACTGTCATCGTACCTATTTCATGTAATTCCTTTTTATCTTTACTCGACTCTGATAATTTTGTTGTATCCTCTTGATACATTTTAAATGTTTTCCCTTGCTGAGTATCTAAAGGAGCCGATTGCATTTCCCACTTATCCATTTTCATGACTTCAAACAGCTTTTCAATTTCTTTCTTATCGGTCATTACTTTTTTATCACTTGAATCTGTAAGTGATTCAATCTCAACCTTTTGTGCCTTTTCTAAGTTCATATTAGCCTTTTCCTTCTTCGCACTACATCCTATTAAAAGAACGGATGCGGTTAGCAGAAGCAAAAACAACATACGGACTTTTTTCATCTCTACCCCTCCTACACTATATAGAGCTACTTTCCTTGCTTTTTGTTTGCTGAAAATGAAAATAATATAAAAGTGCTACTGCGATAGTACATATTAAGATTGGCACATATAAGGGCAGATCCCATTTCATATATACTCTAGTGCAAATAGCAAGCACCAGCAATATTTCTAGACAAAACAAAGGTTTTACATATTTCATTTTTTACCTACCATTTCTATTTTCACATGTGAATTCTCTTTCTCAATAAGCGCCAAAAATTCATTCATATCCTGCGGCATCGCAACCATATGTACTTTATACGCATTCGTTGTAATTTCAAGATTTTTCCCAACTTGACGAATGATTCGTATCTCTTTCAATACGATATCGTCATTTAAAATGCCGTACTTTAATACACCATTTTCTACTCTATGCTTTTTAATAAATACTTCCCAAACGAGTGGTACATTTACAAGGAAGCATAAACCCATTCCAATTAACGCTGACATCCACTGCTCTTTATTTGTGACAATCATGACAAGTGGATATACGAACATAAAAACTAACGTGAGACAAACGAAAATGACTACCGATTTACTTCTTTGAATCGGAATGTTCATACATGCACCCCTAACCTAAATTATACCACTTTTTCCATTTTAGTTCATAAAAAAAGGCCATTTCGGAATGACCTTTTACACGATGTACCTATAAAATTTCTTATCTACCTGTAACACTGGAAAGTTTTTCGGCAACTCGTCTATACTCACACTTTGAAAACCATTCTTTTCATAAAAGCGATGCGCCGCTAAAAATTTCACTGTCGTTCCTAAGTAAATATCTTTCAGCTTTTTATTCTCAACCCACGAAATTGCTGTTTGGAGCAACTTATGTGATGCGCCCCACTCTTTTCCGCGAAATTCTTTTTTTACGAACATTTTTCTTAGCGCTACTTGATCGTTCCCAATATCTAATAAAGCTACTGTTCCAACTACTTTATCATCATAAGTGGCTACCCAAAAGTTGCCATGATTCCTTTGATAAAATGTTCCTATTTCAAGCAGGTCTGGCTGCTCTTCTTTCGTAATGGAGACATTGTACTCTTTTTGCTGAATATGAACGATAAGATCTACTACTTCATCTTGAAACGTACTTTCATACGGAATAATGCGTATCTTCTCGTTCATCGAATCTCCTTCCACTCTGAAGCTAGCAAACTATATACAGCGATATCTTGAAAATGATCGTATAGCCATTCATCATCTCTTAAAATACCATCTAACTTAAAACCTAAACGCTCTGGAATAGCCCGGCTTTTCACATTTTCAACACCGCATCTAATTTCCATTTTATTTAATTTCAAATTCTCAAATGCATAGTGAAGTACAGCCTTCACACTACGCGTCATAATACCTTTCCCGCCAGCATCTTCTGCAAGATAATATCCGAGACTTGCTGCTTTCTTCCCCCAGCTTACTGGATGAATGCCTACCATCCCAACGAGCTTTCCTTTGTAACGTATACCACTTTCAAAACCGTCTCCCTCTGCAAACTTCTTTAACCACATCGGGCAAATTTCATCATACGCATCAGCAGATTTCGTCCCATCTACCCAAGGAAGCCATCTTCGTAAATGATTACGATTTTGGTCTATTAATTGATATAGTTCCTCCTTATGATGCTTCTCTAATAACTGTAATTCGATTTCATCGTCTACTCGAAGTGTGAACATGTTTTTTAGCTCCCTTTTAGTTTTCTTATTATTCTAACACTTCTAGATGTAAATTGTTAAATATTCACACTTTTTTCCGGTTTTATTTGCATAAAATTAGAAGAATACAATACACCCGTAACAACTAATATCATTCCTACAGACTGTGCAGGTGTTATATTTACTCCTTCAATAAAAGAAATAATCATTGTAACAACAGGCACTAAATTAAAAAATAAAGATGTCCTTGCTGCTCCAATTTGAGCAATTCCATTATTCCACCATAAATAACCAAGCACGCTCATTCCAATTGCCATAAAAAGAATCGCTCCCCAAGCTAACAAAGGAATTTCCGAAACTGGTACTATATTTTTTTGAGTGAAAGATATGATCATAAAGGCGATAGCACCAATAGTCATTGTGTATGTCGTCGTTTGTATTGGGCTATTAATTTTAATAAACTTTCTGCCTAGTACACCGTATAAAGCCCAACAAATATTCCCTAATAAAATATAAAAATCTCCTTTTGAAAATGATAAGTTTTGTATTATCGTAAACGAACCTTTTGTCAGTACAAAAACAACACCAAGTAATGCAAGTAACATCCCAATACCTTGGCGTTTTATAATTTTTTCTCGTAAAATAAAACTTGCTAATAGCGTCGTAACGAGCGGGTTCGTCGCCATAATCAGTGCACCATTCATAGCTTCTGTATGTTTCATACCTAAAAAGAAAAAGAAGTTAAAACCGAATACACCAACAATACCTAGTAAAAAGTAATAAACCTTATTCTCCCTCCATACCTCTACCTCAAAATCTTTTCGTATTTTTAACAAACATAACATTACAAATGCAGCAACTCCAAAGCGCCATGCTGCTATATGAATTGCTTCGAAATACTGCACAGCATATTTCGAAGCATTAAATGTCCCACCAGTGAAAATCGCAAATCCAAGTAGCTGAGCGTATACTTTATTTTTCATTGTCACCCTCCGAATTTTCCCCTTCTAGAAAACCGTAATAAATTTCTAGCTTCTCCTCCGTTAGCTGAACAACTTTTTGCAATTGTTCCTGCTGTTCTTTTAATCGCTTCAAGTGGGTTGTTAAAAGTGAAATTCTCTTTTTTACTTTCGCTGGCACTTCCTCTTTTCTCTGCCTAATTTCCTCTATAATACATCCATCACTTGCAAACTGAGCCATCTCTTCTAATGACATTCCAGTTTGTTTTAACGAATATAAAAATTTTAAAAGGCGTACATCACCTTCTGTATATTGGCGGATCCCGCTATTTCGCGTTGGTGGTGGTAATAATCCTAATTTCTCATAGTAACGCAAAGTATGAATACCCATCCCAGTTAACTCTGCTACTTCACCGATTTTATACATGTTCTCTCCCCCTTGTTTTTACATTTTCATCTTACAACCTAGAGTTAACTCTAGGTCAATACATAAATAAAAAAACAACTATATACGATTGATATCTAGATATGAATCATATATAGTTAAAGTATGGAAAAAAATGATAATTTTATAATTCAATTACGTAAAGGTGTTTTTGATCTTGCTATTTTGTCTTTAATAAGTAAACAACCTATGTACGGATACGAAATTACAAGTTCATTACAAGGTATCCCTGTGTTTCATATTCCAAACGGCTCAATTTATCCTATATTAAATCGAATCACGAAAAACAATTGGGCTGTTTCCTATTGGGAAGAGTCCGGCGATGGTCCAAAAAGAAAATACTATCGTATTACAGACGAAGGGAGAGAAATTTTACATAGTCGCTTACATGATTATGATGCAGTGTATCATGCTCTAATGTTACTAGCTAAAGGAGAGGATAAAAAATGAACAAGGAACAATTCTTTTCAAATGAACTCATTACTTCATTTTTACAGGATTTCGACAAAGGCTTAATGAACTTACCTATCTCAGCAAGAGAACAACATGTGCTAGAGATTAAATCCGATTTATATGAAAATGCATTATGTAAAGAAAGTGAAGGGATACCATTAGAAATCATCCCTTCACAAGTAATTGAAGAATTCCTTCCTCCAAAAGAATTAGCAAAGGAAATTGCAGGAGAATATACAGATGTTATTCAGGCTGCACAGCAATCTACAAATACATTTATTAAATATTATTCCGGCCTATCTATTGGTCCACTCGGCGCTTTATCCGTGCCTATTGTACTCGGTTTTATAAATTTTTCTGCTAATTTACCATTTTTACTAGCCTTTATCGCAAGCAACATTTGGTTCATCTGTAGAGAAAACCATTGGAATACAGATTTATTAAAATACTTTAAAACAATTATTTTCATCAGTTCAAGACTGTTAATTGCTCTCCCATTCACCTTTTTCGCGATTCGAATTATAATCACAAAACAATTCGATATGTTTTCATTCTATTATTTAATTGGATATGTACTTTTTAGTTCACTATATATCTTTTTATTAAAACAACTATACAAAAAGAATAAACAATATCAACATATTAACGCTTTTTAAAATATATCGAACACAATAAAAAAGACGCACAGCCACAGCTATGCGTCTTTTCTCTTACTTCTCTGCAACTTGAACTTCTTTTACGTAAGCTGCTTCGAATTTTTGGATGTCTCCTGCGCCCATGAAGATTAGAACGCCGTTTTTATGTTTCTTTAATACATCCGTTGTTGTATCTGTAATTAGTTCTGCACCGTCAATACGTTTTTGCAGATCTTCGATTGTTAATTCACCTTTGTTTTCGCGTGCCGATCCAAAAATATCACATAAGTATACTTGGTCAGCTTTGCTTAAGCTTTCAGCAAACTCATCTAAGAACTTTTCTGTACGTGAGAATGTATGTGGCTGGAATACAGCGACAATTTCACGCTCTGGATGTTTTTGACGAGCTGCTTCAAGCGTTGCATTAATTTCTGTCGGATGGTGTGCGTAGTCATCGATAATCACTTGCTCTCCCATCGGCTTTTCATTAAAGCGACGTTTTACGCCTTCAAAAGTTGTTAGCTGATGCTTAACTGCTTCTACCTCAACGTTTTCATAATGGCAAAGTGCGATTACTGCTAATGCATTTAATACGCTGTGGTTGCCGTATCCTGTAATTTTGAACGTGTCATAGTACGTATTACGAACGAATACATCGAAAATAGTACCATCTGTTCTCTTTTGAATGTTACGTGCTTGGAAATCATTATCTTCTCCAAATCCATAGAAAATAACAGGTACTTTCGCTTGAATTTTTTGAAGTTCTTCATCATCTCCACATGCAATAATGCCTTTTTTCACTCGCAATGCCATCTCTTGGAATGCACTGAATACATCATTGATATCTGTGAAATAATCTGGATGATCAAAATCAATGTTTGTCATAATCGCATAGTCTGGATTGTAAGACAAGAAATGACGACGATACTCACAAGCTTCAAATACAAAATACTTACTATTTTCTACCCCATGCCCTGTTCCATCTCCAATAAGGTAAGATGTAGGGTGTGCACCTTGCATTACATAGGCTAACAAACCAGTTGTTGATGTTTTTCCATGCGCACCAGTTACAGCAACACTTGTGTATTGGTTCATAAGGTCACCTAAGAAGTGATGGTAACGATGTACTGGGATGTTTAATTCTTTTGCTGCTTCAATTTCTTCATGCGTATCAGGAAATGCATTTCCTGCAATAATCACTTGTCCTTCTTTTACATTATTTTTATCAAAAGGAAGGATCGAGATATTGCGCTTTTCCAACGCTGTTTGTGTAAAGAAACGTTTTTCATAATCAGACCCTTGAACAGTATGCTTCATGTCATGAAGAATTTGCGCTAATGAACTCATTCCTGTTCCTTTAATTCCTACAAAATGGTAAACTGTCATCTTAAAGAACCTCCAACATTTCGAACTAATACAACGGCCTATCTATAAGACAGTATATGAATCTTTTCTTATTTTGGTAATCATCATACATTTTTGATGTAGTGAAGTTATTCTTCCCTTCACTTATCAGGATAAACTCGTACGTACTGCTTTTTTATGTCCATAACAAATCCATTATAGCAAAAAAGAAGCCGCTATACTATGATAACAGAAAAACTGATAGGGTCAATCACCTATCAGTTTTTCTCTCTTTTACATATCTTCTCTTTTTTCTAATTGAACACGCTCTAAACGTGGGTTTGGACGATATTTACGACCAGCTTTCGCTTCTGGTTTTCCATTTAATTCTACGTTATCACCAGTAAAGCCAATATTCATTTTTAATAAGCTACTTCCTACTCCATATATATCAACAGGTACGTTTTGAGCTTCAAATTCACGAATACGCTTCTCATCAAATCCACCAGTTACAACGATATCTACATGCTGGAATCCTTCTTCATCAAGTGCTTTACGAAGTGCGAATACAAGCGATGGGTTTACACCACGTGGGTCGAATGTTCCAAGTACTTCTGGGTGACGAATGAAGTATTGATCAATCATCGTGCGCGACGTATCTACACGTACACCTTTTAATGTTGATCCAAATTCACGTGCTACGCGAAGTGCATCTGTAATGACATCATTATTGTAATCAATTAATACAACTAATTCATCTTCTGGGAATTTCTTATGATATGCTTTTGCCGCTTCCACAACATCACCATTAAACATTTGAATTAATGCGTGAGGCATTGTCCCCATACCACTTTTGCCCCACCATTCATTCATTGCATGCGTCGCTTGTGCGCTCATACCGCCGATGTATGCTGCATAACCGTCACCAGCTTGTTGTGTATAATGATCGTCACGGTCTCCCATGAAAATAACTGGTTTTTCTTTATCTACGCTACGCGCAGCTTGGACAACGTTATAAACGTTTGTCGCAACTGATGTACGACGAGCTAAAATTCCATCAATGACACCTTCTAAAAATCCGAAATTTTCATAAGGACCATGAATTGTTAACACTGTTTCAAATGGACTAATTTTATCGCCATCTTTTAAAGAGTTAATTTCAAGTTCCTCAGGATTTTTAGCGAATGTTTGTAGCAATGCAATCACTTCATCTGTTCCGCAAAGAACTGCATTTTCCTTTTGGAAAAATTGCATCGTTACAACACTTTTCGGGCGAAATTCTTCAATGATTTCTCTAGTCTTTAAAAAGTAAACGGCAGAGAACCAACCTTCTCCAACGCGTTCGTCAAATTTAAATGTTCTATTTGTTAGTCTATTTATTTCACCTTTTAATTTTAATTCAATTTCTTTCATGTCGCTTTACTCCCTACTTTACTATCCAACATTTTCTCTTAGTATACAGCAAAACCGTTTACTATACATTTGTTTCCTGCATAGCAGCGAATTCATCCTCAGAAATAAGGACATCTCTTGGTTTCGTTCCTCTTGCTTCAGAAATAATTCCTTGCGATTGCATCTCTTCAATGAGACGTGCCGCGCGATTATAACCGATGCGGAATTTTCGCTGTACAGAAGATGTGGACGCTCCCCCTTGTTCTACAACAAATTGACATGCTTCGAAGAACAATTCGTCTTCCGACTCAGCCTGTTCTGTTTTCGCTAATAAATCCTCTTGCTTAAATAAGTAATTCGGCTTCATTTGCTTTTTCACATGATCAACTGTCTTTTCAATCTCATCATCCGATACATATACACCTTGTACACGAACAGGCTTAGATGTACCGTTCCCTAAAAATAACATATCACCACGGCCAAGTAATTTCTCCGCACCACCAATATCAATAATCGTACGCGAATCAACTTGAGATGATACAGTAAACGCAATACGCGTTGGAATGTTTGACTTAATTAAACCTGTAATAACATCTACAGATGGACGCTGCGTCGCTACTAATAAATGAATACCACAAGCACGTGCTTTTTGCGCAATACGACAAATCGCTTCCTCAACATCACCAGGTGCTACCATCATTAAATCAGCTAACTCGTCAATGACAATAACGATATAAGGTAATGTTTCTCCCGGAATTTCTCGCTCACTTACAATCGTGTTGTAGCGAGTTAAATCACGAGCACCTGCGTGCGCAAACAATTCATAACGGCGCTCCATTTCTTCAACTGCCCACTTTAATGCAGCTGTCGCAGCTTTTACATCCGTAATAACAGGTGCGACAAGATGAGGAACAGAATTGTATGGTGCAAGCTCAACCATCTTCGGATCGATTAACATTAACTTCACTTCATGTGGTTTTGCTTTATATAAAATGCTCGTTAAAATTGCGTTAATACACACACTTTTACCCGAACCGGTTGCACCTGCAATCAGTCCGTGTGGCATTTTTCGAATATCCGTTACAATTGGGTCACCTGAAATATCAAGTCCTAGCGCAACTGTAAGCGGTGATTCGCTCTTCGTAAACACAGGACTTCTTAAAATTTCACGAAGAAATACTGGCTTACTTTCTTTATTTGGAACTTCGATTCCAATCGCACTCTTCCCTGGAATCGGTGCTTCAATACGAATATCTTTCGCCGCTAAGCTTAACTTAATATCATCACTTAAATTTGTAATTTTATTTACTTTCACACCTGGGTCTGGCTGTACTTCAAAACGAGTGACTGCTGGACCTTGCGATACATTAATAACATGTGCGCCAACGTGGAAATTATTAAACGTAGTATTTAATAATTCTTTCTGTTCTTCCAGCCATTCCGTATTATCTAACGCCGCTTGCTGCGGAATCGATAGTAATGTTAATGGTGGAACCGCATATGTCGGTGGTGTTTGTAATACATTTCGCATATCGTTCTCTCTTTGATTTACAATATATGCTTTCTCTTCTACTTCCGTACTTGAAATTGGCTTTTGTACTTGCTCTGCCACTACTTGTTGTATTGACTTTTCTTCCACTTGTGGTTCTACTATCACTTGTTGTATTGACTTTTCTTCCACTTGTGGTTCTACTATCACTTGTTGCATTGGCTTTTCTTCCACTTGTGATTCTACCACCACTTGCTGCATTGGCTTTTCTTCCACTCGTGATTCTACCACCACTTGCTGCATTGGCTTTTCTTCCACTCGTGATTCTACCACCACTTGCTGCATTGTTTTTTCTTCCACTTGTGGTTCCTCTGCCACTTGTTGCATTGGCTTTTCTTCTACTTGTTGTACAGGCTTATTCTCTACTCGTTCACTCATAGAAGTTTGCATTGTATTTGCTCTAGCCGCATGTCTTTCCATTAATCTCGTTCTGTCTTGTTTCAACATAACAACATTGAATGGTACATGACGCTTTTTCTCACGTTTTGGTTCCTCTTTTTGTACAACTGGTTGCTCTTCTGCAATCCCTGCTTCTTCTACAACTGGTTGTTCTTCTGCAATCGCTACTTCTTCTACAACTGGTTGTTCTTCTGCAATCGCTGCTTCCTCTACAACTGGTTGCTCTTCTGCAATCCCTGCTTCTTCTACAACTGGTTGTTCTTCTGCAATCGCTGCTTCCTCTACAACTGGTTGCTCTTCTGCAATCGCTGCTTCCTCTACAACTGGTTGCTCTTCTGCAATCGCTGCTTCCTCTACAACTGGTTGCTCTTCTGCAATCGCTGCTTCTTCTGCGACCGGTGCTTCTTCTACAACTGGTTGCTCTTCTGTAATTAAAATATCCGCAAAGTTTTGAACATCTTTCTTCGTTTGTTCATCAGCCTCAGCAACATGTATAAATTCATTCTTTTGTTCAATGGCTTCATTTAACACCATTTCTTGCTGTGTTTCCTCAAATGCTACAGGCTCTATTTCTTCTGGCGCTTCTGCTTCTGTAATTACTTCCACTTCTTCTGTTTCTTCCGCTTCTGCAACTACTTCCACTTCTTCTGTTTCTTCCGCTTCTGCAATTACTTCCACTTCTTCTGGCGCTTCTGTTTCTGCAATTACTTCCACTTCTTCTGGCGCTTCTGTTTCTGCAATTACTTCCACTTCTTCTGACTCTTCTGTTTCTGCAATTACTTCCACTTCTTCTGGTATTTCCACAATGATTGTTTCTTCCAGTTTTCCTTCTGCTTTGACAATCACTGATTCTTCTGGAGATTGCTCTTCTACTTCAATAGTAGGTTGTTCTATTTCTGTATTACGTTTAGTTTCTTCTGATAATATTGTATCCTCGTGCTCTACTTTAGAATCTACTAATTCCTCTTGTAGAATGTTTCGGGCCACTACATCTTTTTCTTGCTCCGTATCTTCCATACGCTCAGCAACTGTTTCATGAAGTAATTCAGCCGCTGGAACTTCCTGCGGTGCACTCATTTCTTGAACCACTTCTTTTTCTTCTACTATAGGCTCTTGGCGTTCAATTTCATAACCGTTTTTCTCTAGCCATTGATCAACAACTGACTTTTCTTCCTTTTTACTTTGTTGATCTCGCTGATCAACTCCTTTATGACTGGAAGAGGTCTGCGCTTGTCCTTCTGAGAAATGAGATAATGTATATCCTTTTTTCTCTAACCATGCATCAACGACTGATTTGCCCTCTACAGATATTTCAAGGTCTTCTCTTTCCTTTTCTTCCTCCTGCTTTTCTACCTTTTTCTCTACTGAAGGACGATTATATCCGTAAATTGGCGAAATCATTTCTGTCGGACGAAATGGTCTACGGTTACTTTCTTGCGTAGGTGCAGATGCTTTCTTTACGACAGGCTCTCGCTCCGGTTCATATTGCATTTCCGGCTCTTCATATGTAGAAACTACCTTCTCCACATACTGTCGTCTACTTCTTTCCACCTTGATTCCTCTTGGAGTAGGCTGATTTTCATATGTTACAGCTTGAACAGGTTGTTCTTCAAAATGCCCTGTTTCTATAACATCCTCTTCATCGAACCCATTATCCGGTACTAATGGAAAACGGCATTTACCTGCATTCCTACTTGCCATTTGTGCTTCTCTTGCTTCAGTGTAGTGGTTTACACGAGGAATTTTCGGCTGACTTTCAACTTGCTTTGGTACTTCTTTATTCATCGCTGTTTGTTCTTCCTCTTTGTTAAACAGCTTTTTCATCCAATCTAACATGCTTACCACTCTTTCTACTAAATAGTAACATCCTTTATTGTATCAGCATTCGGCAAAAAGTGCAGGTAAAATTAAGCATGTCATATTTATCCATAATATTCTAATTTACGAGTGTTTTCATATGGAAAAACGCAGTCTTACATGTAAGACTGCGTTTAAGCTTTACTCTTCCGATATTCACCTACACTATCCGTTACACTTTGTAATAAAGAATTTACATACTGCGGGTCAGATAATTTTTTATCTTCTTCAGGGTTTGACATAAATCCAAGTTCTAATAGTACGCCAGGTACTTTGGACCAATTAAATCCAGAAAGATCATCCCTAAATTTAATTCCATTTACTTTCACTTGCTTATTCTCTCTCATTTTATTTACGATCGTTTGAGAGATTTGAAGGCTTTCCGCATAAATTTCTTTCGTATATGGACTTCCTTCTGCTGGTGTCAATACAGCAAATCCACTTTGATTTGGATTTTCAGAACCATCTGCATGAAGACGTAAAAATAAATTTGCCTTATGATCATTCGCCAATGTCGCACGTTCTTTATTACTTATATCAACATCTTGTGACGTTCTCGTCATTAATACTTGCATTCCTTTTGCTTCTAACTTTTCTTTTAATACGAAAGCCATTTCTAATACAAGAACAGCCTCTCTTTTTTTCGTCACAACACCAGTTGTACCATCTGTCACTTTATATTTTTGCGTCGCTGCTCCTGGCCCAATCGGTTCTAAATTTAAGTTCGCTTTTTGTTGATGCCCCGGATCAATAACGACAAGAAACTTTTCTTGTTTTTCATTACTCTCTACTTTTTGTTCATTACTTTGTAGCGGTTTCTCAGTTGGCTGCACTGGCGGCGATTCCTCTTTCTTTTCTTCGGTCGGCACTTCCTCCTGCTTCTGCTCTACTTGCTCATTCGTTTGAACCGCTTGCGTTTCTTCTTGCTGCTTTTCTACCGGTGCGTCTTCCTTGTTATCTTTGATTTTTTCCTTCATAGAAGATGTTACTTCTTTTTTCGGCTCTTCTTGCGAACAACCGCCCATATATATGCCAATGCATGCAATCATACTCATTATTTTTATATACTTCATGCTTTTCTCCCATCACTTTGCACCGGTCTCAAAGTTTTTTATAATTGTTTTATAATCTCATCCATATTTCCAATATGAACGGGTTGCCACGTTTCTGTACCACGCTCTGCCGTATAAACGAAATACGCATCATCAGCCACATTTACGAAAACCGGATCCCCCATATCTGTTTCATATCCGATAACAATCCACTCTTCTTTCCATTTTCCATGTTCTTCATTTATTAACGAATTTTTATGTTTATCATATCGATAACCGATTTGTCCTTTTTCTAATTCATTTTCACTAAACAAATATATTTCATAAGAATCTAATTCGATATCTTGCTGTTTTGAAGTTTCAATTCGCTTCAGAAGTTCTGCGATTTTGGGTTGTTGTTTCACACGTCTATCCCCTTCTATTTTTCTAAATTTTAACTATTTTGATTATAAAATACAATATAGATTTTAAGAAAAAAAGTGACATCCTTATGAATATGGACGATTTCCTGAATATATCTATCACATCTCACAATATATCAATGATTCGACACTGAATATCGACTTACCGACAACACAAAAAGAGAGGCTGTCCAAAAGGACAACCTCTCTTTTCTTATATCAATTAAAATTTGAACTCTTGTCCAACTTCAAAGCTATCTTCTAATACAAGAATACCTTTTTCTTGTGGAGCATCTGGAAGCTCTAATTCACGTGCTGAGCAGATCATTCCAGAAGAAGGAACACCGCGAAGTTCAGCTGGTTTAATTAACATACCACTTGGCATTACAGCGCCGATTTTTGCAACGACAACTTTTTGTCCTGCATCAACGTTTGGTGCACCACATACGATTTGTAATGTTTCTGTACCGATTTCTACTTTACAGATATTTAGCTTATCAGCATTTGGATGCTTCTCTTTTTCAGCTACATAGCCTACAACAAATTTTGGAGAAAGATCTGCTTCTACTTTTTCTTCAAAGCCGTTCTTCGCTAAAATTTCGTTGATTTTTTCTACAAGTTCTTTTGTTAATGTTAAGTTACCTGTTTCTTTTACTTCTAAGTAAGAAGATGCATGAAAGATGTTGAATCCTGCTGTTTCGTTGCTTTCACGATCGTATACGCGTGCAACATCTCCTTTGCGATCAAAAGTACGGTTCTCTAAAGTAATATCTTGTAAGGCAACAATTAGAGTGTCACCAATTCCTTCAAGGTTGTAAAAAACGTTCACTTCGTTCATCCTTTCTCTTTTCCATCTGTCTTCTTCCGATTTTTCGCTAAAATAAAGATTGGTTCAAAGTCCCCATCTTCATATACGAATGAAAGTGATGTAATCGGAACATGCCCTTCGGCAAAAAATTTCATTGTCATTTGTGCAATAATATCATAACCGATTTCGTTGACGATATCAGCAATAATTAATACATCTTGGTGAGGAACAGCAACAACCATGTCACCAGAAATCTTTTCACGCATCGATTGTAATAACGATTCGTTTAAAATACGAGTCGCATCATACCCATCATTTGTGTTTAAAAAGTAGAATGTATTACCTGCTACTGTGTCTTGTTTAAATTCATAACCTAATGAGCGAGCGTTGAATAATGCCATTTCACGCACTTGTTGCTCTGTAAGCCCTAATTTTTGTAATAAACGCTCATCAATTAAACGATATGTTTTATTCGAATCTAGCGCATAGTAAATACGTGTTTCCGCCGTATGATCCGTCATAATGAACGGATTTCCTTCTTCTGCTTGTTTCGGGAAAGAAGTAGAGCGAATAACAGGTAAAATTTTCGCCGCGCTATTTTCTTCTTTATGCATCGCAATTAACGCTTCTTGTACGTAATAGGCAACCTCTTCAATCGCCTTTTCTTTATTCACTTCCCATTTTGCTACAACTCCTGGAAGCGATACGTTAATACCTTTTTTGGAGTCTTTCTGTTCTATACGTAGAACTTCTTTCTCGCTATCATACTGAAAGTCCCATTCCGGGCGAGATAATTTCTTCATTAACTCGTCTTTCATCTTTTTACTTGTCATCTTCATCTCTTTTTCCTCCCTTCCAAAAAAATAACCTCCCCCGCGAAGGTAGAGGTTGTTTTACAATTCAATTGGCAAATTGCCTTATTTTAAACCTTCAATGAACTCTTCGATTTGTTCTTGTGTTTTACGATCTTTGTTTACATAGCGACCTGTTTCTTCACCTTTATTGTACGCTACAAAGCTCGGAATGCCAAATACGTCTAATTTTACGCATAGATCAATAAACTCATCACGATCTACATAGTAAAATGAGAAATCACTATATTTCTCTTCTACTTCTGGCATAAATGGGTCTACAAAACGGCAATCTGGGCACCATTCCGCTGAGAACATAAAGACTACATTCTCTTCATTTTTTAATTGTTGGAATTGCTCCATGCTTTCTAATGATTTCATCTATATTTCCTCCTCTAACGAGTGCATTTCTTCATGTTATAATCTTTCTTTTATACTACCATACATCGCGCACGGTGCAAGGTTTATGCTTGCTTTTCTTCATACTTATATTGCCCAACAAGTAACTTCACAACGTGTACAAATAATTCCGTACGGTCAACATAATCATCCGTAAAAATACCGATCGCACCTTCGTGACTGCGAATATCTTTTCTCTGCACAAACTCTTCCATCACTTCACTTAACTCTTTGCCATCTTCAAGAGGTGCTAAAAAATCATCTGGTAACTTAATACGTGCCCCGCCGGCAACGAACGTTTTCCCGTCACTTGTTACTAACGCGCCCCAGTTACACATAAATAAACCGTGCTCCGTTTTCATTACGCCGCCTTCTAGCCCAATACCAATTTGAGCTTTTCCTTCTTGCAGCGCTCGCTTCGCTCTATTAACCGCTCCTTGCATCGTCTCTTCATCTGAAAACGGTTGGTTTGCTACCCCTGAAGGAACAGAAAGAGATGTAATTTCAGCATCTTTCCAAACCTTCTCCACAGCTCCAACTTTCGTTTTATTCTTCGATCCAACTACTACTTTCATTTCGTTCACCTCTATAAAAATTCATCATCTTACTTTAATCAAGTTATTTTTTATACACGGGGGCACCGCCACCACACACCACTGAGTCATCTCTTCTACCTAAAAAAGAAGACGGATTCCCTCACCATTACTGTATTCGAACTCAAAATGCAGCCTTCATCTCACTTCCTACCCCGGGTTTTAATACCTCACACGAGAATCAATTAGGCACTAACCGCTTCCACACATGGACGCGTCATCTATTCAACCTAAAAAAAGAAGGGTTTTTCGCCCTTCCTCCTTACGCGTTATTCTTAATTGTTTCTAACGTCGTTTTATCCGTCGCTCTTACAAGCTTCGTAATGAGTTCTTTCGCTGCCGCATAGTCATCAACATGTAAAATAGAAGCATGTGTATGAATGTAGCGTGCGCAAACACCAATTACTGCTGATGGGATACCCGAATTACTTGTATGTACACGGCCCGCATCTGTACCACCTTGTGAAATAAAGTATTGGTACGGAATATTGTGTGTTTCTGCTGTATCTAAAATGAATTCACGCATTCCTCTATGTGTTACCATCGTACGGTCATAAATACGAAGAAGAGCACCTTTTCCTAATTGACCGAACTGCGTTTTATCACCAGATGCATCATTTGCTGGACTTGCATCAAGCGCATAGAAAATGTCTGGTTGAATCATATTTGCAGCAGTTTGTGCACCGCGAAGACCTACCTCTTCTTGTACAGTCGCACCAGAGTATAATGTGTTTGGTAATGTTTCGTCTTTTAATTCTTTTAATAATTCGATTGCAAGGCCACATCCGTAACGGTTGTCCCAAGCTTTCGCCATAATTTTCTTTTCATTTGCCATCGGTGTAAACGGACAGATTGGCACGATTTGTTGTCCTGGTTTTACACCAATTTCAATCGCATCTTCATAGCTATCTGCACCTATATCAATTAACATATTTTTTATATCCATCGGTTTTGCACGTTGCGCGTCACTTAATAAATGAGGAGGAATAGAACCAACAACCCCAACAACAGGACCATTCTTCGTCATAACTTGTACACGTTGCGCTAATAGTACTTGGCTCCACCAGCCGCCTAACGTTTGAAAACGAAGCATTCCATTTTTCGTAATTTGCGTAACCATGAAACCTACTTCATCCATATGACCTGCTACAAGAACACGTGGGCCAGTTTCGTCCCCTTTTTTCAGACCAAATACGCTACCTAAACCGTCTTGTACAATTTCATCCGCATATTTGCTTAATTCTTGCTTCATAAAACGGCGTACATCATGCTCAAAACCTGATGCACCTTGTAATTCTGTTAACGTACGAAATAATTGTAATGTCTCTTTATTCACGAAGTCCCCTTCTTTCAAACCTTAGTAGAATACCTCTTTTATTGTAACGAAATTTTCGAAATGTTTCTAGTTTCTTCTTTTTTAGCTGTATTTGCTTTATAATTATTATCGGTACACTATTTTTATTTTATAGAATTGAGGTGAATATATGAGCTGGAAAGGTTTAGTAGCAGGTCTTGGCGTTGGATTTGCAGCTGGTTATCTCGTTGCAAACAAAGTCCAAGAACAATCCCATATTTCTTCAGAAAAAGCATTGAAAATGGTGAAACAAGCATTAAGTCATAAAGGTGAAATTACTGGCTCTTGGGTACATATGGTTCCAGAGACATTTGAAAAATATGATGTCGCATATGAAGTTTATCGCGGCGGTCTTACAACGATGTTAAATGATATACAAGAACGATTTGAATTTTTAGTTGATGCTAAAACAGGTACTGTTTTAGAGGTTATAGCAGCATAAAAAGGAGGGTTCCCATTAGGTGAACCTCTTATTTTTTAATCACCGACAATAAAAAGAGGCTGCTCCAACAAATATTCTGGAACAACCTCCTATTTTTATGCTTCTATACTCGTTTTCCGCTCTATTTTTTCTACGATATGCCCTTCCTCATTCCACTTTACTGCACAGTAATACGCGTCATGGTAAAACGTAAACCAAGCACCTTTTTCAGCACCATACTTCATCCACTTTTGCTTATTTTCAATTGATGTCATCGGATAATCATCATAGGCCATTACCCATAATACATTTTGATGTGCGTGCGTCGGTAATAAGTCCGCTAAATGAAGCATCGTTTCCCCTTGGCTTTCTAACGCAATAACTGCATGACCATCACTATGACCACCTGTATGCGCCATTTTTATTTCATCTGTAATTTCTATTTCTTGCTGGAATGTAACAACTTGATCTACAATCGGCTCCCAATTTTCCTTCCAATATGTATTACGTGATCTAATATTTGGGTTCCTCATTTCATTCCACTCTGTTTCACTTACATAAATTTTCGCGTTCGGAAACGCCGGTACAAGGTGATCACCTTCCCATTTTGTTAAACCAGATGCATGATCAAAATGAAGGTGCGTCATTAAAACATAGTGAATATCTTCAGGCTTTAATCCTAGTTTTTCTAATGATTCATAAACCGATGATTCTTCTGTTACGCCTTGATTTCGCTTCATCTTCTCATTCAATTTCCCGTTTCCTATTCCGGAATCAATGAGCATATTTCCGTCTTTCGTTTGCAAAAGTAATGGATCTGTTCGTAAATAAATATGATTTGTATCATTATGTTTATACTTACGTGACCAAAGTACTTTCGGCACGACACCAAACATCGCTCCCCCGTCTAAATGTGTGTTTCCTCCTTTTAGCCACGTCACTTTTATATCTCCAATTTGTAACTGTTCCATTTTTCATCCCCCTTTCCTTTTAATACTAACATAAAATTCTGATTATTTTAGCTACAAAAAACCTATGCATTACTGCATAGGCTCTGTACGATATTTCGCTTCTACTCGGTAAATACGATGACCTTTACTAGAGAATTTCTCTTCGTATTCAGTCATGATATTACCTTCATAATCACTATTATGAAGATCTAGGCTAAGGTAAGTTAATAACATACCATACTCAGCCATACTCATTAGAGAGTATTCAAATAAACCTTGGTTATCTGTTTTGAAATGAATTTCTCCACCTTCTACTAACACTTCTTCATAATTGCGTAAAAACGTTTTATACGTTAAACGACGCTTCGTATGACGTTTCTTTGGCCATGGATCTGAGAAGTTTAAATAAACGCGATCAATCTCACCTTTTGCGAAGAAAACTGTTAAATCTTCAGCATCTTTATTAATTAACTTTAAGTTCGGTAATTCTTCTTCAATTAATTTATCAAGTGCATCTACAACAACACTTGTGAATTTTTCAATTCCAATATAATTAATATGAGGATTTGCTTTTGCCATATCATACATAAAGCGGCCACGACCTGTACCTACTTCAATATGAATTGGTTGTTCATTTCCAAATACTTCTTTCCAGTTACCAGCGCGCTCCTCTGGGTTTCCAATTACGATATGTGAATACTCATTAATTCGATCCATTGCATATGGTTTATGTCTTAAACGCATAGATGTCTCCCTCTCTTTACATAGCTATTTTAAAGGAATAATTCCTTCTCTCTGTTTTTAATCAATCTACCAAACAAAAAACCAAGTACGTACGAGCACTCGGTCCGTTTCTTTCAAGTATAAGATGTACCATTTTGATAAAAACTACATACAGCATTAAACATTCCATGACGAAACAGCTTTTTCTCTTACTTTTCTAAGAAGAGAAAAACAATCGAAAGGATGATCCGTTCATGCCAATTAATCAACAACATCAATTAGAAGTGCTGAAAGATATTTTAGTCAATCACCAAAGTGATTGTTGCGGGACAGTTTCTGAATGCGAGCAATTAGAGCGTCTCATTCAATCGTTACTCGCAAACGATAATGTAAGTAGTGACGCTAAAGCAATGCTAAACGATGTATATTCTTATAGTCAATCGGGTAAATCTTCCTCTAATTTGGACAACCACATTTCCAATAATCAAGAACAACTTACTCAGTGGATTGCTGGAATGGACAATTTTTCTTAAGTATTACTCTGAAGCAAGTAGTTGCTGTAAATATTGATGCCAATATTCAGCTTCTGCTTGCTGCTTTTTTGTTGTATGCCATTGAATAGACAAAATCGTTTGTGCTATTACATACCATCTCATACGCTTAAGCAGCGATTCATCCATTTCAATATCATAATAACCGAGCCACTCACTCCACTCGCGGCGCGGAATATACCAATATAATAACATACCAAGGTCTAGAGCTGGGTCAGCAATTACAGCTCCATCCCAATCAATTAAAAACAACTCATCTTCATCCGACAATAACCAGTTGTTATGGTTTACATCACAATGGCATACAACGAATTCATTGTATTCAATCTCTTTTAATGAATCCATTAAATATTGAAGGCCTTGCTGAATTGTTTCATCATCCCTTATATCTCCTCTTAAAACGAGTTGCAGTTGTTGTAATAATTCTTGTGCGTGAAGCGGCTGCTTCCCAAGTCTTTGAATCATCTGTACAAGCGCTTTAGAGGAGTGTATTTTCTTCAAAAGTTTCGCAACACGTTCTAGTTTCATATCCTCTGGCTCTAGCTTCTGTCCCGGAAGCCATTTTTGAGCAGAAATTACATCACCGTTCGTTACCCTTCTTGTCCAAAGTAATTTTGGAACAATTCCTTCTGCTGACAATACCGCTAAAAAGGGCGATGTATTCCGCTTTAAAAATAACTTCTGTTGTCCGTTTTGCGCAATATATGCATCGCCCGTTACTCCACCAGCCGGTACAAGACTCCACTCTTTTCCTAATAATTGTTCCAACCATTCCATATTCATTACCCGTTAACAAATCCTTATCTTTTATAGTTATGAAAAGAAAAACCGCAACATTTCTACACATGTTGTGGATTCATATATATTTTACTGTAAATGAAAAGAAATTTTGGCATAAGCCAAAAACTCTCTATTTTATTTTACAAAACCAGTCATAGAATGACAACTTATCAAAATCGTCACCTTTGTCAATTCTACATTTATTACATTCTCATCGTCAAGTAGCGATTTGTCACATTATCGTCAATATATACGTGCTAATTGGAGCGAGCCTAAGTTCCTTTCCTCTAAATGAAGAAATTGGCTCTATTTTCGCTTGCTTTTCGTTTACTAACACATGCCACGTTTCTTCTTTCGGAAGTTGCACCGTTTTAGCTTCTAAACCGCTATTAAATAAAACGACAATCTCTTTCCACGGTCCGAACGATTCTGCATATTGCAGGTGATATGCAAGTACTTCTGGAGATGTTTGCAAAAATGTCATATGTTTTTTTATAAGGTCTGCGTTTTGTAATCGGAATGCTCCGTGCTCTTTACGAATTGCAATTAAACCTTTTATATAGTTAACAGTCTCTATCTCTTTCTCTTTTCGATCCCAATCTAATTGATTAATTTCATCATTTGCATTATAACTATTTTCATTTCCTTGCTTCGTACGATAAAACTCTTGCCCAGCATGTAAAAAAGGTATACCTTGTGACAAAATCACCATTGCACTCGCTAGCAGGTGACGTTTCTTCAAAATCTCTTCTGCCTCTTCATTACTGCGTATTAGTTTATCCCACATCGTCATATTGTCATGACATTCTACATAGTTAATGCTTTGCACAGGCTCTAGAAACAAACCTGTTTCCTTCATACTCAAAAGGCTTCCTGCTGCTATATACTGCAAATGATTACAGTCTACATGCCCACCAAATGCAAAACCACGCTTATTTATATGAAAGGTACTCCCTTTTATTCCATCACGAAATTGATCATTAAATTGCGCAATATACGGCATTTTCTTCGCATTATTTAGCGTTGCTTTTTCTTCAGCCGGAAGTGGTGTTTGTAGCTCCCACCCTTCCCCTAATAGCAATGCATCTCGTTTTATGTTTCGCACTTCTTTTTCTATTATGTTCATTGTATCAACATCTAAAATTCCCATTAAGTCAAATCGGAATCCATCAACATTGTATTCAGTAAGCCAATATAAAATAGACTCTACAATGAATTTCCTCATCATTTTTCGTTCAGATGCTATATCATTCCCGACTCCCGTCCCATTAGAAGGCATACCATTTTCACCATGACGAAAATAATATCCTGGGACAAGCTTTTCAAATGATGATAGCTCTCTTTCATAAACATGATTATATACAACATCTATAATTACTCTAATGCCGTGTTCATGAAACGTTTCAATTAACTGTTTGCACTCTACTATCCTGTTATACGGGTCAGAGGGATTTGTAGCATAATATCCCGTCGGTGCATTGTAATATAATGGATTGTACCCCCAATTATAGGCAGAAGCAGGATTCGCCTCATCTACACCACCGAAACAATATAAAGGCAATAGTTCAACATGTGTGACACCTAAATCTTTTATATGAGACAAACCTGTCAATGTCCCATTTCGTCCTGTTGTTCCTTCTTCCATTAACCCTTTATACGTTCCTTTTTTACTCACTCCACTGTTCGGATGAATAGTAGCATCACGAATATGCAGTTCATACAATACGGCATCTGTCATTGCTTGTAATGGTGGTAATTGCTCTCGTTTCGTTACAGTCGTCTTTTCTAAATCGATAACAATGCCGTACTTCCCATTTACAGTCACTGACTTTGCGTAAGGATCCACCGCTTCGTTCCATATTAAATTAATACAAACAAGAAATGTATACTTTTCCCCGGCTAAATCGCCCTGTAATGTATGAGTCCAAACTCCATTTTCTCCTCTATACATTTCATGATCGGTATATTCTTTATCACTTTTATAAATTCTTACTTTCGCAAGTCTCGCAGTTGGAGCCCACACTTTAAATGTCGTTGC
This sequence comes from Bacillus sp. MHSD_36, assembly GCF_030757775.1. Classification (NCBI taxonomy): domain Bacteria; kingdom Bacillati; phylum Bacillota; class Bacilli; order Caryophanales; family Bacillaceae; genus Bacillus; species Bacillus sp. MHSD_36. The sequence goes on from NZ_JAVBIS010000002.1 coordinate 882,807, forward strand.
TTCCTTTTGGTGCACTGCCCCTAAATCGGTACCTTCGTAATAATACTTTTCATCAAAAATCGCTGTTCTTATGACAGCACCTATTTGTAAATCCGTTTCTTCATTCCGTTCATCTCGTACTGTATAATATTTCCCCACATCCAGCGGCTCTTCTATAAAACACTCATACTTCGTTGCATCCGGAAGCGCAATTGTATGAGCAATCGGTAAATCTTTCACGTTACTTCCTTCTTGCAAACGAAATGTCCGACTTGTTCCATACGCATGTGGGAGCAAAATTGTAATTTTATTCATTTCATCTAAATAGGCATCAAATGGACGTTTTACTTTCAACATAAAAAAATCACCATCATTCTTAAAGTTAAATGAAACGAGCTGCAAATGATAAGGCTATTCTTATCAGCAAGACTCTATACAGTAACACATTATTCTTTATAGTATATTCACCTGTATAAAAAACGTTTTCATACATTCTATTTTTGTAATTTTATTTCAGCAATTGCTTTATATTTCGGTGTCTCCTTCACGTGAGATTCGTATAAAGTAATTGTATCCGCTTGGAATGATATTTCAGGCACTTCCTTTATATGTTCTAAATCAAACTTTTCTTCTCCTACCCATTTACGTGCAACAGTAATATGCGGATGATATGGGCGCGTATCTAAAGAAAATCCATTCCCTTCACAAATAGCGTGTATTTGTTTTTGTACTTGAAACAAATCTTGATTCTCGCTTACCTTCGCCCAAAAAATACGCGGCCTATCTTCCATACCGAACGTTGAAAATCCTTGTAACTTGAACGAGAGTTCCTTTGTTTCTGTAAGGGTTTGTAATCCATTCTGTATTCCTTCTAATTGTTCCTCTGTCGCACTCCCTAAAAATGAAAGGGTAATATGATAGTCGTCTTTATGTACCCATGAACGAAATGGTAATTCTCCCTGCATTTCTTCTTTATAGTTAGACAGCACTTCTTTTATATAATTTGGTAAAGTGATTGCGACAAAATAATGCGGCTCCATGTACATCTTCTCCTTCTTTCTATTGTTGCTTTTCTTTCTTATCTCATTCCATGAAAAAGAATCAAACTTCCCTACAAGTCTAACCAAGTTCAGGGCACGTTAATAAAGTGAAACTTTAATCAGTGGGGGGGTTCTCCATCCCCCACCTCAATTCTTTGCTTTCGCTGCATTTTGAGGTGGGGGTCTTACTGCCCATTAAAGCGGGATAGATGAAATTATATCGACATTTCGACAAGGAATATCGATTTAATAACAAACGACACGTAATAGAAAACCGTCCCAAAATATGTATCGGGACGGTCTCTTATTATTTATATATCTATTACTTCGCTAATTCATGAATTGCTTGCGCGTAAATTGCTGTCGCTTTTAATAAGTCTTCAATTTCAATATATTCGTCCTTTTGATGCGCAAGTTCTTCTTTTCCAGGGAATAGCGGACCAAATGCTACACCAGCTTTTAATGAACGAGCGTAAGTGCCGCCGCCAATCGCTAATAGCTCTGCATTTTCGCCTGTTTGTTCTTCGTATACGCGCTGCAACGTACGAATTAATACGTGGTCTTTATCAACGTGATGCGGACGAGAGTTTGAATAATCTGCTACTTCAAATCCATAAGTACTAACGTATTCTTTTAACTTCGCAATCATCTCTTCGAAGTTAGTCGTAACTGGGTAACGTACGTTTAATCCGAAATTGCCACCATTTTCTTTCGTATAAGAAAGACGACCAACATTCACTGTTAATGGACCACTAACTTCATCTTTATAAGCGATAGTAGCCTTTTCACCATAAATATCACCAATAAATGTTTCTGTTGCAAATGTTGCAAACGAAGCTCCCTTTCCATCAAGAGCGACTTTCGTTAAGAAGGTTGCCAGTAATAAACCTGCATTCTCACCCTTCTCCGGAGTAGACCCGTGAGCTGAAATTCCTTTAATTTGCAACGTCACCGTATTACTTTCTACAATTGCTTCACCTATTTTTTTAGCAGTTTGTAAATACTCTTCATATGCTACTGTAAGTGCATTTACATCTTCTCCAGTAACAACAGCTTCTGCAAAATCAGGAACCATATTTAAACGACGACCTGACTCGAACGAAACAAGTTCATATGTACCTTTCTTCTCTTCACTACCATTTTGCACAACTTGTATATCAGAAATACCTTTTTCTGCATTAATAATTGGAAAGTCCGCGTCCGGCGCAAAACCGATTGTTGGCATTTCTTCGTTTTTAAAGTAGTGATCTACACATTTCCAATTACTTTCCTCATCTGTTCCTAAAATCATACGAACGCGTTTTGAAAGAGGTAAACCTAATTCTTTCACAATTTTCATCGCATAATAAGCTGCCATCGTTGGGCCTTTATCGTCAATTGCACCGCGTGCAAAAATCTTTCCATCGCGAATATCCGCACTATATGCAGGAGTCGTCCAGCCATCGCCTTCTGGTACAACGTCAACGTGGCAAAGAATACCTACTAACTCTTCTCCTTGCCCCATTTCAAGATGACCTGCATACCCTTCTAAATTTTTAGAAGTAAAACCTTCAGTTTCTCCTTTATGTAACATGAAAGATAAAGCTTTTTCTACACCTTCACCGAATGGTGCGCCTTCTTTCGCCGATTCTTCTTCCCATACACTTTTAATTTGTAAAAATTGTTGTGTATCACGAATTAAATCATCTTTTCGTTTCGCAACTTCTTCTTTCCAATTAATTGCTGACATCACGCATCCATCCTTCACTATATTGTTTCTTTCATCATAACAAACCGAAATCTCTTATGCCATATACGAAAACTAAATACCGAACAATTGTAATATTTCAGATATTTCTCATTAGTTTTTCTTTTATTTTTCTAAAAAAATTTGCAGGAATTTGGCGTTTTACGTAGAATTTTATGTGTTAGTTGACTGACCATATATACAATGTCAACTACCAATATTTTTCTATATGAATATTTGTTAAATTTCTGTAAAATTTAAGTAGATTAAAGCATGAATTTTATCATGTAGAGTACAATGGTAGTAACGACCTTCTTTCCTGAATGGGGTCAAAAAAACTAGTAGAGGAGTGGTTTTCTCTTGAAACCTACAACTACTCGTATGCTAACACGCATTAAATCAATTTATATGTACATCAATGAAAACGGAACGGTAACGACGAAAGACCTTGTAGATGAGTTCGGGATCACACCGCGAACGATACAACGTGATCTAAATGTGTTGCAGTTTAATGAACTCGTGTATAGCCCTTGCCGCGGTAAGTGGACAACAACAGGAAAGAAAGTGAGAATGACCTCATAACGAAAAATAATTGTATGTAAATAAATACATACCCCTTTCTAACTCATTAGAAAGGGGTCTTTTCTGCGCCTAAAAACAGCACTATTTGTCAGTATCTACTTGATATGTTTTTAACATTTCTACTTCTTCATCTGATAGCTCTCGGTATTGTCCAAGTTCTAGCTCTTCATCTAATACTAACGGTCCCATCTCTGTTCTCTTTAGGTAGACTACTTTTTTCCCTACCGCTTCAAACATACGCTTCACTTGATGGAACTTTCCTTCTGTAATGACAAGCTCGATTTCAGAAATATCATCGCTTTTTAATATTGTAAGTGCACCTGGCTTTGTTTCATAGCCATCATCTAAAATAACACCTTTAGCAAACTCTTTTACATCCTCTTCTGTAACTACTCCTGCAACGTGTGCATAATATTTTTTCGGCACATGCTTTTTCGGAGATAACAATTGATGTGATAACTTCCCGTCATTTGTTATCAGTAAGAAACCCTCTGTATCAATATCAAGTCGTCCAACTGGGAACGGATCAAAGATTGCATCTTCTAACTCTAATAAATCTATTACCGTTTCATGATTATCATCTTCCGTCGCTGAAATAACGCCTTGTGGTTTATGCATCATTAAGTAAACAAACTCTTTATATTCCACAACTTCTCCGTGAATCATAACTTCTTGTTCTTCTACATTTACATGAACCTTTGCATCTTTCACTGGCGTTCCATCAATTTTCACAACGCCGTCTTTCAATAATTTCTTTACTTCTTTTCTACTGCCATATCCCATATTTGCTAATAGTTTATCTAATCTCACGTTTTTCACCTTCTTTGTTTATCATAGAAAAGGGGACGTAATTACGCCCCTTTTGATTTCAACTTTATTTTGAATCTATTGCCAAGTTTACGCTGGATTTTCTCTAATGCTTCTCCGCCAAATACTCTTTCAAGTACTCCTGTGCGAATTGCTAACAATCCGTAAACAAGACCACCAATACCTGCACAAATCACAACTGTAATAAGAGCGCCCATTCGGCTATCAGGCGAAATCATGAAGGATAGAATCCATTGTGATAATTTCACAGTAACGACCATTATAAATGTTAATACTGCAATTTGGAATGTTCTCTTATATACAACACCAAATGAATAATTTGCATATTTTTTAATTTGTTGGTTTGTGTACCAAACAGAAGCTAAGAAACCAACAGCTGTTGCTAGAATCGCTCCTACTGTACCGAAGTAACGAATAAAGATTACGTTACATACAAATTTCAAAATAACACCCATTATAAGCGCGATAATCGCGTGCTTTTGTTGGTTAATACCTTGCAGAATTGCCGCTGTTACTGTAAATAAAGCAAATAACAACGCAACCGGTGCATACCACATTAATACTTGTCCACCTAGTGGATCTGAATCGTAAAACGCAGTATAAATTGGATAGGCAAGTGATGAAATACCCACAACTGCCGGCAATGTTAAGAACATATTTGCCTGGAATGTTTGTGTAATTTGTAACTTTAAATAACGGTATTGTTTTTCAGTAAATGATTTTGTAATCGCTGGTACAAGCGTTAAACTAAACGCTGTCGCAAGTGATACAGGAATCATAATTAATTTATGCGTCCACATTGTGAAAATACCAAGAGCTCGCTCTGCAATATCTCCTTGACCAATCGCTTGCATAATGGAGTTAAATGTCAATGTATCAATTTGTTGATATAAAGGAATTGTTAACCCAATTACAACGTAAGGGATCGCATATGCAAATAATTCTTTAAATAATTGAACAGTGCTCACTGTCGATTCAGGTGCAGTTTGTTCAATTAAATATTGATCCAAATGTTTTTTACGTTTTAACCAGTACCAAATTAATACGCCGAGCGCTCCAACTGCTGAAACGAACGCTGCGAATGTCGCTACTCCTACCGCCGTTGCAACAGTACCGCCAAGTACTTTAATAACGATAAAACTACCCGCTAATAAAAAGACGATACGAATAATTTGTTCAATAATTTGTGAAACAGTAGTCGGCCCCATTGATTGGTGACCTTGGAAATAACCACGAATTAAACTCGCTGCTGGTACAACAATAAGTGCAAAACTTACAAGACGAATAATCGTCGTAACCTCTTCTACATTACTGTGTATACTTTGTTTACCGAGCATTGCTTCTGCAAACAGTGGCGCCGTCATGTATAGAACTAGGAACGAAAGAACTCCTGTTACTATCATCATAACCATTCCCGAGCGGAACATTCTCCGGCTCGTTTTATAATCGCCAAGCGCATTATATTTGGAAACAAATTTTGAAACAGCAAGCGGCACCCCTGCCGTTGCAATACTTAAAAAGATCGTATATGGAATGTATCCATATGTATAGAGCGTTCCGCCTTCTGTCCCTACTAATGCATGAAACGGAAAGACGTAAATCATGCCTAAGAACTTTACTAAAAATGTCCCTAGCGTAACAATAAGTGTTCCGCGCAGAAATTTCGAATCGGACATACAAAAATCCTCCTACATCTACATAAAGTGAAACTTTAATCAGTGGGGTGTTCTTCCCCACTGATTATTAGTTGAACCAATCGGGCATTTACGGGCAGTTAATCTCCCGCTGAACTTTAAGGCTGGAGCCTTACTGCCCGTTAATGCGGGGTAAAGTGAAACTTTAATTAGTTGAACTATGCGAGCATTTACGGGCTGCCAAACTCCCTTTTTATTTCTCTTACATCTTAAGGTTTTCGTCTTATGGCCCACAAATAGCAGGATAGTGCTGAACTCTAACTTTTGTATTGTACCACAATTCTCCCTTTAAGCAGTACTTCACTCTATTTTTCTTTTAAGGGAAAACATGCTATTCTTTTAGGCAGGAAATGTAGAAAATGAGGTCGATATATTATGCATTATGATGTTATTGTCATCGGCGGTGGTCCTTCTGGGCTAATGGCTGCAATCGGTGCTGCAGAAGAAGGCGCAAAGGTCTTACTTCTTGATAAAGGAAATAAATTAGGGCGTAAACTTGCGATTTCAGGTGGCGGTCGCTGTAACGTAACGAACCGTCTACCACTTGATGAGATCGTTAAACATATACCAGGAAATGGTCGCTTCTTATACAGCGCTTTTTCTATTTTCAATAATGAAGATATTATTACATTCTTCGAAAATCTCGGTGTAAAACTGAAAGAAGAAGATCATGGTCGCATGTTCCCTGTATCAAATAAAGCACAATCGGTAGTAGACGCACTTTTAACACGATTAAAAGACTTAGGTGTAAAAATCCGTACGAATACACCCGTTGAAACGATTGAATATGAGAACGGTCAAACGAAAGCAGTTGTACTACAAACTGGTGAAGTGTTAGAAACAAATCACGTCGTTATCGCTGTTGGCGGAAAATCTGTTCCTCAAACTGGATCTACTGGAGACGGATATGCTTGGGCTAAAAAAGCCGGGCATACAATTACAGAATTATTCCCAACAGAAGTACCAATCCTTTCAAACGAACCATTTATTCGTGATCGCTCCTTACAAGGTCTAGCTTTACGCGATGTAAACTTAAGCGTATTAAACCCTAAAGGAAAAGCTATCATTTCTCACAAAATGGACATGCTCTTCACTCATTTCGGCCTATCTGGTCCTGCTGCACTTCGCTGTAGTCAATTCGTCGTGAAAGCACTGAAAAAGTTTAAAACGAATACCATTCAAATGAGTATCGATGCATTGCCAGACGAAAATAGTGAACAACTATTCCAGCGCATGCTGAAACAAATGAAAGAAGATCCGAAAAAAGGAATTAAAAACGTTTTAAAAGGTTATGTACCTGAGCGTTACTTCCTATTCTTATTAGAAAAAAATGAAATTGATGGCAGCGAACAAGCTGGACAAGTTTCTCACGAAAAGATTCGTGCACTTGTGAAAGACTTTAAAGAATTTACTGTGAATGTAAATGGTACACAGTCAATTGAAAAAGCATTCGTTACTGGCGGCGGTGTATCCGTTAAAGAAATTAATCCGAAAGAAATGTCTTCTAAATTCACGAACGGCTTATATTTCTGCGGGGAAGTTCTTGATATTCACGGTTATACTGGTGGCTATAATATTACATCTGCTCTTGTTACTGGTAGAATTGCCGGAACAACAGCTGGAGAAAACGCGAAAATGCAATATTAAACTGAGAAACAGGGATTCCTGTTTCTTTTTTTATAGGTACATAAAATTATATCGGCGATTTTTCAAATATCCCCTCCCCCAAACTTCCCATTGCTTTTTTGTTGCTTTATATACCTTAGTACCTTTATATTTTATATTGTTGAATATTTGAAAAAGGGTAAGGGGAAAACATATGAGAAAAAAAGTCATGATGTCTTTAATGCTAATGACGTTTCTTTCTGCGGTAGAAGGAACGATTGTTAGTACAGCAATCCCTCGTATAACGAGTGATTTGTCAGGCGTTGAACTTGTTAGCTGGGTTTACGCAATTTACATGCTTGCCACAGCAGTTTCAACTCCAATATACGGAAAGCTCGCTGATTTATTCGGCCGTAAAAAAGTTTTACTCATTGGAGCTACAATCTTTTTAGTCGGTTCTGCACTTTGCGGCGTCGTTACATCGATGGAACAATTGATCTTCTTCCGCGCACTTCAAGGTATCGGTGCTGGTGCTGTTATGCCGATTACAATGACAATTATTGGAGACTTATATAGCGAAGCGAAAGACCGCGCGAAAGCACAGGGCTGGATGAGTGCTGTTTGGGGTGTATCTGGTGTTATCGGACCGTTAGTAGGTGGATTTTTAGTTGATTCCCTATCTTGGCGTTATATTTTCTTCTTAAACGTTCCATTCGGCATTATCGCTTGCTTAATGATCGCCATTTACTACAAAGAATCTATTAAGCCCGCTAAACACCATATCGACTATCTTGGTGCAACAGTCTTCTCATTAAGTACAATCGCTCTACTATACGCATTATTAACAGGTAGCAGTAAGCAAAACTGGGGAGATATAACAATTATCGGCCTATTAATCTTCGCCGTCGTTTCATTCATTATTTTCTTATTCATCGAGAAAAAATCTCCGGAACCATTAATTCCGCTAGCACTTTTCTCTAACCGTACATTATCTACAATAAACATATTAACGCTTATTGCTGGCGCAATGATTATTAGTATTACAATGTATCTTCCAATTTGGAGCCAAGGTGTATTAGGAAAAAATGCAACGGAAGCTGGACTTATTTTAATGCCAATTCCTGTTATGTGGACATTTGGTGCTATCTTCTCTGGTAACTTAGTAGGAAAATTAAAAACGAAACAAATCATTTTACTTGGAGCTAGCATTTTATCAGTCGCTACATTCTTATTATTTACATTATCAACACATTCACCATCGTTCCTTATTTATGTAGCAGTCGGATTATTCGGCTTAGGAATGGGGCTTGTGACACCGATTTACATGGTAACAATTCAAGCAGCCGTACCAGCTCATACACGCGGAACAGCCGTTGGTTTAAACACATTCATTAATACATTTAGTCAAACGTTAGGTGCTGCAATCTTTGGAACAATCTTCAATACGATGATTCACGCGCGTGGCATTAAAAACCTTGATCTTGTATCTGGCGGACACGGCGGGGCTACAGCAAGTGTAGCAACTGAATCACAATCCGCATTAGCAGCAAGTGTACACGTCATTTATATGAGCACTTTCGTATTAGCAGTGTGTACATTAATTATCGCTTGGCTTTTATTAAAGCCAGCTACACAAACAAGTGAGCAATAATAAAGAGGATGACCATTTCGGTCATCCTCTTTTTACTCTTCATTCTCCACAATATGTTTCAGCATGAACAATTTATTATCCCAAAAACGTTCATAATATGAGAGCCACTGTTGTAATTCCTCTAATGGTTCTGGATGCAAGCGATATATCTTCTCTCTTCCGCTCTTTCTTCCGCTTACTAAATTCGCTTCTGAAAGAATATGAAGGTGCTTTACAACCGCAGTACGACTCATCGGAAAATGATCCGTTATTTTGGAAATCGGTAACTCTTTATCACTTAATAACCGTATTACTTCTCGGCGGGTTGGATCAGCAATTGCTTGAAATACATCATATTTCGCTGCTGATGAGGACACTTAACCTTCGACAACCTTTTTCAGTTTTTCGTTTACAATCGCTACCCAGCCACCGCTCATTCTGTCGCGAATAATAGAGCTCTTCGCATTTGCTTTCGGAAGAATTTCATCAGGATGTTTCCAGCCGCCGTGAATTAACGTAAATTCTGTTTTATTATCTCCTAGGTCTTTCAAATGAAATGAAACAACCCAGCCATCTGTGTCCCATGAGAAAGATAGATAGTTTGGCTCATCAATTTCTAGCACTTTACATGGTGATGGCCCAAATGGTGATTGCACATGAAATTCATGTCCTACCTCTAATACAAAATCATTTGGCATAAACCATGACGCAATCCCTTCTGCAGTTGATACTACACTCCATACTTTTTGAATAGACGCGTTAAAAACGATCGTTTGTTTAATATCAGTTAATGTATTTTGTTGTTCCATTTTCATTCTCCTTCATTTGGCACTTAAACATAACACCTTTTGGTTTCACTTTAATGATATAACACCTTTTAGTTTCATGTCAACACTGATTCTTTTTTACTGTTGAGAAATTCTCAACATTTTTTCAACAGGACAAACACCCTCTCAGCATTCCTTCATAATATACTCACAAAGGCAACAAAAAATAAAAACTTCTCTCAACATGAAACTCCATCATTCATCTTGAAAGAAGTGCCTTACGTATATCATGCGTATTTCGTCTCTCCTCCTTCCCTCAGGGACACTGCGCGAGATATGAAAAAATCAGAAGGAATATGCCCACCATTTGAGTAGGTAGTTATTTCTCTTCTCCTCAACATTTCCTTAGGAGCGAAATGACTACCGACTCACTTTTTTCAAACAAAAATAAAAAGGGGATGAAAGCTATGTTCTATTGCATTAACTGCTCTGACATTCACCATGAAAAACATCCGAATGATAAAGTATTCAAAAACGGTTTTTATATTGATCCATTTTTAGGTGATCGTTATCACCTCGGTATGTGTAAAGATGCCCAAAATCATGAAACAGGGGAGCCTCTTTTAACGACGAAGAAATTAGGCACAACCCAATCTATTATGAATGTATTACCGACACATGTTGTCCCAACATAAAGCATAAAAAAGAGCTGGGTTATCCAGCTCTTTTTTATGCTTTATAAACGATCATTGCTGAAAAACAATAAATTTGGTTTTCGTCATCGTTAATGGAAACACCGACTTGGTACTTAATATCTACAAAGTTACTATCATCAATCTTTTTCAAAAAAACATTTACGGCGTCTTCTAAGTCTTTCTCGTGACTTTCATCAAATACTTTCACACGAATCATGTTAACACCATCCTAGATCGCAGCCCTCCGCCGCTTGATTATTGCCACGGTGCGTATCTATGATGCGATAAAACTTTCCGTCTTCATATATATATCCGTCTTCTAACACATATTCTTTACCTTCAGTATAGACATAAAACTTACCTATCATAAATTTACTCGTATATAATTCCAAATAATCTGGTCTAAATTTAGCTACAACTTTATTTGTAATATCAATTTTTATTGTGCGCCCCACCTTCTCTCCCTCCTTTGCAAAGAACGGATTTAGGTATATTGTATTAGCGATTTTACATTTTATGCTTAAAAATAAGTGGATATGCCTTCCTTCTTCACCTGTACTATTTTTCTAAAAAAATCATAGATAAGTAAGAGCAAAAAATATAAATAAAAAAGAGCTTTTACTTATTGACTATAACATTAACATTATGGTATTATATAAAATTTGACTTTTTTATATACTTATGATATCATTAAAGATGGTTACCACATATGGAGGTGGATGATTTGTTTCAAATTGGTGATAAAATTGTTTATCCAATGAACGGCGCAGGAGTCATCGAAGCCATTGAAGAGAAAGAAATATTAGGAACAATACGTCAATATTGTGTGATACGCATCATTAGTAAAGATATGCAAGTAATGCTTCCTATGGATCAATTACAAAAATCAGGTATTCGTTATATCGTAGATAAAGGTACGTTAGATGATATACTTCTTGAATTTCAAAACGGGGAATCAGATACATCACTTTCCTGGAAACAAAGATATACAATGAATATGGAAAAAATGAAAAACGGCAATCTGCAAGATAGCGCAGAAGTTGTTCGGGATTTACTTCGCCGCAATAAAGAGAGAGCTTTAAATGCGAGCGAAAAACAAATGCTAGATAATGCCCGCAAAATGATGATTAGCGAAGTTGCACTTGTGCAAAATGTTTCTGAACATCAAGCAACTGAATATCTTCAAGATACAATAAATCATTAAGTTTAAAATAGCTGGCCGCTATTTTTTTTTTGCAGAAAAAAGGACAAAGAGCTAAAACTCTTTGTCCTTTCCTATTACCCGCGCCCTGCTTGAAACGATGGATATAACGTCATTCCACCGTCTGCAAATAGCGTAATTCCAGTTACGTAACTTGCCTCTGAGGAAGCTAGCCACGTTGCGACTGCAGCAATTTCTTCCGGCTTACCGATGTAGCCCATCGGTATCATACTTTCTACGTCAGCACGTTTTTTAGGATCAGCAAACTTCTCTGCATTAATTGGCGTATTTATTGCACCCGGTCCAATATTATTTACACGAATGCCTTTTGGTGCGTATTCTAGCGCTAACGTTTCCGTCATCAATTTAATACCGCCTTTACTCGCCGCATAGTGTACAAATAGTGGCCACGGAATTTTCTCATGAACACTCGACATATTAATAACAGACCCTTTAATATCGTTCTCTACAAAATATTTAATCGCTTCTCTACTTCCTAAAAAAGCACCTGTTAAATTTGTATTGATTACTTTATTCCAGTCTTCAAGCGACATTTCATGCGATGGTACTGCATTTTCTATCCCTGCATTATTAATCATAACGTCGAGCGTACCAAACTCTTTCACAGCAGACTGAATAAGGTTCACAACATCAGACTCAACCGTCACATCACCTTTTACAGCAATCGCTTCTCCGCCTACTTTTTTAATTTCTTCTAATACATCATGCGCTTCTGACTCTCGTGAGCGATAGTTAATCACTACTCTCGCTTTCTCCTTAGCAAATCTTACCCCCATCGCTTTCCCAAGACCAGTTGCTGACCCTGTAATAACGACTACTTTTCCTGCTAAATCACTATACATTCCTATACCTCCTTTAACTTTTTGCAATACCTAACATAATTCCGGCTGCGATAATAAAAACGATACCGATCACAATACCTGTTAATTGACGTTTCGTTTTCTTTTCACCTAATATAAGAATCCCGCCAAGCGTTGAAATAATAATTCCCATTTGTGATAACGAGAAACTTGTTGCCACTCCAACACGCGGCTGCGAAATGAATAAAAACATGTTTCCAGCTGCCCAAATTAATCCTGGAATAATATTTCGTATTGCATATTTATTAAATGGATGATGTTTAAACGTAAGCAAAATGCCCCCTAACACCATACCAACCGCTTGTGGCAATAAAGCTGACCAACCATCTACGTTAAATAGTCTAATTACTACTACGTAAACTAAATAACCGACTGTTGAAATCAATAAAATGATAATGCCTCTTTTAAAATTTCCCGCTTGCTCTGCATTCTTTTCTTCTTCACTTTGAAGCGATGTTAAAATAACACCGATAATAATACAAACTAGTGCCAAAATGCCAAGGACGACTGATATTGTTGTAGACCATTCATGAAATACGATGACTCCGAATAAAGTCGTCGCAACTAATTGAAGTCCTGTTGAAATGGGCATCGTTCTCGAAACGCCCATTAAATCAATACTTTTTAATTGATTTGCCTGACCAAGCGCCCAAAATAAACCTGACACAATACCAACTCCGATAACAGTAGGAGTCAATACTGGTTTCATAAATATATAAACAACAATCGAGAAAATAAGTGCACCAAACGTTGTTCCGAGTGTTTGACTATACGGTCCCCCGCCCAGTTTTACGTTAAATAGCACAATACTTCCCCAAAATATAGCTGGTAAAATCGCTAAAAATATATCCATCGCTCATTACCTTTCTTTACTAAATGTCATAGGTTATCACTCTGAATCAGTAGAGTGAGCTTTTATTTTTTCTTTTTCCCTTTCACAAACCTTTTCTGCAATAGCACCAAAAACATTCTTTTCTCGCTCCACTTTCTTTATCTTTACGTGATCTAAATAATCTTCCAAAGTAAGCGTAACTTTATCATTCGGCGGATTATGTGCTCCTTGAAATGTAAGGAATTGTAGCGTCACTTCATATCTAGGAACGAACTCACCATTCTTCCCGAGACGCTTTATATTTATAACTGAAGCACATTCATATTGATCTTCTGTCACTTGTCTAATAACTGAATAGTACCTATTCGATAATGCACTCTCTAAAAGTTGTTCTCTTGATTCTTTCGCGAAAGAATCACTTGGAGAAGAGAAAAAGGCCGCACATAGCATCGTCATAACTACACATATTTTTTTCATAATTCCCTCCTTGTTCTATAGATTAGTGTTCTCAAAACTGCCATAAAAAAAACGACTTTCCCTATATAGGAAAGTCGTTTTAATGAATCCAATATTAACCACCGCTCACTGGTGGGATTAGTGCAACAACATCACCAGATTGTATCGTGTCCTCTTCATTTGCATATTCTTCATTAATCGCAACCATAATTGGTGCTGCCATTGGTACATTATATTCTTTAGCAACAACATCTTTTAACTCTGCAACCGTAATATTTTCTTTTTCTATTTGTAACTCACTTGTTCCAGCTTCCTCTTGCAAGTGTGCAAATAACAATACTCGAATCATACTTATAGCTCCTTCCCAGGCTCTCCCGAAAGATATGGTGTTTTTTCTAATTGATCACCAATCCAAGAGTCTCCATCTTCCCAAAACTCCTTTTTCCAAATCGGAACAATTTGTTTTATGCGTTCCATAATATATTCATTCGCTTCATAAGCCGCTTTACGGTGCGGTGTTGAAACAGCCACCACAACCGCAATATCAGAAATTTGTAGCGTACCAATGCGATGTGTAATCGCAACGTATGTGCCTGGCCACTTCTCTTTCACTTCTGAACCAATTTTCTCTAGCATCTTTTCTGCCATCGTTTTGTAAGCGACGTATTCCAAGTATAATGTACGACGTCCTTTCGTAAACTCTCTAACCGTTCCAATAAATGTTGTAACAGCACCGCATTCACGGCGAATAACCTTCTTCGCTACCTCTTCAACCAAGATTTCTGTATCAATTACTTCATAATACGTATTTGTCATTTCGTACTCCTTACCGTTTGTACAAACCAGTCTATATACAAATCTTCTTCTGTTATATGAAATACTTTATATTCTTCCCGTAAGTTTGCGGGAGCATCATACCACGCAATAACCGCTACTATATTTTCTACTTTATGTAAAAGTTCAACGTCTTCCGGAGAACGAAGTAACACTACTTTCGGATAGCTCTCTTTTTTATAGCCCTCTATTAAAATTGTATCCACTTCAAAAAACTCATATAAGCGAATGATTTCTTGCAAAGACCATTCCTCTCTTAATGACGAAAGAGAAAGTAATCCAGCGCCTTCTACACTACTGACAACAGCACCAGCCTTTCGATGCCTTTCACTATCCTTTTGTGCTACTTCTGGAAAACCTCCGTGCCCGTGATGTTTAATGGTAGCAACCTTCATTTTCTGTTCAGCTAACGGATGCACGATTTTCTCCACAAGTGTTGTTTTTCCGCTATTTTGATATCCTACTATTTGTAAGATTGAAGGGGCTTTGCCCATGGCCAATCACATCCCTCGGCATGCTCTAGCAATAATACAGATACTTTCATCCCTGCCTCAAATCCTCTCGTTCCTCCAGGCAGCACAATAAAGGCATTCGCATCGGCAAGTGAAGATACCGCACTCGATTTATCTAAACCGACTGGCATCGCTTGTAATGCTCCGTCCATAATTGTCACCTTTGCTCTTACAAAACGAGTAAACGGATTTGGCTTTGGAAAGTCTTTTTGTAAAATGGCATCTGCTCTATACACATGAGGCTCCTTTGCATACAAATATGTTTTTATAATCGGATGCACAAATAGCTCAAATCCTACGTAACAAGCTGACGGATTCCCCGATAAACCGAAAAGTAATTTCCCTTCAACTTCAGCTACTGTCGTTACACTTCCTGGTCTCATCGCTATTTTATTAAAGAGCACATTCGCTTGTAATCTTTCATAAATAGCCGGCAGGTAGTCATAATCTCCTACCGACACACCGCCTGTCGTAATTAAAATATCAACCTCATTCATCGCTGATTGAACAACTGCAAAGCATGCATCTAACTCGTCGGCAAGTTGGCCATAATAACGAACTTTCCCTCCAGCTTTCATAATTTGAGCGGCAATCATATACGAGTTACTATTTCTAATTTTCCCCGGCTGTAACGACTCATGTACTTCTAACAATTCACTTCCTGTCGTCACAATACCAACAACAGGCTGTTTTACAACCTTCACAGTACTATATCCAAACGTCGCTAATAAAGCTGCAACACCTGGATTAATTGCAACACCTTTCTGAACGAGAACTTGATTTTGTTTTATATCTTCTCCTTTAAATGACACATTGTCACCACTGTGAAAAGGACGCTTTAACTTCATATATGTTTTTCCGTTCTTCTCAAAACCTTCCGTCAACTCTAGCATGACGACTGCATTACAATCCTCTGGAATAGCTGCTCCTGTCATAATACGAACCGCCTGAAAAGATTCTACTTCTTCTGTAAAAACAGACCCCGCCCCGATTTCTCCTATTACTTCAAACTCAATCGCATTCTCTTGATTTGCTTCTTTCGTATCTTCTGCTCGAATTGCGAAACCATCGTAAGGAGAACGATCGAAATGAGGAACGTCATGATCAGAGACAACATCCTCCCCAAGAATTCTCCCGTAACTTTCCGTAATAGAAACCTCTTCTACTTCACCAATTTTCGCATATTCCATTACTCTCTCTACTGCCTCAGCAACTTGAATCGGAATTCGTTTTTCTACCATCGTTTCTCACCCCATATTTGCAATTTTTTTTATCTCGATTAAACTTTATATATTGAATAGAAATTACTTCAAGGAGGAATTCCATGTCTTCATTCACACACTTTAATGACCAAGGACGCGCGAAGATGGTTGATATAAGCGACAAAAAAGCAACCGTTCGAACAGCAATTGCGTGCTCTAGCATTGTCGTTACAAAAGAAATTTACGATAAAATCTCTCACAATGAAATCGGGAAAGGTGACGTACTAGCAGTTGCACAAATCGCAGGTATTATGGCCGCAAAACGCACTTCTGATATTATCCCAATGTGCCATCCTTTATTATTAAAAGGTGTTGACGTTTCTTTCGATTGGAAACAATCCGGTGAACAATATCGATTACTTATTGAAGTAAAAGTTAAAACAGAAGGTAGCACTGGTGTTGAAATGGAAGCTTTAACAGCTGCTTCTGCTACCGCTCTTACTGTGTACGATATGTGTAAAGCTGTTGATAAAGGTATGATTATTGGCGAAACATACTTACTTGAAAAAACAGGTGGAAAAAGTGGAGATTATACGCGAAAAGCTTAATCTTCCCTCTGTTGAACCTAAAGGGCTTCTTTAGGTTCAACCTATATATCTTGCATATAAACGTCTTGCTACATTGATATCATTCGTTCCATGAATAAACGCCCTGCCATCTGTAAATAAAACAAAACGAAATTCCTCTACTGGAAATGATAATAAATACGGAGTAGCTTTTACATCCACACTTCTTTGTAAGCGCTTTTTAATTTCCTCTAAATGAAATTCATTCCGCACACCTGGACGGATCTGCACTGTATTTCGGCCACATAATACTTCAGTTTTC
Source organism: Bacillus sp. MHSD_36 (assembly GCF_030757775.1). Classification (NCBI taxonomy): domain Bacteria; kingdom Bacillati; phylum Bacillota; class Bacilli; order Caryophanales; family Bacillaceae; genus Bacillus; species Bacillus sp. MHSD_36. The sequence continues at coordinate 900,159 of NZ_JAVBIS010000002.1, forward strand.
GTTTGTGCTTCAAATGTTAAACTTGGATATGTACGTAATCTTCCGCAAGATAAACACGTTTCTTTTTTCTGTCTATTCACTTTAAATGCCATCTGTTGATTATTCCAAAGGTCAAATGATAACATCGTTTCGCGAAGTGCCCCATAGTCTTCTACTAATATTTTCAGCGCTTCCGTTATTTGATGCGCCACTACTAATTGTACTGCCGGCTGTATAATACCAGCCGTATCACATGTTGCTCCGCTCGCCGGATGCTCCATTAAACAGCGGAAACACGGTGTTTTTCCTGGTAAAATTGTATACGTTACTCCGTAGCTTCCAATGCAACCACCATATATCCACGGAATATTATACTTTTGTGAAATATCATTAATAAGAAGACGCGTTTCAAAATTATCTGTCGCATCTAATATTAAATCTACATCATTCACTAGCTCTTCCATTTCTTGCACTGTTACATCAGTCACAATCGGATTTATTTCCACCTCAGAATTAATCGCTTTTAAATGTTCTGCTGCTGCTACCGCCTTCGGTTTATACTGCTTTGCATCTTCTTCTGTATATAACTGTTGCCTTTGCAAATTGCTCCATTCTACATAATCACGATCCGCAATTGTTATTTTTCCAACCCCTGCTCTAACAATCGCTTCTGCATTTGCCGCACCAAGAGCACCCGCACCAATAATAAGCACATGCTTCTCTCTAATTTTTCTCTGCCCTTCTTCTCCAACACCAGCAAATAATATTTGCCTTGAATATCGCTCCTGCATACGATAGTCCCCTTTCTTATCCTCCTATATAAGACATTTCAATTTTCGGACGATTTTTTGCACTTTCTTCTGTCCGTTCATCCGAATATCTATCTTTTCTATTCATCCATACATCTTGTATAACGCTTAATAGCTCATCATCCGAAAGCTTCCCTCTAAGAAGTTCCCTTATATCGAGTCCTTCTGTTGCAAATAAGCAAGTATAAAACTTTCCATCTGCCGAAATTCTCGCTCTCGTACAAGAAGAACAAAATGACTCAGAAACAGAAGTAATAAAACCGACTTCAGTATTTGTTCCAACGTAGCGATATCGCTTCGCAACTTCACCGAAATAATTCGCTTCAGCTGGCTCAAGCGGATACACATTATGAATCATTTCAATTAGTTCTCGCTTTGTAACAACTTGATCAAAGTTCCATCCATTTGTACTACCAACATCCATAAACTCAATAAACCTAAGCGTGATTCCTTGCTCTTTAAAATATGCAGCCATCGGAAGTACTTGATGATCGTTCATTCCTTTTTTCACAACCATGTTTACCTTTACATCAAGCCCAGCCACTTTTGCAGCCATAATTCCCTTTATGACAGGTTTCGTATTAATATTCCGGCCATTAATAGCCTTAAATACATCGTCATCTATTGCATCTAAACTAACATTTACTCTATGTAATCCAGCTTCTTTTAATACTTTTGCTTGCTTCGTTAAATGAATTGCATTGGTCGTTAACCCTATATCTAACAGCCCGTCAATTTTCACGAGACGTGCAATAAGTTTTGTTAAATCTTTACGAAGTAGTGGCTCGCCACCAGTAAGTCTAATTTTTCGTACACCGATGCTAACAAATAATTTTGCCAAACGCTCAATTTCATCAAACGTCAGTAAAAACTCATCTTTCAAAAAAGCGTAATCTGGCCCAAACACTTCCGCTGGCATACAATATGTACATCTAAAATTGCAACGATCAATGACAGATATACGTAAATCTTGAAGCGGGCGTCCAAAAAAATCTGTAACCATCTCCTGCATCGCCACCCTCCCTTTCTGCCAAATTTCTCTCTTTTCATTCTATTATAATATATTTTCGAACTGCGATGTTTTTGCTCAAGTGAATAAAGTAAAACTTTCCTAATCAATTAGATTACCTACAAATAACGAGATAAAAACCTTGAAGCATAAAAGCCCCAAGGTTTTCTTCTAATCAACTTAATCTAATAATAGTTAAAGTAGCTCCTGGCGTTGCCGTAGATAATGTAGCGATTGCAACTAATCCAAATAACTGCAGACTAATAGCAGCTCCAGCAGGCAAATTAGCAATGATCGTTGCACTAAATGAACCAGTAGCAACTGTCGGAGCATTTATCGTTCCCGCAAGCGGACTACCATTTACAGTTATACGAGAACTTACAAGTAAAGAGGCTGTTAAATTTATTGTATAAGCTATATAGTAATTCCCCGCATTCGCAACCGTAAATACAGTATTCCCTCCGCTAACGGTAATTCCTGGTCCAATATTTTGATTGTTCGGTAATGGTACATTCGTACCACCTAATAAAACGGAAATAGCGGTTCCTGATGTATTATTCGCAAATGCATACGTTGCAGTTGTACTAACTCCTGTTTCTCCCGTACTTCCCGTTGGACCAGTATCCCCGGTTGGGCCGGTACTTCCAGTCGGGCCCGTTGCTCCCGTTGGGCCAGTATTTCCCGTTGGACCTGTGCCTCCTGTTACTCCTGTGCTTCCCGTTGCTCCGGTACTTCCTGTTACTCCTGTGCTTCCCGTTGCTCCGGTACTTCCTGTTACTCCTGTACTTCCCGTTGCTCCGGTACTTCCTGTTGGACCCGTACTTCCTGTTGCTCCGGTACTTCCTGTTACTCCTGTACTTCCCGTTGATCCTGTACTTCCTGTTGGTCCCGTACTTCCTGTTGCTCCGGTACTTCCTGTTGCTCCGGTACTTCCTGTTGCTCCGGTACTTCCTGTTGCTCCTGTGCTTCCCGTTGATCCTGTACTTCCTGTTGGACCTGTGCTTCCCGTCACTCCTGTACTTCCTGTTGGACCCGTACTTCCCGTTGGGCCAGTATTTCCGGTTGGACCTGTGCTTCCCGTCGCTCCTGTGCTTCCTGTTGCTCCTGTGCTTCCTGTTGTTCCTGTTGGACCGGTACTTCCTGTTGGTCCAGTATTTCCAGCTGGACCTGTGCTTCCTGTTGCTCCGGTACTTCCTGTTGCTCCGGTACTTCCTGTTGCTCCGGTACTTCCTGTTGCTCCTGTGCTTCCCGTTGATCCTGTACTTCCTGTTGGACCTGTGCTTCCCGTCACTCCTGTACTTCCTGTTGGACCCGTACTTCCCGTTGGGCCAGTATTTCCGGTTGGACCTGTGCTTCCCGTCGCTCCTGTGCTTCCTGTTGCTCCTGTGCTTCCTGTTGTTCCTGTACTTCCTGTTACTCCTGTATTTCCTGTTGCTCCTGTGCTTCCTGTTGGTCCAGTATTTCCAGCTGGACCTGTGCTTCCTGTTGCTCCTGTACTTCCGGTTACTCCTGTATTTCCTGTTGTTCCTGTACTTCCTGTTACTCCTGTATTTCCTGTTGCTCCTGTGCTTCCTGTTGGACCCGTATCTCCCGTTGCTCCTGTGCTTCCCGTTGCTCCGGTACTTCCCGTTGGACCCGTACTTCCGGTCACTCCTGTACTTCCTGTTGAACCGGTGCTTCCGGTCGGGCCAGTTTCTCCCGTTGGACCGGTATTTCCGGTTACTCCTGTACTTCCCGTTGGACCCGTACTTCCTGTTGGACCGGTGCTTCCCGTTGATCCTGTACTTCCTGTTACTCCGGTACTTCCTGTTGCTCCGGTACTTCCTGTTGCTCCGGTACTTCCTGTTGCTCCTGTGCTTCCCGTTGCTCCGGTACTTCCTGTTACTCCTGTGCTTCCCGTTGATCCGGTGCTTCCTGTTGCTCCTGTATTTCCTGTTGGGCCAGTATTTCCGGTTGGACCTGTGCTTCCTGTTGTTCCTGTTGGACCGGTACTTCCTGTTGGTCCCGTATTTCCAGCTGGACCTGTGCTTCCTGTTGCTCCGGTACTTCCTGTTGCTCCGGTACTTCCTGTTGGACCCGTACTTCCCGTTGGGCCAGTATTTCCGGTTGGACCTGTGCTTCCCGTTGGTCCGGTACTTCCCGTTGGACCCGTACTTCCCGTCGCTCCGGTACTTCCTGTTGGACCCGTATCTCCCGTTGCTCCCGTATTTCCCGTTGCTCCCGTATTTCCGGTTGCTCCGGTACTTCCGGTCACTCCTGTGCTTCCCGTTGCTCCGGTACTTCCTGTTGCTCCTGTGCTTCCGGTTGGTCCTGTTGGACCGGTACTTCCTGTTGCTCCTGTGCTTCCTGTTGGTCCTGTTGGACCGGTACTTCCTGTTGGTCCCGTATTTCCGGCTGGACCTGTGCTTCCGGTTGGTCCCGTATCTCCCGTTGCTCCGGTACTTCCGGTCACTCCTGTACTTCCTGTTGAACCGGTGCTTCCGGTCGGGCCAGTTTCTCCCGTTGGACCGGTATTTCCGGTTACTCCTGTACTTCCCGTTGGGCCAGTTCCTCCCGTTGGACCCGTACTTCCGGTTACTCCTGTATTTCCTGTTGGACCGGTATCTCCTGTTACTCCTGTATTTCCCGTTGGGCCGGCGCTTCCCGTTGGACCCGTACTTCCTGTTGCTCCGGTACTTCCTGTTACTCCTGTGCTTCCCGTTGATCCTGTACTTCCTGTTGGTCCCGTATTTCCGGCTGGACCTGTGCTTCCTGTTGCTCCGGTACTTCCTGTTGGTCCCGTATTTCCGGCTGGACCTGTGCTTCCTGTTGGACCCGTATCTCCCGTTGAACCCGTATTTCCCGTTGCTCCCGTATTTCCGGTTGATCCTGTGCTTCCCGTTGCTCCGGTACTTCCAGTCACTCCTGTACTTCCCGTCGCTCCTGTACTTCCTGTTGGACCCGTATCTCCCGTTGCTCCCGTATCTCCCGTTGCTCCTGTGCTTCCTGTTGGTCCAGTATTTCCAGCTGGACCTGTGCTTCCTGTTGCTCCGGTACTTCCGGTTACTCCTGTATTTCCTGTTGTTCCTGTACTTCCTGTTACTCCTGTATTTCCTGTTGCTCCTGTGCTTCCTGTTGGACCCGTATCTCCCATTGAACCCGTATTTCCCGTTGCTCCCGTATTTCCGGTTGATCCTGTGCTTCCCGTTGCTCCGGTGCTTCCTGTTGCTCCTGTATTTCCTGTTGGTCCAGTATTTCCGGCTGGACCTGTGCTTCCCGTTGCTCCGGTACTTCCAGTCACTCCTGTACTTCCCGTCGCTCCGGTACTTCCTGTTGGACCCATATCTCCCGTATTTCCGGTTGCTCCTGTATTTCCTGTTGTTCCTGTACTTCCTGTCGGACCCGTACTTCCCGTTGGGCCAGTATTTCCGGTTGGACCTGTGCTTCCCGTCTCTCCTGTACTTCCTGTTGGACCCGTATCTCCCGTTGAACCCGTATTTCCCGTTGCTCCCATATTTCCGGTTGCTCCTGTACTTCCGGTCACTCCTGTACTTCCCGTTGGGCCAGTTCCTCCCGTTGGACCGGTACTTCCTGTTGGTCCAGTATTTCCGGCTGGACCTGTGCTTCCTGTTGGACCCGTATCTCCCGTTGAACCCGTATTTCCCGTTGCTCCCGTATTTCCGATTGCTCCTGTACTTCCTGTTGCTCCTGTACTTCCTGTTGCTCCTGTACTTCCTGTTGCTCCTGTGCTTCCCGTTGGACCCGTACTTCCAGTCACTCCTGTACTTCCCGTCGCTCCTGTACCTCCTGTTGGACCCGTATCTCCCGTTGAACCCGTATTTCCCGTTGCTCCCGTATTTCCGATTGCTCCTGTACTTCCTGTTGCTCCTGTACTTCCTGTTGCTCCTGTGCTTCCTGTTGCTCCTGTGCTTCCCGTTGGACCCGTACTTCCCGTCGGGCCTGTGACTCCCGTTGCTCCTGTGATTCCCACGGCTCCTGTACTTCCGGTTGGCCCTGTATTTCCTGCTGCTCCCGTACTTCCGGTTGGACCCGTATCTCCCGTTGGACCGGTATTTCCGGTTGATCCCGTACTTCCCGTTGGGCCCGCGACTCCCGTTGGTCCAGTATTTCCGGTTGGTCCTGTGCTTCCGGTCGGACCAGTTTCTCCCGTGGCTCCTGTATTTCCAGTTGATCCCATACTTCCCGTTGAACCTGTTACTCCGGTTGCCCCAGTACCTCCCGTTGAACCCGTGACTCCTGTAGCTCCTGTATTTCCTGTTGGACCCGTAACTCCCGTCGCTCCTGTATTTCCTGTTGCCCCCGTGACTCCCGTGGGACCCGTACTTCCAGTGAGACCTGTTACCCCTGTCGGACCCGTACTTCCCGTTGTCCCTGTCATTCCAGTCGGTACTGGAGGGAAAGTAGGGCCGACAAGATCTGGGGATAACTTAAAATTAGAATTTATCAACCTCTGTATTTTTTGATTTTCATCATTTCCTTCCACTACTCCCACCACCTCCCCAAAAATACAACTACAAAATATATTTCATATAAAGTGAAACTTTAATCAGCCCTCACCAATCAGGCTTTTACGGGCAGCCCGCCCCCCCACTTCTTTACTTTTGCTGAATTTTGAGGTGAGGTCTTACTGCCCGTTAAAGTGGGATAAAACTCACCCTCTATTTGAATTGTATTTTTCAAAAAGGCCTCCAATACTAATTTCCAAACAATTACTTCAATTTTTATGCTATAGATTTTCTTACAAATAAAAACTCCCCTATGATTTTAGGGGAGTCCAGCAACTGAATCCATATTATCTGTATTAGGGACAGCTTGTGCTATACTCGATGCATTTACACTTTGCCCCATATTTGTTCCTGTTACAGTACCAGCAGGCGTACCTCGTGTATATGTTGTCGTCACCGAATCACCTGGCTGTAAACAAAGCTTCGTCTCCGTCCCTATTACTGTAACAACGTCAATCCAAGTGCACCCCATTGAACCACTGTACGATTTCGAAGCAGTAAATGAAGTATCACTCAAATTATCACCAGTAAATATATTCCCAGTGTTATTTACAATAACAAACTCTTTTATATGAGCAGGCATAATTACACTCTACCTTTCCTCTATGAACCTAATGTACGTGTACTTGTTGCTAATGGCGGAAGGAACACTGATGTCCGAATTACCGCTTCTGGCTGTCTTTTCCCATTTAAAAAAATAGCCGCACTCGATCCTCCAGCACCTGCATATACTTTTGCTACAGCTAAAGGTGAGAGATCATAACAATCACCGACATTAACAGCCCCTGTATTATTCATAATTTTTACTTTACGCAAGTTAATCCCCATTTCCCTATCCCCCTTTTGTACACTGTATGCAAAAGAAAAAAACTTGAAACAAACACGTTTCAAGTTTTTTAAGCTACTTATTTCGTTTCTCCCTCATATTGAAGCATACCGCCAACCATGTTCACTGTTTTAAATCCTTGCTCATTTAAATAATGGCATACATTTTCACTGCGCATTCCTGAGCGACAAATAAAGATATATTCATTCTCTTTATCAAAGAAATCTACTTTATTTGGGATATCGCCCATTTTAATATGTACAGCTTCTGGAATTTTCCCTGCTGCTACTTCTTCATCTTCCCTTACGTCTACTAAAAATAACGTTTCTCCATTCTCTAAACGTTCTTGCACTTCTTCTGTAGTAATTGTTTTAACTTCTGTCATATGTCGTTCCTCCTTATATACAATAAAGCCTTTAGTTTCTTCTTTTAAATAATCATTTCTAATCAATTTTAGCATGCGAAAGAAAGAACGCAAAGAATGCAAAATTCATTTCTCAATTTTCCCGCAAAATTTATTCTTTACAAACATAACTCGTGCATTGTATCCTCAATATACTTGTTTTATGAAAGGAGTCAATGAAAATGACACTTTTTCTTTTCATTATGAGCATCATTTTCTTACTCGCTGCAATTATTGCGCTTAGTATGAAAAATAATAAAAAGATAAAATCACCACAAGAAATGTCATTCTTATTTCTATTGCTTAGTATCGCATTCTTCGGTATAGCAATTGCCACATATATTTTCCGTCTACAAATCATGTAAAAAAAGGTGCCTACTACATACATTGCACCTTTTTCACATCATTTATTTTCTACACAAAACTAGACACCTTCCGATTTAAAAATTCATAAACTTTCTTTTCAAATAAATGAGTATCAAATGCTCCCGCCATATGCCCATTTCTACTTTCTATCTCATACACTTCCGCATACTTCCCTTGTTTTTGCAATATGTCTACCATTTTGTAATTATAACGTGACGGCTGAAGTAAATCTTGTTTACACGGAATCATAAGTACATTTGCTTCTACCTTAGAAAGGGCCTCTTCTAAAGATGAAAATCCATGCGCAATATCATGTAATAAAACTGCTTTCGCAGTGTACATCCATGAGTTTGCATCTACTAAAGCTATACTTCCATATGTCACTTTATTGATTTCTTTCTCAAATGATGTTAATGCAGCAAATGTTTCATAAGGTTCTTTCTCTATACTATTACGGGGGAATGTCGTTTCATAAAAATGCTCATCAAAGGCGTTCATAAACATCATTTTATTCGCCAAATGAAGTCCCTTCGTTGGCTGCTCCTCCCCATATTTTCCACCCTTCCAACTTGGATCTAGTTGAATAACCTCAATTGCATTTTGCGCTACATTTACTGACGTAATAATTGGATTTTGCGGATTCGTAATAACCCCAATCATCCGCTCTACCATATGAGGATAATGAACGGCCCATTGTTGCGCAATCATCCCGCCAGCTGACGGTCCCATTACAGCATGTAGCCTTGCGATTCCCATATCTTTTATTAACTCATATTGCATACGAGCTACATCAAGAAATGTAAAAACCGGAAAGTCCATCGCATATTCATCTCCAGTTTTCGGGTTAATCGATTTCGGTCCCGTTGTAATTACATAAGGGTTCTTCACCTGCACATTACAAAGATTATCAGTGCATATAACGAAGTATTTATTTGTATCAATTGCTTTTCCTGGTCCAATTAAACCATCCCACCAACCAGCCTCCTCATCATGCGCTGTATATTTTCCTGCCGCGTGACTAGTTGCACTAAAGTAATGACAAATCAAAATCGCATTTGACCTCTCTCTATTTAAAGTACCGTACGTCTCATACCCCATTTGAACAGGAATTTCCCTACCATTTTGAAATGTAAACTCTCTTAAAACAAACTTCTCTTTTTTCACAAATTGCACAGACTCGCCCTCTTCCTGACATAGTATGAACTGCTTACTAAAGGATTTTTTCTATGCAAAGCAATCTCCTCCTTCTTTTCATAAATAAATGAATAATATACAAAATTAACCACAAAATAGCACTATATTACACAATTAAAGAGGGCATACATATGATTTGGAATTGGCTACGCAAGAAAAAAAAATCAAACACAACAGAGAAAAACGAATCAGGTAACTCAGAGCAACAACTTAACAATCAAGAGGATGATAACCAAAAACAGACTAGAAGTATGAAACATAATAAAGATAACAATGGAGAGCAAAAAAAAGAGGAACACAAGGAGTCTTCTCAAGATCAGCAACAACATGCTAAGCAAAATGACTCGAATCAGGAGAAACAACAAAGCTCTAAGCAAGATGATTCGGATCAAGAGAAACAGCAACATTCTAACCAAGGCAACTCAGACCAAGAGAAACAGCAACACTCTGAACAAGATGACCGTGATCAAAATAAACAACAACACGCTAAGCAAAACGACTCAGATCAGGATAAGCAGCAAAATTCTAAACAAGACGACTCAAATCAAGATAAACAACAAAGCTCTAAACAAGATGACTCAAATCAGGATAAACAGCAAGATTCTAAACAAGACGACTCAAATCAAGATAAACAACAAAGCTCTAAACAAGACGACTCAAATCAAGATAAACAGCAAAACTCTAAAGGTAATAGTATTTATGATTTTACGAAACCAGAAAAAGACCGTATTCATTCTTTACAAGATTTAATAGAGAAGCTCAAAAGGTCTAGTGATTTTGTTAATTACCACACATCTGACGATGAAACGATGCCTTATTGGATTTCTTACTATCGACCTTCGCTTGATGGTGAGAAATTGCAAAAGTATTTAATGCCTACTCTTTTAGAACGACCTAACGCCTCACTAGAAGAGCTGAAGGAACATATTCCGATGAGCGGCATTACAATTACGAACGATTTACAAAAAATTGAGGATATGGTTTTAAAGGGGCATGCGATTGTTCAAGTAAATCAACAAGATCAAAAATGTATGCTCGCAAACATTGCAATTGATAATTATCGTGCACCCACTCCTCCTTTAAATGAATCGACAGTTATCGGTCCTCAAGAAGGGTTCGTAGAGGATATTGATACAAATATTAATTTAGTTCGTAAACGGCTTCCTGTTTTAGATTTACAAACAAAAGAAATGATTGTCGGTGAGTTTTCCAAAACAAAGGTTGTCATGATGTATTTAGACAACCTCGCTGAAAAAGATAATGTAGATTTTCTCGAGGAGTCATTACGCGCTCTTGAATATGATCAAATTAATGATAGTGCTTATATACAAGAATTGATGGGAGAAAAGTCGATTTTCCCTCTCTATATCAATACAGAGCGCACTGATAGAGTTACAAAAGCACTAATCGATGGGAAAATCGCTATTTTTGTTGATGGCTCTCCAAGTGTTTTACTAACACCTGTATCCTATTTCGATTTTTTCATTTCACCAGAGGACTACAACGTCTCTTGGCTATACGCTACATTCTCAAGGGTTTTACGCCTTATCGCCGTTCTATTCTCAATATGCGCTACACCGTTATACGTTGCAGTTTTAAATTATCATTATGAACTCATTCCGAGTGATTTACTTGAAACTTTAATTTTATCAAGAGCACAAGTACCATTCCCACCTTTAATTGAAGCACTCTTTTTAGAACTTGCAATCGACTTACTGAGAGAAGCTGGCGCGAGGTTACCGATGAAAGTTGGTCAAACACTCGGTATTGTAGGCGGTATCGTAATCGGGCAAGCATCTGTACAAGCTGGGTTAACGAGTAATATTTTATTAATTATCGTTGCCTTATCAGCACTCGCTTCCTTTATTACACCTATTTATAAAATGGGTAATGCGGTTCGATTACTACGTTTCCCGTTTCTCATATTTGCAGAAATAGGAGGACTTTTCGGGATTTCACTTGGATTTATCTTTTTATTTACGCATCTATTTAGACTTACTTCTTTACGCAAGCCGTACGCTTTGTTCTACCCAACAAGACAACAATCTGTTAAAGATTCTTGGATTCGTTTCCCTTTAACAATGATTGATACAAGAGATGTACAAGCAAGACCACAACATGTAAAAAAATCAGCGAAAGGAATTTCAACAAAACATCGATCAGACTTTGACGATTAAGAAATGAGGTGCATTCGATGAGTAAAGTTCAAGAAAAATATCAAATATCTCCTGTCTTTGTTTTCTTCTTAATTCACGGTGCACAGTTCGGTGCTGGCGTTCTCGGCTTCGCTCGAATCACCGCAAAGGCCGCTGGATACGACGGATGGATGGGCGTTCTAATCACAGGACTCTGTATCCATCTCATTATATGGATGATGTATTTTTTATTAAAAGAAACAAACGGAAATTTAATTGATTTACAAAGGCAAACATTTGGAAAGTGGATAGGGAATGTCTTTAATATCATCTTTGCAGCTTATTTTTTAATCGTCAGTATTTCGGTTATTCGAACGTATGTTGAAATTATTCAAGTATGGATGTTCCCAACTGCTTCCACGTGGATGTTAACACTCTTTTTGTGCTTAGTTAGCTATTACATTGTCTCTTCTGGATTTCGTGTCCTTACCGGTATTTGTGTCATCTCTGTTGGTGGTACATTAGGATATTTATTTCTAAGCTTATTCGTTTTGAAATATTCACATTGGGATAATTTACTACCTATATTCACACATTCTTTTTCAGATATTTTAAAATCCGCTCAAGTATCAATCTACAGTATGACCGGTTTTGAGATTTATCTCATGGTATATCCATTTGTGAAAAAGCCTATGCAATCTCATAAATACGCTCAGCTTGGAGCACTATTTTCAAATCTTCTATATTTATTTAGCACCCTTTTAGCCTTTGCATTTTTTAGTGAAAAACAATTGTTAAAAACGATATGGGCCCAACTTTCTATGACCCAAGTCATTCAATTACCATTTATAGAAAGACTCGAATATATTGCAATTTCAGGCTATGCACTCGTTATTATTTCAAGTTTTATCCTCCCTTTATGGGCAGCAACGAGAGCAACACATGAAATATTCCGTGTAAAACAAAGAGGTGTTTTAATCGCTTTTATGTTTATCACTCTTATTGTTTCACAACTTTTAACAAACAGACACGATATTAATAACTTTATTAGTAATGCATCGAAGGTTAGTTTCTGGCTCATTTATGTATACATCCCAATCCTATTTCTCATTGTGTGGGTGAAAAGAAAATGGAAAAAATCAAAAGCAAATTAATACTTATTTCTTGTATAGCACTTTTTAGTTTAACTGGATGTTTACAAAAAAATATTATCGATGATGTACAACTTATTCAAGGAACAGTATTTGATGTTGCAAAAGATAAAAAACTAAAAGTGACATTCGTTTGTCCCGTTCAGAAAAAAGGAAATAAAGTTCAAGTTTTTGAAGGCACCGCAAATGCCGTAAAACAAGTAAAAGCAAACACATCTTTAGAGTCTTCTCAACCATTTGCTAGCGGGCAAATGCGTGTCGCTCTATATACGATAAGACTTGCCAAAACAGGAATGTCTACTTCATTCGATACATTACTTCGAGATGTAAACATAGGGAACGCTTTATATGTTGGTTTATTAGAGGGGAATGGTACTGAACTTTTAAAAGGCAAATATTCGACTTCATACAACGTTGCAATTTATATAAAAAAGTTGTTAGAGCATAATATGGAGACCGGTCCTTTACCAACAGATAATCTGCATGTAGGAGCATTCCGTTATTATCAAGAAGGGCAAGACTACTATATTCCCATTCTAAAGAAGCATGGTGATAAAATAAAAATCAATGGAATTGGTCTTTTTAAAAAGGATAAATATATTGGTAAAATTGCGGAAAAAGATATGTTCATATTTAAAGGACTATTAGAGAAACATAAATTAGATTCACATGAATTTAAAACAGATTCTGCGTACGTAATGATTAATAATATTCGTTCTGTTCCAACTTACGATATAAAAATAAAAAACGGAAAACCTTCCTTTTTCATTCACGTCCAGCTTGATGCACGTATTCAAGAACTATCGAAACAAATTAACTTAGAAAATAACAAGAACACAAAAAAAATTGAAAAAAACGTCCAAAAACAGTTGGATGCACAGGCTGCCAAATTAATTAAGCAGTTTAAATCTTTAAATGTCGATCCTCTCGGGCTAGGTGCAAAGTATAAGCAACATTATCGCCCATTCAAATTAGAAGAATGGAGACAAATGTATAAAGATGTTCCAGTTCATATAAAATACACCGTAAATATTACAAATTCTGGTGTAATTGAATGAGAAATGATTGAACTCCTCTCTCCAGCATGATACAACGGAAAGAGGAGTTTTTATTTTAGATAGAGAGAGAAGATATTTATGGGGGAGCTTATGTCTAAAAAATTAGTAAAGCCTATTTTAAATGGTATTTTATTTCTCGGCGTCTTTTTATTTGCTCATACATATTTAAAAAATGTTTCCTTCACACGTTATTTACTTGTCGTTATCCCAATGTTACTCATTGGTATATTTGGCATCGATCTTATTTTATCCGTTTTAATTAAGAAAGAAGAATAACAGGCGAGCATCTTATTTTCTATAAGATGTTCTTTTCATTTCATAATCACCTTATGTTACAATGAGATTCGGCACTAAGCGAGAAAGGATGAAACAACATGACAAACGAAAAAGGTTTAGATAAAGGGTACGAACTTGTTGCGAAAATGCATGAAGTATTCGGACATCCTGTGACAAATACTCCAACAAAATTAACAGAAGAACGCGCAAAAATTCGTGCGAGTTTTATGCAAGAAGAACTAGAAGAATTTCTAGAAGCAACAACTGTTGAAGATCAATATGATGCATTGATTGACCTGATTTACTTTGCATTCGGCACGTTTGCCGAAATGGGCGTACGTCCTGATAAAGGATTCGAAATTGTAAATAATGCAAACATGGCAAAATTATTCCCTGATGGAAAACCTCGCTTCCGTGAAGGCGATGGCAAAATTCTAAAACCAGAAGGCTGGCAAGCACCAGAACCACAACTTCGTGCTGAAATTGAACGTCAGCGCCAAGAAGCTGAAAAAAACTGCTAGGATTTCCTAGCAGTTTTTTATTATGTCTTTTTTTCTTTGGCTCATTAATGACCCACGTGTCCCGCGTGTCCTGCTGCTCCACCAATACTAGCCGCTCCTGCCGCTGCCCCTGCTCCTCCTGCTCCAATTCCACCTGTCCAAGGCGAAGATTGTTGTTGTAGATATTGTTGTTGTTGTTGATGATGGTGATGCTGTTGTTGATGACCTTGGTGTCCGTGATGATGTACTTGTTGTTGATGACCTTGATGTCCATGATGATGTACTTGTTGTTGGTGGTGACCTTGATGTCCATAATGATGTACTTGTTGTTGGTGGTGGTGACCTTGGTGTCCATGATGTTGGCCATGGTGGTGATGGCCTTGGTGACCTTGGTGTGTTTGATAAAGAACAGCTTGCGGATGAATGTGGTGGTGACCTTGGTGATGTACTTGTTGTTGATGGCCATGATGGTGATGATGACCTTGTTGTCCTTGATGATGGTGACCATGATGGCCGTGCTGTCCTTGGTGGTGATGACCATGATGGCCATGTTGGCCTTGATGGTGATGGTGTACATGATGGCCATGTTGGCCTTGGTGGTGATGGTGTACATGATGGCCATGTTGGCCTTGGTGGCCTTGATGGTGATGATGTACATGATGACCGTGAACACCTTGTGGATAACCACCTACTCCTCCTGCTACAACACCTACTCCCGGTACAGGAAATCCTGTCTGTACTCCTCCAACGAAAGATGGAAATGCAGTTGGTACGCCTACTGGTACTCCCCCCGCTGCTCCGCCAACAAATGTTGGGATTCCTGTTTGCACTCCGGCTACCGATGATGGAAATCCTCCTGTTAATGTTGGAATTCCAGTTTGTACACCAGCTACTGATGTGGAAAATCCTCCAGGTGTTCCGCCCATCCAGCTCGGAATTCCACCGTATCCTTGTTGGCCAGCTCCTCCCATTAACATCATTTGTTCATAACTATCCGAACCACCTCCGAAAAATCCGTGTGGTGCATTATTGTCCATCCCTTTCATTCCTTTCACCTCTTCTACTCAATTTAACCTACCTTTTTTATCATATTTCCTATAGAAAAATAGGTGTTTGTCTGTATTGGAATTCCGCTCTTTTATTTGTACGTAGTGGAATAATTGAAAACTTAAACTAAGGTGATCCGGAGATTATTTTCTACACAAAAAAGCTCAGAGCATAAATACTCTGAGCTTTTTACTTAAAATAAATTAGTTTGCAACAACGTTAACAAGTTTTCCAGGAACAACAACTACTTTACGTACTGTTTTCCCTTCAATTTGGTCTTGAATTGCTTCAAGTGCAAGTTTTTCCATCTCGTCTTTTGATGCATCTTTACTCATTGTTAGTTTCGCGCGAACTTTACCCATAACTTGAACAACGATTTCAACTTCATCTTCTACAAGTTTAGACTCATCAAATGTTGGCCAGCTTGCATATGTGATTGTTTCATTGTATCCAAGTTTGCTCCATAGTTCTTCCCCGATGTGAGGTGCAACTGGTGCAATCATTTTTACGAAACCTTCTACATATTCTTTCGGAAGTGTTTCAGCTTTGTATGCATCGTTGATGAATACCATCATTTGAGAAATCGCTGTATTGAAGCGAAGCTCTGCATAGTCTTCTGTTACTTTCTTCACTGTTTGGTGGTAAGCTTTTTCAAGCTCTTTATTTGGTGCATCCGTAATTTTCTCACTTAATTCACCGTTATCTTGAATGAATAGACGCCATACGCGGTCTAGGAAACGACGAGCTCCGTCAAGACCATTTTCAGACCAAGCGATTGAAGCATCTAATGGTCCCATGAACATTTCGTATAGACGAAGTGTATCTGCACCGTGGCTTGCTACGATATCATCAGGGTTTACAACGTTACCTTTTGATTTACTCATTTTCTCGTTGTTTTCACCTAGAATCATACCTTGGTTGAATAATTGTTGGAACGGCTCTTTCGTTGGGACTACACCGATATCGTATAATACTTTATGCCAGAAGCGAGCATATAGTAAGTGAAGTACAGCGTGCTCTGCTCCGCCGATATAAATATCAACTGGAAGCCATTGTTTTACTTTTTCAGGATCTACAAGTGCTTCACTATTGTTTGGATCGATGTAACGTAGGTAATACCAGCAGCTACCAGCCCATTGTGGCATTGTGTTCGTTTCACGACGACCTTTTTTACCAGTCTCAGGATCAACAACATTTACCCACTCGTCAATGTTAGCAAGTGGTGATTCACCTGTACCTGAAGGACGGATGTTATCTGTTTTCGGAAGAACTAACGGTAATTCTTCTTCTTTCACAGCTGTCATTGTGCCATCTTCCCAGTGAATTACTGGAATTGGCTCACCCCAGTAACGTTGACGGCTGAATAACCAGTCACGTAGACGGTACGTTACTTTTTGATTTCCTGCGCTTGTTACTTCAAGCCATTCAATCATTTTTGCGATTGCTTCTTCTTTATTTAACCCATCAAGGAATGCTGAATTTACGTGTGGACCATCACCTGTGTACACTTCTTTCGTAATGTCTCCGCCTTTTACAACTTCCTTCATTGGAAGATTGAATACTGATGCGAATTCATAGTCACGCTCATCGTGAGCTGGAACTGCCATTACAGCACCTGTTCCGTAAGTTGCAAGAACGTAATCAGCGATCCAGATTGGTAATTTCTCACCATTTACTGGGTTAACTGCGTAAGCACCAGTGAATACACCAGTTTTTTCTTTCGCAAGTTCTGTACGCTCTAGGTCACTCTTCATTTTTACAGCGTTAATGTAAGCTTCTACCGCTTCTTTTTGTTCTGCTGTTGTAATTTCTGCAACAAGTGCATGTTCCGGAGCAAGTACACAGTATGTTGCACCGAATAATGTATCAGGGCGCGTTGTGAAAACTGTGAATTTCTCGTCTGTACCGTCGATATTAAAGTGTACTTCTGCACCTTCGGAACGACCGATCCAGTTACGTTGCATATCTTTTAAGCTTTCTGGCCAATCAAGCTCATCTAGATCTTCTAATAGACGATCTCCGTAAGCTGTAATTTTTAACATCCACTGTCTCATCGGACGACGCTCAACTGGATGTCCACCGCGCTCACTCTTACCGTCAATGATCTCTTCGTTTGCAAGTACTGTACCAAGTGCTGGACACCAGTTTACAGGTACTTCGTCAACGTAAGCTAAGCCTTTTTCAAATAGTTTTAGGAAGATCCATTGTGTCCACTTGTAGTAGTTTGGATCTGTTGTATTTACTTCACGGTCCCAATCGTAAGAGAAACCTAATGATTTAATTTGGTTACGGAACGTATTAATATTATGCTCTGTAAATTCTGCTGGGCTGTTTCCAGTATCAAGTGCATATTGCTCTGCTGGAAGACCGAATGCATCCCATCCCATTGGATGAAGAACGTTATATCCTTGCATACGCTTCATACGGGATAAAATATCTGTCGCTGTATAACCTTCTGGATGTCCTACGTGTAGGCCTGCACCTGATGGATATGGGAACATATCTAGTGCATAAAATTTTGGTTTTTCTGTCTCATCTGGCGTACGGAATGTTTTATTCTCTTCCCAGTACCCTTGCCACTTCTTCTCAATTTCTTGATGATTAAAGCTCATGAGATACCCTCCTTGAAATTCTATTTATTTTCACCGCCCAAAATACAAAAAACCTCTCATCCCTAGAAAGGGACGAGAGGTTATAGATTCCCGCGGTACCACCCTAAATTAATGTAAAAATATACATTCGCTTAGATCCGTAACGTGGATTAACGGCAATTGCTACTATTAGTTTCACAACTGCAACTCAAAGGCGAGTTCATAACGAAACGTGGATTGACTTGCACCGACCGTCAACTCTCTAAACCAGCTTCTATTACTACTACTCCTTCTCACTGTTATTACAAATATGAGTTAAGTGAACTACCCTTCGCTTAGAATCTCCAAAGAGCTTACTTAAAGCTAAGGCTTCTCGGTTAATCGTTACTCTTCATAACTAACGAATCCGTCTTACGACAGCCGGGCTATCTCCCTTGTTCCAAAGGTTGTTTTATTTAAATATATTCTAAAACATGTTACATGTTCCGTCAAACTAAACTGCAATTTTTTCTTCAACTGTTTCTTCTACTTTTACTCGTTTATCATAAATGCTCGTTGCTATAATTGCTACTACAAGCATTACCATGATTGCTATAAACAATACTTCCATATTGTATAAATCAACAATTGCTCCGCCAACGACCGGTCCGAACATTTTTCCTACAGTCGCCGCGCTATTTACCACACCTTGATAAAAACCTAACTTATCTTTTGGCGCAAGTATATTTGCAATGGTCGGAACTGCTGGCCATACGAATAGCTCACCAATTGTTAATGTTACCATCGCAACGAGGAACATCGTAAATTGCTGCGCTTGACTTAACACAATAAATGATGCCGCAAAAATGATAATTCCAATCATAATTTGTTGTTTTAAAGAACGCTTCATCCAGCGAATTAACATACTAACTAATGGCTGCGCACAAACAATCATCGCTCCGTTTATCGTCCATAATAAACTGTAGTGACGAAGACTAATGTTTAATTCTTGCATATGTGTTGCAATTGCTCCTTGCCACTGTACGTATGTAACCCAGCATAAAGCATATGCTACACATACGATAAGAAGTGCTTTGAATCCAGGTGTAAGCGACCAACCTTTTTTCGTCTCAACTTCTTTTTGCACACCTGGCTCTTTCTTGTCTTCCATACCACGGAATCCAATAAAAGCAATTAAAAAGAAAACAAAGTATAAAATAAAGTTCGCTAAGAAAATATAATCAAATCGATACGATGCAACTAATCCACCACATGCTGTTCCGATCGCAATACCAACGTTTTGTCCAACATACATCGCATTAAATGCTCGTCTTCCACCCTCTGGCCAAACCGTACCAACCATCGCGTACATCGATGGGAAGACCATTCCAGAACCGAAGCCAATTAACGCTAGCCACACAACATATAATGGCCAACCGTGGAAGAACACAAGACCTAAAATTGATACGAGTGTAATGACAATCCCTACTAAAGTTGATTTATAACCGCCCCATTTATCAAATAAAACACCGCCGAGCAAGTTTCCGATTACACCAGTAAGCGAGTTGATCATTAATACCATTCCGGCCACAGATAAAGATTTTCCTAGGTGATCATGCAAATAAATTGTATTAAAAGGCCATAAAAAAGAAGCACCCGTGACATTAATAATCATCCCAGCTACTAATAGCCATACTTTCCTTGGCATAGTCTCCCCTCCTATTCTATTTTTTCGTTCATCTATAACAGTAAAATTGTAGTCGTTTTTAAATAGGAAGGCAACTGATTAATAGTTGATGAAATTCTGATAACGGTTTATCGGTAAATGAAATTATATTGATTACTGTTTGAAAATATATCAGCGATTATTAAAATATATCGACTTACCGACAAAAAATGACAGCAGTAACAATAAAAAAAGAGGAGATTACATGAAGTTCACGCAGCCTCCCCTTATTTATACTATCCAACTTCTTTTTCTCGCTTCGCACGTTCTTTAGCACTCCATTTAAATACCTTATCTAGTAGGAAGTATATTCTCCCAGACTCTTTCGTTAATAACGGTCCTAACGATGCCAATATTAAAACGTACAGTGCAGAGAACGGTTTAATCGCTGCCATTAAGCCACCCGCAATACCGATATTTGCTACAATAATGGAGAACTCTCCGCGTGATACAAGTGTTAAACCGATATTCGTAGAAGCCTTATGCGATAACCCGGCTTTACGTCCTGCAATCATTCCAGCTGTAAAATTACCGATGAGTGTAATGAGCACTGCTCCTAATGCCAACCACACTGCTCCCCCAAGCGAAAACGGATCTATACTTAAACCGAAACTGAAAAAGAATATGGCCCCAAAGAAATCACGAAACGGGACGACGAGGTGTTCGATCCGATCGCTATGCTCTGTTTCAGAAAAGACAAGCCCTAACAATAACGCTCCAATCGCTTCTGCAACATGAATCGTTTCTGAAAACCCTGCTACAAAGAATAAAATAGCGAATATTACGATAATAAAAATTTCATTTGATGAAATATCTAATATTTTATTTAAGAACGGCGTAGCTTTTCTAGCAATTACGAAGAATAGTAGCATATATCCTACTGCGATTAACACCGATGTAAGAGCACCTACAAATGATGTTGCCCCACCGAGTACTAACCCTGAAACGACTGATAAATATACAGCTAAAAAGATATCATCAAACATAATGATTCCTAATATTAGTTCAGTCTCTTTATTACCAGATCTTCTTAAATCAACAATTACTTTTGCAACAATTGCACTTGATGAAATTGTGATGATTCCAGCAATAATTAACGTTTCTAGTAAAGGGAAGCCCATCACATATCCATAAAGCAAACCTAATATGAAATTAAGCGATATGTGGACAGTCCCCCCAAAAGCAATCGACTTTCCTGATTTAATTAATTTTTTTATTGAGAATTCTAAGCCTAAATAGAATAGGAGGAATATGACGCCAACACGGCCGAGGAATGAAATAACTTCTCCGCTTTCAATAAACCTTAAATCGATAAGTCCTAAATCTGGGGCATGAGGCCCCACTAACATACCGAGTATAATGAGAAACGGAATAATCGAGAACTTTAACTTCGCAGCGAGGATAGCTGCAAAAGCTACTAATACTAACGCAGTTCCAACTTCAAAGATTAAAGTATCCATCGATTAGGAATCACCTCCTGCTGAAAGCAATTCATTAATAATTCTTTTCACTTCATGTCTCGCGCCCGATAATACAAGCATATCGCCAGCTTCAATAATAGAATCTGGACCTGGATTAAAGAATTTCTTCATATTCTTTTTCAAAATCGCAATAATCGTTACGTTATATGTTTTTCTAACATGTAAGCTACCGATTGTTTGTTGTACTACTGGCGCATGATTTTCTACCTTAAACCATTCAATTGATAATCCTTCAAAAGCCATCTCAATTGTGTCTAACGCTTGCGGTCTATATACCATTCCGCCTAATATAGCCGCAATTTGTCTCGCTTCAGAATCACGAAGAGAAATGCTTGAAACACTCTCATCGTGATCCGCATCAAAATGATACATTTCTCTTCGGCCATCATCATGAATAACGATAACCATTTTTTCATTACCTTTTGTTATAACTTCGAATTTACATCCAATGCCCGGTAGTTCACTCTCTCTAATGTTCATATGTTCCGCCTCCTAAAGTTTTTAGTTACGGCTTTTACAAATCTACGTCAATTTCTGTTTTAAACTTCTCATCTTTTGAGATTCCTAAATACTTGAGCGTCTCAGATGGAGTCGCGTGATGAAAATGCTTTTGTAATAGCGCAATCGCTATTCCTCTTTTGTACGCGTGATATCCAAATGTTTTTCGCATTGAGTTCGTTCCAATCTTTCCAGCAATCCCAACAGCTTCAGCTGCATTATGAATAACGCGATACGCTTGTTGACGCGAGATTGAATTTTTCGTTTTATTCGATTGAAATACGTAGTTTTCTCTTTGAACATCAATAGATTGTACATACTCTAAAAGTGCTTCTTTTACTTTTGTATTTAAATAAATATCTTGTTTAAATTTTTCATCTTTCACAGGAAGAGAGTAGAACTCTTTAACAGTTCCATCTTCATTTAATACCTCTTCAAATTTCATACTAAGTAGTTCAGTAATCTTTAATCCAGTGTTAATTCCAATAACAAATAAAAGATAATCTCGCTGCGAGTGCTCTTTTAAATACTTTTTCATAGCCTCAATTTGACTTATATCTTTTAATGCCTCTACAACTTCCATACATGTATCTCCTCATCTTATGAACGGTAATTTTCTCATTATCCTGTCCATTTTACCTTATCATACTATGAGATTTCCATGTATTATCCATTATTTTCACAATATACGACTTAGGTCTGACAGTTCTTCATTTGGAAATTTACGATTGTACAAATACGGTGTGGGTAGAAAAATAGGGGGTACAAGTTCAGCTTCTTTCTATAGATTGGATTCCTCCTTTCATTTTTCAGTTGCTGATACTCACATATTATGTTACTTATTTACATTATATTATACATTTCAGTAACATTAAAGTATTTTTCTGAAAATATAAAAAACCGAGTGCTTTTACTCGGTTTTTTACGTATTAATCTTCTTTTGGAAGAACAATTCCTTTATACAATTGAACTGTAATGAAGTAATAAATCGCATAAATAACTACGAAAATTACGATTGGTACCCAAATACGGAAGTAAGGATCCATTAAAATAAATCCGAAAATATTCATACCAACTAATACGTGGGCGATACCCACAATTGCCGGGAATAAGAATACTAAGAATAACTCTTTATAAATCGATTTCGTTAATAACTCACGGCGCACACCGATTTTACGAAGCATTTGATAACGCGTAATATCTTTTGATGCACCGGAAAGAATTTTAAACATTAAACAACTTGCCATCATTGCTAGGAACGCAATTCCAAGGAAGAATCCCATAAATACAGTTCCGCTCGCAATGCCGTAGAATCCATTGTAAGCTTGATATTTACTATCTAATCTTTCAGCTTTTATATTTTTATATTTATCTAGCTGCAACTCGTCAAGTTTTTTCCATTCTTTTGTATATGTTAAGAAATCATCTACTTTTCCGATAAATGCTATACCTTCTTTACCATTTATCTCATCGTACATTTTTTGATCTACAATTTTAATTGCATGATCCTGGTATATATAAAATGGCTGAATTGTTCTGAAAGCATCGTCCCATTCTTCTGGAAGTTCTTTCGCATTCGCATCTTTTTCATTCATCTCTCTAGAAACTGCGCCTACTGGTAGTTCCTGTGAAGCTTTTTTCGTATTCACTAAATCTTTCATTGACTTCACATTTTCCATATCTTTTACTAACGGACGATTTTTCTCTAAATCTTCTTTTACATAGTAAACGTATTTATCATCAACTTTATAACGATATTCGCTTTTCTCTTTAAATGTAATACCGTCTAAAATTTTCTTTTCGTCAGCTGTTGGGTTATGAACTACTGAATCATATATTACTAAACCGTCTACCATTTTTATAACGTTATTTTTAAACGCCATACCTCCTGAAATTGCACCCGCTCCAAGTGCAACTAACATTGCTACTGTTGCAAGTACTTTCGTTAAGCTATTAATACGGAAGTTTAATTGGGCGAACGTAAAAGCGTTAAGTCCTTTTTCACTACGTTTTTTATTACTCTTTAACTTTTTAATAATAACCGGAAGAAGAGATCCAAATAACATGTAAGTACCAGCTGTTGTTGTAACTAATGCAATAAGGATTCCCATCTCTCTTAGTTTTTCCATATAAATCATTGATGCATATCCAATGCCTAATAAAATAACCGCAAGGAATGCAACTAAACCTGTCATTTTTCCTTTTACTGCAACACGCTCTGTTTGTGCGTCTGCATGTACAAGTTGCAGTACAGAAATACGTGATAATTTAATACTGTTCATAATTGCTGATAATACAAATAATGCAAAGAAGAAAATACAAGTAACAGTCATAGATGGTAAATAAAATGCTTTATACCCTTCACCAGCAAATTCAAGCTGTTTCATTAATAACTGTCCAATACCTTCTGCAAGTCCTACACCAACTGTAATACCAATCGCAAGAGACGCAGCACCTAATACAATCGTTTCAATAAACATAAGTAATGTAACTTTATGTTTTTTCGCACCTAACATCATATACATACCAAATTCTTTTTGGCGAAGAGATAATAAGAATGAGTTTGCATATAAAATGTAGAAGAACGTTATAATGGCTAGTAAAAATGACCCTGCTTGGAATACGAATCCGATTGATTGAATAACTGAATTAGATTCGATAAACGCTTTATTCAATGCTAACGTTTGGAACATGTAAAAAATTGAAATCGACATGACAAGACCGACAAGTAAGACGATATAATCTTTCAGCTTACTTTTCAGCCCAGACATAGAAAGTTTAAATAACATACTGGAACCTCCTTTCTTACGCTTTTTGTGTACCTAAATCTGCAAGTACATCTAAAATTTCTTTGTAGAACTCTTCACGCGTACCACCGCGATGAATCTCTTTATATAACTCACCATCTTGAATGAATAAAATACGCTGACAGTAACTTGCACTGTATGGATCATGCGTAACCATCATAATCGATACGCCTTGATCTTTATTTAAATTTGTCATCGCATCAAGTAAACTCGTTGCATTTTTAGAATCAAGAGCTCCTGTTGGCTCGTCCCCTAAAATAATTGCTGGCTCATGCACAAGTGCGCGCGCTGCTGCTGAACGTTGTTTCTGTCCACCAGATACTTCAGATGGATACTTTTGAAGAATTTCTGTAATCCCTAACATATCCGCTACTTTTTCTACTTTCGGTCCAATATTACGTGATGGAACACCTTGAAGAGAAAGTGGAAGTGCAATGTTTTCGTAAATAGATAAGTTCTCTAATAAGTTAAAGTCTTGGAAGATGAATCCTAATTTTTGTGAACGGAAATCAGAAAGCTCACCTTGTTTCATTTTCGTAATATCTGTTCCTGCAATTTCAACAACGCCGCCCGTTGCTTTATCAAGCGTTGAAATTACATTTAATAAGGTTGTTTTACCAGAACCAGATGGTCCCATAATCCCAACAAACTCACCCTCTTGAATCGAGAATGAAACACCTTTTAACGCGTGTGATTGGTTCTCACCTTTTTTACCGTACACTTTTTGAACGTTTTTCACGTCTACAACTGGTTTCGTCATATATATCCTCCTACGCTTGTTTTTCCATTACCTATTTTGCGCCTTTTGGGGGTGAACTGCTATTTGTTAACATTACATTTACCTTACACTTTTGTAATATAAAAAAGGTGGGCGTGTAAGGTTCATTGGTACATGAAATTTTATTAGTGATTCTCACAATATATCGACTTACCGCCAAAAGATGACAATAAAAAGTGGGCTGTTCCACAAAAGGAACAGCCCACTTCTCTCTTTATCCCACTTTAATGGGCAGTAAGACCCCCACCTCAAAATGCAGCGAAAGCAAAAAGGTTAGGTGGGGGATCAACTGCCCATAAAAGTCCGATTGGTGAGGGCTGATAATCAGTGGGGATGAAGAAAACCCCCACTGATTAAAGTTTCACTTTATTTCTTTAAAGGTGTTACCGCCCAATACGTAATAACACGCCAAATCCATTCTAGTGGACCCATTTTAAAGATTTTCATCCAAATCACACTAAACAAAATTTGAATTGCATAAATTGCAATACATACATATAACGTCTGCATATAAGTTAAATTTCCTGCAAAGTTAAATACACTTCCTGCGATTAAAATCATTGCAGTTTGACCGATATAATTTGTTAAAGCCATACGGCCATAATATTTCAGTGGCGCTAACAATGTTTGAACTGGTTTTAATTGAAGTAGTAAAATTAATGCTCCCACATAGAAAGCTGAAATGATTGGCCCAACTGTAACACCAATTTTTAAAAATTGGCTTGCAGCATCCATTGTTCCGTCCTCATTCATTAGTATCATATTTACAAATGGATCAGCAGGCACATGCCCGTATTGATACCATACAGCTGCGACACTTAAAACAAACATAATACCTGTAAAAATAGCGACTTTTTTTATATTTTGCGCAAGATTTTCAAATACACGATATTGTCCTGCAGCAAGCCCTAATAAAATTAAGCCAAGTGGTAATAATTCTTTAACACCCATTACACTAAAGGCAATTGTTAAAATAAGGCCAATAACTAAGTTCACTTGTTTTTTCGCTTTATAAAATGGTAAAACGATTAACCCGCAAATTGCATATAACGTTAATGCTTCTCCAGGTTGAAACATGTAATGAATCAAACCGAAAATAAATAGTGCAACTAAGCGGCGTAGAAATAAAACATACCCATTTTTCCCCTTTGCAATTGCTCTAGAGATAAAGATATAGAATCCCACTCCAAATAAGAATGAGAAGATTGAGAAGAAACGACCTTCTACAAATAAGTATAAAAACCTTTGATAACTAGCATCCACTGTATTAGGATCTGGAATTTTAATGTTAAGTAGTGCAAGAATATTTACTAAAATAATCCCCAGTAATGCGAAGCCACGAATGTAATCTAACTCATCAATTCGTTTGTTTGTAATATTGTTCCCCATAAAGCAGCTCCTTGTATAAAATTTAATCCTCCCTTACTCTACTGGAAATGTGATCTTACAACTATCGGCAAACCTTACAGTAATCTTACATTATTGTCATATAGCAAAATAAAACCAGGTCATATTTCGACCTGGTCTACTCTGATTGCTTCGATTTTTGCGGTTGTCCTTTTTTACTGTTACGCTGTTTCACTTGAACAATCGGATCCAGTTCATTTGAAAACTCTGCGTTATGCCCATTTTGCGTTTTTTGCTCTGGGTTATTTTGATCTGAACGTTTCGCCATTACATTCACTCCTTATTAGTGCGGTGTAATAATCATTTGATGTTGCAGTTGGCGAATTGCCATGCGTGCTCTATTTAATTGCTCACGTTGCTCATCATTTGCATGTTGCTGCATCGTTTGTAAATCGTTATATGCTTGTTCTAATTGTAACTGCGCATCTGCATACTCCATCGTATTATAATGCTCTTGTCTCATACCAAGATCTAATTGTTCTTTCGCATATTCCACAGCTTGCTCCGCTTGTGTAATATACGATTCAAGTGATTGACGCTCTGCCATAATTGTCCCTCCTTGCTTCAATTCCCCTTTAGTGTGTCCCTTCCATCTCTACCTTATGAGTATGTTATAATGGATTTTGTTTCATTTTGACTCGGCTTAGGAGGGAAAGTAATGAAGGTTCAAAACCCTTTTCCATATTCAAACGACAATAAACGTTATCATACATGGAATTACCATTTACGAAATGAATTTGGTGAAAAAATCTTTAAAGTTTCATTAGATGCTGGCTTCGATTGCCCGAACCGTGACGGTACAGTCGCTTACGGTGGTTGTACATTTTGCAGTGCTGCCGGATCTGGTGATTTCGCTGGTGATCGCCGCGATGATGTTATAACGCAATATCATGAAATGAAAGAAAAAATGCGCTCAAAGTGGAAAGATGGCAAATGTATCGCTTATTTCCAAGCGTACACAAATACACATGCACCACTTGAAGTGTTAAAAGAAAAATTCGAGCCGCTTCTAGCAGAAAAAGACGTTGTCGGTATTTCTATCGCAACTCGTCCAGATTGTTTACCAGACGATGTCGTTGAATATTTAGCGGACTTAAATAAACGCACATACCTTTGGGTTGAACTCGGTTTACAAACCGTTCATGAACGAACTGCAAACCTTATTAATCGCGCTCATGATTATCCGTCTTATGTGGAAGGCGTAAATAAATTGCGCAAACACGGTATTAGAGTTTGCTCTCATATTATTAACGGTCTTCCACTTGAAGATTACGACATGATGATGGAAACAGCTCGTGAAGTAGCGAAGCTTGATGTACAAGGAATTAAAATTCATTTACTTCATTTATTAAAAGGAACGCCAATGGTGAAGCAATATGAAAAAGGACAACTAGAATTCCTTTCTCTTGAGGATTACGTAAGTCTCGTTGTTGACCAACTTGAAATAATTCCAGAAGACGTAATTGTGCACCGCATCACAGGTGACGGCCCACCTGATTTAATGATCGGTCCAATGTGGAGCTTAAATAAATGGGAAGTATTAAATTCCATCGATGCAGAATTTGTACGCCGCGGAAGCTGGCAAGGAAAATATGCAAATAAGGAGAAACAACAATGAAATTAGAACGTGTATTACCGTTTGCTCGCTCGCTTCTGCAAACGGCTGTTAAAGAAGGCGATTACGCTGTAGATGCAACACTTGGAAATGGTCATGACACATGCTTCCTAGCTGAAATCGTTGGGGATAACGGAAAAGTATTTGGATTTGATATTCAAAAAGAAGCAATTGAAAGCTCAACAACTCGTCTTAAAGAGAAGGAGCTTTTTGAACGTACTGTTTTAGTTCACAATAGTCACGATACGCTTCTATCCGTACTACCAGAAGACGCAAAAGGAAAAGTAACAGGCGCTATCTTCAACTTAGGTTACCTTCCTGGCGGTGACAAACATATCGTCACAAAACCGAACTCAACAATTTCGGCAATTGAACAATTACTAGAAGTAATGGCACCTGAAGGAATCATCGTCCTTGTCATTTACCACGGACACCCAGAAGGACAAGTAGAACGTGACGCTGTTCTCAAATTTGCAGAAGAACTAGACCAAAAACAAGCTCACGTACTGCGATATGGCTTCATTAACCAGCAAAATAACCCGCCATTTATTGTGGCGATTGAGAAGCGCTAATATACCGACGATTCGACACACTATACCGACTTATCGACAAAACATAACAAAAAAAGACGTGCAGTCATTGCACGTCTTTTTCTTATTCTCCTATATAATGGATGTATACAATATTTGAAGAAAGAAGGATAGAACTTTGCTAGTAGAACTAAGGGGAATTCAAAAAAAGTATGGCAAATCACTTATACTAGACAACATTGATTTATCCATTCCAGAAGGGGAGGCGCTCGCTATTATTGGCGGGAACGGTACTGGAAAAAGTACTCTACTCAAAATAATTGCAGGATTTATTTCACCTACAGCAGGGACACTTCAAAGAAAAGAACATATACAAATCGGCTATGTACCTGAGCATTTTCCTGAAGGGATTCGTTTTACATTAGAGGATTATTTATACCATCTCGGCCATATTCACGGTTTATCAACAAAATATTTAAAAGATAAAATTCCGACACTTCTTGAGTCTTTTCATTTACATCATGCAAGACATTCCGTTGTACGAAACTTTTCAAAAGGCATGAAACAAAAAACAGGCATTATGCAAGCATTGCTTACAGACGTCCATTTATTAATTTTAGATGAACCTCTTTCTGGACTTGATCCTAACTCACAGCAAGAATTAGAACATATTTTACTCTCATTAAAACAACAAGGTATATCCGTGCTCTTCACATGTCATGAAAAACAACTACTAGAAAACTTTGCCGATAGAATTTTGACGTTAGCAAATCATACAATCACGGAAGATATCTCTGTGCAAAAAGGGGCAGAACAAGTCTATATTGAAGCAATCGTTCACGACACATTTTCAGCGATAGAACTACGAAAGCAATTAGGATTTATACACGTTGCACACAATTCAAATCAAAACCTTATTCAATTACAAATCGAAAAAGAATATACAAACGAAATGCTTCAGTTTTTATTACATAAAAAAGCATCTATCACACTGCTACAACCTAACTTTTAAATCGAAAGAAGGTTCATTATGTTTGCTCTTATTCGTTATCACTTTCTCGACTATACAAAATCGTATAAGTACGTCCCTCCTATTGCGATGTACTTTGTGAGCTTACTTTTTGTATATGCATATAAACCGACTCCTATTGTGCCGACATACTTAGAAACGGCACTCGCACTTTATTTATTATCTGCCTGGATTACAGTCACAATTTTTCATACAGAAGACCCTGTACAAGAACAAATTACGATTTCTCACACAAATAATATTTCCGCACTATATGTTGGTAAATATATTACGGCTCTTCTCATTTGTACCGTGTTATCTTTTATATCTGTAATCTATCCAATTATTTTGCAAATGTTTAATGAAGAAATGACAGTTTCTTTATTTTTAGTCGGATTTCTCGCTCATATGTCTTTCTCTATACTTGGAATTTCAATCGCAACTTTATTTACTAGAAATATGATTCCAAAAGCAAGCACCGCTTGGCTTAGCCTTACATTCATATTACTTATAACGATCGCCTCCATCCGATTTAAAAAAGAGTTACTATGGTTTTTACCACCTGTCGAAAGCCTTCTAATGCTTGGTCAATACAAATATAATATACTGACTCACACGCTATGGCTCACAGCTTGGGCTATCGCATATTCATTTTTATTACTCACTTTATTTCTTTTTATCGTTCGCAAAAAACGTTTTTAATTACATATTAAAGGAGACAAAACAATGATCGGAATACTAGCAGGAATGGGACCAAAATCAACTGGGCCATTCGTTGATACAGTTATAGCAAAGTGCCAAATAATATACGGAGCAAAACATGATATGGACTTTCCTCATATGATGATTTACTCGTGCCCAACACCGTTTTACATGGATCGTCCTATTGATCATGAAGCAATGAAAAAAGCGATTATTGAAGGGGCACAAAAACTTGAAAGTACTGGCGTAGACTTTATCGCTATGCCGTGCAATACGGCTCATCTTTATTTCGAGGCATTACAGCATTCTCTGTCCATTCCGATTTTAAATATCGTCGATGAGACGTTACAAGCAATTCCTGAAAATATAAAAAGAGTCGCTCTTCTCGCAACAGAAGCGACTGTTCAAGCTGGTATTTATCAAGACGGGATTGCAAAACGTAATATAGAATACATTCATCATGAAAAATGGCAGACAATGACTAATCAAATTATTACTTATATTAAATCTGGAGAAGTGGAAGCAGCTCGAGCATTATGGAATGCGCTCGTTGTGCAGTTAAAAGATGAAGTAGATACCACCATTATCGCATGCACTGATTTGAATGTTGTGGCGAGTGAAGATTTTGTTGATTCTGCTCAATGTCTTGCTGAGGCGGTTGTTAGGATGTATCTATCAAATATAAAGAAATCTTCGTAAACATAGAAAACATCCTTTCTGAAATGTGTTTTATGTTTGATGAAAATCCCAAAAACTTTTAACATTTTTCACAATTACTTCAAAATATCCACACTTAATCTCGCTATATTAAAATGAGGAATTTATTCATATAGGGAAGGTTAGGGGAACTGAAAGTATGAAAGTAAATCGTTCGCTTCATTACATTTTTTGGCGTTGGCATTTTTATGCTGGGCTTTTTATTACGCCGCTTCTTATTACGTTGTCACTGAGCGGAATTGGGTATTTATTTCGGGAAGAGGTTGAAGATTTCATCTATAAAGATTTATATTTTGGGAAGAGCGCCCAAACAGAGTCTATTTCGATGTCTGATTCTATTTCCTTAACCGAGAAAAAATATCCACATTATAGTGTGGCGAAAATTAGTGAGTTTAATGGGGATTATAATACGAGGCTTACTATTGCAAATGAATATACAGGGCAACAAAAGTATGTGTATTTAGATAGCAATAATCAAATTGTTGGAGATCAAAACGCAAGTGAAACGTTTGCGAATATAATGAGGGAATTACATAGTTCTCTTTTAGTCGGTGGCACTGTCGTCAACTATATTGTAGAACTTGCGGCATGCTGGACAATCTTTTTAATTGTAACTGGGTTGTATATGAGTATACGACAGTTCAAAAACACACCGGCATCTAATAAACGAGAAAAAGCAAAACGACGTCATTCTATTATCGGTATTATATTTACAATTCCACTCGTTCTGCTAGTCGCATCTGGATTGCCATGGTCAGGGTTTATGGGTAACCAAATTTATAAAATCGCATCGTCAAATGAATCGCTCGGATATCCAAAGTTGTATATGGCACCACCTGAATCAAAGGTAAAAGAATTGCCGTGGGCAACAAGAAAAGAAGCTCCTCCTGAATCGAATTCGAGTGAGCCAAAAGCAATTTCTGTCGATGAATTACAAAAAGGAATTGAAATAAAGAAACCATATGTCATCTCATTACCAACTGATCCGAAAGGCGTATTCACTGTTTCGAAATCAAGTGGTTCTGGTATTACGGGTATGCATGTCGCACCAAATGAAGAAATAACAGCTTATTTTGATCAATATAGCGGAGAGCTTATTTCCAAAATGGACTATCGTGACTATGGATTATTTGCACAATGGTTCACTTACGGTATCCCGCTTCACGAAGGTCATTTATTCGGATGGCCAAATAAAATATTATGCTTACTAACGACATTATCTTTATTACTTCTTATTTATTACGGAGTAAAAATGTGGTTTGCAAGAAAGCCGAAAGGAAAATTAGCAGCACCGCCAAAGCAAAGAGATAAGAAAAGCATATTCGTTTTCTTTATCATGATGGTTATACTAGGCGCTGTCATGCCTTTATTCGGACTATCTGTTTTAGTGATTTTTGCGATTGAACTTCTTATATATGTATTTTCAAAAATACGATCATAGTAAAAAAGCATTTGTACTCCCTTGTACAAATGCTTTTTTATTTACTATTTTCTTTTTTTCTACCACTTATTAAAAAGACGATATCTACTATAATAATTGCGCCAATTATTACCTGGGGCACATAATCCATCATAGTAGGACCACTTGGCCTATTCATCATCATATATATTCCAGTTACAAATGAAATGGAAAGTAGCACGAGTAATGTAACCTCAATATGGTCATATAGCTTTTGAAACAATCTCTTCATTTCCGCCACCATTTTTACCATATTATAACATAAAACCACTCTACATGAGTGGTTTTATTCATCACTGCGCCGTTTTCTTTCGGTACATCTTCCCGTTCCAATAGAAGAATCGTGAAGTGAGACCTCCGTATTTTACAATACGCCGTGCCATTTTGTGCATATTCTTTTGTGCTGATACTTTTTGGTCTGATAAATAAATACCAAGTAACCCGCGGCTTATGAGACGATGAAACTTCGCATGAGGCAAATCACCAATGCTCTTCTCTGCTTCTTCTACAAAATGTTTCATACGATCTAATATCACTTGCTCGTTTTCGTAATAACTACAGAAATTCAAATCTCCGCCGATGCGGTCTTCTTCTTGATCAATGAAATAATCAAGTAAAATGTGAAGTCCTTGTACGTAAGGGAAGTACCCTTGTCTAATTTTCGCAATATCTTCATCATGTAATTCATCATGGAATGCATATGCGACAAGACAGAAGATTCCAAGCGTAGAACCGGCACATGCTGAAAATTCAAACCAACTCATCTCCGGTAAGTTTTCTTTATGTGCTTCAAACCACGTTTGTAATCGTGGTTCTCTTTCTTCTAATTTTACATGTTTATGAATTTGCAAATCACAATAATAACAAGCAAGTTCATGAAGAATAGGAGCAATTTTATCATAGTGCTTCGTTTTCTTTAAAACATCTTGGCATGTTTCAACAAGTTCATCTAAATAACCACCATCATCTTGATCATCACGATAACGATAATAATTACCGCCACCTTCTACTTCAGGTGATAATGCCATTAGCATAGATTCATGCAGTGCAGCAAAATCATTCGGATCAAGTGATGTACTGCGATCACATAAATTATCTAAATAGTCGCTGATCGTTTGATACGCTACGATAAAACGAATACATTCCTCTCGGTGCTCATTTGCTAATAGTGATAAAATGCCACCGCCTTCGCAATGAAACGTTTTATGCTCAATACTTGCGATTGCCTGACTATGAAGCTCATCATTCGGAATATGGTAGGCACGCTCTTTCCACATCGCTAGCTCATGGTGTACAACCGGAAACACATCACGGTATACTTTCGCCATGAGCGTTATGGGATTACTCGGTACGTTCACTTCTTCCTTCATCTCCTCTATTCAATGTACAAATAATTTACTTATTTGTTTGTTTCTATTATGTTATTGATGCGTATTTCAGTAAATGACTGAATATAATTCAAAATTTCATCACGCTCATACTCATTTAATAACTCGTGATAACAATTCGGCCATTCTTTAAAAGCCTTATCACTTATTTTAACATTATCAAACCAAGTGCGGACACGTATTTTATCTACAAGTTTATCCTCACAAGCTTGCATTAGCAAGAGTGGAACGTCTGGAAAATCATCTATTTTCTTATGAGCAATTTCGATAGACTTAATCAATTCACTATACCAACGTACTGATACTTTGCGCAAGAACAATGAATCATTCTCCATCGCGTCCCTAACTTCATGATTACGAGTTGACATTTCCACTGTAAGATTCGTTGCAAATTGCAATTTTGGGGCGATAATATTTAATATTTTTGAGGCAGCTTGAAGTGGCGCTGAAGGTCCAGCTAATACGCCTAAACATGGTGAACTTAAAATAATGCCGTCTACATCTTCTCTCTTCGTTTCCTGCATCATGCGAATAACGATAAGACCACCCATACTATGACCAAATATAAAAATAGGTAACCTATACTTTCTTGCCTCTTTCACCCATAATTTAACTTCCTCTATGTATTCATCAAATGAATCAATATGTCCTCTATTTCTTGAAGTCGTTCCATGTGACGGAAGGTCTCCCATCACAACGTGGTAGCCGTTATGATTCCACATTTCCGCAACAGCCTCGTAACGTCCGTGATATTCCATCGCGCCGTGCACAATAACGATTACAGCCTTTGCTTCCTCCGCTTCATAATTCCACATACGGACCTCCTCCATTTCACTCTTTTTCATAATTTGATACACTTAAACTAGTCTCTAGGAAAGGAAGGCTTTACATGATATATCCTTACAAAGAAAAAAATCCGAAAATTGCGAGTAGTTCTTTTATCGCTGACTATGTTACCATTACAGGCGATGTTTCCATTGGCGAAGAATCAAGTATTTGGTTTAATACAGTCATCCGTGGTGATGTGTCACCAACAATCATTGGAGATCGAGTAAATGTACAAGACCAATGTACACTCCACCAAAGTCCACAATATCCTCTTATTTTAGAGGATGATGTTACAGTTGGGCATCAAGTTATTTTACATAGCTGCCATATTAAAAAAGATGCTTTAATTGGAATGGGATCTATTATATTAGATGGTGCTGAAATTGGCGAAGGAGCTTTTATCGGCGCTGGAAGCCTCGTTTCACAAGGAAAGAAAATCCCACCAAACACGTTAGCTTTCGGTCGCCCAGCGAAAGTCATTCGTGAATTAACAGAGGAAGACCGTAAAGACATGGAGCGAATTCGCACACAATATGTTGAGAAAGGTCAGTACTATAAATCATTACAGAAGTAACTTTTCCAGCTGCCATTAAAGTGGCAGCTTTTTTTATAAAAACTAACTTTTTCTTTACAAAACATTATTACTCCCTCAATAAAATCTTATTAAAATAAAAGCTAATATCTCCATATATATGTAAGCGAGGGAGGAGAATTTTCATGAAGGCCAGTGGACTGTATAAAATAGAATGTTACATTTTCAAGGGAATTAACCGATACTTTGATCAAAAAACATTAAATATCTTTTTCAGCAATATTACTCATATAGGTGGTGCTACTTTCTCAATCACACTTACACTTTTCTTTTTAATGTTCGCAAAAGGGACTTTGCATCAAGCTGCAATCGCATCTGCTATTTCTTTAGCAATTAGCCATATTCCTGTACAAATATTAAAAAGATGGTATCCGCGAAAACGTCCTTATTTAACAATTCAGGATGCGAAATATCCAGTCCATCCATTAAAAGACCACTCTTTCCCGTCTGGTCATACAACAGCCGTTTTCTCTGTCCTTATTCCATTTATTTGCTATAATCCAAGTTTATTTGTTTTTTTATTACCGTTAGCATTATGCGTCGGTATTTCGCGCATTTATTTAGGGCTTCACTATCCATCTGATGTATTTGTCGGTATGTGCCTCGGCACTTGCTCTGGCATCATCTCTTTTTATCAAGTCATCCCACTTTTCACATAAAGGAGTGATATGATGAGAGTCGCCATTTTTACCGATACTTTTACACCACAAGTGAACGGGGTTGCGAAAACATTAGAACGATTAACACGTTACTTTCAGAAAGAAAAAATCGCCTATTCTGTTTTCGCCCCTCAGCATACAGCTGAAGATAATTTCGTGGCCAATGTGAACAAGATGAGAAGTATCCCGTTAACAATATTATATCCAGAATGTCGCTTTTCTTTTCCTACTCCGCGCATTAAACGAGAACTTCTTTCCTTTAAGCCTGACATTATTCACATTGCTACACCTTTCAACATGGGACTTTGTGGATTGTATTATGCAAAAAAGTTAAACATCCCAGTTGTCGGTTCTTATCATACTGATTTCGATGCTTATTTACGCTATTATAAAATCGAATTTCTCTCTCATATGCTTTGGAACTATTTAAAATGGTTTCATAGTCATATGCAAAAAAATTTCGTTCCTTCCTTTGAAACGTTACATCAATTAAAACATAAAGGCTTTCATTCCCTCTCCATATGGGGACGTGGTGTAGATTGCACACTTTTTCATCCATCTTACAATACAGACCTATTCCGAAAAAAATATAATATTACAGCGAAGTATGTCCTTTCCTATGTTGGACGGATTGCCCCTGAAAAAGATATTGATACGTTGCAACACCTTATCGTGAAAACAGCGCATACTCAAAATGACATTCATTGGCTCATCGCAGGAGACGGTCCTCTAGCAACAAATTTACGTGAAGCTGTTCCGAAAGCAAATGTCACTTTTACTGGATATTTACAAGGTAAAGATTTAGCTGAAGCATATGCTTGTTCTAACATTATGGTATTTCCATCTGCTACTGAAACGTTCGGAAATGTCGTACTCGAATCACTTGCATGCGGTACACCTGTCATCGGTGCAAATAGTGGTGGGGTTAAAAATATTATTACAGATGGAAAAACAGGAATTCTTTGCCCACCCAAACATGCGGATTCATTTCTATCATCCATCCATTCTCTATTGCGAAATGAAGAGCAGCTTATACAAATGGGCATAGCGGCTTCATCTTATGCTAAAACAAAAAGCTGGGATGAAATTTTTCGTGGCTTACTTGACCAATATGAAGAAGTCCTTCAGCACACCGCATCAGAATTACTCGCTTAAACAGAAGAACTCCCTTCGTCTAGTTGAAGGGAGTTTATTACACAGTTATAAATTTTAGTTTCATAATTGATACATAAGGTTAAACATTGTTTTATTTCTATATTCATTATACCAAAAATAAACATAACTAAACAGACTTGTAATAAAAACCCATAAAAATTAATATATGGTTATACAGTATTTTAACTGTATAGTGATTTTAAGAAATTCCCCTTAAAATCAACTTACTCACATACCTTTATACAGTAATTGTTCCCCAATTTCTGTATACCAAAAAACCTTTCATTCATTTGAAAGGTCTTTTTGAGCCTGCACATATTCTTCTTTCGTATTCACATTTATAAACCAATCCGCATTCGCTTGTACATCTTCACCAACAATATACTTCACATTACATTGTGATAAAAGCTGGCCCATACTTCTTTTTTCTTCCTGAAGCAAAGCATAAATCTTTTCTTTCACGCGGTTATGATACGCTGCAAGTAACGGTTGTTTCCTTCCATTAATAATAGGTACAACCGCATCATATTCATTGCTCGTTTGCTCTAGCAAAATGGTAAACCATTCTTGCGAAACATTTGGCGCATCGCAAGGCATAATAGCGTACCAATCTGCTTCTATATATTCCATTCCTGATACAATTCCAGCAAGTGGGCCATTTCCTTTATAATGCGGAATATCTTCTATAACAGGAACTTGTACGAGTTGCTCTACTCGCTCTTTTAGATCAGAATGACTAATGACCACAACTTCTTGGAGCGCATTTGTCATTACTTTCACAATATGCTCTATAAAAGTACTACCTTGCCAGCCCGCTAACGCTTTCGGCTCACCGAATCGACTCGACATACCGCCTGCTAATACAATTCCAGCATACTTACTCATTGACGATGCAGCTCAAATGTAATATGACCTAATTCCGGTAAAATTAATTTATTCATCGCAAGACGAACTGCTCCGCTAGACCCTGGCATGGAAAAGACAACTTTGTGCCCAATTGTACCGCCGATTGCTCTACTTAACATCGCGCTGCTTCCTATATCTTCTAAATAACTAATCATGCGGAACAACTCACCAAACCCGACAATTTCTTTATGTAATAACGCTGATACCGCTTCAATCGTCACATCACGTTTCGTAATACCAGTACCGCCATTTGTTAACACGACATCAACATCTTCCCGATGATAACCAGCTAACACCGCTTGCTGAATACTTTCTTTATCATCTTTTACAATTTCATAAGAGGTCACTATATGCCCTGCTTCTTTTAATAATTCATGTAATAGCTGTCCGCTCTTGTCCGTCTCTTCTGTACGTGTATCGGAGATCGTTACGATTTTGCAACGCACTTCTTTCGGTGCTTGTTTTTTATGTTCAGTTACGCTCATTTTATATCTTCCCTTTCCTAAAGTCTTTTCTTCATTTTATCATACCTATCTTTACACAATTATGTATGAAGTCGTTAATACACCATGCTACAATATAAGTATATAAAACCACAAAAAGGAAAATATACTTTCTTATACTCCTAGACTACACATCATTAGCTACTCTTTAAATCCTCTTATATTTTCCACATAGTAGATTTCATTTTAAATTACAAAATAATTTGGAGGTTCACTCACTATGGAACTTTATAAAAAACTAACAACAACATTCATCCTCTTATTCGTCGCTTCCATCACTGTCGGATTTTCTCTAAAAGGCGCAATTCCATACGCTACATTCGTAAGCATTATATTCGCAACACTATTTTTACTAAGCAGTGCCTTTTGCGCAGGGAAAGCACGCCAAATGAAAGGATGATTACATATGTTCAAGAAAAAACCAATCCTTTGTAAATCATGCGGGAAAGAAATACAAACATATGAAAAAGCGTGGATTCATATGCCATTTCCGGCGAGCGGTATGACGAATATGAAAAAGTACATTGAGCTAGACGGAGAAGTTTATTGTAGCTCGTGTGTTGGGATAATGAACAAAGACCAGTAAATACAAAAGGGGTGTTTACATTGTTTGAATCAAACCGTGTCCAGTTACGAAAGTTTTCCGAAGATGATATTCTAACATATTATAAATGGCATAATGATATAGACGTTATGAGTTCAACTACACTCAATCTTGATAAATATTCCTTTCAAGATACAGAAAAACTTTGCCAGCAATTTATTCATTCTTCAAACGCTAAGAGCTATATCATTGAAGAAAAAGCTACGAACCTTTCAATTGGTATTACTTCTTTAATTCACATTGATCCGTATAATCGAAACGCTGAATGCATTATTGATATTGGTAAAAAGGATTACTGGGGGCAAGGTTATGGGAAGGAAGCTTTCACTTTATTATTGAATTATGCATTTTTAGAATTAAATTTACATCGCCTTTCTTTACGAGTATTTTCTTTTAACGATAGAGCAATTCAATTATATAAATCACTCGGTTTTCAACATGAAGGAACTTGTAAAGAAGCTATATTCCGCAACGGCACTTGGCATGACATTGAACTCTTCGCTTTATTCCAACGTAATTATAAATAAAAAAGCTTTGCGCCGTGAGCGCAAAGCTTTTTTTCATATATTATAGACCAGCTTGCTCTTTTAAAGCTGCAGCTTTGTCTGTACGTTCCCATGTTAGATCTACATCAGTACGTCCGAAGTGGCCGTAAGCTGCTGTTTGTTTGTAAATTGGGCGACGTAAGTCTAGCATTTTAATAATACCAGCTGGGCGAAGATCGAAGTTGTTACGAACTAGTTCTACTAGTACGTCTTCAGATACTTTACCAGTGCCGAATGTATCAACTGAAATTGATACTGGTTGCGCTACACCGATTGCGTATGCAAGTTGTACTTCTGCTTTCTCAGCAAGACCAGCTGCTACGATGTTTTTCGCAACATAACGAGCTGCATATGCTGCAGAACGGTCAACTTTTGTTGCATCTTTACCAGAGAATGCACCGCCACCGTGGCGAGCGTATCCACCGTAAGTATCAACGATGATTTTACGTCCTGTTAAACCAGCATCACCTTGTGGTCCACCAATTACGAAGCGGCCAGTTGGATTAATGAAGAATTTCGTTTCTCCATCGATTAATTCTGCTGGTACGACAGCTTTAATTACGTGCTCTTTTAAGTCGCGATCGATTTCTTCCCATATAACATCCGGGTGATGTTGTGTAGAAATTACGATAGTATCAACACGTACTGGTTTACCATTTTCATCATACTCAACTGTAACTTGCGTTTTTCCATCCGGACGTAAGTATGATAATGTATCATTTTTACGTACTTCAGTTAAACGGCGAGCTAATTTGTGAGCAAGCGAGATTGGAAGTGGCATTAACTCTTGTGTTTCATTACATGCGAAACCAAACATTAAACCTTGGTCTCCTGCACCAATTGCCTCAATCTCAGCGTCAGTCATTTGACCTTCGCGTGCTTCTAGCGCTTGGTCAACACCCATAGCGATGTCAGCAGATTGCTCATCGATAGATGTTAAAACTGCACAAGTTTCTGCATCGAATCCGTATTTTGCGCGTGTGTAACCAATGCCTTGGATTGTTTCACGAACGATCTTTGGAATATCTACGTAAGTAGAAGTCGTAATTTCCCCCGCTACCAATACTAAACCAGTTGTTACAGTTGTTTCACAAGCTACACGTGCATTTGCGTCCTTTGATAAGATCGCATCTAAAATTGAATCAGAAATTTGGTCACAAATTTTATCTGGATGTCCTTCAGTTACAGACTCAGATGTGAACAGATGACGTTTTTTTGTCATGTGGTAAACCTCCCTACAGTAATTGTATATATTGTACGGAACTCATCCTTAATTTGCCACAGATTGCGACATACATTTATTCTCCCACACAAGCATACAGAAAAACCTTTCCTACTTTAATAGAGGAAAGGTTTAATTTGCTACTTGCATACTGCTTTTTGCCCTTCGCTCTTATCGTTCGAGACCTGTAGCCTCGCACAGGTTTTAGCACCTATTCACCTGTATTTACCACTACAAGTGAGGTTGCTGGGCTTCATCGGGCCTGTCCCTCCGCCAGCTCGGGATAAGAGAGTATCCGTCCCAACCTATACTAAAGAAATGATATTCATTTGTCAATTAATATTCACATTTTCCTGAAAGTTTTTCTCAATACACCTAAAATGAAATATTAATAAGGAAATAATGTATTCACACAAACAAAAAGAAATAAATAGTATACATTA
Organism: Bacillus sp. MHSD_36; assembly: GCF_030757775.1. Lineage (NCBI taxonomy): Bacteria > Bacillati > Bacillota > Bacilli > Caryophanales > Bacillaceae > Bacillus > Bacillus sp. MHSD_36. The sequence continues at coordinate 941,561 of NZ_JAVBIS010000002.1, forward strand.
TTTATATAATTGTGTTATACTCTTGTTGGGGATTACGAGAAATATTTCATTAAATGAAAAGGATGGTATATAAATATGAGTACTGTGAATGTCCAAATTGGTTTACACGAATTATTGAACGGAAGCAATGCACAGATTCAACTAAGTGTTCCGCAATTAGTGGAAAAAGTATTAATGCGAAATGAAGGGAAATTAACTTCTACTGGTGCCGTTTCTGCTTCAACAGGAAAATATACAGGACGTTCTCCTAAAGATAAATTTATTGTGAAAGAAGCATCGGTTGCTGACAAAATTGCTTGGGGAGCAGTGAATCAACCGATTTCTGAAGAACATTTTAATAAATTATATACTAAAGTTTTAGAATACTTAAAAGAGAAAGAAGAGTTATTCGTCTTCAAAGGATTTGCAGGCGCTGACCGCAATTACCGCCTACCAATTCAAGTTATTAACGAATATGCATGGCACAATCTATTTGTACATCAATTATTCATTCGTCCAACTGAAGAAGAATTAACAACTCATGAATCAGAGTTCACAATTGTTTCTGCACCGAATTTCAAAGCTGATCCAGCTGTTGACGGTACAAACTCTGAAGCATTCATTATGGTTTCATTCGAAAAACGTATCGTACTAATTGGTGGTACAGAATACGCTGGAGAGATGAAGAAATCAATCTTCTCTATTATGAACTTCTTATTACCTGAACAAGATATCCTTTCTATGCATTGCTCTGCAAACGTAGGTGAAGAAGGCGACGTAGCACTATTCTTCGGTTTATCTGGAACAGGTAAAACAACATTATCTGCTGATCCAAACCGTAAATTAATCGGTGATGATGAGCATGGTTGGTCTGATAACGGTGTATTCAATATTGAAGGCGGTTGCTACGCAAAATGTGTAAACCTTTCTCACGAGAAAGAACCACAAATTTTCGATGCAATCAAATTTGGATCTGTTTTAGAAAACGTTATCATTAATAACCAAACACGTATCGCAGACTACAACGATACTACTTTAACAGAAAATACTCGTGCTGCATACCCTATGCATGCGATCGACAATATCGTACTGCCAAGTGTTGCTGGGCATCCAAATACAATCATTTTCTTAACTGCTGATGCATCTGGCGTATTGCCTCCAATCAGTAAGTTATCAAAAGAACAAGCTATGTACCATTTCTTAAGTGGTTACACTAGTAAACTAGCAGGAACAGAGCGCGGCGTTACATCTCCGCAAGCAACATTCTCAACTTGCTTCGGTTCACCATTCTTACCTCTTGATGCATCTCGCTATGCTGAAATGCTTGGTGAAAAAATCGAGAAACACGATGCGAAAGTATTCTTAGTAAACACTGGCTGGACTGGTGGCGAATACGGCATTGGTAAACGTATGAACTTAGGTTACACTCGTGCAATGATTCAAGCAGCATTAAGCGGTGAACTTGCAAAAACAGAAACAGCTAAACATGACATCTTCGGTCTTGAAGTTCCACTTCATGTACCAGGTGTACCTGACGAAGTGTTAATGCCTGAACAAACTTGGGCTGATAAAGCTGCTTACAAAGCAAAAGCAATCGAGCTTGCGAACGAGTTCAAAGCGAACTTCAAAAAGTTCGACAGCGTTTCTGAAGATATTATTAACTTAGGCGGTCCAATCGCTTAAGTACAAACTTTCTGTTGGAATAACCCTTTTACTCATATGAATAAGTGTCGTGTAACCGTAAAGTTTCGCGTACTCACCGACAAAACCCAATGCGGCTTAACGGTTACACACACTTACATAAAAAAGAAGCTTACGTTTTTTACGTAAGCTTCTTTCTATATCTTATCTCTTCATCTATGACTTATCTCTTAAAATTACAGAAAATTCATTTTATAATCATTCATTTTTAGTTTTTTATGATACAATTTACATATACAGGAAAGGATGAGACCTATGGGGAATTTTTCTCGTACAGGAAAAATTTTATTCAGTTACGGAGCGATCCAACTATTTTGGGGACTTGTGATGCTTAACGTTAATTTATTTCAACATACAAGTGAAACGATAAAATATGTTATTCTAATTACCGGAATAATTTGTTGTATTATATCCACCTTTTTTAAAGAACATAAGAGTCATACTAATACGTAATTTCATATTAACTTATTGGAAGCAGAAACCTGCATCTTATGCAAAGTTACGCTTCCTGTTGTAATATCATCACTTACCCCAGAGTAAACCCATTTTCACATAGACAAATTACGGCTTCGAATATATAATTTATATCCCTACTCA